>JAEKKN010000025.1 GCA_019510305.1 Microbacterium sp.
CGCGGGTTTCCTCGACAGCGACGTCGTCGTGGCGAACTGGCCCATGCTCGACTACCTCGACGGCTCGATCATCGACGATGCGGATGCCGAGACCCACCTCTCGGGGGTCAAGGAGCTCGCCCGCTCGTACGTCTACTGGCTGCAGACCGAGGCGCCCCGCCCCGACGGCGGAACCGGATTCCCGGGTCTCCGTCTGCGGCCGGACGTCGCAGGCACCGACGACGGCTTCGCACAGGCTCCGTACATCCGCGAGTCCCGTCGCATCGTCGCCCGCCGCACGATCGTCGAGCAGGACATCTCGGTGCGACTGCGGGGGCACGGGGGACCTGCGACCTTCGACGACACCGTCGGCGTCGGCATGTACCGCATCGACATCCACCCCTCCACCGGCGGCGACAACTACATCGACGTCGAATGCGCGCCCTTCGAGATCCCGCTCGGCGCGCTGATCCCCGTGCGGATGCGCAACCTGCTGCCCGCCGCGAAGAACATCGGCACGACCCACATCACGAACGGCGCCTACCGGTTGCACCCCGTCGAGTGGAACATCGGCGAATCGGCCGGCGAGCTCGCGGCGTTCTGCGCCGAGCGCTCGCTCGAACCCGCACAGGTCGCCGCCGGCGACGCGCTCGTCGCCGCATTCCAGTCCCGCCTCATCGAGGCGGGCATCGAGATCCACTGGCCCGAGATCATCGGCTACTAGAGAAGAGAAGAGCATGACATCAGCAAAGAAGCTGGGCGCGGCGGCTGTGGTCGCCGTCATGGGCCTGGCGCTGGCGGGGTGCGCAGCATCCGCACCTGAACCCGTCGAGACCACAGCCGCACCGGGCAGCGTCGATCTGCGCATGTCGGTGTGGACTTCGAACGAAGATCAACTCGCGCTGTTCGACGAGATCGCCGACGCGTATAAGGCCGACCACCCCGAGATCGGGGAGATCACCTACGAGTCGCTCCCGTTCGCCGACTACAACACCACACTGACCACGCAGATCGCGGGCGGCAACGCACCCGATCTGGCGTGGATGGGCGACCTGTCGCGTGACCTCATCGACGCCGACGCGCTCGTTCCGCTGACCGACGCGCTGAAGGGCACGAAGGGCTGGGGCTACGACGACCTGCTCGGCAGCGTCACTGCAGAGTTCAGTGCGGATGACGAGCTGTACGCCTACCCGTTCTCGAACTCGCCCTTCGCTCTCTACGTCAACAAAGACCTCTTGGCGCAGGCCGGCGTCGCTCTCGACGACGAGGTCACGTGGGACGAGGTCAGCGAACTGGGAGCCGCCGTGCACCAGACCACGGGCAAGGCCGGGTTCGTGATCCGCGACTTCGACTACGCGAACTGGGGCCAGCTCGCCACGGTGTGGGCAGGCTGGGGCGCGAGCGCCTGGAGCGCCGACGGCAAGACCTGCACGATGGACAGCCCCGAGATGGTCGACGCGTTCACGTTCCTGCATGACGCCGCCTTCGCCGACCAGTCCATGCCCGGTCCGGGCACGACGGCCGACTTCTTCGCGGGGGACGCCGCGTTCACCGTGGCGCAGGTCTCGCGTGCGGCGCTGCTCGACGGGTCGTTCGCCTACGACGTCGTCCCGTTGCCTAGCGGCCCGGAGGGCGACTACTCGGTGATCGGGCAGGCAGGGGTGGGCGTGCTCTCCTCGAGCTCTCACGTGCAGGAGGCGACGGACTTCCTCGCCTTCCTCACCGACCCCGAGAACGCCGAGAAGCTCGCGCAGTACTTCCCGCCGCCCCGCGAATCCCTGCTCACGGGCGACAAGCTCGCCGAGAACAACCCGAAGCTCTCCGCCGATCAGCTGCAGACCGTCGTGGTCGACCAGCTGCCCGACGCGGTGACCCTCCCGAACCACACCGGCCCCGCCGAGATCAAGGCGGCGGGCAAGACCGCCCTCGACGCGATGTGGACGGCGGATGCCGATGTGAAGGCCGTGCTCGGCGCAACCTGCGACGCCCTCACGCCGCTGCTGTCGAAGTGACCGCTGTCGAGACCGTCGTCGAGTCCCGGGGCGCGCAGGCGCCCCGGGACCCGCACCGCCCGTTCTGGACGACGAGGCGGCGCGACCAGCTCACGGGCTACCTCTTCATCGCGCCCCAGCTCGTCGGGGTCGTGCTCTTCGTGCTCGTGCCCGTCGGACTGGGCATCTGGTACAGCCTGAACGAGTGGAACATCTTCCGAGGCGAGCTCACCTTCGTCGGCGGCGACAACTACGCCGCGCTCTTCAGCGACCCGCAGCTTCCTGCGGTGCTGGGCGCGACCGCGATCTTCTCGATCGGCATCGTCGTGCTGAACATCGCGCTGGGTCTCGGCCTCGCGGTGCTGCTGAACCGGCGGTTCCGCGGGGTGACGTTCTTCCGCACGGTGTTCTTCTCGCCGGTCGTCGTCTCGGTCGTGGCCTGGACGCTCGTGTGGGGATTCCTCCTGCAGGACAACGGCGGCATCAACGCGCTGCTCGCGGTGTTCGGCATCGACGGACCCAACTGGCTGCTGTCGGGCGACACCGCGATGATCTCGGTGATCGTCACGCAGGTCATCCGAAGCGTCGGCGTGAACATGGTGCTCTTCCTCGCAGCTCTCCAGGGCGTACCGTCCGAGCTCTACGAGGCGGCGCGCATCGACGGCGCGGGCTCAGGGCGCATCTTCTTCCGCATCACGCTGCCGCTGATCTCTCCCACGCTCATGCTCACTGCCGTGATCACGATCGTCGGGGCGCTGCAGGCCTTCGCGAACGTGGCCGTGCTGACCGGAGGGGGCCCGGGGCTCTCGACCACGGTGCTCGTCTACTACGTGTTCCAGCAGGCGTTCGAGTTCAACGACATCGGCTACGGATCGACACTCGCGCTCATGCTGCTGACGTTCGTGATGCTGCTCACGCTGCTGCAGTGGCAACTGCGACGGAAGTGGGTGTTCTATGAAGACTGAGAGCAGACGGATGACGGGGAGCCACCGCATCCGCCAGGTGATCCTGATCGCGGCCCTGATCGTGCTCGCCGTGCCGTTCGCGGTGCCGACCATCTGGATGATCACGTCGTCGTTCAAGCCGCTGGCCGAGATCTTCCGCTCGCCGCCCGCCCTGTTCGCCGAGAACCCGACGTTCGCGGCCTACGCCGAGGCGTTCGCGTTCCAGCCCTTCGCGAGGCAGTACTTCAACAGCGTGTACATCGCGGTCATCGTCACGGCGATCGTCATGATCGTGTCGAGCCTGGCCGGCTACGCCTTCGCCCGCATCCGCTTCCGCGGGGCGAACGCGCTCTTCCTCGTGGTGCTCGTGGGGCTGCTCGTCCCCGGCGAGGTGACCATCGTGCCGCTGTTCCAGATGTTCAAGCAGTGGGGGATGATCAACACCCACTGGCCGCTGATCCTCGTCACCGCGCTCGCGGCGCCGTGCGTGCTCGCGACGTTCATCATGCGGCAGTTCTTCCTGTCGCTGCCCGTCGAGCTGGAGGAGGCGGCGCGCATCGACGGACTCGGCAGGCCCGCGATCTGGTGGCGGATCTGCCTGCCGCTGTCCAAGCCCGCCCTGTCGGCCGTCGCGATCCTCACGTTCCTGGCGTCGTGGAACCTGTATCTCGAGCCGACCGTGTATCTGACCTCGCCCGAGCTGTTCACCCTGCCCCAGGCGCTCACCCGCTACACCGACGCCTACGGCGGGCAGATGTGGAACACGCAGCTCGCGGCCGCGACCATGACAGTAGTGCCGATGCTGATCGTGTTCATCGTGGCCCAGCGGCAGTTCGTCGAGGGTCTGGCCCACTCGGGTCTGAAGGGCTGATCGGGTCGGTCCCGCGCCGGGTTCCCACAAAGCCGTTCCGGTCGCAGTTCATGCCGCCGCAGCATCCGCTCGCCACACTCCGGTCGCAGTTGGTGCCGTCGGATGCGTCGTCACGCGGCATCAACTGCGCCCGGAACGGACCGAAAGATCGAGCGGCGGCAGTAACTGCGACCGGAACGCGGCAACAGGGGAGCGCTGCTTCCGGTTCAGGCGCGAAGCGCCCGGCGGACGCGGTCGATCATGACGTCGGGCCTGGCGAAGAGGTCGCTCGTGATCTCGATGACGACCCAGCCCGCGGCGCGGAGGGCGGCGATGCGTTCGACATCCGCGGCATAGCGGGAGTGGTGGAGGACGCTCTGGTACTCGATCGCGATCTTCTGCTCGGGGTAGGCCAGATCGACGCAGCCGAGGAAGCGTCCGCTCGAGTCGTAGACGTCGTGGTTTAGCGAGGGCTCCGGAAGACCAGCGGCGATGAGGTGGAAACGGATCATCGATTCGCGCGGGGACCAGGAGTCTTCACGGATCAGTTCCACAGCCTCGCGCAGACGAGCGATTCCCGTGCGTCGCCCCGCAGAGATCGCGGCTCTCAACTCGTCGACCGTGGCGAGAGGACGTCTGCCGACGTCGCGTCGACCCGGCCCTGATCGCCAGACACGGCAGAAGAAGTCGCCGAGCGCGACAAGATCGAGCACGCTCCAGGCTCCGAGTTGCGCCCACGCGGTGGCTGTCGAGGCGAGGCGGATGCCGTCGCGATTCGCGATGCGGGTGTTCAGCGGATTCGCCCGATGCGCCGTTACGCCGTTGGCCCGGACGAGTGTGCCGCGGCCGAGAGTGGCGACGTGCACGGGGAGCTCCATGCCATCGACGGGACCAGTTCGGTCTATGACGAGCGGGAGCGGGCCTCCGTACAGGGCGACCGCGCTCTCATGGCTGAGGAACTGGTCATCTCGCAGACGCGGAACATACCTTCTCGCACGGATCCGCCTCGCGGCGGCCTGCCTCTCGAACGGATCGAGTGCGCTGAGATCCGCTGCGACCGTTGTGGAGCGCACGCCGCGAAAGGGGGTCTCGAGATCCGAGCGCCGAAGGCGCCCGCTGCTCGCTCCGGCGCGCAGCGCATCTTGCACGCTGAAGCGTCTTCCGAGCTCCGCGGGCAGGGGGCGTGGATTTCCCATGGCTCAACCGTCGCATCACACGTGGATGTTCGCGGAAGTTGTCCACAGGTGGGGGGCGTCGTTCCGGTCGCAGTTGGTGTCGCTGCGGCAGCCGTATGCCTTGCTCCGGGCGCAGTTGGTGTCGCTCCGCCGCCGATCGAGCGGCACGAACTGCACCCGGAACACCGAGTCCGAGCGCGCTGACGGCAACAACTGCGACCGGAAGCGGAAGCGGAAGCGGAAGCGGAAGCGGAAGCGGAGGCGGGCCGGCGCGAGCGACGCGGAGCGGCCGACCGGGATGTTTCGCGACGGGAGCGAGCCCGCGGAACCGAAGCCGGCTACTCGGGGCGCAGACGCAGCTGCGCCATACCGCCGTCGACCTCGATGAAGGTTCCGGTCGTGGAACCTGCGGCAGGGGAGACGAGGTAGGCCACAGCGGCGGCGACCTCGTCGGGGCTGACCAGACGTCCGTGCGGCTGCCGGGCCTCGAGGGCGGCGCGCTCGGCTGCGGGGTCGGATGCTGCATCCAGCAGGCGTCCGACCCAGGGCGTGTCTGCGGTGCCGGGGTTGACCGCGTTCACCCGGATGCCTTCGCGCAAGTGGTCGGTCGCCATCGCGCGCGTCAGGGCCGAGACCGCGCCCTTCGACGCCGAGTACAGCGCGCGCTGGGGGAGGCCGGTGGTCGACGCGATGGACGCCGTGTTGCAGACGGATGCCGCGGGTGACCGCCGCAGCCAGGGGAGCGCTGCGGAGGTCACCCGCGCGATGCCGGTGACATTGATCGACAGCACGCGCGCCCACTCGTCGTCGTCGTTCGCGGAGATGTCGCCCTGCGCGCCGACGCCGGCGTTGTTCACGACGATGTCGATGCGTCCGAACCGCTCGGCGACAGCCGCGACCGCGGCGTCGACCGAGGCGCGGTCCGAGACGTCGGCGGTGAACGCTGCGAACCCGGCATCCGCCCCCGAGATGTCGCGGTCGAGAACCGCGATCCGCGCACCGTCGGCTTGCAGGCGACGCGCGATGGCGGCGCCGATGCCGGATGCTCCACCGGTGACGATCGCGACGAGCCCGTCGAGTCCTGCGCTCACTGCTGCTCCTTCCACGCCACGAACTCCTGCCGCTGATGGCCGAGTCCTTCGATCTCGATGTCGACGACGTCTCCGGCCGCCAGGTACGGGAACTTCCCGCCGAACGCGACGCCCTGCGGAGTGCCGGTGAGGATGAGGTCGCCGGGCTCGAGGGTCACGTACTGCGACAGATGGTGCACGATCTCGCGCACGTCGAAGATCATGTCGTTCGTGTTCGAGTCCTGGCGGGGCTCGCCGTTGACCCAGCTGCGCAGGCGCAGATCGGCGGCGTCGACGTCATCGGGGGTGACGAGCCACGGGCCGGTCGGGTTGAAGCCCGGCGCGATCTTGCCCTTGGACCACTGCCCGCCAGAGACCTCCATCTGGAAGGAGCGTTCGGATACGTCGTTGGCGACGACGTATCCCGCGATGTGCGCGTCGGCCTCCGACGGCGAATCGAGGTACGCCGCGCGAGCGCCGATCACGATGCCGAGCTCGACCTCCCAGTCGGTCTTCTCGCTGCCGCGCGGGATCGTCACGGCGTCGTTCGGGCCGACGACCGTGTTGGGGGTCTTCAGGAACAGGATCGGCACGGTCGGCGGTTCCGCGCCGGACTCGCGGGCGTGAGCGGCGTAGTTCTGCCCGATGCAGATGACCGCGCTCGGGCGTGCGATCGGGGCGCCGATGCGCATCGCCGAGGCATCGACGACCTCGGGGAGCTCGTCGGCCGCGCGAGCCGCGGCGACGCGGGAGCGGAAGTCGGACGCGAGGAAATCACCGTGGAGATCGGATGTCACCGACCGCAGGTCGAGGTGACGATCTCCCTCGACGAGTACGGGGATCTCGGCCCCTGATTCTCCCAATCGTGCGAACTTCATGACTCTCCTCGATGATTCCGGGGCTTGCGTGACGGTGACGGTCGATTTGCCTACCGCGTGGGCCGGGTTCGTTGACAGTATAGACATCCGATGTTTATGCTCCAAGAGGTCGGTGCAGGAAAGCCGACTCTGAGAGGAATCCCGTGAGCCGCATCGTCGCCCTCGACACCACCGACATCCGCTTCCCGACATCGCTGAGCCTCGACGGCTCCGACGCCATGAACCCCGACCCCGACTACTCGGCGGCCTACGCGGTCGTCAGGACCGACGCCGACGACGCCGGTCACGCCTTCGTCTTCACGATCGGACGTGGGAACGACGTGCAGGTCGCGGCGATCGACGCTCTGGCCGGCCACCTCGTCGGGCGTGAGATCGAGCCGCTGCTCGACGACATGGGCGGCACGTTCCGCGAGCTCATCCGCGACTCGCAGCTGCGCTGGCTGGGCCCGGAGAAGGGCGTCATGCACATGGCCATCGGCGCCGTCATCAACGCGCTGTGGGACATCAAGGCCAAGCGCGCGGGGCTCCCGCTCTGGCAGCTGCTGGCTCGTATGACGCCCGAGGAGATCGTGGGTCTCGTCGACTTCCGCTATCTCGGCAACGCGCTCACGCGCGATGACGCCCTCGCCATCCTGCGCGACGCCGTGCCAGGACGGGCGGAGCGAGAGCAGCAGCTGTTCGCCACCGGTTATCCCGGGTACACCACCAGCCCGGGGTGGCTCGGCTACTCCGATGAGAAGCTGGAGCGCCTCGCGCGCGAGGCGATGGCCGCGGGCTTCACCCAGATCAAGCTCAAGGTCGGCGCCGACCTGCACGACGACATCCGGCGCTTCCGCAAGGCCCGCGAGGTATGCGGACCCGACTTCCCGATCGCGATCGACGCGAACCAGCGTTGGGAGGTCGCCGAGGCGATCGACTGGGTGAACGCGCTCGCCGAGTTCCGCCCCGCCTGGGTCGAAGAGCCCACGAGTCCCGATGACATCCTCGGGCATGCGGAGATCGCGCGCGGCATCGCTCCGATCCGGGTGGCCACCGGCGAGCACGCGCAGAACAGGATGATCTTCAAGCAGCTGCTGCAGGCGAACGCGATCGAGGTGATGCAGATCGACGCCGTGCGCGTGGCCGGCGTCAACGAGAACATCGCCAACCTGCTGCTCGCCGCGAAATTCGGGGTGCCGGTGTGCCCGCACGCGGGCGGGGTCGGACTCTGCGAGGCTGTGCAGCACCTGTCGATGTTCGATTTCGTCGCGGTGAGCGGCAGCCGCGAGGGGCGCATGATCGAGTACGTGGATCACCTGCACGAGCACTTCGTCACCCCGACCGTGATCCGCGGCGGCTCGTACATGCCGCCGTCCGCCTCGGGAAGCGGCATGGAGATGAAGGCGGACAGCATCGCCGAGTACACCTGGAAGGGGCAGCATGTCTTCGTCTGATCGCGGCGTGCCCCGCCTCGGATACGGCGCGGCCAACCTCGGCAACCTCTTCCGCCCGCTCACGGATGACGAGGCCTGGGAGGTGCTCGATGCGGCGTGGGATGCCGGCATCCGCCACTACGACACGGCACCGCACTATGGCCTCGGCCTGTCCGAGCGACGGCTGGGCGCGTTCCTCGCGACCAAGCCGCGCGAGGAGTACTTCCTCTCCACGAAGGTCGGCCGCCTCCTGCGTCCGAACCCCGACCATGAGCGGGGAGGGCTCGACACCGCGAACGATTTCCACGTGCCCGACGACCTGCAACGGGTCTGGGACTTCTCAGCAGGCGGCATCCGCGCATCCCTCGACGAGTCGCGCGAGCGGCTCGGCATCGACCGGATCGACCTGCTGTACCTGCACGATCCCGAACGCCACGACCTCGACCTCGCGCTCGCCGAGGCGCTGCCCGCTCTCGAGCAGCTGCGCGCGGACGGGGAGGTCGGTCGGATCGGCATCGGATCGATGGTGTCGGATGCTCTCGCCACCGCCGTCCGGGCGGCCGACCTCGACCTCATCATGGTCGCCGGACGTTACACGCTGCTCGAGCAGCCTGCCGCAGCCGACGTTCTGCCGGCCTGCCGCGAGAACGGCACGGGGATCGTCGCCGCGTCTGTGTTCAACTCGGGGCTTCTCGCCCAGAGCACCCCGCACCGCGACGGCCGGTACGAGTACGGGCAGCTCCCGCAGGAGCTGTGGGAGCGCCTCGTCCGGATCGCCGCGATCTGCGCCGATCACGACGTGCCGCTGCCTGCCGCGGCGCTGCAGTTCCCGCTGCAGTCCGACCTGGTGCACTCGGTGGTCGTCGGCGGCAGCCGCCCCGCGCAGCTGAGACAGAACGCGGAGTACGCCGCCCTCGACATCCCGGCAGCCCTCTGGCAGGCCCTCGCCGCCGAGGGCTTCATCTCCTGACGAACGGAACGCTCATGCTCGAAGGAATCGATCCGCTGCTCACCGGTGAACTGCTGCTGCACCTCGACCGGATGGGACACTCCGACGCGGTCGTGATCGCCGACGCGCACTTCCCGGCGTGGGCGCTGGGGGAGCGGGTCGTCGACCTGCCCGGCACCACCACGCCCGATGTCGTCGCCGCCATCCGCACGGTGCTGCCCCTCGACGACGTGCCCGGCATCGACCTCATGACCTCTGCTGATGGCGAGGTGCTCGACGTGCAGCACCAGCTCATGGCCGCAGCCGGGACGGATGCCGGCACCACGCGATTCGTGGAGCGCTTCGCGTACTACGACGTCGCCAGGGGCGCCTATCTGATGGTGCGAACCGGGGAGACCCGTGCGTACGGAAACGCACTGCTGCGCAAGGGCGTCGTCGGGCGTTCCGGAGTGTGAGCACAACCCCTTGAAGTCGCCTGGCCGGGCGAGAAGACTGGCCGCGTCCGCACGACGACGAGAACGGCGAAAGGGGCCACCATGGCGCACGGAGACATCACGCACATCGACATCCCGGTGAGCGACATGAAAGCGGCGACCGAGTTCTACTCGAGCCTGTTCGGCTGGCAGATCGCCGAGATGCCGGGCTTCGAGGGCTACCCGATGTGGCAGGCTCCCAACGGCATCTCGGGCGGCGGCCTCGCGCCCCGCGGTGAGGGGTTCGTCGAGCCGCGGTCGTACGTCGAGGTCGACTCGATCGACGAGACGATCGCTCGCGCGCAGGACGCCGGTGCGAGCGTCGCCCAGGGCAAGCAGCAGATCACCGAGAGCAGCTGGTGGGCGGTGATCGTCGACCCCGACGGCAATCACATCGGGCTGTTCGAGGGCGTGGTCGGGGGCTGACCTGGCGCCTCGCCCTACGCGGGGTTCGCGTCGCGCTGAGCGATCCACTCGTCGACGAGCTGCGGCATCCGCTCGGCCATGAACCGCAGGAAGCCCGCCATCTGGGCGGCGCGCTCGGCGGCGGCCGGCTCTTCGCCGGTCTCCGCTGCGATCTTCTCGACGTAGTCGGCCATGCGGGTGTACACCGGCAGGTTGCCGATCACGACGGAGTGGAACGAGTCGGCGACCAGGTCGTAGCGGTCCCGGCGATGGCCGGCGCTGGGCAGACGCCGTGCGAAATGCGCATCCTGCAGGTAGCGAACCGCGCCCGACACCGCGGCGGGGCTCACCTCGAGGCGCTCGGCGAGCTCGGCCGCCGTGTATCCGCCGGCGGGGGCGGCGACCAGCGCCATCAGCACGCGCGCGGGCATCCTCGGCATGCCGGCTGCCGTGATCATCGCGGCGGCCTGCTCTGCGGCTTCGGTTCCTCGGTGTTCCATGCGCTCCTCAGCCTCAGATTAGCCGTCCGACTCGAGTTCCCGACGGCGCATGAGCGTGAGCGCTCCGGCACCGGCGACCACGACGGCGAACACGAGCCACCAGAGTCCCCGCAGGTCCACGTCGCCGTGCGACACCACGGGTGTCACCGCGATCGGCGAGATGCTCGTGAGCCACTCGGGCATGCCCATGAGCGGTCCGAACATGCCCAGGACCGCTGCCACGCCGACCAGCGTCCACCCCGCCCCGAGCGTCGCGCGCGGCGCGAGGACGAACACGAGTGCGGTGAGGGCGGTGAAGACGGATGCCGCGACGAACTGCCCGAGCCCGGTGACCGTGACGACTCGGAACAGGTCGGCGGGGGCGCCGTTGGCCGCCAGGCCGACGTATGCCGCGACCATCGCCGCGGCCACGACCAGAGCTACCCCGACCGTCGCGACGATCGCGTAGTCCGCGAGCCAGCGAACGCGGCCGACCGCGGCCGCGAGCACCGGCTCGGCGGTGCCGTGCGCTTCCTCCTGTCGCGCGCGGATGATCGTCTGCACACCGGCGCAGGCCGCGAGCACCCCGAGCATCGTGAAGAAGACCGTGATCATCGCCTCGTCGAGGTCGCCGGCGCGGGCGATCTTCTCGAGGATCTGCGCGACGGCGGGGTTCTCCCCGGCCACCTGCCCTGCAATGCCGCCGAGGGTCGTGGCGAGGAACCCCGTGAGCACCCCGCCGATGACCCAGCCCAGGAGGGACCCCCACGCCAGCCGCCAGACGAGAGCGTGCGGAGAGGCGAGCGCGGCGCGTGCGCTCGCCCGGCCGCCGCGCTCGGCGATGAAGCTCGCGCCCAGGTCGCGAGCCGACTGCAGCACGGTGGCGGTCACCGCGAGAACGATCCCGAACGCGAACCCGAGGACCAGCGGCCAGGGCGAGTTCTCGTCGAAGGGGCGGATCTGCTCTGCCCAGCCGAACGGCGACAGCCAGACCGGCCACGCACTGTCGATGCGACTCAGGTCGTCGCTCGGCGTGCCGGCGAGATTGCCCATGCCACGGATCAGGAACGTCGCCACCAGCAGCCAGACGGTGAGCGCGTTCGCACCCCGCGACGTGCGCATGAGCTGCGCCGCGACGAGACCGACGCCGAGGAACGAGACGCCCGTGGCGGCTGCCGCAGCTCCCAGCAGCAGCGAGCCCGCGGTGTCCATCCCCGCACCGATCAGCGACAGGCCGATGAGCAGGCCCAGCACGACGTTGGCCGCGAGCCCGTGCACGATCGTGGCGAGCAGCGGCAGCGTGCGCGAGGCGGGTGTGGCCGCGACGAGTTCGCTGCGCCCGGCCTCCTCGTCGCCGCGCGTGTGCCGCACGGCGAGGAACGTGCTCATGAGAGCTGCGAGCATCGCGAGCCAGGGCAGATCTTCGAATGCGAGGAACGCGCCGACGGAGGTGCCGGAGGGCAGTCCCCGAAACATCAGGATCACCGGGTTCGCGGCGACCGCCGCGAGCACCTCCTGACGGTCGGCGACCGTGCTGTACGACTGCGTGACGCCGGCGTAGCCCGCGTAGGCGAGCAGCACGGCGCCGATGACCCACAGCGAGAGCTGCAGCCAGTCGCGGCGCAGACGCTGGCGGAGCAGGGGGATCATGATGCGCTCTCGTCGCCGTAGTGGCGCAGGAACAGCTCCTCGAGAGAGGGCGGCTCGATGCGCAAGCCGGTCACCTGGCGCTGGGCGAGGATCGGGAGGACGGATGCCATGGCGTCGCTGTCGACCGTGAACCGCGCGCGCCCCTCGGTGAACGTCGGATCATGGGCCGCAGCGATCCCGTCGGTGGCCGAGACGTCGGCTGCTGCGAACGACACCTCGGTGCGGGTGAGGTGCCGCAGTTCCGGCAGCGTGCCGGACTCGACGACGCGGCCGGCACGGATGATCGAGACCCGGTCGCACAGCAGCTCGACCTCCGACAGGATGTGGCTCGAAAGCAGCACCGTGGCGCCGGCATCCTTCACCCGTGCGATCTCCTGGCGGAACACCACCTCCATCAGCGGATCGAGCCCGCTGGTCGGCTCGTCGAGGATGTAGAGGTCGGCCGGCACCGCGAACGCGGCGATGAGGGCGACCTTCTGCCGGTTGCCCTTCGAATAGGCTCTGCCCTTCTTGCGCGGATCGAACTGGAACGCCGCCTCGAGCCGTGCGCGGCTCGCCCGGTAGTCGGCGCTCTTCGTCGATGCCCCGCGCAGGCGCGACAGCAGGTCGATCGCCTCTCCGCCGGAGAGGTTGGGCCAGACGCTGACGTCACCCGGAACATAGGCGATGCGGCGGTGCAGGTCGGTCGCGTCCCTCCAGGGGTCTCGCCCGAGCACCTCGACGTCGCCCGAGGTCTTGCGTGCGAGACCGAGGAGGATGCGGATCGTGGTCGTCTTTCCGGCGCCGTTCGGGCCGAGGAAGCCGTGCACCTGACCCGCTGTGACGGAGAGATCGAGGCCGTCGAGAGCGTGCACGCGGCCGTAGTGCTTGGTGAGATCGCTCGTGCGGATCACTGTGTCCATGCACGGCACGCTACGCCGATTTCAGAAGTTTGTGAAGAGTGTGAAGAGTGCCCCGGGTGGTGCGATGATGCCCCGCCACCACGATGTCGACGTGCCACCACGTTGTTCGCGCATATTCGGGGGCGGCGCGTCGGGAACGCGGTGGCGCGGGAGGATCGACCTGGAGGCGGCGGAGGATCGATCAGGAGGCGCGCCGCGCCCTGTAGGCGGCGACGGCGTTGCGGTTGGCGCAGGTCGTCGAGCAGTAGCGCTTCGAGCGATTGCGTGAGAGGTCGAGGGCGAGGGCCTCGCAGGAGTCGTCGTCGCACACGGAGATGCGTGAGCCCTCGTCGGTGCGGATGACGTCGACGAGGGCCATGGCCGTCTCGATCAGCACGCGCTCGGAGAGGGGGCGGTCGTCGGCGACCGCGTGCAGGTGCCAGTCCATGTCGCCGTGCCTGGTCAACCGCGGCGTCAGCGTCACCGATGCGAGGGCCTCGTTGACGGCCGTGGCCATCTCATCGCGCGGCGCGATGAGCATGGCGCGCAGCTGCGAGCGGATGCGGCGCAGCGCGTCGAGCTCGACGGCATCCCGATCCACGCGCCCGGTGAACGGGAACTCCTCGAGGAATTCGGCCCCGTCTGCGGCGTCCGTCAGCGTGTCCGGCGCTTCCGCGGTGTTCACCAGCCAGACGGCCGAGCGGAGCGCGTCTTCCGTGTCATTGGTGAAGATCATGTTGACATCTTACATCGCATACGCGTAGCGTCACATGTCATGACCACACTTGCCGATGACAGCATTCGAATCGCGTCGCGCCAGGGCGTCAGCCGCGGGATGCTGGTGGCGCTCGGCGCGGCCGTGTCGTTCGGCATGTCGGGCGTCTTCGCCCGCGGGCTCATCGATGCAGGCTGGAGCCCCGGCGCGGCTGTCACGGTGCGGATGTGGGTGGCGGCGCTCGTGCTCCTCGTGCCGACCCTTCTCGCGCTGCGGGGAAAATGGCGGATCGTGCGCCGCAACGCCGTCATGGTCCTCGTCTACGGAGTGCTCGCGGTGACGCTCGCGCAGCTCTGCTACTTCCAGGCGGTCGCCGTCATGGACGTGGGCATCGCCCTGCTCATCGAGTACACCGCCCCCATCGCCGTCGTGCTCTGGCTGTGGATCCGGCGCGGCGAGAAGCCGACCAGGCGCAGCCTGCTCGGCGCGGCCGTCGCCTTCGTAGGTCTCGTGCTGATGCTCGACATCCTCACCGGCGCGCAGGTGAATCTGGGCGGCATCCTGTTCGCGCTCGGTGCGATGATCGGGGCGGCGACCTACTTCGTGCTCTCGGGCAGAGCCGACACCGGGCTGCCGCCGATCGCGCTCGCGGGCCTCGGCCTGCTGATCGGAGCGGTGGGCCTCGCGATCGCCGCGCTGATCGGGGTGCTCCCGTTCGAGTGGACCACCGCCGACGTCGAGTACAGCGTCGGGAGCGTGCCGTGGTTCGTGCCGGTGCTTGCGATGGGGCTGATCGCGACGGCGCTCGCATACATCCTCGGCATCGCGTCGACGCGGATGCTCGGCTCCCGCCTGTCGTCGTTCGTCGCCCTCTCCGAGGTGGTCGCCGCGATGGTGTTCAGCGCTCTGATGCTGGGTCAGATCCCCGGACCCGTGCAGGCGATCGGAGGCGCGCTCGTGCTCGCGGGAGTCGTCGTCGTGAAGCTCGGCGAAGCGGATGCCGGTGCACCCTCGCTCGTCGTCGAAGCGGTGCCCGTCGAGCGGAGTGGGCCTGTCGACCGCTGACGACGCTCGCCTTCGTCGGGCATTCTCACGTCCGTCGGCTCCCAGTGCGGGTGGCTACCCTGAGTCCGTGGCAGATGACGACTTCGAGAAGCAGGTCGTCGCCGTGCGGTCGCGCCTTCCTGTCGCGGCGAAGCACTTCGATGCGAAGGACGTCGAGCGGGTGGCCTTCGACGTCGCCGGGCGGCGGGACGTCGCACTCGATCTCTGGGATCAGGCGCGTGACGCGGCCGACGAGGCGTGGCGCGAGTGCCGCCGTCGGCTGCGCAGGGAGTACGGGGCGAGGAACCCCCACGGCGGATGGTCGACCTTCGTGCTGTTCGCCGCTGTGCTGAGTGGAGCGTTCTCTGCGGCGCTCGCCGCGGGGCTGAGGTCCGATCCCTACGAGACGGAAGGAATCCTCTTCGTTCTGGCGACGATCTCGGGGCTGGGCGACCTCATCGTGCTGATCGCGGTCGGGTGGCGTCCGCTGAACTGGGGAATGGTGCGGATGCAGATCGGCATCGCGGTCACGCTAGCGGTGGCCGCAGCGTTCCAGCTGACGCGCCCTGCGATGCCGGTTGCGCCGCTCGTGTTCGGCGCGGGTGCGATCGGAATCGCCGGACTCATACTCGCGCTGCTGGTGCGCGCGCTCCGTCCGGCGGAGCGCGAGGAGATCGACACGGCGATCAATGTCGCGGTCGACAGGATGCGGCCGGAGGTGGATGCCATCGCCGCGCGCCTGCAGGCGGAGACGCTGGAGAAGCTGAGTGCGCAGGAGCAGGAGCGAATCGTCGCCCTGCGAACGGCGGCGCTCGCCGACCTCGCCGCCCTGGGTGACCCGCAGCCCGCAGTCGAAGAAGTGGTGCCGGCCGGAGGTGTGATCATCTCCGCGTTCCTGGTGAAGTGGAACTCGTACCTGAGGCGTGAATGACGTGCCCCGCCTCGACTCGAATGTATACCGGGAGGAACGCGAGCGGGGCTTTCGAGCCGCACAGTGTTTGTTTATGTATACACTGATCACATGACCCTCGCCGCCGATCGCATCAGCGCGAGCGATCGCGCCTACGCGGATCTGCTGGACGGCATCCAATCGGGAGTGCTCCCCGCAGGCTTCGTGCTGGGCGAGGTCGAACAGGCCGCGCGGCTCGGAGTCAGCCGGACGCCCATGCGCGAGGCGCTGCGCCGCCTCGCCGCCGATGGCCTCGTCGTGCAGCAGTCGCCCCGGGTCACGGTCGTGGCGGACCTTGATGCCGACGACATCCGCGCGCTGTTCGAGATCCGCCGCGCGCTCGAGGAGACCTCGGCCCGGCTGGCCGCGGCCCGAGGCGACGCCGCGCTGTTCCGGAACCTCGCCGAAGAATTCGCACACGTCGATCTCACGGCCGTCGAGGGGCGAGACGCCTACTACGCCCTGATCGCCCGTTTCGACGCGGCCCTCGATGCGGCGGTGGCCAACGACTACATCGCCTCGGCCCTGCGCACCGTGCGCACGCACCTCGTGAGAGTGCGGCGCATGGCTCGCGACAAACCCGCCCGGCTCGAAGCATCCGCCGCCGAGCACCGCACGATCGCCCGAGCCCTCGCCGATCGCGACGGCGACCTGGCCGCCCATGCCACGCACGTGCACCTGCACAACGCGCTCACCGGCATCCTCGAAACTCTGAACGAAGGACAGAAATGACCGTCACCCACCACGTCCGGGTCCACCGCAGCGACGAGAATCTGGCCCGTGAAGGCCAGCTCGCCTGGAAGATCGCCGAGGTCGCGGTCGACGCCGTCGAGGTCGAGCCGGCCGTCGTCGACATGATCATCAACCGCATCATCGACAACGCCTCGGTGGCCGCGGCATCCCTCACCCGCGCCCCGATCAACGCGGCGCGCGCACAGGCGTTCAGCCACCCGGTGTCCACCGGCGGCCAGGGTGCGAACCTGTTCGGCGCAGCCCTCGACCACCGCACGAGTCCAGAATGGGCGGCGTGGGCGAACGGCGTGGCGGTGCGCGAGCTCGACTACCACGACACCTTCCTCGCGGCGGAGTACTCGCACCCCGGAGACAACATCCCGCCGATCCTCGCTGTGGCCCAGCATGCAGGCAAGGACGGTCGGGCACTCGTGCGCGGCATCGCGACCGGCTACGAGATCCAGATGGACCTCGTCCGCGCCATCTGCCTGCACAAGCACAAGATCGACCACGTCGCGCATCTCGGGCCCTCGGCTGCAGCTGGCATCGGCACGCTGCTCGACCTCGACGTCGAGACGATCTACCAGGCCGTCGGCCAGGCGCTGCACACCACGACCGCCACCCGTCAGAGCCGCAAGGGCGAGATCTCCACATGGAAGGCGCACGCGCCGGCATTCGCGGGAAAGATGGCCGTCGAAGCCGTCGATCGCGCGATGCGCGGGCAGACCAGTCCCTCGCCGATCTACGAAGGCGAGGACGGCGTGATCGCCTGGATGCTCGACGGCAATGACGCCGCATACGAGGTGCCGCTGCCTGCCGTCGGCGAGGCGAAGCGCGCGATCCTCGACTCGTACACGAAGGAGCACTCGGCCGAGTACCAGGCGCAGGCGTGGATCGATCTCGCCCGCAAGCTCGGCACCGAGAACCCGGCGCTGCGCGACCCCGCGAACATCGAGTCGATCGTGCTGCACACCAGCCATCACACGCACTACGTGATCGGCTCAGGGGCGAACGACCCGCAGAAGTACGACCCCACCGCGTCGCGTGAGACCCTCGATCACTCGATCCCGTACATCTTCGCGGTGGCACTGCAGGACGGCGGCTGGCACCACGTCGACTCCTATGCTCCCGAACGCGCTGCTCGACCGGACACGGTCCAGCTGTGGCACAAGATCACCACCGCCGAGGATCCCGAGTGGACGCGCCGCTACCACTCCGAGGATCCCGACGTGAAGGCCTTCGGCGGTCGCGTCGAGTTCCGTCTGACCGACGGCACGACCGTGGTCGACGAGATCGCGGTGGCCGACGCGCATCCGCTGGGAGCCCGTCCGTTCGCCCGTGAGAACTACATCGCGAAGTTCCGCCTGCTCGCAGAACCCGTGCTCGAGCCCGCCGAGATCGAGCGGTTCCTCGAGCTCGTGCAGCGGCTGCCCGAACTCACCGCCGCCGAGGTCGGCGAGCTCTCGATCATCGCGCGGCCCGGCCTGCTCGAGGCCGCGGATGCCCCGAAGGGGCTCTTCTGATGCTCTACTCCACGGTCACTCCGGCCGAGAAACGGCGGCTGTTCCGCGAGCGTCTCGCGAGCGGCGAGCTGCTGCGCCTGCCCGGCGCCTTCAACCCGCTCAGCGCGCGGCTGATCGAGGAGAAGGGCTTCGACGGCGTCTACATCTCGGGCGCGGTGCTCGCCGCCGACCTCGGACTCCCCGACATCGGGCTCACGACCCTCACCGAGGTGGCCGGCCGGGCGAAGCAGATCGCCCGCATGACCGACCTCCCCGCGATCGTCGACGCCGACACCGGTTTCGGCGAACCGATGAACGTCGCCCGCACGATCCAGGAGCTCGAGGATGCCGGGCTCGCCGGCACGCACATCGAGGACCAGATCAATCCCAAGCGCTGCGGTCACCTCGACGGCAAGAGCGTCGTCGACGAGAACACGGCGATCAAGCGCATCCGCGCCGCCGCCGACGCCCGACGGGACGAGAACTTCCTCATCATGGCGCGCACCGACATCCGTGCCATCGACGGGTTGGAGGCCGCGATCGACCGCGCGAAGGCGCTGGTGGACGCCGGGGCCGACGCGATCTTCCCCGAGGCGATGCGCACGCTCGCGGAGTTCGAGGCGATGGCGAACGCCGTGGACGTCCCGATCCTCGCGAACATGACCGAGTTCGGCAAGAGCGAGCTGTTCCCTGTCGACCAGTTGCGGGATGCCGGTGTGAGCATGGTCATCTGGCCGGTTTCGCTGCTGCGCATCGCGATGGGGTCGGCCGGCCGCGCACTGGATACGCTGAACGACGAGGGGCATCTGACCTCGAAGCTCGGCGAGATGCAGCATCGGGCCGATCTCTACGATCTGATCGACTACGAGTCGTACAACCACTTCGACTCGGGCGTCTTCAACTTCCGCGTCGAGCGGGACACCACGAAGGAGTGACCATGACCGAGCCGGACATCAAGAAGGGCCTCGCCGGAGTCGTCGTCGACACGACCGCGATCTCGAAGGTCAACCCCGAGACCAACAGCCTGCTGTACCGCGGGTACCCCGTGCAGGAGCTCGCCGCGACCCAGCCGTTCGAGGCCGTCGCGTACCTGCTCTGGAACGGTGAGCTGCCGGATGCTGAGCAGCTCGCCGAGCTGCGTGCGACGGAGCGTGCTCACCGTGCGCTCGCCGACGAGGTGAAGGCCGTGATCGATCTCATCCCGGTGAGCGCCCACCCGATGGACGAGGTGCGCACGGCGGTCAGTGCGATCGGCGCCTCCGATCCGAATGCCGGCGGCTCGGTGCTGAACGCGGGCGGGAGCCCCGCCGAGAACCTCGAGCGCAGCATCCGCCTGTTCGCGGCGCTGCCCGCGATCGTCGCCTACGGACAGCGCCGCCGTCGCGGCGAGGAGCCCATCGCGCCGCGGGACGACCTGGACTACTCGGCGAACTTCCTCTGGATGACCTTCGGCGCCGAACCCGACGCGGTCGTGGTCGACGCGTTCAACCGCTCGATGATCCTGTATGCCGAGCACTCCTTCAACGCCTCGACGTTCACCGCCCGCGTGATCACCTCGACGCTCAGCGACCTGTACTCGGCCGTCGTCGGCGCGATCGGCGCGCTCAAGGGTCCTCTGCACGGGGGCGCGAACGAGGCCGTGCTGCACATCTTCGACGAGATCGGCGACGCCTCGAACGTGAAGTCCTGGCTCGACACGGCGCTCGCCGAGAAGCGCAAGATCATGGGCTTCGGGCACCGCGTGTACAAGCGCGGAGACTCGCGAGTGCCCACCATGAAGGCCGCGCTCGACACCCTCGTCGAGCACTACGGACGGCATGACGTGGCGGAGCTGTACGACGCCCTCGAGTCGGAGTTCGTCGCCCGCAAGGGGATCTACCCGAACCTCGACTACCCGTCGGGGCCGGCGTACAACCTCATCGGCTTCGACACCCTCACCTTCACGCCGCTGTTCGTCGCCGCACGCGTCACCGGGTGGACGGCGCACGTGATCGAGCAGGCCGGAGCGAACGCGCTCATCCGCCCGCTCTCGCACTACGACGGCGTCGACGAGCGGCATATCGCACGCTGAGCTCGGCCGTGACGGTCCTTCGTCATGGGCAGAACTCCCCATGACGAAGGACCCGATCCTTGCCCTGGCTGACGGTACCCTGAAGGAGTTCCCCGTCGCACGCACCGCGGCCGGGGGAGGGGGTCACCTCTTCCAGGTGACGAAGAGCAGAGCGGATGCCGTGGTCGACGGCGTCTACGGAGAGCAGCCATGACCGAAACGCCGGAGAACCCGCAGCCGTCCCAGCCCGAGCCGACACAGCCACCGGCGCCGCCCGCCGCGCCGGTTCCGCCGGAGCCCGTCCAGCCGCCCGCGCCATACCAGCCCGAGCCCGTGCAGCCGCAGCCGCCGTACCAGCCCGAGCCCGTGCAGCCGCCGTCGTTCGATCCGAACGCGTACCCGGGGGCGCCGGCGGCCTACCCGGGGGCTGCTCCCACCGCAGCGCCGGATCCCTACGCGGTTCCCGGCCAGGGCAGCCCGCAGACCTACCCCGCAGCGTCGACGGAGCCGTATGCCGCGGCATCCGACCCCCACGCGTCGTATCCCGCCGCTCCGCAGGGCGACCCCAACGCCTACCCGCCCGGAGGCCCTGCCGCCTACCCGGGCGCTGCAGCTCCCGGCGACCCGAACGCCCCTTACCCCGGGGCCTACCCGGCTGCCGGCTTCGCGCCCGCACCGAAGAAGCCGATGTCGAAGGGGCTGCTGTTCGGCCTGATCGGCGGTGGAGCAGTGGTGGTCCTCGCGATCGCGGCCGCCGTGATCGTCCCGATCGTGACGCGGCCGGCCAAGCCCTCGGCGTCCGAGTACGTCGAGCAGTACCTGACGGCGCTCGCCGACGGCGACGCCGAGAAGGCGGTCACCTACGTCGAGAACTACGGAGGCGACGATCTTCTGACCGCCGACGTCCTCAAGGAGTCGTTGAAGCTCGGCAAGATCGACAAGATCAAGGTCGGCAAGGAATCCGAGGGGGAGTACGGCGACACCCAGGTCGCAGTCACCTTCACCATCGGCGACACCAAGGTCGACCGCACGTTCGACGTGAACCCGTCGTATGACGGCACCGAGCTCACGATCGTCGACGGCCTCGTGTCGTTCTCGGGCCTGTACGGATTCGAGGGGCTCGGCCTGACGGTGAACGGCGCCGAGGCGCCGACCGACAGCGTGTACGTCTTCCCCGGCACCTACCAGCTCGCGGTCGGTCCCGAGCAGTTCGCGATCGAAGGCGAGAGCACCCTCGTGGTCGCCTCCGACGACGACACCGAAGCGCTCTACGAGGTGAAGCCGATCCTGAGCGAGGCGGGCACCACGTCGTTCCGCGAGCTGGTCAAGGCCTCGTTCGCCGAGTGCCTCGCGATGAAGACGCTCGACACCCCGTGCGGCATGAACACGAGCACCATGAGCCAGGACGGCTACACGCCCGTCGATGGCACGGTCACCCGCACGATCGACGCCGAGAACCAGTCGAAGCTCGACAACCTCGAGGCCTACGTGAGCGAGCGCGCGATCGTGACGACGTACGACTACTGGGGTGCTGACATCACGCTCCAGGCCTCGAACGGTTCGTCGACCGAGCCGTTCGAAGTCCTCTTCGGCGGCGAGGTGCTGACCCCGAAGGTCGACTTCTCCGCCGAGATGCCCTCCGTCGTCTGGGAGTGAGCGTGAGAGGCGGGCGGAGAGCCACTGCGTCTGACGCAGCCGCTGGGCGATCTGCCCGCCTTCATGACCGTGAACGGTGACGCCTCGATCTCGACACCCGTCGGTGGAGCGCATCGTCGCTGCCGCGTCGATCAGCGGCGCGGCAGCGACGAACACGCGGCGGTAGAAGTACGCGTCCGGGCTTGCCGCGTCCGCGTACTTCACATCAGCGCGCGGTGCTATCGCCGGCGGACGGCGACCATGAAGCGACGTCTGATGGATCCGTGGCCCTGCTCGGGAATCCCGTCGACTCGCGCCTGACGATGCGGTAGCCGGGCTTGACGGTTCTTGGCGGTCGGCGCTCGCCCTTCTCATCGATGCGCTCGACCAGCATGTCGACGGCGGCCACCGCGATCTCCTTGCGCCCGGCATCCACGGTCGACATCGAGGGGATCGAGAATCGAGACTCGTCGATATCGTCGAAGCCGATCACGGCGACATCTTCGGGAACCCGCAGGCCGGCCTCGCCGAGGGCGCGCAGGGCGCCGAGCCCGAGTGCATCGTTGAGAGCGAAGACGGCGTCGAACTCGATGCCCTCGTTGATGAGTTCGCGCACCGCCAGCACGCCGGCCGTGCGGCTCCAATGCCGACCCGAGCGGATCAGGCGGGAGTCGATGGCGAGACCGGCGCCGTCGAACGCCTCTCGGTAGCCCACGAGCCGGAGAGCCGCGGAGCTCGTGCCGTCTACGGTGTCGCCTTCGGCGCCGATGATCGCGATGCGTCGACGCCCGATGTCGATCAGATGCTCGACCGCCGCACGCGCGGAAGACACGTTGTGCATGGTGACGTGGTCGGTCGGGCCGTCGAAGATGCGCTCGCCCAGGAGCACGATGGGAAAGTCGGTGCGCAGGGCGTCGACGTCTGCCTGGCCGAGAGCATGCGGGCTGAACAGCAGGCCGTCGGTCAGGCGGAGGCGGCCGCCCGTGATCACCTGCAGTTCGCGTTCGCGATCGCCGCTGGTCTGTTCGACCACGACGCCGAGGCCGTGCGTGTCGGCTGCGCGGATGACAGCGTCGGCCAGCTCAGCAAAGTAGTTCTCGCTGAGTGCCGGGACGGCGAGGCCGATGACCCCTGTTCGGCCCGAGCGGAGACCGCGGGCGGACAGGTTGGGCCGGTACCCGAGCTGATCGATGGCGTCTTGTACGCGCTGGCGCGTCTGCGGGCGCACATGCGGGTGATCGTTGATGACATTGGACACCGTCTTTATGGAGACGCTCGCGAGGCGCGCGACGTCGTGCATCGTCGGTTCCATTGAGCCACCAATCACAGATATCGCGTCGGGCGCGTTGATTGATTCTAGTCGAGCGGTGGCGGCGGGCTTCGTGAAGGGGCGCACCGCGCGACACCGCAAAGACTCGGCCGCGTAGGATGGCCCAATGTCCGCCACTGCCCCCGATCCACGGGTCCGACCGGTCCGGATCAGCCCTCGTCTGATCGTCGATGACGTTCATGACCAGCTCGTGAGGTTGATCATGGACGGTCATATGCAGCCGGAGCAGTCCTTGAGTATTGACGCGCTCGCGCGAGAGTTCGGAGTATCGACCAGCCCCGTACGTGAGGCGCTCGCTCGGCTGGACTCGACCGGACTGGTGCAGCGGGTGGCTCTTCGGGGATACCGCGTCGCGCCGGCGCCGGATTCCGGAGAGATCGGCGAACTCATCGACGCGCGTCTGCTCCTCGAGCCCGCGACCGCGGCCGAGGCGGCGCGACTGGAATCGCGATCCGCGCTCGTGCAGCGTCTCGACGACACGCTCGTTCGGCTGTCAGGGGCGCCGTCGGGTGAGCAATTCGATTCATTCCGCTCGTACTACGACGCAGATCGAGAGTTTCACCGTTCGATCTTCACGGGCGTGGGCAATCGCTTCATCCTGCAGGCGTACGACGCGCTCGGCGGTCACGTGCAGAGATTCCGTCTCTTCTCCGGCAAGGGCGTGACCGACGCCGAAGAGACCGTGGCCGAGCACTCGGCGATCCGTGACGCGATCTCCGACGGAGATCCTGCTCTCGCGGAGAGGGCTATGCGTTCGCACCTCGTCGGTGTGCGTCATCGTTCCCTCGAGGATCTCGAGAGCGTCTGAGGCGGAGTGACAGATCCGCCCCGGCGGAGATCACCTCGAGGAGCCATCGACTTCTCCGGTCCCCAGGCATGTCGTGCCGACATGCGCTTCTCGGCGGCCTTGTCACGGACAGTTGTTTCGTACTACCGTAGATCGTGCATGATCTCTGATATCCGATAAGGACGATGATGGCACTGACAGCGACCACTTGGCCGATCGCAGCGGCGATGCTGCCGTTCGAACGGACCATGCCGAAACGTGATGACGACGACACGATCCGATCCATGTGGTCTCAGGCTCTGGAGGAGGTCGCCGATGCCGGATTCGACAACGTCGATCTGACGGACTCCTGGGTGGCGTGCGCAGACCTCGTCCCTCGACATCGCGCCATGCTTCGCGAGGCGATGGACGATGCCGGAGTCAGTGCCATCGCGCTTTCAGCGATCCGCCGCTCCATCATCGACGCGGAGCACGGCGAAGAGAACCTCGCCTACAGTCACCGGACGCTGGACGTGGCCGCTGAGCTGGGCATCGGCGTGGTCTCGTTCGGCCTGCACCAGGCATTGACCGCCGCTCAGCGCGAAGTGCTCTGGTTCTGGACGGTTCCCGGGCATCAGGACCGGCCCGACGATCATGAAGCCCGTCGTCTGGCTGTGCGTCGCTTCCGCGAGCTCGGAGAACACGCGCAGCAACTGGGCATACTCGTTTCGCTCGAGATGTATGAGCACACGTATCTCGGATCGGCGTCATCCGCGGTTCAACTCGTCGAAGAGATCGGTCTGCCTTCTGTAGGGCTCAATCCCGACATCGGCAACCTGATCCGTCTGCATGAACCGGTAGCGGACTGGCGAGAGACGCTCAGAGCGACGCTGCCCTACAGCAATTACTGGCACGTCAAGAACTATCTGCGGGATGAGGAGCCGTCCACGGGCGCGGTGATGACGCATCCGGCATCCCTGGAGTCCGGATTCATCGACTACCGATGGGCGCTGCGTGAGGCGGTGGCCGCCGGGTTCCAGGGTGCGATCTGCGTGGAGCATTACGGCGGCGATGGGCTCAGCGTCAGCGCCACCAATAGAGATCATCTGAGGAACAGGGTGCTGCCGCGCAGGCAGACCGCCCACGGACGCAGCCGCGTCGCGCAGCAGTACGAGGGGAGCGAGCGATGACGAAGCTGACGGACGATCCGGAGTCATTCGTCGCGGATTCCCTCGACGGACTCGTCCTGTCCCATCCCGACATCCTCAGACGGGTCGACGGCGGCGTGGCGCGCGCCGCGGATCTTCCCCGAGGACAGGTCGCCGTGGTCGTCGGCGGCGGCTCCGGGCACTATCCCGGGTTCGCTGGCGCAGTCGGCGAAGGGATGGCGGCGGCGGCGGTGTGCGGCAATATCTTCTCTTCGCCTTCGACGGCTCAGGCGATTCGAGTGGTCAACGAAGTCGAGGCTGACGGCGGCGTCCTCTTCTCATACGGGAACTACGCAGGTGACGTCATCCACTTCGGCGAAGCGCAGCGCCGGCTGCGTGAGCAGGGCATCGACGTGCGCACCGTTCTGGTGACCGATGACATCGCGAGCGCTCCTTCTGAGCAGAGAGACCAGCGTCGCGGCATCGCCGGCGACCTCTGCGTCTTCCGCATCGCCGGCGCGTCCGCCTCACGCGGTGATTCGCTCGACGATGTCGAACGCCTCGCGGCTCTGGCGAACGATCGCACGCGCAGTCTGGGGGTCGCCTTCTCGGGCTGCACGCTTCCCGGGGCCCAGGAGCCCCTCTTCCGGGTGCCCGAAGGCATGATGTCGATCGGACTCGGCATCCACGGCGAGCCCGGCATCCGGGACGTGCCGATCGAGAAGGCGGATCGCCTCGCGCTGACGCTGCTCGGTCCGCTGCTCGATGAGCGTCCGGACGGGGCGTCCGGACGCGTGGCGCTGTTGGTGAACGGCTTGGGCGCGATCACCGCCGAAGAACTGTTCGTACTGTTCGCGCATGTGCACGCCGAACTCACTCGTCGGGAGATCACTGTGGTCGCCCCCATCTGCGGCGACCTCGTCACCAGCCTCGACATGGGCGGCGTATCCATCACTCTGATGTGGCTGGATGATGAGCTGGAAGAGCTCTGGTGCAGTCCCGTGCGCACTGCTGCCCTGGCACGGGGCGACAGCCCGACCGGCGAGGTCAGGGCGTCGCCGCGGTCCGCCCGTGCCGCAGCGGCCGGAACTCCGGATGCCCCAGCCCGCGCGAAGCGGCCCGCCTCAGCCGAGTCGGTGGCCTGTGCGCACTCGGCGAGGGTCCTGCTTCACGAGGCCAAGGAGGCCATCGCCTCTGCCGAAGAGTCGTTGGGAGCGCTGGATGCCATCGCCGGCGACGGCGATCACGGTGTCGGGATGCTGAGAGGGCTGGAAGCGGCCGTCGCGGCAGCAGCCGACGTCGACGTCGACGCCGGCATCGGCGAACTGCTCGCCGTGGCAGGCGAGGCCTGGGCCGATCGAGCCGGCGGCACCTCCGGCGCGCTTTGGGGTGCCGCTCTCGCAGCCTTCGGAGCCGAACTCGACGCGTCGCCCACGGTCGACGCGTCGACCATCTACGCGGCCGTAGACAAGGCGCGCGGACGTCTCGTCGAGCTCGGCGGCGCGGAGCCGGGAGACAAGACCATGCTCGACGCACTGCTCCCGTTCGAGAGAACCCTCGCCTCAGAGGCCGCCGGCGGATCGAGTCTCCCGGACGCGATCGTCGCCGCGGCGCAGGAGGCGCAGCGGGCAGCCGAAGGCACGGCGGCGCTGTCGCCGCGGCGCGGGCGCGCGCGACCGCTCGCCGAACGCAGCATCGGCCACCCCGATCCGGGCGCGGTGTCGTTCGCGCTCATCATGCGCACAGTCGCGGAGAGTTCCGTGACCGATCAGAGGAGTCAGAGATGAACGGATGGCGTGTCGTCGTCGGTGCGGATGACGCCGGCTACGAGCTCAAGGAGACGCTGCGCAAGCTGCTCGAGAGCGATGCGAGAGTCGAGTCGGTGACCGACCTCGGCGTCGATGCCTCTGGCACCACGGCCTACCCGCATATCGCGGCAGAAGCAGCGGGGCACGTCGCCGACAAGAGTGCGGATCGCGCTCTTCTCGTCTGCGGGACCGGCCTGGGAATGGCGATCACGGCGAACAAGGTCGAGGGCGTGCGTGCTGTCACCGCGCACGACGCGTACTCGGTCGAGAGATCGGTTCTGAGCAATGACGCCCAGGTGCTGGCTCTGGGCGCCCGCGTGATCGGCCCTGAGCTCGCGAAGAAGCTCGTAGACGAGTGGCTTGATCTGCGGTTCGACCCCGGCTCGGCCTCGGCCGCGAAAGTCGCCCTGATCCGCGAGATCGAGACGGGAGCATCGAAATGACCGAACTCGTCGCCGTCGTCGGTTCGGGATACATGGGTGGCGGGATCGCGCAGGTGATCGCGCTTTCGGGCAGAGACGTCGTTCTGGCGGATGTCTCTGCGGAGCACGCCCGGCACAGCCTCGACCGCATCGTGCGTGAGGCGGAGGAATTCGAGAGCCGGTCGCTGTTCCCTGCCGGAGCAGCTGAGATCCTGGCGCAGCGCGTGCGGTCGGCGGAGTCGATCGAGGAGGCCGTCGCAGACGCCGACGTCATCGAAGAAGCGGTGCCGGAGGTACTCGAGATCAAGCACGAGACGCTCAGACGCATCAGCGCCGCGGCACCCGCCCAGGCGCTGATCGGAAGCAACACGTCCACCATCTCGATCGCCGCGCTCGCTGAAGCCGTTACCGGACCCGAGCGCTTCCTCGGCGTGCACTTCAGCAACCCGGCCACGTTCATCCCGGGCGTCGAGGTGATCCCGCACGCGGGCACCGATCGCGCGCGAGTGGTGCAGGCGATCACATTGCTGCGCGAGTGCGGCAAGCAGGGTGTCGAGGTCCCCGACGTGACCGGCTTCGTCCTCAACCGGTTGCAGTACGCGCTCTTCACCGAAGCCGCCCGTCTGGTCGAGGAGGGCGTGGCGTCGCCGGAAGCGGTCGACACCATCGCACGGACGACTTTCGGGTACCGGCTGCCGTTCTTCGGCCCGTTCGCGATCGCCGACATCGCCGGTCTCGACGTGTACGAGTTCTGCTATGGTTCCCTCGGCGACGCCTACCCCGGACGCTTCTCGGAGCCCGACGTGCTGCGCGAGCGTGTGGCCCGGGGCGATTTGGGTGTGAAGAGCGGGCGAGGGTTCCTCGCCACGCCGCCGGAACGATCAGCCGAGCTGGTCGCTTACCGCGATCGGGCGTACGCCGCGATGGCCGAACTGCTTGAACGGCTCGGTCCGGCCCCGGTCGACTACTGAGGCGCTTCCGGAGGGGATGCGAATGCCGTCGGACATCCGTCCGACGGCATTCGCATGTCCTCGAATCGGCGGTGGAGGTCGCGGCGATCGGCGGAGCTGAGGCCTGACCTGTCGATGCTCAGGATGCAAGGAAGGCGGGTGGGCGAATCGCCCACCCGCCTTCCTGATGCGGTTGCTACTGACCCAGCTCGTTCTCGAGGTCGCTCTGTGCCTGGTCGAGGGCGTCCTTGGCGGGAGTGCCGCTCTCGTAGATCTCGTTCAGGGTGATCGTCCGGAACTGATTGTCGACCTGGGGCAGGTTCGGGTTGGAGAAGGACTCGAAGTGGCCGATGCCGTCCTTCACAGAGTTCAGCACGTCGAACAGGTTCGTCTGGAAGTACTTGTTGAACTTGTTCTCCGGGTTGTGGGTGACCTTCTCGTCCTCCCAGACCGACATGTTGACCGGATCGAATCCGAGAACCTCCCAGACGGCGACGTTGGCTTCGAGCGAGAGCTTGGCGTACGCGAGGAACTCCGCGGCCAACTCTTCGTGCTCAGTGCCGCGCAGCACGGTGGTGCCAGTACCGCCACCACCGATGGTCAGCGTGTCGGAGCCTTCGATCTGCGGCGCCGGGGCGATCGCGATCTTGCCGGCGAGGTCGGGCATGTAGTCCACGAATCGCGATGTGTACCACGCCGGGTACACGATCGCGGCGAAGTCGCCGTCGTTGATCGCGCCGTACGCCTCTTCGTCATCCGGGCTTCCGCCCGGGATCGTGGAGAGTGCGCCCGCGTCCTTCATCTCCTGGAACATCTCCATGGTCTCGACGACCTCGGGGCTGTTGACCGCGACATCGCCCATTCCGTCGTCGTCGAACAGCTGCCCTCCGTTCTGGGCGATCGCGAGCGGCTCCGTGAAGAAGACGCCGGTGCTCGCGACGCTGAACGCCTTCCCTGTCGCCTCGTTGTAGGCGGAACCGGCTGCCGAGAAGTCATCCCAGGTCTTGATCGTCGTGTAGTCGATGCCCGCACCCTCGAGGAGCTCGGTGTTGTAGAACGCGACGAATGCGCCGACGTGAGTCGGGTAGCCGTAGATCTTGTCGTTACGGCTGTACAGGTCCAGACGCGCCTGCACGATGTCGTCGACGTACGGCTCTGCGGCCTCGGTCAGGTCGTACAGCGGCGGGTTGTCGCCCTTGACGAAGTTGCCGAATTTGCCGACTTCGATGTCGGCCAGATCGGGAAGACCCTCGCCGGAGTTCACGGCGAGCAGCAGCTTGTCGTGCATGTCCTGGTACGGGTAGACCGTGATGTCGAGGTCGATCGCCTTGTCCGGGTTCTTCTCGTTCCACTTCTCGGCCATCTCTTCGTAGACCTGGCCGTGGAGTTCGGCGAACACCCACATGTCCAGCTTGGTGGCGCCGTCGGCACCCTCCTCGGGCGTGTCGCCGCTCGAGCAGCCGGACAGGGCTCCGACGGCCAGACCTGCTGCGACCGTCGCGGTCAGAATCCTTCGGATTCGCATGGTGGTACTCCTGACTTTGTGTGTGATGGTGCGGATGGGGTGAGATGCGAAGACGGGTGCGGTCAGCCCTTCACAGCGCCGGCGGTCATTCCTTCGACGAAGAAGCGCTGGAATGCGAGGAAGAGGATGAGGATCGGGATCAGCGAGAAGAACGATCCGATGATGAGCAGCTCGTAGTTGTTGCCGTACGGCGTCAGGAGGGTGTTCAGGCCGATGGGCAGCAGGAACTTGTCCGGCGAGCGCAGTACGAGCAGCGGCCAGAGGAAGTTGTTCCAGATCGTCATGCCGTTGAGGATCGCCATGGCCGCGAAAGCGGGCTTCGCGATCGGGGCTACGAGGCGGAAGAAGATGCCGAACTCCGAGACGCCGTCGATACGTCCGGCCTCGAGGATCTCCTGGGGCACGCCGAGGAAGTACTGCCGGAAGAAGAAGATCGTCACGGCCTGCGCGAGGAACGGCAGGACGACGATCCAGTACTGGTCGGCTGCGCCGAACTCGTTCACCTGCACGTACAGCGGAAGCATCAGCATCTCGAACGGGATCGTCATCAGGATGATGACGAGGAGGAAGCCGAGGCTCTTGCCGCGGAACTCGTACATGGCGAAGCCGTAGGCGACGAACGAGCTCACGAGAAGGGTGCCGACGACCTGCACGAGAGTCACGACCAGGGTGTTCCAGAACCACTGGAAGTACTGACCCGATTCCGTGAACAGCATCACGTAGTTGTCGAGGCTGAGCTTCGAGAAGTCGACGGCGAACGATATCCCGTTGCGGATGACGTCGTTGCCGTCCTGGAACGTGCCGATGAAGATCGCCAGCACCGGGACGAGCGACACTAGGGCGATCACGATGAGGAACGCACTCTGGATCACCGTCGCCGTGCGGCGGGACATCCGCGGTCGTGGTGCGGTGGTATCCGACGTGCTGTCGGTCGAGGTCATGGTCTGCCGGCTCATCGGGCGGACTCCTTCTTGAACGTTCCCGTGGCGGTGAGCTGCGTGAGGTTGATGGCGAGGACCAGCACGAGCAGGACAACGCCGACGGCGGAGGCGAAGCCGAGGTCGTTCTCCTGAATGCCCTTGCGGTAGAGGTACCCCACGATCGTGAGGCCCTGGTTGTTGGGCGAGTTGTTGCCCGCGTAGAGCATGAAGCTCTCGAGGAACATCGCCAGACCGCCGTACACGCTGATGGTCGTCACATACACGATCGTGGGCTTGAGGTTGGGGAGTGTCACGTTGAAGAACTGCTGCACTTTGTTCGCGCCGTCGATCGACGCGGCCTCGTAATACTCCGCCGGGATCGCCTGCATCCCTGCGAGGAAGTACATCGTGTTGACCCCGGTCCACCGCCACACAGCGAGCAGCAGCAGAGCGGTCAGTCCGGTGAGATCCTCACGCAGCCATCGCACGGGTCCGAATCCGAAGAACTCCACGACCTGGTTCATCAGGCCGGAATCGGTCTCGGCGAACATGAGGCGGAACACGATGCCGGCGACGACCACCGATGTCAGTGCCGGTACGAACAGTGACGACTTGAAGAAGTTCTTGATCCGGCCATTGCCGATCTTGGAGTTGATGATGGCGGCGAGCACCATCGGGATCGGGACGAGCAAGAGCATCGTCAGCACCATGTACCGGATGCTGTTGAACATGGCCTTCCAGAAGACCTGGTCTCGCCAGAGCCGATCGTAGTTCGAGGTGCCGACGAAGGTCGCGTCGCCGTACAGGACCTCCTGGAAGCTCATGACCACGGATCGACCCACCGGAATGAGCCAGAAGATCACGAGCGTGAGAAGGAACGGCAGGATGAACAAGTAGGGGGCGATGCGCTTGCTGTAGAGCAGCTTCTTCATCCGGGGGCTCTCTCGATCGACGGTGACCAGGGTGCGCACGCGAATCCGCGTGTCGTTCTTGACAGAACCGGTCGGGTTCCGGTCAAGTTGATTACAACGTTGCATTCGAGGTGCGACTCTTGTCAAGTCTCAATGCGCAGTCGTCATCGAAATCTGACCCCCGAGGTCTCAGTTGAAGGAGGTCCCGCATGGCGGGTGAGCTCTGGCGCGACGCGGCCGCCGGCATCGAGGACAGGCTGAACGCACTGATCTCCGAGCTCAGCCCGGATGAGAGGATCGCCCAACTCGGCTCGTACTGGGCCGACCAGCGCGGCACGGATGAGATCATCGCGCCCATGCAGGACGTGTTCTCGGAGGGCCGAGCGTCGTTCGAGCACGCGGTGCGACATGGCATCGGTCAGCTGACCCGCGTCTTCGGCACTTCACCGGTGACTGCGCGCGAGGGCATGTCGCGTATCAGCGCGGCGCAATCGCATCTGCAGAGCCGCACGCGGCTCGGAATCCCCGCGGTCGTACACGAGGAGTGCCTGACGGGATTCACCACCCTGGGAGCGACGGTCTATCCGACGGCGCTTGCCTGGGGCGCGACGTTCGACCCGCGGCTGGTCGAGGAGATGGGTCGTGCGATCGGCCGGGATCTGGCAGCGGTGGGCGTGCACCAAGCTCTGGCGCCGGTGCTCGACGTGGTCACGGACTATCGATGGGGTCGTGTCGAGGAGACGATGGGGGAGGACCCCTACGTCGTCGCCACTCTCGCATCCGCCTACGTCGAGGGTCTGCAGGACGCGGGCGTCATCGCGACGCTGAAGCACTTCGCCGGTCACGCGACATCGCGAGGCGGCCGTAACCATGCACCGGTCTCGATGGGTGAGCGCGAACTGCGAGACCTCGTGTTGCCGCCCTTCGAGATGGCGGTGCGCGATGCGCGAGCGCGCAGCGTGATGAACTCCTACACGGAGACCGACCGGGTGCCGGCGGCGGCGGACCGGTGGCTGCTGACCGACGTGCTCCGTGGCGAATGGGGCTTCCGCGGCACGGTCGTCTCCGATTACTGGGCCGTCGCCTTTCTCAAATCGAAGCACGGTGTCGCGGGCACCATGGCGGACGCGGGGCGTCTCGCACTTCGCGCCGGACTCGACGTGGAACTGCCTGACACCTCGGCGTTCCTCGAGTTGCACGCCGACGATCCGGATCCGGAGCGCACCGCCGTCGACATCGATCTCGCTCTGCGAAGGGTGCTGCGACAGAAGCTCGAACTCGGGCTGCTCGACGAAGGGTGGACCCCCGGCGCGCCCGCCGACTACGAACTGGACAGCGCGGGCAACCGCGACATAGCGCGGCGCATGGCCGAGGAATCGGTCATTCTGCTGGAGAACGCCGGCAGTGTGCTTCCGCTCTCACCCGAGACGTCGCGCGTCGCGGTCATCGGGCCCTGCGCGGACGATGCGAGCGCGTTGATGGGCGCCTACTCGTTCCCGGTGCATGTCCTGTCCCGGCATCCACAGCTCGGTCTCGGCCTCGACGCCGCGTCGCTCGCCGATGCGCTGCGAGCCGCGCTCCCCGCGTCCGATGTCGTCGTCGAACGCGGCTGCCCGCTGCAGGGCGCTGCAGACGACGAAGATATCGCGCGCGCCGTGACCGCAGCCGCAGCTGCCGAGGTCGCGGTGGTCATCGTCGGCGACCACGCGGGCATGTTCGGCAAGGGCACCTCGGGTGAGGGCTCGGATGCGCCGTCCCTCGAACTCCCCGGTGAGCAGGCGCGCCTCGTCGATGCGGTTCTCGACGCCGGCACTCCGGTCGTGCTTGTCGTCCTGTCCGGGCGACCGTACGCGATCGGACGCTTCACGGGCAGGGCCTCCGCCATCGTTCAGGCATTCATGCCGGGAGTGGAGGGCGCGGGCGCCATCGCACGCATCCTGAACGGCGAGGTCAACCCGAGCGGCCACCTTCCGGTGCAAGTGCCCTTCAGCGCGGCGGCCTTGCCGCACACCTACCTGGCGCCGCCTCTCGGACAGGACGGCGATCGGATCAGCAACCTCTCGATCGCCCCCGCATTCCCCTTCGGGCACGGCCTGTCCTACACGACGTTCGAGGTCGTCGGACTCGCGCTCGATCGGCATGACATCGCGACCGACGGTACGGTCACCGCGAGCGTGACCGTGGCGAACACGGGCGATCGCGCCGGCCAGACGGTCGCGCAGCTGTATGCCGCTGATCCCGTCGCACAGGTCACCCGGCCCGTGCAGCAGCTGGTCGGGTACTCTCGGGTCTCGCTCGAGCCTGGCGAGTGCACCACAGTGTCGTTCGTGCTGCACGCCGATCGCTTCTCCTTCACCGGCATCGCACGCAGGCGAATCGTAGAACCCGGTGAGATCATCCTCTCGGCCGGTCTTACGGTCGGGGACCTGGTGAAGGCGGAGACCGTGGTTCTTACCGGCCCGGTGCGCGAGGTCGTCGATCCGGTCCTCCGCACCTTCGTCCTTTGAACCCGAGGGGGCGCCGGCGGCGCTCACCAAGCCCAATCAGTAAAGGAATCAGCAATGACCCATGCCCAGATGACCATCGACCCCCATTTCGTCACGGGGCGGATCCAGAGACGACTCTTCGGGGGATTCGTCGAGCATCTTGGCCGGCACATCTACGACGGCATCTACGAGCCGGGGCATGAGACCGCCGATGCCGAGGGCTTCCGCCAGGATGTGATCGAACTCGTCCGCGAGCTCGGAGTGTCCACTATCCGCTATCCCGGAGGCAACTTCGTCTCGGGCTTCCGCTGGGAGGATTCGGTCGGTCCACGTGATCAGCGCCCGCGCCGGCTCGACCTGGCTTGGCATTCCACGGAGACCAACGAGGTCGGTCTGCACGAGTTCTCGTCGTGGCTGGACAAGGTGGGCAGCGATCTCATGCTGGCGGTCAACCTGGGCACGCGCGGCACCCTGGAGGCTCTCGATCTGCTCGAGTACACGAACATCCGCGGCGGAACTGCATTGAGCGAGCGTCGTCGTGCGAACGGGCGTGATGAGCCGTTCGCAGTGGACATGTGGTGTCTGGGCAACGAGATGGACGGCCCGTGGCAGCTGGGCCACCGCTCGGCCGACGACTACGGCAAGCTCGCGGCGCAGACGGCACAGGGCATGCGCCAGATCGACCCGGATCTGAAGCTCGTCGTGTGCGGCTCCTCCGGCGCCCAGATGCCGACGTTCGGCGAGTGGGAACGGGTGGTCCTCACGCACACCTACGATGACGTCGACTACATCTCCTGCCACGCGTACTACGAGGAGAAGGACGGCGACATCGACTCCTTCCTCGCCTCGGGGGTGGACATGGATAGGTTCATCGAGTCTGTGGTCGCCACCGCCGACCACGTAGGCGCCGTGCGGGGGAGCACGAAGCGCATCGACATCTCGTTCGACGAGTGGAACGTCTGGTACATCGACCGGTATCACGGGGTCGACAAGGCCACAGGCATCGATAACTGGCCGGTGGCGCCGAGGATTCTCGAGGACAGCTACTCCGTGCTCGATGCCGTGGTGTTCGGCAGCCTGATGATCTCGTTGCTCAAGCATGCGGACCGGGTCACGAGCGCGTCTCTCGCGCAGCTGGTCAACGTGATCGCGCCGATCATGACCGAGCCCGGCGGGCCCGCGTGGCGGCAGACCACTTTCTACCCGTTCTCCATCACGTCGCGGCTTGCGCAGGGCGAGGCGCTCGAGCTGAAGCTCGATGCCCCGACCTACCACACCGGTCGTTTCGGCGAGGTCCCGCTCGTGGACGCCGTCGCGACGCACGACTCTCAGACCGGTCGCAGCGCCGTGTTCCTCGTCAACCGGAGCGTGTCCGAGTCGATCACCGTCACCGTCGACGCGGCGGGTCTCGACGACGTGAGCATCCTGGAGACGCACACGCTCACCGACGTGGACATCCATGCGCGAAATACGCTCGAGAACCGGGAGCGTGTCGCGCCTGCGTCGAACGACTCCGTGTCTCTTGCTGACGGCGTTCTCACGATCACGTTGCCGCCGGTGTCCTGGAGTGCCGTCTCGCTGGGCTGAATCGCAGCGGACATGACGGGCACCGGCGGCTGCGCCGGTGCCCGTCATCGTGCGCGGTTCGCTGTTCAAGAATTCCAACGTCGTAATTGTTCTGGACGCGACCATGTCTCCTATGGTCATATATCCACAGAAGGATTTGCGACGATGTAAATCATGTCGACGGATCCAACCGGCCGGCACCGTCTGTGTCGGCGAGACCGACGCTCCGGCGTCTGAAGGCGAGAGGAATCAATGGCGATGGCAACTCGAACACGACCCGTTCCGGCGGGAAGACTGAGGCGCGGCCTCGTCGCGGCTCTAACCGCGGCAGCGTTGAGCTCGTGCACCCTGCTGGCGATGCAGCCCGCAACTGCGGCTGACATCTCGGGGGACAGCTGGGTCAGTCGGCCCGGCGACGACATCTACCGCTTCACCGTGCCGAACTCGGCCGTCCTGGAGGCAGTGGGCACGGCTCCTGCGACCCTGCGCGTCGAAGGGAACTTCGGGCCTGGACACGAATGGTCGCTGCTCAACCTGGATCGCAGCGGCGACAACTGGGTGGCCACACTCGGCCCGCTCGAGCCGGGGCTCTACTACTTCCAGTACGAGGCGACGATCGCCGGCACCGAGGAGGAGATCAACTTCGGCAACCCGGCGGCGCCACAGGTCGTCACGGCTCAGCCTGAGCTGAGCACGTTCTTCGTCGCCGGCGAGGAATCGGACTGGATGGCGGAGGTCGCCGCCGGTGGGACCCTGTCCACACTGAACTACCACAGTGCCGTGACCGATTCCGACCGGGCGGCGCAGGTGTGGACACCGCCCGGATACGACGCGAACCGCGCCGAGCCGTACCCGGTCCTGTTCCTGCTCCCCGACGAAGGACAGTCCTACAAGGAGTGGACCGAACTCGGCCGCGCAACCCAGATCCTCGACAATCTCGCCGCCGACGGCGCGATGGAACCGATGGTCGTCGTGATGGCCGATGGCGACACGGACAAGATCAAGCAGGAGCTGCTCAACGAACTCGCCCCCGCCGTCCGGTCCGAGTACAGAGTCTCCGCGGATGCGGCCGATCGGGCCGTCGCGGGTATCGGTCGCGGAGGCACGCAGGCGCTCGACCTGCTGGTGTCGGATGCCGGCAAGTTCGGCAGCGTCGGTTCCTTCTCCGGGAGCTTCGAGGGGAAGATCAGCAAGGGCAAGGCGAAGCAGATCAACAGTCGGACCGATCTCGTCAGGCTCTACACCGGAAACGTCACCGACGACTCCTACAACGACAATGTCGCGCTGACGGCGAAGCTGGAAGGGGCCGGCGTCGAGTTCGAGTCGGACGGCTCCAACCCCGATCACGGCGACATCTGGGAGACATGGCAGGAAGCATTGCGCGACTTCGCGTCGCGGGTGTTCCGGGAAGACGCGGACCACGGGATGAGCGACGGCCATCTCGCGCTCGATGCCGAGCACACGCTGCCGGCGCCGGGCACGACTCCCACCCCGTGGGTCGAGGAGAACGGCGTGGTCTCGTTCGAGACGACGCAGTTCCCCGACGCGAAGAACGTCAACATCTGGGCGAACTGGGGGCCTTCGGGCAACTGGCTGCGCATCCCGATGGTCCGTGAGGGTGACCGCTGGACGCTGACCCTCGGTGCGCTCGACGGCGGGTCGTATTACTACCGTCTCACCGGAGACCGGGTCAACGAGAAGGACTCGGGCAATCCGACGGTGGTGAACTCAGAGCCGACATGGAGCACCTTCTACATGGCGGGCGAAGGAGTGCGCGCCGAGTACACGAAGGACGTCGTACCCGAGCAGCGCGGTGCGGTGACGACGATGGACTACACCAGTACGGCGGCGGGCGCCACGCGCCAGGCCTACGTCTGGACTCCGCCCGGATACGACGCCGACCGGGCCGAGGCCTACCCCGTCCTGTACCTGCAGCACGGCGGCGGCCAGACCTGGAGCGACTGGATCCAAGTCGGACGCGCGGCCCAGATCCTCGACAACCACTACGCCAACGGCACCATCGTTCCGATGGTCGTCGTCATGGCGAACGGCAACGGGGTCAACTTCCCGAACGAGATCACCCAGGCGATTGTGCCGACCGCTGAGGTCTCGTACAACGTCAGCTCCGACGGGGCCGATCGTGCAGTGGCGGGTCTGTCCATGGGCTCTGGCCACGCACTCAGCACGCTGTGGGCGCACCCGGGAGAGTTCGCCTACGTGGGCGCATTCTCCGCCTTCGGGAACGTGCCGTCCGATGCGGATGTGGCGGCGATCAACGAGGGTACGAAGCTCCTGTCGATCTACACCGGCGACTTTCAGGACTTCACCTATCAGAACACTCTGTCGCTGGTCGGCTCGTTGAATGCTCGCGGTGTGAATCACGAGTTCAACACACCCATTCCGGGACCGCACAGCTGGGATGTCTGGCAGAAGGCGATCATCGACTTCCTCCCGAAGCTGTTCACCGAGTGAGCGCAGAGCGCTGAAGAGATGGCCGGTCGGGGCGCGCCCCGACCGGCCATCTCTTTGCCTCGCTACGCTGACACCATGGGCGACGAACGCAACTGGGCCGGCAACCTCCTCTATCGGGCCTCCTCGATCGAGCATCCCGAGTCGATCGACGAGCTCCGCGGGCTGCTCACCGCGGGGGGCTCCGTGCGCGTGCTCGGCTCCCGGCACTGCTTCAACGACATCGCCGACACGACCGGCTCGTTGATCGCCCTCGACCGGATGCCCCCGGTGATCGACATCTCGCCCGCTCGCGACTCGGTGCGCGTCTCCGGCGGGCTCCGCTACGGCGATATCGCCCCCGTGCTCGAGGAGCAGGGGCTGGCGCTCGCGAACCTCGCGTCTCTCCCGCACATCTCGGTCGCAGGTGCCGTGGCCACGGGAACGCACGGCTCCGGCGACGCCACCGGCTCGCTCGCGAGCGCGGTCCGCGCGGTGACGGTGATGACGGCATCCGGCGAAGTCCGCTCCCTCGCGCGGGGAGACGACGGCTTCGACGGCGCGGTCGTGGCGCTCGGCGCTCTCGGCGCGGTGATCGACCTGACGCTCGACGTCGAGCCCAGCTACCAGCTCGCCCAGCACGTGTTCGAGCACCCGTCGTGGGACGCGATACTCCGTGACCTCGGCGCCGTCACGGGCGTCGGAACCAGCGTCAGCATCTTCTCGACCTGGCAGCGGACCGACGTCGCCGACCAGATCTGGATCAAGCAGCGGGTGCCCGCCACGAGGGCGGATGCCGCGGAGCGACGCGCAGCGCGCGAGGCGCTCGCCGTGTCTCTCGGCGCTGCGCCGGCCGAGGGCAAACGGCATCCCATCATCGGAGTCGACCCCGAGGCCTGCACCGAGCAGGAGGGCGTCGCGGGCCCGTGGTTCCAACGGCTGCCGCACTTCAAACTCGAGTTCACCCCGTCGGCCGGGGCCGAGATCCAGAGCGAGTACCTGGTGCCGCGCCTCGATGCCGTGGCCGCCATCGAGGCCGTGCGTTCGCTCGCCGACCGCTTCGCGCCGCTGCTGCTCGTGAATGAGATCCGCACGGTGCGCGCAGACGATCTGTGGCTGAGCTCTTCCTATGGGACGGATGCCGTCGGCCTGCACTTCACGTGGAAGCCCGACGAGGCGGCGGTGCGCGAGCTGCTGCCGACCATCGAGGCCGCGCTGCCCGCATCCGCCCGTCCGCACTGGGGCAAGGTGTTCACGCTCGACGGCGCCGAGGTGCGCTCGCGCTACCCGCGATGGGACGACTTCGCGGCTCTCGTCGCGAAGCACGACCCCGAGCGGCGCCTCGTCAACGAGTACCTGGAGCGTCTCGGTCTCTGAGCGCATCCATCCTCAGACGCGCTCGAGTGGATTCGCGGCGAGCTTGTCGACGACCCCGCCGTCGAATAGGCGTCGGGCGTGGCTGTGCGGCTTGCGGCTCGCCTGGTCGCGCACCCCGGCGCCGAACTCCTCGGCGAGAGCGAGTCGCGGGTGCGCGTGGAGCACCTCGCGGCGAAAGTCGAGCGGGATCTCCGCATCTCGGCGCCCGGCGATGTCGAGGCCGGTAGCCGTCTCGAGCAGGTAGCCCTCGAGGTCGAACGCCGGGTCGACCTCGGGCCAGTTGTGCCTCACGATGACCTCGTTGATGCGGATGCGCCGCGCCGCCGGCCACCCGGCGCCCGCGGCCATCGCCTCGCCGACATGGCCGCCTGCTTCCTCATAGCCCAGCACGTGGTTGTCGAACGCAGGCACGATCCCGATGTCGTGCAGCAGGGCCGCCGCATAGAGCAGCTCGTGATCGACGCCGCTGCGTCCTTCGACGACCGCGAACGCCTCGGCCCACAGCCAGGACCGCACCCCGTGGTTGCGCAGCGCAGGGGAGTGGTATTCGTCCATCAGCTCGCGGGCTCCCCGAGCCGCAGGGGTGTCGGGCACGGCGAAGTCGGAGATGCGCATGGGGCCAGAGTAGTGAACCGGCACTCGCCCGGACCGCGTGAATGGTGACAAGATCCGGCGGAATGCCGCCATTCACGCGATTCCGGGTGCCTTCTCCTCTTGCAGCCTCTTGCACTCACCGAATTGTTCCCGGTAACATCAGGCAGGCGGTAGGCGCGCGACGGCAGCTCGCGATCACGATCTCGGTGGTCGCATCGCGCGCACCGATTCCCTCGTACCTCAAGGAGGAGAGTGCACTATGCGGTTTACGAAAACGATATCCATTCCCCGGGAACGGTGATTCCCTTGAACGCTGGGCCAGGTCGTCCCTGATCTGAACCGGGGCTGATCGACCCGAACGGTTCTCACGCTCGACAGCGGTGTCCGGCGTGCCCGCGTGCACGCCGAACGACGGCAGGTCGCGCACCCAGACCCACAAGGAGACCGACGACAGGACCGCGGTGATCCACCGCCGGCCGCGTCTCAGGTCGCACACGAAACACATCACGTCGCCCGAAGGCGGCATGCTCAGCGGCATCCGTCGATACCGCTGCTCGAGCGCGCCCTCGGCGACCCATGAAACAAGGAGTGAGCACATGACATCGCCACACACACGCGTCCCCCGGCATCGGGGGCGACCGGCATCCCGTACCGCAGCCCTGCTCGGAGTCGCGGCGCTCATCGCGTCGTCGGTCACCGCAGCCGGCGCCAGTGCCGCGTATGCCGACCCGGTCGGGAGCATCCGCACTGCAGCCGTGGCGGAGCCCCCGGCCGTGCCGGGGAACCTCCTGCCAGACGGCCGCTTCGTGTCCGACTCGGCCGGATGGACGAGCACCCGGGGCGGCACGCTCTCGCTGAGCGACGACGCGGCGAGCGGAGCACACTCGCTGCAGGTGGCCGCACGTCAGAACACGCAGTCCGGCCCGTTCGCGAACGTCTCCGGCAAGATCGAGGTCGGCGCGACGTACCGCATGACCGGGAAGCTGAAGTACAGCACCGGCGCGGCGACGCAGCAGTTCAACTTCACACTCTGCCCCACGAACTTCAACGGGTGCGCCGACTACGGTCACACCTTCACGCAGGGAGAATGGGGCACGTTCTCCCAGGAGTTCACAGCCGAGGCCAAGCACGCCGCCGCCGGCTGGTTCTTCATCGAGACGCCGTGGGGCTCGAACGCGCTGCAGGACTTCGCGGTCGATGAGCTGTCGCTCGTGAAGATCGCGGACGCACCGGAGCAGCCGGCGTTCACGAGCCTCGAGAAGGTGCAGACCAAGCCCGTCGGGGACCACAACCCGCTGGTCGGCCACAAGTTCGGCGCCGACCCGCACCACCTCATCTACAACGGTCGGCTCTACATCTACTCCACCGACGACACGCAGCAGTACGAGACGAACAGCAAGGACGCCAACGGTCTGCCGACGCAGTCCAACGGCTACGGGGCGATCACCCGGCTGAACGTGATGTCGACCAGCGACATGGTCAACTGGGTCGATCATGGGACGGTCCCGGTCTCGCGCGAAGGCGGAGCCGCGCCCTGGTCGCGCAACTCCTGGGCGCCGGCCGCGATCGAGAAGGACGGCAAGGTCTACCTCTACTTCTGCGACAACGGCAGCGGCACCGCCGTCGTCGTCGGCGGATCTCCGCTCGGACCGTGGACCGATCCTCTGGGCAAGAAGATCATCCCCGACACCGTCTCGCCCGAGTACATCGCCGGCGGCGGCTTCCCCGCGGGCATGTGGCTGTTCGACCCCGAGGTGTTCATCGACGACGACGGCCAGGGCTACCTCTACTTCGGCGGCAACTCGCAGATCGGCACCGCGCCGAACGTGCAGGGGCCTCAGAATCCGAAGTCGACCCGCGTGGTCAAGCTGAAGGACGACATGGTCACACTCGACGGCGACCCCGTGGAGATCGACGGCCCCGGCATGTTCGAGGCGTCGAGCATGTTCAAGCACGGCGACAAGTACTACTACTCGTACTCGTCGAACTTCCAGGTGAACGAGGTGCCGGGTCAGTATCCGTCGCGTGGCGGGATCGCGTACATGATGACCGATGATCCGATGGATCTGTCGGCGTCGGCATATGCCGGAGTCGCGTTCCAGAACCAGGCCACATTCTTCGGAGCGGGCAACGGCGGCAACAACCATTCCGACATGTTCACCTACAAGGGCGAGACGTACTTCACCTACCACGCACAGACGCGCGGTGCGGCGTGGGCAGCGGCGCTCGGCACGCCGGGGGCCACGCAGGGCTACCGCTCGGTGCACATCGACAAGCTCGAGTTCAACGCGGACGGCACGATCAAGCCGATCGTCGGCACCCGCGCAGGTGTCGCGCAGGTCGAGAGCTTCGACCCGTACCGCACCTTCGAAGCCGAGACGCTCGCCTGGCAGCTCGGGGTCAGCACGGCGAAGACGGATGCTCCGTCGGTCGAGTTCCCCGAGCACAACGGCGGCGGCAACATGGTGCTGTCTGGCGTGGACGACGGCGACTTCGCCGGTCTCTCCGGGGTCGATTTCGGAGCGGGAGCTGCGACCGTGTCTGCACGGGTGAAGCCGCTGGTCGCCGGTGGCAGCATCCAGGTCCGTCTCGACGATGTCGACGGCCAGGTGGTCGCCGAGATCCCGGTCGACGGCACGGTGGGCGCGTGGACGACCGTGCAGGCGGACGTGACGGGAGCGACGGGGGAGCACGATGTGTTCTTCGTCTTCGCCGCGCCCGACGGCGCGGCTGCGGATGCCGACCTCGTCGAGGTCGACAACTGGGCGTTCGCGGCCGCACCCGCAGAGACGCTCGACCTCGTCGTGTCGACGGGTTCGCGCTGCGTGGCGGGCAAGGTTCAGCTGGTGGTGTCGGTGCGCAATGCGGATGCCGTGGCTGCAGAGGCGACGATCGAGACGCCGTTCGGCGAGAAGAAGGTCGCGCTCGCGGCAGGGGCGACCTCGTCGTCGTCGTTCGCGACGCGCTCGTCGGCGCTCGCCGCGGGGGAGGTGCAGGTGACAGGCGCCGCCGGTGACCTCGCCTACTCGGGCGCCACTGCGTATCTCGCCAGGAGCTGCGGCTGACCTCCTGATCCGGGCGTGAGACCCACGGAGCCCCCGTGGGTCTCACGCCCGGATCGGGATCGCAGCCCCGCCCCGGCCCCGGTCCCGGGGCCTCGCGGTCGATGATCGTTTCTGGTCGATACTGCAATCTTGGTAGCGCTAACAGCTAAACGATCGTAATCTGTTCCCGTTGTGTCCGTACGGTCATGGTCGACCGTAACCGCACTGTCGCGGAAGGGCACCGGGAAGGGAAACGATGTTCCGTCTGAAAGCCCGTACGGCCGCGCTCTCCGCGCTGGTCGCGGTCACGTGCGTCATCGCTGCGGCTCCGCTTCCGGCATCCGCCGCGGCCGGAGGAACCGCCGTGTCCGCCGTGCAGAGCGACGCCACCTACGACGTCGCGATCGATGCGACGAAGATCGCCTCCGACAACGTCAACGGTCTCACCTTCAAGGGGTTCGGCACGCTCTCGGCCAACAGCACGAGCGCACTGCTCATGGACTACAAGGCGCAGCAGCCCGAGAAGTACGCCGAACTGCTGCACGTGCTGTTCGGCGGCGATCACCCGCTCATGAACCAGGTCAAGATCGAGATGGGCGACGATCGCAACAACTCGACCGGCTCGGATGTCGCGACCATGCGCACCGCCGATGAGGAGGCGAACGTCACCCGCCACCCGGGCTTCCAGCTCGCCGCCGACGCCTTCAGGATCAACCCCGACCTCAAGGTCAGCATCCTGCGCTGGAACGCCCCCGCCTGGGCGAACACGAACGACAAGATCTACCTCTGGTACAAGAACACGATCCTCGCTGCGTACCGCGAGTACGGCTACATGGTCGACTCGGTGAACCCCGGCGTCAACGAGCACGCCGCCGACCTCGCCTGGACCAAGGACTTCTCGAACCGGGTCCGCACCGACTCCGCCGGCTACGTCAGCCCCGATGCGTCGCTGGCGGGTTTCCGCGACGGCGAGGCCGAGCTCTTCCACCGCATCAAGACCGCGATCTCAGACGAGGTCGGCACGGGCTCCTTCGGCGACGAGATGGTGGCGGATGCCGCGCTCCGCGATGCCGTGCAGGTCGCGGGCTTCCACTACAACACCGACGACGACAGCGCCGGCAGCTTCAAGAAGCTCGCTCAGGAGTACGACATCGAGGTGTGGAACAGCGAGGCGCAGGCGACCTTCAGCAACTCCTCTTTCCGTCCGAACAACAACACCGCCGACCCCACGACGGCGGGCACCGGCTTCGGCGGAACGGGCAGCGCGCTCGAGATGGCGAACACGATCGTCAAGGGCTTCGTGAACTCGAACCGCACGAACTTCATCTACCAGCCGGCGATCGCCTCGTTCTATGAGGGCGGCCAGTACTCGTTCAAGTCGCTCGTCGGCGCGAGCGACCCGTGGTCCGGCTGGATCCACTACGACGGAGCCCTCGCGGTGCTGCAGCACTTCACGAGCTTCGCCGAGACCGGGTGGGAGAACAACGACAACACGGCGGGCATCTGGCGTGCCGTGCCCTCCGCCAGCGCCACGACGGCTACAGGCACGAACCCGGTGAACGGGCGCAACGGCCTGCAGAACTACATGACGCTCGCGGCTCCGGATCGCTCGGAGTTCTCGACCGTGTTCGTGAACGACTCCGAGAAGACCATCAGCTACCGCATCACCCCGTCGAACTTCTCCTTCGGTGCCGCGCAGCAGCTCGCGGTCTGGGAGACCAGGGCGGCGGATGCCGGCGAGGCGTTCAACGCGAACTACAAGCAGCGCGTCGGGGACGTGCAGGCGGATGCCGGTGTCTACACCGTCACGGTCAAGCCGTTCTCGATCGCCACCGTGACGACTCTCGACGTCACCGGCGACGACGGCTGGACCTCGCCGCTGCCCGTCGAGGGAGAGCGCACCGTGCTCGATGAGGGTGCGAACGCCGGTGCCCTCTGGGCTGACGACTTCGACTACTCGGATCGCACGGTCGCGGTGTTCGACGAGAACGGCGAGCCGACCTCGGAGACCGAGCCGTTCATCGCCTCCCGCGGCGGCGACGGCGGTGCGACGCCGCTGTACACCTGGGACCGCAACGGCGCTTTCGAGGCGTACAAGACGGCCGGCAGCGGCTACGTCCTCCGCCAGCAGATCGACCGCGCCACCACGGGCATCGGCGGGGCGTGGAACAACGGCGATCCGATCACGGCGGTCGGTGACCGGCGCTGGACGAACTACACGGCCTCGGTCGACGTGCGCTTCGAGCGCGCTGCGGCGTCCGACAATTACGCGGCGATCGGCGCCCGTTCAAGCGGTGGCGGCAACTCGCACACGCTGGCCGGAACTCCCTACGCCCTGCGTCTGAACTCGGCCGGAACCTGGGTGTTCCAGCGGAACGGAGCGCAGATCGCGGCCGGGACCGTCACCGGAACCTGGTCGGCCTCGGCATGGCACACCCTCTCGATCACCGCGATGGGCGGGCGCATCACCGGATCGATCGACGGCGCGCAGGTGTTCGACTGGACCGATGCGAACCCGTACCTGTCGGGCTATGTCGATCTCGCGAGCGGCTTCTACAACACCCAATTCGACAACCTGCGCATCGCTTCGGTCGACGGCTGGCTGCCGTACTACGGCGAGTACCTCGACGGGCTCGAGATGACGGACCTCTCGGCCGCGCCGCAGACGAAGCTCGTCTACGACGGCGGGTGGACGCATGCGAACGGCGGCGGCATGTTCGAGTATCAGCGCTCGCTGTCGCGCAACACCGGGGCGGGCTCCGGCGTCAGCTACACGTTCACCGGATCAGGAGCGGATCTGCTCGCGCCGGGTGACGGCTCGGCGCGTCTCGACGTCACGGTAGACGGGCAGAAGCTCGTGCGAAACGCCGCGACGCAGGCGGCCGGGTCCTTCCAGGCCGCGTACTCGCTGCGCGGGCTCCCGTGGGGCGAACACACCGTGCGCTTCGAGGTCGTCTCAGGAACCCTGGCACTCGACGCAGTGGCCGTCGCGAGCACGGCGGCCGCCGGCGTCGCAGAGACGGCGGCGATCGCGGATGCCGTGGCCGCGGCATCCGGCATCACCCGCACCGAGGACTACACCGATGCCGATTGGGCGCTGTTCCAGCGGGCGCTCGCCGACGCGCAAGCCGCGGCCGACGATCCAGCCGGGTACCGCCTCGACGGCGAGGGAGCGCAGCAGCTCGTGACGCGGCTGCGTACGGCGTCGTTCCCTCTCGCCTCGCAGATCTCCTCTCTGCCGCAGCCGTCTCTCGCGACCACCGTGGGCGAGGATCCCGCGTTGCCGGCCACGCTGTCGGCGGCCATGGCCGACGGCAGCACGCACGAGGTGCCGATCACCTGGAATCTCGACGGCGCCGACTTCTCGACGGCGTGGGCGACCGTGGCGGTGACCGGCTCGTACGGCTCTGCGACCACGGCTGCGAGGGTCGAGGTCGTGCCCGCGGGGACCGTGTTCTTCGCCGACGTCAACGGCACGGCATCCGGTTCTCTCGGCTACGACTCGCCCGCCTATCTGGCCGTGCAGCGGCTGCTCGGCGATCAGCTGATCAACGCGGCGGCCGACCAGAAGCTGGCCGCGGGCGGCGCTTGGGGACACTGGGGCAAGAACGCGGCGGGCGCGAGCGTCGTCAACTACAAGGGCGCCGTCGCCGGGCCGTACTCGAAGACCACGACGACGGGCATGTACACGAGTGATCAGGTGGGCGCCTCGGTCGGCTACACGATAACGCTGCCCGCCGGAAAGCACACGATCGCGGCCGGCTCGTACTCGTGGTGGGCGAGCAATTCCCGCAGCGCGAACGTCTCGCTGACCTACGACGGGCAGACGCACCCCGTCGGTACGGTCACGCTGGATGCCGCGAACCCCTCGCGGGTGCTCAGTTACGACATCGAGCTGGCCGCCGAGGGGGCGGTGACGCTCTCGCTCACCGCGACGAACGCGCAGTCGCCGATGCTGTCGTGGGTGGCGGCCACGGGAGAGGCGCTGCCGGCGCCGCTGACCGCGGCTGTCGTCTCGCGGTGCGTGGCGGGCAAGGTGGTGCTCGCCGTCACGGTGACCAACCCGCGTGCCGAGGACGCGAAGGTCGAGGTCGCCTCGCCCTATGGCACGAAGTCCGGAGTGGTGGTGGATGCGGGAGCCTCGAAGTCGGTGTCGTTCTCGACCAGGCTCGCGTCTGTTTCGGCGGGTGTAGTGACCGTGACGGATGCCGCAGAGGCGGCGTTCGCGGGGAAGACCTGCGGATAGCGTCGCTCGAGGTCGTTGAGCGAGCGAAGCCCTGGTCGTTGAGCGAGCGAAGCGAGACGAAACGTCGCTCCGCTCGCTCAGCCCTCCGCCGTGAGGATGCGGTCGAGGGTGCTGCGGCCGAGCGCGCTCATCGAGGGCAGCGTCTCGCGGTAGTACCAGACGAGTCCCATCGACTGCTGGAACGCCCAGGCTGCTCCGCGTCGCCACTCCAGATCGTCGATCTGCAGTTCCTGCCTGAGTTCTGCGCGGGCGTCGGCCTCGAGCAGGTGCCAGACCGACACGAGGTCGAGCGCGGGATCGGCGGCGGCGAAGCCGCCGGTGTCGAGCACGCCGTGCAGGCGGTCGCCCTCGAGGAGCAGGTTCGCCGGGGTCAGGTCGCCGTGCGTCATGCCGTCCGGGGCGGTACGCGGCAGCATCCGAAATCCGCTCCAGAGCCGACGCAGCTCGTCGACGGGGAGCAGGCCCTCGCTCTCGCGGAAGCAGGTCTGCATCCACTCGTCCGAGTCCTGCAGGTCCCCTCCTCGGCCGTTCCCGGAGAAACGCCGGCTGCGGGTGTCGGCGGAGCGGAGCGCGCGCAACAGGTCGGCGAGGTCGTGTGCGAAGCCGGTCGAGTGTGCGACCGCGTCGGATGTGGCGACGCGCCCTGGGAGCCAGGTCTGGATTGACCACGGCATCGGGAATCCCTCGCCCGGGTCGCCCACGGCGACCGGCGTGGGCGCGGCGATGGGGGAGAGGTCCGCGAACTCGCGCATCGCAGTGGCCTCGGCACGGAGCGACTCGATCGTGGTCGCCATGCGGGGGAAGCGGGCCGCGAAGTGATCGCCGATGCGGAAGATCGTGTTCACGGTGCCGTCGCCGACGAGCGCGCGCACGGGCTCGTGCCTCCAGTCCGGGAACTGCTCGTGGATGAGCTGCCGGGCGGTGTCCTCATCGATGGGCGTCTCGTCGGCGTGCACGGTCATGATCTCGACGTTAGCGGGGCGAGCCCGCCCCGGTCGTCGAGGGAGCCCCGCCCCTGGTCGTTGAGCGAGCGAAGCGAGACGGGGTGACTCCCGCTATGGTCGTTGAGCGAGCGCAGCGAGACGAAACGCGTGGTTCCTGCCTGCTCGTTGAGCGACGCGTCGACTCGCTTCGATCGCTCAACGCGGGTCTTCGCGAGACGAGGCGGGTGCGGTTTCCGGTTCGTTATCATCCGGTGATCTTAGAGTGCGTTTCCGCCTCTGATCTGGCCCGGAAATGTCGGTGGCCCCGAGCATGATGAGGGTATGACGGTTCTGGTCGAGATGAGCGAGGAGCACGTGGGTGCGCTGAGCGCGGTCACCGGGATGCTCGTCGATGTCGACCGGACGATCAACCAGCTGCTCGCCGTGAAAGAGGGGCTGCTGGCGGTCGGCTCCCGGCTGTCGTTCGATATCGGGGCGGATGCCGCAGCCGCCGCAGATCCCGGCCTCCCCGACTCGTACGCGGGCGATGCCATGGATCTCGCCGCACGAGCCGTCGCCGCCGAGTTCGCGGTCGCGCTGCAGTCCAGCGACCGTTCCCTCCAGCATCGGATGACGGATGCAGATGCCAAGGTGACGCAGTTCCCGTCGGTGTGGCGCGCGCAGGGCGTGGGCGCGATCACTGCCGGTCAGGCGAGGTCGATCGTCGACGCGGGCGCCCACCTCGATGACGAGTCCGAGCGCGATGCCTACGCCGACGAGATGATCGGCCTCGTGCAGGCTCCGGGCATGTCTCCGTCTCGCGTCGGGCGAGCCGCGCGCCGGGCCGCCGAACGCCGTCGGCCTCGAAGCCTCGACGTTCGGCACCGCGACGCCCGCAGAGCGCGCAGGATCTGGGTGAAGGATCGGGCCGACGGCATGGCGGAGTTCGGTCTGCTCGGCCCCGCAGCGTTGATCCACGGGGCGTCGGACCGGATCACCGCGCTGGGCCTCGGCATCCTCTCCGACACGACCGCACGGCTCGAGGCCGCCGACGATCGCTTCCTCGACGAGATCCGCGCCGACCTCGCGCTCGACCTGCTGCTCACCGGCGCGCCGGCCGGACACGACCCGGACGGACTGCTCGCCGGCGTCACCGGTGCGGTGTCGGTCACGATCCCGGTGACGGCTCTGCTGGGCATCGACGGGCCGTGCGCCGAACTAGACGGCAGCGCTCCGATCGACGCGGTCACCGCCCGCCGCCTCGCGGCGGAGGCTCCCGGTTGGGACCGCGTGCTCACCCATCCGATCACCGGCGCCGTGCTCGCGGTCGACCGATACCGGCCCTCTGCCGAACTGAAGAGGTGGTTGCGAGCTCGCGATCAGCGGTGCCGGTTTCCCGGATGCGGCTACCTCGCGCGGGACTGCGACATCGACCACACGACCGATGCGGCGACAGGCGGGCCGACCGAGGAGCAGAATCTCGGCGCCCTGTGCCGACGCCACCATGTGCTGAAGCATCAGACTCCGTGGGTCGTCGAACAGGTCGACAGCGGCACCTTCTCCTGGACCAGCCCCACAGGCAAGGTCTATCTCGACACGCCTCCACCGCCGATCGTCGGCACACAGGCGACAGACGACCAACCGCCACCCTTCTGAAAAACGGACGACCATCGGAGCGCTCTCGCACTAGTCCCGCCGCCACGCGAGCCACTTGCGATCGACTTCATCGACGAGGTCGACATCGAACCTCTGCGCGATCAGCAGCACCTGGGCGAGGACATCGGCGAGCTCGGACCGGAAGTCCTGTTCGCGCTCGACCTCTGCGCGACCCCGATCACGCGACCGCCCCGATTGCGAGAGGTACGCCTGGGTGAGCTCGCCGACCTCCTCGCCGAGTTTGAGCATCAGCCAGTCGTCGGTGCGTTCGATCCCGAACCGCTCGGCATAGAGCGCTGACACGGCCTCGATCTCGTCCTGCAAGCGTCTGATATCCATCCCCGCATGGTGGCAGCATCCACTGACACCATGCGGACTCGAATCACGCAGATGGCCCTGTTCCACCTCGAAACAGGGCCATCTGCGCGACTCGATCGCTGTCACATGCTCAGCACGTCTTCGCCGGATACCCCGCTGAGAACGTCGCCCCGGGCACCGTGAGCTGCACCGAACCCGCAGCGAGCGCACTCGTCCGCGCGTTGAAAGACGCAGAAGCGGAATCACCGGCGGCCACGGTCAGAGACTTCGATCCGTACGAACCCGCCGTCGTCGAGACGGCGACGGTCGTGGCATCCGCATTCCGCACCGAAGCCACGACGACCGCCTTGCCGGCCACGCAGCGCGAGGTCGCGAAGGCCGCGATCTCCGGCGCCGCCGCAGGGTCGACGGCTACGGACGAGAAGCGGAACCGCTGGCAGTCGTTGTTCAGAACGCTGTACTGGTGCACGCGGGTGCCGTCGGCAGCCGCGCAGAACGACAGGTCGAGAGCCTTGCCGCTCGTGCCGTTGCGGAACTCGACGACCCCCTCACCCGACACGAGCAGACGCCAGGAGCTGCCGGCGATGCCGCACGCCCCCTGCGTCACGGCGACCGAGTCGGCCGACGATCCGCCGCTCACGGCCAGGCACTTGTCGGGCGCCGCACCGAGGTGCATCTCGGACTCTCCGTTGGCGGCGGCCGTGAACGTCACGCTCTGGCAGGCGGTCGCGGTGTACTCGCGCTGCTGCAGGATCGCACCGTCGGCCGTCGAGCATCCTGGCACCTCGAGCGCCTTGCCCGAGACCATCGACGTCACGACCACGGCGCCGGCGGGACGCAGCGCCCAGTCCTGCGCCGCAGAGCCGTCGGCCGCGGACTGCGTCAGAGAAGTCCCCGCCGCGAGCAGCTTGCCGCTCGTGCGGTTCGTGAGGGTCGACCAGCCGCCCGTCGTCTGCGCGACCGACCACTGCTGGCAGCCCTTGGTGCGCCACGGCGTCTGCTCGAGCGCAGCCCCCGCAGCGGTGGTGCACGACGACGGCCCCAGAGCCTTGCCGCTCACGGCGTTCACGATGCGCAGATAGCCGTCGCCCGTGGTGTCGAGCACGAATCGCGACCGTGCCGAAGAGCAATCACCGGCGACCATCGCGGCGCCGTCCTCGTCGGTCGACACCGTGGCGCACTGCCCTGTGCTGCGGCTGACGAGGCTCCAGCGCGCACCTTCGACCTGCGCTGTCAACGGCGCGTTCTCGCCGCTCGGCACCGCGATCGCCGTGCTCGTCGCCTGCGGGATGCCGAAGTCGGGCTCGCCCGCGGCATCCCACGTCACGATCTGCGCCCGCGCCGAACGCTCGCGGCTGCACCCGCCGTCCGGCCGCGCGTTGGCGTGGTACAGGTTCCACGTCTGGGTGCCGTCGGGCGAGGTGAAGAAGTCGTTGTGACCCGAGCCGTACACGCCGTTCGCCTGCGAGAACACGGGGCCGTCGCTCTTCTGCCACGACGCGGACAGCACCGGGTCTCCGCCCGTGTACTCGAGCGTGCCCAGCTGATAGTCGGCGGTGCCGCAGAAGCTCGCCGAATACGTGACCCACGTGCGGCCGTCGTGCTGCAGCGCGATCGGCCCCTCGTTCACCGGCTGACCGATGGTCTCCCACGACTCGACCGGCTGCGACAGGATGTTCAGCGGCCCGGTGGCCGTCCACGGGTTCGACATGCGGGCGATGTAGTTGCTCTGCAGCCCATCGGGGGCGAACTCCGACCACACCATGAACAGCTCGCCGTTCAGCTCGAGGTACGAGCCGTCGATGTTCCAGTCGTCGATCGGCAGCGGGCGGCCCTTGTACGTGTACGGACCCATCGGGTCGTCGGCCGCGCTCTCGATCACCTGCAGATGCTGGGTGCCGTAATCACCGGCGACGCCCATCGTGTACATGAGGTACCAGCGCCACCCGTTCGGCCCGTTCAGGCGCTTGAGCTCCGGCGCCCACATGTTGCCGTTGCGGCCCGCATTCGTGTCGGAGTACACCGTCACCGGCTTGGTGGTGCCGAGAGCCGCGAGCGTCGGCGCCTTGCGCATCACGACCTTGTTGTCCCACGTGGTCGACACCATGTAGTAGTTGCCGTCGTGGAACTCGATCGTCGGATCGGCCGTGTCGGGCGCGAGCGGATTCGTGAAGGTGTCCTCGCCGACAGCCTGCGCGGCCGGAGCCTGCAGGCTGTCGGCGGCGGTCAGCCCGCCGATCGCGAGTGCTGCGATCAGAACGGTGTGCAGCACCTTGCGCACCGGGTTCAGCATGTGCGCGCTCCGTAGCTGCCGGTCGCGACGACCGCCCCGTCGACGGATGCCTGCGCCGAACCCGAGGCGACGGATGCGGCCCGGGTGCTGAACGTGACGGTCGTGCTCTTGCCGCCTGCCAGGTCGACGACCTTCTCGCCGAAGGCCGAGCCGATCGTGACCCGAGCGGCGGTGGTCGCCGCGTTGACAGCCGTCGCGGTGACGACGACCTTGCCCGCTACGCAGCGCGTCGACAGGTCGAGGCCGACACCCGGAGTCACGGTCACGGTCGCCGTGACCGGCATCCGCGAATCGTCCTGCGCGGTGCCGCGCACCGTGAAGGTGCCCGCCGTCGCGTAGTCGGCAGGATCGACGCCCTCCCACGCGACGTCGACCGTGGAGGTCGCGCCGCTCGCGGTCGTGAGCGTGGCCTTCGGCAGCGCGGGGGCGGTGCCGGCACGGGTGGATGCCGTGATCGGCGCGACCTCGGTGACGGCGATCTCTGGGGCGAAGCCCTCGAGCACCGTCTGGTATTCAGCGCGCGTGACCGGGATCACGGTTCCGTGCCGCGGCTTGCCGCCGTCGCTGTTCTGCGGCAGATTGGCCCGAAGGATGGAGCCGAGCGGCTGCCAGGAGGCGCCGTTCGTGATGTCGGTCGAACCGAACGGGATGTAGTGGTTCGGGCCGCCGTGATACGAGGGCTGATCGATGAACAGGTACCAGTCGAAGCCGTTCGCATCTCCAGGGTTCGACGGGAAGATGCTGGGGCCCTCTCCGCTGGAGTAGATGCCGCCCGGCTCGCCGTTGGGCAGGCCGGTGGCGATCTTCTCCTGCACGAGCGTCCACTCGTCCGCCGAGCCGGTCGTACCGGGGAGGGCGCCCGAGATCGTCGCGAGCAGGTCGGTCGACTTCTCCTCGCGGATCGTCATCGAGCCCTCGTCCTTCGTGAAACGGTAGTAGATGCCGTCCTGCTCGGCGACAGTCGAATCGATCAGTCCGAGGCCGGTGCCGCGCTTCACGTCCGACCAGATCTGCGGCTCCGAGAAGGTCACGAAGTCGTCGGTCGTCACGTAGACCATGCGGTTGTAGGTGACACCGGTGCGCGAGGCGACGTCGGTCGTCGGGTACAGGTTCGACGCCCAGAACACCACGTAGCGGCCGAGCTCGTCGTCCCAGTACGCCTCAGGCGCCCAGGTGTTGCCCGCATAGGCCGACGAGACCTCGACGTGCCGCTGCGACGACCAGTTCACGAGGTCGGTGGACTCCCAGACCTCGATGGCGCGCGACCCGGAGATCTGCGCCGTCGTGAAGCCGCCAGCGAGGCCGTCGACCTTGAGGTCGGTGGCGAGCATGTAGAACTTGTCGCCTTCGTGCGAGCGGATGATGAACGGGTCGCGCAGACCCGTCGTTCCCTGCGTGGACGTGAAGATCGGCTCGCCGTCGTTCAGCGTGTTCCAGCGCAGTGCGTCGTTGCCCTTCGAGGCCGCGAGGCTGACGCGCTCCGCGCCGGCCCCCTCGCCCGTGAAGAACGCCCAGACGTAGGCCTCCTTCTCGTCGGATGCGGTGGGCGCCTGCGTCACGGTCAGAGCGATCTGCTTCGTGGCCGTCGCGGCGCCGCTCGTCGCCGTGACCTCGAGGACCGCGGCGGCATCGGCTCCTGCCGGACGAGTGATCGCCACGGTCGCATAACCGGCCTTCACGCCCTCGGCGATCTGAGCCACTGCCGCGCCGGACACGACCGACCAGTTCAGAGTCGAACCGTTCGCTCCGGTCGTCGCGACCGAGAGAGCGGTGCGCACGTCATCCGCTCCCGCGATCGACACGGACGCGAGGTCGGCATCCGCCTTGGCCTGGTCGGAGAGCTCGGCGGGCACGGTCACGGAGTACGTGCGCGTGGTCACGGCGCCGCCGACCGTGAAGGTCGCGGTGAGGGTGGCGACGGCATCCGCCGATCCCGGCGCGGGCCGCGTGACCGCGGCCGTTCCTCCGGAGATCTGGATGGCTGCACTGTCGGAGGCCCACGACACCGCGACGCCGCTGCTGCTGGTCGGCAGGGTGAACGTGGCGGTCGCAGAGCCCGGAACCGTCACGCCCGCGACAGCCCGGTCGAGGGCCTGGCCGGTGTAGAGCGACTGCACATCGGCCGAGCTGAGGGCGCTGGCGTACACCGCGTAGTCGTCGACGTCTCCCGCCCAGTTCGCGTCGTTGTACGTCGAGCGGCCGAGATAGGACAGGAGGTTCGAGCCGAAGGACGAGACGTCGCGGCTGATCGACACCGACGAGATCTGCGCGCCGTTCACGTAGGTCGTCATGGTGCCGGCGACGCCGTCGATGACTGTCGTGTACAGCGACAGGCCGGTGGGCGTCTTGATGCCGGATGTCGCCGCGTTGGTCGCCCCCGCGCCGACCTCGGTGCCCCACGGGGCGGTGGCGCTGACCGCGTTGGTGAGCGCCGACTTCACGTAGCCGCTGGGATTCGTCGGGTTCAGCAGCCAGTAGGCGCTGGAGTAGCTCGCTCCAGAAGCCACCGGGGCTCCGATGAACGCGGCGGCGGTGTTCGCAGCGCCGGACCGCCCGGACAGCCACGTCGAGACCGTGACCTGTTGCTTGCCGACGAGCCCGGCCGTCGGGATCTCGAGGTAGCCGGCGGTCGCCCTGGCTCCGCCGGGGAGCGTGAGCTGGCCGTTCGCCACGCTCGCGCCGGACTGCTTGATGACCCCGTCGTAGCCGTTGCCGGAGAGGTCGCTGACCGTGGCCCCTGCGGCGGAGTCGAACGAGTAGTGGATGAGCGGAGCGGGGCCCTCGGCGGCGACCGAGGCGGTGTGCGAGCTCACCGCTCCGATCGCGACGATGGTGGCGGCCGCGGCGACGATCGCCGCCGTCTTCCGGGCGCTCTGTGCGAGCAGACTTGTCATGTTCTTCTTCTCCGATCAGCCGCAGAGACCTGCGGGGATGGCGGCGGTGCCTGCGTAGGACTGACCCGTCGCTCCGGTCGCGGTGACAGTGGCGGTACCGGCCGGGACCGATGCCAGTCGGGTGGCGAACGCCGCCGTGGTGGTCGCGCCGGCCGCCAGCGCGACCTGCTTCGAGCCGTACGGGGTCGTCACGGTGACGGTCGCTGCGACCGTCGAGGTGTTCGAGAGAGTGACGAGCACCTGCCCCTTGCCGGCCACGCACCGCACGGCGGCCACGGTGTTCACGGTGAGGGCCTCGACGGGAGCCGCGGACGAGGCCGACGTCGTGACCAGGTTGTCGCGGTATCCGTCATAGGTCGCGGTGACGCTGGTGACGCCCGCCGGGATGCTCGCCGTGGCCTTTCCGTCGACGAGCGCGACGGTCGAGGTCCATGCGCCGCCCGTGAAGGTCACGGTGCCGGCCACGTCGCCGCCATCGGTGGCCGTGACGGATGCGGTGGCGTCGCGGCCGGTGACCTCGAGCGTCGTGGTGGAGGCCACGGCCGCGATCGAGGTCCAGTTCTTCATGGCCGTGAGAACCGTCTGCGGAACGCTGACGAAGGCGCCGTGCCGCGGGCTCGCCGGGAGTCCGCCGGCGGGGCGGACGTTCCAGCTGGAGCGCTGCGAGAGCCGGTTCGCCTGTGAACTCGAGGCGATCTCGTCGCCCGTGGTCACGAAGGCGCGGTAGCCGCCCGCGCCGTAGTTGTCGACGAGGAAGACATAGCCGTCTCCTGCGGTGTTGTTCGGGTCGCCCGCATTGAGTTTGATGATCTCGGGTCCTTCACCCGCCTGGCCGGTTTCGAGGCTGGTCATGTGGGTGTCGGTGAGCTGCCAGGTCTGGCTGGGATCGGCGCTCCAGCTCGACGAGGTCGTCGGAGCGGTGAGCACCTTCGAGCGCTCCAGGAAGATGTCCTTGCCGGCCTCGAGAGGACCCGCGGCGCCGGACTCCTCGTTCTTCGTGAACCGGTAGTAGTAGTCGCCGATCTTCGTGACCGTGGAGTCGATGCGCGCGTATCCGGTGTCCTGCCAGGTGGTGGGAGGGTACGTGAAGGTCTTGAAGTCGCGAGTCGTCACGGCGAACATGCGCGCGTAGAGGTTGTCGCTGTTCGTGTGCGAGGCGTCGGAGTACTTTCGCGAGGCGAAGAACACCACGTACGACTGCAGCGCGTCGTCCCAGTAGGCCTCCGGCGCCCAGGTCATGCCCGCCTCGGGCTGGTTGATCGTGATGCCGGTGTTCTCGCCGTTCGTGCGGCTCCAGTTGACCATGTCGGTCGACTCCCACACCTCGATCTTGAGGCTGCCTGCCGACTGGGCGGGCCCCCACCCTGTGCCGCAGCCGATGCACAGGTCAGTGGCGACCATGTAGTACTTGTCTCCGTCGTGCGAGCGCAGGATGTACGGGTCGCGCAGGCCCTTCGTGTCGGCGGTCGACGTGATGACGGCGTTGCCGCCGTTTACCGGCGAGAAGGTGAAGAAGTCGTTGCCGCTGGTGGCGGCCTGGTAGATCTTCTCGTCGCTGTCGGACTTGAAGTACGCGCTCGCGTAGCCGGCGTCGGGCGCCGTGCGGGCGTGCTCTGCCACCGTCACGGTGAAAGCGCGTGACAGTGTCGTGCCGTTCAGGCTCGCGTGAGCCGTGAGAGTCGCCGTGCGGTCGCCGCTGCCGTATGCGGGCCGTTCGACGATGCCGCCGCCGCGGTAGGGATCGGCTGTGCCCACGGTCGGGGCGACGTAGCCTGCCTCTGTCGGTGTGACGAGGGCGTCGTCCGACGAGGTCCATGTGATGGCCGAGCCGTCGACCGAGCCTTTCGTGATGAGGGGCAGGTTCTCAGTGGTGCGGGACGAGAGGCTGATCGCATCGAGATCGGCCGACGCGGATGCCGCGGCCACCGTCACGGTGAACGAGATCGGCGCGCCAGACGCCGGGGTGGCGGTGATGGTCACGGTGGTGTCGGTGGTGACCGCGCGAGAGACGACGCCCGTGTTCGAGACGACCGCGGTGTCGGACGACGACCAGGTCAGCGCGACGCCGTTCGACGACGCCGGGAAGGTGAGGTTGCTGCGCACCGAGTCGAGAGACGCGTTCGCGCCCTTGACGATCGGCAGCAGATCGCCGCGCAGCAGCGCCTGAGTCGTGGCCGACTTCTGGACGGCCGTCGGCATGCTCGCCGAGACCTGCTCGGCGGTCAACGAGCTGTCCCAGAAGCGCACGTCGGTGACGTCGCCCGTGAACAGCGCATCGCCTGCGTACAGCGAACGGCCGAGGTAGCCGAGAGCGCCGGATGCCGGGACGATCGAGCTCAGGTTGTAGGTGTGGGTGACGGTCGAGATGATCTGACCGTCGCGGTAGAGCGTGAGGGCGTTGCCGCTGCCGACCATGGTCAGCGTGGTGAAGCCCGGGTTCAGTCCGCCGCCGGCCGGGAGGCGGACCTCGCCGTTGCTGGTTCCGGTCTTGACGCGGATGCCGGAGAGCACCTGGTTGCTGTACGCGCTCTCACCGGAGCGCGGATTCACGAACACGTGGTTGCCGAGCGCGGTGGTGTTCCAGGCGCCGACGCCGTTGCCGAGCACCCAGCCGAACTGGTTCGCCGCGGTCTGCGTCGCGACCGTGTACTCGACGGTGAAGTCGTTGTCGGCACCCGTGACGAGCCCCTGCGGGAGGGCGGCATAGCCGTCGTTCTTGAACCGCAGCACGGCATCGTCACCCGTGTCGACGAAGGACGCATCGGTGAAGCCGGTCAGGGTGGCGTTTCGGCCGTTGCCCGATACATCGAGCAGGGTCGTGCCGGCGTGCGACATGTCGTAGTGCGCTGTGGGCGACGGCACGTCGGCGGCGAACGCCGGTGCGGGGGAGAATGCGCAGACGGATGCTGCCAGGGCGCCGATGATGCCGGCGGCTGTGAGCCTCCGCCTGCGGGGTGGTCGGGTGGGTGCGCTCATAGCGGTAACTCCTTTGTCGTCGTTGACGGCGCGCTGCAGCAGGCGGCGGTTCGGGTCGCCCTCGGGTGGGCTCAACGGAATGTTAGCGGACACATGTGCGGAAAGACAGGGGTGAGTCGAAAACCAAGTCGGGTCCGCTTTCGGTCTGGCGCCGGATTCGCTCCGTGTGCTAGGTTTCCTGGTTACCGGTAACAAGCCGCACTCTCCTGGAGCTCTCAATGATGAAGTCTCACGCCGTGCTGTCCCGATTCCGCGCCGTTGCCGCCCTCGCTCTCGTATCGGTGGCGGCATCCGCCCTCACCGTCTCACCGGTCGCTCCGGCCGCGGCCGCCGTTGCCGCAGCTCCCCGCAGCGGGCTCGTCGCCGAGTACCTGTTCTCGCAGACCAGCGGCGCCTCGGTGGCGAACACGGCAGGATCGGGCGTGGGTGCGGCGACGGTCGTCAACGGCACCGACGCCCACTGGACCGGCAGCTCGCTCGCCTTCACCGGCGGAGCAAAGACCAGCACGACGGCCGACTGGGTGCGACTGCCCGACGGCATCCTCGCCGGAGAGAACTCGGCCACCATCACTGTGGAGACGAAGTTCGACGCCTCGATGCTGTCGACCTGGCACTTCCTCTGGAACATCGGCAGCGACAGCACCTCGTCCTACTGGTTCGCCTCGCTCAAAGACGTCCCCCGCACGGCGATCACCACGAGCGGCAACGGCGGCGAGAAGAACGCCCGCGGTACTGCTGCACTCACCGCCGACCGCTGGTACAGCGTGACCAGCGTGATCGACGGGAACGCCGGCACGATCTCGTTCTACGTGGACGGGCAGCTGCTCGGGTCGACCGCGACCACGCTCACCCCGGCATCCCTCACCGCCCAGACCGTCAACGCGATCGGGCGCTCGCCCTACCCCGACCCGTTCTTCCAGGGCGAGGTGTCGGCCTTCCGGGTGTACGACCGCGCCCTCACAGCCGCCGAGGTCGCCGACGTCTCCACAGCTGACGCAGCCCTGCACTCCAGCGGCTTCCAGCAGTACGCCCAGTCGGCCGTCGACGCGCTCAACGCCCTCACGCTCGACGACGCGACCACGACGCTGCCGGCCTCGAGCACCGCCGCACTCAGCTGGTCGTCGCAGAACCCCGACATCACGGTGGCGGCCGACGGCCGCACCGCATCGGTCCGCCAGCCCGCCGCGGGCTCTGCCGCGATCCAGACCACGCTCACCGCGACGGCGACCGTCCGCGGCGTGACCGTCTCCCGAGAGGTGCCAGTGACCATCGAACCCGCCCCCGCGCAGACCGACGACTACGGCTACCTGATGGTGCACTTCATCGAGGATTCCGCGGGCTACGCCGAGAAGATCTACCTCGACATCTCGCGCGGCGACGACCCCGAGCAGTGGGATCCGCTGAACGGCGGAAAGCCGATCCTCGCCTCGCAGCTGGGCACCACCGGCGTCCGCGATCCGTTCCTGACCCGCAATCCCGAGACCGGCACCTACTACATCATCGCCACCGACCTCCGCGTCTTCGGCGGCGACAACGGCTCCGGATCCTGCACGAGCTGGTGCTACTGGACCAAGAGCGCCAGCACCAGGCTCATCGTCTGGGAGTCGGACGACCTCGTGACCTGGACTGCTCCGCGCAGCTTCGACACGGCGCTGAACAGCGCAGGCGCGAAGGTCGCCGAGCTCGGCATGGCCTGGGCGCCCGAAGCACTGTGGGTCGACGACTACTACCCCGACGGGCGCGGCGCCTTCGTCATGTACTTCTCGGCGAACGTCTTCCAGACCGCCGATCACAGCGACAGCTCGTACAACCGCGTCGTGTGGGGTGCGACCACCGACTTCACGCAGGCCACGTACTCGTACGGCGGCGACTTCGTGAACACCGGCGCCAACACGATCGACACCACCATGATCCAGGACGGCGGCACGACGTACCGCATCACGAAGGACAACGGCACGGGCGACGGCATCTACATGGAGTCGACCACAGCCGCACGCTGGTGGGAGAGCGGCACCGCATGGACCACGCTGCAGACGAAGATCGGCGCCGCCTGGGCCGGCGGCAACGCAGGCGGCGTCGAGGGCCCGGCGGTCTTCAAGAGCCACAGCGACGAGAAGTGGTATCTGTACGTCGACGTGATCCCGAGCACCGGATACCGTCCGATGGTCACCACCGACCTCGATGCCGGATGGAGCCAGCTGAACTCGCCGACGTTCTTCATGACGCCCAGCACCAAGCACGGCGGCGTGATCTCGCTGACGAAGGCCGACTACGACCGGGTGCGTGCGGCGGATGCTGCCGCAGCCGTGACGAACGACCTCGGCGCCGTGGAGATCGCCGCCGGCAGCAGCTCGGACCAGCTCGCTGCGGCTCTGCCCCAGAACGCCGATGTCGTGCTCGCCTACGCCCGTGGCACGGCCACGCGGCCGGTCACGTGGAACACGGCATCCGTCGACCTCGCGACTGCGGGCACCTACCCTGTGACGGGCACGGTGCAGACGATCGGCGCCAACCTCAACACCTGGACCGGCGCCGGCGGCTCGACCGCGTGGAACGCGCCCGACCGCACGCTCGCGAGCAGCACCGCGGTCACCGTCACCGCTCAGGTCACCGTGACGGCGCCCGCGCTGAGCGTGACGGCGACTGCCGGCACGCGCTGCGTGGCAGGCAAGGTCGTCATCGTGACAGAGGTCGTGAACAAGGGCGGCCAGGCGGTCACCGCATCCGTCACCACGGCGTACGGAACGCAGGATGCCGGCTCGATCGCCCCCGGCAAGAAGATCAGCCGCACCACGACCACGCGCCTGGGGTCGATCCCGGCGGGCCAGGTCTCGGTCTCGGCGACCGTGCAGGGCGCCACGACCACCGTGACCGCCGACTACGCCGCGCGCACCTGCGCCGGCTGAGCGAGAGACGAGAGATCATGTCCATCCGAAGAGACGTACGCGCTGCCGCCGTGCTGACCGTGGCCGCCCTGGTCGGGGGCTCCGCCGCCCTCAGCATCGCTCCTGCCGCCTCGGCCGCGACGGAGCTCAGCATCGAGTCGGGCAAGGTGCTCGAACTCGGCTTCGACGGCTCGCTCACCGACACGAGCGCCCTCGCCGCCGCCGTGACCGTGCAGAAGGGCACGGCCGCGTACGCCGCCGGCATCCACGGGCAGGCATTCTCCTTCGACGGCTCGACCGCGCTGCGCCTCGGCACCGATGCGCGACTGCAGCCGGCCGATCTCACCGTGTCGTTCTGGTACAACCCGAGCGCGGCGATGACGGGCGAGCAGGTGTTCGCCTGGAGCAAGACCGCCTACAACTCCGACGGCTGGTATCTCACGAGTGAGGACGCCGGCACCCCGCTCGCGCTGTCGATCGGCCCCTCGTCTGGCCAGCCCTACAAGGTCGCGGTCGCGGGCGCGCGCTCGTCATTCTTCCCCGCCGGCACCTGGACGCACGTCGTGGCGACCTACGACCACGCCACCAAGCAGGTGCAGTTCTATCGCAACGGCGTGCGGCAGCTCAGCACCGTGAAGAACGCCGTGAGCGCCACGGCCTCCGGCGTCCTGGGGTCAGAGGGCGCCTCGGTGAAGACCCTGGGCTACAACGGTCCGCAGTACAACGGATCGCACCTGAAAGGACTTCTCGATGACTACGCGCTGTTCAACGCAGTCGCCACGATCGAGGACGTCGTGACGCTCACGCAGCGCGGCGACGCCACCTTCGACCCGGCCGCCGTCGCGCAGACCGACCTGACCGCGCTCACGGTTCCCGGCGCCGCGGCGGCCGACTTCGCGCTCGCGACCGAGGGCGGATCGGGCAGCGCGATCAGCTGGGCGTCGTCGAACAGCGGCGTGATCGCCGTCGACGGAGCCGTCGCCCGCGTCACGCGACCCGCCGACTCCGCGAGGACCGTGACGCTGACGGCATCCGCCCGCTACGGCGGCAGCACCGTCGTGACCCGTGACTTCACCGTCACGGTCGCACCAGAGGGCGAGTCCGCATCGCAGTTCCTCGGTGACGCCGGGCTCGAGAACCTCGAGGTCACCGACGCGTATCTCGACAATGCCAACGGCAAGACGATCGACTACCTGCTCAGTCTCGACCCGGAGAAGTTCCTCTACTCCTGGTACACGCAGGCGGGGCTGACGCCGACCACCGACTCGGGCTACGGAGGGTGGGAGCGCTCGAGCGGCACCCGGTTCACCGGACACTTCTTCGGCCACTACATCTCCGCGCTGTCGCAGGCGTACGCCACGACGACGGATGCCGGCATCAAGGCGCAGCTTCTCGCGAAGCTCACCTCGGCGGTCGAAGGACTGAAGCGCTGCCAGGAGGCGTGGGCGAGTGCGCACCCCGCCAGCGCCGGCTACATCGCTCCGTTCCCGATCAGCGCTCTGCCCAGCGGCGCCGACGGACTGCTCGTGCCGTTCTACAACCTGCACAAGGTGCTCGCCGGCCTGCTCGACGCCCATCAGTACGCCCCCGCAGGCGTCGCCGCCGACGCGCTGACCGTCGCCTCCGGCTTCGGCACCTGGGTGAAGAACTACGCCGCCTCACTCGCCGACCCCTCCACGATCCTGCGCACCGAGTACGGCGGCATGAACGAGGCGCTGTACGAGCTGTACGCGATCACCCGCAGCCCCGACCACAAGCGCGCTGCCGAGTACTTCGACGAGGTGGCCCTCTTCCAGCGGCTCGCGAACGGGCAGGACGTGCTGAACGGTCTGCACGCGAACACCACGATCCCGAAGCTGATCGGCGCGCTCAAGCGGTACACGGTCTTCATGGACGACCCTGTGCTGTACGCCACGCTCAGCGACGCCGAGAAGACCGCCCTGCCGATGTATCTCAGCGCGGCGCAGCGCTTCTGGCAGATGGTCGTCGACGACCACACCTACGCGAACGGCGCCAACAGCCAGTCCGAGCACTTCCACGGCGCGGACACCCTCTACGCTTTCGCGACCAACGGCGTGACCAGCGGCTACGGCGAGAACTCCACGGCCGAGGGCTGCAACGAGTACAACATGCTCAAGCTCACGCACGCGCTGTTCGCGGTCGATCATCAGGTGAAGTACGCCGACTACTACGAGTCGACCTTCATCAACACGATCCTCGCCTCGCAGAACCCCGAGACCGGCATGGTGACGTACTTCCAGCCGCAGACCGCGGGCTACGCCAAGGTGTTCGGCACGCCGCTCGACCAGTTCTGGTGCGACCACGGCACCGGCATCGAGAGCTTCACGAAGATCGGCGACTCGATGTACTTCACCGGCCCCGACGGGGTGTGGGTGAACCAGTTCTACAGCTCGGTGTACCGCGACGAGGCGCACAACCTGCAGGTCACGCAGAACGCGAACGTGCCGGCCGATCCGGTCGTGCGCATCTCGATCGATTCCGTCGACGGGGGAGCGGTCGCAGACGGCGCCGTGCTGAAGCTGCGTGTGCCGTCCTGGGCCGTGTCGCCGAGCCTGACCCGCAACGGCGAAGCCGTCGATCTGTCCGCCGCCTCGGGCGGGTATCTGACCGTCGAGGTCGCCTCCGGCGACGAGCTCGTCTACACGCTGCCGGCGAAGGTCTCGGTCAGCGACGGCACCGAGAACCCGAACTGGGTGGCCCTCGCCTACGGCCCCGTGCTGCTGGCCACCGAGCTCAGCCGCACCAACGTCGGCGCCAGCTACACGGCCGGTGTGCTCGTGCAGATGAGCACGGCCGACAAGTCGCTGAACTCGAACGTCGTGGTCGCAGACCCTGCGGCCTGGAAGGCGGATGCTGCGAACAAGGTCGTCCGCCTGGCCGACGGACCGAACGCCGACGGTCGTACGACCATGCGCTTCGCGCTGCAGGGCGTCGACTCGGCATCCGCGGCGCTGACCTTCGAGCCGTACTACAGCCTCTATGGAGCGCGGTACGCCACGTACATGACCCTCGTGCAGCCGGATTCGCCGGAGGCGCAGGCGCTGATCCTCACTCAGAAGCAGCAGCTGCGCATCGACGAGACGACGATCGACTCCCTGACGTCGTTCGACAACAACAACAGCGAGGCCGACAAGAACTACCGGTACAACAAGTCCGCGGTCGGGGTGTTCAACGGACAGGGCTACCGCGACGGACAACGGGCGACCGACGCGTACTTCCAGTACGACATGATCGTCGACCCGTCCGCGCCTGCGAACCACCTGGGCGTGCGGTACTACGGCGGCGACAACGGACGCACCTTCGACGTGTACCTGAACGACGTGCTGCTCAAGCACGAGCAGGTGACGAACGCGAACGGTGCGACGAGCTGGTACATCCAGTACGACCGCATCCCGCAGACCGTGCTCGACGGCATCGCGGCGAAGGACAGCTACAAGCGCGATCAGAACGGGCAGTACGTGCTCGATGCCGAAGGGCAGAAGATCCCGGTCGTGACCGTGCGATTCCAGGGCAACGGCTCCAGCTTCGTCGGCGGTGTGTTCGGCGTGTACACCTCTCTCACCGACCGCTATGGAACGGATGCGGCACTGTCGAAGCTCCAGGTCGCCGGCGGCGCCCTGGAGCCGGCGCTGACGAGCGGGGTCACCGAGTACACCGTCACGGTGCCGGCCGACGCGACGACCGTGTCGATCGACGCCGACCCGGCGGTTCCGAGCGGGCTCGTGTACGTCGACGGTGTGCTCATCGACGACGTCGCACCCCGCACGGTCGCGGTGAAGCCCGGTGAAGCCCCCACGGTCGTCACGCTCACGTCCTATGCGCAGGACCACTCCACGAACGAGGTCTACACGCTCACGATCGTCCGTGAGTCGGAGCTCGACGTGTCGGCCACGGTCGCCGTGCGCTGCGTGGCGGGCAAGGCGACTCTCGTCACGAGCGTGCACAACGGATCGGATGCTGCGGCCACTGCGACCGTGACAACCGCATTCGGCAGGTCGCAACTCAACGTCGGCGCCGGCAAGACCGTGTCGAAGTCGCAGGCGACCAGGCAGTCATCCGTGGTGGCCGGCGAGGTATCGATCATGGCGCAGGCCGTGCTCGGAGGGCGGACGGCGACAGTGCAGGTGACTGCTCCGTACGCGGCGACGACATGCCGCTGATCCGCTCTTGACGCGCGGATCACGGAGCCATAAAGTGGAATTGTTCCCGCTAACAATCTGGGGAATGGATGCACTCCACTGGGGGAGTGCGCCGGGCAAGGGCGCCCACGCAGTTCCTGCCCGATGCCTGAAAAGCGAACCCGACAGCCGCCAGGCTGATCGTCGATTCGGTGCGGTACCCGCCGGCCGAGGAACTGGAGAAACACAATGATCAAAAAAGGTATGGCCGCGCGCTGCGCCGTCGGAATCCTCGGCGGGCTGATGCTCGCCGGTGTGGGCGTCGCCGCCTTCGCAGACCCGAGCGAGAACGGCTCCGGTGACGTCGACGTCAAGGTCGACATCGCCTCCACCGCGACCGGGTCGCTGAGCCTCACCGTCGGCGGCACCGAGACCACCCTGACCGAGAGCGGAACCACCGCTTCATACCGTCAGTTCACCGGCGCGCTGCCGAACGTCACGGTCACCGACACCCGCGAGGATGTACCGGCCGGTGTGTTCTGGTACGTCACCGGCCAGGCGGGCGACTTCGTCGGCGCGGCAGGACAGCCGAGCATCACCCCGGACCACCTCGGCTGGGCTCCGAACGTCGTCACGGCCAACGACGGCGAGGTCAGCGCGGGCGACACGGTCGGCACCTCTATCGACGGCGGCGCGAACGGCGTCGGCCTGGTCGGGCAGGAGCTGCTCGCCCTCGCGCTCGACTCCTCCGAGGCGCAGGCGACCTCGGGCCAGTGGACCGCGAACGCGAACCTCGTGCTCAAGACCCCGGTGACCGTCGCGCCCGGTTCGTACACGTCGACCCTGACGCTGTCGCTCTTCGAAGACACGTTCTGATCCCCCTTCGTCTGCCGGTGACATCATGACCTTCCCCCGCTCTGCACCGCTCGCGCTGTGCGCAGCCGCTCTCGCGGCCGTGCTCGGCGTGCTCGGCCTGTCGTCGGCCGCCCACGCCGACGACGCCCCGAGCGATGCGGTCTCGTGGTCGGTGTCACCGGCGGACGGAACGGGCGAAGACGGTCGCGTCTCGATTCAGCACGAGCTGGATCCGGGCGAGAGCGTCGAAGAGCACATCATCGTCCGAAACCTCGGGGCGGGAGACGTCGTCTTCTCGCTCTCGGCGGCGGACGGCTTCTACACCGAGGCGGGGCGTTTCGACATGCTGCCGTCGGACAAGGAATCGACCGACTCCGGCAGCTGGATCACGATCCCCGAAGAGATCGAGATCGCGGCGGGCGGGTCGGCGGTCGTCGCCTTCACGATCACGGTTCCCGAGAACGCCGAGCCAGGTGACCACGCGGCCGGTGTGGCGGCATCCGTCCTCTCGATCAAGAAGGACGACTCCGGCGCCACCGGCGTCGGCGTCGAGAGTCGCGTGGGCGTCAAGGTGCTCACGCGCGTCGCGGGCGAGCTCGCACCGGCCTTCGCCGTGCAGAACGTGCGCGGCGACTATCGACTCAACCCCAATCCGTTCGAGGCGGGCGGGCTGACCGTCACCTTCGACGTGCAGAACACCGGCAACGCCCGGATGGATGCCGCGGGCACCCTGGCCATCGCAGGCCAGGAGATCTCGTTCCCCGCCGAGGGCGAGCGCCCGCAGGTGCTGCTCCCCGGCGAGAGCAGGTCGTTCACCGTGCAGGTCGCGGACGTGTGGCCGCTGTTCCTCCTCGCAGGCGATCTCACGGTCGCCCCCACAGCCGCATCGCTCGACGGCGAGCAGCTCTCCGTCGAGGCGGCGACCACGTCGCTCAGCGTGTGGGCGATGCCCTGGCCGCAACTGCTGCTCCTCGCCGGGGTCGCTCTGCTCGTGCTGACGCTGCTGTGGAACCGCATCCGTTCGCGCCGTCGCGTGGACGAACTGATCTCGAAGGCCGTGGAGCGCGGTCGCGAAGAAGCCCTCGACGAATCCCGCCGAGAGAGAGTGACCGGATGATCGCCCCTTTCACGCTGAACTCCGATGCGGATGCCGCAGCCGACGGCGTAGGAGGCGTGCAGATCCACGTCGACATCACGCAGCTCCCCACCCACGTTCCGGTCGACGGCCTCGCCACCACGGGCGTCGACGTCCCCATGCTGCTCATCGTCGCCGCCGTCGTCCTGATCGTCGTCGGCACGGCGATCGTCGTCCGGCGAACCCGGCGCCGTCACTGACCGACCCGGGTCTCGTCCACCGGAACCGCATACCGCCACCACTCGAAGGAGAGTGCGATGCTTCTGTCTGCCCGCATCACGAGGACGGCCTCCGCGCTGCTCGTCGCCGCGATCGCCGCCGCCGGTCTGTGTCTCGCGACGCCGGCCGCGGCCGCCGGCGTCGACCCCCAGGTCATCGCCTCCTACGACTTCGAAGACGGCACAGCCCGCGACACCTCGGGGCACGGCGACGATCTGACCCTCTCAGGGGGAGCCACGATCGAGGCTTACGGCGACAAGCCCATCGGCGGCAAGGCGCTGTCGACCCGCGGCGGCACGCAGCACGCGGCCTTCCCTGTCGGCCTGTTCGACGGCCGAGATGAGTTCACGATCTCGATGAATTACAAGAACCGCTCGTCGACGGGGAACTTCTTCACCTTCGCGGTCGGTCAGGATTCAGACCGGTACCTGTTCCTGCGCACTCGCTATCAGGATCTCTACGCGGGGATCACGAAGGCGTCATGGCAGCAGGAGTCCGGAGCGACGGCATCCCTCGACAGCTCGGTCCAGGGCATCTGGGGCAACGTCACACTCACGGTGTCGCCGACCGAGATCGTCGTCTACTACAACGGCCGGCCCGTCGCGACGAACTCCGACGTGAAGACCAGCATCAGCGAGCTCGGCACGAACCTTCAGGCGTATCTCGGCCGTTCGCTGTACGCAGCGGATCCCTACTTCAACGGGGCGTTCGACGACATCACCGTCTGGGACCGGGCGCTCGATCGGGCCGACCTCCTCGGCTCCGGGGTGGCGGAGGCGGTGGACACCGAGCAGATCCTCACTCAGCGGGTGAGCGCCGAGGGCGGAACGAGCATCCTCGACATCACGCTCGACCATTGGGCATCCGGCGGCGGCGCCACGGGTGAGCTCAGCGATGCCGCTGACGTGCGATTCGACTTCCTCACGCACACCGGCGAGACGCTGACAGCGGCAGACGGCAGCCCGGCATCCGAGATATCCGACTACAGCGAGCCGGTGCGGCTCACACTGACGAAGGCTGACGGCACCACGGTCCCCTATGAGGTGCGCGTGCACACGCTCGTGACGCCGATCCGCATCCCCGGCCAGACCGACGCGACCGGGGCGACGGGCATGAAGTTCTTCGCCGACCCGGAGATCTTCGCCGATGGCGGGAAGTACTACATCTATCCGACTACCGACGGCTACTCGGAGTGGGGCGGCTGGACCATCCACGCGTTCGAGTCGACCGACCTGGTGAACTGGACCGACAAGGGCGTCGTCGTGAACCTGCAGGATCAGAATCTCGACGGCACGCCCGACAGCGGCATCCTGCCGAATCGCACCAAGAAGGCCTGGGCGCCGGCCATGGCGAAGCGCGACGGGAAGTACTACCTGTACTTCTCCGGCGACGGGCAGACGAACGTCGCCGTGTCAGACCGGCCGGACGGCGGGTTCGAGCTCACGGACAGCGTCGTCGCCGACAGCATCGATCCGGCGACCTTCCGCGATCCGCAGACCGGAACGTGGTACATCGCCTGGGGTCAGAGCGGCATCAACTACGCCGCGCTGAACGCCGACATGCGAAGCTTCGACCCGGCGACCCGCGTGCAGCAGCCCATCACCGGCTATCGGGAGGGTTCGTACATCACCGCCCGCGAGTACCTCGGACGGTGGACCTACTACTACACCTACTCGGTCGACGACACGAACTCGCCGGACTACCGGGTCGCCTACGCCACCGCGACGAGCATGGCGGGCCCGTGGACGTATCGCGGCGAGATCCTGAACAAGGACGTCGCCAAGGGCATCCTCGGCACCGCGCATCATTCGGTGCTGCAGATCCCCGGCACCGACGACTGGTATGTCGCGTACCACGCGTTCCTCACCGACGAGATGCGCCCGCGGCTGGTCGATTTGACCAACGGAAAGCAGATCGCCACCGGCAACAAACGCGAGACCCGCATCTCCCGGCTCACCTACACGCAGCCTTCGGCGGCAGAGATCGCTGCGGGCGCAGTGCCACTCATCCAGCGCATTCCGGTCACCTACGAGGGAGTCCTGCCGGAGACCACGCCGACGGTCTCGGTCGAGGGCGCGGCCGCGGTCGGTTCGACCCTGACGGCGGCGTTCGGCGACGGGTGGACCGCGAGCTCGTGGTCGTGGCTGCGCGATGGAGAGCCGATCGTCGGCGCCGACGCCGCGCACTACGTCGTGACCGCAGCGGATGCCGGGCATGAGATCTCGGCACGCGGCATCGGCGAATCCGCGACCGGCGTGCGGAACAACGACAGCACCGCTCCCGCTCGCACCCACCCGCTCACCACGGCGGCTCTGGCGATACCCGATGCCGGAATCGACGTGCGGTTGTCGGTGCAGACCCGGTGCGTGGCGGGCAGGGCCGCGGTCGTCGCGACCGTCGCGAACGAGACGGGGGAGGCGATGGATGCCGTCGTCTCCAGCGCCTTCGGAACCAAGACGATCATGGCGCTGGCCGACGAGCGCAGCACCTCGGCGACGTTCAGCACTCGCAGCGCGTCGGTCTCCGCAGGAACCGTGACCGTCACCGTCGGCGGCACCGCCGTCGAACAGACCTACAGTGCGCGGTCATGCCAGTGACTCGCGCCACCATCACCCACCACCAGGAACGACAGGAGAGTCGCATGCGCGGAAGAGCACGGGGCCGCAGATCGGTCGCCGCAGTCACAGGAGCAGTACTGGTTGCGGGGCTGGCGGCATTCACGCCCCAGGCCGCAGACGCAGCGGAGCCGTCGTCGCTGCTGGCGCTGTACGACTTCTCGGAGACCAGCGGCACGCTCGTGCACGACGCGAGCGCGCACGGGAACGACGCCACGGTGCTCGGCGGTGACGCGTGGAAGGCCGGGTACATGCAGTTCACCGGTGCCAACTACGTGCAGATGCCGAACGATCTGCTCGCAGGCCGCAGTGCGGCGACGGTCGTGATCGAGACCTCGCCGCAGGCCCTCACCGGCGCGAAGTTCCTGTGGAACATCGGCGGCTCGAGCAGCTCGACGAGCGGCCAGGGTCAGTTCTTCATCCAACCCGTCGCACCCCGTGTCGCGATCACCAAGACGAACTGGTCGGGAGAGCAGAGCGTCACCTCGGCGACCAGGCTCGTCGAGGGGCAGTGGCAGTCGGTCGCCGCGACCATCGAGAAGAACGCCGGCGGCACCACGTCGACGCTTCGCCTGTTCATCAACGGCGCCCAGGTGGCGGTGAGGACCGACTCGACCGTGAATCTCACCGACCTGCTCACGCACACGATGAACTACATCGGCAAGAGCGCCTACGCGGCCGACAGCCTGTACCAGGGCAAGGTCTCGACGTTCCGCGTGTACGGGGAGGCGCTCCCGGCAGCGACTCTGGCGGACATCGCCGCGACCGACGCCGCAGCCGCGGCGACCGAGACGGTCGCCGCGCTCGACCTCGCCGCTGCGAACACGCAGAGCCTCGATGCGGTGGAGACCGACCTCACGCTGCCCACCGCGGGCGGAGTCACGTGGGCCTCCTCGCAGCCCGGGATCGTCGACTCCGACGGCACCGTCACCCAACCGGCATCCGACACGGTCGTCACCCTCATCGCCGTGTCGACCGTGCGAGGCGTGCAGAGCACTCCGCGCAGCTTCTCCGTCACGGTGCTCAAGGACCCCGCCGCGGCCGACAAAGCGCAACGCGACCTCGACGCGATCAGCATCTCCGATGCCGACGACGTCCGCTCGAACATCGCGCTGCCGGCATCCGGCGCCCGATACGGCTCCACCCTGACCTGGCAGAGCTCCGACCCGGCGATCGTCGACGTGACCGGCACGGCGCAGACCGCTCCCGGAATCGTCAGCCGTCCTGAGGGCGGAGACGCCAAGGTGACGCTCACGGTCACCGCGACGATCGACGGCGGAACGGCCGCGCGCGAGATCCCCCTCGTCGTGCGTCAGGCCTACGACATGCCTGCGACGACCGACTACCTCTTCACGCACTTCACGGGCACCGAGGGATCGGCGACCGACGAGCAGATCTACTTCGCCACCAGCCGCGATGCCAAGACCTTCATCGACACCCGTCCTGCGGGATCTCCCGTGCTCTCCACAGCCCGGAACGCGGGCGAGGGCGAAGGCGGCGTGCGCGACCCGTTCCTCGTGCGCTCGCCGGAGGGCGACCGGTTCTTCCTGATCGCAACC
>JAEKKN010000082.1 GCA_019510305.1 Microbacterium sp.
GCCGGTCGACCAGTTCGATCGGCAGCCCCTCGGTGGTTCCCACGTGCTGGATGCGCCAGCCGCCGTTCTGCTCGCCTTCGGCCGCGAGATCGGTCGCGAGGTCGCCGATGATCTCGAACAGCTGCTCGAGCTCCTCCTCGGAGCGGCCCATCAGGTTGTCGGCCGACAGCAGGTAGATCGTGACGACGCGGATGCCCAATGCGTCGCACCAGCCGAGGAACTCCCGCATCTTCTCGGCCCCCGCCCGATGACCGTGCGCCGCGGTCTCGAGCGCGCGCTCGCGGGCCCAGCGGCGGTTGCCATCGATGATCATCGCAACGTGGTGCGGACGGGGGGCGTCGGCGATCTGCCGCCGCAGCCGTGCCGAGTAGAGGCCGTAGAGAAGGCCGGGCCGCCCCTGCCTCGGGGGGAGGGCGCTCGGGCAGATTAGTCCTCCAGCCCTGGGCCCTAGGATCGGGCCATGAGCTCAGCGGGCGAGGCCGACCTGCCCCACATTCCGCTGCTCGAGGATGCCGACGCAGAGGCCGCATACGACGTCAAGCCGACCTGGCGCGGCTGGATCCACGCGGGCACCTTCCCGCTCGCGATCGCCGCCGGGATCGTGCTGATCTGCGTCGCCAACGGTCCGACCGCGAAGGTCAGCTCGGCCATCTTCATGGCGACCTCGCTGCTGCTCTTCGGCATCTCGGCCGTGTATCACCGCTTCAACTGGAAGCCGACGACCCTGGCGGTCTTCCGCAGGATCGACCACTCCAACATCTTCTTGCTGATCGCCGGCACCTACACGCCTCTCGCGGTCAACGCGCTGACGTTCCCGAAGAACGTCGTCCTGTTGTCGATCATCTGGGGCGGCACGGTGCTCGGCATCGCGTTCCGGATCTTCTGGCTGAAGGCGCCACGCTGGCTCTATGTCGCGCTGTACATCCTGCTGGGCTGGGGCGCGATCCTGTACCTCGGCGATCTGGTGGCGGCCAATGTCGCGACCATGGTGCTCGTGCTGGTCGGCGGCATCTCGTACACCGTGGGCGCGCTGTTCTACGCCTTCAAGCGGCCGAATCCGAAGCGCGGGGTGTTCGGGTTCCACGAGCTGTTCCATGCCTGCACGGTGCTCGCGTTCCTCTGCCACTGGACCGCGATCCTGCTGCTGGTGCTGCGGCCGGTCGCCGGGTTCTAGCCGTTCGACTCCGGCCCGTCGGCCTTACCTGAGGCCTCGTCTTCCAGCTGCTGACGCACTTGAGCCCGATAGTTGACCCGGCGCATCCTGCGGACCATGTCGAGGATGAGCAGAATCACCACCACCATGATCGCCGCCGTGATCACGAAACCCCACACGCCGGGCGTCACTAGCGTCGGGTCGACCTTCGAAGGAACTGCGGTGAGCAACTGCCAGAGCACGGTGCGCCTTCCGATCCCGGCCCGGTCTTCAGCACCGACCGCATAGCCTTGTCTTCAGGATATCGCCCGCGCAGTTCGACCCATCCCGAGGACCGATGACCACCGCTCTTGACGCACGATACGGCCGCACCTCGGGCCGCCGCCTGCGCGCGCGCTGGCTCGCGGCCATCGTCGCCGCCGGCGTCGCGATCGTGGTCATTGCGTGGTTGGTCTGGGCGGGCCTGTTCGGCGAGACAGCGTCGATCGAGACTCAAGACATCGGGATTACGACCATCAACGCCA
>JAEKKN010000026.1 GCA_019510305.1 Microbacterium sp.
GCGAGGTCGTCGGCACCGGAACCGGTCCGCTGTGCGACATCGCCGTCGACCCCATCGACGGCACCTCGCTCACGGCCGCCGGCCGTCAGAACGCGCTCTCGGTGATCGCGGTGTCCGACCGGGGCACCATGCTCGACGCCTCCAGCGTGTTCTACATGGACAAGCTCGTCACAGGGCCCGCGGGCGTCGGCGTCGTCGACATCCGCCTTCCCATCGGCGAGAACATCCGCCGTCTCTCCGCGGCCCTCGGGAAGCCGGTCGACGAGATCGTCGTCTCGGTGCTGAACCGTCCGCGTCATGAGCAGCTCATCCAGGACATCCGGGATGCCGGAGCCGGCACCCGTCTCATGAGCGACGGCGATGTCGCCGGTGGCATCAACGCCGCCCGACACGGCGCCCGCACCGACATGTGCGTCGGCGTCGGAGGAAGCCCGGAGGGCATCGTCACCGCCTGTGCGATCAAGGCTCTGGGCGGTCACATCCAGGGTCGACTCTGGCCGCGGGACGACGACGAGCGTCAGCGCGGTATCGATGCGGGTCTCGACATGGACAAGGTCTATGAGGCCGACGATCTCGTCAAGGGCGACAACACGATCTTCGTCGCGACGGGCGTCACCGATGGGCAGCTCGTCGCGGGCGTGCGTCGCGAGGGCGGATACATCTACACCGAGAGCGTCGTGCTGCGCGGCGCGTCTGGAACGCTGCGTCGCATCGCATCGGAGCACCTCGTCTCGAAGTGGCTCTGATCCGCCACCTCGACTGAGCGCCGGTCGGCATCGTTACCGAGACGGAACCGTGCCTGCGAGCGTGCAACCGGGAGTCCGTCGCGCCTCGTGTCACAATTGTCACTGGGTTTCTCACCGCCGACGGGTCGCACGACCCGAAGGCACAGGAGGCGAGCAGATGACCACGCAGCACACGAACGGCCCCAAGGCCGCCGACACGAAGATCGTGACCACGAACACGGGTCGCATCCTCCGAGTCAGCGCCGACGACGTCGATGCGGCTGCGCGTGCCGCCGCAGCACCAGTTGCGGTCGTGCACCCGATCGACCCCGCTCGCCGTGCAGATGTGCTGTTCCGCAAGCGTCGCGACGAGGGGCACGAGCTCAGCGCGTGGTGGATGATCGGCGCATTCCTCGCGACGAGCGGCCTGGTCATCCTGCTGCTGTCGGGCGTGCCCGGCGTCGCCTGACCGCCGCATCCTCTCAGACCTCGTCTGCCTTCAGACCTCGTCGATCCGGGTCCGGATCTCGCCGATCTCGGCGCGCACGGGTTCCACGGCCTCCTCGTCTGCGTGCGGTAGGACAGCAGGCTCCGGGGATCGCACCGGGTCAGCGACCAGTTCGGTCGCGGTGAACCGGCGGGCGCTCGCCTCGATCACTTGGGGCGCCGCGTCGAGCGTGGAGGAATCGATACCCGGGAACTGGCGCGCCGTCACCAGTACCCGGCTTTCCAGCGAGCCCGCGAAGCGGTTGTAGCTGTCGACCGTGCGCTCGAGCGCCTTGCGCAGGTCGTCGGCGTGCCCGGCGAGCACACCGAGGCGGTCGTACAGCTGCGTGCCGAGGTTCAACAGTGCCTTCGCCTCGGTCGACACCTCCTGCTGCGTCCACGTGTACGCCACGGTCTTCAGCACAGCCCACAGGTTCACCGGCGAGGCGAGTGCGACGCGCCGGCTGAAGGCGTAGTCGAGCAGGGTCGGGTCTTCGTCGATCGCCGCGGCGAGCAGCGACTCGCTGGGCAGGAAGCAGATCACGAACTCGGGGCTCGCATCGAGTCCTGACCAGTAGGCCTTCTTCGCGAGAGCGTCGATGTGGGCGCGGACCGCCTTCACATGCTTCTGCATGTGCAGGCGTCGCTGGGCCTCGTGGGCGTCGCCGGCAGGCAGCGCAGACGCCTCGAGATAGGCGTCGAGCGGCACCTTGGCATCCACCGGGATGGAGGCGCCGCCGGCCAGCCGGATCACCATGTCGGGTCGTCCCGTGCCCCGGTCGGAGGAGATCGTCGACTGCAGATCGAAGTCGACGTGGCGGGTGAGACCTGCGGCCTCGACCACACGCCTCAGCTGCGTCTCACCCCAGACGCCTCGTGTCGCCGTCGACTTCAGTGCCCCGGCGAGCGACTCGGTGGTGGCACGAAGAGCCTCATCGGACTCCTGGGCGCGGCGCAACTGCTCGGCGAGCGAGCCGAACTGCGCGTGACGCTCCTGCTCGATCGCCGCCACCTTGCTCTGCATCTGCTGCAGGCTCTCGCGCACCGGTGCGAGAGCGGTGAGGACGGCGTTCTGCTGCTGCACTCTCTGCGCCTCTGCACGCTGCTCCTCTCGGGAGTGCTCGACGGCGTCGCGGTACAGGTCGTACTGGCGGTCGCGGTCGTCGCGGGCTGCGGCGAGCTCGGCCTGAGCACGAGCGAGGTCGGCAGACCCGCGCGACGCGCGCACGTACCAGCCGAGCGCACCGCCCGCGGCGAGGGCGATGAGCAGGAGAACCACGGTGAGAGCATCCATGTCTTCATGATGCTCCCGGCATCCGACATCGCCGTGTTCATCGGATCGCCTGTTCACTCCCGGGGGAGGATCTCCCGCTCGAACTCCGCGTAGTCGGTCTTGTACTCGCCTTCGGGCGTTTCGACGCACGCGTTCGACTGCCGGATGCCGATCTCGAGCTCGTCGGCGCCGTATCGCGTGGCGCCGACCGTGAATCCACCGGTCTTGAGGTCGATCGTGATGTCGTCGCGAGTCAGCCGCGCGCTCGGATCGTCGCCGCCGATCTCTCCCTCATGGGCCCAGCCGAGCGATTCCAGCTCGGCCGCGACATCCTCGACCGCCGCTTGCCGGTCTTCCCCGACCTTGGCGCTTCCACCTGCGTGATACGCCACACCCCACCCGGTGAGGCTCCCGCCGCACTGTTCCAGATATCCGGCGACGCCGGCGTCGCTCAGATCTGCTGCGTCAAGGGCCTGCAGCACATCCTGCGCGGCATCATCGACCACGGCTGCGTGCTTGTCGAGCTCTGCGCGCGCGCCATCGTGCGTGGCAGAGCACGCGGTGAGCAGCAGCGAGAGGGCTGCGAGGGCCGCGGTCTTCGTGAGGATGCCCGTCACGCGGTCATGCACGGGGGAGGATCTTCTTCTCGAGGTCCGCGAAATCGGTGTCGTGGACGCCGTCCGGCACACGCACGCAAGCGTCGGCATGGGTGATTCCGACCTGCATCTCGTCTTCTACATAGGTCTTGCCGCCGATCACCGCGCCCCCGGCCTTCACGTCGATCGTCACGTCGTCCCGAGTGAACCGGGCCGACATCCGGTCGTCGCCGATCTCGCCCTCGTGTCGCCATCCGAGCGATTGAAGCTCTTCCGTCATGGTGTCGATCGCCCCGGCCAGGTCCTCTCCGACCGTCGCCGACGCGCCTGCGCTGTACGCCAGGCCTGGCTTGAGGCTGCCGCCGCAGTATTCGACTCGTCCCGCGGCGGAAGCGCCCTGCAATCCGGCGGCATCCATGGCGAGCAGCACGTCCTGGGCAGCCGTGTTCAGCGTGTCCGCGCGGCGCTCGAGTTCTTCGCGTGCACCGTCCGGTGTCGGCGCGCAGCCCGTGAACAGCAGTGTGAGCAGACCCACGACGGCGATCCCTCCCATCAGTCTTCTCATCAGTCCATCCCGGTGTCCGAGCGGTCCCGCTCGTTCGACGTGGGATCGCGATCCCATTCCGGGTCGACAGGGTCGCGCCACCAAGGATCGTATGACTGATCGGCGCTGTTCGTGTCGTCTCCGTGCCCGTCGACGATGCGGCCCAGATTGTAGAGCGACTCCGTGTCTCGATCGAAGTACTTCTCGTGGTCGGTCGTGTTGATGACAGGCCAGCGACTGGTCGACTCCGCTTCGAATCTCTGGGCGCCGAAGTCCTCCGACGAGGGATCCATGCCCAGGCCGACGTCGAAGACGTCATCCTTCCCGACCCAGCCTTCGTCGCCGAGGAAGCCCACCAGATCGCGGCTGTTGCGGCCGGCGTAGACGTGATCTGCCCCGACGCTGAAGTCCGAGGCGTTCTCGGCAGGTCCCGTGCCGGGGCTTCCCACGAGCGCGACGTCGTCGACGGCGAGGTCGTGATCCGTCGCCGCGAAGGACGTCGTCGTGGATCCGTAGCTGTGCCCGATCGCCGTCATGTGGGCCGGATCGTCCGCCCGCGAGGCGCGCAGGCCGTCGACCGCGTCCGCGAGCCGCGAACCGCCCTCCTCGGCGTAGCTCTCCGAGGGCACCTCGCCCCATTCGAGCAGGTCGCCCGCCGGTGTGTCGTATCCGAGCCAGAAGAGCGTCGCGACACTCGACCCGTCGCCGCCATAGCGCGCGCTCTCGTACAGGTTGGCCGCCTGCTGGGCGTATCCGGGAGCATCCGTCATCTCCGTGCGGATGCCGGGGATCTGGATCGACACGTCATCCGCCGTGTCGAGATCGCCGACGCCGATCGCTACGCGGCCGTCGCCGTCGAAGGCATCGGGATCGTACAGCCACAGCGTCCCACCCGGCTTCTCGTCGGTGCCCGGCACGACATAGTCGTCGGCGAGCTTCAACGCCGTTTCGGCGGCTTCGGCGTTCTCGAGCCGCTGCCGTTCGGCGGAGGTGAGCGTGCCCTCTTCCTCCTTCAGGCGGAGCTCGGTCAGGTCGCTGTCGAGCAACAGCCGGTTCGCGTCGTCACGCGTCCGCGCCGGCAGACCGTCGGCGCTTCCGAGCCGCTCCGGGTAAGCGGCGATCAGCGCGTCCTGCTCGGCCTCGGAGAGCCCCGCCCACCACGCTGCCATCTTCTCTGGGCCGTCGCCGGCAGCGGGCTTGCTGCCGATCACGGCGAGGGCGAGCGGATCGATTCCGCCGGTCGCCTTTCTCGCCTCGGAGACCGTGTCGGCCCCGGTGAACAGCTGCACGAGGAAGTCCTCGTTCGCGGTCACTCGCTGCGTGAAGCTCGAGATGTCGGAGAGGATGCCGGATTGTCGTGACGTCAGGCTGCGGGCACGTTCCTGCAGCGCGGCGATCTCGGCCTCCGTCACATTGTCGGCGGCGTTCACGTCGGTGATGAGATCGGTCCGATCGCGGTGGTAGGCGGTGATATCGCCCTGGAGATCGGTGTGCTCGCTCAAGAGGGTGCGAAGCTGTTCGGCGAAGACATCCACTCCGCGTGCGACGCGTTTGAGCGTCGCCGCCATCGGCTCGTGCTTCTTCGCGAAGGCGGCCGCATGGTCGGAGTACGCCGAAGCCGCGTCTCCCAACCACAGGTAGCTGGGGGAGGCCAGGGCTGCCGCCTCCTCGGCGAACTCGCTGATGCGCGTCGCGTTCGAGAGCAGCGTGCCGGAGAAGGCTTCGGCCCCGGCGGCGGAACCTTCAGGGCGATCGACCGGATCGATGGCGGCGGGGACGTCGATCGTTGTCATCGCGTCTCCAGCTGTTCCATGCGCCGAGCGATCTCGGCGTCGAAGCTGGAGTAGGTCCCGTGGGTGGAACGCAGCTCGTCGGCGTACACCTCCGAGGCGACGGACGCCGTTCGCTCTGTGGTCTCCCACATTTCGAGGAAGACCCGGGCCGCTCCCGTCGCGACCGTCGGCAAGCCGCTCGTCGATACGGACGAGAGCCCGTCGGCCGCCGCACGCAGCTGCGACGCCTGCGTGCCCCACCGGGGGATCAGGAGCTCGGTCGCGAGCGGGTCGTAGTACACGCCCCCGGTCATGACGCCGAGCCGATCAGCTCACGGACGCGACTGGTGCCGACCGGCAGCCCCGCAGACGTGAGGCGCAGGAACAGGCGCCCGGTGTCGGGCGCGTATCCGAAGAGCAGGCTCTCGGAGCCGAGCTCACCCGGGCGATCGGCGAGCACTCGCGGCATCCCGGTGGGCGGGGTGAACACCTGCCAGCCGTCGGCCGTCAACAGGGTTTCGGCGTCGCGCAGGTGGCCGATGCCCACGGCGGCGGGTGCGTCGTCGAGCGTCAGGGTGATGCTGCGACGTACGGTGTCGTCGGTCGGGCCGGGAATCCAGCGGACCGACTGCACCGGCATGCCGTGGCTCACGAGCCGGGCCCAGCAGCCGTCCGCTTCGGCGGTCACGAACTCGGCGAACGGTTCAGCAGCTCGCTCCGGCAGTCCGGAATCGGTCACCGGCGGTGCTTCAGGTGGAAGGACGACGATGTCGAGATCGGGATGGCGCCGTCGCACGACCGACCAGAACGGATCCTCGTTCACGGCTGCTGCTGGGTCGTTCGACATGGAGCCCCCTCTGCTCGGATGTGTTCATGCTATGGGGCGGAGTCCACGGCGCAGAGGGGGAGGACTCCCCATGCGCACGGGCAGTCGTACGGCGGGGTGGATTCAGGCGACCGCGCGCTCGGGCGTCGCGCGCTCGGATGTTGCGACGACAGGCTCGGTGATTCGGAGTCCGAGAGAGGCGGCGAGGGCGAAGACGTCGGATGCTCCGGCTCTGAGCGCCGAGTCGATCACGATCTGCGCGCATGCGTGGGCGTCGGCCAGAGCGTCGTGATGCGAGAACTCGGCGAATCCCGCAGCGGCTGCGGCCCGGGGTAGCCGGTACGAGTCGAGGTCGTACGTCTTGCGCGCGACCTGCAGGCTGCACAGCGAGCGGTACGGCGGGCACTCCAGTCCGGTCGCCTCGGACGCCCGGCGCAGTACGTTGACGTCGAAGCCGGCGTTGTGCGCGACCAGCACATCGGCTCCGGCGAACGCGCACAGCCGGTCGAACTGATCGATCCACGAGTCCGCAGTCTGCACGTCTTCGGGCTGGATCCCGTGGATCCTGACGTTCCACTCCTGGAACTCGTCGTGTCCGGCGGGCGGCTGGATCAGCCAGCCCGCGGTGGCGACGACTCGTCCGTCGCGCACGCGCACGAGACCGACCGAGCAGGCGGATGCCGGACTGGAGTTCGCTGTTTCGAAGTCGATCGCGGTGAAATCCAGTGGCACCTCCCCACCTTCTCTCCGACGGCGCGGACGCCTCGGAAGACTCGCCGTAGGCTGGCGACATGACTGACGAGATGGCGACCTCGTTCGGCGCGGAGGCCGAGAACTACGAGGCAGGTCGACCCGAGTACCGTTTCGATGCCGTGGTGTGGATGCTCGAGCCGATGTCCGAGGGATCCCGCCGTATCGCCGACGTGGGCGCGGGGACCGGCAAGCTCACGCGGGTGCTTGCGCACGCACCGGACGCGGAGGTCGTGGCGATCGATCCCGATCCCGCGATGCTCGCGATTCTGCGCGCGACTGTCCCTGGCATTCCCACGTTCCGCGGGTCCGCCGAATCGCTGCCGCTGCCTGACGCCTCCCTCGACGCCGTCGTGCTCGGGCAGGCGTGGCACTGGGTCGACCCCGTTGCGGCGTCGATCGAGATCGGCAGGGTCCTGAGGCCCGGGGGAGTGCTCGGCCTGGTCTGTAACATCCGCGACGAGCGGAAGAGCTGGGTGCGCCGGCTCACGGAGATCATGCACGGCAGCAACGCCGAGATCATGCTCGCAGGCGGCGGTCCCGTCGTCGCCGCCCCCTTCGGACCCCTCGAGGAGGAGTCGTGGGAGTGGGTGCGCCCGATCTCCCGTGCGCAACTGCACAGCATGGCAGCGTCGCGCAGCTACATCATCACGGCGTCCGACGACGAGAAGGCACGCATCCGACGCGAGATGGACGAGCTGTTCGACGAGCTCGGGCTGCACGCCGATGCGACCATAGATCTGCCCTACGTCACCAGAGCGTTCCGACCCGTGCGCGAGTAGCCTCGGCATCCGCCGCCTTTCGTGACGCGAGAATAGGTCAACCGCACCAGGGCAGGACGGATGCGGACGGAACCTCCAGTTCTCGTGCGGTTGACCTATCGCGGGCAGGCGGGGCGACGGCATCCGCGCCGGTAGACTCGACTCCCGTGGCTCTTACTATCGGGATCGTCGGCCTGCCGAATGTCGGCAAGTCCACCCTCTTCAACGCTCTGACCAAGAACGACGTGCTCGCGGCGAACTATCCGTTCGCGACGATCGAGCCGAACGTCGGCGTGGTCAACCTGCCCGACCCGCGACTGGACACACTCGCGGAGATCTTCAGCAGCGAGCGCATCCTGCCCGCGGCGGTGTCGTTCGTCGACATCGCCGGCATCGTGCGCGGCGCGAGTGAGGGCGAGGGCCTCGGCAACAAGTTCCTCGCGAACATCCGAGAAGCGGATGCCATCGCTCAGGTGGTCCGTGGATTCGCCGATGACGACGTCGTGCACGTCGACGGCACGGTGAACCCGGCATCCGACATGGAGACCATCAACGCCGAGCTCATGCTCGCCGACCTCGAGACCGTGGACAGGGCGATCTCCCGTTACGAGAAAGAGGTGCGGGGCAAGAAGATCGATCCCGTGGTCCTCGAGACCGCCGTCGCCGCGAAGGACGCGCTCGAGCGCGGCGTCCTGCTGTCGGTCTCGGGGCTCGATCTCGCGCCGATCCGCGAGCTGGGTCTGCTCACTTCCAAGCCGGTCATCTTCGTCTTCAACGTCGACGAGGCTGTGCTGACGGATGCTGCGCGCAAGGAGGAGCTCGCCGCTCTCGTCGCGCCCGCAAAGGCCATCTTCCTCGACGCGAAGATCGAATCCGAGCTCATCGATCTCGACCCCGAAGACGCCGCCGAACTGCTCGCGTCGACCGGGCAGGACGAGTCGGGTCTCGACCAGCTCGCCCGCATCGGCTTCGACACCCTCGGGCTGCAGACCTACCTGACCGCCGGCCCGAAGGAAGCCCGTGCTTGGACGATCGGCAAGGGCTGGAAGGCGCCGCAGGCCGCGGGAGTCATCCACACCGACTTCGAGAAGGGCTTCATCAAGGCCGAGGTCATCTCGTTCGACGACCTCGTCGAGACCGGTTCCGTCGCCGAAGCCCGCGCGAAGGGCAAGGCCCGCCTCGAAGGCAAGGACTACGTCATGCAGGACGGCGACGTGGTGGAGTTCCGCTTCAACAACTGATGCGGGTGACGGCGCGACTCTGACGGCCGCCGAGTCCGCTTCGGCTCGAGTGGCCACGACCTCTAGACTTCCGAGGTGCAGAACGCTCCCACGAGTGCCCGCGGCACCGGGCGCATGGTCCTCATCACCGTGACCGCGGTCGTCGTGTTCGTGCCTGCCATGCTCGCGGCCTGGATCGGACTCATCTTCCTCGCAGAGCGCGTGGACATGGATCTGACCGCGAACGAGGTGTTCGCCTGGCTCATCGCAGCGATCGTCGCGCTCGTGCTCTGGCCGATCACTTTGCGCGCGACGCGTCGGCAGTTCTGGGCACAACGCCAGCGCAAACTCGGAAATCCGGACCCGGCGAAGAATGTTCCCGGGCCGCCGGTGCCGAAGGTGCGCATCGCCACCGGCGACCTGCTGGGTCGTGTCGCGGTCGTGATCCTCGGCGCCCTCGCGCTGCTGCTCATCAGCGGATCGCAGGAGATCACCACGCTTCTCACCCTCGGTATCGGCGCGGCGAGCAGCGGTCCGCGCTCCGCGTGGTTGCTTCTTCAGTTGGCGGTCTTCCTGCTGCTCTTCGCCCTGTTCCTGCCGGTGCTGTGGCTGACCGACCGGACGCTGAGGAGAGTTCCGCCGGCGGATCCACGTCGCCGGGCCCTCGAGATCAAGCAGGACTGGTACCTCGCCGCCGTGACCGCCTGGGTGGCGTGTCTGGTGCTCGGATACCTCTTCGCCTATCTCGTGCTCACCAGGCTCTGAGCACTCGACAGGCGCGCGGAGCGAGCGTCCCGCGGCAGTCGGCGAACGAGGTCAGGGCTTGGTCCACTCGATGGTGTGCCTGAACCCCAGATGACGGCGCATCTTCGCGCCGGGCAGCTCTTCGTCGACGACGACTCGAATCTGGGCGAAGGTCAACTTCGGGTCCTTCACAGGGAACGGCGCCGCTGCCGACGGCTGCGTTGCGACCCACGGGTGCCTCATGAAGCCGATGATCGGATTCGTGAGCATCGACGCGGCATCCCACAACCGATCGACCGTCGACTCCGGTCGAGCGAGCCCGACGCAGAGGAACCGGCCACCAGGGTTCAGCAGCCGTCGCACCTGCTGAAGCGCGCCGGCGAGGTCGAGATGGTGCAGAACCGCGACCATCGTCACGAGGTCAGCACCGCCCGCGGCTTCTTCGAGCCTCTCTGCACCGACCGTCACGTTCGTCAGACCTGCGCAACGTGCCATGCTGGCGCGACGCATGCTCGCGTCGATGTCGGTGCCGTGAACGTGCGTGAAATGCTCGGACAGCACGGAGAGGAGTTGTCCGCGACCGCAGCCGACGTCGAGGGCTTCGACTCGTCGACTCGGCAGCCGGGTGATGATCCACTCGTGGAAGGCATCGTTGTGGCTCCAGGGATGCCTGTCGTTCAGTCGGCGCAGGGCGTCGGACGCTCGCCTCCCGAGCCTTCCCTGTGCTGCGCGCCGGATATCCACGACTGCAGTCTCGCATCTTCGGTCCAGGAGATTCCGGCTCAGCGGATCTTGCGGGCTCCTTCTCGATGTCCTGAGCCGGTGGAAGGATGGGCGCATGCCAGAGTCTCCGGAGGTGCAGGCGCTCGTCGAGTTCCTCGATGAGCGGGTCGAGGGCCGCGTGATCGACGAACTGGAGGTCGCGGAGTTCCGCATCGTCAAGACGCGCGATCGCCCTCCCGTCTCGGTCGTCGGCGCCCGCGTCGCCGGCGTGCGGCGGTTCGGCAAGCACATCGGATTCGAGACGACGGCGGGGTGGCTGATGATCGGATTCGGCCGCAACGGCTGGATCCGATGGCAGGAGGCTGGTGGGCCCCCGAATGACCAGCCAGTGCCGGAGGTCGCGCGCATCGTGCTCGACGACGGTGCGGTCATGCGGATCGTCGAGACAGGCGACTTCCTCGCCGTCACCGCATCGGTCGTAGACCTGCCGACGGACGTCGCAGGCATCGCCGCACTCGGGCCGGATCCGCTCTCGCCGGACTTCTCGCGCGACGACTTCGAGCGTGCGCTCGGAATGCGCCGCAAGCAGATCAAAGCGCTGCTGCAAGAGCAGACGTCTCTCGCAGGTATCGGGAACGCCTACTCGGACGAGATCTTGCACAGGGCCAAGCTGCTGCCTGCCGCACATGCCGCAGTCCTCGATGGCGACGAGCGGGAGCGGCTGTTCCACGCCACCGTCGACATCATGCGAGGTGCCGTCGCCGATCGCCGAGGACTGCCGCCAGACCGCCTCAAGCAGGCGAAGGTCGAGGCCATGGCGATACACGGCCGAGGGGGCTCTCCGTGCCCGGTGTGCGGAACGACGATCGTCGACCTCGTGTTCGGGGGAGCGTCGGCGCAGATGTGTCCGCACTGCCAGGGGGAGCAGCCCCGCGAGTGATCGCACTGCGCTTGTTCGATTGGTCAGCGCCTGCTGTATAGTCAGCGTGTGCTGACTATAGCGACCCGCCTCGACGTCATGAACAGGCTCGGCCGGGCGATGGCCGACCCCACGCGCTCCCGGATCCTGATGACACTGCTCGAGGGACCGAGCCACCCGGCCGTGCTCGCCAAGGAGCTCGAACTGACGCGCACGAACGTGTCGAACCATCTCGCCTGTCTGCGCGACTGCGGGATCGTCGTGGCCGAGCCGGAAGGGCGGCAGACCCGGTACGAGATCGCCGATCCGCATCTCGCCGCGGCGCTCACGGCGCTCGTCGATGTGACGCTGGCGGTCGACGAGAACGCAGCGTGCATCGACCCAGCCTGCGCGGTTCCCGGATGCTGCGACGGGGGAGAGGCCCAGTGACCGCTGCGGTCATCACGCCGGCGAGGCGAGACGTACTCCGGCGGCGCATCCGGATCGTCGTCGCGATCACGATCGCCTGGAACATCGTCGAGGCGATCGTCGCGGTGGTCGTCGGCACTGCCGCTTCATCGGCCGCCCTGATCGGCTTCGGACTCGACTCCATCGTCGAGGTGCTCTCTGCTGCGGCGGTGGCCTGGCAGTTCTCGGCTCGCGACCCCGAGACGCGGGAGAAGACCGCGCTGCGGGTCATCGCCGTGTCGTTCTTCGCGCTCGCGACCTACGTCTCTGTCGACGCCGTGCTGTCGCTCGCAGGGCTGCGAGAACCCGAGCACTCTCCGGTCGGCATCGCGCTCGCCGCGCTGAGCCTCGTCGTGATGCCGTTCCTGAGCTGGTTCGAACGTCGAACCGGACGCGAACTCGGCTCCGCATCGGCGGTCGCCGACTCGAAGCAGACACTGATCTGCACCTATTTGAGCGCGGCGTTGCTCGTCGGACTGCTGCTGAACAGCCTGTTCGGGTGGGCGTGGGCCGATTCGATCGCGGCCCTCGTGATCGCCGTCTTCGCGGTGCGCGAGGGTATCGAAGCCTGGAAGGGCGACGCGTGTACGGCCCCTGTCGCGGTGCTCACGGGGGAGCAGAATGCCGATCACTGCGAAGACGGATGCTGTGGTTGACGTCGAATTCCGAGAATCAGATGGGTCTACCCGGCACCCTGATGAGCGTGTCCTCCGAAGTGCCGACAGACGCGGAGGATCTCGGAGCCTAGGCTGAAGATCCGGTCGAGACCTGATGAGGGGGCAATGATGCCGACTTCCGCGGTGAGAGGAACCCGAGTTCCGCACCGACTGCCACTCGGATGGGAGGTGGCGATCGACGTCGCGGCGGCGCTGGGGTTGTGGGCGCTCGCCTTCTTCAATCAGTTCCCCGTCGCTGTCGTGTACATCGTCTCTATCGCATTCCTGTTGATCGCAATTCCGCAGGCGGTACGGCGTCGCAAGGTGGCAGCGACGAGCACTGGTTCGACAAGGTAGCCGCCGCTTCGACAAGGTAGCCGCCGCGAAGGCAGCTGCGAAGCGGTGTGTGCCGCGGAAGACGACGGCGGGAGGGCACTGCCGACGAGGTACTCAGCCTCGACGACGCTGCTCGGCCATCCAGGTGTGATTGACGATGGCGGCGGCGACGGCGTCTTTGTAACCGCCGGCATCCGGCCCGCGGTACAGGTCGCGTTCCCGGAAGGGCGACTGCTCGCGGTGGGGGCCGTCGTCGTTGATACGCCTCGCGAGCTCTGAGATGTAGTCGTGCCCGTCGATGCGATACGCGGCGCGCTCGGCCTCGTCGAGGCGGATGAGCGCCGAGGCGTCGACCATCGAGTTGACCACGTAGCGGGCCTGGAGGTAGAGCTCGCCGTTCTGCCCGACGAGGAACCATGCGCCCGGGCGGTGATCGAGGTAGCGCATCGCGTCGCGTTCGGCAGCGACCCGGGCCTGGTCGCCCCAGAGGTCGACAGGAGGGATCGCTTCGAGCGGATGCTGCCTCGCATCGTTCAGGACGTGGTGTTGGAATGTCGCGGGGGAGTCGCGATAGAGGGCGAAGCAGATGATCCGTCGGCATGACGTGCAGGTCAGCTGGCTCTCCACGCGCTGCATGAGCCCCGAGGCGTGCAGCGGTTCGAGGTCCGCGAGTCTCACCCAGTGGAGATCTTCCGTGAGATCTCCGGCGTCCAGAGCCGCCTGCAGAGCGAGGGTCGTGGCGGCGACGTCGACCTCGTCGTCATCCGCGGCTCGGATCAGGAGATCCGCGCACACGGCGCAGTCGTCGTCATCCGGTGCGCACGACAGACCGGGCCGCTCCACCACGACCGCGATGCTCAGCAGATTGCCCGGCTCGTTCCAGCCTCTCCGATCTCGGAAATCGGCGCGCACGAAGCCGCCGTCGACCGGGAAGACAGGAGTGCCGAAACCTGCCCACTCGCGGGCGGTCCCGATCGCGCTCTTCAGGTCGTCGAGTGTCGCATCGTTGTTCGCGCTCGGGATCCACTCCGCGAGATCGACACCCTGTTGGGCGGGCGGCTCCGGCGTGAGGTGGAGCAGCGTGGCGACGACGGCATCGTCGTGCAGGATGATCTCACCGCCCGAGGCGAACAGCATCCGTCTGGACCGGTAAGCCGGAGCACCGATCAGTCGTTCTCTGACCTCGACGGGCTCGCCCCCGAGGGCCCGGATGAGGGCCTGCACCTCGGGATCCTGTTCCGCGAGTGCGAGTGCATCGAGGATGAGGGGGAGTCCGCGTCGTACCACGCGACCATTATCGGGGCAGGTGGGCAAGCTACGCTGGAACCCGACCCGTGAACGCCGAGCGAGGAGCCGCATCCGATGACCGAAACCCAGATCTTCGAGCCCGAAGGCCGCGCAATTCCCTTCGTGGATGAAGGAGACGGCCCGGTCAAGCTCGTTCTGATCCAGGAGCACGGTCTCGCAGCCGACGTCCTCGGCGTCGTCGGCCACTATCTCGCTGAGGAAGCGGGCTTCCATGTGCTGCGAATCGGCCACCGCGGCGGCGCAGCCGATGTCTCCTTCGACGACCGTGTCGCCGACGCGCTCGCGGTCATCGACCACGTCGGCATCGAAGACACCTGGTTCGGAGGACACGGCTTCGGTGGCACCGTCGCCCGTGCCCTCGTGTCTGCGCACCCCGATCGGGCCAACGGCCTCCTGATGCTGGGCGTCGAAGACGTCGACATCCCCGTCGCCCCGGCGATCCCCGTCCTCATCGTGCAGGGCGACGACGACACCGTCACTCCCGCAGCCAACGCCGAGCGCCTTCGTTCGACCGTGCCCGATCGCGCGAGCATCAAGCCCATCCCCGGCGATCACCTCTTCCCGATGCACCACCCGATCGAGACGGCGGTCGCCATCGAGGAGTACCTCGACTGGGACTGATTCGAGGGGCGGAACTACCGCCCCTGGCGCTTCTTGTAAGGCTTCGGCTGACCCTTGACGACGGGCGCACGACCCTTGCCCTTCGACGCTTTCGCCTTGCCGCCGGCCGGCACGACGGGCTTCGCAGCGGGTTCGGGTGCGGCGGCGATCCTCTCCCTGGCCTCATCGAGCAGGAGGGTCCCTGCCGGAGTCAGCCGGGTCTCGCCACCGCGTGTCACGAGCGGATGGCCGACCTCGGCTTCGAGCTTCTCCAACGAGGAGTACAACGCGGCCAGGGGGATGCCCAACGCTTCTGCGGCGCGCGGGAAGTGCTGCTCTTCGGCGATGGCGACGAATCGCCGGAGGTGGGTGATCTTCACGGGATCCGCTCCTTTCCCGCGTGCAACGCGGCCAGTCCTCCAGAGTACGCGGCCGCGCCCCGCGGCATCCGCGATACCGGCGTACGCTGAGCGTGTCGCCGACGGAAGGGGATCGCCGTGTCCGATCAGCAAAGGGCTTCGTATCCGGATCATGTACCAGGCCCCGGTGAGCCGTCGGTGCCCGAGCTCGAGGACGACGAGACCATCGCCCCGCGCCCGGAGGAGGAGATCGCCGATGTTCTCCGGGCGAGCCCGGATCTCGCAGATCGCAGTCGGCACGACGGCTGAGCCACGCGCTGCGAGGTGAATCGAGAGCCGCCTGCGCTGACAGGATGGAGTCATGACGGCAACACTCGTGGCTCAGGGCCTCGCCGGCGGCTACGGCCATCGCACCCTCTTCGATTCCCTCGATCTGACGGTCGCGCCCGGCGATGTCGTCGGAGTCGTCGGCGCGAACGGAGCGGGCAAGTCCACGCTGCTCAGATTGCTCGCCGGCGTCGACTCGCCCCAGGCGGGCAGCATCGCCCTGGCTCCCGCCGACGCTTTCGTCGGCTGGCTGCCGCAGGAGCACGAGCGAGTCCTCGGAGAGAGCGTCTCGGGATACATCGCCCGGCGCACCGGCTGCGGCCCGGCGACTCGGGAGATGGATGCCGCGGCCGCAGCGCTCGGCGACCCTTCCCTTGCCGCACCCGGCGTCGATCCGGCCGACGCGTACTCGTCCGCGCTGGACCGCTGGCTCGCCAGCGGCGCCGCCGACCTCGATGAGCGCATCCCTGCCGTTCTCGCCGACCTCGGTCTCGAGCTCGCCGACTCCGACGTGAAGGAGGCGCTCATGACCTCCCTGTCCGGCGGCCAGGCGGCACGCGTGGGACTGGCGGCCCTGCTCCTGTCGCGCTTCGACATCGTGCTTCTGGACGAACCCACCAACGACCTCGACCTCGACGGGCTCGAGCGACTTGAAGCCTTCGTGCGCGGCTTGCGCGGCGGCGTCGTGCTCGTCAGCCACGATCGCGAGTTCCTCGCCCGCTCCGTGACCCGGGTGCTCGAACTCGATCTCGTCCAGGGCGCGAACCGAGTCTTCGGGGGTGGCTACGACTCCTACCTCGAGGAACGCGAGACCGCGCGGCGCCATCAGCGCGAGAAGTACGACGAGTACGCCGAGAAGAAGGCCGACCTCGTCGGACGCGCGAGGACTCAACGGGAATGGTCGAGCCAGGGCGTGCGCAATGCGATGAAGAAAGCACCGGACAACGACAAGATCAGGCGCAAGGCGTCGACCGAATCCAGTGAGAAGCAGGCGCAGAAGGTGCGTCAGATGGAAAGCCGCATCGCGCGGCTGGAGGAGGTTGAGGAGCCGCGCAAGGAGTGGCGGCTCGAGTTCACGATCGCCTCAGCGCCGCGCTCGAGCTCGGTCGTGTCCACGCTCAGCTCGGCCGTCTTCCGGCAGGGCTCTTTCACGCTCGGCCCGGTCTCTTTGCAGGTGAACGCGGGAGAGCGCATCAGCATCACCGGCCCGAACGGCGCCGGCAAATCGACACTGCTGCGCGCCCTGCTCGGTCACCAGCCTGCAGACGAAGGCACGGCGAGCCTCGGCGCAAGCGTGCAGATCGGCGAGATCGACCAGGCGCGCTCGCTGCTCGTGGGGCAGCAGCCGCTCGCCACCGCGTTCGAAGCCCTCGTACCCGAGATGGCGACAGACGAAGTGCGCACGCTGCTGGCGAAGTTCGGTCTCAGGGCCGATCACGTGGGTCGGCCGGTCGATGATCTGTCGCCGGGCGAGCGCACGCGCGCCGGCCTCGCCCTGCTGCAGGCCCGCGGAACCAACCTGCTGGTGCTCGACGAACCGACGAACCACCTCGATCTGGCCGCGATCGAGCAGCTCGAGCAGGCGCTCGAATCGTATGACGGCACCCTTCTGCTCGTGACCCACGATCGGCGGATGCTCGCCACCGTGCGCACCGACCGGCGATGGCGGGTCGAGGCGGGACACGTCGAAGAACTCTGAGCGCGCCGCATCGGCAGAGCATCGGGTTCAGACGTAAGCCCTCCATAGAGGTGCGGCACTCGCGATCGGTAGAGTCTGCATCAGGGATGAGACGAGGGTGCCGTGGACGTCATCGCGCTGACTCTGATCGTCGCCGCCGCGTTCGGCACGATCGCGCATCTGCTGCGCGTCCCGGCCCTCGTGGGCTTCCTCGCCGCGGGCTTCGTGCTCGGGGCCATGCACACCGAGCCCTTCGTCGGTCTCGAGCGCATCGCGGACATCGGCGTCACCCTGCTGCTGTTCACGATCGGGCTGAAATTCGACGTCCGCTCGCTCCTTCGCCCGGAGTCCTACGGAACCACGGCGATCCACATGCTGCTCAGCGTGCTCGTCGGCGCCGGCGCGGTCGCCCTGGCCGGCGTCATCGGGCTCACCGCGGTCGACGGCTGGCGGACTCTGGCTCTGGTGGGTCTCGCACTGTCGTTCTCGTCGACGGTGCTCTGCGTCAAGGTGCTCGAAGACCGCTCCGACGACGGCTCTCTGTACGGACAGACGGCGATCGCGATACTCGTGCTGCAGGACGTGATCGCCGTCGTCTTCATCACGGTCAACGCCGACGAGCCGCCGAGTCCCTGGGCGTTCGCCCTGCTGCTGTTGTTCCCGCTGGCGTGGCTGCTGCGGCGGCTGCTCGACGTGATCGGCCACGGCGAGCTGCTGGTGCTCTTCGGCGTGGTGACGGCGCTCGGGCCCGGCTATCTCGCGTTCGAGGCGGTCGGCATCACGGGAGACGTCGGCGCTCTCGTGATGGGCCTGCTGTTCGCCACGCACCGCCGGGCCATCGAGATGTCGAAGGCGCTGTTCAGCGTGAAGGAACTGTTCCTTGTGGGCTTCTTCCTCCTGATCGGAATGGGCGCCGCTCCCACGTGGACGGATGCCGCACTCGCCCTGCTGCTGTGCATCGTGCTGCTGCCGCTCACGTTCATCGGCTTCGTCTGGCTCGGCCGGCTGTTCGGGCTGCGCAACCGCACGGCGATCCGGACGGGACTGGTGCTGAGCAACTTCTCGGAGTTCTCGATCATCGTCGCGGCGTTCGGGGTCGGCGCCGGACTCCTGACAGAACGGTGGCTCACGGTCGTGGCGATCGCCGTCGCCCTCAGCATGGTCGCGTCATCCATCGCGAACGCGCATGGCCTGCGGCTCATCACCGCCCTCACCTGGCTTCCCGCCCAGCAGGTCTCGAAGCTGCGTCCCGCCGACAGGCCGATCGACACGAGCGGTTCGGATGTCGTCGTTCTGGGCATGGGGCGCGTGGGCCGCGCGGCGTACGAGCGTCTGGTCGACGAGGGCGGTCTGCGTGCCCTGGGCATCGACAACGACCACGCCGTGATCGCCCGGCTGGAGGGGGACGGGCTCAACGTGCTCGAGGGCGACGCGACCGATCTCGAGTTCTGGAGTCGACTGGTGTCCGGCGGATTCGTGAAGACCGTGGTGCTGGCGATGGCTTTCCACGGGTCCAACGCCTTCGCCCTCGAACGGTTGAACGAGGTCGGCTTCGATGGCCGGGTGGTGGCCGTGGCTCAGCATCCCGACCAGGTCGAGCACCTCGCGGCCCGCGGCGTCGACGGCGTCCTCAACATCTATGCCGGCGCGGGATACACCCTGGCGGGCCTCGCGATGGGCGAGGACGACGGTGCGGCCCCCGGTAGCATCCAAGGATGACCCTTCGCTCCGCCCGAACCGCCGTGTGGATGCGCACGCTGCTCTCGATCGCAGGGGGCATCGTCGTCGGCGCGTTCGTCGTCCCGTTGCTGGGGGGCGTCGCCGGCATCCTCTCCGGGTGGGCCGCCTTCGCGCTCGTCAACGTGCTGTGGGTGCTGCTGCTGATCTGGCCGATGGATGCGGCCGCCACCAGGGAGCACGCGACCCTGGAAGCTCCGGGGCGGCGGGTCGCCCGGCTGATCTCCACGCTCGGGAGCGTGGTCAGTCTCGCGGCCGTGCTCGTGGTGAGCATCCAGGCGCAGCAGATGCAGGGTGTGGATCGGTACGCGCTCGCCGGAGTCGCCGTGGTGAGCGTCGCTGCGTCGTGGGCGCTGATCCAGGTGGAGTACGTGCTGCGGTACGCCCGCATGTACCACGCGGAGCCCGACGGCGGCATCGACTTCAATCAGAAGGAAGCCCCGGAGTACACCGATTTCGTGTACTTCTCGATCAACCTGGGCATGACCTACCAGGTCTCGGACACGAACGTCGAGGCCAACGCCATTCGGCGCATGGTCATCGCGCACACGGTGCTCAGCTATCTCTTCGGCACCGTCATCCTCGCCTCGATCATCAACCTCGTGGTCGGCCTCGGCTGAGACGCGGTCAGCCGCCCCAGACGGCTCGCGCTCCCGCCTCGCCGACGAGCACGACCATGATCGTGCTGCCAGCACCACTGACCACGGCCAGCACCGCGATGACGATGCGCGCCGCGCGGCGCGGCGCTCCGAAGCGGAACCAGCACCACTGGATGGCCGCGACGAGGAACATTGCGGCCGTCCACGGCCACAGCATCCGCCCGAGTTCCGCGTGCCGTATCACGGCCGGCACGGGGCCGACCTGCTGGGCGAGCGCTTCACCCGCGAGCATCGTGACGGGGACGAGCGCCAGCACGAGGAGCGCGGCGATCGGCGTCGCCATCCCGAGTCGTCGACGGACGGAGGGGAGCAGCGCACCGAGCGCGAGAGCCAGCGCGGTGAGGGGCACGAGCACGACCACCGCGTGCACGATCAGCGGATGCAGCGGGAGCCCGGCGATCTCGAAGAGGTCCATACTCGTGACACGGGAAGCGGCCCTTCGGAGTTCACCTGAACTTTCCGCGGGTCGATCTCGTGTCTCCTGCAGGACGACGAGGAGGTGGCAGATGCCGAGTGACGACGCGGCCCGACTGGGCGCGCTCTACGACGCGCACGCGGCGCCGATCTGGCGCTACGTCGTGCATCTCACGGGGGATCGCGCCGGGGCGGATGACGTCGTGCAGGAGACGCTGCTGCGGGCCTGGCGCACTCCTCGCATCCTGGCCGACGACCCGGAGAGCACCCGGTCGTGGATGTACACGGTCGCGCGGCACCTCGTCGTGGACGAGGCCCGCAGCGCGCACCGCCGTCGCGAGATCGCGATGGATGAGCCGCCGGAATCGGCGGTCAGGGACGCGACGGATTCGATCTTCGACGCGATCCTGATCGAGGAGGCGCTCGCAGCCCTCTCGATCGCTCATCGGGAGGTCGTCGTCCGCGCGTACTACGGCGGTCTCACCGTCGCGGAGATCGCGGAAGAGCTCACGGTCCCCGAGGGGACCGTGAAGTCGAGACTGCACTACGGACTCCGGGCGCTGCGCCTCGGACTCCAGGAAAGGGGAGTGACGCGATGAACGCCGATCACGAGCGATTCGCCCGGTGGGATGCCGCGTATCTCCTCGGCGCACTGAGCGCCACCGACCGCCTCGACTACGAAGCCCATCTGGCTCGGTGCCCCGAGTGCCGCGCCGCCGTGGCGGAGGTCGCGCCCACGCTCGGCCTGTTGTCGCGCGTCTCTCCCGAGCGCGCCTCATCGCTGCTGCACGATGCCGAGCCGGAGTCTCCGGCTGTCGAACACCGCGCGCGCGTGCTCTCGCTCGCGGCGGCACGGCAGCGCCGCCGTCGGATCTGGATCCTCGGAGTGGCCGCGGCGGCGATCATCGCAGTCACGTCGATAGGAATCCCGCTCGCAACCGGACTTCTGCAGCCACCGTCGAAGACGGTCGCCCTGGAGCAGGTGATAGACGCCCCGCTGTCGGCCAGCGTCACCCTCGCCGACGTGGCATGGGGCACCCGCATCGACATGACCTGCGCGTACGGCTCGTCAGGAGACGCACCCGAGGACGGGTGGGCGTACGCGATGGTCGTCGTCTCCGTCGACGGCACCGAGAGCGTGCTGTCGACATGGCGCGCTCGGCCCGGGTCGACGGCGAAGCTCAGCGCGGGCACGGAGTTGCCGGCATCCGGCATCGCCGCCGTCGAGATCCGCTCGGTGCGGACCGGCGAGGTGCTGATGCGCACCGGCGTCGACGCACTCTGAACCCTCGGCCGTCTTCTCTCGTGTACCCGATGACCGCACTCGCGGTCCTGCACAGGAGGTTCGACATGCTCTCGAGATTCAGGAAGTCCGCGGCGCTCGCCGCACTGGTCATGGCGTTGACCGTCACCGCGTGCTCCTCGCCTTCAGGCGATTCCGGCGGCGGCGGCGCGTACAGCCAGCCCTCCGAGCAGGCCAGCACGCCGTCGAGCGACGGAGATGCGGCACAGCTCAAGGTCGCCGACTCGTCGCTGGGCCAGATAGTGGTCGACGGCGACGGCATGACCCTCTACATGTTCGACAAGGACACCCAGAGCTCGGGTGAGAGTTCGTGCACGGGGGAGTGCCTGACGAACTGGCCGCCGTTCACGACCGACAGCACCGCGACGCCGGAACTCGATGGCATCACGGGCGAGATCGGAACGATCACCACGGCGGACGGGTCGACGCAGATCACGCTCAACGGATGGCCGCTGTACTACTTCGCCGGGGACACGGCAGCGGGCGACGTCAACGGTCAGGGCGTTGGCGAGATCTGGTGGGTGCTCACACCCGCGGGCGAGCGGATGGCCGGGTAGCGGCAGGAACGAGCGGATGCCGCGGCCGGATCGGCCGCGGCATCCGGATCTCGAACCGTCGCTCAGACGGTCTGGGGCAGCACGGTGAACGAGACGGAACCCGCCTCGTCGACTCCGGCATCGAGGATCTTGTCGTCGAGGGCGGCCGACGCCGGCGCGTCGACGAACACCCGAGTGCTCGAGAGCTCGACGACCTGGTCCTCCGGCTCGGGGTGTTCGGCGACGCCCGCAGCGAGACGGGCGTCGTTCTCGGGCCCGGCAGGGGTCGAGTGGATCCGGAGACCCGCATCGGCCGCGTCGGTCTGGCGGCTGACCAGTGTCGTCACGATCGCGGTGGCGTTGTCGGTGAGGGTGAGCATGCGCTCTCCTTCCGGTTGGGGCATACCGAGGTCACGGCATGTCCGGGCCATGCTTCCGTGCGAGCGGTGGAGTGCTCAACCCCCTTGCGCCGGGCGCTCATCCGTGTCAACCCCCTGGGGCCGAACGCTCGGCGGCGCCTAGCCTTCCCTGCAGGAGGACACACATGCCTGTGAACACGAAGACCGCGAAGAGCTCCGCCCGAAAGACCCGGTCGGTGAAGAAGACGCCGCAGCAGAACGCCGAGTCGGGCTTCACCGCATCTGCGAAGCTGGGCGCCTCCCTGCAGGCCGTGCTCGTCGACCTGCTCGAGCTCGCCGTGCAGGGAAAGCAGGCGCACTGGAACGTCGTCGGCAGGAACTTCCGCGACACCCACCGCCAGCTCGACGAGATCATCGACGACGCGCGAGCGTTCAGCGACACGGTGGCCGAGCGGATGCGGGCCCTGCACCTCGTGCCCGACGGCAGAAGCAGCACCATCTCCTCGACGACCGCTCTCCCGCAGTTCCCCGCGGGAGAAGTGTCGACCGAGGAGACCATCGACCTCGTCACCGAACGTCTCGAGGTCGCTGTGAAGACCATGCGCGACGTCCACGACGCCGTCGACAAGGAGGATCCGACCTCGGCGGACGTCCTGCACGCGGTCATCGAGCGACTCGAGCAGTTCGCCTGGATGGTGAGCGCGGAGAACCGTACTCCGGCCGGTCGCTGATCAGCCGGGGTGTTCGCTTCGCGAACGCCTCTTGACCGCGAACGGCAGCCACACCCAGAGCGCGAGCACAGTGAGCAGGGAGAGGACCAGTGTGACCACTCCCGTCGTCCGATCGACGGTGAAGTCCACGATCAGAGTGGTGACTCCCGCAGTGAGCAGACCGATCACGAACAGATCGATCCTGACGATGCGCGCGGCCAGCCGGACGAGCTCGGGCTTGCGCCGTCGCCCGAACAGCGCCCGGTGCATGCCGACGGGGGCCAGCGAGAGGATGGTCGCCACGGCGGCCAGGGCGACGAGAACGATGTAGAGGTCGTGCTGCAGCGTGTCGAGATCGGTGAAGCGCTGCTGGAATGCGACCGCGAGCAGGAATCCGGTGAGAATCTGCGTGCCCGTCTGCATGACCCGCAGCTCTTGCATCAGTTCGTCCCAGTTGCGGTCGGCGCGCTCGTTCGGCGTCTCATCGCGCCCGTCAGCGCGGTCGTCGACGACAGGATCGGTGCTCATCCTCCCAGTCTCGCGGGCAGAGGCGAGGGGCGTCTAGAGCGCTGTCGCGGGCGGTGTCTCTTCGCGAAGCCTCGGTTCGGTGCGTCGCTCCGGTCGGACGCCGGCCTTGTCGGCGTAGAACTCCCTGATGCGATCCATGTCGCGGCTGACGTCGCCCGTGAGATCGAACGTGGGTCCGAGGCCGCACGTCATCGTGGTCCGGTCGACGAACCCGAGGGTCACCGGCATCCCTGTCTCTCTCGCGATGCGATAGAAGCCGCTCTTCCAGTAGTCGTTCCCGCCGCGGGTGCCGTCGGGCGTGACGACCAGGCCGAACACCGAGCCGCCGTTGACCTGATCGACCACATCGCTCACGACGCGCGCAGGATCGTCGCGGTCCACCGGGATGCCGCCCAGACGCCGCATGATCGGTCCGCGCCACCCGCGGAACAGGCTCTTCTTGCCCAGCCAGTGCACGTCGATGTCGAGGCGCCACGCGATGGCGAGCATCAGCACGAAATCCCAGTTCGACGTGTGGGGCGCACCGATCAGCACCGTGGGCCGTGTCGGGGCCGCCTCCGTGCGGAGGGTCCATCGGCTGAACGTCCAAAAAGTCCGGGCGAGGAAGCGTGTGAGCATCCGTCAACCGTACGGGAGAAGAGCCGGAGATCAGCTGTCGGTCAAGCGGTCCGCCGCGAGCCCGCGGCTGTTCGAAGCGCGTCGGAGACGGCAGGGTCGAGCCCGGGCACGTCGTCGAGGGGCACGGCGAGGGCGAGCAGCGCCCGGCTGAAGTAGTTGCGCGCCGCGGCGGCCAGTGTGATGTCGACGATCTGTCGATCGGAGTATCCGGCGTCTCGAAGCGATCGGGTGTCGGCGTCGGTCATCGAGGCGGGGTCGGCCGACAGGCGTTGCGAGTACCTGATGATTGCCTGCTCGGGGTCGCTGAACGCGCTGTCGTCGCCGTGCGCGAAGCTCGACATGCCGGCCTCGTCCACCACCCCCGCGCGCAGCGACTTGCGGCCGTGCGCGAGCAGGCAGTGACCCGAACCGATCTGGCGTGCCGCACCCAGGGTCGCGGCTTCGTACGCGCGCACGCCGATCGACGGGACGATCGCGCGGATCAATGCCATGAACGCCGCATGGGCTTCTGGATTGACCGCCATCGCCTGGGTATGAGCGAAGACGAATCCGTCTTCGCTCAGGTCGTCCGCGTACATCTCGGCGACGTGGCCGGTCGCATCGGCGACCGCCGGAGGCGTGATGATCATGGCAGCTCCTTCGCGTGCACACCAGGGCGACGCGAGAGCGGCCCCAGGCTCCTCCCGCCAGCGTACGCCGCACAGCACGCTGCCGTAAGTGCGTTCGGCGCCACCGGGTTCTGGCAGGCGTACCATCGAGGGATGACTGATTCAGCGCGGGACACCGCGGCAGAGGCGCCGGAAAGCCTGCAGCCGCTGCTCGGAACCCTGGACCTGCTCAGCGACGCCGCCGCAGGCTACTGCAGCGGCGGCGTCTGCCACTTCCCGGCACCCTCCGTGGAGAAGGCCGAGTAGCGGCAGACGCCGATCCGGTCAGTGGCCCGCGGGGAAGTCCCCACCGGCATCGTCTGCAGGCTTGCTGACGAACGGGCTCAGGGCCACGGCCGCGAGAGAGATGATCGCGGCGATCAGAAACGCCATGCGCGCGCCCGGAGCCCCGGCGACCGCGGAGGTCAGCCCCTCAGCCTCGCCGGAGTGCAGGATCGCCGAGTACGTGACCGTCAGCACGGCCACACCCGCCGCTCCCGCGACTTGCTGAAGGGTGTTGAGCACTGCCGAGCCGTGGGAGTACAGCGACCGCTGCAGCGAGCCGAGCGACGCGGAGAACAGCGGCGTGAACGACATCGCCAGGCCGACCGACATCGCCGACTGCACGATGATCAGCACCCACCACACGGTGTGCTCGCCGACGGTCGAGTAGTAGAACAGCGCTGCCGACACCAGGATCGTCCCCGGGATGAGCAGTGTGCGGGTGCCGCGTGTGTCGTAGACCCGTCCCATCACAGGACCGAGCAGACCCATCAGCACCGAACCGGGCAGCAGGATCAGCCCGGACTCCAGCGAGCCCAGACCGGCGACGTTCTGCAGGTACTGCGGCAGCAGCGTCAGCGTGCCGAACATCGACAGCGCGAGGATCGACATGATCACGACGCCGAAGGTGAAGTTGCGCGAGCGGAACACGCGCAGATCGAGCAGGGCGTCGTCGATGCGCTGCAGCACCAGCTGACGCCAGACGAACAGGCCGAGGGCGATCGCGCCGACGACGAGCGAGATGATGCCGGTGGACTCGCCGGAACCGCCCTCGCCGCCGAACTGGCTGAGACCGAACACGACGCCGCCGAAGCCGAGCGCCGCGAGCGGGATGGACAGCACGTCGAGCGGCACCTTGCGGGTCTCGCCGAGGTTCGTCATCCACTTCGCGCCCATCGCGAGCGAGACGATCGCGATCGGCAGGATGATGGCGAACAGCGCGCGCCAGTTGAAGACCTCGAGCACGGCGCCGGCGAGCGTCGGGCCGATCGCGGGCGCGAGCGAGATCACCATTCCGACGCGGCCCATCATGCGCCCGCGCGACTGCGGCGGCACGACGTTCATGATCGTGGTCATCAGCAGCGGCATCATGATGCCGGTACCGCTGGCCTGGATCACGCGGCCGACGAGCAGCATGGGGAATCCGGGCGCCAGCAGGGAGACGAGCGTGCCGACCGAGAAGGCGATCATCGCGGCGATGAACACCTGTCGGGTCGTGAACCGCTGAAGGATGAACCCGGTGGTCGGGATGACCACCGCCATCGTGAGCATGAACGCACTCGTCAGCCACTGGCCGAGCTCGGGCGGAATGCCGAGATCGGTGTTCAGGTGCGGGATCGCGATGCCCATCGTCGTCTCGTTGAGGATCGCGACGAAGGCGGCGACGAGGAGCAGCCAGATCACCCGCATGTCCCTCGCCGAGATGGCTCCGGGCGCGGTGGCAGGGGGCGTGGAGATGGAGCCGGTGTCGACGGCAGACATGGGGCCTCCTGAAGGCGTAGCGAAGAGGGGGAACGTGCGAGTGCACCAGAGTCATTCAGCGTAACGGGATCCTCAGACATTTCATTCCGAACTCCCAGGAATCCGCTCCGGGCAGAACCGCTCCTCGTGTCGATGCCGCTGAGTACGCTGACAGGATGAGCATGGGCGGCGGACGAGGCGGTTTCCACGGGGTGGATGCGCAGGCGCAACGCCGTATCAACGCGGCCGCCCCGCGCATCGACAGGTTGGGCGCGCGCGTGATCTCGCTGTTCCGTCCGTACCTGTGGCGCATCGGCTTCACCGCCGCGCTCGTGATCGTCGGAGCGGCGATCGCGGTGATCCCGCCGCTGATCGTGCAGCGCATCTTCGACGACGCGCTGTTCCCGGTCGCCGGTGGCGGTCCGCAGCTCGACCTGCTGCTTCGTCTCGTGCTCGCGACCATCGGGCTGTTCCTGCTCTCGGCCGCCCTCGGCGTCACGCAGACGTGGCTGACCTCGACCGTGGGAAACAGCGTGACCGGCGACCTGAGAGTGCGCCTGTTCGAGCATCTGCAGGCGATGGAGCTCGGGTTCTTCACACGCACGAAGACCGGCGTGATCCAGTCGCGTCTGCAGAACGACGTGGGCGGAGTCTCGGGGGTGCTGACGAACACCGTCACCAGCATCCTCGGCAACACGGTGACGGTCGTCGCGTCCCTCGTGGCGATGATCCTCATCGACTGGCGCCTGACCCTGATCGCCGTCGTGCTCATGCCGTTCCTCATCCTCGTGCAGCGCCGGGTCGGTCAGCTGCGAGCCCGCATCGCGGGGGAGACGCAGGAATCGCTCTCCGAACTCACCTCGATCACGCAGGAGACGTTGAGCGTCTCCGGTATCCTGCTGTCGAAGTCGTTCAACCGGCAGCGCACCGAGGCTGCCCGCTACCAGGCCGAGAACCGCAACCAGGTCAAGCTGCAGGTGCGGCGGGCGATGAGCGGGCAGGGCTTCTTCGCCGTCGTGCAGGTGCTGATGTCGTCCGTCCCCGCGATCATCTACCTCGTCTCGGGCTATCTGATCGCGGGAGGAACAGGCGCGATCACGGCGGGCACCGTCGTCGCCTTCACGACCGTGCAGGCGCGTCTGCTGATGCCGCTGATGGGGCTGATGAGGGTGTCGCTGGACCTGCAGACCTCGCAGGCGCTGTTCGCGCGCATCTTCGAGTACCTCGATCTCGTCCCCGAGATCACCGACGCACCGGACGCCGTGCCTGTCGACGAGGCGCCCGGTCCGCGCGGACGCATCGAGTTCCGCGACGTGGTGTTCCGCTATCCGGACGCCGCGCCCGATACGCGCCCGACTCTGCAGGGGGTCTCGTTCGTCGCCGAACCGGGACGGCACGTGGCCTTCGTCGGGCCCTCCGGCGCGGGCAAGACGACGATCCTGTATCTCGCCCCGAGGCTGTACGAGGCGCACGGCGGTTCGGTGATGTTCGCGGGTGCCGATGTGCGCACGCTGACCCAGGAGTCGATCATCGACCAGATCGGGATCGTGTCGCAGGAGACCTATCTTTTCCACGCCACGATCCGCGAGAACCTGCTGTACGCGAAGCCCGGCGCGACCGACGACGAGATGATCGCCGCGTGCACGGCGGCCAACATCCATCACATCATCGCGGGCTTCGAGCAGGGCTACGACACCGTGGTCGGTGAACGCGGCTACCGGCTCTCAGGCGGAGAGAAGCAGCGCATCGCGATCGCACGGGTGCTGCTGAAGGATCCGCCAGTGCTGCTGCTCGACGAAGCCACGTCGGCGCTGGACACCGTGTCGGAGCGCGTGGTGCAGGAGGCGCTCGACGAGGCCGCGAAGGGACGCACCACCCTGACGATCGCGCACCGGCTCTCGACGGTCATGGGCGCCGACATGATCCACGTGCTCGACGCGGGAGCCATCGTGGAGTCGGGGACGCACGCGGAGCTGCTCGCGCATGGCGGGCTGTACGCCGAGCTCGCCGAGCAGCAGGTGGCGGCTTCGAGGGTCCTTGCGACCGAAGCGGTGCTCGAAGAGGAGGTCACGGGCGGGGCCGAGGCGCCGCTCGCCGAACGCCGCGCCGATCGGGCGCCCGCGGACTCGGCGGGAGCCGACGCCGTGGCCGCGCTCACGGCGCCGGTCCCGCTGCTCGACGCGCCACGCGTCGACGACCGGGTCTATCCGACCGAAGACTGAAAGCTCAATGCGCTGACAGGCCGCCGTCGACGAACAGCGAGTGCCCCGTGACGTAGGCGGAGCCCGCGCCGGCGAGGAACACGGACGCCCCCGCGAAGTCGCCGGGCACGCCGTTGCGGCCGATCATCGTCCGCGAGGCGAGAGCTGCGATCTGCACCGGATCCTCCTGCAGCCGCGCGTTCAGGGGAGTCAGCACGAAGCCCGGAACCAGGGTGTTGCTCGTGACGCCGGTGCCGCCCCAGGCCTCGGCCTCTGAGCGCATGAGGGATTCGACCGCGCCTTTGGAGACGCCGTAGATGCCGCTGCCGACGAAGGCGCGGTGCGCCTGCTGCGAGCTGATGTGGATGAGGCGGCCGTAGCCGCGCTCGGCCATGCCGACCGCGTAGCGCTGTCCGAGCAGGAACGGCGCGAGCGAGTTCACCGTCATCGTGGCATCCCAGTCGTCCTCCGTGATGTCGGCGAATGCGGGGCGGATGTTGATGCCCGCCGAGTTCACGAGGATGTCGGGTTCGCCGAACGGCTCGGTCGCGGCCTCGGCCACCGCGCGGATGCCGTCGCGCGTGCTCAGATCGCCGACCACGCCCGCGGCGCGGCAGCCGGCATCCGTCAGCTCGCGCACCGTCTGATCAACGCGCTCGGATCCGCGGGCGACGATGACGGTGGCGGCGCCGGCTCGGGAGAGCGCGGTGGCGATGCCGCGCCCGATGCCTGAGCTGCCGCCGGTCACGATCGCGGTGCGACCGTCCAGGCCGAAGAGGGAGTGCAGATAGTCGTTCATGGAAGTCCTGATTCTGGAGGACGCGGACGGACGCCGTTCACAGCGGCGCGCCGAATGCAGACAGGCCGCCTCGCGCGAGCGTCATCCGGGTTCTCCGAGACGGGCCGCGGTCACCAGGCGAGCGCCGCGACGAGAGAGGGATCGGGGTGGGCGTCGGCGAACTCGGGCAGTGACCGCAGCTCGGCGATGAACGCCGTGACCTCCGCGGCGTATGCGGGGTCGGGATGGGTGCCGGCGATCTCCTGGAGCGGTGGCACGTCCATGGTGAGGATGAGTTCGAGCCTAGCGGTCACCGCACGGCGCGCTCCCGCATCCTGTAGCACGGCGATGCCGCCGCGCAGAGCGGCGAGATAGTCCCGAAGAACAGGGAGTCGCGCTCTGCTCTGCGTGATCGATGTGCCATCGGCGCGCAACCGCCACTGCACGAGCGCGTCGGGGATGACGTCGAACGCGCGAGCACCCGTGTACATGCGCTGCGCGACGATCTGATCCTCGTAGGCGACGCCTTCGGGAAACCGCAGCTCCGCCCAGAACTCGGTGCGGCTCATCTTCGACCAGGCGACGATGTTCGCGGACGCGCGGGGATGCTCGAAGATCGTCGTGCCGAGACGTGCCGGGTCGGTGGCCGCAGCGACCCAGGGCTGCACGCGACCGGGCACGTAGCGCTGTCCGTCGAAGCGCGAGCGCACGTACGCTGCGGCCACGAAGTCGCTGCCGGTTTCGACGAGCGTGGTGGTGAACCTCTCGAGAGCCGTGGGGGCGAGCTCGTCATCGCCGTCGAGGAAGCCGAGGAACTCGGTGTCGACCAGGGCGAGTCCGGCATTGCGGGCGCCGCCGAGGCCGATCGACTCCTCGTGCCGGACGGCGCGGAATCGCGGGTCGGATGCCGCGGCATCCGCGAAGACGGCGGCCGTCGCGTCCGTCGAGCCGTCATCGATGAGGATCGCCTGCCAGCGGGACTCCGACTGCGCACGCAGCGATTCGAGGGCGGCCGGGGCGAATGCGGCGATGTCGCGACCGGGGACGATCACGGTCACGATCGGAGCGGATGCAGTCACCAGCCGAGTCTATGGCGGCCTACCTGCTCCGGGGCCCACTGGTCGTTGAGCGAGCGCAGCGAGACGAAACGCGACGAGTCGCGGCACTCACCCTCGGGAGACCGCGTGGACGGCTTCCGCGACGAGCGCCGCCAATTGCCCTGCCGCGCTCTCAGGCAGCGCTGTCCTGCCGAACGTGAACCGCACCGAGGTCTGGGCGACCTCGGGCGGGATGCCGCAGGCGAGAAGCACGTGCGAGGGCTCGTCGCTCCCGGCTGCGCACGCCGACCCGCTCGACGACACGACACCACGGCGCTCCAGTTCGAGAAGCACGGCTTCGCCGCTGACGCCGGCGAACGTGAAGCTGGCCGTGCCCGGCAGGCGATGCTGAGGATCCCCGGTCAGCGCGGCCCGGGGCACGGTGGTGAGGACACCGTCGATGAACCTCCTCGTAGATGCCGCGACGCGGCTCGCGACGTCGGCGCGCTCGGCATCCGCCAGTTCGAGTGCGGTCGCGAGCGCCACGGCCCCGGCGACGTTCTCCGTCCCCGAGCGCCGACCTCGCTCCTGACCGCCGCCGTGCAGCAGCGGCTCCAGGGGAACGCGGCCCCGCACGGCCAGCGCGCCTGTGCCCTTCGGCGCGCCGAGCTTGTGACCGGCGACCGCGATCGCGTCCGCACCCAGATCGGTCAGGGGGAGCCATCCGGCGGACTGCACCGCGTCGACGTGGAGCGGCACGCGGGCGGCGCTGGTGACCGCACGGAGCGCCGCCACGTCCTGCACCGTGCCGATCTCGTTGTTCGCGTGTCCGAGGGCCACGAGCGCGGTGTCCGGTCTCAGGGCCGCGGCGACCGCATCCGCCGTGATTCGCCCAGCGAAGTCGACGTCGAGCGGTGTCACCGTCACGCCATGGAAGCGGCGCAGGAAGTCCGCCGATTCGAGGATCGACTCGTGCTCGATCGGGGAGACGACCAGATGCCGCCGTGCGGAGCCGAGCACGATGCCCTTCACCGCGAGGTTGTTGGCCTCGGTGCCGCCGCTCGTGAAGATCACGTCTGCCGGACGCATCCCCAGCACCCTCGCCACACGGCGGCGGGCGTCTTCCAGCGCGCTCGCCGCCGCCTCTCCGACGGTGTGATGGCTCGACGGGTTGCCGAACACGTCAGTCAGGTAGGGACGCATCGCCTCGAGCACCTCTGGCCGCACGGGCGAGGTGGCGGCGTGGTCGACGTACAGCATCAGTCGATCCTGACGTCCAGTCCGAGGTCGAGGGCACGCGCCGAGTGCGTCAGCGCGCCGACGGAGATCACATCGACGCCGGTCTCGGCGATGCTGCGGACGGTGCCGAGGTCGACGCCTCCCGAGGCCTCCACCTGCGCCCGATCGCCGATCAGGGCGACGCCCGCCCGCAGATCGTCGAGCGAGAAGTTGTCGAGCAGCACGGTGTGCGCCCCGCCGTCGAGCACTGCCGCGATCTGATCGAGCCGATCGACCTCCACCACCACGTGCGTGGTGTGCGGAAGCCGCGCAAATGCCGCCCGCAGTGCTGTGGCGAGGTCCGCGCCCGAGCGCTGCAGCACCGCGAGATGGTTGTCCTTCGCCATCACCGCATCCGACAGCGAGTAGCGGTGATTGTGCCCGCCGCCCGAGACGACCGCGTGTCTTTCGAAGGCGCGCAGCCCCGGGGTGGTCTTGCGCGTGTCGGCGATGCGCGCCTTCGTGCCGTCGACCTGGCGCACGTAGCCGGCGGTCAGCGTCGCGATGCCGCTCATGCGCTGCGTGAAGTTCAACGCGACGCGCTCGGCGGTGAGGATGCCGCGGGCCGAGCCCGATACCGATGCCAGCACGTCGCCTGGCGAGAACTCGTCTCCGTCGCCGACGTGCACGTCGGTCGTGAGGGTCGGGTCGGTCAGCGCGAAGGCGGCGGCGAAGACCTCTCCGCCGCTGAAGACGCCCGGCTCGCGGGCCACGAGGTCGGCGGTCGCCGTGGCGTCGGCCGGCAGCAGAGCGGTACTGGTGAGGTCGCCCCACGGTGCGTCCTCCTCCAAGGCGGCGCCGACGACGCGGTTGATGGTGGCGGCGGTGAGCATCAGACTCTCTCCAGTTCCGAGGTTTCGATGTGATGGGCGCCGACGCTCACGGTTCGGGTCAGAGCAGCGGATGCCGTCGTCTCGGCGAGCAGGAGGAGATTCGCATCCTCGTGCTCCGCGACGGTCACCGCTTCCGACGCGGCAGCACGCCAGCCGCGGACGATCCCGAGAGCGTGCCCGAGACCGTCGTCTGTGCGGAGCAGCCCGACCTGCTCCCACATGAGCTGCTGCAGCGCGGCGCGCGTGAAGCGGCTCGCGTCCTCGTTCCGGTGCGGATCGGTGTCGCTGGAGACGCTCTGAGGCGACGCGAACTCATACCGGAGCGAAGGGGAATCCAGTGCCGCCGCGACGCGAGCACCGAAGACCGCGCCCTCGAGGAGCGAGTTGCTCGCGAGGCGGTTCGCGCCGTGCACACCCGTCCGGGCGGTCTCGCCGACGGCGAAGAGTCGTGCGAGGCTCGTGCGACCGTCGAGGTCGGTGGCGATTCCGCCCATCAGATAGTGCGCCGCGGGCGTCACGGGGATGGGTTCGCGAGACCAGTCGTAGCCTCGCTCGCGCGTCACGCGGTCGATCGTCGGGAACCGCGAGGCGAGACGGTCGCCGCCGAGCATCGTGGCGTCGAGCCGCACGGGTGAACCCTGACGGGCGGCTTGTCGCGCTATCGCGCGCGACACGACGTCACGGGGAGCGAGCTCGCCGTCGGGGTGGCTGTCGAATGCAAAGCGCCGGCCTTCGTCGTCGATCAGCGTCGCGCCCTCACCGCGCACCGCCTCGGACACGAGGAACGCCGGTTCGGACGCGAGGATCGTGGGGTGGAACTGCACGAACTCCATGTCCGCGACAGCGGCGCCGGCACGGAGAGCCGCGGCGATGCCGTCTCCCGTGGTGCCGAACGGGTTCGTCGTGTGCGAATACAAGTGCCCCGCGCCGCCGGTCGCGAGGATGACAGCATCCGCCTCGGCATCCGACACCTGACCGTCGATCAGCATGCGGATGCCGTGCACCGCGCCGCCCCGCACCAGGAGGTCGACCAGGAACGCCTGCTCGACCACCTCGATCGTCGTCCGGCGGACGGCCGCGACCAGCGCCTGCGAGATCGCCGCCCCTGTCGCGTCGCCACCCGCGTGGACGATGCGCGCGTGGCTGTGAGCCGCCTCCCGCCCGAGCAGGAGCTCGCCGTCGGGCGAGCGGTCGAACGCCACGCCTCGCGCGATCAGCTCGGCGATGCGGGTGGATCCTTCGTGCACGAGCACGTCGACGGCTGCGGCGTCGGACAGCCCCGCGCCCGCGTTCACGGTGTCGATCGCGTGCCTCTGAGCCGAGTCCCTCGGTCCGTACACGCCCGCGACACCGCCCTGCGCGAAGCCCGTGCTGCCGTCGCCGAGAGCCCCCTTCGTGACGATGCGGACGCGATGCCCCGCCTCGTGCGCGTGGAGTGCGGCTGTCAGGCCTGCGATGCCCGAGCCGACGATGACGACGTTCATCTCGCACCCGCCGCGGCCGGCGGCTTCGCCGCCAGCATCCGCTCCAGCGCGACCCGAGCGGGAGCCGCCACGTCGTCGGACACGGTGATGCGGTTCGGGGTTCGGCCGGCCACGAGCTCTTCGAGAACCCACGCGAGATAGCCGGGGTGGATGCGGTACATGGTCGAGCAGGGGCAGACGACCGGGTCGAGGCAGAAGATCTCGTGCTGCGGGAACTGCGCGGCGAGGCGGCGGACGAGATTGATCTCCGTGCCGATCGCGAACGTCGTCGGTTCGGTCGCGGCTTCGATCGCCTTGCGGATGTAGTCGGTCGAGCCTGCCTCGTCGGCGGCGTCGACGACCTCCATCGGACACTCCGGGTGCACGATCACGCGAACACCCGGGTGCTCCGCGCGGGCCTGGTCGATCTGGGCGACCGTGAAACGGCGATGCACCGAGCAGAAGCCGTGCCAGAGGATGACCTGCGCGTCTTCCAACTCGGACGCCGTCGACCCGCCGAGCGCTTTGCGGGGATTCCACATCGGCATCCGCTCGAGCGGTACGCCCATGGCCTTGGCGGTGTTCCGACCAAGGTGCTGGTCGGGGAAGAACAGCACGCGGCGCCCGCGCTCGAACGCCCATTCCAGCACGGTCTTCGCGTTCGACGACGTGCACACGATGCCGCCATGACGACCGACGAAGCCCTTGATGGCAGCGGAGGAATTCATGTACGTGACGGGGATGACGGGAACGCGGCCGTCATCGTCCACGGCGTCCATGTCGCCGTACACATCGGCGAGCTGCTCCCAGCAGTCCTCGACCTGGTCGATGTCGGCCATATCGGCCATCGAGCAGCCGGCCGCGAGGTTAGGCAGGATCACCGCCTGCTGAGGTGTGGAGAGCAGGTCGGCTGTCTCAGCCATGAAATGCACGCCGCAGAAGACGATAGCCTCGGCATCCGTGCGGCTCTTCGCGGCAGTGGCGAGCTGGAAGGAATCTCCCACGTAGTCGGCGTGCTGCACGACCTCTTCACGCTGATAGAAGTGCCCGAGCACGACCACCCGGTCGCCGAGCGTCCGCTTGGCGGCGCGGATCCTTGCGTCGAGCTCGGTCTCGCTCGCCTCGCGGTAGGCGGCCGGCAGCTCGCCCTGACGAGGAGCACCGGTCGGTATCACGTCGCCCATCGAGGAGCCGGGTCCGTAGCCGGGCCGCGTGTCGAAGTCCCAGGGGCCGGCGGCGAGATCGGTGCTGCAGGTGGCGTCGGTCGACGCCCCGGTCACGATCGCCTGCAGATGGTGGTCGACCGACGGGTCGAGCCGGGTGACGGGTGCTTCGACAGGCTCAGCAACCCAGGAGTTCGGGGTCATCGGATGCTCGTTTCTTCGGGGCCGAGCGGGCCGCGATCGGCCAGCGCGACATCGGTGTTGTAGCGGTACAAGCGGGCGGGGCGGTGGCTTCCGGTGCGGAAGCGGTCAGTGGGGAGCAGGTTTCCCGAGGCCTCGACCTGGCGGCGGAAGTTGGCCGGGTCGAGGCTCTTTCCGAGGATCGCCTCGTAGGCTTCGCGGAGATCTGCGAGCGTGAACTCCGAAGGGAGGAATCCGTGCGCGACTCTGCTGTAGCCGACCTTGTTGCGCAGTCGCCACAGCGCGTACTCGATGATCTTCGCGTGATCGAACGCGAGGGAAGGCAGATCGTCGACGTCGAACCAGCGCACGTTCTCGGGGGCGCGACCCGACGCCCGGTGCGCCTCGCTCTGGGCGTCGACGTCGTCCTGACGCAACAGCGCCCAGTAGACGATCGACACGACCCGAGTGGGGGAGCGGTCCACCGCTCCGAAGGCGTAGAGCTGCTCGAGATAGCTGGGTGCGAGACCGGTGGTCTCGGAGAGGGTGCGAGCGGATGCATCCACCGGCGACTCCGCTGTCGTGAGCCAGCCGCCGGGCAGCGCCCATTGGTCGGCGAAGGGCTCCCGGGTGCGCAGCACGAGAGGCAGAGCGAGCACGGCATCGCCCGACTCGGTGCGGCGCAGCGTGAGGATGACGGTGGAGACCGCCACGCGAATGCTTTGAGTCATAGTTACCTTAACCTCCCGTATCGATCTTAGTGTCTCTCTGACCCTTAGCGTCAATCGATGACGTCATCCGCCGTCGAGTCCGAAACGTTATCTGCGGAGAAGGATGAGGCTTGTCACCCGGGAGGGGGTTTGTTAGGTTACTGTCCTAACAAACCCCCTCCCGGGGTTTCCCCGAACCCCGACCGGGGTTCACTCCATCCGGAGATCCCTCCTGCAGTGCAGCACCGAGAGGAAACACCAGAATGATCCGAAACGGACGGCGTAAGACAGCGCTCGCCGCGGTGGCGGGGGCATCCGTCCTCGCCCTCGGCCTGACGGCCTGCGGAACCGGCGGCGGCGACACACCTGAGGCGACCGGCTTCGACCCCGACGCCGCGAAGGGCCAGGACATCACCTTCTGGGTGATGGGCGGCGACACGCCCGACGAGGCGCGCGAGTATCTGATCGACGCCTATGCCGACGCCACCGGCGGCACCCTGACGATCGAACAGCAGGACTGGAGCGACGCGCTGACGAAGCTGACGAACCAGCTGCCCGATGCGAAGAACACCCCCGACGTCACGGAGATCGGGAACACCTGGTCGCCGACCTTCACGACCGCCGGAGCGTTCACCGATCTCAGCCCGATCTACGAGGACCTGGGCGGCGACAAGCTGCTCCCGTCGTTCGTCGAGGTCGGCGAGGTCGACGGCAAGCAGTACGCCTTGCCGTACTACTTCGGCTCCCGCTACATCACCTACCGCAAGGACCTCTGGTCGGCCGCGGGACTCGAGGTTCCGAAGACGCTCGACGAGTTCAGCGAATCGGTCGCGAAACTCCGGACCGACTCGCAGTCCGGGTTCTACATCGGCGGCCAGGACTGGCGCAACGGCATCTCGTGGATCTTCGCCAACGGGGGAGAGCTGGCGGTGAAGGACGGCGACAAGTGGTCTTCCTCGCTGTCCGACCCGAAGTCGATCGCCGGCCTCGAACAGTTCCAGGACATCTTCACGAACGCCTCCAACGCCCCGGCCACCGAAGACGACTCGACGCCGTGGATCAACATCAACAACGACAAGAACGGCGCGGCGCCGACAGCGGCGACGATCATCGCGCCCGGTTGGGCGCACTGGTCCATCGGCGACTACACGGGTGACAACGACGAGGGCGCCGAGGTCCGCGAGTGGAACGACGCGACATTCGGCGTCTTCCCCCTTCCCGGTGTCGAAGAGGGAACAGTGGCTCCGGTCTTCGCCGGAGGATCGAACATCGGCATCTCGGCCAAGAGCGAGAACCAGGCGGGCGCGAAGGAGCTGCTGCGGATCATCTTCTCCGACGAGTACCAGAGCCTGCTCGCGAAGAACGGTCTGGGCCCGGCGAACGTCGACTTCGTCGGCGAGCTGGGCGACGACCAGTTCGCGAAGGCTCTCGTCGACTCCGCGCTCGGCTCAAAGTTGACGCCGGCCGCACCCGGCTGGGCGGCCGTCGAGGGACAGAAGATCCTCGAGGAGTTCTTCGGCAAGGTCGCAGAAGGCGGCGATGTCGCCGAACTCGCCAAGGAGTACGACGCCAAGATCGACGCGGTCATCAACGGCTGACATTTCCCGTGTCCGGGGGTCGGGGCGACCCGATCCCCGGACGCCGACGAGACAGGCGACACTCCGCTATGACCACCACCGTCATCCCTGAAACACGCGAGGACCCAGTCAGCAAGGCGCGCACAGTCGAGCCCTCGGCGCGGCGCACGGCCCTCGTCCCCTACCTGCTCATCCTCGGAGCCGTTCTCGTGCTGCTGCTGGGCATGGGCTACCCGGTCGCCTGGCAGATCGTGACCTCCTTCCAGAAGTACGGCGCACTCCAGCAGCTGGGGGGCAAGGCGCCCGACTTCGTCTGGTTCGACAACTACATCGCGATCGCCGGCAACAGCACGTTCTGGGCCGTCGTCACGAGGTCTGTGATCTTCTGCCTCGTCACCGCCTTCATCACGATCGTGATCGGCGTGCTGCTGGCGCTGCTCATGACCAAGGTGCACGCGGTCGCGAGGTTCGTCCTGCAGATCGCTCTGCTGCTCGCATGGGCGATGCCCGTCATCGCGGCCATGACCGTCTTCATCTGGCTGTTCGATCGCCAGCGCGGCGTCGTGAACTACCTGCTCGGCCTGATCCCCGGGGTCGATATGAACGGCTTCAACTGGATCGGCACGACGCCGCTGCTGTTCTTCACGGTCGCCTCGATCATCATCATCTGGATGTCGGTGCCCTTCGTCGCGTTCTCGGCATACGCGGGGCTCACTCAGGTGAGCGACGAGGTCCTCGAGGCCAGCCAGCTGGACGGCGCCGGCGCCGTGCAGCGGTTCCGTTTCATCATCTTCCCGGTGCTCAAACCCGTGATCGCCATCGTGCTCCTCCTGAACCTGATCTGGGATCTCCGTGTGTTCGCGCAGATCACCCTGTTGCAGGATGCGGGACCCAAGTCCACCGACTACGACCTGCTCGGCACTTACATCTACAAGACCGGCGTCGCTGGTCTCGACTTCGGAGGGGGAGCTGCGATGTCGATCTTCGTCCTCGCGCTGACCATCGCGCTGAGCTGGTTCTACGTACGCAATCTCGTCAAGGAGGAGAGCCGGTGACCGCGGCCACCACGATCGCCCCACCGACCGCACGCACCGCCGCTCGTGCAGACGGCGGGAAGGCGCCTGCCCGTCGGCGGAGGTTCGCGGCTGGCAGGTGGATGCTGAGCGCGCTTGCAGTCATCCTCGCGCTGGTCTGGGCGTTCCCCGTCTACTGGATGATCAACTCGTCCATGCTGTCGACGGCGACCCTGGAGTCGTTCACGCCGACGTTCCTCCCGCTCGGCGGCTCGCTCGCGAACTTCGCGGCCGTCCTCACGCCGTCCTTCTTCTCCGCGCTGGCGGTGAGCGTGGGCGTCACGCTGCTGTCGGTGGCGGTGTGCCTGACGTTCGCGTTCCTCGCCTCGATCGCCATCAGCCGCTTCCGCTTCCGCGGGCGGGTCTCGTTCATCGTCACGATCCTCCTTATCCAGATGCTGCCGGCGGAGGGGCTGTTCATCGCGCAGTACAAGATGATGTCCGCCTTCGGGCTGCTCAGCAACGTGCTCGGCCTGAGCATCCTGTACGTCGCCGCCGTCGTGCCGTTCACCATCTGGATGCTGCGCGGGTTCGTCGCCGGTGTTCCCGTCGAGCTCGAAGAGGCGGCGATGATCGACGGTCTCAGCCGGACTCAGGCGTTCGTCCGCATCACCCTGCCCCTGCTCGCGCCGGGGCTGGTGGCCTCGGGAGTGTTCGCGTTCCTGCAGTGCTGGAACGAGTTCACCGTCGCCCTGGTCATCATGGAGAACAACAGGACCCTCCCGCTGTGGCTTCGCGGTTTCGTGCAGCAGAGCGCCACCCAGGCCATCGACTGGGGGCAGGTGATGGCGGCATCGACCATCGTGGCGATCCCCGTCATCATCTTCTTCGTCATCGTGCAGGGGCGGATGACGAGCGGACTGGTCTCCGGCGCCGTCAAGGGGTGAGGGCGGGCCCCGAGGCGCGGGAGCGATCAGGCTAGACTGGACGCACAACAGAACACGGGCCGAATGACCCACGCGGGAGAGCCCCGGCGAACGCAGCCGGGCACCGAAGGAGCAAGCCTCCCCGCCAATCTCTCAGGTAACGCGTACCGCGCGGTTCCGGCCACTCTGAAAAGCGATTTCGAGCGAAGCAAGAAATCGGGTTGAGCGAGGGCGCACCGCGCCCGAGTCGAAACCCTGGCGAGACGATCTCCGCGAGTCTCCGCCTCCACGTTCGTTATCCGCCGACGGTGAAAGCCCTGCTCAGGGCGAAGCTCTCAGGCCCATGACAGAGGGGGAGTTCCGAGGAACGGCGACGTCGCCGTTCCACCCGCCCACGCCCGGGAGAACTCCATGTCCGATCCCCGCTACACCCCGTTGCGCGAACGCCACGAGGCGCTCGGAGCATCTTTCACCGACTTCGGCGGATGGCAGATGCCCGTGCGCTACACCTCCGATCTGGCCGAACACCACGCCGTGCGTCGGGCTGCCGGCATCTTCGACATCTCGCACATGGCCGAGTTCCTCGTCACCGGCCAGTACGCCGCGCAGTTCCTCGACTACGCGCTCGCCAGCAGCATCTCCGCGATGGCGGTCGGGAAGGCGAAGTACTCGCTGATGCTGGCCGAAGACGGCGGCATCATCGACGACGTGATCGCGTACCGCCTGGCCGATGACCGCTACCTGGTGATCGCGAATGCCGGCAACAGAGGCTACGTCGACGCTGCATTCGCCAAGAGGGTCAGGGCGTTCCCCTCGATGCTGGAGCGCGAGCTGCCTGCGCCCGCACCAGGGGAGGAGCGCAGTTTCGCCGGCTTCCTCGGCGACCGCGGTGTCGACGTCGAAGACGTGTCCGACTCGTTCGCGTTGCTGGCGGTGCAGGGCCCGGCGGCTGAGAGGATTCTCGCCGAGACCTCCGGCATCACCGACCTGAGCACACCGTGGGCCGAGCAGAAGTACTACGCCTGGGCGGAGGGGCAGTTCCTGGGAGAGCCGCTTCTCGTCGCGCGCACCGGGTACACCGGCGAAGACGGCTTCGAGCTGCTCGTGCGCTCCGCCGACGCCGCTGCGCTGTGGGACGACCTGCTCGCCGCCGGTGAGCCGCACGGCCTCGTCCCCGCAGGACTCGCCGCGCGCGACACCCTCCGTCTCGAAGCGGGCATGCCGCTGTACGGGCATGAGCTGAGCCGCGACACCAAGCCGGTGCAGGCCGGTCTCGGCCGCGTCGTCGTCACCGCCAAGGAGAGCTTCGTCGGCAAGGAGGGCGTGGATGCCGCCCCCGGCACCCCTGTCCTCGTCGGCCTCGCCGCAGAGGGCAAGCGCGCGGGCCGCGCCGGCTACGCCGTCGTCGACGAGGACGGCGTCGTCCTCGGAGAGATCACCAGCGGCGCCCTGAGCCCGACTCTCGGCCACCCGATCGCGATGGCCTATCTGACTCCGTCTTCCGCTGAAGAGGGAACCGCAGTATTCCTTGATGTGCGGGGCACCAGGATCCCCGCCACCGTGACCGCCCTGCCTTTCTACCGGAGGACCAAATGACCGACCTCACCGCACTCAAGTACACCGACGAGCACGAGTGGATCGCCTCCGACGGCGACACCCTCACGATCGGCATCACCGACTACGCCGCCGAGAAGCTGGGCGACGTCGTGTTCGTCGAGCTCCCCGCCGTCGGCACCGAGATCACCGCGGGTGCGGTGGTCGGCGAGATCGAGTCGACCAAGTCCGTCGGGGAGCTCTACGCCCCCGTCGCCGGCACGGTCGTCGAGATCAACGACGCCGTCGTCGACGACCCTTCGCTCGTGAACTCCGAGCCGTTCGAGGGCGGCTGGCTGATCAAGGTCTCCGTCGCCGCCGGCGCGCTCGACGGCCTGCTCGACCGCGACGCGTACGTCGCACTCACGGAGGGCTGATCTCCCCGTGGTCTCTTTCGCCGATCGTCACATCGGAACACCGGCATCCGCTCAGCGCATCATGCTCGAGGCGCTCGGAGTCGCCGACGCCGAGGAGCCCGTCGAGGCGCTGATGCGCCAGGCGGTGCCGTCCGCCATCTACACGGATGCTCGCGAAGACAGCGTCATCCCCCGGGCCGCCAGCGAGACCGAGGCCCTCGCCGAGCTGCGCGCGCTGGCGTCGCGCAACACGGTGAACCGGCCGATGATCGGCCTCGGCTACTACGGTACGATCACGCCGAGCGTGATCCAGCGCAACGTGCTCGAGAACCCGTCCTGGTACACGGCCTACACGCCCTATCAGCCGGAGATCTCGCAGGGCCGCCTCGAGGCGCTCATCAACTTCCAGACGATGGTGGCCGATCTCACCGGGCTCACCACGGCCAACGCGTCGATGCTCGACGAGTCGACCGCGGTCGCCGAGGGGATGCTGCTCGCACGACGTGCCTCGAAGTCGGCCTCGAACGTGTTCGCCGTCGACGCCGACGCCCTGCCGCAGACCAAGGTGCTGCTGGAGACCCGGGCCGATGCCGTGGGCATCGAGCTCGTCACCGTCGACTTCGCCGGAGGCCAGGAGCTGCCCGCCGAGCTGTTCGGGGTCTTCGTCCAGTACCCTGGCGCCTCCGGCCGGGTCTGGAACCCCTCTGCCGTGATCGACGCGGCTCATCTCGCCGGCGGCCTCGCAGTCGTGGCGGCTGATCTGCTCGCTCTGACCCTCATCGCCTCTCCCGGATCCCTCGGAGCCGACGTCGCTGTGGGCACCACCCAGCGCTTCGGAGTCCCGATGGGCTTCGGCGGACCGCACGCCGGCTACATGGCGGTGCGCGCGGGTCTCGAGCGTCAGCTGCCCGGGCGTCTGGTCGGCGTGTCCGTGGATGCCGACGGCAAGCCCGCCTACCGGCTGTCGCTGCAGACCCGCGAGCAGCACATCCGCCGTGAGAAGGCCACCTCGAACATCTGCACCGCCCAGGTGCTGCTCGCCGTGATGGCGTCGATGTACGCCGTCTACCACGGGCCAGACGGACTGCGGGCGATCGCCGCCGAGACTGCGGCGAAGGCCGCGCTGCTGCGCGACTGGCTGGCCGACGCGGGTGTCGAGGTGCTGCACGACGCCTTCTTCGACACGCTGCAGGTGCGGATCCCCGGCCGCGCCGCGGAGTTCGCCTCGCAGGCGCACGACGGCTACGGAATCCTGTTGCACGTGGCGGATGCCGACACCATCGGCCTCTCCGTCGATGAGACGACGACGGTCGGCGAGCTCCACCAGGTCGCGATGGTGTTCGGCGGCAAGAAGGAACGCGCGTTCGGCTTCTTCGGCACCGGTTCCGCGGGCGCTCTGCCTGAGGCCCTTCGCCGGCAGGACGAGTACCTCACGCACCCGGTGTTCCACGCGCATCGCAGCGAGACGGCGATGATGCGGTACCTGAAGAGCCTCGCCGACCGTGACTACGCGCTCGATCGAGGCATGATCCCGCTCGGGTCCTGCACGATGAAGCTCAACGCCGCGACCGAGATGGCGGCCATCACGTGGCCCGAGTTCGCCGGCATCCACCCGTTCGCCCCTGCTTCGGACGTCGCCGGGTACCTCGACCTGATCACCCAGCTCGAGGGCTGGCTGGCCGAGGTCACGGGTTACGACGCCGTCTCGCTGCAGCCGAACGCCGGATCGCAGGGCGAGCTCGCCGGGCTCCTCGCGATCCGCGGATACCACCTGGCGAACGGTGACGACCAGCGCACCGTGTGCCTGATCCCGTCGTCAGCGCACGGGACGAACGCGGCATCCGCCGTGCTCGCCGGCATGAAGGTCGTCGTCGTCGCCTGCGATGAACTCGGCAACGTCGATCTCGGCGATCTGCGCGCGAAGATCGCCGCCCACGCCGACGCGCTCTCTGCGCTGATGATCACGTACCCGTCCACGCATGGCGTGTACGAGCAGGATGTCGTGGAGATCACGACGGCCGTGCACGAGGCCGGTGGCCAGGTGTACGTGGACGGCGCGAACCTCAACGCACTGCTCGGGTACGCGCGCTTCGGCGACCTCGGCGGCGACGTCTCGCACCTCAACCTGCACAAGACCTTCGCGATCCCGCACGGCGGCGGCGGTCCTGGCATCGGTCCCGTCGCGGCGAAGGCCCACCTGGCGCCCTTCCTGCCGTCGCACCCGATGGCGCAGCGCGCCGAGCATGCCGGAGGCTACACGTTCGACGGGGGCCCCGTGTCGGGTGCCCCGTACGGCTCAGCCGGCGTCCTGCCGATCTCCTGGGCCTACGTGCGCATGATGGGCGCAGACGGTCTCCGTCGTGCCACGGCCGCAGCCGTCCTCTCGGCGAACTACATCGCCGCTCGTCTCGGCGAGCACTACCCGGTGCTGTACACCGGGGAGAACGATCGGGTCGCGCACGAGTGCATCCTCGACCTGCGCCCGCTCAAGGAGGCCACCGGCATCTCCGTCGACGACGTCGCGAAGCGGCTCATCGACTACGGCTTCCACGCCCCGACCATGTCGTTCCCGGTCGCTGGCACCCTCATGGTCGAGCCGACCGAGTCCGAGGATCTCGGCGAGATCGAGCGTTTCATCGAAGCCATGATCATGATCAAGGCCGAGGCGGATGCCACAGCCGGCGGTCGCTGGCCGGCCGACGACAACCCGCTCGTGCACGCGCCGCACACCGCGGTGTCGCTGATCGCGGGGGAGTGGACGCACGCCTACACCCGTGAGGAGGCGGCCTACCCGGTTCACGCTCTCGTGGCCGGAAAGTACTGGCCGCCGGTGCGCCGCATCGACCAGGCCTACGGCGACCGCAACCTGGTCTGCGCCTGCCCGCCGGTCGAGGCGTTCGCCTGATCTCCTGACGAGCGGATCATCCACGGCGCCGCGCACATCCCGACGGATGTGCGCGGCGCCGTCGCCGTTTCCCCGCGTGACGCCGTGTGTCCGCCGTGTGTCGAGTTGATCGCAACTCAGTAACGGTTGATTCACGGAGTGCGGCGTTCGCGGAAGGTCGGGTTACTCTCGAATATCCCTGCGCGACCGATGACGCTCGCGCAGTACCCGCATTGTCCACAGGAGGACGCACGTGAAACGCAACAGGATCGCCCTCGCGGGCACCGCCCTGCTCGCCGCAGGTGTCATGGCACTTGCCGGCTGCTCGGCCGGCAACGGCGACGCCGGCAACGGCGGCGAAGAGACCGGCGCATCGACCGGCATCGTCACCGTTCAGAGCAACGAGCCCCAGAACCCCCTTCTGCCCGCAGTCACCAACGAGGTCGGCGGCGGCCTGGTTCTGCAGAACATCTTCGCCGGCCTGGTCTACTACGAAGCGGACGGCAAGGTCGTCAACGACCTCGCCGAGTCGATCGAGTCCGAGGACAACCAGACCTGGACCATCAAGATCAAGAAGGACCAGGAGTTCAGCGACGGCACTCCCGTGACCGCCGAGTCCTTCGTGAAGGCGTGGCAGTACGCCGCCTCCGACCCGGCGTTCGAGAACCAGTGGTGGTTCGCCAACTTCGCCGGCTACAACGACGGCGGCGACGACCCGGACAACCCCGTCGTGGTCGAGGATTCGCTGTCGCTCGAGGCGGTCGACGACACCACGTTCACGGTCGAGCTCGCGGCTCCGCAGTCCGACTTCCCCACCTCGCTCGGCTACCAGGTGTTCTCACCGCTGCCCGAGTCGTTCTTCGACGACCCGGAGACCTTCGGCCAGAACCCGGTCGGAAACGGCCCGTACAAGCTCGAGAAGTGGGAGCACGACGCCGTCATCTCCCTCGTCCCGAACGACAAGTACGACGGTCCGCGCAAGGCTCAGAACGGCGGCGTCGACCTCGTCGTCTACGGCACCGCTGACGCGGCTTACGCCGACTTGCTCTCCGACAACCTCGACGTGATCAACCCGGGCGTTCCGCCGTCCGCACTGGCCACGTACAAGGACGACCTGGGCGACCGTGCCGTCGACCAGCCCGCCGCGATCTGGGAAGGTCTGACCATCCCCGCGCGTCTGGCTCACTTCGGCAACGACGAAGAGGGCAACCTGCGTCGTCAGGCGATCTCCTACGCGATCGATCGCGACCAGATCACCGACGTGATCTTCGAGGGCACCCGCACCCCGGCCGTCGACTACACCTCCCCGGTCATCGCGGGCTGGAACGACGAGATCAAGGGCTCCGAGGTCACGCACGCCGACGCCGACAAGGCGAAGGAGCTGTGGGCTCAGGCCGACGCCATCTCCCCGTGGAGCGGCACGTTCACCATCGCGTACAACGCCGACGGCGGACACCAGCCGTGGGTCGACGCGGTGTCGAACCAGATCAAGAACACGCTGGGCATCGACGCCGCCGGTCAGTCCTTCCCGGACCTCGCCACGCTGCGCGCCGAGATCAAGAACCGCACGCTGAACGCCGCAACGCGTTCGGGCTGGCAGTTCGACTACCCGGGTGCCTACAACATCCTGGGCGCGCTGTTCATCACGGGCGCCGGCTCCAACGACGGCGACTACTCGAACCCGAAGTACGACGAGCTCGTGCAGAAGGGCGCGACGGCTCCGACGGTCGAAGAGGGCAACGCGCTCTTCGAGCAGGCGCAGGAGGTCCTCTTCGCGGACCTGCCCGTCCTGCCGCTGTGGTACCGCTCCACCAACGCCGGCTACTCGACCGCGGTCGAGGACGTCGCGTACGGCTGGGACAGCTGGCCGATCATCTACCAGATCACCAAGGCCGAGTAAGACTCAGGTCCTGATCTGACCCCGCCGTGCGGGGCGACGCGAAAGTGTCGCCCCGCACGGCGCAGTTCGGTTACCAGCAATGACTGCCTACATCATCCGTCGCCTGCTCCAGGCGATCCCCGTCTTCCTCGGTGCGACCTTCCTGATCTTCTCGATGGTCTTCCTGCTTCCCGGCGACCCGATTCTGGCCCTGTTCGGCGACAAGACGCCGACCGACGCCCAGTACGCCGCTCTGCAGGCGAAGTTCCACCTGGACCAGCCGTTCTTCACGCGCTACCTCATCTACCTCGGCGACCTGTTCCAGGGCAATCTCGGCACGACCTTCCGTGGCCAGAGCGTCAACGAGATCCTCGTCGCCAAGTTCCCGACCACACTCCGACTCGCACTGCTGGCGATCATCATCCAGCTCGTGTTCGGCGTCCTCGTCGGGCTCATCGCAGGTCTGCGCAAGAACAGCGTCTTCGACTACGCGTCGATGCTCCTGAGCCTCGTGCTCATCTCCATGCCCGTCTTCGTGCTCGCCTTCATCGCGCAGTACTTCCTCGCTCTCGAGCTGGGACTGTTCCGCGCCACCGTCGGCAGAGGCGCTCCATGGGCCGATCTGATGCTTCCCGCCATAGTCCTGGCGGCGCTGAACTTCGCCTACGTGGTCCGCCTCACGCGCGGCTCCGTGATCGAGACCCGTCAGCAGGACTTCGTGCGCATGGCGTACGGCAAGGGTCTTCCGACGTCACGGGTCATCCCCGTGCACGTGCTGCGCAACTCGATGATCCCCGTGACCACGAACCTGGCCGCCGACTTCGGCATCCTGATCGTCGGCGCGACGGTCACCGAGGGCGTCTTCAACGTCCCCGGCATCGGAAACGAACTGTTCAAGGCCATCAACCAGCACGACGGACCGGAGATCGTCTCGATCGTCACCGTGCTCGTCGTCATCTACGTCATGGTCAACCTGGTCATCGACCTGCTCTACGGCGTGCTCGACCCGAGGATCCGCTATGTCCGATAAGACTCCCATCCGCCGCATGGCGCACTATGTGGCCGAGGTCGACGAGGGCGGTCTCGGCGCCGTCGACGCCGTTCGCGTCGCCGAGCGCAAGAGCAACCTGTGGCTCGACGCCTGGCGCGACCTCCGCGGCCGCTGGATGTTCTGGACCGCCGGCGTGTTCGTCGTGTTCCTCATCATCGTGGCGCTCTTCCCGAGCCTGTTCGCGCCGATCGACCCGTTCGCCTGCGACCTGAATCACTCGAACGACGGGCCTGCGCCCGGTCATCCGTTCGGATACAACTTCCAGGGATGCGACGTGTACTCGCGCGTCGTGCACGGCACGAGCACCTCGCTGTCGGTCGGCATCATCGTGACGATCATCATCGCGGTCATGGGCATCGTGATCGGCGCCTTCGCCGGCTTCTTCGGAGGCTGGATCGATTCGCTGCTCATGCGCATCGGCGACATGTTCTTCGCGATCCCCTACGTGCTCGCAGCCGTGGTCATCATGTCGGTGTTCCTGAACGACAGGAACATCCTCGTGGTGTCGCTCGCCATCGGCTTCTTCGGCTGGCCCGCGACCGCCCGCATCCTGCGAGCGGAGATCCTGCGAGTGCGCTCGTCCGACTACGTGATGGCGTCCGAAGCGCTCGGCGTCTCCCGTGTGCGCACCATGTTCACGCACGTGATGCCGAACTCGATCGCTCCCGTGATCGTTCTCTCGACCGTCGGACTCGCCGCGGCGATCACCGCCGAGGCGACCCTGTCGTTCCTCGGCGTCGGCCTGCCGCCCGAGTTCATCTCGTGGGGCAACGACATCGCGCAAGCTCAGAACCGCCTGCGCACCGACCCGATGCCACTGATCTGGCCGTCCATCGCGCTCTCCCTCACCGTCCTGTCGTTCATCATGCTCGGCGAGACGGTGCGCGACGCGCTCGACCCGAAGGCGAGGGCGCTGCGATGAGCATTCCCGAGACGCAAGAAGACCTCGGCCGCGGGGGCACCAATCCCGGTGTCCCGCTGCTGTCGGTGGAGAACCTCGAAGTCGCGTTCCGGACGCAGGACGGGTTCGTCCCCGCAGTCCGCGGCATCAGCTTCGACATCTACCCGGGCGAGACCATGGCGATCGTGGGCGAGTCGGGCTCCGGCAAGTCGACGACCGCGCACGCGATCATCAACCTGCTGCCCGGCAGCGGTCAGATCACCGGTGGGGCGGTGAGATTCGAGGGGCGCGACCTCACGAAGCTCACCCGCCCGCAGATCGAGGACGTTCGAGGAAAGCTCATCGGCCTGGTTCCCCAGGACCCGATGAACAGCCTCAACCCCGTGCACCGGATCGGCTTCCAGGTCGAGGAGACCATCCTCGCCAACGGGCAGGCCCACGGGCGCAGGGAGGCGCGTCAGCGCGCCATCCAGGCGCTGCAGGAGGCGGGTCTCGCGGATGCCGACAAGCGCCTGCGCCAGTTCCCGCACGAGTTCTCCGGCGGCATGCGCCAGCGCGTGCTCATCGGCATCGGACTCTCGTCCAATCCCAAGCTGCTGATCGCGGACGAGCCCACCAGTGCGCTCGATGTCACGGTGCAGAAGAAGATCCTCGACCATCTCGAGATGCTGACCACCGAGCGGAACACCGCCGTGCTGTTCATCACCCACGACCTCGGCCTCGCCGCGGAGCGGGCGGAGAACCTCGTGGTGATGCACCGCGGACGCATCGTGGAGTCGGGCCCCGCCCTCGAGATCCTGCAGAATCCGCAGCATCCGTACACGCAGCGCCTCGTCTCCGCGGCGCCCAGCCTCGCCTCGAAGCGAATCCAGGCTGCGGCGACCGGTGGAGCCGATCCGCTGGCGGAGGCGCTCGCGGAGGCGACCGGCACGGTCGACCTCGCGAGCATCGCGCATCTCGAGACGACCGAAGACGCTTCTCCGGTCATCGAGTTCCGCGACGTCACCAAGGTGTACAAGCTGCGAGGCAGCGGGTTCCGTTCGACGGACTTCACGGCGGTCGACAAGATGTCGTTCCAGGTGCCCAAGGGGTCCACGATGGCCATCGTGGGCGAATCGGGCTCCGGCAAGTCGACGGCGGCCAAGATGCTGCTCCGGCTCGAGAAGAAGACGTCCGGAAAGATCCTCGTGAACGGTCAGGACACCGACGAGCTGTCGCGTCCGCAGCTGCAGGCACTGCGCCGGCAGATGCAGCCGGTCTTCCAGGATCCCTACGGTTCGCTGGACCCTCTGCACAACATCGGCAACACCGTCGCAGAGCCTCTGCGCGTGCACGGCGTGGGCGATTCGGCCTCGCGACGCGCTCGCGTGTTCGAAGTGCTCGATCAGGTGGCGCTGCCGGCGAGCGTGGCGGATCGCTATCCGAACGAGCTCTCCGGCGGTCAGCGTCAGCGCGTCGCGATCGCGCGGGCGCTGGCTCTCAAGCCCGAGATCGTCGTCCTCGACGAGGCCGTGTCCGCTCTCGACGTGCTCGTGCAGGCGCAGGTGCTGAACCTGCTCGCGGATCTGCAGTCCGAGCTCGGACTCACGTATCTGTTCATCACCCACGACCTCGCTGTCGTGCGAGTGATCGCAGACCGCGTGTGCGTCATGGAGAAGGGGCGCGTCGTCGAGCAGGGCACGGTCGATGACATCTTCGCGGACCCGCAGGAGGAGTACACCGAGCGTCTGCTTCAGGCCATCCCGGGTGCCTCGATCGCATTGGGCGGCCACTGAGTGAACCACGACGGTCGACCGGAGGGCGTGCGGATCTTCCGTGCGCCCTCCGGGCTGTTCGCCATCGGGATCGCGATCCTGCTGGCGCTGTTCCTGCTGGGCGACGCGGTCGTCCGCGCCGGATGGGGACGCATGCTCCTTCTGGCGCCCTGGATTCTGCTGGCCCTCTGGATCGTGTACGAGAACGCCTACGTCTCGCGGGTGCAGATCGACGACGACGGGGTGACGGTGCAGAATCTGCTGCGGCGCACATCGTTCGGATGGAAGAGGGTCCGTTCGATCGAACTGCGCTGGCAGCTGGTCTTCGTCCTCGACGACGGCCGGAAGCTCTCCTGCTACGGAGGGCCAGCGAAGGCCGGTCCTGTGCGCCGCCCCGGGCGCGACGGCGACTCGCGAGAGCCTGCCGGCATCCGCGCGCTGTCCGAGATCGAAGATCGCTGGGAGGCTGCTCCAGACACGGCGGATGCTCCGATCATCCGTTCGTGGGATCTGCCTGCGCTCCTGGCCCTCGGAGCCATCGTGATCTGGGCGATCGCTGCGATCCTGATCGCGAACGCCTGATCCCTCAGCCGGGGAGCCCGAACAGCGCGGGCCAGGTGGCCGCCGCCCACGGATAGCCGACGAAGACGGTCGCGTCGATCAGGAAGTGTGCGACGAGGAACGGCAGCAGCCGCCCCGAGCGCTGGAACAGCCAGCCGAACAGCAGCCCCATGGCGAAGTTGCCGATGAAGGCGCCCGGCCCCTGGTACAGGTGATAGGTGGCGCGCAGCGCAGACGTCGAGAGGATGATCGTCCACGGCCCCCATCGGAGCTCGCGCAGCCGTGCGAAGAGGTACCCGAGAACCACGAACTCCTCCTGGATCGCGGCTCTGGCGGCCGAGAGCAGCAGGACGGGGATCGTCCACCAGTGCGCGCCGAGGCCCGCTGGGTCGACGGCGACGAAGAGCCCCAGCGCTCGTCCGGCGAGGTAGAGCCCGAGCCCTGGCACGCCGATCGCGATCACCAGCAGGACGCCGCCACCGGCATCCCTCCCGACCGCGCTCCCATCGAGGCCGAGGCGGCCGAGGTGCGGGCGCGAGGTCTGCCAGAGCAGGAAGCACACGAGCAGGACCGGTACCAGGGAGAAGCCGATCGAGAGCACCTGGTAGATCAGGTCGAAGAGCTCGCGGTCGCTGCGCGAGGGGTTGAGCGTCGCCGTCTGATCGGCCAGAGGAGTGGTGTCGGTGAGCCGGTACGCGAGCTGCACGATCGCGTAGACCGCCGACTGGCCGAGGCCCAGCGCGAGCACGATCGAGATCTCCCACCAGATGCGTGCGCGTGAGGAACCGCCTGCGAACGCCGGGCGCGCGGGAGGGGGAGTGGAGGTCACAACCCCGATCGTACGACGGGTGCTCAGGAACCGGCTGTGCGCATAGGGTATCCTGGAACGTCGGATTCCCGGCTTTTCCCACCACCTTCTTAGGACTCCTGCATGGCGCACGCCCTCCGTTCAGACCTCCGCAACGTCGCAATCGTCGCTCACGTCGACCACGGCAAGACCACCCTCGTCGACGCGATGCTCCGTCAGACCGGCTCATTCGGCTCTCACGAGCACATGGAAGAACGCGCCATGGACTCCAACGATCTGGAGCGCGAGAAGGGCATCACGATCCTCGCCAAGAACACGGCGATCACCTACAAGGGCAAGCACGCCGCTGGCAGAGACATCACGATCAACGTGATCGACACGCCCGGGCACGCCGATTTCGGGGGTGAGGTCGAGCGCGGCCTGTCCATGGTCGACGGCGTCGTCCTGCTCGTCGACGCCTCGGAGGGCCCGCTGCCGCAGACCCGCTTCGTGCTGCGCAAGGCGCTCGAGGCCAAGCTGCCCGTCATCCTCCTCGTGAACAAGACCGATCGTCCCGATGCTCGCATCGCCGAGGTCGAGGAGGAGGCGCACGACCTGCTGCTCGGACTCGCCTCCGACCTCGTCGACGACGTGCCCGACCTCGATGTTGACGCACTGCTCGACGTGCCGGTCGTCTACGCATCGGGTCGCGCAGGCGCCGCGTCGCGCAACCGCCCGGCCGACGGATCGCTGCCCGACAACGACGACCTCGAGCCGCTGTTCGAAGCGATCCTCGAGCACGTCCCGGCCCCGTCGTACGACGACGAGGCCCCGCTGCAGGCCTGGGTCACGAACCTCGACTCCAGCCCGTTCCTCGGTCGCCTCGCCCTGCTGCGCGTCTTCAACGGCACCCTCAAGAAGGGTCAGACGGTCGCCTGGGTCCGCGCCGACGGCAGCACCAGCAACGCGCGCATCACCGAGCTGCTGAAGACCCGAGCGCTCGAGCGCTACCCCGCCGAGGAGGCGGGCCCCGGTGACATCGTCGCCATCGCCGGCTTCGAGAACATCACGATCGGCGAGACCATCGCCGACCCGGAGGACGTCCGTCCGCTGCCGGCGATCACCGTCGACGATCCCGCCATCTCGATGACGATCGGCACCAACACCTCGCCCCTCATGGGCAAGGTCAAGGGGCACAAGCTCACGGCCCGCATGGTCAAGGACCGCCTCGATCGCGAACTCATCGGAAACGTCTCGCTCAAGGTCGTCGACATCGGACGCCCGGACGCGTGGGAGGTCCAGGGGCGCGGCGAGCTCGCGCTGGCCATCCTCGTCGAGAACATGCGCCGCGAAGGCTTCGAGCTCACGGTCGGCAAGCCCCAGGTGGTCACGAAGAAGATCGACGGCAAGACCTACGAGCCCTTCGAGCATCTCACGATCGACACGCCGGAGGAGCACCTCGGCGCGATCACGCAGCTGCTCGCGAACCGCAAGGGCCGCATGGAGAACATGACCAACCACGGCACCGGCTGGGTGCGCATGGAGTTCATCGTCCCCTCCCGCGGACTCATCGGCTTCCGCAGCGAGTTCCTCACCACGACGCGCGGCACCGGCATCGCGAACGCGATCTCGCACGGCTACGAGCCCTGGGCCGGCCAGATCACGACGCGTCAGAACGGCTCCATCGTGGCCGACCGCATGGGCGTCGTGACGCCCTTCGCGATGATCGCACTGCAGGAGCGTATGTCGTTCTTCGTGCAGCCCACGCAGGAGGTCTACGAGGGCATGGTCATCGGCGAGAACTCGCGCGCGGATGACATGGACGTGAACATCACAAAGGAGAAGAAGCTCACCAACATGCGTGCGGCGAGCTCCGACACCTTCGAGTCGATGACGCCGCCGCGCGTGCTCACGCTCGAGGAGAGCCTCGAGTTCGCCCGCGACGACGAATGCGTCGAGGTGACGCCGGAGGTCGTGCGGATCCGCAAGGTGATCCTCGACCAGACGGTCCGCGGACGCGAGGCCTCGCGTCTCAAGCGCCAGGACGCCAAGGCCTGACAGCACGCTGGGAGGTTGCCCGGCAGCACCTCCACGAAAAGGGCCCTGCGCCGCCGAAACGGCGGCGCAGGGCCCTTTTCTCATGAATCACCCAGGTGACGCGGATTTTTCGTTCAGGTGACTGCTTCAGACTCGATGACTTGTGCCCGGGACGACCTCCCGATGAGTCTCCTGCGAGGGCGCGAACGACGACCCGAAAGTCGAACCCTTCATCATGCTTCAGAACACCCGTGCCCTTCGGCGCGCCGCCGCAGCGGCATCCGCCCGTTCCACCGTGACCGCCCGTCGCCCGATCCTGATGTTCGCGGCCGCCGGCGCGGCCCTGCTCGGAATCACCGTGACCGTCGGCTTCGTCTCGGCTCCGGCCGCCGGCGCCGAGAACATGATCTCAGCGGTCACCGAGCTCGCCGGCCCGGAACCGCTGGCGAAGGTGGCGGATGAGGCGTCCACGAGTCTGATCGCGGCGCATGCGGCCGTCGACGCGGCGATCCAGCTGAACGCGGACGTCGTGCTCTCGGGCCTCGATCTCGGCGAGTCCGTCACCTCGATCGACACCGGCGAGCTGCACCACGACATCAACGCCATGGACGGGCGTGCGGTGATGCCCGGGATGCTGCTGACCGTGCTGACGGCCGACACCGAGAAGACGACGGCCGCTGTCGTCGCCGAGACCGCGACCCTGCAGGCCGCGCTCACGGCGGCTCAGGAGAAGAAGGCCGCGGATGACGCCGCGAAGGCCGCAGCGGAGCAGGCTGCCGCACAGGCCGCGGCGGCCGCGGCCGCACTGGCCGCGGTGAACACCCCCGACGGCGCTCGTGCTGCCGCTCGGGACATGGCCGCGAGCCGGTACGGCTGGGGAGACGACCAGTTCCAGTGCCTCAACTCGCTGTGGAACAAGGAGTCCAGCTGGAACTACCAGGCCTACAACCCCTCCGGCGCAACCGGCATCCCGCAGGCGCTTCCCGGAAGCAAGATGGCTTCGGCGGGCGGAGACTGGGCCACGAACGCCGCGACGCAGATCGCGTGGGGGCTGGGATACATCTCCTCGGTGTACGGCACGCCGTGCAGCGCCTGGGGGCACTCGCAGGCGACGAACTGGTACTGACCGGAATCCGTACTGCCGGCTCCCGTTCTCCGGTGCCGGGTATCAGCGCAGCTCTGAGATGAGCACGGCGCTGGTGCCCGGCATCGTCGCATCGAAGACGTGCGGCGCGTCGCCGGGGTAGGTCAGGTAGTCGCCGGGGTTCAGCAGCACCGGCGCGTCTGAAGGGCCGACATGCGCCTGGCCGGCACTGAGGATGACGTGCTCGATCGTGCCGGGGTGATGCGGATCGGATCGGCGGGCGTCGCCCGGCTCCGCCTGGATCAGGTAGATGTCGCGGCGTGCACCGGGCGGGCTGGCCGAAAGCAGAGTCGCGCTGTACGCGGCGGCGGATGACGGCACACCCGCGCGGTCGTCGGCGCGGATGAGCGTCGGCGCATTCGTCTGTTGGTCCACGAGCACGGCGAACGGCACGCCGAGCCCCACCCCGAGAGCCCACAGCGTCTCGACGCTCGGTCCCACCTGCCCGCTCTCGAGCTGCGAGACCGTCGCCTTCGACACGCCTGCTCTGCGAGCCAGCTCTGAGACCGACAGGGCGGCCGCCTCCCGTTCACGGCGGAGGGTGCGGGCGATGCGAGTACGAAGGTCCTCCATGTGTTCATCATGCCAAACGATCGTTCACTTGACTATCCGTGGTCGCCCGTTCAGAATCATGGTCATGTGTTCACTGAATCGAACGGCGACTCGTGACAGCTGAACGGGAGGTGTGGCGTGAGGCTCTCGGCGTCGTTTTCGCGACGAGCGCATACGGCATCTCCTTCGGCGCTCTCGCCGTCGCCGCCGGCGTCGACGTGTGGCAGGCGTGCGTGCTGAGCCTGTTGATGTTCACGGGAGGGTCGCAGTTCGCCTTCGTCGGCGTCTTCGCGGCTGGAGGGCTTGCGGCTCTTCCCTCGGCGATCGCATCCGCGGCGCTGCTGGGAGTGCGCAACGTCGCATACGGCATGCGGATGTCGCCGATCGTCGGCGGGGGAGCGCTGCGTCGGGCGACCGCAGCGCACTTCACGATCGACGAGTCGACCGCGGTCGCCATCTCGCAGAGCGATCCCCGACTCCGGCAGGTGGGCTTCTGGGTGACGGGCGTCGGGATCTTCCTCGGATGGAACGTCACCACACTGATCGGCGCTCTGGTGGGCGACGTGCTGGGCGACCCGAAGACGTGGGGACTGGATGCCGCGGCCGCGGCCGCGTTCCTCGCGCTGCTGTGGCCGCGTCTGAAGCAGCGGCAGGCGATCGCCGTCGGAGTGGCGGCCGCAGTGGTGGCGGCCTCTCTCACGCCATTCATCATGCCGGGTCTTCCGGTGCTGATCGCGGCTCTCGTCGCGATCATCGTCGGCTGGTTCAACTGGCTGGGCGGCCGGGAAGGAGCGACCGCATGACGCTCTGGGGCGCCATCGTGCTCGCGGCGACGGTCTGTCTCGCGATGAAGGCCGCGGGCTACCTCGTCCCGGCGCGGATCCTCGAGGAACCGCGCCCCGCTCGCATCTCCGATCTGCTCACGGTCGCGCTGCTCGGGGCCCTCGTCGCCGTGCAGACACTGGGTGCGGGGCAGGCGGTGATGGTCGACGCGCGCGTGCCCGCCGTCCTCGTCGCGGCCGGACTCCTGTGGGCGCGTCAGTCGTTCCTCGTCGTGGTGTTCGCCGCGGCTGCGGTCGCGGCCCTGCTGCGGCTCGCAGGCCTCGCCGCCTGAGGCATCCGCATAGCCCACCCGCATAGGATCGTGGGGTGAAGTGGGTATCGAGAGTGCTGTCCTGGCTGGCCGCGGCTGTCGTCGGCGGGATCTTCGGGGTGGCCGGAACGATCGCGCACAGTCTCATGTGGGGACCGATCCCGATCGGGATCGTCGTCGGCACGATCGCCTGCGGCGCGATCCTCATCGCGATCCGATCGCTCACGCACGACCGCGCGGCGACGGTCGCTGCGGGGGCCGGAATGGTCGGGATGCTGCTCATCATCTCGGGCGTCGGCCCCGGCGGATCCGTTGTCGTCGAGAACACGGCGATGGGCCAGATCTGGATCTACCTCGTGGCCGGTCTCGTGATCCTCACCGTCACCTGGCCGTCGATCCGGAGGTTGCCGGTGCGCACCGAAGCCGTCGCAGAGACATCCGCCACCGACTCGCGCGCGTAGACTGAAACCGTGACGTATGTGATCGCGCTTCCGTGTGTCGATGTGAAGGATCGTGCCTGCATCGACGAGTGCCCCGTGGACTGCATCTATGAGGGTGAACGTTCGTTGTACATCCATCCGGATGAGTGCGTGGACTGCGGGGCGTGCGAGCCGGTGTGTCCGGTGGAGGCGATCTACTACGAGGATGATCTGCCTGAGGAATGGGCGGACTACTACAAGGCGAATGTGGAGTTCTTCGACGAGATCGGCTCGCCCGGTGGCGCGGCCAAGACCGGCGTCATCGCCTTCGACCACCCGATCATCGCCGCCCTCCCGCCCCAGGGCGAGTGAGCTGTGAGCGTCCGCGACCTCGCAGACTATCCGTGGGACGCCGTCGTTCCCTACCGTGAACGGGCGGCGCAGCATCCGCAGGGTCTCGTCGATCTCTCCATCGGATCGCCTGTCGACCCGACACCCGAGGTCGTGCGCAGAGCGCTGGCCGAGGCGACCGACGCGCACGCGTACCCTCAGACCGTCGGCACGCCTGCGCTGCGGGAGGCGATCGTCGACTGGTATGCGCGTCGACGCGGCGTTCCCGATCTCGCCGTCGCGAACGTCCTGCCCACGATCGGATCCAAGGAGCTCGTCGCGCTGCTGCCGACGCTCCTCGGGCTCGGCGAAGGCGACATCGTGGTGCACCCGCGTATCGCCTATCCGACCTATGAGGTCGGAGCCCGCGTCGCCGGAGCCGCACCTGTGGCGATCGACGACCCTGCCGAATGGCCCGAAGGCGCAAAGCTCATCTGGATCAACAGCCCCGGCAACCCGGACGGCCGCACCTGGACGGTCGACGAGCTGCGTGCGGCTGTCGAGCGCGCCCGCGAACTGGGCGCCGTCCTGGCGAGCGACGAATGCTATGCCGAGCTGGGCTGGGACGGCCCGTGGGCGACCGAGCCGGTGCCCTCGGTGCTCGATCCTCGTGTGACGGGCGGAAGCCGCGCGAATCTCTTGAGCGTGTACTCGCTCAGCAAGCAGTCGAACCTCGCCGGCTACCGCGCGGCTTTCATCGCCGGGTGCGCGAAGATCGTGGGCGAACTGCTGACGGCGCGCAAGCACCTCGGGCTCATGCCACCGGCGCCTGTGCAGCACGCGATGGCGGCGGCGCTCGGCGACGAGGAGCACGTGCGGGTGCAGAAGGAGCTGTATCGCGGTCGCCGCGACGTGCTGCGCCCGGCTCTGGAGGCCGCAGGCTTCCGGATCGACGGCTCCGAGGCCGGGCTCTACTTGTGGGCGACAGAGGGCCGCGACGCCTGGGAGAGTATGGATCGGCTCGCCGGGCTCGGCATCCTGGCCGGCCCCGGTCCCTTCTACGGCACGCATTCCGACGAGCACGTGCGTCTCACGCTGACAGCGCCGAGCGAGCGCATCGCGGAGGCGGCTCGACGCCTTTCCGCGGCGAATCTATAGATTCCCCCACTGCATCCGCACTTCTTTTGGCGATTGTCACAGTTGGCCGATGCGCCTACTAGGCTGTAAAGGCGATTCGGTCGTGACCCGACCTGGCGCTCTGCGCCGTGACATCGCCACTTCGGCTTGATCAACACTCTTGAGGAGGCCCGCGTGAGCGCAGGGGCAGAGCAGCAGGCTTCGGCGAAGCTGACGATCGGCGACACCGTCGCAGAGTTCCCGGTCGTGCGGGGCACCGCCGGACACGACAGCATCGACTTCTCGACCTTGACGCGTCAGACCGGCTACACAGGTCTCGACTACGGCTTCGTGAACACCGCCTCGACCAAGTCGGCCGTCACCTTCATCGACGGCGACCAGGGCATCCTCCGCTATCGGGGTTATCCGATCGAGCAGCTCGCAGGCAGCACCAGCTATCTCGAGGTCGCCTGGCTGCTCATCTACGGAGAGCTGCCGACCGCATCCGAGCTCGCGGAGTTCGACGACAAGATCCGCCGGCACACGCTCCTGCACGAAGACCTCAAGCACTTCTTCTCCGCCCTGCCGCACACGGCGCACCCGATGTCGGTGCTGTCGTCGGCGGTTGCGGCGCTGTCGACCTACTACGAGGGCCAGACCGACCCGAACAACCCCGAGCACGTCGAGCTGAACATGATCCGCATGCTCGCCAAGCTCCCCGTCATCGCGGCATACGCCCACAAGAAGGCGCTCGGGCAGGCGTTCCTCTATCCCGACAACTCGCTGAGCTTCGTCGACAACTTCCTCAAGCTGAACTTCGGCGTCCACTCCGAGCCCTACGAGATCAACCCCGTGATGTCGAAGGCGCTCGAACTGCTGCTGATCCTGCACGAGGATCACGAGCAGAACGCTTCCACCTCGACCGTGCGCCTGGTCGGCTCGACCGGAGCCAATCAGTTCGCGTCGATCTCGGCCGGCATCCAGGCGCTCTCCGGCCCCCTCCACGGCGGTGCGAACGAGGCCGTCCTCACCATGCTCGGCCAGATCCGCGACTCCGGCCAGAGCGTCTCGCGCTTCGTCGAGCGGGTGAAGAACAAGGAAGAGGGCGTGAAGCTGATGGGCTTCGGGCACCGGGTCTACAAGAACTACGACCCCCGCGCCAAGCTCGTCAAGGCCGCGGCCGACGAGGTGCTGACCTCGCTGGGCGTCTCGGATCCGCTGCTCGACCTGGCCAAGGAGCTCGAGGAGCTCGCACTGGCCGACGACTACTTCCGAGAGCGTCGCCTGTACCCGAACGTCGATTTCTACACCGGCGTGATCTACAAGGCGATGGGCTTCCCCACTCGCATGTTCACCGTTCTGTTCGCGATCGGCCGCCTGCCCGGCTGGCTGGCTCAGTGGCGCGAGCTCAACCTCGATGCGCAGACCAAGATCGGCCGCCCGCAGCAGCTGTACGTGGGTTCCCCCGAACGCCAGTTCCCCACGCGCTGAGTCGCGGCGGCCATGCCCGTCGTGAGCGCTGAGGCCATCGTTCCGGTGGATCCGGCCACGGCCTTCGCCGTGTCGCAGACCACGGGTGTGGTGAGACGGCGGTGGGATCGCTTCATCAGCGCGCAGCACTTCCTCGACGGCGCGGACGACGCGGCGAAGGGCGTGCGCACCTTCACGCGACAGCGGTTGGGATTCGCCATGGTCAGCCGGTACGTCTCGTACGCGCCGCCGACGAACGTCGGGATGGTGATGGAGCGCGGGCCCTGGTTCTTCGAGAAGCTCGGCGGCGGATGGCGTTTCACAGAAGTGCCAGAGGGGACGCTGGCGGTCTGGAAGTACAACTTCTCGTGCCGACCGGCCTGGCTCGCGCCGATCGCCGAGTGGATCGGCGTGCGGATGCTCGCCTTCGAGATCAGACGGAGGCTGGCAGGCTTCGTGCGCGGATGCTCCGATCCGGTCGTCCTCGCCGCCATCCGCGAGCGCTGAACTCCTGGCACAGGAACGCCGACGCCCCACCCGCACCGTCCGCGCCCCACCGTGCTGACGTCTGTCAGATGGGGCGCCGACGGGCCGGGTGGGGCATCGGCGAAAGAAGAAGGGTCAGCGACCCTGGTAGCCGCGGCCGCCGCCCTGACGGGCCTGTCCGCCCTGGCGAGCCTGTCCACCCTGGCGCGAGGCGCCGCCGGCCTGGCCCTGGCCGCCGCCCTGACCCGAGCGGGGCCGGCGACGACGGGCAGGAGGCGTGGAGGCGCCGCTGCGCTCGCCACCGGCCGGGCGCTGCTTGGCCTGGCGCTGCGGCTGCGCCTGCACGGGCGCAGGGCGCACGTGCGCGGCGCGCTCGGGGACGAGCTCGGTGACCGCGGCCGCGGTGACGTCCTCGAGCGGCGCGGTGATCGCGGCCTTGCGGAGCAGATCCTTCACGTCGCGACGCTGCTCGGGCAGCACGACGGTGACGACGGTTCCCGCAGCTCCCGCGCGGGCGGTACGTCCTGAGCGGTGCAGGTACGCCTTGTGCTCCATGGGCGGGTCGACGTGGACGACGAGGTCGACGTTGTCGACGTGCACGCCGCGAGCGGCGACATCGGTCGCGACGAGAACGCGGACTCCGCCGTCTTCAGGAGCGGAGGAGAAGGCGCCGAGGTTGCGCTCGCGGGCGTTCTGCGACAGGTTGCCGTGCAGATCGACGGCGGGGATGCCGGCCGCGGTGAGCTGCTTGGCGAGCTTCTTCGCCTGGTGCTTCGTGCGGGTGAAGAGGATGCGGCGACCGGTGCCGGAGGCGAGATCGCGCACGAGCGTGGTCTTGTTGTCCGTCGAGTCGACGACGAGCACCCGGTGGGTCATCTCGCCGACGGGCACGCTCTCTTCGTCGACCTCGTGGCTGACCGCGTTCGAGAGGAACCGGCGGGCGAGCGTGTCGATGCCGCGGTCGAGCGTCGCGCTGAAGAGCAGTCGCTGACCACCGGCGGGAGTGGCGGTGAGGATGCGGGTGACGCCGGGGAGGAAGCCGAGGTCGGCCATGTGGTCGGCCTCGTCGAGCACGGTGACCTCGACGGAGTCGAGCTGCACGACCTTCTGCTTCATCAGGTCTTCCAGGCGGCCAGGGCAGGCGACGACGATGTCGACGCCGTTGCGCATCGCCTGCTCCTGCGGACGCTGGCTGACGCCGCCGAAGACGGTCGTGACGCGCAGGCCCTTGGCCTCTGCGAGCGGGGCGATGGTCGCGGCGATCTGCGTCGCGAGTTCGCGGGTCGGAGCGAGCACGAGGCCGCGCGGGTGACCCGGGCGGCTCTTGCGCCCCGACGCGGCGAGGCGCGAGACGAGGGGAAGCGCGAACGCGATCGTCTTGCCGCTGCCGGTCCGGCCGCGGCCCAGCAGGTCGCGCCCTGCGAGGGAATCGGGAAGCGTGTCGCGCTGAATCGCGAACGCCTCGGTCTTGCCGTCCTTGGAGAGGACGGCGGCGAGGTCGGCGGGCACACCGAGATCGAGGAAAGAGGTCATGAAGTATCTCCGAGATTGCACGCACGGAACCGGGCCGGGTGCGGGGAAAGGTGGGCGACGGCGCGGGATCGCGCATCGTTTCGCCGTTCGAAAAGGCCAGAACCAAGCAAGTGGCGCGGGAGCGTGTCGACGACGCAGACGTCTCGCATAACGAGTGGCGTCACCCTGACACTATCACGCGTCCATGGCAGAAGGCTGGGACGAGGTCCCGTCAGCGAGTCGTGAGGTCAGGCGTGCAGAGCGTCGTTGAGAGTGACGCCGACGCCTGCGCGCTGCACGGCCTCGACCGCACCGCTGAGCGAGTTGCGGCGGAACAGCAGCCCATTCCGGCCCGACAGCTCGGCCCCCTTCACGGTGGCCCGGCCGCCATCCGCGGTCACGGGGCCGTCGACCAGGACGATCTTCGTGCCCGCCGTGACGTAGAGACCCGCCTCGACCACGCAGTCGTCGCCGAGCGAGATGCCGATGCCCGAGTTCGCGCCCAGGAGGGTCCGCGCACCGATCGAGACACGGTGCTGTCCGCCGCCGGACAGCGTCCCCATGATCGAGGCGCCGCCACCGATGTCGCTGCCGTCGCCCACCACGACGCCCTGAGAGATGCGCCCTTCGACCATCGAGGCGCCCAGGGTTCCTGCGTTGAAGTTCACGAAGCCCTCATGCATGACCGTCGTGCCGGGGGAGAGGTGGGCGCCGAGGCGCACACGCGACGCATCAGCGATGCGGACGCCCGCGGGCTGGACATAGTCGGTCAGACGAGGGAACTTGTCGAGTCCCTGCACCTGGATGCCGGCGCGCTGCAGCAGCGGGCGCAGGCGGTTGGCGTCGTCGGGGTGCACCGGCCCGGCGTTCGTCCACGCGACAGTGGGCAGGTGCGCGAAGATGCCGTCGAGGTTCAGCTCGTTCGGGTGGACGACGAGATGCGACAGCGCGTGCAGACGCAGGTAGGCGTCGGCCGTCGAAGTGGGCGCCGCGTCGAGATTGATCATCAGGTGCACGGATTCGACGGTGACGTTGCGGCGCTCGTCGGGACCCGCCAGCGCCTCGACCGTCATGATCGCTGCGGCGGTGTCGGCGGCATCCGGGGTGCCAGCGCCCACTTCCGGGAACCAGGCGTCCAGAACGGTGCCGTCGCCGGCGATCGTCGTGAGACCTGTACCCCATACGGTGCGCGCGTCAGTCATGCCTACAACGCTAGCGCTCCGCGGCCTCGCACTCGGCGCATATGTCGCCCTGAGTAGGCTTGAGGGCATGGCGCTCGATCTCACCTCGTCCTCCGTCGACCTGACTCGCGCGATCTGCGACATCCCGAGCGTCTCGGGCGACGAACTCGCGCTGGCGGACGAGATCGAGCGGGCCGTGTCGGCCTATCCGCACCTCGAGGTGATCCGCCACGGCAACACGATCGTCGCCCGCACGGATCTCGGACGAGCGCAGCGGGTCGCGATCGCCGGCCACATCGACACCGTGCCGATCAACGGCAACGTCCCGGTGCGCGATATCGAGATCGACGGCGTGCCGCACCTGTGGGGGCGCGGAACCGTGGACATGAAGGCCGGCACCGCCGTGCAGCTGAAGCTCGCCGCCGAGCTCGTCGATCCCGCGGTCGACATCACCTGGATGTGGTACGACAACGAAGAGGTCGAGGCGTCCAAGAACGGCCTCGGTCTGCTCGCCGCAGTGCGACCCGATCTGTTCGTCGCGGACTTCGCCATCCTCGGGGAGCCGTCCAACGGTGAGGTGGAAGGCGGATGCAACGGCACGCTCCGTGCCGTCGTGCGCACCCACGGCGTGCGTGCGCACGCCGCCCGCGCGTGGATCGGAGAGAACGCGATCCACGCCGCCGCTCCGATTCTCACCCGGCTCGCCGAGTACCGTCCTCGGGAGGTCGAGGTCGAGGGGCTCGTGTACCGCGAGAGCCTGAGCGCCGTCCGTATCGCAGGGGGCGTGGCGGGCAACGTGATCCCCGACTACTGCGAGGTCGAGATCAACTACCGCTTCGCGCCGAGCAAGACCGCCGCAGACGCGGAAGCGCACATCAGAAGCATCCTCGAAGGGTTCGAGGTCGAGATCACGGATGCTGCCGAGGGCGCCCGTCCGGGGCTCGACGCTCCGATCGCCCGGCAGTTCGTCGCGGCGGTCGGCGCCCAGCCGCGTCCGAAGTACGGCTGGACCGACGTTGCGCGGTTCTCCGCGCTCGGCATCCCGGCCGTGAACTACGGGCCGGGCGATCCGCACCTCGCCCACCATGACGAGGAGCGGGTACCGCTCGCGCAGATCGATGCCGTCGAACGCGGGCTGCGCGCATGGCTCAGCTCGCGCTGAACGTCGCGCGCCGTTGGGCGCACGCCCCGCACGCCCTGCGCATCGCGATCATTTACTTGTGCGCGCGCTTCATCACCACGGGCTTCCTGATCGTCGCCGCAATGCAGTCGACATCACTGTCGCGCTTCGGAGCACAGCCGGGGCTCGGGGACTTCGTGCTCGGCTGGGATGCGCAGTGGTATTGGTCTGTGGCCGACTTCGGCTACCCGACGACCCTTCCGCTGACCGCTTCGGGCGAGATCGCGGAGAACACCTGGGCCTTCATGCCGATCTACGCATACGCGGCGAAGATCGTCGGGCTGCCGTTCGGATCGTGGGGCTTCGGTGCGTTCGTGATCTCTTTCGTCTCCGGGTATCTCGCCTGCCTTGCGCTGCACAGGCTTCTGCGCGAGCGCATCGGCCGTTCTGCGGCGACGTGGGCGGTCGTGTTCTTCGCGGCGGGCCCCCTCGCGGCGATGTTCCAGGTCGGTTATGCCGAAACGCTGTTCCTGCTCCTGCTGTTCCTTTCGCTCGAGGCCGTCGCACGGCAGCACTACGCCAGGCTCTACGTCCTCATTCCACTGATGGCGTTCACCCGACCGGGGGTGCTCGCCTTCGCGCTGTACCTCGGACTTCATGGCGTCATGCGCTGGATCCGTCGCCGGGAAGAGCCGCTGCAGCCCTCCCACGTCGTGCACATCATCGCGTCGGGCCTGCTCGCCACGCTCTGCGGCTTCGCGTGGCAGGTGATCGCCGGCATCGCGACGGGCGATGCCGGCGCGTATCTCGCGACAGAGCTGGCCTGGCGACGGCACTGGATCCTCGGCGGAGTCGACGGTTTCATCCCCTTCGAAGGGTGGATCCAGGGTGCGCAGTTCTGGTTCGCGCAGTGGGGCATGCCGCAGTTCTGGGGCCCCATCGGACTCGCGCTGCTCGTCGTCGCCGTGGGCGGGGCACTGATCTACTCGAGGCACGTGCGAGCGTTGGGTGTCGACATCCGGCTGTGGAGCGCAAGCTATCTGCTGTACCTGCTCGCCGTCTTCTTCCCGCAGTCGAGCACTTTCCGCCTGCTGCTGCCGCTGTCGCCGCTGTGGGGCGCCGTGGCGGTGCCGCGATCACGACTCTGGAGAACATGCGTGCTGGTGGCCTGCCTCGCCGGTCAATGGGGGTGGATCCACTTCGTCTACGCGCTCGGCAACACCTACTGGCAGGTGCCATGAATGTTAATGATTGATGCATTTATCCACATGCGAACTCCTGGCGCGAGTAACACCCGATAAACTGGTTCCATACCACCGAGGAAAAGGAGCCACGATGGCAGCGATGAAGCCGAGGACCGGAGACGGACCCATGGAGGCTGTGAAAGAAGGACGACTCATCATCGTGCGCGTCCCGCTCGAAGGCGGTGGGCGCCTGGTCGTCTCCGTGAACGATGCGGAGGCCAAGGAGCTTCACGACGTGCTCGCCGCTGTCGTGGCGCCGGCCTGATACTTCGACGAGCTCAGCAGCCCAAGGGGCGAGTTCTACGAAGGAGGGCGACGGATCAACTGATCCGTCGCCCTCCTTCTGCGTTCCGGGCTCAGTCGTTGTCGACGCTGACGAGCTGGAGCAGCCCCTCGCCCGTGGTCGACACCGTGGCGAGCACGGCGGACGACTCCTGGGTCTCCTGGATGAGCGAGCGGTAGGCCGAGGTGACCTCATCGCGCTGCACGGGGTCTGCGACCCGCCCGCCGGCCAGCACGCGGGGAACCAGAACCATGCCGCCGGTGCGCGCCAGTCGGAGTCCGTGCTCGACGTACTCGATCACGTTCTCGGAGTCGGCGTCGATGAGGACGATGTCGTAGGAGGCTTCGTTCATGCGCGGCAGCACATCGGAGGCTCGGCCCGTGATGAAACGCGCCTTGGTGGCGGGTATCCGTGCATCGGCGAACGCCTGACGTGCGGCGGCGAGATGCTCGGGCTCGTTGTCGATGGAGGTGAGCACGGCCTGCGGGGCGCCGTGAAGCAGCCAGAGGCCGGAGACTCCCGCCCCGGTGCCGATCTCGACGATCGATCGGGCGCCGGTCGCCGCGGCGAGAACGGCGATCTGCGATCCGACCGCCGCGCTGACCGGCACCGCGCCGAGTTCGATCGCGTGCGCACGGGCGCGGGCGATGGATGCAGGCTCGACGATGGATTCGCGGATGAAGCGCGCGTTCGCGTCGTGCTCGCTCATAGCCCTGGTTCTCCCACCTGGATGTGTGTGTTCTCAGCGTATGCGCTCGGTGTGCGGCGCGAGGGCAGGCGCGGCGGTAGCCTGGGGAGATGGGATTCGGGCTCACCTTCGAGAAGATGCTGCTGATCGGTCTGATCGCTGTGCTGCTCGTCGGCCCCGAGCGCCTGCCGAGGTACGCCGAGTCGTTCGCCAAGCTGGTCCGCCGCGGCGGTGAACTGCTGCGCGACACGAAGTCTCGCGTGCGCGAGGAGATGGGCCCGGAGATCTCGGACGTCGACTGGCGCAAGCTCGACCCTCGGCAGTACGACCCGCGGCGCATCATCCGCGACGCTCTGTTCGAAGACGACCCGACTCCCGTCGCGGCCGCGACTGCGCTCGTGGAGCCGGCGGCCAGCGCATTCCCGGTGCGGCCGCCGATCGAACGCCACGAGTTCTCGCGGGCCAGCCTGCCTCCGTACGACCCCGAAGCGACGTGAACGCCAGCGTGCGGTGATCAGCCGATCTTGGCGCGCAGCGCGGCGAGCTCCTCGTCGGTGAACAGCGCCCGCGACAGCGCGGTCACGACCGAGGCGTTCCGCACCTTCAGCAGCACCGCATCCCGGCCCGCACGCAGGCTCTGGAATTCTTCGTAGGGGATCTCCGACCGGCGTCGGGCGGCGCCGATGCGCAGGAGACGCTCGCCGACCTCCACCCACACGGTCGTCTCGGGCGGCATGGCGGCGCGAACGGCACGACGAGCGTTCGCGATGGTCAGCCAGATCGCATACGCGGCGAGGGCGACGACGGCGACCGGCATCCATGCTGTGAGGACGTCGGCATCCGTCCCCGCCGAACTCAGATTCAGGATGCTCGTGATCAGAGCAGCCGCGAGCGCCGCCCACATGACGATCGCCCAGGGACGGGTGAGCGAGTAGACAGAGGCGTCACGTGCCATCCCGCGCAGCAGAGGCTCGTCGACCGTCAGCGATGCAGGCACGGCTCACCCCACCCGCATGGGCAGGGAGCGTCCGGCGAGCCCGCGGCCCCGGCCGCTCAACGTGCGGGCGAGGTCGCTGATCGCGAGAGCTGCAGCATCCGTCGGCTCGCCGATCACGACCGGCACGCCGTCGTCGCCGCCTGTGCGCAGCGCGGGGCTCAGCGGTATGGACGCCAGCAGCTCGACGGACGCATCCGCAGAGAGCGCCTCGGCGACCGCCGTTCCGCCGCCCGAGCCGAACAGATCGATCACCGTGCCGTCGGGCAGGGTGAAGGCAGCCATGTTCTCGACGACGCCGATCACCTGCTGACCGGTCTGGCGCGCCACGAGCCCGCTGCGGATCGCGACCTCGGATGCGGCGGTCTGAGGTGTCGTCACCACGAGGACCTCGGCGTGCGGGAGGATCTGGCCGATCGAGATCGCGATGTCGCCGGTGCCCGGGGGCATGTCGATCAGCAGGACGTCGAGGTCGCCGAAGAACACATCGGTGAGGAACTGCTGCACCGTGCGATGCAGCATCGGCCCTCGCCAGGCGACCACGGCTTCGCCGTCGCGCAGGAACATGCCGATCGAGATCGTCTTCACCCCGTACGCGACAGGGGGCAGCATGAGGTCGTCGATGCGGGTCGGCTGGGTGCCGGCCGGGATGCCGAGCAGACCGGGAATCGAGAAGCCGTGCACATCGGCGTCCACCAGGCCGACTGCGAGTCCCTGTTCGGCGAGTGCGACGGCCAGGTTCGCCGTCAACGTGGACTTGCCGACGCCGCCCTTGCCGCTGGAGACGAGGATCACCCGGGTCAGCGAGTCGGGGCCGAAGGGCATCTGCCTGGCCGGCCGGCCGTCACGGAGCTTCTCTGTGAGCGCTTTGCGCTCGCCCGGTGTCATCACCCCGACAGACACCTCGACCTCGTCGACGTCGGCGACGGATGCTGCCGCCGACCTCACATCCGATTCGATGCGGGCAGCCGCCGGGCAGCCGACGATCGTGAGCACGATCGACACCCGAGCCGTCGAGCCGTCGACGACGACGTCGCGCACCATGTCCAGCTCGCCGATCGGTCGGCGCAGCTCGGGGTCGGTGACAGCCGCCACCGCCTGCCTGACGGCGTCCGCGGTCGTCATGACGCCTTGTCGTCGTGGTCGTCGAGCTCTGCCAGCAGGGCCTTCAGCTCCTGACGCAGCACGTCGCGGGTCACGACCTGCGCGTTGCGCTCCTCGAGAGACATGCGCAGGGCGACGATCTCGCGGGCGAGGTACTCGGTGTCGGCGAGGTTGCGCTCGGCGCGCTGCCGGTCCTGCTCGATCTGCACGCGGTCTCGGTCGTCCTGGCGGTTCTGGGCGAGCAGGATCAGGGGAGCGGCGTACGACGCCTGCAGCGACAGCATGAGGGTGAGGGCCGTGAAGCCGAGCGCCGCGTCGTCGAAGCGGACGCTGTCGGGCATCAGCGTGTTCCAGCCGATCCAGGCCACGCAGAACAGGCTCAGCAGCAGCAGGAAGGCGGGGGTGCCCATCGCGCGGGCGATCCACTCGGTGAAACGGCCGAAGCGGTCACGCGATACGGGTCGCTGGCGCGTCGTACCGCGGCCGAGCGGCGCGTCGAGCCGTGCACTGTTCTTCGCCATCAGCGCACCTCCTTGGCGGGCTGCTCGTCCTCGTCGTGCGTGCGCCAGTCGTCCGGCAGCAGGTAGTCGAGCACGTCGTCGACGCTGATCGCACCGACGAGACGATGGGCCGCATCGATGACGGGGAGCGACACGAGGTCATAGCTCGCGAGCATCCGGGCGACCTCCGCAGCCGATGCGGTCACCGGCACCGGCTCGAGGCTGTCGTCGACGATCGCGCCCAGGCGCTCGTGCGGGGGATAGCGCAGCATCCGCTGGAAGTGAACCATCCCGAGCAGGCGACCCGTGGGTGTCTCGAACGGAGGCAGCGTCACGAACACGGCCGCGGCGAGGGCCGGGTGCAGCTCGTGGCGGCGGATCAGAGCGAGAGCCTCTGCGACCGTCGCATCGGCCGACAGGATGATCGGCTCGGGCGTCATCAGACCGCCCGCCGTGTCGGGACCGTAGCGCAGCAGCATCCTGACGTCCTCGGCCTCCTCAGGCTCCATGAGGGCGAGCAGGTGCTCGAGTCGCTCGGGCGGAAGCTGGGCGAGAAGATCGGCAGCGTCGTCAGGCTCCATCTCGTCGAGCACATCGGCGGCGCGCTCGTCGCCGAGGCGGTCGAGGATGTCGACCTGATCGTCCTCCGGCATCTCTTCGAGCGCGTCGGCGAGGCGATCGTCGGAGAGCTCCTCGGCGACCTCGATGAGGCGTTGCTGAGGCAGATCGAGAAGCGTCGTCGCGAGATCGGCGGCGTGCAGCTCGGAGTACGAGGCGACCAGCTGCTCGGCCGACTGCGATTCGCCGGGGGAGTGCCGCTCGGAGACGTCGTTCCACGCCGCGAAGGTCGTCGGGCCCTTCGCGAACGGAGAGGCGCTGGTCTTCGGGCGCCGCAGGAAGAGCTGACTGATCGCCCACTCGCCGAGGCGGTTCGGCTCGATCGCGACGTCTTCGATCACCGCGGTGCCGCTGCCGTCGACGAGGTTCACCCTGCGTCCGAGCATCTCGGCGAGGATGCGCACTTCACCGGCGCGCGGCGAGAACCGTCGCACGTTGATGAGGCCGGTGCTGATGACCTGGCCGGCGCGGATCGAGCTGACGCGTCCGATCGAGAGGAACACCTGGCGGCGCCCGGGGATCTCGACCACGAGACCGATCACGCGCGGGGTGGCCGTACTTCGGTACACGACGACGACGTCCCGGACTTTGCCGAGCCGGTCGCCCACGGGGTCGAAGACGGCGCAGCCTGCGAGGCGCGCGGCGAATACCCGTTGTGTGCTCACTGTTCCAGCGTAGTGCGCGACCATGATCGGGGTGGCCCTGACCACGGTTCCGCGCCGACGCGCAGGGGGACGTGGAACAATGGCCGCATGAGCATGATGAATCGTCCTGCAGCTGGCGTCGACACCGGCGAGGTGGTCGCCTCGATGCGCGACTACGAGAGTGCGCAGAAGACGGTGTCGAAACTCATCGCCGAAGAGGTCCCTGCGCGAGACATCGCCATCATCGGACAGAGCGTGCGCACGGTCGAGCGGATCACCGGACGCCTCGGCTACGCGGCGGCGGCGCGCTCCGGCGCGATCAACGGCGTGCTGATCGGTCTGTTCCTCTCGGCGATCCTGGTGCTCGGGAACCCCGATGTGCCGATGCAGCTGTTCGTCGGCTTCGTCTTCATCGGCGTCGCGCTCGGCATGCTGCTGAGCCTCGTCACCTATGCGATCGTGCGCCGTCGCCGGGACTTCGCGAGCGTGACGCAGTTCGCCGCCGACCACTACGAGGTGACCGTGCAGCCGGCTTCGGTCGCCAAGGCCAAGAAGATCCTCGGCACTGCGACGCAAACGACCGTTGTACGGCCTCCTGTCGACCTCGACGAGCCGCCGCGGTACGGCGAGCGCATCCCCGCGCCCGGCGCCCCCGCACCGGCCGCCCCTGTGATCCCGCCGCGTCCTGCCGACCCGGTGCCCCAGCCGCAGGAGCCCGAGCAGGCCGAGTCTGAGGGAGAGTCGACCGAGCCTCGGCAGCCGTGACCGGCATCCGCTCGTGATCGTGTCGATCCCTGTCGAGCTGCCCACGGGCCCCGTCGCCGTCTCCGGCGACTGGCAGCGCGGAGCGAACGGCGTGACGGCGATCGTCGCGCATGGCGCGGGCGCCGGTATGGATCATCCTTTCCTCACCGGCTTCACCGCAGCTCTGCACGACCAGGGGTTCTCGACGCTCCGGTTCAACTTCCCGTACGTGGAGCAGGGCAGGCGCATGCCGGGGCCGGCCTCGCACGCGATCGTGACGTGGCGGGAAGTGGCCGACTTCGCCAGGGCGCAGGATGCCGACGCTCCCGTGTGGGCGATCGGAAAGTCGTACGGCGGGCGTATGGCGTCGATGGCCGTCGCCGAGGGGATGGAGGTCGCGGGCCTGGTCTATCTCGGCTATCCGCTGCACGCGCCCGGCAAGCCGGAGAAGCCGCGCGCCGAGCATCTGCCGTCGATCGGCGTGCCGCAGCTGTTCATCGAGGGTGAGAGCGATCCGTTCATCCAGCCGGTGTCGCAGTTCGAGGAGGTCGTGGCGACGTGCCAGGACGCGACCGTGGTGTGGATCGAGGGCGGCGGGCACACTTTCGAGGTGAAGGGACTGCGGCGCCCG
>JAEKKN010000027.1 GCA_019510305.1 Microbacterium sp.
GGCATCGCGCGCTCCTCCGGCGAGCGCTCCGGGGTGCCGGTGGTCGCGGAAAGCGACGCGAGTGAGCTGCTCGGCCGGACCGACGTGCTCGTATCGCTGCTGCCCGCCACCGCAGAGACCGCGGAGCTGTTCGACGCCTCGGTCTTCGAGTCGCTCAAGCCTGGCGCCGTGTTCGTGAACGTGGGCCGGGGCGCCACGGTCGACGAGAGCGCCCTGATCGACGCGCTCGCATCGGGTCGGCTGCGCTCCGCGGCGATCGACGTGACGCGGACCGAGCCGCTGCCCGCCGACTCCGCGCTGTGGGACACCCCGAACCTGGTGATCACACCGCACGTCGCAGGCAACCGCCCGGTCGGGTCGAGCGCGCTGATCGATGAGAACGTGCGGCGGCTGCTCGCGGACGAGGAGCTTCTGAACCGCGTGCGGTGATCCGGGTCGGCGTCAGATCGTCTGGCCGGCGTCGGCGAGAAGCGTGCTCCCCGTCATGACCATCGACATGTCGCTGGCGCAGAACAGCACGACGCGCGCTATGTCATCGGGCGCGGCGAGCCGTCCGATGAGCCCGGGGCGCATCACGGCCATCACGTCGACGCCCTCGGGGAGATCCGCCGCCGCGGCGGCGAGGTTCCCCTCGGTGGGCACGAACGTCGGAGCGACTCCCAGAACCCGGATGCCGCGCGGCGCGAGCTCGAGCGCCAGCTGCGCCGTCAGCCCTCGCACCGCATGCTTCGAGGCGACATAGGCGGCGAGCCCGGGTGCCGTTCCGCGGAATCCCGCGGTCGACGCGATGTTCACGATCACGCCGCCGTCCGGCATCCGCCTGGCTGCCTCTCGCGCACCGACGAAGACGCCGCGGGCGTTCACGTCGATCACCCTGTCCCACTGCTCGAGCGGCATGTCCAGCGCGGGCACGCTGGGGAAGACGCCTGCGTTGTTCACCCAGATGTCGATCTCACCGAGCTCCTGCCGAGCGCGCTCGGCAGCGGCGGCGACCGACTCCTCATCGGCGACGTCCATCTCCACGCCGACCGCGTGCGCATCGTGCTGCTCGCTGACGGCCGCCGCCGCCGTAGCGGCACGGTCGAGGTCGAGGTCGGCGATCGTCACCCGCGCTCCGGCCTCCACGAGGCGCTGGGCGATCGCTCTGCCGAGCCCCTGCGCGCCCCCGGTGACCAGCGCATGCCGTCCATCGAGCGAGAGGAGATCGGCGACAGTCGTCGCCGAGACATCCGGAAACGGGTGACTCACGCGGACACCGCCGTCGGCAGCGCACCACGGCTCGCGACCTGACCGAGCCACGCGAGGCTCGGCTTGGGCGAGCGCGCGAACGTCTCGCGGTCGACCGCGATGAGGCCGAAGGTGGGCTCCCAGTGGCCCCACTCGAAGTTGTCGAGCAGCGACCAGTGCAGGTACCCGCGCACATCGATGCCGTCGGCCATGGCCGCGTGCAGTCCGCGCAGCGCTTCTTCGGTGTACCGGATCCGCTGGGTGTCATCCGCCGTGGCGATGCCGTTCTCGGTCACGAGGATCGGCACTCCTCCGGTGATGCCCCAGGCGTGACGCACCGCCATCTGCAGCGCGTCCGGTCGGAAGGCCGTGCCCACGAGGGTGTTGTCCGGATGCGGCGGGTGCGGCACGAGACCGCGCGCGTCCACCTGCTGCGTCGAGTACGCCTGCACACCGACGAAGTCGTCGCCGCGAGCACCCTCCCAGTACACGTCCTCCTTGCCGTAGCGGATCTCGAGGAGCTTCTCCTCCCCGCCCGGCGCCGCCGTCAGCGCACCGGCCGCGATCGTCCAGCCGACCTTCGCGCCGGTCCTCTCGCGCACGATGTCGCGCGCGCGGTGATGGATCGACGTGAACAGGCGTCCGATCTCGGGGTCGGCGTAGGTGAGGAACTCGCCGTGCGACTGCTGCTCTCCGTCGCCCTCGACCGTCGGGCTCTGCCACTGCCCCGACGGCGACTGCTGCATCCGGCGCATCGCCGTCATGATCGCAGCCTGCATGTTGGGCTCGTTCATCGTGACGACCCACTCGACGCCCTCGAGGATCCGGGTCGCCTCGGTCGCGTAGCGGACGAACAGGTCGCCCGCGTCGGGGGCCAGCCAGCCTCCACGCTCGGCGAACCACTGCGGCGTCGTGAAGTGCTGCAGCGTGACCACGGGGACGACGCCGCGACTGAGGCAGAAGTCGATCATCCGGCGGTAGTGAGCGAGCTCGGCTCTCGAGAACCGGCCCTCGACGGGTTCGATGCGCGACCACTCCAGGCTGAACCGGTACGAGGTGAGGCCGGCGTCGGCGAGCAGCGAGATGTCCTCCTGGTACCGGTGGTAGCTGTCGACGGCGTCGCCCGACGGCTCCATTCCCGGCATCGTGAGCTCGCGCGCCCACCAGTCGCTGTTGACGTTGTTGCCTTCGATCTGATGGCCCGCGGTCGCAGCTCCCCACAGGAAGTCGGTCGGGAAGGTCGTCATGTTCATTCCTCTTCGTTCAGTGCTCTCGTTGCGTTCGATCAGACGGATGCCGCGAACCGGGCGACCGGCGCCGACACGGTGTGCCGACCACGGGAGACCCGATGCGCGGTGCCGTCGGGAAGACGGATCAGGGCCGTCGTGAGCGGCGGGATCTCGACGTCGACGACCAGTTCCTCGCCGTCGATGCGCCACTCGACACCGATCGGCCCCTGCGGCCCGTGGTGCGAGCCCCGGGCCCACGTGAGGTCGCCGCCCGGCACCGGCTCGATCTCGACGCTGCGCCAGCCGATCGAGTCGGGCGCCTGCCTGAGGCCGAGGGTGTGGGTGTGCAGGAACCGCACGACCGCGCCCTTGCTGTAGTGGTTGAGCGAATCATGGCCCTCGCCGTTGTCGTCGATGCCCTCCCAGTCCTCCCAGATCGTGGTGGCTCCGCGGTCGACCATGTACAGCCAGGACGGGGCGGTGCGCTGCAGCAGCAGCCGGTAGGCGGTGTCGGCGCGACCGTGGTCGGCGAGCACGGGCAGCAGATCGCCGGTCGACAGGAATCCGGTGGACAGGTGATGATCGGCGGTCTCGATCAGCTGCACGAGTCGGTCGACGGCCGCGGCACGCATCCCCTCGGGGACGAGGCCGAACGACAGCGCCCGCACGTACGCGGCCTGAGAGTCGGTCGCGGTCGTGCCGTCGTCGCGGAGATAGGCGCGCTGCCATGCGTCGCGGATGCGCCCGGCGAGGTCGGAGTAGCGCGCCTCGTCGTCACGACCGAGCACGGATGCGATCTGCGCGAGCGTCGACACCGAGCGGAACAGGTAGGCCGTCCCGACCTCTCCCTTGTCGGCCATGAACCAGACCATGGGGTTGTGCGCGATCGGGTCCAGACGGTTGCCGTCAGCATCCTTCGGCTTCGGCTCGGTCCACTCGCCCCAATGGAACGTGCCGTCCCACAGGTACTGCTCGAACGACTCGGGGGCGCTCTGCATCCGGGCATGGTGCCGGGTGGTCGCGGCCTTCTCCAGCGCCCACTCCACCCAGCGGACCATCGCATCCCAGTTCTCCGCGAGCACCTGCTCGTCACCGTACGCCCGGTACATCTCCCAGGGCACGGCCACGATCGCGTCGCCCCATCCGGCGGATCCGGTCATCATCGCGAACTGGTCGTCGAGATGATGCTTGATCTGGCGGCCGTCGGGCGAGAAGTTCGCGATGCGCCCGTCGTCGAGCTGGTCGTCGCGCACCGAGCGGAGCCACTTGCGGGTGAACCCGTGCACGTCGTACAGCCGTGTCGCGGTGGGAGCGAACACCTGGTAGTCGCCCGTCCAGCCGATGCGCTCGCGGGTCGGGCAGTCGGTCGGGATGTCCACCGCGTTGCCGCGGAAGCTCCAGTCGGCCATCCGGTGCAGCGTGTTCAGATCCTCATCGCTGCACGCGAACAGGCCCGTGCGGCGCAGGTCGCTCTGCACGACCTGCATGCGCGCAGTGGCGGGGTCGAACGGCTGGCCGTCACGCGTGATGCGCACGTACTGGAAGCCGTGCACGGTGTGACGGGGCTCGAACACGTCTGCACCGCCCGCCGAGATCACCTCGTCGCGCTGCACGAACACCTGCACGGGCTCGCCTGGTCTGTGCGAGTCGAGGTGCGCGGTCGACAGATCGCCGTCGGCATCCACGTGCTCGCCGTACTCGAGCACTGTGCGCGTTCCGGCTGGGCCCAGCTCGTCGAGCCGGACCCGACCCGAGGCGTTCTGCTCGAAGTCCAGAACCCACACCCCGTCGCGCACCTCTCGAGCCTCGGCCGCCGCGCGGGTCTCCACGACGCGCACCGGCGGAGCCGGCGACCACGTGACCGGCGGAGCATCGACCGTGTCGACGCTCACGGGGCGCGGTGCGCCGACGGCCGTGGTCAGATCGGTGCTCTGCCCGTCCATGAGATCGGCGCGGATGACGGTGGAACGACTCGAGGTCCACGAACCGTCGGTGGCGACAGTCAGGTGCCGGCCGTCGGCGAGGTCGACGTGAAGCTCGGCGCGCGCGGCCACCGTGGTGCCCCATGCGGCCGGGATGCGGAACGCGCCCACCTGGCCGCGGAACCAGCCGTCCGACAGTTCTATCTCGACGCGATTCGCTCCGTCGCGCAGGAGGTGCGTCACGTCGGCGGCCTGGGCGTGCAGGGTCTTGTCGTACGACGTCGCTCCCGGCGCCAGCTCGACATCACCTGCGCGCTCGCCGTTGACTGCGGCCGTGTAGACCCCGAGCGCAGTGCTGTAGAGCCGGGCGCGGACGACGTCGCCCATCAGCTCGAACGCGGTGGCGAGGAGGTGCGCGGGCCGGCGGCCGTAGCCGGCATCCGTGGTCTCCTCGGGGCTGATCCACCGGGCGGTCCAGTCCTCGTCGAACAGCCCGGCCTCAAAACCTGACCAGTCGGACCACAAGCCCGCTTCGCCGACACGCCAGACGACCTCGGCGCGGCTGGTCAGCGGCGCCCACGGCCAGGCGACGAACCGATGGCCTTCGACGATCTGCGGCTGCTGCCGCCGACCGTCGACCACGGCCTCGATCTCGAACCGGTCTGTGTCGCCTGTGGGTTCCCAGGAGAGTCGCGGTGTGCGACCGGAGATCGCGAGCGCTCCCCCGCCGCTGTCGATCGAGAGGCGCTCTGGAGCGCGGGTCATCGGACGGCCTTCACCTTCAGGAACACGATGAGTCCGCCGACGAGGGCGAACACGGCGCCGGTGAGATACAGCAGGGTGTAGTTCTTGACGTCGGCGACAGCGCCGATCGTGATCACCACGGAGGCGATCAGCGGGGCGACGGCGCTGGGGATCTTCTGCGCGAAGGCGACGATCGCCATGTAGCGTCCGGTCTCGGCGCGCTCGGGGATGATCGCGAAGATGATCGCCTGGTCCACGGTCGCGAACACCGCGATCGCGAGCTGCATGAGCACGGCGCCGATGATGAGCTGCGCCAGCGACCAGTTCGTCGCCTCGGTGAGCGCGCCCGCCACGAACAGCAGGGCGGAGATCATCACGAACAGCCGACGGCGCTGCAGCTTGTCGGAGAGGAAGCCGCCGAGCAGCGCCCCTCCCGCTGCGGCGACGACGCCGAGCATTCCGATCGTCGCCACGACACCCGCGACGTCGCGGACCTCGAGATCGAGGCGCTGCGCGTAGAAGAACGTGCCGAAGGTGGTGTTGAAGTACAGGCCGATGAAGAAGACGAACCGGCCGAGCCAGTTCCACGCGAAGTCCGGGTACTTGCGGATGTTGAATCCGTAACCGGCGACCAGTTCGCGAACCGTGACCCTGGTGCCGACCGGGAGTTCGCGAGAGCTGCCCTCGGGCTTGATCAGCGGAAGGAGCGCGAGGAGGACGGCGCCGATCACGCCCGGCACCACGAAGACGAGGAGCGTGCTCGACGACACGGCGTACGCGACGCCGATGCCGAGAACCGGCGCGATCTGCGTCATCAGCCCCGTCAGCGCGGAGACCTTGCCGCGCTGCCGCTCGGGCAGCTTGTCGGCCTGGATGTTCTGGATCGCGGCGCCGGCGATCGACCAGCCCGACATGCCGAGCACCCAGCCGGCGCCGACGATCAGCAGGTTCGGGGCGAGCCCCATGACCACGAGACCCGCGAGGCCGATCACGACGCCGAGGAAGATGAAGGGCGAGCGCCGCCCGAACCGCGATCGGGTGCGGTCGCTCCAGATCCCGATCATCGGGCTGAGCACGAGGTAGATGACCTGTGCGGTTCCGGTGATGTAGCCGAGCACCTCTTCGTGTCCGGGTGCCAGTTCGGCGATCCGGACCGCGATCCCGTACGACAGCGGCACCATCATCGCCATCGAGGCGCCGAAGCTCGCGAGCATCAGCCAGAAGATGTACGACCTGCTCACCGGACTCTGCGGCTCGTCAGCGGTTGACACGGGCGCGGCGGTGTCCTGCGAGTCGGGATCTTTGATCGTCACCGTGGCTCCTTCGTTGGATGGTGACCCGCAGCGACGCGGGCTCGGCGGGTTCGGGTTCCGCCATTCAAACAGTAACCACGTTGGTTACTTTTCCAGAACTGTAACCGACTTGGTTACTATTGGCAAGACGCCGATCGACTTCGGCAGATTGGCAGGCGCATGACGAACACCGCGACCGCACCGAAGTCCCGCCGGGGACCGTACGCGTCCACGCCCGCCCGCCGCGCGGAGATCGTGCGCGCCGCCCTCGCGAGCATCGCGGAGCACGGGTACGAGCGCGCGTCGCTGCGCGACATCGCCGCGCGGGCCGGCGTGACGCACGCGGCGCTGCTGCGCCATTTCGCGACCAAGGACGATCTGCTCCTCGCCGCCCTCGCCCAGCGCGACGCCGACGACGAAGAACTCGCGCAGCGCATCATGCAGTCGAAGGTCTCGGCCGAACGGGTGCTGTCGAGCGTCCTGGCCGAGGAGTTCGCGCACCCGGAGCACCAGCGCAACTGGCTCGCGGTCACGATCGCCGCGACGAACCCCGAACACCCCGCGCACGACTTCTTCATGGCGCGCAAGGAGCGCATGCGCCGCGAGTTCAACAAGCGCGTGATCTCGGTCATGGGCGAGACCGACGAGCTCTCGGCCGACGACAAGGTGACCATGGTGCTCGCCATGATCGACGGCCTGCGCATCCAGGCGCTGCTCGACCCCGGGCTGGCGGTGCTGCCGCTCATCGAGACGTTCATGCGCATGATCGCCTCTCCCGAAGAGCGCTGATCGGAAGGCGGCATCCGCTCTCCGTTCTCCGTTCTCCGACGGCATCCGCTCTCCACAGGGCCTGAACGCTGCCCCCGCTCAACGCTAAAGTGGCGGGCATGTCTGCACCGACCCCGACGCACGTGAGCGCCTCGGCGACCCCGACGCCCGCGCAGCGCCGGCTGATGCCATGGCTGCTCCTCATCAACGCGGCGATGCTGACCGGGTTCTCGGGGTTCATCGTGATCTTCCTGCCGGATCAGATCCAACAGATCGACGCCGCGAACAAAGTCGGGAACCTCGCGATCGTCTCGGCGGCCGCGTCGGTCGGCGCGATCATCGTGCATCCTCTCGTCGGCGCGCTCTCCGACCGCACCCGCAGCCGGTTCGGGCGCCGCACCCCGTGGCTGATCGTCGGCAGCGTGACGGCCGCCGTCTTCATGATCGCGATGTCGCTGGCCACCGAGCTGTGGAGCATCCTGCTCGTCTACGTGATCCTCACCGTGGGCCTCAACACGATCGGCACCGCCCAATCGGCGGTCGTGCCCGATCGGCTTCCGCGCGAGCAGTTCGGCGCGGCATCCGGCGCCCTCGCCGTCGGCGCCTTCATCGGCATGGGGCTCGGCGTCGGACTCGCGGGCGTCTTCGCGAACAGCGTCGGCATCGGCTACCCGGTGTTCGGAGCCCTGGTCCTCGGGGTCTGCGTACTCTTCACGATCTTCAACCGCGACGAGTCATCGCTCGACCTGGCGCGCGAACCCTTCCGCTGGAAGCGATTCTTCGCGAGCTTCTGGGTGAGTCCTGCATCCTTCCCCGATTTCTGGTGGGCGTTCGGGGGCCGTTTCCTGCTGATCCTCGCCTACCAGAGCGTGCAGTCGTACCTGCTGTACATCCTGCGCGACTACGTCGGGCTGTCGGATGCCGAGTCCACAGCGCTGAGCATGCCGCTCACCGCTGCCATGCTGGTCGGCGCGCTGCTCACCGCCTATGTGACCGGCAAGATGAGCGACCGTCTGAACCGGCGCAAGATCTTCGTGCTGATCGCGTCGGTGATCATGGCCGCGTCGCTCGTGATCCCACTGGTCGCCCCGAGCGTCGTCGGCATGTTCGCCTTCGCCGGTCTCTTCGGGCTCGGCTACGGCGTCTATCTCAGCGTCGATTCCGCTCTCATGAACGAGGTGTTGCCGACAGCGGATGCCGCGGCGAAGGACCTCGGCATCCTCACGATCGCGACCACTCTGCCGCAGGCTCTCACTCCCCTGATCGTGTGGGCGCTGATCGCCCTCACCGGCAGCTACACCTCGGTCTTCCTCGCAGGAATCGTCTTCGCCTTGGCCGGCGCTCTCACGGTTCTGCCGATCCGCAGCGTGCGCTGAGGCTCAGGGCTCAGGACACCGAGCCGCCGACGGGAGCCGCGAACTCGTCGAGCGCCGTGATCACGTCGCCGGACAGCGAGACCTGGCTGGCCGCCACGGCATCGTCGATCTGCGAGGTCCGCGAGGCGCCGATGATCGCCGTCGTGACCACGGGATCACGCAGCACCCACGCGATCGCGAGCTGCGGGATCGAGAGCCCTGCCTCCTGAGCGATGCGGTCGATGCCGCGGATCCGGTCCAGGTAGCCGTCGGTGAGTGCCGACCCGTTCAGGAAGAAGCTGTTCGCGGCGCGCGAGTCGGCCGGCACGTCGCCGTCGATGTACTTGCTGGTGAGCAGCCCCTGAGCGAGCGGAGAGAAGACGGCGCTGCCGACGGCGAGTTCGCGCAGCAGCGGAAACAGTTCGGCCTCGGGCGTGCGGTCGAACAGCGAGTAGCGCGGCTGGTGCAGCAGCAGCTTCACGCCCTGTTCGGCGAGCAGGTCGTAGGCCCGCTTGGCGAGCGGAGCCGGATAGTTCGAGATGCCGACATAGAGAGCCTTGCCGCTGCGCACGATGTCGGCGAGCGCGGTCGTCGTCTCTTCGATCGGGGTATCCGGGTCGACCCGATGCGAGTAGAAGACGTCGACGTAGTCGGTCTTCATGCGCCGAAGACTCTGCTCGAGCGAGCGCACGAGGTATTTGCGCGATCCGCCGTCGCCGAACGGCCCCGGCCACATGTCGTAGCCCGCCTTGGTCGCCACGAACAGCTCATCGCGATAGCGGGCGAGGCCGCTGTCGAGAACCGCGCCGAATGTCGACTCCGCGGATCCGTACGGCGGGCCGTAGTTGTTCGCGAGGTCGATGTGCACGACCCCGCGGTCGAAGGCGTGCAGCACGATCTCGCGCTGGCTGTCGAACGAGCGGTCGCGACCGAAGTTCTGCCAGAGCCCGAGCGAGACCTTCGGCAGCTGCACGCCGCTGGCTCCCGCGCGCTGGAACGGCACGTCGGTGTAGCGGGTGGCCGCGGCCTCGAAAGGACGCGCGAGCCGGGAGTCGTCAGCGGCGATGGGCATGGTGCTCCTCGGGACGAGAACGGGGGTGCTTCAGGATAGCGTTTTCTCCCGCGGCTCCGCCGGGTGTGACACCACTGGACAGCCCGGCCCGATCGGCGGATGCTGATTCCATGACCGCCTTCCAGAGCACGCACGCCTTCAGCGGATTCAGCGTCGACGACATCGACGCCGCCCGCACGTTCTATGCCGAGACTCTCGGCCTCGAGGTCACCACCAACGCGATGGGGTTCCTCGACATCCATCTCCCGTCCGGTGCATCGATCCTCGTCTACGCGAAGCCGAACCACACTCCGGCCAGCTTCACGATCCTGAACTTCCCCGTCGACGACGTCGACGCCGCGGTCGACGACCTCAACGCCCGCGGAGTCGTCACGAAGATCTACACCGACCCCGACTTCGGCACCGACGCCAAGGGCATCGCGCGCGGCGGCGGCCGAGGACCCGACATCGCGTGGTTCAGCGATCCGGCCGGGAACGTCCTCTCCGTCCTCGCCGCCGCCTGAGCGCCGTCTGCCGGGCGCCCTCCGACGAGCCACCAGCGCACTCGCACGCAATAACCTCCACCTGGAGGTTTTTCGCCCGGCTCGGTATCATCGGGACATGACCGACTCGCCTGAGGATGCGCCCGACGCAGAGGCGCGCCCGAAGGGGCGGTACCCGAAGGGCATCGCCCGGCGTCAGGAGATCCTCGACAAGGCGATCGAGGTGTTCGCGCGCCGCGGCTCTCAGAAGACGAGCCTGCGCGCGATCGCGCAGGAGGTCGGCGTCACGCATGCGGCCCTGACTCACTATTTCGGCTCCCTGGAAGAGCTGCTCGTCGAGGTGTACCGCGAATCGCAGCACAAACCGAGCAAGGAACGCCCGTTGCCCGCCGACGCGAGCCCCGCGATGGCGATGAGCATCGCGGCAGAGGCGAACCGCGAGATCCCTGGACTCGTGCAGTTGTACTCGACCCTCGTCTCGATGGCGCTCGAGGACAACCATCCGATCGCGCAGCGGTTCGCCACGGAGCGCTTCGGGCAGCTCCGCGCGGAGATCGCGGAACAGGTCGGACACCTGCAGGCATCGGGGCATGTGCGCGCCGATCTCGACCCCGTCCTCGTCGCCGCCCTCGTGATCGCGGCATCCGACGGCCTGCAGATCCAGTGGCTTCTCGACGACGAGGTCAATCACGAGGCGGCGCTGGAGATGCTCGACCGCCTGCTCCGGGGCATCGCTCCGGGATCCGACGGCTGAGCCGATCGCCGACGCCCGATCCCGACCGACGCCACCGACGCCACCGACGAGGCCCGAACGCAGAAGACCGCGGGCCCGCCCTGAGGGCAGACCCGCGGTCTCGTTCTACGGCCGACCTCAGAGGGTTGCGGCGAAGGGGTCGAAGCCCTCGGGCAGCAGCGGCACCGGGGCCACAGTGCTCTCGACCACCACGGTCTGCCCCGTGGCCGCCGACTCCTGCGCGGAGAGCAGGATGTCGAGCACGTGGTATCCGAGTTCACCGGATGCGACGTGCGGACGCCCTTCGGCGATCGCACGGACCATGTCGAGAGCGCCGAGACCGCGACCGATCTTGACGTCCTCGTGCTCGATCTCGATCCACTCCTGCTCGAACGACATGCCGTCGCGGATGACACCCAGCGGCTTGACGTACGCGATGCGGCCGGCGAACTGGTTCGGGTCGGGGATCACGATCGTGCCCTCGGTGCCATGGATCTCGACGATGCCGTGACGCTCCAGCGCGGAGTCGAAGCTCAGCAGGCTCTGCGCCTGGGCGCCCTGCTCGAACGCGGTCACGATCTGGATCGTCGAGGGCACCTCGACGGGGAACGTCGTTCCGGCGTTGGGTCCGGTGTGGATCTCGCGCTCCTCACGAGCCTTCGAACCGACGGCCGCGATGCGGTCGACGGGGCCGAGCAGGCTCACGAGAGCCGAGAAGTAGTACGGCCCCATGTCGAGCAGCGGGCCGGCGCCCTTCGCGAACAGGAAGGCGGGGCTCGGGTGCCAGAGGTCGGGCCCCTGGGTCTGGAACGCGGTCTGCGCGAACAGCGGACGCCCGATGACACCGTTCTCGATCGCTCGACGAGCGGCCTGGAAGCCGGGTCCGAGCAGCGTGTCGGGAGCCGAGCCGACACGGAGACCGGCAGCATCCGCCTCACGGAGCAGCTCTGCGGCGCCCTCGCGGTCGAGGCCGAGCGGCTTCTCGGTCCACACGTGCTTGCCCGCGGCGATCGCCGCGCGCGAGACCTCGACGTGGACGGCCGGGATCGTCAGGTTGATGACGAGTCCGACGCCCGGGTGCGCGAGCACGTCTTCGGCGCTGCCGAATGCCGGGACCCCGTACTTCTCGGCCTGCGCCTGCGCGCGGTCGACGAGCAGGTCGCCGACGATGAGGACCTCGACGTCGGGGAACGCCGAGAGGTTCTCGAGGTAGGTGTCGCTGATGACCCCGACGCCGATGATGCCGATGCCGACCGCGCTCATCGGGAGAACCCGCCCTCGATGAGGAAGGAGTAGCTGGCAGCGATGTCGGCGAAGACGTCGCCCGGAGCCTTGTCGTACTCGATCACGGCGTACTGGAGAGCGGATGCTGCGCGCAGCGCGTCGGCGAGGGGCACATCGCCCGTGCCGGCGTGACGCTGGTCGAGGCTGTCGGAGCCGAACTCCGCGGCACCGGGAGCGAACGGGTTGCTCGCGGGGGCGATGCCGTCCTTGACGTGCGCGGCGACGAGGCGGTCACCGAGGCGCGAGACGAGGGCAGGGACGTCCTGTCCACCAGTGAGGGCCCAGTAGAGGTCGAGCTCGAGCGCGACCCGGTCGTCGGTGAGCTCGACGAAGCGCTCGTAGGCCGTCTGGCCATCGAAGTCGGCGACGAACTCCTGCGCGTGGTTGTGGTAGCCGACCGTGAGGCCGAAGCCCGCGGCGGTGTCGACGAGCGCGTTCAGGCGGTCGGCGATGTCGGTCACGCCCTCGAGCGTGAACCAGCGCTCGGGTGCGACGAACGGGTCGATGACCGTCTTCAGCCCGACCTTCGCGGCGGCCTCGAACACGACCTCCGGAGCCGGCGTCGGGATCGAGCCGTCGGGCGTCCACAGCTCGTCGGAGAGCAGCGGGGCGTGGCCGGTCGGCGAGGCGAGGCCCGAGGCGTCGAGCGCCGCGCGGATCTCGTCGGGACGGCGGACGAAGTCGAAGGCCTCGACGTTGCGGAGGCCGATGGCGGCGAGCTTGTCGAGCGAGCCTTCCATGTCGGCGGAGAACTCCGCTGCGAGGGTGTACAGCTGAACCGAGGTTTCTGGCAGGGCCACGGTGACCTTCCTTGCTTGTGAGAACGAGGGGCATCTTCGCTGCCCTGCGGCCAGGCTAGCAGAAAACCTCCATGTGGAGGTATCTAAATCTCGGGCGCGGATTCTGCGCGATCCGGATCCATCCCTCGACCGGATGCTCAGCCCGCAGGGCGGATCAGATGATCGACGAGGCGCCGGATCTCGACAGCATCGATCGGGCGTCGCGCCAGGACCGGCACGATGATCGCGCCGAGGATCGCCAGGCCCAGTTGATCGACGGGAGCTCCCTCGGGAAGCTGACCCGCACGGACGGCGCTGGCCAGCCGGAGCGAGAGAGTCTGATCCGCTCCGAGGGCGGCTGCGAGCCGGTCGCCCACTGCGCCGTCTTCTGCTGCGGCCGCGACGAGGGAACGCAAGAGCGCCCCGCCCGCGGGATCGGCGACGATCGAGACGATCCCCTCGAGCCAGACGTTCAGATCGCCCCCGAGATCCCCGGTGTCGGGGAGGTCGATCTCGACGGTCGCGAGCCGGCCTTCGATCATGCAGTCGGCGATCAGTGCACCGCGCGAGCGCCACCATCGGTAGATGGTCTGCTTGCCGACACCGGCTTCCTTCGCGATCCCCTCCATCGTGAGGTTGTCGTAGCCCTGCAGAGCAAGCAGGCGAGCTGTCGCATCGAGTATCGAGTCCCGTGCCGCTGCGCTTCGAACCGGACCGTTTCGATGTTCGCTCATGCCCTCAGCTTATCCTCAGACTCTAGACGAGACGTGCCGTATTGTCTAACGCATTCCCCTCTGAAACGGAAGTCCTCCTCGTGGCATCTCTGCTCTCCCGTCTGGCCCTTTTCGCAGCTCGTCGCGCCTGGGCGGTGATCATCGCCTGGGTCGTGATCCTGGGAATCGCGATCGGCGCGTTCCTCGCGGCATCCGCCCCGCTGACGAACAGCTTCGACATCCCTGGCACAGCGTCGGGTGCGGTCACCGATCAGCTGGCCGAGAAGCTCCCCGACACCGCCGGCGGCACAGGCACCGTCGTCTATCGCACCGACGATGGTTCCGCTCTCACCGCAGAACAGAGGAAGCACATCTCAGAGCTCACCGCGTCGGCCGCGGACCTCGACGGTGTCGCCGCCGTCGTCGATCCGTTCGACGCGCAGCGATCTCTCGCCGAGCAGGAGAAGAAGCTCGCCGACGGTCGTGCGCAGCTCGCTTCGGGAACGGCCGAGCTCACCTCCGGTCAGGAGCGACTCGACGCCGGTCGCGCACAGCTCGCGGCGGCGCAGCAGCAGCTCGCAGCGGCTCGCGAACAGGCCGTCGCCGCATCCGCTCCCCCGCAGCAGATCGCGGCCCTCGACGCCCAGCAGGCGCAGCTCGACGCTCAGACGGCGACCTTGAAGCAGCAGCAGGTCGCCCTCGATTCTTCGCGCGCGAAGCTCGCGGCCGGCGCCGAGCCCCTCGATCTGGGCGAAGAGCTGCTGGGCTTCGCCGACGGTATCGGCGTCGTCTCGGAAGACGCCTCCACCGCGATCGTGAACATCTCGTTCACCCGACCGCGTCTCGAACTGAGCGCGGAGGTCAAGCAGAACGTCATCGATCACTTCCGCAACGCACCTGTCGAAGGCACCGAGGTCTCCTTCGCGACCGACCTCGCACAGGGAGCCCCGCAGCTCTTCGATGTCGGCGAAGCTCTCGGTCTCGTCTTCGCGGCGATCGTGCTGATCGTCCTGCTCGGCTCCCTCGTCGCCGCGTCGCTCCCGATCGTCACCGCCTTGATCGGCGTGGGTGTCGGAGTCACGGCGTCGCTGTCGTTCTCGGGTGTCATCAGCATGGCATCCCCCACCCCGGTCCTCGGCCTGATGCTCGGGCTCGCCGTCGGTATCGACTACGCCCTGTTCATCATCAACCGGCACCGCAAGCAGCTGCTCGCCGGAGTCGACGTGCGCGAATCGATAGCTCTCGCCAACGGCACCGCCGGCACCGCAGTCGTCTTCGCCGGCTCGACCGTCATCGTCGCGCTCCTGGCCCTGAACGTCACCGGCATCCCGTTCCTCGGGCTGATGGGCACCGTCGGCGCGGTCTGCGTCGCCGTCGCCGTCCTCATCGCCATCACTCTCGCACCCGCGATGCTGGCGCTGCTGGGCGAACGGCTGCTCCGCCGCAAGGCTCGGGCGAGCATCGGTCGCGAACGCACCGCGAAGCCCGCCCGGCCGATGTCGACCGTGCGCGCGATCGTGACGGTCGCCGTCTCGGTCAGCGCTCTGCTCATCATCGCTCTCCCCGCGCTGTCGATGCGGCTCGGGTTGCCCGACGGCGGCAGCGAGCCCGAAGGCTCCACCGCCGCCCAGGCGTTCCAGGTCGTCGGCGACGAGTTCGGCGCCGGCGCGAACGGTCCGCTCCTGGTCAGCGCGTCCGTGCCGGGGGGCGTCTCGGACGACGATCTCCTCGCGACCCAGGTCGACATCGCCCGCACGCTCTCCGACCAGGACGACGTCGTCGCCGTCGCGCCGATCGCCACCTCGGATGACGGCACGCTCCTCGCGTTCCAGGTGCTCCCTGCAGAGGGACCGAACAGCATCTCGACGGCGCAGCTCGTCCAGGACCTCCGGTCGTTGCCGCCCGTCGACGGCGACTTCACCCTCGGCGTGGCCGGTCAGGCCGCGACGAACATCGACATCTCAGACGGACTCAGCGCGGTGCTGCCGCTCTACCTCACAGTGGTCATCGGCTTGTCCCTGATCATCATGGTCGTCGTCTTCCGCTCGATCCTGGTGCCGGTCATCGCCACCGCAGGGTTCGTCCTGTCGCTGTTCGCAACCTACGGGCTGGTCACCGCCGTGTTCCAGTTCGGGTGGGGTGCGGACCTCATCGGATTGCACACCATCGGCCCGATCCTCAGCTTCCTGCCGGTCATCCTCGTGGGCATCCTGTTCGGGCTGGCGATGGACTATCAGTTGTTTCTCACCTCGGGGATGCGGGAGGCCTACGCGCATGGAGCGAACGCCCGCCTCGCCGTCGCACAGGGCTTCCAGTCGGGGAAGTCGGTCGTGATCGCGGCCGCGATGATCATGATCGCGGTGTTCGGGGGCTTCATCTTCTCGGAGTCCACGATCATCCGCTCGATCGGATTCGGACTCGCGTTCGGCGTCCTCCTCGATGCCTTCGTCGTGCGGATGCTGCTCATGCCCGCTCTGATGCATCTGCTCGGCCGTGCCGCCTGGTGGCTGCCGCGCAGGCTCGACCGCATCCTGCCCGACGTCGACATCGAGGGAGCCTCCCTCGAGCGCACGCATCCCTACCTGCACGGCTGATCCGCATCCCTTCCCTGGCTCAAGTCCTCATCCCCATCCGAGGGTCCCGCCGGCAAGAAGCGAGCGTCGCCTACAGCCCAGGTATGACTCGGATCTCATCCCGCGGCACGATGACACAGGACACCCCGAGCGACGACGCTGGAGTCATGCCAACCGCAACCCCGAGGAAGACGCCCACGACCGCCCTGGTCTCCGCACGCACGACACCCCCTCACATCGGCCACCTGTCCTACGGCGCACTCGCCTACGCCGCAGGAACACTGATCCAGGTCGGGACCACGTCGACGCCGTACGTCAGGACTCTCGATATCGCTGCCGGAGCCACCCTCGGAGGCCGGTCGCGATGACCCGCCTCCGATACGTCGGGGTCGGCGCGCTCGCCGTCGTGCTCGCGGTCGTCGAGGCGTTAGCCCTCGTATTCACCGCGATCGTCATGGCCCTCATCGTCCTGGCCGCCTTCATCGTGCGAGCGTGCGTTGAGGCGGCGGAGCGCCGGCGGCTCCGCCGCAGGCGCCCCACGGGCATCGTCGCAGTCTGAGTCGGAAGCCCCATTGCGGGACGCCGGCGATGCCGACCCCGTGTCCGCGTACCGAGAGCACGCTCAACCGCGGCGCGGATGGGCTTTGAAGAACTCCCACATCGTCTGCGAGGCGTTGATCTCCTGCGTGGTGGCACCGAGGGCGGAGAGATCCACGTCGGTTCCCGGCCAGGTATGCCCGCCTTCCGCCACCTCGTAGACGACGACGTCTGCGTGCGCGGCGCAGTGCGACCAGGAGTACGCGGTGATGCCCTCACCGGCCGAGGCGACGGGCGGGCCCCGGCGGCACTCGTTGAGCGCGGCCCAGCGCTCGGCCGCCAGTTGGACGCTGTAGCCCCAGCGGGGATCGGAGTTTCCCGGATACGGGTTCACGAAGTCCGCCGTCCCGTGGAACGACACCACCGCAACCGGTCTCTCCGGCGTGCATGACGCGGCGACGGGCGCCGAGAGCGCTTCGGGATCAGGACGACCTGCCCGGAGCCCGGCCACCGGGGCGATCGCAGCGAACACATCCGATGCCTCGCACGCGAGTGCAGACGCCATACGTCCCCCGCCGGAGAACCCTGTGGCGAAGACACGGCGCTCGTCGACGCAGCCGGCTGCGTCGACCGCGTCGACCACTGCGCGGAGGAACGCGACGTCATCGCGGGCGCCCTCGGGCGGATACGTGCCGGAGGTGAGTGGGACGCCCGGCACGTTCCAGGCCCAGTTACCGTCTGGGAGCGTCTGCGGGAACTCGAGATCACCCGTCGGATTGACGACGATGAAGCCGTTGGCGGCCCCCACCTGGCCGAGATCCGAGATCTCGGCCTGCACGCCTCCGTTGGCATTCGAGCCGTGAAGGTCGACGACGAGCGGGAGTTCGCGACGCAGCGGCGCCTCCGGCACTTGGACGAGAACGTCATACACCTCTCCCGCGAAGGTCACGTCGAGCGTGGACGCGCCGACCGGCAGCTCGCGTTCGCATGACCGACCAGGTCGGGCATCGGCGCTCGCGGGGGCCACGGAGATCACCCCACCTGCGGTCATCGCCACCACGAATCCCGCAGCCAGCAGCGTGCGGGCCCACGGACGTGTCACCTTGATCATCGGAGCTCCTTTGCTCTCGAAATACCGAGCGCCTGCTCGGTTTTGAGAACGTATCAGCGCAGAAATCGAGTTGTCAACCGTGGAGCCCGAGCCCCGGACCCGCGTTCGCGGGACTCCGGCGAACCCGCTCGGTCGATTCGCGTCCGTTCTGCACGATGTCGATCAGCGCCTCGCCGATGACGAGCACCTGCAGTGCGGAGCGGTCGCCGAGCGGGATCGTCGGCGTCGTGTCAGCGGGAGAGTGGTTCGACACGCAGGCTCCCGAACGGCTCGCGCGGGAACACCTGCTCGGTCATGGTGACGAGGCCGTCTCCGGCGAAGATCTCGACGATCATGCCGTCCACCACGATGAGCAGGTCGAGCGAATCGGTCGTCCCGTTCGGCAGGGGCGCCCAGTCCACAGACGGGAAGCTCTCGTGGAACGCGATCTGGCCGCTGGCCGTTCGGTCGCAGGAGATGCTGCGGTCGTCGCCGTCGATCGTGATCACCAGTCGCTCTTCGTCCACGCCGGACAAGACGACGGCGTGCCGATTCCCGACACCCGACGGCACCGACAGTTCGAAGACCTGCAGACCTTCGACTCCCCTCGGCAGCACGGGACGCTGCGCGATGCGATGCACACCGTCGGCCGAAGCGATCAGTCGGATCTCCCGCACGAGGGACATCGACGAGCGCCAAGGGGATGTGGGGGTGACGTTCGCGTAGTCCCAGTTGCTCGCCCAGCCCACCATCAGCCGTCTTCCGTCAGGGGCATCGTTGAAGGAGACCGCCGCGTAGTAGTCCCGGCCGTAGTCGAGCCAGTCGAAGTCCGCGAGGTCGTTCGAATCGACGAGGCGCTCGGGGACGAACGAGGCTCCGTCGAAATCTCCGACGAAGTACTGGGTGCCCGATCCGCCCGCGATCCCTCCGGGATTCATACTGACGATCAGAACCCAGCGCGTACGCGTCGTGCCCTCGACGATCAGCGGGAACAGGTCGGGGCATTCCCAGACGCCGCCCACGGCATGCGCCGGCCCGAAGTCGGACGCGAAGGTCCAGTGCCGCAGATCGGACGAGGTGTAGAGCACGACCTTCTTCGCGACGGCTTCGACCGCGACCATGACCCAGTGGCCGTCGTCGCCGCCGTACCAGAAGACCTTCGGGTCGCGGAATTCGGCCGAGCCGATGTCGAGCACCGGGTTTCCGGCATAGCGTGTCCACGTCTCCCCCTCGTCCAGGCTGAACGCCAGGGACTGGGACTGCGAACCGTCTTTCGCGCTCGTGTAGACCGCGACCAGGGCGGTCTCCCCCTCATTCGCGAAGCCGGCTGTGTTCCGCGCATCCACGACGGCGCTGCCGGAGAACGCCATCTCGTCCTCGGTGAACGGGATGGCCAGATCCTGCTCGGTCCAGGTGACCAGATCGGTCGATGTCGCGTGCCCCCAGGAGATGTTCCCCCAGGTGGTGCCGTGCGGGTTGGTCTGGAAGAACAGGTGGTACGTGCCGTCGTGATGGAGCAGGCCGTTCGGGTCGTTGAGCCACGAATTCTTCGCGGTGAAGTGCGCGACGGGTCGCAGCGCGGCGGTATCGGTGGTGGGGATGCTTGTCACGGGCTTTCCTGTGGCTTCGAGGGCGGGTGGGAGTCGGGAATCGCTGAGAGCAGGGAGAAGGTGGGGCGACGGACGTCGCCCCACCTCGGCGAGGGCTACTCGCCGCCCTTCTGGAACCGGTCGTAGGCCTGCTGATAGGTGTCGATCACGTCATCCACGCCGAGCGTCTTCAGCTGCGAGACGTAGCCGTCCCATTCGCCGTCGATGTTCCCGTTCACGATCCACGAGGCGAACTTCTCCTTGACGAGCGTGTTGATGTCGGCGGTGGCGAACGACACCCGGTCGAGCTCCTCGTTCGACAGCAGCACCGGCGGGTATCCCTCGTTGGCCTGGTAGGGGGCGTAGAACTCGTTGACGAGATCCTGTCGCTCCTTGGCTCGAGGTTCTGGCGCGACGACCGACTCGAAGTCGTCGGTGGTCGTGATCTTCGGCCCGCCCGGCGCGACGCGCTGCCTGCGCTCGCCTTCGGATTCACCGTCCGCGGCGGGGATCTGGACGAGGATGCCGTCGGCATCCTCCTGCAGGGTGACGCCGATCGGGCCCCAGTTCGACTGTGCGGACATCACCGGATCGAACAGCCGATCGGCCCAGCGGATGGTCGCAGCCGGGTACTTGTTCGCCCGAGTGATCGCCATGGCGCCTCGGCTGATCTCCTGATTGTTCGAGACGCTGGCGAGCCGTTCGCCGTCCACGCCTTCGAGGATGCCGACCAGCGCGTAGTCGCTCCTGCGGTCATCGCCGACCATCTCCTTCAGCTCCCACCAGAAGAAGGAGCCGAGGATCTCGGTACCCGACTTGCCCTTCGAGAGGTATGCCACATCGTCCTGTGAGAACGACTCGGGGTCGATGAGGCCTTCGGCGTACCAGTCCCCGAGGGCCGCGACTCCGGTGCGGTACTCGTCGGTGTCCGCCGTGAACTCCACCTTGCCGTCGCGCACGATGCGGTGGTCGTTGTTCTCCGGCTGGCCGCCGAGCGCGGCGATCAGGTCGTGCGGGTTGGCTGCGAACGAATCGGTGCGGAAGCTGAGGGGGATCTCGTCGGCGGCCCCGTTTCCGTTGGGGTCTTGCGTCGCGAACGCCTTCAGCGCGTCGTGGTACTCATCGATCGTCGTGGGCATCGGCAGCCCCAGGGCGTCGAGCCAGGACTTATTGATGTACAGGAAGTTCGGATAGGCGACCAGGCCGAGTTCTTCGACCGAGGGCAGCGTGTAGATGTGGCCGTCCGAGGCCGTGATCGCAGCGCGGATGTCGGGGCGCTCCTCGAGAATCGCGGTGAGCGTCGGCGCGTGCTCCTCGATCAGGTCCTCCAGCGGAAGCAGCGTCCCGTTGGTCCCGTTCTGCACGATCTCGGCATCCGACAATCCGGTGTTGAAGAGAACGTCCGGCAGCTCGCCGCTGGCCAGCATCAGGTTCTTCTTCTCCGCGTAGACCTGATCGGGGAGGTTCTCCCAATCGATCGCGATGTTCGTGTCGGCCTCCCACTGCTGCACGAGTTCCATCCCGGAGTACTCCGGGGCCAGAGCGGCCTTCGATCCGCCGAAGGTCAGCGTGAGCGTCTTGTCGACGATGGGGAGCCCCTCGGCGTTGAAGCCGAAGTCCTTCGAATGATCTTCGATCTCGGCAGGGCCGCCACCGGCGGTGCAGCCGGCGAGCAGCAGGGTGCCGGCGATCGCGGCGGATGAAGCGATGAGGAAACGGCGATGTCTCATGATTTGCTTTCTGTTCGGGGTGGGGGGCGGAGGGGGTCAGCTCTTGACGGCGCCGAGGAGCGCGCCCTTGGTGAAGTGCTTCTGCATGAACGGGAGGACGATCAGCAGCGGGATCGTGGAGACGACGATCATTCCGTACTTGATCAGCTCGCCCAGCCGCTGTGCGGCCGCGTACGAATCGAGCGCGCCGGTGCCGCCGGCAGATGAGACCTCGGACTGGATGAGGACGTTGCGGAGGACGAGCTGCAGCGGATACTTGCTCTCGTCGTCGAGGAAGATCAGAGCGTCGAAGAACGCGTTCCAGTTCGCGACGAGATGGATCATGATCATCAGGAAGATGAGCGGCTTCGACAACGGCAGCACGATGCGGAAGAAGAAGCGGAAGTCGTTGGCGCCGTCGAGCTGCGCGGCTTCGCGGAGCTCGCCCGGCACGTTGTTCTCGAAGAAGGCGCGAGCGATGATCAGGTTCCAGACCCCGACCGCGCCGGGGAGGACGATGGCCCAGATCGTGTCGAGCATCCCGAGATCGCGCACCACCAGGTACCGAGCGATGAGACCGCCGTCGATGAACATCGTGATGATGAACAGCAGCATGAAGAACGTGCGGCCGTAGAGGTCTCTCCGGGAGAGCGCGTAGGCGGCGCACAGGATCGTCGCCACGCTGATCGCAGTGCCGACCACGGTGTACAGGACGGAGTTCGCGAAGCCTCTGAGAATGGTGGCGTCGGAGAAGATCCGCGTGTAGCCCTCCAAGGTGAAGCCCTGCGGCCAGAGCCAGACGTTGCCGTTCAAAATCTCCGAGGGCTCGCTCACCGAGGCGATCACGATGAAGTAGAGCGGGTAGAGGATGGCGATGATCGCCACGACCAGCATCCCCACTGCGACGATGTTGAAGACAGGATCGGCAGCGCGCTCCCGCCAACGGGCGCGCGGCGGCGGGGAGACGTGTCGGGAGGCGGACGGGTCACGACGGGTGGAACGAGCGGATGCCGTCGAAGCGGAGATCGTGTCAGTCATGGCGTCATCACCAAAGGGTCGATTGTCCGGCGCGCTTCGCGACCCAGTTGAAGGTCAGGAGCAGGACGAGGTTGATCAGGGAGTTGAACAGGCCGATCGCCGCGGAGTAACTGAACTGCGCTTGCTGCAGGCCGATCTTGTAGACGTAGGTCTGGATGACCTCGGACGTCGGCAGGTTCAGGTCGGTCTGCATGAGCAGGACCTTCTCGAACCCGAGATTGAACAGGTTCCCGATGGCGAGGATGAAGAGGATCGTGATCACCGGCATGATGCCCGGGATGTCGATGTGCCTGATCCGCTGCCACTTGTTGGCCCCGTCGACTCGAGCCGCCTCGTGCAGGGCCGGGTCGATCGCGGTGAGCGCGGCGAGATAGACGATCATCGAGAAGCCTGCGTTCTGCCAGATGTCAGAGCCGATGTAGAGCGGTCGGAACCAGTCGGGCGACCCCATGAAGAACACCGGCTCTCCGCCGAACAGCGTGATCGCGTTGTTGACGATCCCGGACCGGGGGGAGAACAGCAGGAAGATCATGCCCACCACGACGACCACCGAGATGAAGGACGGCGCGTAGAGAACGGTCTGGGTGAACTTCTTGAACCGCGGGCTCTGCAGCTGGTTCACGACCAACGCCAGGACGATCGGCACGGGGAACGCGATCAGCAGTCCGAGCGCGTTCACGGTCAAGGTGTTCTCGATGAGCCGTCCGAACTGGAACGAACTGACGAACCGGACGAAGTGCTCGAACCCCACCCAGGGGCTGCCCGCGAACCCGAGAGCCGGGTTGTAGTCGCGGAACGCGATCTGGGCCCCGTACATGGGCCAGTACTTGAACACGATGATGTAGAGGACCGCAGGGACTAGTAGTACGTATAACTGCCACGATCGCACGGCACGCCGAGCGTGCGAACGCAGTCGACCCTTGCGCTTGGGGATCGCCGGACGGGGCTCGGCGGGAGCGTGTGTAGTCATGCATGCACCTTCGCATCAGCGACCGATCCGCGCAGGATCGGGACGCACTCAATGGGATTCGACATCGACAGCTGCCCGCGACCGGAGAGGAGCAGTTCGATTCCGGTGCGCGCCATCTGCTCGTACGGAAGCTCCATGGTCGACAGACCGGGATCGAGGATCGGGGCGAGCGTCGCGTGGTTGTCGAAGCCCACGATCGAGCAGTCGTAGGGCACGCGCAGCCCCCGTGATTCGAGGGCCCGATAGGCGCCCCAGGCGGTCCGGTCGTTGCCGCAGAAGATGGCGGTCGGCGGATCGCCCGCATCCATGAGCTCGAGAGTGAGCGCGAGCCCGTCCTCGACGACGCCGCCGCCGTACTTGACGAAGCCTGCTGGCTCTGCGATCCCCGCCTCCGCGAGCGCCCGGCGATAGCCGGCCAGTCGGCCGATGCCGGCGGGGAGGTCGCTGTCCTCAGGCTGGATGTTGATCATCGCGATGCGCGTGTGTCCGGCCTCGATCAGTTGCCGGGTGGCAGCGTAGCCGCCGCCCTCCTCGTCAGGGAAGACGCTGGCGACGAGCTGATTCCGTTCCTGTGCGTTCACCACCACCGTCGGGACCGACTGCAGCCCTTCGGGAAGATCGAGCACACGGTGATACATCGAGGCGTACACGACGCCCTTGACCCGGTACGACCGCATCATGTCGATCGCCGCAGCTTCGAGGTCGGGCTCGTTGTAGGTGTCGACGCTCAAGATCACATTGCCGGTCTCCCAGGCGAGCATCTGTGCACCCTTGAGAAGGTGCCCGGCGAAGGGCGAGCTGGCGACCTCGTCGGAGATGAATCCGATCATCCCTGATTCGCCGCTGCGCAGCGACTTCGCGAACGCGTTCGTCCGATACCCGAGCTCGTCGACCGTCTCGAGCACCCGCTGACGAGTGGTGTCGTTGACGCGGCTTCCGCCGACGTTGTTGAGCACGAGGGACACGGTGGCCTGGGACACGCCGGCACGTTCAGCGACCTGTCGCATCGTGACGGTCTCGCTCGCCCTGCGCCCCATGTCCACCTCCTCGTGAATCAGTTAATCGTATGACTACGGGAGAACATATCCGCGGGGAGGGTGATGTGTCAAGCATGACCGCGGACATCGTCGCGACCGGCGACCATTCAAGAGGAGGGTCTCACCCGATCGCACCAGACGGGAGGCACAGAGTCGGGAGGCTCACTTCGGAATGCGAACGAGGCGGGCTTCAGAATGCGAGCAGGACTTCTACTGCGGAGACGAGGGGATTTGAACCCCTGGTTCCCGTAAGGGAACTCCACCTTAGCAGGGTGGTGCACCAGCTCTACGACTCAACAGCCCCGTGCTTCTTGACTCCAGGCTGAGTCAAGAAATCCCTGCCATTCCGGGATCCAGAAGCATGCGAATGCTTCGCTCGCCATACTCGCGAAACTCGGCAAAACGTGTGAGAATCGCTGGTCTCGGGATGCTCCGGACACTTTCGGGACACTTAGGCTAGCGTTGCCCGGCGGCATTCCGAACTCCTGTCAAAGGGTTGCCTGCATCCAAGTTCCGAAGTCTGGCGCCGGACGCGAGTACCGTCGTCGGGTTGGCCAGCTGCACTCGACGGCCGGCCAACCTCGCTCTCATGTGACGGTCCCGGCGGTGCCGCCGCGGTTCATCCCGGTCAGAAGAAGCCATCGCAGTTGGTCTCACACTGTCCACCATCCAACCGCTCAGCGACACGCTCGCGGTATTCGACGCCCTCGACGCGGTGCGCATCCAGCTGCTGCTTTCGAGCGAAACGTAATCGAGGGCGGTGCGTCCACGGCCCGTTGACTGGCCCCCTTAGACGAGCACGCGATCCAGTGCGTCGGCGAGGCGCGCTACAGCTGGGATGTTCGGTGCCGCTGCCCCGCTCTGCACCGTGGTGCGGACGCGGCAGGAGACGGGTCGAACTCTTCCGTCGCGCCAACCGCTCGAGGATGTCAAGGTCACCGGCGCACAGCTGCTTTGCATGCAGCGGAAGCAGGTCCCCTCGGTCGCGCGGTCTAGTCGGGTGGTTCTTCACACGCCATCACCATGAGGCGACGCCCCATACGATTCATGCCGGAGCTGTCGAAACGCTTCCCAAACCCGTATTGTTCCCGGTAACATTTGACCATCGGTCCATTCGAGCATCCCATTCACAGTGATGTAGCGCTGGACGCGATGACCGGACGACAACACTCAGCGAAGGAGCTGTTATGCATGTGAAACCCCTGAAGGTTCGATGGTTCGGAGCGACCGCGATCATCGCCGCTCTCGTCGTGGCCGGCCTCGCCGTGCCGCCGAGTGCCGAGGCGGGCATCGTCGGCTCCGATCTGGTGAGCAACGGCGGATTCGAGAATGGCGTCCCACCCTGGACGACCCCGGATGGCGGAGTCCTTTCCATTGACACGCAGTTCGCCGCCGGCGGTGCGGCGAGCCTGAAGGTGACGCAGCGGACGCGCACATCGTCCGGCCCTTGGCAGAGCCTTGACGGAAAGCTCACGCCCGGTTCGTCCTACGACATCTCGGCGGTGGTGAGGTTCGACTCCGGGCCGGACACCAAGGAATTCATCCTCACCATGGCGTACGCCGACGGCTACGTCAACGTCGCTCGCGCCGTCGCGACGAGAGGCCAGTGGACGAACATCAAGGGCTCGTTCACGATCTCCGATCAGCGGAACGTCGCCGGCGCACGCGTCTTCATCGAAACGCCATGGGTGCCCGACCCTTCGGCTGACCCCGCATCCAACCTCATGGACTTCCGCGTCGACGACGTCTCACTATTCGAGGTGAAGCCGTCGTTCGAGTGGACATCCAGCGACCCCCTGATCGTCCCGAAGCCCACCGAAGAGCACCCATCACTCGGCGTCAAGGACCCGACTGTCGTGTTCGCTGACGGCAAGTACCACGTTTTCATGACGACCGCCAGCCAGAACGGCTGGAGCATGGCCACCACCAGCTTCACGGACTGGTCGGAGGCATCCGCGGCGCCGATCACCTACCTGGCGGATTCCCCCATCGGCAATGGCTACACCGCCGCACCACAGGTGTTCTTCTTCGAGCCCCAGGGCTTGTGGTATCTCATCTACCAGGCCGGCGACCCGTTCTACTCCACGACGGCGAACATCGACGACCCGATGTCATGGACCGCCCCGCGCCCCCTGTACCCGAATGGGACCCCGACGGTCATCCAGCAGACCGGAGGATGGCTCGACTTCTTCAACATCTGCGACGACGATCTCTGCCACCTCTTCGCCACCGGCGACAACGGCAGGCTCTGGCGCGCACAGACGTCGATCGAGCAGTTTCCGAACGGCTTCGGCGCTCCCGAGCTCGAGCTTCAGGACACGACCGACAACATCTTCGAAGCGAGCATGACCTACAAACTGGACGGCTCGGACAAGTACGTAACCATGATCGAGGCCATCGGGCATCCCGGGCGCTACTTCAGCTCCTGGATCGCCGACGACCTGGCTGGCCCGTGGACGCCGCTTGCGGCGACCGAGGCTGACCCTTTCGCTGGTCCCGCCAACCGGACTTTCGACAATGAGATCTGGTCGAAAGAACAGGTGTCACACGGTGAGATGATCCGCTCCGGGTTCAATCAGAACCTCACCCTCGATCCGTGCGAGCCGATGAGTTTCCTTTACCAGGGCGTGTCGCACACCGCACAGGCGCCCGACTACGTCAGCCTGCCGTACAAGCTCGGCCTCCTCACGGCAGTCGGCGACAACCCGATCTCCGACATGTGCGTCGATGTCGAGCCTGCAGTGTCGCAGCGGAAGCTGGCTGGAAAGGTCAACCTCGTCGTGTCCGTGACGAACAACGATTCGTCACCTGTGTCGCTGACCGTCACGTCGGGCTTCGGGACCAAGACGATTGCGGACCTTGCGCCGGGGAAGACGACCTCCGTCACCTTCAACACCCGCGCCGCAGAGACGTCGAGCGGGGCGATCTCCGTCAATGCCACGCAGAGCGGACCTACGGGACCCGTCTCGTACGAACGCACCATCGAGTACACCGCGGGCTAGGTCCGGCAGGTTCCGTCACAGGGGCATCGAGTCAGGCCGACTCGATGCCCCTGTGACTTGGATCTCCGGCATCTTAGGCCGATCGATTCACGAACCAGGATCGATGCGGGGCCTCTTGGGAGTCTGGATGCCTGAGGCTTCTGAGATTCGTGTGTGACCCACGGCGAGAGCAATCCCGGCCGCGATCGTGACCACACCCAAGGGTATGTGCAATGGCGCGAGCTCCCGGTAGCCGGCGAACGCCTGCGCCGACATCAACGCCAGCATGCCGAGCGTCGCCCAGATCGCCCGCCTCGACGCCCCGCGTCGAGCGTCCCGGATCGCCATCACGAGCGCGACGAGGTACGCGACGCGACGGTCGCCGTCTCCCGATGGACGGGGAAGGCGATCTCGAGTCCGGCGAGGAACAATCCCGCCGTAACGGACAGCGCGAACAACAGACAGGCCGCCACGACCAGAGTCACCCGCAGCAGCTTTCCGGGAAGCGGCGCCGACGAGTGCCCTTCTTCTGCATTCATGGCAACATGACTAGCCATATAGTCTCATTTGAATCAATCCCTAATGAGACAAAAGGAGAGCTGGATGTCGGAGACAGTGACCCCGATCCTGGTAGCCCTGCAACTGTTCCGCGCGCACACGGCGGCGACTCGCCGTCTCAACGACGCGCTCCAAGAGATGGGCATGGACACGCGGCACCTCACCGTTATGTTCCAGATCCGCGACGGCGCGCAGACCCACGGCGAGCTCGTCCGCATACTCGGAGCAGACAAGAGCGGGATGGTGCGCACCATCGACCATCTAGAGAGACTCGGCTTCGTGACGCGAACCAGATCCCCGCAAGACCGCCGTGTCTGGCATCTGGCCCTGACCGAGTCAGGCTCTGTTGCGCTGCCCACGGCTCAGCGCCACACCTCCGCCATCGCAGCCGAGCTGTTCGCGAATCTTGATTCCGGCGAACTCATCTCCTTGCATGCCGCGCTCTCCCCCATCACGAGGGACGAACAGACAGCCGCCGCAGCCCCGCATGAATCGTCATGAAACGCCAGTGCCCCGGCCCGAAGCGACCTCGAGACCGGGGCTCTGGGCGGTAAAGACCCGGGCCAATGGGTCCGTACGCTCACATCACCTGCAGCTGCGTGCCGCGTACGACGCCTCGCTCTCCGTCGACACGGCCCGTCCATCGATGGTCGCCGAGGAGTCGACGGACACCGCTCCCCCGGCCACGCTCACGAGTCGGGTCGTGAATGTGTGCGCCACGCTGGCGCCGGGGGCGACCGACGCCACAGACTTGCTGCCGTAGGGCGTTTCGAAGGCGACCGCGATCGGCGCTTCCTCCTCATTGGTCGCGCGCACCGTGACGACGACCTTTCCGGCCACGCAGCGGGTACCGGCCGTCAGGTCGACATCGAGTGTCGGCGCCGGGGCCTTCAGGGTTCCGAGGCGCGCGAGCTCAAAACTGAGCGCTCGCTCTGGTGCATCGATCTGATTCTGCGTGCCGGCCGCCCCTGCCGCCACCGTTCGCGCTTCGGCGAGCGTGTCGAGCATCGCAGCCCACGCCTCGGCGGGATAATCCCCCGCGTCGAGCGAGTCGGCGTAGGTGATCGCGGCATCCAGATCGCTCTTGTCGAGCGGCTGGTTCTGCGACGTCAGCGTGTCGCTCAGCAGGAAGCGATCGAAATCGACATGGCCGCCAGTCTGCTGCGTCGCATAGTTGAACAGCGCCACCCGATGTCCCATGAAGTGAACTGTTCCGCCGAACGTGAGCGGCCCGACGGCGTTGCCGAGCTGGGTCCAGCTGATCCCGTCCAGACTGTAGTAGAAGGTCGTGAAGAGCTGCCCCTCCCCCCGGGTGAAGTCCAGATCCGCCTTGACGTACACCTCGGTGGCGCCGCCGAGCGCCGTAGCGGTGCCCGGGACGAAACTCTCGATCGCCGCCTGGTCGGTCGATGCGGGGAAGGGACGCCCGCGATGAACGACCCCCACCGTGTTCACTCCGTTCACGCGCTTGACCCCGACATACGAGAAGTCTTGGCCGAACGCCGCGAGCCCGGCGACGTCACCGTCCTTCATACCCGAGATGTCGAGCTTCGTCTCCGCCGACTCCCGCGGCCCGAAGGAGCGCTGTGAGAGCGTATTGCGGGCTTCTTCGAGCCAGGTGAGCTCGCCACTGTTGTCGCGGTGCGTGTAGGCACCGGTCACGACCTTGCCAGCGGTCAACCGCAACCACCCCTGGCGGTCGGTGAGCGACCAGTACCGGTTGTCCGGGGTGTGGTTCCACTCCCAGGCCAGGTCGAGATTCGACCCGTTTGGGGCGATCTCGTCGTGATTCGGCAACTCGAGGGCGACAGGCGGTCGCCCGACGAGCGACACGTCGTCGACCTTGTAGTCCATGAGGTGCGAACTGGGGTCTGAAGTCGGATCGGGCACCCACGGAGTCTCGACGAAGATGCGGACGTCGGAGAGCGCCTGGGATGCGGGAATCGTGAACGTCCCCGACACCCTGACCCAGGTCCCGCGGGCGACGGGTGTCTGAGGCGTGAGGTTGGCGAAGTTGCCACCGTAGCGGGCGGTGATGATGAACGGCTTGCTCGCCGGGCTCGCCGGGTTGTCGTACTTGATCCATGCCGAGACGTCGTACGTGATGTTGTGCTGCACCTTGCCTGTGACGATCTGCGCCGGTCCCGATCCCGTGGCAGTTCGCCCGATGACAGCGATCGCCATCGATCCGGAGTGCGCGTCGGTCGTCGTCGACAGCGTCGCGCCGTCGTTGACGGCCCAGCCCTGTGTGCTTCCGGACTCGACACCGGGGTTGTTGAAGAGCTCGACACCGACCAGCGTCTCGTCGATGTCGGGTGGTGTCGGCACCGTCCACTCCTCGTCCTGGAACCCGTTGTGCGGTGCATCGTTGTCGAAGTCGTCGGACGCGACGACGCTCTTGAGCCGTTCGAAGCGCTCCTGCTCGGGGGTGAGCCTGATCGGCTTCTCGAAGGCGCCATCGACAGGCACGACTCCGTTGTCACCGAAGGTCGGCCACCCGTTGCTCCAGGTCGCCGGGATCAGCGCCGGGATGCGACCGACCGGGTACGAGTCGCGGAAGAAGAACCCGTGCCAGTCGTCGCCGCCTGCCTCGTTCGTCACGGGCACGAGACTGCCCTGCGCGAATCCGTTCGAGTTCAGCACTCCACGGGACTCGTATGGCGCCGGTGAGGCCGCGAGGCGCCCGAGCAGTTCGGGCGAACGGAACATGACGACCTGCCGACCGTCAGGGCGCCAGGTGATCATCACCACGTAGTAGTAGCCGTCGATGAAGGAGACCTGGGCGCCCTCGAAGATGGCGCCGTCATTGCCGATGTATGGCTTGTCCGCGTAGTCGCTGCGCCGGATGACGTCCGGATACTCCTGCTCGACCGCCGTCAGCGTCGAGTTCAGCCGAACCGCGCTGGAGCCACCGCCCCCATAGAAGATGTACGGCGTTCCGCCGTTGGCGTCATCGAAGAAGAGCGACGGATCGTGGAAGCCTCGGCCGAACGCCGTCTTCGTCCACGCCCCGTTCTCGATGTCGTCGGTGCGGTAGAGGAAGGCACCGCCGAGGTTCAGCGAATTGATCAACACATAATAGGTGCCGTCGTGGAAGCGGATCGACGACGCCCACTGCCCCTGCCCATAGGAGTTCGAGCCGTTCCGCAGGGACACGGCATCGCTGATGTCGAGTCGATCGTACGCGTAGCTCACGGTCTCCCAGTTGACCAGGTCGTACGACTTCATGATCGGTGCGCCCGGGCTGAGATGCATCGTCGTGCTGACCATGTAGTAGATGTCGCGGCCTTCGTCGTTCTGCGACGCCGGTACCCGCTCGACACTGACATCCGGCACATCGGACTTCAGCATGGGCACGGTGTAGGTGCCGTCGCCGGCATCCGTCGTCGTGTATGACGACTCGGGATTCCATTCATCGGCCGCCTGCGCGGCGCTCGTCGTCGCGACCACGCCGGCACCTGCCATGAGCGTCACGACGGCGAGTGACACCGACTTGAATGCGAGCTTTCTTGTGAACACACGTTCTCCTTCAAGAGGTGACCGGCAAGTGCTGCGGTCGTTGCGAATGCAATCGGGTCGGCGATGTCGCGCCGACCCGATGCCCGGTGACGACGTCTCAGAAGGCGTCTTCGAAGAGCGACAGCGTCAGCACTGAGGTGTATGCGCCGGGTTCGACCGTCACCGGCGTCTTCAGCACGAGGTTGGCGTTCGCGGTCCACTGGCCGGAGGCCGCCTTGGCCTCCGGCGAGTCGAGCGCCAGATACAGCAGCTCCTGGCCGGCGAGGCCGACCGCATTCGCGCCGGAATCGAGCGAGGTGTCGACGACATCACCGGGAGCGACCTCGCCATCATTGTCCGTAACGACCTCCGGTGCCCAGCCAAGATGGTCCGGCGTGATGTTCGGCTGCCCGGCGGTACCGACGAAATCACCCGCCTGACCGACGACGTACCAGGCCACGCCGGCCGGTACGTCGGTGCGAGTGTCTGTGACCGTGACGTCCGGCAGCGCACCGGTGAACTGGCGGAAAGTGGCCGTGGAGCCGCTCTCGGACAGCGTCGTCTCGGTACCTCCGACGGTCAGGCTCAACGCTCCGCCCGCCACCGGAACGATGTCGACCTTGACGTCGACATCCGAGCCGTCCTCCTCGTCGGGCCACGCCGCGAACGCGGTGCTTCCGACGCCCGCCAGCAGCACTCCGCCGATGATGCCGGCGACGCAACGTGCCGCGGTTCCCTTGGTGATCTTCATGGTTGCTTCCTTTCCTCGGTCGGCATCAGCCGCACCGAATCAGCGATCAGGTTCCAGCAGGATGCTGGTTCAAGCCGTCCGACGGGTCAGCGTGCGCAAGTGCGCCCTGCGTACTCGGCGACGGCGGTGGCAGTGCGCGTGGCTCCGTCGATCACGGCGGATGCGGTCACGGTGACCTGTCCTGCCTCGACGGCACCCAGGCGAGTGCTCGTCCTGCGGCTGAGGGTCTTTCCTTCGGCGAGAGTTCCGACGTCGGCTGCGCCGAACGCGGTGTGCAGTGTTGGGGACGGCGGCTCCGGCCTCCTGCGAGAACAGGTACTCGGCGACGAATCCGGTGCGCGGCACCGTGACCTCTGCAGCCGAAGCGGCCATCGGACCTATCAGTCCCGGAGCGATGACCGCAGCGATCGCGACCGCGGCGGCACCGCACAGAGACACCCGGAGGCGTCGCCTCACCGGAGGTGCAGAGAGGGAAAGGGGCTTCGCCATCGAGGACTCCTGATGCAGTGGCAACACTCATTGTTACCGGTAACCAGGAACGTTAGCACAGCCCCTCGCGCCGCGTGAGGGCTACTTTCCGCAATCTTGTGCCCTGCAAAGAACCCTATGTTTACGGTGTTGTGTCCGGTAACATTCACGTACTCCGTGCCAGGAACGCGCCACTCCGACCCTGTGCAGCCGGCCGTCAACGATGACAAGGACTTCCGCATGAGATCACCCGAACCCGCCCCGAGACTGCTCGCCATCAGGCGCCGAGCCGGCAGCGTCACGAGGACCAGCACGATCATCGTGGCTTTCGAAACAGTCCTGCCGCCGCCTCTCGCTTCCTCGTTGAGGGTCGAGATCGCGTCGAAACCGATGTACGCGAGAACAGCGAGAGGGATTGCACCGAAGACGAGAGCGAGCGAGATGAACTCCGCTGGTACAGCGGTGTCAGTGAGAACGAAGCGTGACCCTGTCGGATGATCAAGAAGGTCATGTTCATGCGGGAGGTCAGGACGATTCCGCGGAGGTTTATCGCAGCGGCGAGGCCCACGAAGATGACAACCCAGATCTAGCCAGGGATATCCGGCGCCAGGACTGCCATCGCGGACGCACCGAGAATCGACAGCAGCGCCGGGAGGAGCAGATAGTCGAGAAGGATCGCCCACCCTGCGATGAAGCCGAGCATCTTCGTCGTGCAGAGCCTGACATAGGAATAGACCGAACCGGCAACCCGGGCAGTCCTTCGCCATCTCCTTGTAGGAGAGTGCACTGAAGACCATGGCGATTCCGGCCACGAGATAGATCAACGCCGTCATGCCATACGAATAGTTGTAGATCGCGCCGAAGACGCCCGCCGGGGCGAGCGGAACCATGAAGATCAGTCCTTAGACCACGACGTCTGTCAGACTCGTGCTCCGCTTCAGTTCTTGCGTGTAACCGAGCTCCGCCAGTCGCTCTTCGGGGACGGGCGTCGTGGGCTCGCCCGCGTCATGTTGCACATTCATGGGTGACCCAACCTTTCGAGAAGGTAGTACTGGGCTTCGCGGCCGACAATCGGGTGGCTGTCTCGGGAAGATCCGCGAAGTGACCACAGACTATGCACTACCTCGAGAACGTGCAGTACGTGTTTTTACCGATGGATGTGACCGGATTCTGCTCCCTAGCATGAGTCGGACGCGAGAACACGATGCTGAGCACTATGCGTGGGCGTGGCGTTCATCACGCGTCTGTGGTTCGCCCCTTTAGGAAGTCCGCGAGCCGGGGTGCCATGTGCCCGCCATCTCGGCGACTTCGAGGATCTGATGCCGCTGCGCGCGGGACAGCGACATCAGATCTCGGCCCTCACATCATGTGGGCAATGTCTGTGACATGCTCTGGAGCGCCTTCTTGAGTTCCTCGGGGTGGTCGGTACGGATGACCCGCGAGTCCCGGTTCGTCAGCGTCAGCCACACAGATACGGGGATGTGCATGATGCGGAACAGCGAGAGATGCGCATCGATGTGCGTTGCGCTCACCGAGACCCTGATTCGGCTATCAAGGCCGATGAGCCCGGCCCCGAGAATCAGAATGAATGCCGCAACGAGGAGCGCGACAACCCACCCGTCGATCTCCTCTACGTTGCCAACTACTACCGGCGCCGAGTTCGCGGTGATGACGGCGAGGAACACCAGCGTCGACGCTCCTGCGACCGCCAACCACCGAGGACCGATAAGGGTTTCACGAAACAACATTGGGTATCTCCTCCTTCGAGTCTCCCTTGATGGGGGCGGTCGTGTACCACCCGTTCGCCGACAGGCACCAGGAGCTATCAGCCGGAATGAGCAGGTCAGCAACGCGCCGAACATTGCGATGGAGAAGCTTGCAATCCCCATCACGAACAACCCTCCCAGGAAAGGACCCCGCCAAGTTCATGGCTGCAGATCAGCATGGCCTCGAGACAACGCTATTTATCTTGTATCCAAACATCTTGTTCACGTATGATCTCGATATGCCTGAATCGACAACTCTCGAACGGTCCGTCTGCTTCGCCGTGTACAGCGCGATGCATGCGACTCTCGGGCTCTACCGCGAGTTGCTCGCCCCGTGGGGGCTGACCTACCAGCAGGCGATGGTGCTGGCCGCCGTCTGGGAGCTCGAGCCCCTTTCGCCGGGTGAACTGGCCGACGCGCTTCGACTCGACAGCAGCAGCGTGACCGGGCTCCTCAACCGGATGGAGCAGAGAGAGCTCGTGGCAAGGACCATCGACGCCACCGATCGCCGCAAAGTGAGCATCCGTTCGACCGCCCTCAGCCACGAGATCCGCTCCGAACTGAGCTGGGTCGAAGACTGCATCGCCTCCGCCATCGGGCTGGACCGCGACACGTCCTCGGATCTCGTCGCGGGAATGCACCGGCTCCGGACGAACATCCTGTCCTACACGCCACCAGCACCAGCGACCGTTTCGCACAACAAGGAGAAGCAATCATGGAACTCGACGACATCAGCCTGACCATGCTCGACGGCACAGAGACCACCTTCGGGGAGGTCACGGCAGGGAAGGTGGCTCTCGTCGTCAACGTGGCCTCGCGGTGCGGCCTGGCTCCGCAGTACGAGCAGCTCGAGCAGTTGCAGCGGGACTACGCCGATCGCAATTTCACCGTCATCGGCGTTCCGAGCAATCAGTTCCTGCAGGAGCTCGGCTCATCCGACGCGATCGCCGAGTACTGCTCGACGACCTGGGGAGTGACCTTCCCGATGACGGAGAAGTCCCACATCAACGGGCGCTCCGCGCACCCTTTGTACAAGCAGTTGAAGGTCAAGCCCGATGACACCGGAAAAGCAGGCCGCGTGACCTGGAACTTCGAGAAGTTCCTGGTGCACCCCGACGGGCGGGTCCGGCGATTCCGCCCTTCCACCGTGCCCGATTCTCCCGAGGTCGTCGCTCAGATCGAGGAGTGGATCCGCTAGCTGTTCTCGATCTGATCGCCGGGCACAGCTAGGGCGCGAAGCACGCGCGGCACGAGTCAGTTGGATTACCCTGACGACGCTTCCACAGCTCAACGTGGACCGATCCCACTCCGACCGGTACGCCGAGAAGGACCCGAAGTCCTGGCGCGGCACCAGGTCGATCCCGCTTTCCCCCAGAGCAGTGGAGATCTTCCGCGCCCATGCCGCTGGCAAGAAGGCGACCGACTACCTCTTCACGAATAGGCACGGCATGCAACTCTCCGTCGGAGTTGCCCGGAAGTTTCCGCTGGGCTTTCGACGACACTCACTGCGCCATTACGCCGCGTCGACCTGGCTCCGCCTGGGCACCCCGGTTCACGAAGTAGCCGAGTACCTCGGTTCACGAAGTAGCCGAGTACCTCGGCGATGATCCGCGGACCGTCCTCGCGGTGTATGCGCATGTTCTCGGCGAAGGACAGGGGCTCGATTTCGTCCAACGACTGGCTGCCGCCGAGAAGCGATTCGGGAATCCCGGCAACTCCACGGCAACTTCAGATCCAGTAGCCCCAGAATCGGGTCGAACGCCGGGCGAAGACAGCTTCGGAATCTAGCCCCTGATCAGGACTTCTACTGCGGAGACGAGGGGATTTGAACCCCTGGTTCCCGTAAGGGAACTCCACCTTAGCAGGGTGGTGCACTAGGCCGGACTATGCGACGTCTCCAGGCATCTGGACCCGAAGGTTCGGATGCACCCTGCAAGTGTAACGGTTCTCGGGGGCGGTCACGAATCGGGTGCCGACGACTCCCGAACGACCAGCTCGGGCTGGAACCGCACCCGCCGGTCGTGCTCGACGCCTTCGAGTTCCTTGAACAGCAGGTCGACGCCCGTCCAGCCCAACAGCCGAGCGGGCTGGCGCACCGAGCTCAGCGGGACGACCGTGGCCGAGGCGAAGTCGATGTCGTCGTAGCCGACCATCGCGATGTCCTCCGGAACCCGCACTGCGGCACCGAAGCTGAACGCCTGCAGCAGCCCGACGGCGAGCAGATCATTCGCCGCGAACACGGCGTCCGGTCGCGCGTACGGCTCACGAGAAACGAGAGACTCCCCCGCGGCGCGGCCCTGCAGCACCGTGAGCGAGGGCTGCTCGATCACCTCGAGCTCGGCTCCCGGCACGGCGTGCACCGCGGCCTCCGCTCCGGCGAGCCGGTCGGCGACCTGCTGTACCGACCGCGGACCGCACACGTAGGCGATGCGGCGTCGGCCAGAGGCGAGCAGATGCTCCGCGGCCAGGCGCCCGCCTTCGACGTCATCCACCGAGACCGAGGGCAGCACGCCCTGCTCGACCTCCCGGTCGACGAGGATCACCGGCATCCCGCCTGACACGAAGCGATGCACGGCGGTGAGATCGTCGGATGCCGGCGTCAGCAGCACCCCGTTGACCCGCTGCTCCTGGAACAGCTCGAGATGCGCTTCCTGGCGCGCGTCCTGCTCGTCGCTGTTGCCGAGCAGCACGGTCATGCCGGCATCCGCTGCCCTGTCTTCCGCGCCACGGGCGACCTCGGCGAAGAACGGGTTCCCGATGTCGGGGACGACGAGTCCGATGCTGCGACTGCGGCCCGCGCGCAGCTGCCGAGCGGCGTCGTTGCGCACGAAACCCAGTTCCTGGATGACGCGCTGCACCCGTTCCACGGTGCGTGCCGACACGCGCTCAGGCTGATTGAGCACGTTCGACACGGTGCCGACCGAGACGCCCGCCGCGGCTGCGACGTCTTTCACCCCAACGGCCATTGCCACCCTCTGTTCCGAAATCGCCCCAATACTCTCACTGATCGCCGACCTCGGCATCCGCGCGCCAGCGTGACGTGGCGGTCAGCGCTTCCGCGACCGGACGAGGGCGCCGTGCGCGCGCATGAGCTGCGGAACCACCACATAGACCGCCAGAGGCACGACGACGAGCGTGAGCACGAAAGCGCGCAGAACCGGATTCCACTCCTCCGAGAAGGGTGCGATCGCGAACATGCCGAGGGTCACGAGCGGGAAGATCGCGAGCCATGTGATCACTGCCCTGATATGGACCGACGGCGGCGCCGTGGCGACGGCGCTACGGGCTGTGGTGGTCTGAGCGGATTCCTGCGACATGGTGGTGTTCCTGTTCTCTGCGATGGTCATGGCCGATTCGGCGGTGATCTCGAACGGCAGAGCCGATCCGCTGACACGCGGCGGGGCGGCTCACGCCACCCGCATCATGACAACGGCGCAGTCCCCGTGGGAATTCCTGTTGCTGAAAGCGGGATGACATGCTCTCATGGGTCCGTGAGCACCTCACAGCGCATCGAAACGGAACTCAGCCAGATCGCGCCCCGGCTGCGCCTCGCACGGCAGAAGAAGAACATCACCCTCGAACAGCTGTCCGGCACGACCGGCATCTCGAAGAGCACGCTCTCGCGCCTCGAATCCGGCCAGCGCAGACCGAGCCTCGAGCTCCTCCTGCCTGTGGTCGCCGCCCTCGGTGTGCCGTTCGATCAGATCGTCGCCTCTCCCCGTGTGGAGGACCCGCGGGTGTCCTTGAAGACGACGCGCGCCGACGGCCGCACCTTCACCCGGCTCTCTGCCACGAGTGGCGAACCACAGGCGTTCAAGATCACGATCCCCCCGACCGAACGGGAGCCGGTGCTGCGCACCCACAGCGGCTACGAGTGGATCTATGTGCTCGACGGCCGGCTCCGCCTGGTGCTGGGAGAGCACGACATCGTGATGGGCCCGGGCGAGGTGGCCGAGTTCGACACCCGGAACCCGCACTGGTTCGGTTCGACGGGCGCGGGCCCGGTCGAGATGCTCAGCCTGTTCGGGGCCCACGGCGAGCGGATGCATCTGCGCGCTCGCACCGCGTCGACGACCTCTGCGCCGCCTCGATCATGACCGTCAGTCGGAGCGTTCGGCGAGCAGGCGAGCGGTCGCCGTGGCCATGTGCACGGCCATCGCGGATGCCGCGGCATCGCCGTCGCCCGCGGTGACGCCCGCGAGCACGGCGTCGTGTTCGGCCGTCGCGAGCTGCGCGTGCTCGCGGTCGTGCACGGCTCGGTCGGCGTAGACCTGCAGCAGCGAGCGGATCACGTGCAGGTGATCGGTGAGCGTCGCATTGCCCGCGGCTTCTGCGAGCGCGTGGTGGAAGTCGAGATCGGCACGCGCGAAGGCGTTGAGGTCGTCGTAGGACTCGCGCATGCGCGCGACATCCTTCTCCAGACGCGCGACGATCGCGGCATCCGCCCTGGTGGCCGCGAGGCGCGCCACGAAGATCTCGAGCCCTTCGCGGAGCTCGAGCAGCTCAGCCGTGTTGCGTTCGCCGATCAGCAGACCCCAGCGCAGCGTCTGCGGCAGCAGCTCGCTCGCCGCTCCCCGCAGATACGTGCCCGAACCGGGGCGCACATCGACGATGCCGAGGATCTCGAGCGCAGCGAGCGCTTCGCGCACCGCGGAACGCCCCACGCCGAGCGTCGTCGCCAGTTGCCGCTCAGGCGGAAGCCGAGTGCCGGCGGCGATGGAGCCGCCGGTGAACAGGTCGAGCATCCGCCTGGCGACCTCGGAGACCGGAGTGCCCGTGGGCAGCACGCCCAGCGCGGCCGTGATCTCGGCGGAGCGGTCGTCTGGAAACGCGGGCATGTCAACAACTTACGGCAGGGCATCGGAATGCACGGCAGATTTTGGTCAACCGGTTCCTGAAAATCACTTGCAATTGGTCAACCGGTTTGTCACACTGGATCCGCACACCCCTCGATCACCGTCGATGAGCCAGGAGTCACCGTGGACCAGAACCCCCCGACCGAGAATCCGATCGCGAAGTCCGCGATCCGCAAGGTCGCCATCCGCCTCGTGCCCTTCGTGGCACTGATGTTCTTCATCAACTACCTCGACCGCACCGCGATCGGCTTCGCATCGCCGAACGGCATGAACGACGACCTGGGTCTGAGCGCAGCTCAGTTCGGCTTCGCCTCAGGCGTCTTCTTCATCGGCTACATCCTTCTCGAGGTGCCGTCGAACCTCGCACTGCACCGCTTCGGCGCCCGCCGCTGGCTCGCCCGCATCATGGTGAGCTGGGGCATCGTCGCGCTGCTGTTCACGTGGGTGCAGAACTTCGAGCAGCTCATCGGGCTCCGCTTCCTCCTCGGAGTGGCCGAGGCCGGCTTCTTCCCCGGGGCGATCCTGTTCCTGAGCCTCTGGGTGCCCGCGCAGTACCGCGGCCGCATCCTCATGCTGTTCTACCTGGCACAGCCCCTGACCACCGTGATCGGCGCCCCGCTCGCCGGCGCGCTGATCCAGCAGCACGGCACGTTCTTCGGTCTCGAGGGCTGGCGTTTCATGTTCATGGGCGTCGCGCTCCCCGCGATCATCGTCGGCGTCATCGCGTGGTTCTACCTCAAGGACAAACCATCCGACGCCAAGTGGCTGACCGCCGAGGAGCAGACCTGGCTGACCGGCGCCCTCGAGGCCGAACGAGCCGCCACCGGTGCCGAGCAGAAGCACGTGTCCGCGCGCTTCGCGTTCTCGAGCGGACGCGTGTGGATGCTGTCGTTCATCTACTTCGGGTTCATCTACGGCCTCTACTCGCTGGCGTTCTTCCTGCCCACCATCATCGAGGGCTTCCAGGCCCAGTCGGGCGTCACGTACGACGTCGTGCAGAAGGGCCTGATCACCGCGATCCCGTATCTCCCCGCCGCCATCGTGATGTACTTCTGGTCGCGCGATGCCGGCAAGCGGGGCCTGAAGACCTGGCACATCGCGGCGCCGGCCATCGCGGGAGCCGTCTCGATCCCGCTCGCCCTGTTCGCCGGCTCCCCCGCCGCCACGATCGCCGTCATCACGATCACCGCCTGCGCGATCTTCGCGGCTCTGCCGAACTTCTGGACGCTGCCGACGCAGTTCCTCACCGGCGTCGCCGCGGCAGCCGGGGTGGCCCTGATCAACACGATCGGCAACCTGGCGGGCTTCAGCGCCCCGTACATCACCGGCGCCGTGCACGACTGGACCGGCGGCTACGAGATCCCGATGTTCATCGTCGGCGGGTTCATGCTGCTCTCGGCCGTCCTCATGGTCGTCCTCTCCCGCCAGCGCACGAACGCCCCGGTGCTCGTCGAAGAGGTCGCATCGTGACCCGCCTGTGGAACGATCCCGCCGACTTCGCCGACGAGATGATCGAGGGCTTCGTCGCCGCGAACGCTCGCTCCGTGCGGCGCGTGCCCGGCGGCGTCGTCCGAAGCACGGTCGTGCCCGAGGGACAGGTGGTCGTGGTCGTCGGCGGCGGATCCGGTCACTACCCGGCCTTCGGCGGCCTGGTCGGACAGGGCCTCGCCCACGGCGCCGCGATGGGCAACCTCTTCGCCTCGCCCTCGACGCAGCAGGTGTACGCGGTCGCGAAGGCCGCCGACCGCGGTGCCGGCGTGTTCTTCAGCTACGGCAACTATGCCGGCGACGTGCTGAACTTCGATGCCGCTCAGGAGAGGCTGCGCGCCGAGGGCATCCCCGCGCAGACCGTCACCGTGACCGATGACATCTTCAGCGCCGCGCCGGCCGAGAAGCACAAGCGCCGCGGGATCGCGGGCGATCTGACCGTGTTCCGCGCCGCCGCAGCCGCGGCCGAGGCCGGCTACGACCTCGACGAGGTGACCAGGGTCGCAGCGCTCGCGAACGAGCGGACCCGCTCATTCGGCGTCGCTTTCACGGGCTGCACGCTGCCCGGCGCCCCTGCCCCGCTGTTCACTGTGCCGGAGGGCCGCATGGCGATCGGCCTCGGCATCCACGGCGAGCCCGGCGTCGACGAGACCGGCATCCCCACGGCCGACGAACTCGCAGCGCTCCTGGTCGGCAGGCTCCTGGCCGAAGTACCAGAGGGCGTCGCTGTCGCGGGCGCCCGCGTCGTTCCCATCCTCAACGGTCTCGGCTCCCTGAAGTACGAGGAGATGTTCGTCGTCTATCGGCGCATCGCCGAATTGCTGACGGAGGCGGGGGCCGTGATCGTCGACCCGCACGTGGGCGAGTACTGCACGAGCTTCGACATGGCCGGCACCTCGCTGACCCTGTTCTGGCTCGACGAAGAGCTCGAGCGTCTCTGGGACACTCCCGTCGACGCGCCGGCCTACCGCCGCGGATCGGTCGTCGCGGCCGCCCAGGCAGAGGCCGCCGAGATCACCGCGGCCGAGGATCTGATCGTCCCCGGAGACGCGGCGTCGCAATCCCTCGCGCAGCACGTGCGCGAGGCTCTGCGGGTCGTCGTGCGGACGATCGACGACAACGTCGACAAACTCGGCCGCATCGACTCGATCGCCGGTGACGGCGACCACGGCATCGGCATGCAGCGCGGCTCGCACGCGGCTCTCGCCGCCGGCACGGCTGCAGTCGAGGCGGGTGCCGGCGCGCAGACCGCCCTGCAGCGTGCGGCAGACGCCTGGGCCGACAGGGCCGGCGGCACCTCGGGAGCGCTCTGGGGCGTCATCCTCAACGCCGTCGCCTCGCATCTGGGAGACGTGGGGAGCCCGGATGCCGCGGCCCTCGCCGCCGGTGTCGCCGACGGAGTGCGGGGCGTGCAGACCTACGGCAAGGCCGAGGTCGGCGACAAGACCATGGTCGACGCCCTCGTGCCGTTCACCACGACGCTGACCTCGGCTCTCGATGACGGCTCACGCCTCGTCGACGCATGGACGAGCGCCGCGGCCGCCGCCACCCGTGCGGCTCAGGCCAGCGCCGACCTTCTCCCGCGGATGGGTCGTGCACGCACGCACGGCGAGCACGCGATCGGCACCCCCGACCCCGGCGCGTTCTCCTTCGCGGTGATCACCACTGCTCTCGGCGACCTGCTCGCCGACGCTTCGACAAGCTCAGCGACCCAGGGCGCGGTCTCAGCGACCCCCGACAATCGATAGGAAACCTCATGACCGACCAGCTCCGCCTCGTGATCGGCTGCGATGACGCCGGATTCGACTACAAGGAGATCCTCAAGAAGGACCTCGAGAGCAGCGACGGCGTCGCATCCGTCATCGATGTGGGCGTTGATGCCGACGGCCACACCGCCTATCCCCGTGTGGCGATCGCCGCCGCCGAACTCGTCGCAGCCGGCGAGGCCGACCGCGCTCTGCTCATCTGCGGCACGGGCCTCGGCGTCGCGATCGCCGCGAACAAGGTGCCGGGTGTCCGCGCGGTCACCGCTCACGACTCGTTCTCGGTCGAGCGCGGAGTGCTCTCGAACAACGCGCAGATCCTCACGATGGGTCAGCGGGTCGTCGGCGTAGAGCTCGCCCGCCGACTCGTGCGCGAGTGGCTCACCTACCGCTTCGACACCTCGAGCGCGAGCGCCGACAAGGTGGCCGTGATCGACGCCTACGAGAGCACCGGATCCTGCTGATGTCGCAGGTCACCGTCGGCGTGAGCCTGAAGATGTACTTCGGGCACGAGCGGGCGCGCTCCTGGTTCGACGCGGTCGCCGCCAGGGTGCGCGATCACGCCGCCGTCCGCAGCGGCGCCGTCGAACTCTTCGTCACGCCCACGTACCTGCAGGTGCTCCCCGCCGTCAGCGCGTTCGCCGGGACCGCCGTGCGCATCGGCGGTCAGGACGTCTCGGCCGAGGACTCCGGCCCTTTCACGGGCGAGGTGTCCGCCGCCGAGCTGGCCGAAGTGGGCGCGACGATCGCCGAGATCGGTCACGCCGAACGCCGCCGCCTGTACGGCGAGACCGACGAGGTCACCGCGGCGAAGACCCGCGCCGCCCTGCGCGCGGGTATCACTCCACTGCTCTGCATCGGAGAGACCGAGCGGCAGAGCCCCGCCGATGCCGCGGTCGTGGCCGTCGCGCAGCTGCGCTCCGCGCTCGAGGGGGCGAATGCCGGGGCCGTGATCGTCGCCTACGAGCCCGTGTGGGCGATCGGCGCCCCCGAGCCCGCAGGGCACGAGCACATCCGGGTGGTCGCCGCGGCACTCCGTCAGACGGTGAACACGGATGCCGACCGCACCGGTTCCGCCGTGATCTACGGCGGGGCCGCAGGTCCCGGGCTGCTGACTTCGCTCGGCGACGCCGTCGACGGCGTGTTCCTCGGCCGCTTCGCCCACGACCCGGACGCCCTCCTGCGTGTGGTCGACGAAGCAGCAGAGCTGGCCGCCCTTCGACAGGCTCAGGGACCCAGCAGGGTTGCTCAGGGAGCCAGCAGGGTTGCTCAGGGACCCCGCGGGCTCGCGGAGCCTGTCGACGCCCCCGACGCCCCCGACGCCCCCGACGCCCCCGACGGAGCCGACGCATGATCGGCCTCGGCACGTACTCGTACTTCTGGCAGCACTCCGACCGCGTGCCGGAACCGCTGACCCTGATCGGCGCCTTCGAAGACACTCGAGCGCAGGGCGTCGACTTGTTCCAGATCTGCGACTACGGCCCCCTCGAGTGGATGAGCGCGGCAGAGCTGCGCAACGCGGCCTCCGCCGCGAGCGCGCTCGGGCTCACGATCGAGCTCGGCACCAAAGGGGTGGAGCCAGAGCATCTGCGGCAGCTCCTGGAGCTCGCAGAGGTCTTCGACGCCCGCCTGGTGCGCAGCATGCTCTACGGCCCCGCGTCGCGACCAACGCTCGACGAGGCCGAGGACTGGCTGCGCGGCAGCATCCGCTCCTTCGAGTCCGCAGGGATCGACCTCGCGCTGGAGACCTACGAGCAGGTCGGCACCGCCGATCTCGTCGGTCTCGTGGAAAGAGTCGGCAGCGAACGGCTGGGCATCTGCCTCGACCCGGCGAACGTCGTCGCCCGCCTCGAGCAGCCGCGCACGTGCGTCGAGCTCGCCGCACCCTTCGTCAAGAACGTGCACGTCAAGGACTTCGCCTTCGCCCGGCAGGACGGCTGGGTGGGGTTCACGTACTCCGGCGCCGCCATGGGAACCGGGCTTCACGACTACCCCCATCTGCTCACCACGATCAGACCTCGTGAACGCGAGATCAACGAGATCGTCGAGCACTGGCTGCCCTGGCAGGGCGACGCCGAGACCACCATCCGAACCGAGCGGGAATGGACCCGCATCACTCTCGAACATCTGAGGAGCACATCATGAGCGATACTTCGACAAGCTCGGCAACCCCTTCGACAAGCTCGGCAACGTACAAGATCGCCGTCATCGGCGCGGGCGGCAAGATGGGCATGCGCGTGTCCGACAACCTCGTGAAGACCGCGCACACGGTCTGGTACGTCGAGAACTCACCCGCGGGCCAGCAGCGCACGATCGACGCCGGTCGCGAGCTCACGGATGCCGCGACCGCGGTCGCCGACGCCGACATCGTCGTGCTCGCTGTGCCCGACCTGGCACTGGGTCCCGTGACGGCCGACCTCGTGCCGCAGCTGCGTTCCGGCGCGATCGTCCTGACGCTCGACCCCGCGGCGGCCTATGCGGGCCTGCTCACCACACGGGACGACGTCATCCAGGCCGTGGCGCACCCGTGCCACCCTTCGATCTTCCTGCAGCGCGAGACGCCGGAGCAGTGGGCCGACACCTTCGGCGGCATCGCCGCGCCGCAGGACGCGATCGCGGCGATCGAGTCCGACGACCAGGCGAAGAAGGCCATCGTCGAGGCGACCGTGCGGGCGATCTATGCTCCCGTAATCGACGTGCACTGGGTCACGATCAAGCAGCTCGCCCAGCTCGAGCCGACGCTGGTCGAGACGGTCGCCTGCATGATCGGCGCGCTGCTCAACGAGGCGTTGCACGAGACCGTGAACACCATGGGCGTCCCCGAGGCGGCAGCCCGCAGCATCCTCTACGGGCACACCCAGGTCGCGCTCGCGAACGGGCTCCGCGGAGACAACCCGTTCTCGGACGCCTGCCTGATCGCGATGGACTACGGACGTGAGAGCATCATCAAGGAGGACTGGAAGAAGATCTTCCAGGATGACGAGCTCGACAAGAACCTCGCCCGGATGCTGCACCTGGACCACATCGAGCGCTGAGAGATGACACGACTTCACGGAAAGACCGCCCTCGTCACGGGCGGCGCCCTGGGCATCGGCCTGGCGGTCGCACAGCGTTTCGCGAACGAGGGCGCCCGCGTCATCCTCGCCGATCGCAACGGTGAAGGTGCGGCCGAGGCTGCGGCCGCGATCGGCGCGAGCGCACGCGCCGTCACGATGGACATCTCCGACGAGACCGCGGTCGCCGCGGCCTTCGCCGAGGTCGAAGAGGCCGGCTGGGCACCAGACGTCGTCGTCGCCAACGCCGGCGTGCAGCTGTTCGGCCAGGATGCGCCGATCGCCGACCTCGACCTGGACGTGTGGAAGCGCACGATCGACATCAACCTGACCGGCACCTTCCTCACCGTGAAGTACGCGGTGCGGACGATGCTGAAGCTCGGCGGAGGGTCGATCATCCTGACCGGCAGCCCCACGGCGGTCAACGGAGAAGGCAAGGACTTCACGGCGTACAGCTCGTCGAAGGCGGGGATGCACGGTCTCGGCCGAGCAGTCGCCGCTGCATATGCCGATCGGGGCATACGGGTGAACACCGTGCAGCCGGCCTACACCGAGACGCCGCTCGTCGCCGCGATCAGCGAAGACCCCGAGTCCCGCGCGGCGATCATCAGCCGCATCCCGATCGGCCGTGCCGGCACACCGGCCGACGTCGCGGGCATCATGGTCTATCTCGCGAGCGACGACGGCTCCTTCGCGACGGGCGCGACCTTCCAGGTCGACGGCGGCATGACGTCGCTGTGAGCGCGTTTTGGTGGCGGACCGACGCGATCGCGTGGTCGGCAGGCGAGTGGAGCCTCGAACTCCGCGGCGACGAGCTGGCCGAGATCCGCCATCACGACGCGATCGTCCTGCGCGGAGTGCGTGCCGCGGTTCGCGATCGCGGCTGGCAGACGGTTCCGGTGCTGGTGACGGCGGTCACCGCCGAACCCGACGCGCTCACGGTGTCACTGCGGCACGAGGGGCTCGGCGCGCTCCTCGACTCGACGCTGCGCGCGACGGTGCACGGCGGCGAGCTCATGATCGCCTGGGCGGGCGTGAACCAGATCGGCTTCGACGCCTGCCGCATCGGTCTCGTCGCACTGCATCCGGCGTCCGACTCCGGGCGCCCCGCCGTGGTCGTGCACACCGACGGTGCAGCCGAGGACGTCGTCTTCCCCGAAGCGATCAGCCCGCACCAGCCGATCCGAGACATCCGCGAACTGCGCCTCGACGACGTCGTGCTGGCCTTCCACGGCGATGTCTTCGAGATGGAGGACCAGCGCAACTGGACGGACGCCTCGTTCAAGACCTACAGTCGCCCGCTCGCCCTTCCGTACCCCTATCGGGTGGATGCCGGTGAAGCCGTGCGGCAGTCGATCACGATCCGCGCGAGCGGCGCGCAGAGGGGTACGCACGCAATCGGCGCCGACGTGATCGAGCTGCGCCCCGCCGGCGCGTTCCCCGCGATCGGCGTCGAGGCGTCGACGGCGCCCGACCCCGTGGCGGCGACGGATCTCGGGGCGTTCCGCGTGGTCGAGCTCGACCTCACAACGCCGACCTGGCCTGCCGCACTCGCACGCGCCGCCGCCGACGGGCGACCTCTCGACGTTCGCCTGGTCACGCGCGGAACCGCCCAGGAGCTCTCCGCAGCCGCAGCTGCGCTGTCCGGGGTCGAGGTGCTCCGCGTCACGCCCTTCGACAGCGACGAGCACATCACGACGGCAGGCCTCCTCGGCGCGACGCGCGCCGCACTCGCCACCGCCCGCGTGCACGCACCGCTGCTCGCAGGCTCCCGCTCGCACTTCACCGAGCTCAATCGAGAGCAGGCGCGGATCCCGCGTGAGGTCGACGGCATCGTCGTGAACACGACCCCGCTGTTCCATACGCTCGACACCGAGCAGTTCGTCGAGGCGGTCGCCGTACAGCGTCTGATCGCAGAGCAGAGCGTGCGGATCGCCGACGGGCGGCCGGTGCACATCGGACCGGTCTCGCTGCGACCGCGATTCAACAACGTCGCGACGACGCCCGAGCCCAGCCCTGACAGGGCGGACCTGTCGAAGGGATACGGTGCACAGTTCACCGGCGCGGTGGACGAGAGGCAGTCATCGGCAGAACTCGCCGCCTGGGTCGTCGCGAGCGCTGCCGCATCGGCCGTGCCGGGGGTCGCCACATTGTCTTGGTTCGAGACGACCGGTCCGCGCGGCCTCGAGGGCACGCCCGCCGCAGAGGCCATCGCCGCGCTCGAGGCCCTGGCCGGCGGAGAGCTGCTCACCGGTCCGAGCCCGGACGGACTCATCTGGGCCATCGGCTCGCGGCGCGATGGTGCAGACACGGTGCTCGTCGCGAACCTGGACCGCATCGAGCGCGCGTTCTCGGTGGATGCGGCATCCGTCGCCCTCGCCCCAGGATCCTGGAGCCGCATCACCCGCCGATAGGTCAACCGCGCGAGAACTGGACGCACGCGCGAGAAACATCCTGTTCCCGCGCGATTGACCTCTTCTCGGGAGGCCGAGGTTGCGCACGGCACTCGTCATCCGTATTCTTGAAACGATTCAAGTCGTCCATGGAGGATCGTCGCCGATGACGATCAGGCCGCAGCACCCCTCATCGAATTGTTCAACCTCGCGGCGCAGCTGTCCGCAATCGACACCATCACAGAAAGCTAGTGACGATGTCCGTGCTCACCCCCGAGATCCAGTGCTGCACATCCCGTGGGATCTCGTGGACTCCTTCGACCACCTGCGCCGTCATGCCGAGGACCTCGGCGTCTCGCTCGGCACGATCAACTCGAACACGTTCCAGGACGACGACTACAAGTTCGGCGCCCTCACCCATGAAGACGTCGCGGTGCGACGCAAGGCCATCGATCACCATCTCGCCTGCATCGACGTGATGGATGCGACGGGGTCGCGCGACCTGAAGATCTGGCTCGCCGAGGGGTCGAACTACCCCGGCCAGGCAGACATGCGCGGCCGTCAGGATCGGCTACACGAGTCGCTGCAGGAGATCTACGCGCGCCTCGGAGACGAGCAGCGACTGGTTCTCGAGTACAAGTTCTTCGAACCGGCGTTCTACCACACCGACGTGCCGGACTGGGGCACGTCGTACGCGCAGGTCGCGGCCCTCGGCGACAAGGCGTCGGTCTGCCTCGACACGGGCCACCACGCGCCGGGCACGAACATCGAGTTCATCGTCATGCAGCTGCTGCGCCTCGGCAAGCTCGGATCGTTCGACTTCAACTCGCGCTTCTACGCGGATGACGACCTGATCGTCGGCGCGGCCGACCCGTTCCAGCTGTTCCGCATCATCGTCGAGGTCATCCGGGGCGGAGGGCTGAACAACCCCGACGTGGCCTTCATGCTCGACCAATGCCACAACGTCGAAGACAAGATCCCCGGGCAGATCCGCTCGGTGCTGAACGTGCAGGAGATGACGGCACGTGCACTGCTCGTCGACCGCGAGGCGCTCACGGCGGCGCAGCGCTCCGGCGACGTGCTCGAGGCCAACCGCCTCTTCATGGACGCGTTCTACACCGACGTCCGCCCCGCCCTCGCAGAGTGGCGCGAGAGTCGCGGCCTCCCCGGCGACCCGATGAAGGCCTTCGCCGACTCCGGCTACCTCGCCGAGATCGCGACCGACCGCGTGGGCGGCGTGCAGGCCGGCTGGGGCGCCTGAGCGCGCCGATCTCGAACCTCGACTAAGGACGCATCTGATGACGAATCCCACCGCCGCCGCTCTCATCGAGCGGTCGAACCGCCTGGGCGCCGACCCGAAGAACACGAACTACGCCGGCGGCAACACCTCGGCCAAGGGCACCGAGACAGATCCGGTCACGGGGCAGCCGGTCGAGTTGCTCTGGGTCAAGGGCTCCGGTGGAGACCTGGGCACGCTGAAGGAGCAGGGCCTGGCTGTGCTGCGCCTCGACCGCATGCGCGCGCTCGTCGACGTCTATCCCGGCGTCGAGCGCGAAGACGAGATGGTCGCGGCGTTCGACTACTGCCTGCACGGCAAGGGCGGGGCCGCCCCGTCGATCGACACGGCGATGCACGGGCTCGTCGACGCCGCGCACGTCGACCACCTGCACCCGGACTCCGGCATCGCGATCGCGACCGCCGCCGACGGCGAGGAGCTCACCGCCACGATCTTCGGCGACAAGGTCGTCTGGGTGCCGTGGCGCCGTCCCGGCTTCCAGCTCGGGCTCGACATCGCCGCGATCAAGGCCGAGAATCCGCAGGCGATCGGCACGATCCTCGGCGGTCACGGCATCACCGCCTGGGGAGACACCAGCAAAGAGGCCGAGGCCAACTCGCTCTGGATCATCGACACCGCGGCCGCCTACATCGCCGAGCACGGCACGGCACAGCCGTTCGGCGCCGTGCGCGCGGGCTTCGAGGCGCTGCCCGAGATCGAGCGGCGTCAGCGCGCCGCTGCCCTCGCCCCGACGATCCGTGCCATCGCCTCACGCGACAAGCCGCAGGTCGGCCACTTCACCGACGCCGACGTCGTGCTCGCCTTCCTCTCCTCCGAACGTGCGCCCGAACTCGCCGCGCTCGGCACGAGCTGCCCTGACCACTTCCTGCGCACCAAGGTCAAACCGTTGATCCTCGATCTTCCGGCCACTTCATCCGCCGAGGAGCAGATCGCGCGCCTGCACGAGCTGCACGAGGAGTACCGCGCCGACTACCAGGCCTACTACGACGCGCACGCGACCGCCGACTCCCCCGCGATCCGCGGGGCCGATCCGCTCATCGTCCTCATCCCCGGCGTGGGTATGTTCTCCTACGGCGCGAACAAGCAGACCGCCCGCGTCGCCGGCGAGTTCTACGTCAACGCGATCAACGTGATGCGCGGCGCCGAGGCGCTGTCAACCTACTCCCCCATCTCCGACGCCGAGAAGTTCCGCATCGAGTACTGGGCGCTCGAAGAGGCCAAGCTGCAGCGGATGCCGAAGCCGAAGTCGCACCAGGGACGCATCGCCTTCGTCACCGGCGCCGCATCGGGCATCGGCAAGGCGATCGCCGTGCGCCTCGCGGCCGAGGGCGCATGCGTCGTCGTCGCCGACCTCGACCTCGAGAAGGCGCAGGCCGCGGCAGCGGAGCTCGGCGGCAGCGACGTCGCGATCGGAGTGGCGGCGAACATCGCAGACGCGGATGCCGTGCAGGCCGCGCTCGACGAGGCCCTGCTGGCGTTCGGCGGCGTCGACCTCGTCGTGAACAATGCTGGCCTGTCGTTGTCGAAGCCGCTGTTGGAGACCACCGAGAAGGACTGGGACCTGCAGCACGACGTCATGGCGAAGGGTTCGTTCCTCGTCTCGAAGGCTGCGGCTCGTGTGCTGATCGAGCAGCAGCTCGGCGGCGACATCATCTACATCTCTTCGAAGAACTCGGTCTTCGCCGGCCCGAACAACATCGCGTACTCCGCGACGAAGGCCGACCAGGCGCACCAGGTGCGGCTGCTCGCGGTCGAGCTCGGCGAGCACGGCATCCGCGTCAACGGCATCAACCCCGACGGCGTGGTGCGCGGCTCGGGCATCTTCGCCTCCGGCTGGGGCGCCAACCGCGCCGCTACCTATGGTGTGGCAGAAGAGGAGCTCGGCCAGTACTACGCGAACCGCACGATCCTCAAGCGCGAGGTCGTTCCCGAGAACGTGGCGGATGCGGTGTTCGTGCTCACCGGCCCGGAGCTCAGCCGCACCACCGGCCTGCACATCCCGGTCGACTCCGGCGTCGCCGCCGCGTTTCTGCGATGAGTACGCACGCCGTCGCCGCCGTCGACCTCGGCGCCACCAGCGGACGGGTCATGATCGGCCGGATCGGCGAGGGCGTGCTCGACCTCGAACTCGTGTCGCGGTTCCCGAACGGCCCTGTCAAACGTGAAGACGGCCTGCACTGGGCCTTCGAGGCGCTGTACGAGCACGTCGTCGCCGGGCTGACCGAGGCCGTGCGACGCGAACCGTCGATCGAGAGCATCGGCATCGACTCATGGGCCGTCGACTACGGTCTGCTGCACGACGGTGAACTGCTCGCCGAGCCGTTCCACTATCGCGACGGTCGCAGCGAACGCGGGGTGACCGAGGTGCACGCGCGCGTGCCGTTCGATGAGCTGTACAGCCGCAACGGTCTGCAGTTCCTGCCCTTCAACACGCTGTACCAGTACCGCGCCGACGGCAGGACGGCGGATGCCGACACGGCCCTGCTGATCCCCGATCTCATCGCCTTCCTGCTCACCGGCGTCGCTGTCGCCGAACGCACGAACGCCTCGACGACCGGTCTGCTGAACGTGGAGACCTCAGCGTGGGACCTTGAACTCGCCGAGCGGATCGGCGTCCCGACCGGCATCCTCCCGCCTCTCGTCGACCCCGGTACCGTGATCGGCGCCCTGCGCCCAGATCTGGCCGAACGCATCGGCAAGGAACTGCCCGTGATCGCCGTCGGGTCGCACGACACGGCCTCCGCCGTCGTCGCCGTCCCGCTCTCGAGCGCCGGTTCTGCGTACATCTCGTGCGGCACCTGGGGACTCGTCGGCCTCGAGTTGCGTGAGCCGCAGGTGACGGATGCCGCGCGCGACGCGGATTTCACCCACGAGCTCGGCGTCGACGGGCGCTACCGCTTCCTCCACAACGTGTCAGGGCTCTGGCTGCTCAGCGAGAGCGTTCGCGCATGGGAGACCGAGGACGGCGCGGCGATCGATCTGCCGGAACTGCTCGCGGCTGCATCCGAGGTGGCCGGCGAGATTCCACTGTTCGACGCGAACGACCCCTCGCTGAGTGCGCCGGGAGACATGCCCCGCCGCATCGCGGCACTCCTCGGCGACCGGACGCCCGATTCGCGTCCCGCCTTCACGCGCAGCATCGTCGAATCGATCGCCGCGGCCTTCGCGGACGCGGTGCAGACGGCCTCTGCCCTCGCCGGGCGCGACATCGACTGCATCCACGTCGTGGGCGGCGGATCACTCAACCGGCTGCTCTGCCAGGCCACGGCCGACCGCGCGGGTCTGCCCGTGCTCGCCGGCCCCGTCGAGGCCACCGCGCTCGGCAACGTGCTGGTTCAGGGCCGCGCGCTCGGCGCCGCGCCGGCGACCCTCGAGGAGCTGCGGGCCGTCGTCGCGGCGACGCACGAGCTGGTCCGCTACGAGCCGCGCGGCTGATCCGGGCCGCAGCGACCGACTGCGAACGACGGTGCCAACGCACGGATGCCCGGGATCTGCGCCCCGTCGTCCCGCATCCGGGTGCGCCCAACTGGCGCCTCACGCCGAGAACGCGACCACAACACGCACCCCGGCGCGCACAAGGCGCGACCAACCGAGGCATCCCACTGTTGCAGACAGCGAAGTGCGCCCAACTGCCGCCTCTCGCTGAAAGAGCCGACCACAACGCGCACCTCGCCCGCGCGGCCCGGCTACTCCACAGCGATGGCAGCGGATGCCGGAGCGAACCCCTCGGCGGTGACCGTCACCGTCACCTCGTTCGCCGCCGCATCCGCGCGCACGATCGCGAGCGCGCGGCCGTCACAGGTCGTCACGGAAGGTCCCGCGAAGGTCTCCTCGGTGCGCGCCCGCGCCGATCCGAGGCCCGCGAGCGAACCACCCGACACCGTCACCGTCACGAGCCGATCGGCGTCGCACAGCAGCGTGCCGTCGGCATCCGCGATCGTGATCTCCACGTAGCCGAGGCCGTCCGCCGAGATCGACGGCGACTCGGCTCGCGCCGACAGCACGGGCGCGCCCGCAGTACGCAGGGAGGTCCTGGCCACCTCGGCACCGCCCGCGAAGGCGACCGCGGTGAGCTCTCCCCGGCGGTACTCCGTCTCGAAGCGCGCGATCAGCGGCCGCGGCTCGCCGACCGCGACCCGGTCGAGCACGACGCCGTCGAGCATCAGTTCGACCTCGTCGGCTTGCGCGTACACGTCCACCGTGACCGGAGAGCCGTCGGGCACTCCCCACGACCAGCTCGACACGACGTCGTCCCACGACCACGGCGTCTTGGCGACGGGGCGGCCGTGGTGCTGCGGACGGTGCACGGCGATCGCCGGCTCAGCCCGCAGCCCGTATGCGATCTCGCGGTAGTACGAGGCGGGCAGCCTGAGACCTGTGATGTCGATGTCACCGCAGTCGGCGAGCAGGTACGGGAAAGGGCCCGCCGTCCCGGTCGGCTCGTAGCCCTCGGCATCCGTGTAGTCGACGCGCCCGATCCCGGCCTCGCCGATGTAGTCCCAGCCGGTCCAGGTGAAGTCGCCGATGACGTGCGGCAGGCGCTTGACGTCGGCCCACAGCGAGGCGATGCGGGCGGGGAAGGTCTCGGATCCCACGATCACGCGGTTCGGGAACAGCTGGGCGTCGAGGTCGTACCGGGAATCGGCGTAGTTGAACCCGACGACGTCGAGCACGGCCGCCGACTCCTCTGTCGAGTCCGTGATCAGCTGCGAGGCGTTCATGAGCGCCATCTGCTCGCCCATGTCGGCCATCATCGTGTTCGGGTCGGCCGCCTGCGCTTCGGCCATGGCTTCGGCCATGCGGTCGAGATTCGCGATGATGCCGTTGATGCCGTTCGTCACGAACCTCGTCGGGTCGAGGCGCCGGAACTCCTCGGCGAGGCGACGGCTCCACGTGGCGCCGTGCGGGGTGGCCAGCTCGAGGATCTCGTTGCCGATCGAGTACAGCACGACGCTCGGGTGGTTGCGGTCCTTCGCGACGAGCGCGGCGACGTCACGGCGCCAGCGCTCGTCGAAGCCGATCGAGCTGTCGAACACGGTCTTCGACCGGGTCCACACGTCGGTGAGCTCGTCCATCACGAGCATGCCGTGCGCGTCGCACGCGTCGAGCAGGGCACGGCTCGCCGGGTTGTGCGCGCTGCGGATCGCGTTGAAGCCCGCGGCCTTGAGAAGGCGGATGCGGCGGTCCTCGGCATCCGCGATCGACACCGCACCCAGGGGACCGTTGTCGTGGTGGATGCACGCGCCGCGCAGGTCGACCGTCACGCCGTTGACGCGCAGTCCGCGCACGGTGTCGAGCTGCAGGCGGCGGATGCCGAAGGCAGTGGTCTCCTCATCCGTCACCTCGCCGGCTGCATCCGTCAGCACCGTCCGCACCCGGTAGCGGTGCGGAGACTCCGGGCCCCACAGGCGCGGCGACGGCACAGCGAGCCGCACGCGGGCGGTGGCGGTCTCACCGGGCAGCACGGTGACAGGAGAGTCTCCGGATGCCGCGACCACGTCGTCGTCGTCGGTGATCGTCCAGGCGATCCGACGGGTTGCGGTATGCCGGGTGCCGTTCTCGACGGTGGTCGCGATCTCGACGATCGCGCGCTCGGCCTCGATGTCGCTCGAGGTCGCGCTCGTTCCGTCGAGCGCGATGTGCAGGGGGTCGTCGACGATCAGGTGCACGGGTCGGTAGATGCCGCCTCCGGTGTACCACCGGCTGTCGCGGTGCACGCGGGCCTCGACCGTGATCGTGTTCGTCTCGCCGAAGCGCAGGAACGGGTCGGCGTCGATCACGAAGGCGGCGTAGCCGTTCGCCTCGTGCCCGGCGAAGTCGCCGTTGATGCAGACCGTGGCGTCGCGGTAGACGCCCTCGAACTCGATGCGCACGGTCTTGTCACGCCAGTCGTCCGGCACGTCGAAGCTCTTCGCGTACACGAACACGCCGCCCGGGATGTACCCGCTGTGCACTCCCTGCCCGCCGTCGACCGAGCGGGGCAGGTCTCGCAGTGCGTCGTGCGGCACGTGCACCGCGACCGGAGCGCTGTCGGCGTCCTTCGCCTCGAAGGCGCCGAGCTTCGGACCCGCCGTCCAGCCGTCGGCGAAAGGCAGGCGGGTCATCCGGCGTCCTCGTCGCTGCCCGCGACCGCATCGGAGGGGTCTCCCGGTTCGGTCCAGTCGACGTCTGCGAGCGCATCGATGCACTCGTGCAGCGCGTCGGCGATGTCGACGATGTCGCGGTCGAGCAGCCACTGCACTTGAAGCCCGTCCCACAGCGCGATGAGCACGATGGCCGCTCGCTGCGGCGTGACGCCCGGCCGCAGCCGCCCCTGGCTGCCGAGCGTGCTGAACGACTTGAGGAACGCGGCCCTGGTGGTCTCGTAGCGACGAGTGAAGTACGCGTGAGCGGGGTGGTCCGGGGCGGTGGCCTCGGCGGACAACGTGCAGTACAGCTCGACCACACCGGGAACCGTCGCGTTGTAGGCGGCCAGGGCGACGACTCCCCGCAGCGCGGCATGGGGGTCGTCCGAGTCGAGCGGCACCATCTCACGGGAGCGATCGTCGCGGCGCGAGAGCACGGCCTCGAGCAGTGCGACCTTGTTCGGGAAGTGGTGCAGCAGGCCGGCCTCGCTGATGCCGACCCGCTGAGCGACTTCTCGCAGGGATCCGGACCGATAGCCGCCCTCGGCGAACACCTCGAGAGCGGCGTCGAGGATCGCCTCGCGCCTCTTGCGCGTCTTGGCGTACTCGCCGCGTGCTCGGCGCGGTGCCTTCGTCGTCGTGGTGGTGTTCGTCATCGCTGTCACCGTATCCCAGTTCTCCGCCTCGTCGCGGTTCTCCTCTGGCCCCCTCAATGACCGTTCTATAACGAATTCCGAGTAAGCGCTAGGTTTTCTTCCAAAAACCTAGCGGACACTCGTTTTTGCTGCTAGCTTCGCTCGACAGAGGCGATCCGCAGGGGTATCGCCCACCCGATGAAGGGACCAATGATGTTCCGCTGGAAGGCCACAGCAGCCACCCTCGCCATCGCCGCTCTCGCTCTCACCGGTTGCTCAGGCGCAACCGACGGCGGCGGCACCGGAGAAGGAAGTGGCGGCACTCTCACTCTGGGTGCGATCACGCCCCCCACCACGTTCGACCCCGCGGGCTCCGAATGGGGCAACCGCGCACCGTACTACCAGGCCGTGTTCGACACGCTGCTCCTCGCCACCCCCGAGGGCACGATCGAACCCTGGCTCGCCACCGACTGGTCGTACAACGACGACAACACGGTGCTCACCCTCACCCTCCGCGACGACGTCACGTTCTCGGACGACTCGAAGCTCACAGCCCAGGTCGTCGTGGACAACTTGAATCGCTTCAAATCCGGCACCTCTCCCGACGCGAACTACTTCGCCGACGTCGCCAGCTTCGAGGCCCCTGACGACGCCACCGTCGTGATCACCCTGAACGCCCCCAACCCGGCGCTGCTGAACTACCTCACCCGCGACCCGGGGCTCGTCGGCAGCGGAGAGTCGCTCGACAACGACGATCTCGCCACCAACCCGATCGGCTCGGGCCCCTACGTGCTCGACACCGCGGCGACCGTCACGGGCACGAGCTACACCTACACGAAGAACCCGGACTACTGGAACCCGGACGTGCAGCACTACGACAAGCTCGTGATCAACGTGCTCGCCGATGCCACGGCATCGCTCAACGCCATCAAGGCAGGCGAGGCCAACGGCGTCAAGCTCGCCAGCAACGACAACCTCGCCGAGGTGGAAGGCGCCGGCTGGACCGTGAACGCCAACGAGCTCGACTTCCAGGGACTGCTGCTGCTCGACCGCGCGGGAACCATGAACCCGGCGCTCGCGGATGTGCGCGTCCGTCAGGCGCTCAACTACGCGTTCGACCGCGACGGGCTGCTGCAGGCGCTGCAGGCCGGCAACGGCACGGTGACCACACAGGTGTTCCCGAAGTCGTCCGCGGCGTACGACCCCGAGCTCGACGACTACTACACCTACGACCCGAAGAAGGCGAAGGAGCTGCTGGCCGAAGCAGGCTACGCCGACGGACTCACGCTGTCGATGCCGTCGTCCACGCTTCTGGGCGCCAGCACGTACACGCTCATCGAGCAGCAGTTGAACGACGTCGGCATCAAGGTCGAGTACACCGACCCCGGCAACAACTTCATCGCCGATCTGCTGGCCCCGAAGTACGCCGCGTCGTTCATGGCTCTCGAGCAGAACCCCGACTGGCAGCTGATCCAGTTCATGATCGCCCCGACCGCGATCTTCAACCCGTTCGGATACGACGACCCGAAGGTCGACGAGTACATCTCGCAGATCCAGTTCGGCGACGAGAAGACGCAGGAGTCCGTCGCCAAGGAACTCAACAAGTACATCGTCGAGCAGGCGTGGTTCGCCCCGTTCTATCGAGTGCAGGGCAGCTTCGCGACCGACGCGAACACGACCGTCGAGATGCTCCCGACGAACGCCTATCCCGCGATCTACGACTTCACGCCGAAGTCCTGACCCGGTCCCTCCGGCCCGCCCGTCTCGCGGGCGGGCCGGATCCCGAATTCCTCTGAGACACAGGAGCGCAGCATGCTCATGTTCATCGTGCGCCGGGTACTCGCCGGCGTCGTCCTGCTCGCCGTCATATCCATCGTGACGTTCGGGCTCCTCTTCCTCGACAGCGCGAACATCGCGCGTCGCATCCTCGGCCAGAACGCCACCGACGAACTCGTCGCCCAGAAGTCGGCGGAGCTGGGACTCGATCGTCCCCTCGCCGTGCAGTACTGGGACTGGCTCACCTCCGCCCTCACCGGCGACCTCGGGCGCTCATGGTTCAACGGCCAGCTCGTCTCGGTGAGCCTGTCGGGCCGCCTCAGCGTCAGCCTCTCGCTCGTGATCGGCGCCACCCTCATCTCGGCCGTCCTCGCGATCGTGCTGGGCGTGCTCGCTGCCCGCCGCGGCGGCTGGGTCGACGCGCTGGTGCAGTTCATCTCGGTGATCGGCTTCGCGATCCCCGGCTTCCTCATCGCGCTGTACCTCGTGCTGCTCTTCGCGATCAACCTGCACTGGTTCAAGGCCACCGGCTACATCCCGATCACCGACTCGTTCGGCGGCTGGGTCACCTCGGTGACGCTGCCGATCGTCGCGTTGTCGATCGGGGCGATCGCGGCGGTCGCGCAACAGGTGCGCGGCTCGGTGATCGACGCGATGTCCCGCGACTACGTGCGCACCCTCCGCGCCCGCGGCCTCTCCTCCGGCAGCGTCGTGTACAAGCACGTGCTGCGCAACGCCGGCGGCCCCGCCCTGGCCGTGCTCGCCGTGCAGTTCATCGGACTGCTCGGCGGCGCCGTCATCGTGGAGCAGGTGTTCGCCCTGCCCGGCATGGGTCAGCTCACGGTCACCGCTACCACCCAGGGCGACATCCCCGTGGTGATGGGCGTCGTGATCGCGTTCGCCCTGATCGTGCTCATCGTGAACCTCGTCATCGACCTCGCGCAGGCCGCTCTCAACCCGAAGGTGCGACTCTCATGACCGCCATCGAAGTACCCACGGCAGTGCCGACGCCGGCGATGAAGACCTCGCTCATGCGCCGCCTCGTCCGCCGCCCCGTCTCGCTCGCCTCGCTGATCTTCCTCGTGCTGGTCATCGTGGTGGCCGTCATCGGGCGCTGGATCGCCCCGTTCGATCCCAACGTCGCCTCGCTCAAGCTCGTCCTGGCGACCCCCAGCGCAGCTCACCCGCTCGGCGCCGACAGCGCGGGCCGCGACGTGCTGTCGCGGCTGCTCGCCGCCACGCAGATCACCTTGGCGGCCGCCCTCGTCGCGGTGGTCACCGCCCTCGTGATCGGCGTGATCTCGGGTCTGATCGCGGGCTACTACCGCGGATGGTTCGACTCGGTCGCGTCCTGGATCACCTCATTGGTGATGGCTCTGCCCGGCATGGTCGTGCTGCTCGCGGCGCGCACCGTGCTCGGCCCGAGCGTGTGGCTCGCGATGTTCATCTTCGGCATCCTGCTCGCACCCGCCTATTACCGGCTGGTCTACGCAGCGGTCACCGGGGTGCGCGGCGAACTCTACGTCGACGCCGCCCGCGTCTCCGGCCTCTCCGACCTGCGCATCATCGGCCGCCACATCCTCTCGGTGGTCCGCGCGCCGATCATCATCCAGTCGGCCATCATCACCGGCATCGCGATCGCGATCCAGTCGGGACTCGAATTCCTCGGCCTCGGCGACATGAGCGTCCCCACCTGGGGCGGCATGCTGAACGACGGCTTCGCGAACATCTACAAGCAGCCCCTGCTGATGGTGTGGCCGTCGCTCGCGATCGCCCTCACCGCGATCGCTCTCACGCTGCTCGCCAACGGCATGCGCGACGTGCTCGAGCGCACCACGGTCGTGCGGCGCCGTCGCCGTCGTGCCGTGACCACGGCGACCGGCTCGATCGCCGCCGTGACGACGTCGCTCAGCCTCTCGGGCGGAGATCTCGACGCCCTCGAGGACTCGACGGAGCTGCCGGTGATCGGCGACACCATCGTGCACCCCGACGACGATCGCACCCGCGCGCTCGACGCCGCGCCGATCCTCACGATCTCCGACCTGCGGGTCGGGTACCAGCAGACGCAGGGCGAGGACATCGAAGTCGTCCACGGCGTCTCGCTGCAGATCCGCAAGGGCGAGGTGCACGGTCTGATCGGCGAATCGGGCTCGGGCAAGACCCAGACCGCGTTCGCGGTGCTGGGACTGCTTCCCCGCGGCGGGCAGGTCACCGCCGGCTCGATCGACTTCGAGGGCACGCAGCTGGCGGATGCCTCGGAGCGGGCCTACGCCGGCATCCGCGGAAAGCGCATCGGCTACATCCCGCAGGAGCCGATGAGCAACCTCGACCCCTCGTTCACGATCGGATACCAGCTGGTCGAGCCCCTGCGCGCACACCTGGGCCTGTCGAAGAAGGAGGCGACCGAGAAGGCGCTCGCGCTGCTCGACCGCGTCGGCATCCCGAACCCGAGGCGCACGTTCGAGGCGTACCCGTTCGAAGTCTCGGGCGGCATGGCGCAGCGCGTGCTGATCGCCGGCGCCGTGTCGACCGACCCCGACCTCATCATCGCCGACGAGCCCACCACGGCCCTCGACGTGACGGTGCAGGCCGAGGTGCTCGACCTCCTGCGCGACCTGCAGAGCGAACGCCAGATGGCGATGCTGCTGGTCACGCACAACTTCGGCGTCGTCGCCGATCTGTGCGATCGTGTGACCGTCATGCAGCAGGGCCTGTTCATCGAGCAGGGGCCCGTCCGCACGATCCTGCGCACCCCCTCGCACGCCTACACGCAGTCGCTGCTGGACGCGATCCTCGACGAGGGTCCGGCCCGCGGCCCGCTCATCACCGCGGGAGCCACCGCGGTGACCGCCGAAGGAGGCCGGTCATGACCAATCTGCTGGAGGTCGCCGACCTCGACGTCACCTATCCGGGCAAGGGGTTCCGCGCGCAGTCGTTCCACGCGCTCAAGGGCGTCTCGCTCGACATCCGTCCCGGCGAGACCGTGGGCCTGGTCGGCGAGTCCGGCTCGGGCAAGACGACGCTGGGCCGAGCCGTGCTGGGTCTGGCTCCCGTGACGGGCGGCTCGGTGAAGTACGACGGCCGCGAGATCGGGCACCTGAACCGCCGCGAGCGCCGCAGCCTCGCGAGCGAGATCCAGGTCGTGTTCCAGGACCCGTACTCCTCGCTGAACCCCTCGATGACGATCGCGCAGATCCTCGCCGAGCCCCTCACCGCGCGCGGCGTCGCCGCGAAAGAGGCCTTCGCGCGGGTCACCGACCTGCTCGACCGGGTGGGCCTGCCGGCGGATGCTGCCCGCCGGCTGCCCCGCGAGTTCTCGGGCGGGCAGCGCCAGCGCGTGGCGATCGCCCGCGCGCTGGCGCTGGATCCCAAGCTCATCGTGTGCGATGAGCCGGTGTCGGCCCTCGACCTGTCGACGCAGGCGCGTGTCCTCGACCTCTTCATCGAGATCCAGGAGCGCACCGGTGTCGCCTATCTCTTCATCTCGCACGACCTCGCGGTCGTCCGCCACATCAGCCACCGCGTGGCCGTGATGTTCCGGGGCGAGCTCGTCGAGACCGGCGACGGCGACCAGGTCACGGCACGCCCGCAGCATCCGTACACCCAGCGGCTGTTCCTCGCCGCTCCCGTACCCGATCCCGACGCGCAGCAGAAGCGCCGCGCCGACCGCCGTGCGCTCATCGACGCGCAGAAGGCCTCAGAAGGAGCCGCAGCATGACCGCCTCGACCGACCACCTCCGCCCCCTGCTCGAGAAGCTCACGCTCGAGCAGAAGGCGGCCCTCGTGCAGGGCGCCGACTTCTGGACGACGGTGCCGCTGCCCGAGATCGGGCTGCGTGCGCTCACGCTCTCCGACGGCCCCGCCGGGGTGCGCGGGCCGCGCTGGGACGAGCGAGAGCCCTCGCTCAACCTGCCCTCGGGCTCGGCGCTGGCAGCGTCTTGGGACACCGACCTCGCCTACCGCTACGGCGCGGCCGCAGCATCCGAGGCCCGCCGCAAAGGGGTCGACGTCGTGCTCGGCCCGACCATCAACCTGCACCGCTCTCCGCTTGGCGGCCGGCACTTCGAGTGTCTGAGCGAGGACCCGGAGCTCACGGCCGAGCTCGGCGCGGCCTACGTGCGCGGCATGCAGGAGAACGGCGTCGCCGCCACCCCGAAGCACTACGTCGCCAACGACTCCGAGACCGACCGCTTCACAGTCGACGTCGAGGTCGACGAGCGCACGTTGCGCGAGGTCTATCTCGCGCCGTTCGAGCGCGCCGTCGAGGCCGGCGCGTGGTCGGTCATGAGCGCCTACAACTCGGTCGACGGCGTGACGATGACCGAGAACGATCTGCTCGAGAACCCGCTGAACAGCGAATGGGGCTTCGACGGCGTCGTCGTCAGCGACTGGACCGCCGTCCGATCGCTCGACTCCGTCGCCGCCGCACAGGACCTCGCGATGCCGGGCCCTGCTCCGGCGTGGGCCGACCTGGTCGAGGCCGTTCGCGACGGCCGCGTGCAGGAGGCCGACGTCGACCGCAAGGTGCTGCGCATCCTTCTGCTCGCCGAGCGGGTGGGCGCCCTGGAGGGAACGGATGCCGTCACCCCCGCTCCGCTCGACGGGCCCGCCTTCGCGAAGGAGGCCGCAGTCGAGGGCACCGTGCTGCTGCAGAACAGCGGCGTGCTGCCCCTGGATGCGTCCGCGCTGGCGAAGGTCGCGATCATCGGCCACAACGCGAAGGACGCCCGCACGCAGGGCGGCGGATCCGCGACGGTGCTGCCAGAGAAGGTCGTCTCGCCGCTCGACGCGATCCGCGCCGCTCTGCCCGGTGCCGAGGTGAGCTACGAGATCGGCGCGGTCGTGCAGGAAGGCGTGGCCGAGATCCCGCTCGAGTCGATCGTGAACCCCGCGACCGGGGAGCCGGGGCTGCGCGTATCGTTCCACGACGCCGAGGGCACCGAGCTTTTCGCCGAGAACCGCCGGGCCACGGCGCTGGTGTGGTTCGGCGGCGATGCGCCGATCGGGGCGAGCCGCACGATCGTGCTGGAGACCCGATTCACTCCGGCCGAGAGCGGCGAGATCCAGCTCGGCTTCGCCGGGGCCAACCCGGGTCGCATCTTCGTCGACGGCGAGCTCGTGCTCGACGACGTCCCGGTGATCGAGGGCACCGATCTGGGCGCCGCGTTCCTGAACCCGCCGTCGATCACGGCCGCGGTGTCCGTCGAGGCGGGCCGCGCCGTCGACCTCCGCGCGGAGTTCACGCGCGAGTCGCGTGGAGCCCTCGACGGGGCGCTCAGCGTCACTCTGGGCATCGCCCCCGAGCGCACCGACCCTGATGAACTGATCGCCCGCGCGGCCGCCGCTGCGAGCGCCGCCGAGGTCGCGATCGTCGTGGTCGGCACGAACTCGAAAGTCGAGTCGGAGGGCTATGACCGCGTCGACCTCGACCTTCCCGGCCGACAGGACGATCTGGTGCGCGCTGTCGCCGCCACCGGCACGCCCACGATCGTGGTCGTGAACTCGGGCTCCCCCGTGGTGCTGCGCTGGGCGGGCGAGGTCGCCGCGATCGTGCAGGGCTACTTCGGCGGTCAGGAGTTCGGGCATGCCATCGCCGACGTGCTCATCGGCTCCGCCGAGCCGGGCGGACGCCTTCCGACCACGTGGCCGGCCGCGCTGGCCGACGTGCCGGTGACCGACGTCGCCCCTGTCGAAGGACGTCTCGTCTACTCCGAGGGACTGCACATCGGCTATCGCGCCTGGCTCAGGAGCGGCGCCCGACCCGCGTTCCCGTTCGGTCACGGTCTCGGTTACACGACGTGGTCGTGGGGCACGGCGCAGCGCCACGGCGACAGCGTCGAGGTGACCCTCGCGAACACCGGCGCCCGCGCCGGCAAGCAGGTCGTGCAGGTGTACGCCGAGCGCACCGACTCGACGGTCGACCGTCCGGCACGCTGGCTCGTCGGGTTCGCCGTCGTGCATGCCGAGCCCGGCCGCACCGTCACCGCGGTCGTGCCGGTACCGGCACGACGTCTGGCGCACTGGGCCGGCGAGTGGGTGGTCGAGCCGGGCGCCTACACGCTGCGCGTGGGCTCCTCGGTCGCCGAGCTGCCGCTGAGCGTCGAGTGGGAGCAGGCATGACTCTCTCGGCTCTGACCGGTGCTCTTCAGGGGCGCGCCGACGAGCGGCTCGCCGAGATCGTCGCACGTCTCGAGGGCTTCCTCGCCTCCGACGCCGACCTGTCGTTCCAGGTGGCCGCCTTCCTCGAGGGTGTTCCCGTACTCGATGCCTGGGGCGGCCCGCACCTCGGTGAGCACTCCGTGACCGTGCCGTACTCCGTCACGAAGAACACGCTCGGCCTGTCGGTCGGCCTTCTCGTCGAGCGCGGAGAGCTCGATCTCGACGAGACGGTGGCTCACTATTGGCCCGAGTTCGCCGCCAAGGGCAAGGGCTCGGTCACCGTGCGGCAGCTGCTCTCGCATCAGGCAGGCCTACCGCAGGCGGCGCCCGCGCTGACCGCCGACGAGCTGCTGGATCATCACGCCGCCGCTGAACGTCTCGCCGCGAGCTGGCCGTTCTGGTATCCCGGCAGCGCGTTCGGCTATCACGCCCTGACGATCGGCAATCTCGGCGATGAGCTCGTCTACCGGGTGACCGGCCGCACGCTGCACGAGTTCTACGAGCAGGAGATCCGTGCCCCGCACGGCGTCGACTTCTACCTCGGCCTCCCCGCATCCGAAGAGGAGCGCCTGGTTCCGCTGCTGCCGATGGTGCGACCGGTGTCGGACGCCACGGTGCCATCGTCCTCGGCTCTCGGCCCTGTCGTCTTCGCCTCGCGCAGCGGCGCCATCGACCTCGCCGGCGACCCGGTGAGCTGGCGATACGGACATCCCGGAACCTCGGGCACCGGCACCGCCCGCGGCCTCGCCCGGCTCTTCGCGGCCGCCGTGACCGGCGTCGACGGAGCCGCTCCCTTCCTCTCGGCCGACACCGTGTCGCAGGTCGGGCAGCAGCAGATCCGCGGCTACGACGAGGTGCTGCACCAGCACGACCGCGCGCACGCGATCGTGTTCCAGAAGCCCTCGCAGCAGCTCGCCTTCGGCGGCCCGCGCGCCTTCGGGCACGACGGAGCGATGGGCGCCCTCGCCTGCGTCGACCCCGACACCGGCCTCGCCTTCGCGTGGACCATCGCCCGCGGTCCGTGGCCCGGCGGCGCAGACCCGCGCGCCGTCGCGCTCGCCCGCGACCTCGGCCGCATCCTCTCCTGACCCTCTCCCGCCTCCGGAAGGCACCGCGCATGACCACGCTGCACAACCCCCTCATCAACGGCTTCCACCCCGACCCCTCGGTCGTCCGTGTGGGAGACGAGTGGTTCCTGGCCACGTCGACCTTCGAGTACCTGCCCGGCATCCCGATCCACCGCTCGACCGACTTCGAGAACTGGCAGCTCATCGGCCACGTCGCCACCCGGCCCGGTCAGCTCGCGGTCGAGGATGTGCCGACCGCGGGCGGAGCGTGGGCGCCGACGATCCGGCACCGCGACGGCGTGTTCCACCTCGTCATCACCGATGCGATGGGCCGGGGCATGCTGCACTTCACCGCCACCGACGCCGCGGGGCCGTGGAGCGACGGCGACCTGATCCTGAAGCACGACGGCTCTGGCTCCATCGACGGCATCGACCCCGACATCGCGTGGGGCGAGGACGGAACCGTCTACATCACGTTCTCGGGCCTGATCCTCGGCGGCGAGGGCGCGGGTCAGCACCTCGGCATCCAGCAGGTGCGCGTGGACCTCGAGAACCACGTCGCCCTGGAGGAGCCGCGTTCGGTCTGGTCGGGCACGGGCGGGCAGTTCCCCGAGGCTCCGCACCTCTACGCGGTCGACGGCCGTTGGTACCTCATGATCGCCGAGGGCGGCACCGAACGCGGGCACGGGGTGTCGATCGCCCGCGGCGACTCCCCGGAAGGCCCGTTCGAGACCGCTCCGCAGAATCCGCTGGTCTCGGCACGATCGACGATCCGGCCGATCCAGAACACCGGCCACGGCGACCTCGTGATCGGTCCGGACGGCGACTGGCTGTGCGTGCTGCTCGGCGTGCGCCCCCGGAGCATGACGCGCGCGTTCTCTGCTCTCGGGCGCGAGACCTTCGTGACGGCGGTGCGCTGGGAGGAGAACGGCTGGCCGGCCATCGACCCCGTGCAGCTGAACGTGCGCCCGGGTACCCGCGTCGACATCGACTTCGCCGAGACCCGCGAGCTCGACGGCGAGTGGATCGCGGTGCGCGCCACCCCGGTATCCCTCGTCGATCTCGAGGCCCGTCCCGACGCGATCGTGCTGCACGGCGACGGCCGCACCATGAACGACCCCCGGCCCGTCTTCGTCGGCCGGCGGCAGGAGCATCTGACCTGCGCGACGACCGCGCGCATCGACGTCGGCGACGGCACAGGAGGCCTCGCCGTGCGCTACGACGAGCGCTTCCACGTCGAGATCGAGGCGGGGAAAGGCGTGATCATCGCACGCGCCGTCGTCGCCGACCTCGTGCAGGAGTGGACGGCCCCGTTCTCCGGCGGCGTGGTCGACCTGCACATCGACTCGCGCCGCCCTGAGGGGAGCGGCGGTTTCCCCCGCACGAGCGACGTGTTCCACCTCGCCGCCACGGTCGGCGGCGAGCGCATCGACCTCGCCCAGGTCGACGGACGGTTCCTCGCATCCGAGACCGCGGAGTCGTTCACCGGCCGCGTCATCGGCGTGTACGCCCTGACCGGCGCCGTCGCTCTGCTCAGCTGGAGCATAGAAGGAGACGACGAATGACGGATGCTGCTCGCATCGCGACGCTGAAGGCGGAGCTGCGCGACGACACGACGTTCGTCGCGACGCCGATGCCTCGTCTGAGCTGGATCGTCACGACGACGGATGCCGGTTGGCTGCAGTCGTCGGCGGAGCTCACCGACGGGGTGCAGTCGGTCGTCGTCGACGGGGCGGACAGCGCACTCGTCGCCTGGCCGTTCGAGCCGCTCACGCCCGGCGACAGCCGGGAAGTGCGCGTGCGCGTCACCGCCTCGTCCGGTGCTCAGACCGATTGGAGCTCCCCGCTGACCGTGTCGGCCGGGTTCCTCGCCGACGGCGAGTGGATCGCCCAGCCGGTCGGCCTGGCAGACGCCGAGCGCGAGGCGCAGCCCGCCGAGGTGCGCACGGAGTTCACGCTCGACCGGCCCGTCGAACGCGCGCTGCTGTTCTGGTCGGCTCTCGGCGTCGCCGAGCCCGCGGTGAACGGCGCGCCGGTCTCGGACGACGTACTCGCCCCCGGGTGGACGGCCTACCGTGATCGGCTCGTGCACGAGACCGTCGACGTCACCGCCCTCCTCCGCCAGGGGCGGAACGATCTGAGCGCCACGATCGCCGGTGCCTGGTACACCGAGAAGTACGGCTTCTTCACGTTCACCGACCGCCTCTACGGCACCCAGCCCTCGTTCCTCGCCCAGCTGCGCGTGACCTACGCAGACGGCGTCGTCGAGACTCTCGCCGCGACCGGCGCCGGCTGGGAGGCCGCGGGCGACGGTCCTGTCGTCGACAGCGGCATCTACCCCGGAGAGCATCAGGACCTGCGCCGCGCCGCGACCGCGTGGACGCCGGCGCGCGTGGGCGCCGGCGCCCTGCCCGGATTCGAGCACGTCCCGGTGCCCGAGGCGCGCATCGCCCCGCCGGTCCGACGGATTCAGACGCTCCCCGTGGCCGAGGTGATCGCGACGCCATCGGGCGGCCGCATCCTCGACTTCGGCCAGAACCTGGTCGGACGCCTCCGCATCCGCGCCACGGCACCCGCCGGCACCCGCCTGGTGGCCCGGCACGCCGAAGTCCTCGAAGACGGCGAGCTCGCGCTGCGGCCGCTGCGCAACGCCGCAGCGACCGCGACCTTCGATCTGTCGGGCGACGACGACGTGCTGGAGTCGCGCTTCTCCTTCTACGGCTTCCGCTACGCCGAGATCACCGGCCTCGACGTCTCGCCTGCCGACGTCGAGGCCGTGGTGCTGCACACCGACATGACCCGCACGGGCTGGTTCGAGGCATCCGACCCCCTGGTGAACCGCCTGCACGAGAACGTCGTGTGGGGCATGCGCGGCAATTTCCTGTCAATCCCGACCGACTGCCCCCAGCGCGACGAGCGGCTGGGCTGGACCGGCGACATCCAGGTGTTCACCCCGACCGCGAGCTTCCTGTACGACTGCGACGGCTTCCTCACCTCCTGGCTGCGCGACCTCGCGTTCGAGCAGGGGCGCAACGACGGAGCGGTGCCTCTCGTCGTCCCGGCCGCGCTCCCCGGGTTCGGCGCATCCGGCGGAGCGACTCCCGCCGCGTGGGGCGATGCCGCGACCGTCGTCCCCACGGTGCTGTTCGAGCGCTTCGGCGACCGCGCGGTGCTCGCCGCGCAGTACCCGAGCATGCGCGACTGGGTCGATGCGGTGCTCCGCGACGCCGGCGACAGCGGCCTGTGGGCTGGACGCATGCAGCTCGGCGACTGGCTCGATCCAGCCGCTCCGCCAGACCAGCCCGGCAAGGCGAAGGTCGATTCCGACATCGTCGCCTCGGCGTACCTCGCCCGGTCGCTGCGGCAGGTGGCGGATGCCGCACGCCTGCTCGGGAACGAGACGGATGCCGCGACATATGCCGCTCTCGCCGAGCGCAGCCGCGCGGCCTTCATCGCCGAGTACGTGACTCCGGCCGGGCGCATGATGAGCGACGCCGTCACCGCCTACGCGCTCGCCCTCGAGTTCGAGCTCGTGACGGATGCCGCGCAGCGCGCCGCTCTCGGCGACCGCCTCGCGGCGCTCGTGCGTGAAGGCGGCTACCGCATCGCCACGGGCTTCGTCGGCACCCCGCTCGTCGCCGACGCCCTCACGGGCACCGGACACCTCGCCGCAGCCGAGCGCCTGCTGCTGCAGATCGAGTGCCCCTCGTGGCTGTACCCGGTGACGCAGGGCGCGACCACCGTGTGGGAGCGCTGGGACTCGCTGCTTCCCGACGGATCGGTCAACCCGGGTGAGATGACCTCGTTCAACCACTACGCGCTCGGCGCGGTCGCCGACTGGCTGCATCGCACGGTCGCCGGCCTCGCCCCCGCTGCCCCCGGTTACCGTCGGCTGCGAATAGCCCCTCGACCGCTCACGGCGCTCGATCATGCGTCCGCCCGGCACGAGACGCCCTACGGCACCGCCTCGGTCTCCTGGGTGCGCGACGGGGACGACGTCGTTGTCACCGCGGTCGTCCCCGCGAACACCACCGCCGAGGTGTCGGTGCCTGGCGCGCCCGAAGAGGTGCGATCCGGTACGCACGAGTGGCGGTATCGGGAGCCCCCGGCATCCGCTCTTCCCGCCCTGCCGGGCCTGCACGCCTCGCTCGCCGATGTGATCGACGACCCGCGGGCGTACCGTGCGCTGCTCGGCACTCTCGCCGAGATCGATCCCGACCGCGCCGAGGCCGTGCGCTCAGGGACAGTGTGGGGTGCGGGTCGACCGCTGTCGACCGCTCTCATGTTCACCCCGCCCGATGTGCTCGCCCGCGTCGACGACGCCGTGCGCGCCGCCACCGCCTGACGCCCCCGCCTGACAGAGGAGACCCTGATGTTCGACCGCCGCTCCACCTTCGGAGAAGCCCTCGACAACCCCGCGGCCCGCGCCGTGCTCGAACGGCTGATGCCCGGCTTCGCCGCATCGCCCATGGCCGTGCAGTTCCGCGACGGGCGCCTCGGATCGCTCATCGCCCTCGTGCCCTCGCTCGAGACGCCGGAGGCGCGCGAGCGGCTGTGGGCCGAGCTCGCCGAGATCGGCGACGAGGTGCAGCGGCCTCCGTACGCGCCGGCGATCGCGCCCGATCCGGCGTACGAGGCCGACGACGTCGCGCGCGGCTCGGCGGCGCTGTCGGTGCCGGAGACGGTCACGCAGTGGGCTCCACTCGAGATCCGCATCGACGGACCCTCGCACGGCAACCCGTTCGTCGACGTCGAGCTCGAGGCGGTGTTCACCCGCGCCGGCCAGGATGTGCGGGTCGGCGGGTTCTACGACGGCGACGGCGTCTACATCATCCGGGCACTGGCGGATGCCGAGGGCGAGTGGAGCTTCGTCACCCGCTCGACCGCCCGCTCGCTCGACGGTCTGACTGGATCCGTCACGGTCGGGTCTCCTGCCGAGGGCGCGCACGGACCGGTGCGCGTCGACGGCTTCCACTTCCGGCACGCCGACGGCACGAGGCACCGGCCGCTCGGCACCACCGCCTACGCGTGGACGCACCAGCCCGAAGAGCTGCAGGAGCAGACGCTGGCGACGCTCGCCGAGGCGCCGTTCACGAAGATGCGCATGTGCGTGTTCCCGAAGTCGTATCTGTACAACGCGAACGAGCCGGCCGACTTCCCGTTCGTCGGCTCACTCGATGACGGCTTCGACCTGGAGCAGTTCGACCCCGCCCACTTCCGCCGTCTGGAGCAGCGCATCGTGCAGCTGGCCGAGCTCGGCATCCAGGCCGACCTCATCCTGTTCCACGCGTACGACCGCTGGGGCTTCGCCGACCTCGGTCCGGCCGTCGACGACCGCTACCTGCGCTACGTCGTGCGGCGGCTGAGCGGGTTCGCGAACGTGTGGTGGTCGATGGCGAACGAGTACGACCTGCTGTGGGCGAAGGACACCGCCGACTGGGAACGCCTGGCCGCGATCGTCGGCACGGAGGATCCGTTCGGGCATCTGAACTCGATCCACAACTGCCGCCCGTTCTACGACTACTCGATGCCGTGGATCACCCATGTGAGCGTGCAGCGCGTCGACGTGTACCGCACCGCCGAGAACACCGACGAGTGGCGCGAGCGCTGGGGCAAGCCCGTCGTGATCGACGAGTGCGCCTACGAGGGCGACATCGACCAGGGCTGGGGCAACATCACCGGGGAGGAGATGGTGCGGCGCTTCTGGGAGGGGGCGGTGCGCGGCGGCTACGTCGGCCACGGCGAGACCTACCTGCCGTCGGCGCTCGGGCTCGACGACGAGGTGCTGTGGTGGTCGAAGGGAGGGGTGCTGCACGGCTCGTCGCCCGACCGCATCCGCTTCCTCGAGCAGCTGCTCGCCGAGGCTCCCGATGGTGTCTGGGATCCGCTGCCCGGCGACTGGGACGTGCCGTGGGGCGGCGTCGCCGGCCGGGTGAAGATCGGCTACTTCGGCTTCAACCGGCCGCGCTTCCGCAACGTCATGCTCGAGGAGGGCGAGTGGACGATCGACGTGATCGACACGTGGAACATGACGGTGGAGCGGATGCCGGGCGCCTACCCGGCCGGATCCGCCCGGGTCGAGCTCCCCGGCCGGCAGTTCATGGCCGTGCGCCTCACCCGGGTCTGAGTCCGCGCGCGGACCTCGCCGCTCCGATCGTCGGCAACTCTCGACGGGCGTCGCAGTCGGCCACTCGGAGCTAGAGCCCTGATGAGGCCCGGAGCGAGACGGCATCCTCGCTGGGCGACGCCCCGAACTCCCGTCGGTACTCGCGGCTGAACTGCGACGGGCTCTCGTAGCCGACCGCATACGCGGTCGCGCCGATGTCACCGGGGCTGGCGATCAGGCGCAGTCGGGCCTCCTGCAACCGGATGCTCTTCTGGTACTGGATGGGGCTCATCGACGTGACCGCGTGGAACGCACGATGGAACGCCGAAGGGCTCATCCTCGCGAGGTCGGCGAGGTCGTCGACGCGAAGCGCCTCGGCGAAGTGCTCCCGTATCCAGCGAACGACGTGGCGGACGCGACTGAGGCTGCTGTCGGCGAGCCCGAGCTGACGCACGGTCGCGCCCTGATCGCCCGACATGATCAGCCAGAGGATCTCCCTCTCGATCATCGGCGCGAGCACCGGAATGTCTCGGGGGTGGTCGAGCAGCCGCAGCATGCGGACGGTGGCGTCGAGCAGCCGCGGTGAGGTGTCGCCGACCGCGATCGCCGGCGGCGACGACTCGCCCCTCGACGGTCGGGGGAACTCTGCCGCAGCGGCGGTGAGCATCAGCTCGGCGATCGCCTCCGGACGCAGCTCCAGACCGAATCCCAGCGCCGGGTGCTCAGGGGTGGCATCGGTGAAGTGCCCGGAGACCGGGAGATCCACGGATGCGACCAGGTACTGTCCCGCCCCGTAGTCGTGGACCGTTCCTCCCACCGAGAGTCGCTTGGTGCCCTGAGCGACGATGGCGAGGATCGTGCCCGTCGTGGACTCGTCCTGCGAACCGCCATCGTCCATCCGCGACACGAGCACGCCGGGGATGGTCGTCGAACTGATACCACCCGGTGCATGTCGCGCCACGAGGGCGCGGAAATCGTCGAAGGACATGTGAAGAGTGAAGCATCAACCCTCGTGGAAGGCATCCATTTCTGTCGAGCACGGCAGCTTTGTGCAAGGAGTCGACGGGATTCCCCTAACTCGTCGCGTGCGGCTGACGGTTGTGTTGAAGCATGAGCGAAAAGACACCTGACCAGAAGATCGTCGTCGTCACCGGAGCGAGCTCCGGCATCGGACGCGGCGCCGCCATCGAGATCGCCGCCCGCGGAATGGGCGTCGTCATCACGTACAACGCACGCCCCGAGGGGGCCGAGAGGACTGTCGAGGAGATCCGGGAGAACGGCGGCACCGCCGTCGCGCTGCCGCTCGACATCAGCCGCTCCGACACCTTTCCCGACTTCGCGAATGCACTCGCCCGCGTGCTGAGGAGCGAGTGGGGCGCGGATCGCGTTCACGCACTGGTGAACAACGCGGGTTTCGGCGGCGGCATGAGCTTCGAGGAGATGACCGAGGACGCGTTCGACGCCTACTACCGGGTGCTCCTGCGCGGTCCGTACTTCCTCACCCAGGCCCTCCTGCCTCTGATCGATGACGGCGGTGCGATCGTGAACACCTCCAGCAGCTCCGTGCGGCCCGGTGACACGGAGCCCGGCTACTCCGGGTACGCCGCGATGAAGGGCGGCTTGGTCATCGCCACCCGCTTCCTCGCCCAGGAGCTCGCCGGCCGGTCGATCCGCGTGAACTCCATCGCCCCCGGCCCCACCCGGACCCGTCTGGGCGACAACGCCTTCGAGCGGTTCCCGGAGGTGATCGAAGGGCTCGCAGCGAAGACCGCCTTCGGCCGCATCGGCGAGCCGGCCGATGTCGGGAAGGTCATCGCGTTCCTCGTCTCCGATGACTCGGCGTGGATCACCGGCCAGGACATCCAGGCTTCAGGAGGGTACGCACTGTGAGCGTCCGCGGCAAGGTGCGGGTCGGGCCATGAAGGATCGCACGTTCGGCTCAGGCGGCTCGCTGATCCGAGCGGTCGCCAGTCGCGAAGGCCATCGCGTCACCACGCTGGAGCTCTTCTTCGACCTTGCGTTCGTGTTCGCGTTCACTCAGCTCAGTCGCCTGATGGCGCAGCAGCATGACGCCCTCGGCATCCTGCAGGCGATGGTCGTCCTCGCGCTGCTGTGGTGGGCCTGGACCGCTTACGGATGGCTCACCAACATCGCCCACGCAGACCACGGCGTCGTGCGTGTGGCGATGATCATCGGCATGACCGCGATGTTCGTCGCCGGCCTCGTCGTCATGGAGGCATACGACGATCTGCCAGGCGGTCTGTCCGGTCCCCTCGTGTTCGTCGGCGCCTATCTCGTCGCCCGGGTCGCTCATGCGATCGTCTTCGTGTGGCTCGCGGACCCTGCACTCCGTCGACGCACGCTGATCACCGTCGCCCTCTCCGTCGTTCCGTCCGGAGCACTCCTCGTCGTCGGTGCTCTGCTCGGCGGCCCGTGGCAGATCTGGTGCTCGATCGCCGCAGTCGCGATCGAGCCCATCGTGTCCTACCGCACGAGCATCGGCATCGCCTGGCCGGTGCGCTCCACCGCTCATTTCACCGAGCGGCACGGACTGATCGTGATCCTCGCCCTCGGTGAGTCCATCCTCGGTATCGGCGCCGGGGCTGCGACTGAGCCGATCAGCGTCGGAATACTCAGCGGTGTGGTCTTGTCGATGCTCATCTGCATCGCGCTGTGGTGGGCCTATTTCACTCGGCTGGCAGGCGAGGCCGAGCACGCGCTCCAGGCCATCCACGCCTCAGCCCGGGGGCGCGCTGCGACCGGCGCCTACACCTACCTCCACCTGCTGCTGGTCGGCGGGATCGTTCTCGCCGCGCTCGGCCTCGAGGTCGCGATGGCACACATCGAATCCACCGAGAGTCTCGGGTTCTTCGGAGCCGCCTCGCTCGCGGGAGGAACCGCGTGCTACCTCGTGGGAGCCGCAGCATTCGCGCGACGGCTGCTCGCCACGTGGAACGCCGTACGCCTCACGTTCGCCGCGATTTTCCTCGCGCTGGCGCCGGTGATCAGCATGCTCACCGCTCTCTCGGCGTTGGCGAGCGTCGTGGGCCTGCTCCTCGTGCTGTTCATCGCGGAACGAAACCTCCTGCCGAAGCCTGTCGCGAACCGTTCACGTTCAGTTGAGGAGTAGGTCTTCGGTGTGCCGCCACAGTTCCTTCTGGGTCGCCGGGTCGTCTCCGGGAGCTGCGGGCTCGATCGCACGGGGGCCGCGGACCGTCCAGTACTCGCCGTTTCGGGTTCGGTAGTCGGGGTGCGTGGCGAGTCGGACGATGAGTCCGGCGCCCCGGTCGGGGTCGCCGATGCGGAGAGATCTGAGGATCCGTTCGATGATGGCCGCGCCTCGGACTTCTCGTCCGAGGCCGGTGACGTTGAAGCCGGGATCGAGACAGAGCGCGGTGACGTTCGTGGTGGCGTTTCGCCGGGCTAGCTCTTTCGTGAACATGATGTCGAGGAGCTTGCTCTTGCCGTAGAGCACGGAGGACCCGCGAGCGCGGAAAGCGGGGGTGCCGGTGAGGTCCTCAGGCAGGCGGAGCGTGCCGTGTCGGCGTGAGGCCTCGGAGGCGACCGTGACGACTCGCGCGGAGGGCGCGGCTTCGAGTGCTGGCCGGAGTTCGTGGGTGAGCAGCCAGGGGGCGAGATAATTGACGGCGATCATCTCGGAGTAGCCGTCAACGGTGGTGCGCGCTTCGAAGGCATGGAGTCCGGCGTTGTTGACGAGAACGTCGACCTGGGCGTGGGCGTCGGCGATCTCCCGGCCCAGCCTGCGGACCTCGTCCATGCGGGAGAGATCCGCGATGGGTGTCTCGACCGTGGCGGTCGGTGCGACTCGCCTGATGAGCGATGCGGTTTCGGCTGCCCTGTGGGCGTTGCGAGCGGGGAGGACGAGGTGCGCCCCCTGCTCCGCGAGGCGCAGGGCGACGAGTTGTCCGAGGCCGCTCGTGGCGCCGGTGAGGACGATGACGGGTGGGGACATGGAGCTGCTCTGATTCGACATCGCATCCTTCGGAAGTGATTTGCAAATGTCCATCACTGTAGGTGCTATCGTTTGGATATGCAAACAACCGAGCAGGCGCGGTCTGCCGTGGAGCTGGCCCTGGGCGAGCGGATCAATGCTCTCCTGAGCGCGACGCGGGGTTTGAGCGAGCGCAGCGCCGCCCAGTTCCACGAGGGGCTTCAGCCGGCCGCCTTCCACATCGCGCGGTGGCTGCACGCCTTCGGCCCCGCACGGCCCAGCGTGATCGCCGAGTCGGTGGGGATGGATCGAAGCTCCACGAGCACGCTGCTCACCAAGATGCGAGGTCTCGGGTTGGTCGCCAACGCCCCGGACCCGCAGGACCGTCGCGGAGTGATCGTCCAGCTCACAGATCTGGGGGAGGCGCGGATTGCACGCACGCTGGAAGAGCGCGGCGTCGAATTCTTCGGACGCATCAAGGACTGGTCGTTGGATGACATCCGCGAGCTCGAACGCCTCCTCGGGAAACTGACGGCCGACCCCGGCACGCACTGAACGAGGAGCGCCGCGCTCCCCCACCGGTCGTCGAGCGAGGAGCGCCGGCGACGAGACGAAACGCGTGCCTCCTGCAGTCGACTGCGGGAGGCACGCGTTTCGTCTCGCTTCACTCGCTCAGCGAGCGGGTGCCGAAGCCTAGCGACCGGGAATCGGCGCGGAGACTCCCGCGTTCGCCGCGGCGAGGAGCTGCTCGATCTGCTCGTGGGTGACGGGAACCCCGGGGAAGCCGACGAGGCGCCCGATCGGGAACGACGCCATCATCTTCTGCATCGCGTCGTCGTTCGGCATCATCGAGGCGGCCGCCGCGTCGACGCCGTCCAGGTCGCCCATGAAACCGGAGAGCGCGCCCTGCATGACCGGCCCGGCCACAGGATTCGCCATGACGTCGCCGATCGACGAGTTCATGTCGAGCGGCAGATGAACCTCGTCGCCCGAGATCGCGATCGTGAGAGCCGCGCGGATGTCGCGGCTCGACGCCGCGACATCGAGCGTGTACTCGCCGCCCTCGACGACGTAGCGGTCGACTCTGACGTCCCAATACGCGAGATCCTCACGGCGGATGACGAGCTCGACCGCGCGGGTCTCCCCCGCAGCGAGGGCGACCGACGCGAACGCCTTGAGCTCGCGCGGCGCGCGCTGAACGACAGAGCCGGCGAGCGACGCGTACACCTGCACGACCTCACGTCCGTCACGATCGCCCGTGTTGCTCAGATCGAAGGAGACCGCGATGTCGCCGTCGTCGGTCACCGATGCCGTCGCCGGTCCATATGCGAAGGTCGTGTACGAGAGGCCGAACCCGAACGGGAAGGTCACCTCGAGCCCCTTGGCGTCGTACCAGCGATATCCGACCAGCAGACCCTCGCCGTAGCGGACGTGCCCGAACTCGCCGGGGAAGTTGCCGTAGGAGGGGTTGTCCTCGAGCCGCGCCGGGACGGTCTCGGTGAGCTTGCCCGAGGGGTTGACCGCACCGTAGAGCACGTCGGCGACGGCGCTGCCGCCCGCCTGGCCGAGCAGCCAGCTCTCGATGATCGCGGGCACGCGATCGCCGAACGGCAGGGCGACGACACCGCCGTTCGACAGCACGACGACGGTGCGCGGGTTCGCCTCGATCACGGCGTCGAGAAGCTCGAGCTGCACGGGTGGCAGATCGATGTGGTCGCGGTCGAAGCCCTCGGACTCCTCGGCCGCAGGCAGCCCCAGGAACACGACCGCGATCTCTGCGGCGGCCGCGGTCTCGACGGCCTCGGCGCGCAGTTCGTCGGCAGGGCGACCGGATGCCGCGACGGCTCCGGCCCCGACTCCGAAGCCCGGCGCGAAGGAGATGTCGTCGCCCGCGATGGCGCGCAGCGCGTCGACGGCGGCATCCACCCGGGTCGGGTTGATCAGCGAGGAACCGGCGCCCTGGAAGCGGGGCTCGGCGGCGAAGGCGCCGATCACGGCGATCTTCTGACCGGGCGCGAGCGGCAGGATCGACCCCTCGTTCTTCAGCAGCACGATCGAACGGCCGGCGGCCTCTCGCGCGAGGGCGTGGTGCGCGTCGACATCGAGCGGCCCCTCGACCCCCGGACGCTCTCCCGCCTTTCGGACGAGATCGATCGCACGGGAAGCCGCGGTGTCGAGAACGCTCTCATCGAGGCGCCCCTCGCGCACCGCGGCGACGAGCTGAGCATCCGTCCGTCCGCCCGTGGCCGGCATCTCGAGATCGAGTCCCGCGGCGACGCCGGCCACCCGATCGTTCACGGCGCCCCAGTCCGAGACGACGAGCCCGTCGAAGCCCCATTCGTCGCGCAGCACGCTCGTGAGCAGCCACGGGTCCTCCGAGGTCCACACGCCGTTGAGACGGTTGTACGAGCACATGACCGTCCAGGGTGCGGCGTCCTTCACGACGCGCTCGAATCCGCGCAGGTAGATCTCGCGCAGCGGTCGAGGGTCGACGTCGGAGCTCGCGCGCATCCGGTCGAACTCCTGGTTGTTGGCGGCGAAGTGCTTGAGCGAGGTGCCGACGCCCTGCGACTGCACGCCGCGGACCGAGGCTGCGCCCAGCACGCCCGAGACGATCGGATCCTCCGAGAAGTACTCGAAGTTGCGACCGCACAGCGGCGATCGCTTGATGTTGATGCCTGGGCCGAGCACGACGGCGACGTCTTCGATCGCGGCCTCGACTCCGATCGCGGCGCCGACGCGTTCGATGAGCTCGGGATCCCATGACGAGCCGATGCCCACTGCCGGCGGGAAGCAGGTCGCGGGCACGCTGCTGGCGAGGCCCAGGTGGTCGGTTCCGCCTGCCTGCTTGCGGAGCCCGTGCGGGCCGTCGGTCATCATGATCGACGGGATGCCCGCGCGATCGACGGCTTTGGTCGTCCAGAAATCGGCGCCGCTGGTGAGCGAGGCCTTCTCTTCGAGGGTGAGATCGGATGCGGTGCTCACAGATGTCCCTTTCGCGCTGACGGCAATGTCCTGCGAAAACTATACGACGGTAAGTATTAGATTCCAAACGATGTTCAGTATTACTCTGAAGACATGGCACAGCGCGGTTCGTATGCGAAAGGCGTCGCGCGGCGCGAGGAGATCCTCGAGAGTGCACTCGAGGTCATCGGGCGCGACGGCTACCAGAACGCCTCCCTCAAGCAGATCGCCCACATGGTCGGAGTGACGCCCGCTGCTCTGCTGCACTATTTCGGCAGCAAGGAGGAGCTGTTCACCGAGGTGCTGCGCAAACGCGACGAGCACGACGGGATGGACCCTCGTCTCGCCGACCTCGCTGATCCGCGCGAGGGGCTGATCGACGTCATCAGGCACAACGCCGAGGTTCCGGGTCTCGTCGAACTGTTCTCGCGCCTCGCAGTCGACGCCGTCGATCCCGAGCATCCGGCGCACTCGTACTTCCTCGAGCGCAGCGAGCGGCTGCGCGAGGCCGTCGCGGCAGGACTCCACCGCGACTCCACGCGTGAGCCCGCGCTCGACCCCGACACAATGGCCCGCGTCCTCCAGGCAGTGGCCGACGGCCTGCAGCTGCAGTGGATGATCGATCCCACCGTCGACATGGCCGACATCGTCGAACGGCTCATCGACGCGCTGGCCCCGCGGCGCGACTGAGTCGCGCACGCATCGATCACGCCCCGGCTCGTTCGACCGAATCAGCCGCGGCGCGACAGCCGGACGCCGTAGAGCGGATGCCACGGCATCCGCTCTACGGTCAGCGGACGTTGCCGTTCGAGCAGGTGGTCTGCGCGGCCGACGTGCCCTTGATGGTGTCGGGCAGCGCCACCACGTTGTCGGGGGTCGCCGCCGGGTCAGGCGTGGCAGCCGGATCGGTCGGCTCGGTGGGCGCCGTGGTTCCCGGATCGGTGACGACGACGCCGTCGTTCTTGGTGTTCTCGTAGGTGATCTGCAGCTGGGCGTTCGCGTTGATCGCGTCCCACATCTCCTGCGCCGCCGCCTTGCTCGGCACGACCTTGTTGGGGTTGTCGGGGTCGGTGGCCGTCGGGTACTGCAGGAACACGATGTCCTCGAAGGGCACCGACTTCACGGCGAGGCCGATCTGCACGATCTTCATCGGGTCGGCCAGCGACGTGCTGGTCTCGAGGTTGTCGATCGCGGTCGTCGCGAGCTTCAGCATGACCGGCACGTTGCCGAGCGTGTCGCTGCTGATCAGCTTCTTGGCGAGGTTCGACATGTACTGCTGCTGGTTGCCAATGCGACCGAGGTCGCTGCCGTCGCCTACGCCGTGGCGGGTACGGAGGAACTGCAGCGCCTCGAGGCCCTGCAGGGTCTTGTTGCCGGCGGGCAGGTCGAGGCCCGTGTACTTGTCCTTGATCGGGTTCGCGAGGCACACGTCGACGCCGCCGATCGCATTCGTGATCTCGATCACGCCGCCGAAGGTGACGGATGCCGCGAACTGGATCTCCTGGCCGGTGAGCTTCGCGAGCGTCTGGACGACGCAGTTGAGCCCCCCGTCGGTGTACGAGGTGTTGAGCGGCTGCTTGCTCATCGCCGAGTGCCTCTCGCCCTCGGCGTCGGTGCATTCGGGGATCGGGAGCATCAGGTCGCGCGGGAAGCTGACCACGGTGATCCGGCGGGGCGCGTCGGAGACGTGCACGAGCAGGTTGACGTCGTTGAGGGTGCCCTCCGAGTCCTTGCCCGTGCAACGCGCGCCGAAGTACTGCTTGTACGCGTCTTCACAGGTGTCGACGCCGGCGAGCACCATGTTGAAGCCGCCCTTGTACTCGCTGATGTCCGGCGGGAGCTCCTTCTGGCCCTCGATCTCGACGGCGTTCGCGGTCACCGTGCTCGTGAAGTCGTAGACGATGTAACCGACGACGGCTGCACCGCTGACCAGGACGACCGAGAGGCCGATCGCGATGAACTTGAGGAGCTGACTGACCGGACCCGGCGTGCGCAGCTGGCCGTGCCGCGCGATGGTACGGCGGCGTCGGGTGTTCTGACTCACTCGGGGCCTTTCGGTTCTCGGTGATGCGCCTCCCTCCCCGGCGACGCACCCCTCATGAAGCGGAGGGTAAGAGATTCGAACTCTTGAGACATTTCTGCCCACTGGTTTTCAAGACCAGCTCCATCGGCCGCTCGGACAACCCTCCCGACAGACGAATCTGCCGACAAGCCGTGAGTCTAGCCGAGTTCTATTCTCCCGCGCTGACCTGGGCGGGCGCTGGAAGCGTGTTGAGGGCGCGCGCGAGACCTCCGTCGAGCACGTCGTCCGTCACCTCACCCGCAGCATCCTTCACCTCCGCAGGAGCCTGCCCCATCGCCACCGCGCGGCCGCCCAGCGAACGGGACCAGCCGAACATCCCGATGTCGTTGCGTCCGTCTCCTGCGACGAGCACCCGCTCGCCGTCGACATCGAGCTCGGTGCGTACGCGTTCCAGCGCCGTGCCCTTGTCGACGCCGTTCGGCGCGATGTCCAGCCACGCCGTCCAGCCGATCGCGTACGAGACCTCGTTGAGTCCGGCATCCGCCACCAAGCGGTGGAAGTCCTCCTCGTCGTGGCCCGGCGAGACCACCACGATGCGCGACACGGGTTCGTCGGCGAGCTCGTCGAAGGACACCTGACGACCGCCGTCGAGAGTCCAGTCATCGAGCTGCTGCGTGTACAGGCGCTGCCCGGAGCCGAGCTCGACCATGTACCGCGCGTCGGGCAGGCGCTCGCGGAGCAGCTCGAGCACGGGCGAGGGATCGAAGGTCTCGACGTTCCAGCGCACCCACTCGCCCTGAACCAGTCGCATGATCACGGCGCCGTTCGAGCACACCACGAACTCCGGTGCGAGACCGAGCTCCTCGACCCACCGCTGCGTGGCCATCCAGCTGCGTCCGGTCGCGATCGTGACCTGGTGACCGCCGTCGCGAAGGCGGGCCACCGCCTCGGGCACACCGGGGCTCATCGTCTCGTCCTGGAGCAGGATCGTGCCGTCGACGTCGAGGGCGATGAGCCACGGATTCCCTGAGCCTGCCGAAGCGTCGGTCATTTGGGTCCCTGAGCCTGTCGAAGGGTCGGCTCCAGCACGTCCATGCCGCCCAGGTAGGGCCTGAGCACCTCGGGCACCCGCACCGATCCGTCGGCCTGCTGGTGCGTCTCGAGGAGCGCCACGATCCACCGCGTGGTCGCGAGGGTGCCGTTCAGCGTCGCGACCGGCTGCGTCTTGCCGCCGTCATCGGGGCGATAACGCGTCTCGAGGCGACGCGCCTGGTAGGTCGTGCAGTTCGAGGTCGAGGTGAGCTCGCGGAACGCGCCCTGAGTGGGCACCCACGCCTCGATGTCGTACTTGCGCGCGGCGCTCGATCCCAGATCGCCCGCGGCGACGTCGATCACGCGGTAGGCGAGACCGAGAGAGGTGAGCATCTCCTCCTGCAGGGCGACCAGCCGAAGGTGCTCGGCCTCGGCATCCTCGGGATTCGTGTAGACGAACATCTCGAGCTTGTTGAACTGATGCACGCGGATGATCCCGCGGGTGTCCTTGCCGTGCGATCCGGCCTCGCTGCGGTAGCAGGTCGACCAGCCGGCGTACCGCAGGGCACCCGTCGACAGGTCGACGATCTCGTCCTTGTGGTATCCGGCGAGCGGGACCTCGCTCGTGCCCACGAGGTAGAGATCCTCCTTGTCGAGGTGGTAGACCTCGTCGGCGTGCTCGCCCAGGAACCCGGTGCCCTGCATGATCTCGGGCCGCACGAGAGTCGGGACGATCATCGGCGTGAAGCCGTTCTGCAGAGCCCTGTCGAGCGCGAGGTTCATCAGCGCGATCTCGAGGCGGGCGCCGATGCCCTTCAGGAAGTAGAAGCGCGCTCCGGACACCTTCGCCCCGCGCTCCATGTCTATCGCCCCGAGGATCTCGCCGATCTCGAGGTGGTCGCGAGGCTCGAAGGCGAACGCGGGCACGTCGCCGACCCGTCGCAGCTCGACGAAGTCGGCTTCACCGCCGGCCGGCACGCCGTCGATCACAACGTTCTCGATCAGCGCGAGAGCGGCGGATGCAGCATCCGAGGCTTCGTTCGCGGCCTGCTGCGCCTGCTTGACGCGGTCTGCGAGATCCTTCGCCTGCGCGACGAGGGCGGCCTTCTCCTCTTTCGGAGCCTTGGCGACCTGCTTGCCGAAGAGGTTCTGCTCGGCCCGCAGCTCCTCGAACACGGCGAGCGCCGCCCGGCGCGATCGGTCGGCCTCGAGGGCCGCATCGACGGTCGCCACGTCGTTTCCGCGGGCGGCCTGGGAGCGGCGGACGATCTCGGGATTGTCGCGAAGCAGAGCGAGGTCGATCATCCTCCGATTCTACGTGTGCACTCCGATGCTCCCCGTCCGTCACAAACCACGGCGGACGTCGTCTTTCCCTGCAGAGGTCGGCACTGCGCCGATCCCCCGCGAAAGGATCCATCGTGACCACTCCCATCACCGCCCTCGACCAGCTCAACCTCGCCTTCGCCGCGCGTTTCAACGCGCGCGATCTCGACGGCCTCATGGCACTGAATCGACCCGGCGTCGTGTTCGTGCCCGCACCGGGTCAGCCCGTCACCGGCGAAGCCGGCGTCCGAGGCGCGCTCGAGCAGTTCCTGGGGCTGAACCTCCCGATCACGATGACCGTGCGCCAGACGTTCGAATCCGAGGGCGTCGGGCTCGCGATCGCCGACTGGACGATCACGGGCACGGGACCCGACGGCTCCGAGATCTCGCTCGCGGGAACGACCGCCGACGTGGCCGTCTACAGCGAAGAGCACGGCTGGCGCTATGCAGTCGACAATCCCTTCGGCACGGCCTGAGGCGGGATGAGGGGCCGGTCGTGACCGGTCCCTCAGTCCGCGTCCATACCTGATCTCCGGCAAGCGCTCATGGCCTTGCGCGCCCGCGAGATCCGTTGCCGAGCGGTTGCCGGCTCGATGCCCAGCCGCTCGGCGACCTGTGCCGTCGTGAGGCCGTCGACCACGGTGAGCAGCAGCGGCTCCCGCAGCGCCTCCGGCAGCGATCGCACCGCGGCGAGCGCCCCATCGAGGATCACCCGCACCTCGACCTGCTCGGCGACGCGTGTGCCGCTCGCCTGTTGCGGGTCGAGCTCACCGACCGGGCGCCTGGCTCGTCGTCGGGCCAGGTCGATCGCGACGTTCCGAGCGATCGTGTCGAGCCAGGAGCACATGGCCCCCTGCTCCGGCATCTCGAGCCTCTCGATCGAGCGCCAGGCTCTCAGCAGCGCGGTCTGCGCGACATCGTCCGCATCGTCGAGGTCCACGCCCAGGGAGATGCTGCGACGTCGCAGGCGCTGCGGGTCTTCTGACACCATCGCCTCGAGCAGAGATCGCGGATCCTGCGTGTCGCTCACATGCCCTCCCGCACGAGGTCGGGGCGCCGCCCTCCGTCCGGATTAGAGTAGCGCCATGACGACCTACCCCGGGGCCCGACCGCAGGCAGCTCTCGTCTACAACCCGCTCAAGGTCGACGCGAAGCGCCTGCGCGCCCAGGTGGTCTCCCTGTCGAGGGATGCGGGATGGGAGCATCCGGCCTTCTATCCGACGACCGTGGCCGACGCGGGTCAGGGTCTCACCCGAGATGCTCTGGAACGGGGCGTCGCCGTCGTCCTCGTCGCGGGCGGCGACGGCACGGTACGCGCGGTGTCGGAGGCGATGGCCGGGACCGATGTACCTCTCGCCATCATCCCCAGCGGCACCGGCAACCTTCTCGCGCGAAACCTCGGCCTTCCCCTCGCAGAACCCGAAGCCATGATCCGCGCGGCTCTCGGCGACAACCGGCAAGCGATCGACGTCGGCTGGGCCGAGATCACGAGGCTGGGCGGTGAGAAGTCGACCCACGCCTTCGTCGTGCTGGCCGGCATCGGGCTGGATGCCGACATGATCGCGAACACGCGCTCCGATCTCAAGAAGACGGTCGGCTGGATCGCCTACGTCGATGGCGCCGCACGCTCGCTCGCGAAGGCTCAGGCCTTCCGCGCCGTGTACCAGGTCGACGAGGAGCGGCTGCATTCGGCGAAGGTGCACAGCATCCTCTTCGCCAACTGCGGCACGCTGCCCGCAGGCATCGAACTGGTACCCGAGGCGTCGATCGCCGACGGCACCCTCGACATCGCGGTCATCCAGCCCACGGGCGTCTTCGGCTGGTTGAACGTGTGGCGCAAGATCTGGTGGGACAACTCCGTGCTCCGCCGCAGCAAGGTGGGGCGCAAGGCCCTCGAGCACCATCGCCGGAACGCGGCCGTGCACTATTTCCGCGGCGAAGCCGCCGAAGCCGCCGCCACGGCGCCGACTCCCGTGCAGATCGACGGCGACGAGTTCGGCGAGGCCGTGCGCATGGTCTGCCGGGTGGATGCCGGAGCGCTGCTGCTCGCGCTTCCGGCCGGGCATCCGACCGATCGGCTGTGACCTCAGCCGCGAACGTCGACAGTCCCGTCGAGGCCGCCGCCGACCAGCGTCAGCGTGAAGCCGTCGTCGTCGACCTGATCATCGGCGAAGGCGATGATCGTCCCGCGCGGCGCCATGTCCATGGTGCACACCTCGCCGTCATCGGTGACGAAGGTCGCCGTCCCTGTCGCTCCCGCGCCCTCCACCGACTCGACCACCGGCGGGCAGGTGGACGAACCCCAGGTGAGCAGCACGAGCGAACCGTCGTCGATCCATCCGGCGCTCGGCAGGTAGTCGGTCGATGAACCGGGCTTCCCCGTGAACGCGGGGTCGCCGTCGAGATCGACGTCGTCGACGACCTCGCCGTAGGTGACGTTCAGCGTGATCTCCTTCGTCGGGTCGACGCCCTCCGGGAGCGCCCCGATGCTGGCCCGCGGCGCGTAGTCGGCGGTGCACATCACGGCGGGGTCGGTCTTGTCCTCGACGGTCACGTCGACCGCCTGGCCTTTCGCCGTGACCTGGGTGATCTGGGGAGTGCACGCCAGCGACGACGATCCCTGGGTGATGACCGCGAACATCCGTCCGTCGTCGAGCAGGGTGCCGTCGAGGTCGGTGTCGTCGCCGCCGGACGAGCTCGACGAGGGAGCAGGTGAGCTGCTCGGGGTGGTGGACCCGGGGCTCGACGAGGCGCATCCGGCGATCAGCAGGACGCCGGCGAGCGCGGAGAGAACGGAGAGCAGACGCGTGGGGGAGGTCATGCCCCCACGGTACCCAGCCCTCGGAACAGCCGCTACTGCAGGGCGGACGTGAGCCGGGCGAGGTTGTCGAGGACGGTCGAGCGCAACGGCTGCTGCATCCACTCCTCGAGTGTGAGCTCACGGCTGAGCGCCCGGTACCGGGCCTCGACCTCGCGCATCTCCGAGACGAACTCCTCGCCGCGCACGAGCATCGACACCTCGAGGTTCAGACCGAACGAGCGCATGTCCATGTTGCTCGAGCCGATCACGGCCACCTCGTCGTCGATCGTGAGGCTCTTGGTGTGCAGGATGTACGGCTTTCGGTACATCCAGATGCGCACACCGGCCTTGAGCAGCACCTCGTAGTAGCTGCGCTGAGCGTGGTAGACCATCGCCTGATCGCCCTCTTCCGAGACGAACAGCTCGACGTCGACGCCGCGATCGACCGCCGCGGTCACGGCGAGCAGCAGTGCTTCGTCTGGAACGAAGTACGGGCTGACGATCATGATCTTCTCTTTGGCGGCGTACAGAAGACCGAGGAAGAGCCGCAGGTTGTTCTCGACCTCGAAGCCAGGGCCGGAGGGCACGACCTGGCAGTCGAGATCTCCCGTGCCCGGCTGCGCCGAGGTGATGTCGATCTCCTCGAGGATGTCGTCGGTCTCGCTGTACCAGTCGGCCACGAAGATCGCGTTGATGCTGAGAACGACCGGCCCGTCGATGTGCACCATCAGATCGACCCAGTGCAGGCCGCGCTTGATGTTCTTCGGCAGGTTGTAGGTGGAGTCGGTGACGTTCTGCGAGCCGAGGAACGCGACCTTGCCGTCGACCACGAGGAGCTTGCGGTGATTGCGCAGATCGGGGCGCTGCATCCGCCCTTTCAGAGGCTGCACGGGCAGCATCAGGTGCCAGTCCGCGCCCATGCCGTTCAGGCGCCTGACCGTCGCCCGGTAGCGGGGCTTCCAGCGGTTCGCCCAGTGGTCGAGCAGCACCCGGACGGTCACTCCCCGCGCAGAGACCTCTTCGAGGGCGCGGAAGAAGTTGTCGGTCGCGGCGTCGGCCTGCAGGATGTAGAACTCGACGTGGACGTACTCGGTGGCCTTGCGGATCTCCTCGGCCATCGCGTCGAGCGACTCCTGGTAGTCGGCGATCAGGTGCGCGCCGTTGTCGCCCGAGATCGGCAGAGCGCCGAGGCGCTGGTTCATCTCGACCAACGGCGGGAACCAGTTCGGCGCGTCGGGGCGAAGCGTGCCGAAGTGCAGCTGCTCGCTGGTCTCGTGGATGTACTCGTTGATCTGGTCCTGCTTGCGCCGGCGCGCGCGCGGCAGACGCGGGTTTCCGATCAGGAGGAAAAGGAAGACGCCGATGTAGGGGATGAAGAACACGGCGAGCAGCCACGCCATCGCGGCCGTCGGACGACGATTGCGCGGGATCACGATGATCGCCGTGATGCGGATCGAGATGTCGATCACGACGAGGACCGCGGCGAGCCACAGTCCCCACGCATCGGCACTCATCGGCGGAGCCTCTCAGCGAGTCGGTGCCGCGAGGATCGTCGCGGCGAGCGCAGAATCCTGCGCTCTCGCTAACAGTAACCGATGCCGGCGACCTCGCTCAGGCGCGCGGAGGCAGACCTCGAGCAGCGCGCTCCTCGGCCTCGATCTTGGCGTGCACGCGCCGCTCGGTGCGGTCGAAGCGAAGGATGCTGCGGATCACGAAGTAGAAGACCGTGCACACGGCGAGGGTCGGCAGGATCGACCAGGCAGCCGTGAGCCAGAAGTTCTCCATGCCTCCATGGTACGCGAGCCACTCTTCCTGCACATTCGGCGCTTCCCCGCCTTTTGCACGGTTCCGTCTGTGGAAGGGCCCCATGGCGATCCCGGATCTCGCACACTCTCGGAATGACCACACTTCTCCGAGCATCCGACTCCGCCGAGTTCCTCGGCCTGGTACCCGCCCTCGCCGGCTTCGCCCCTTCGCAGAGCCTCGTCCTGCTCCCCTTTCACGGGTCTCGGGCCCACGGCGCCATGCGCCTGGATCTGCCGCGCGACGACGTCTCGCCCGAAGACTATGCGAATGCGGCCATCGGCCTCATCGCGAAGGTCGAGGGGGCGGATGCCGTCGCGATCGTCGTGTACTGCGACGACACCCCGTGCCGCACCCCCGACGGTCTCGTGCTGCCGCTGATCGTGCAGGTCGATGAACTGCTCGGGTGCGCCGAAGACGCAGGGCTGCGCATCGTCGACGCCCTGTGCGTGACGCCGGCCGGCTGGTCGAGCTATCTGGAAGACGACCCGGAGCTCGCCGCGCTTCCCGCATCGGACCCGCTCGCGGGCGACCAGCATGCCGGCGCCGAGCTGCCGGTAGCCGATCTCGTCGAGAAGGAGCACGTCGGGCGAGCGCTGCGTGACATCGGCGCGATGCTCGATCGCGAGGCGCACAGTCGTCTCGACGGCTCGGAGAACCCGCTGGCGATCGCGGCGCTCGTCATGCTCGAAGATATCCCCGAGTTCTTCGAGACCCTGCTGGACTCGCCCGACGAGCAGCCGCCGTTCGCCACGGCCGCCCTGCTGTGGTGTCTCGACCGGCCGCTCCTGCGGGACGTCGCGCTCGTGCAATGGGCGACGTCCTTCGACGACGGCGTCCGCACGCTCGAGGCGCAGTACGCGTTCGCCGACACGGGCTCAGCGATCCCCGACGACCTGGGCGGCGTCTTCCTCGGGCACGGCCCCTCCCCCGATGTCGACCGGCTTCGGCACGCGCTCACCGTGGCGAGGCTCGCTGCAGCCCGCGCGCCCCGCGGGCTGCGCCCCGCCCCACTGACGATCGCGGCGTGGCTGTCATGGGCTCTCGGGCACGCGACGCACGCGGAGCACTACCTGCAGCTCGTGCGCGAGATCGACCCGGAGTACGGCCTGGCCGAGCTGCTGGGCACGATCGTCGGCGCCGGGATGCTGCCCGAGTGGGCGTTCCGGCGCGGACCGCGAGACGCGGCGTGAACTACTTGACGAGCGGGAAGAGGATCGTCTCGCGGATGCCGAGGCCGGTGATCGCCATGAGCAGCCGATCGATGCCCATGCCCATGCCCCCGGATGGCGGCATAGCGTGCTCGAGAGCACGCAGGAACTCTTCGTCCACCGGCATCGCCTCGACGTCGCCGCGCGCCGCGAGCTTGGCCTGCTCCACGAAGCGCTCGCGCTGGATCACCGGGTCGACCAGCTCGGAGTATCCGGTGGCGAGCTCGAAGCCGCGGATGTACAGGTCCCACTTCTCCACGACGCCCTCGACCGAACGGTGCTCGCGCACGAGCGGAGAGGTGTCGACGGGGAAGTCCATAACGAAGGTCGGACGCACGAGGTCGCCCTTCACGAAGTGCTCCCACAGCTCCTCGATGAGCTTGCCGTGGGTGGCCTGCGGCGGAAGGTCGACGCCGTTCGCCTCGGCGAACGCGATGAGATCTTCGACCGGATCCTGCGGGGTGAATTCGCGACCGGCCGCGGCCGAGAGCGACTCGTACATCGAGACACGGTCCCACTCGCCGCCGAGGTCGTACTCGGTGCCGTCGGCCCAGGTCACGGTCGTGGAACCTGACACCGCCACTGCCGCGTTCTGCACGAGCTCCTGCGTGAGCGCCGCCATCTGGTTGTAGTCGCCGTACGCCTGATACGCCTCGAGCATCGCGAACTCGGGGCTGTGCGTGGAGTCGGCGCCCTCGTTGCGGAAATTGCGGTTGATCTCATAGACCCGCTCGATGCCGCCGACGACGGCGCGCTTCAGATACAGCTCGGGCGCGATGCGCAGGAACAGCTCGGTGTCGAAGGCGTTCGAGTGGGTGATGAAGGGACGAGCGGATGCTCCGCCGTGCTGCACCTGCAGCATCGGCGTCTCCACCTCGAGGTAGTCGTGGCTCGTGAACGTCGCACGCAGGCTCGCGTTCACGGCGGCGCGGGCGCGCACGGTGGTGCGGGCCTGCTCGCGCACGATGAGGTCGAGGTAGCGGCTGCGGACACGCCCCTCCTCGCTCAGCTCGGCGTAGGCGTTCGGCAGCGGCAGGATCGCCTTCGAGGCGATGGTCCAGTCGTCTGCCATGATCGACAGCTCGCCGCGGCGGCTGGAGATGACCTCGCCGTGGACGAACACGTGGTCGCCCAGGTCGACGTACTCCTTCCAGTCGGCGAGCGAGGACTCGCCGACGTTCGCGAGGGAGATCATCGCCTGGATGCGCGAGCCGTCGCCGGCCTGCAGCGTGGCGAAGCAGAGCTTGCCGGTGTTGCGGCTGAACACGACACGGCCGGCCACACCGACGACGACGCCCGTCTCCGCACCCGCCTCGAGCTCGCCGTACTCGGCACGCAGTACGGGAATCGTGTGCGTCACGGGCACGCTCACCGGGAACGCGCCTCCCCCGGCATCCGCGCGCTTCGCGATCAGGCGCTCACGCTTGGCGAGGCGAACGGCCTTCTGCTCGTGGACGTCCTCTTCGGTGGCGTCAGGGTTCTGCTCGGGCGCGGCGGACGCGTCAGTCATGTGCGGGGCTCCTTGGAAATCTCATCCAGTTTACCGAGGCGAGGGCGGCTCATTCGGCCGCGGATGCTCGGTACCCTCTGACCATGCCCGCATCCCGCTTCCTCCGTGCCGCCGCCGTGATCGCGCTCGCCGTCGCGGGCCTGTCGATGCCCGCAGCGGCGTTCGCCTCGGCATCCGCGCCCTCCGCGGCGGCATCCGCCCGTTCGTCCTCCGACGTCGATGCGGACGTCGACGACTTCTCCTACGCGTCCTGGGACGCACGCTTCGTACTCGGTGTCGACGCCGAGGGGAGGGCCACCATGCGGGTGACCGAGACTCTTGCGGCGCAGTTCCCCGATTTCGATCAGAACCGCGGGATCGTGCGAGGGTTGCCGACCAGCTACGAGGGGTCGTCTCTGCATCTCGACGTGCTCTCGGTCACCGATCAGGGCGGTGCCGCCGTGCCGTACGACACCGATCAGGAAGACGGCGTGCTCTACATCAGCGTCGGCGACGACTCGTACGTGCACGGACTCACCACCTACGTGATCGAGTACGAGATGCGCGACGTGATCCTCGCCGCCGACCCCTCGACGCGATCGGGCCCCCAGGGTGTCGACGAGTTCTACTGGGACCTGCTGCCGCTCGAGAGCACGCAGCCGATCGACCGGTTCAGCGCCGAGATCGTGCTCGACGACACTTTGGCCGCAGGGCTCAACGGCAACGCACGCTGCTACGCCGGGTATGCGGGATCGACGACGGAATGCGACCTCGCCCGCGACGGATCGGTCTTCCACGTACAGGGGGCCGAACTCGCAGCAGGCGAAGGCGTCACGGTCGCGATCGGGTTCGAATCCGGCACGGTCGCGCAGCCGTCTGCCCGGATGGACAATCCCGTCACCGACACCGTCCCGGCCCTGGCCGCGCTCGGCGCAGTCGCCGCATCGCTCGCAGGCTGGATCGCCGTATCCGTGTTCAAGGGTTCGCGGCGCAAGGCGACGGGCATCATCGTCGCACAGTACGACGTGCCCGATTCACTTCCCCCGCTGGTGGCGGCCGCGGTCATCCCCCGGCCGAAGGACGTGATGCCGGCGGAGATCGTGCACCTGGCTGTCCGCGGCACGCTGCGCATCGAGGAGAGCACGCCCCGCCCCCGACTGCGGCGGCTCCCCGGCGCCCGCATCCCCGATCAGCTCGACGTGACCGCGCTCGATGCGCTGTTCCTCGGAACGGAAGCCGACGGCGTGGTCGAGCTTCCCGAGGCCAGCGAGTCCTTCGCCGCCCGCATGAACCTGGTCACAGCCGCCGGCGTCGACGCAGCCGGCGCACGCGGCCTGACCTCGAAGGCCCGCAGCCGAATCGCCGTCGTGCTGCAGTCGATCGGCATCGCGATCGCCGTGATCGGTGTCGGCCTCAGCATCTTCGGCGCGATCAGCGGACGCGAATCGGCGATTCCCGGTCTCGTCGCCTCGGTGTTCGGACTGTTCCTCGTCGGGTTCTCCTGCTTCTACAGTTTCGCGAAGCACGTCGTGCTGACTCCGGCGGGCGCGGCCACCTACGAGTATCTGCAGGGGGTGCGGGAGTTCATCCGCGTCGCGGAGGCCGACCGCCTGCGTATGCTGCAGTCGTACACCGGCGCCGAACGTCGTCAGGACGGATCCGCGAACGTGATCGTGGTGTACGAGCGCCTGCTCCCCTACGCCATGCTGTTCGGCATGGAGAAGGAGTGGGGCGAGGTGCTCGAGTTCGTCTACGCACAGGAACGGCGCGGAGCGGGGTGGATCGGCGACCCGAGCCGTCCGTTCGTCTATTCGCAGCTGTCGGCCTTCCGGTCGTCGTCCGGCGCGGCCACCTCGTACACGGCCGCCAGCAGCTCGTCGAGTTCCGGCGGATCCTTCGGCGGTGGATTCTCGGGCGGGGGCGGCGGGGGCGGATTCTCCGGCGGGCGCTGAGGCCCGGCGCGCACCTCCGGCGCCTCGCCCTGCAGTACGAGACGGGAGCGTCAGATCAGGGGCGGAGGGTCGGATTCTTCGCGCAGCGCGCGCTCGACGGTCGACTGCACGAGGGCCGAGAGGTATCCGCCGGGGTTCTCCACGCCGATTTCGCGAAGCTGCGCCGTCGACTGGCCGATGATCGAGCGGGAGAACGCGGTGACGGCCTCGATCGCGTCGGCGTATGCTGCGCGGTCGGCCTCGGCGACGACGATCGGCTCGCATCCGATCTCCACGGCGAGCGCCTGCGCGATCGGCAGCACGGCCGGCGGCGCGGTCACCGCGGCGTACCCCGCCTGGAGCTGACGCAGATCGATCGATGTTCCCGTGAAGGTGATCGCCGGATGCACGGCCAGCGGGATGGCGCCGCGCTCTGCGGCCGGGCGCAGCACCTCGATGCCGAACGCGGGATCGGTGTGCAGCACGAGCTGCCCGAGCTGCCATCCGCCGATCTCGGCGATGCCAGCGACGAGTCCTGGGAGCTGCTCGTGCGGCACCGCGACGATCACGAGCTCGCTGCGACGCACCACGTCGAGCGCATCCAGCACGGGCACGTCCGGAAGCACGGCCGAGGCCCGCTCGTCGTCGGACCCGGAGGTGATCCCGACGACGGCGTGGCCCGCTCCGGCGAGCGCGGCTCCGATCACGGGTCCGACGCGACCCGCGCCGATGATGCCCACGCCGAGGCGACCATCGCGGCGCTGAACCTCACTCACCGTTCGACTCGGTCGTCGGCGGCGGTACCGCGGCCGGCGCGGGCGGTGCCGCCGGCGCAGGCGGTGCCGGGTAGGTGGGCGGTGCCGGCGGCGCACCATACGCAGGCGGTGCCGGGTAGGCAGGTGGTGCAGTCGGCACACCATACGCAGGCGGTGCGGGCGGCACACCATACGCAGGCAGCGCGGAGACCGGCGCCCCCACGGGCTGGGCTGGTGCAGCCGGGTATGCGGGCGGCGGCGCTGCAGCTGTCTGCACGTGCTCGCCCCAGCGGTGCGTCTGATCGCGGGCGGCTGCGAGCACGGCGGCCCGGCTGACGCCGTTGATCAACTCGAGCGCGTCTGCACGCTCCAGCCCAGACAGCGTTCCGGTGATCGGCCCCTGTACCGAGTGCACCTGGGCGCCCGAGACGCGCTGGGCACGATCGATCGGTCCCTGCGACAGCGACACTCCCTGCAGGCGCGCGAGCGGGAAGATCGCGAGCTTGCGCCAGATCGTTCCTCGTCGCAGAAGCAGCCCGAATTCGGTGAGCGCATAGCCGTGGCGCTTCCACGAGACCGGGCGACGCCACCATGCTCGGCCGGGCATCGTGCGGTACGGGTCGCCTGCGACGGGGCCGAGGATGCCGTGCTCCCACACGAGCGGGATGTCGGACGCGGGCGCATCGGGCAGGATCAGCCCGAGCACGCGCTCGACGTCGGCACGCTTGCCGACGGGCAGGACGATGTTGAACTGCTGTGCGCTGCCGGACTGCTGCTGCGCGGCGCTCTTGCCGCCCATGCGGTTGATCTTTATCGTCCACCACCCGAACGGGCGCCACAGCAGCGACTGCGAGACCTCGACGGCGAAGATGCGCCCCGGCGGCAGGGTCTCGGTGACCGTCGTGAGCAGACCATAGGTGATGCGCACCCCGTCAGGAGTCGGCGCGATCGAATAGCGCAGCGACTTCGAGATGCGCGCCCACGTGATGCCGACGATCGCGAGCACCATGGGCACGCCGATGCCGAGGCTGAATCCGATGGTGAGCGCCCCACCGAGCGGGTCGCCATCCAGCACCGTGCCGATGAGCACCCCGCCCATCGAGATGAGGAAGATCAGTCCGAAGAAGATCACCCACGCCAGCGTTCCGATGAGCTCGGCGCCGATGAGGCGCCCGGTGGGGATCCTGACGACGCTGTGCGGGGCGACGTCGGCGAGGTCGACGCCGTTGATCATGCCCGTGACGCCGTTGTTGACCTCTCCTCGCAGCTGAGCGCGAGCAGAGACGGATGAGGGAGCGGATGCTGACGCCTCACCCTGTCGCGCGGCCCGCGCGCCGGAGGCGAGGCGCAGGATGTCGGCCCGCACCGCTTCAGCCGTCGACGTCGCGAGGTAGTCGAGCTCGACGTTCGCGTCGTTGCCGGCGCCGACGACCTCGAGCTTGGCAAGGCCGATGATGCGCGCGGGGAAGGGCCGGGTCAGGTTCACGCCCTGCACGCGGTCGAGCGGCGCACGGCGGTGCGAACGGAACACGATGCCCTTGCGCACCTCGACGTGGTCGCCGGTGATCCGGAACTGCTGAAACCGCCAGATCACCCAGAACACCGCGATCAGCACGACCACGACGCCCAGCACCGACAGCAGCGCGACGATGGCGAGGTTGTTCGACAGCACCCAGTCGACGGGGTCGCCACCGTACTGGTCGTAGTGGGCGTCGGGCTCGAACAGGTCGACGACCCAGCCGATCAAGCGCTCGCGCAGGTTCGCAATCACGAAACCGCCGATGACGATCAGCGCCAGCCCGCCCTTGAACAGCGGGGTGAGCGGGTGCATCCGGTGCCACTCGCCGTCGGCGAGCGACGACGACGCACCGACCTTCGACGGAATCGGCGGCTGCGTGCTCACAGGCCGGTCCGGCGCGTCTCGGCCACCTGGATGAGGGTGTCGCGGAGAGCCTCCGCAGCATCCTGCGTGAGCCCGGGGATCTGCACACCGGTGGTCGCGGCGGCGGTCACCATCTTCAGCTGCGACACCCCGAAGGCGCGATCGAGCGGACCCTGGGTGATGTCGACGAGCTGCATGCGGCCGTAGGGCACGGCGATCATGCGCTGCCACAGGATGCCCTTGCGGAACACGATGTCGTCGGCGCGCAGCATGTATCCGATCGCCCGCGCCTGGCGGGGCAGGATGATCAGGGTGGCCAGCGTTAGCACGACGATGACGCCCGCGGGGATCAGCACCCATGTCTGCTCGAAGCCCAAGAACGCCACGAGGGCCACGACGACGACGACCGCGATGAAGATCACGTTCTGCACGATCTGCGAGGCGACGTAGCGCGGCGAGATCTGGTGCCAGACGCCGTCGAGCTCGAGCCTCGATTCGTTGCGAGCCGTGCGCAGCTGAGAGTAGGTTCCCTGGTCGAGAGCCGACGCGTCAGTGACTGCCGCCGAATTCAGCGGGGCCGGGATCGGCATGGGGCTCTCGGGGTTCTGAGTCATCAGGATCCTTCGGAAGGGTGCAGAACTGTTCGGCGACCAGTGCCGCGACCACGAGCACGACCGCGCTCACGATCAGGGCGACCATCGCCACAGTCGACCCTACCTGCGGATCGATCGGACGTGACAGGAGGAACACGAGCAGGCCCGCACCGAAGCCGCCCATGATCGCACCGAGCAGGCTCGACGCTCGCGCGAGGGTCACGGCTCGCATGGCACGGAAGGGATCGATGCGGACGCCGGTGCGCACGCTTCTGCGCACGGGCCACGCGAGAGCGAGGGCGGCGCCGCCGATGATCACGAGCAGCACGGGCAGCAGCAGCGACGGGGTGAAGGTCGCACGGCCCATCGTCGTGAGCACCTGGTCGAGAACGAACCCCGCCGCCGCCCCGATCAGGGCGAGGAGCACGAGGAGGCCGGCCGAGGTGCGCTTCATCCGCGCTCCCGTCGACGCAGCTCCGCGGCGAGCGCGGCGACCCGGCCGTGCCCGGGGAGCACCGCGTCCGGATCCAGATCGAGCCACGGCTCGAGCACGAACAGCCGCTCGAACGCGCGCGGGTGCGGCAGCAGCACGTGCGGGTCGGTCGAGGTCTCCTCGCCATAGGCGATGAGATCGAGGTCGAGCGTGCGGTCGCCCCATCGCTCATGCCGCTCGCGACCGTTCTCGTCTTCGATCGCGTGCAGCATGCCGAGCAGGATGCTGGGGGCGAGCCGGGTCGTGATCAGCGCGACGGCGTTCACGTAGCCGGGCACATCGGGGTCGGGGCCGTCCACGGTGAGCGCGACCGTCTCGTGCAGCGGGGAGAGCCGGACATCGCTGACGAGCGGAAGCCGAGCGATGCGCTCGGCCGCCGCGCGGATCGTGCCGTCGCGGTCGCCGAGGTTGGCGCCGAGGGCCACGACCGCGACGGTCTCGGGGCGGCCTTCGCGGGGTCCGGGGACGTGCGGCGGGTTCGCGAGATTGCGGCTCATTCCGCTGCCCCCTTGCGGCCACGGTTCACGGTGACGGCGACGTCGGCGAAGGTCAGCGGAATCGGCGCGTGCGGCTTGTGGACGGTGACGCTCGCGAACTGCACGCGCGGGTCGTCGAGCACCACATCGGCGATGCGCTCCGCGAGTGTCTCGATGAGGTTCACCGGCTCGCCCGCCACCACCGCGGCGATCTTCTCGGCGAGTTCGCCGTAGTGCACGGTGTCTGCAACGTCGTCGGATGCCGCTGCGTCGCGCAGCTGCATCGCGAGTCGCACGTCGATCGTGAACTCCTGGCCGTTCTCGCGTTCGTGGTCGTAGACGCCGTGGCGGCCGAACACGGTGAGTCCGGTGAGGGCGATCTGATCGATGAAGTCCATGCTCATCCTTCCCAGGCGTGCGCGATCGTGAGGGCGTCGCGCGTGGACGCGACGTCATGCACGCGCACGGCCCAGACTCCGGCGCGCGCGGCGAGCGCACTCGTGATGGCGGTCGCGAGATCGCGCCGGGCTTCGGAGACGTCGGCGCCGCCGAGAGCCTCGGCGAGGAACCTCTTGCGGGAGGTTCCGATGAGGACCCGCGGCCCGAGTGCGACGATCTCGTCGAGTCCGCGCAGTGCGTCCCAGTTCTGGGCGCCGGCCTTGGCGAAGCCGATACCAGGGTCGAGGATCAGCCGAGACGGCGCGATGCCGGATGCCGCAGCCTCCCCCATGCGCTCCTGGAGCTCTCCCGCGACCTCGCGGGCGACCCGGCGGTAGTCGGCGTGGGCGTACATGTCCGAAGAGAACCCTCGCCAGTGGCCGATCGCGTAGTCGGCTCCAGACTCGGCGACGGCGGCCCGCATGTCGGGGTCGGCGAGTCCGCCCGAGACGTCGTTCACGATGCGCGCGCCCGCGCGGATTGCGGCCGCTGCGGTCGAGGCGTTGAGCGTGTCGATGCTCACCGGGACGCCGGCGACCGCGAGCTGCTCGATCACCGGCAGCACCCGTTGCTGTTCCGTCTCGGGGCTGACGCGCTCCGCTCCCGGCCGGGTCGACTCTCCGCCGACGTCGAGCACGCTCGCTCCGTCGGCACGCAGCTTCAGTCCACGCGCGACGGCGCTGTCGACGTCGAGGTAGCGCCCGCCGTCGCTGAACGAATCCGGCGTCACGTTCACGATGCCCCAGATGCCGGTCATGGGGACTCTCGGTCGTTGAGCGAGGAGCGCAGCGACGAGACGAAACGCTCGGCCCCTGAGCCCGAGAACTGGTTTCCTGAGCCCGAGATTTGGGTCCCTGAGCCTGTCGAAGGGCCGATCAGCGCGATGAGCTCGGCGCGAGCCGCGGCATCCGTGTACTCCCCGCGTGCCGCGATCGTGAGCGTCGACGCCTCGGGCTGACGGCCCCCGCGCATCGTGACGCAGCCGTGGCTCGCGTCGAGCACGACGAGCACGCCGCGGGTGTCGAGATGCTCGGCGATCGTGTCGGCGATCTGCTCGCCCAGCCGCTCCTGTACCTGCGGGCGGGCGGCGAGGATCTCGACGACCTTCACCAGGGCGCCGAGTCCGACCACCTGCTCCCCGGGGAGATAGGCGATGTGCGCATGACCCGCGAACGGCAGCAGATGGTGCTCGCACACCGAGCGGAAGAGGATGTCGCGCAGCAGCACGGCGCCCGACGGCAGCGTGTCGGGCGCAGGGCCCCGCGTTACGCTGATCGTGCGCGCGAGGGGTGCCGCGGCATCCGCCCCCACGCCCGAGAAGAACTCGGAGTACAGCTCGGCCATCCGCGCGGGTGTCTGCTTGAGCCCCGGGCGATCGGGATCCTCGCCGATCGCCTCGAGCAGCTCATGCGTGAGGCGTTCGACGCGTTCCCGGTCGACGGCCACGGTCACGCCGTCGCAGGTCGTGCGTGACCGGCACCTGCCGATCCCGACTGCGTGCGAGGAGCCGCAGCGGGGGCCTCGACGGATGCTGCGAGCGACACGTCCTTCTTCGGCACCTCGATCGGAGGCCGCTCGGACACGGGACGCTCGTTGCTCGAGAGCCACAGCGGGCGCTCGGGCAGCTTGCGCACCTCGGTGAAGATCTCGGCGATCCGGTTGTGGTCGAGGGTCTCCTCCTCGAGCAGGGCCAGAGCCAGCTTGTCGAGGATGTCGCGGTTGTCGCTGATCACCTGGTAGGCCTCGTTGTGCGCCTGCTCGATGAGCGCGCGCACCTCCGCGTCGACGCGCTCGGCGATCGTCTCGGAGTACTCGCGACCGCGACCCATGTCGCGCCCGGCGAACGGTTCTCCGCTCTCGGAGCCCAGCTTCACCGGGCCGAGCTCGGTCGTCATGCCGTACTCGATCACCATCTTGCGGGCGATCGAGGTCGCCTTCTCGATGTCGTTCGAGGCGCCGGTCGTCGGGTCGTGGAAGACGATCTCCTCGGCGACACGGCCGCCCATGGCGTAGGTCAGCTGATCCTGCAGCTCGTTGCGGGTCACCGAGTACTTGTCGTCGAGCGGCAACACCATCGTGTAGCCGAGAGCCTTGCCTCGGGGCAGGATCGTGATCTTCGTGACGGGGTCGGTGTAGTTCATCGCCGCCGCGGCGAGAGCGTGACCGCCCTCGTGGTACGCCGTGATGAGCTTCTCCTTGTCCTTCATCACGCGCGTGCGGCGCTGCGGGCCGGCGATCACGCGGTCGATGGCCTCGTCGAGCGCGCGGTTGTCGACGAGCTGCGCGTTCGAGCGGGCCGTGAGCAGCGCGGCCTCGTTCAGCACGTTCGCGAGGTCGGCGCCGGTGAAGCCCGGCGTCTTGCGCGCGACGACCTCGAGGTCGACGCTCTTCGCGAGGGGCTTGCCCTTGGCGTGCACTTCGAGGATGCGCTGGCGACCCTTGAGATCGGGGGCGTCGACGCCGATCTGGCGGTCGAAGCGGCCGGGGCGCAGCAGCGCGGGGTCGAGGATGTCGGGGCGGTTGGTCGCCGCGATCACGATGACGTTCGCGTTCGGGTCGAAGCCGTCCATCTCGACGAGCATCTGGTTCAGGGTCTGCTCGCGCTCGTCGTTGCCGCCGCCGAGACCGGCGCCGCGGTGACGGCCGACCGCGTCGATCTCGTCGATGAAGATGATCGCCGGGGAGTTCTCCTTGGCGACGTTGAACAGGTCGCGCACGCGAGAGGCGCCGACGCCGACGAACATCTCGACGAAGTCCGACCCGGAGATCGAGTAGAAGGGGGCCCCTGCTTCGCCGGCGACGGCGCGGGCGAGCAGCGTCTTGCCGGTTCCTGGAGGGCCGTACAGCAGCACGCCCTTCGGGATGCGGGCGCCGATCGCCTGGAACTTGGCCGGGTCCTGCAGGAACTCCTTGATCTCGTGGAGCTCTTCGATGGCCTCATCGGCACCGGCGACGTCGGCGAAGGTGACCGTCGGGGTCTCCTTGTTGACGAGCTTGGCCTTGGACTTGCCGAACTGCATGACCTTGCCGCCGCCGCCCTGCATCGAGGAGAGCAGCCACCAGAACAGCAGGCCGAGCAGGAGCATCGGGATCAGGAGCGAGAGGAAGCCGTCGAACCAGCTCGCGCGCGGCACGGCGTCGTCGAAGCCCTTCTTGGGGGCGGCCTCGTCGATCGCCGCGACCACGTCGGCCGCACGGGCCTGGACGTAGTAGAACTGCACGGTCTTCGACCCCTCGAACTCCTTCGACAGGGTCATGTCGACGCGCTGGTCGCCGTCGGTGTTGACGACCTCGCTGACCGTCTCACCGGAGAGCAGCTTCAGGCCCTCCTGCGTGGTGATCTGCTTGGGACCGGCGAGGTTCGAGATCAGCAGGAACCCGCCGACGAACAGCAGACCGATCAGCGCAACGTAGATCAGCGGATTCCGGCTGAGCTTCTTCACATCCATGATCGAATCAGAGTATCGCGCGCGTCCTTGCGGTCGGCTGTGCGTTCACCCACGGCGTACCCCTCGAATCGTCAGGCGTACACGTGCGGCGCGAGCACCGCGACGTCGCGGAGGTTGCGGTAGCGCTCGGCGTAGTCGAGGCCGTAGCCCACGACGAACTCGTTGGGGATGTCGAAGCCCACGTACTTGCAGTCGATCTCGACCTTCGCGGCCTCGGGTTTACGCAGCAGCGCGAGCACCTCGATCGACTCTGCTCCGCGGGAGCCGAAGTTCTCCAGCAGCCAGCTGAGGGTCAGGCCGGAGTCGATGATGTCCTCGACGATCAGCACGTGCTTGCCGTTCAGGTCGCTGTCGAGGTCTTTGCGGATCTGCACCACGCCGCTGGACTTCGTGCTCGTGCCGTAGCTCGACACCGCCATCCAGTCCATCGGGGCGTGGAACGGCAGCGCGCGTGCGAAGTCGGCCATCACCATGACGGCGCCCTTCAGGACGCCGACGAGCAGGAGCTCCTTGCCCTCGTAGTCGGCGGCGACCTGCGTCGCGAGCTCGTCGAGCTTCGCGATGATCTCCTCCTCGGTGACGAGGATCTGGGAAAGGTCGTCCTGGATGTCCGCGGCGCGCATGGATCGATTTTAGGTGATGGAATCGGATGCCGCGGCACGCGGCATCCGGTCCTCTCGGCTGCCGAGACGGTGCTGCATGTCGGCGTACGAGGCCACCCCGTCGAGGAAGCCCAGCGTGCCCGACTCGCGCAGCTCTCGACCCGCACGCTCGACGGCGTCGTAAGCGGCCCGCGCGATGCTGCCCCCGACGCTGACCCGCGCGACTCCGAGGGAGAAGAGAGCAGGCGCGTCGAGCACCGGGGCAGTGAGACCCGCGACCATGTTCACCGGCGCGGCGATCTCGACCGCGAGCCGGCGGATCGCTTCGGCGTCCCTGACACCGGGCACGAAGATGCAGTCGGCTCCCGCCGCGATGAACCGCTCGGCCCGCGCGATGGTCTCGGCGAAGGGATCGCCGTCGAAGCGCGAGAAGTAGGCGTCGGTGCGGGCGTTGAGGACGAATGTCCCCGCGGGCGCCGCCGCCCGAGCCGCTGCGACGCGCTCGGCCGCCTCCTCGATCGGAATCAGAGCGCCGCCGACGGCATCCTCGATGTTCCCTCCCGCGATGCCGAGCGACGCCGCCCGCGCGACGGTCTCCCCCACCTCGGCCGCGGTGGCGCCGTAGCCCGCCTCGAGATCCGCCGAGACCGGTACGTCGACGGCCGTCACGATCTCCGCCACGGTCTCGAACATCAGATCCGCGCTGAGCGGCCCGCCGTCAGGCAGTCCCCGTGACCAGGCGATCCCGGCGCTCGTGGTCGCGATGGCGGGGAACCCGAGCTGCGCCAGGAGGCGAGCGGAACCGGCGTCCCAGGCGTTGGGGATGAGAAACCCCCGGCCCCTGTGCAGCGCGAGCAGAGTCTCGGCTCCGAGGTTCCCGGCCATGCGCGTTCTCCATCCGTCGACTTCTCCGGTGGCGAGGTGTCGCCGCAGGTCGCGCCCCGGTACTGTGAGCGGAAAGAGGCGCAGACGCCTGACAACCGGAAGGATCCACCATGGCCCTTGACGACATCCTCTCGCAGGTTCCGATCGACGACATCGCCAAGAAGCTGGGGGTCTCCCACGATGTCGCGAAGGAAGCCGTGGCGCAGGGCGGCGCTGTGCTTCTCGGCGGCCTCGCGAAGAACGCCTCGACCGATGAGGGATCCTCGGCGATCGAGAACGCCCTCAAGCGCCATGAGGGCACGACGGGCGTGACCTCGGTCGACGAGGTCGACGAGGCCGACGGCGGCAAGATCGTCTCGCACATCCTCGGCTCCGAGAAGCAGGACGTGACGGAGAAGCTCACCAAGTCCGACAAGACTGCGGGCATCGACTTCGGAAAGCTCCTGCCGATCCTCGCGCCCATCATCATGGGCCTGATCGCGAACGCGAACAAGAGCAAGTCGTCGGATGCCGGATCCGGCGGCGGCGGAATCGGCGACATCATCGGGGGTCTCCTGGGCGGCGGCTCGAGCAGCGGGTCCGGCGGATCTTCTGGCGGCGGACTCGGCGACATCCTCGGGGGCCTGCTGGGCGGCGGCTCGAGCAGCGGGTCCGGCGGCGGACTCGGCGACATCCTCGGGGGTCTTCTCGGCGGCAAGAAGTAACCACGACGCGGATCGGCGGCCGGGGCGGATGCCCCGGCCGCCGTTGCGTGCGCGGAAGGTGCGTGCGTCAGGCGTCGTCACCGAGCAGCTGGCGCGCGGCCGCGAGGGTGAGCCGCTCGAGATCGGCGCCGGGCAGCGCCCCGGAGAGCATCAGGTCGGCCAGTCCGTGCACGAGCGCCCAGGACGCCTGTCGGGCGTCCTCCCTTCCGATGCGGATGCGGTCGTCCGGCACGGAATCGAATCCCGCCTGAAGCAGACCGGCCGCACGCGCCTGAGCCTCGTGCAGCACGGCATCGTCGGGGTCGAGCAGCGAGGGTCGGAACATGACGGCGAAGTGCCCCGGGTGCGCGGTGGCGAACTCGACGTAGGCGACGGCCGTGTGGGCGAAGTCGCGCGCGTCGACCGACGGTTGCAGCGCATCGCCGAGCATCTCGAACCCCTCGGCGGCGAGCGCCGTGAACAGACCCCGCCGGTCGCCGAAGTGGTGAGCGGGGGCGGCGTGCGACACCCCGGCCCGTCGCGCCAGATCGCGAAGCGACAGCGCCTCGGGCCCCTCGTCCGCGACGATCTCCGCGGCGACGCGCAGCGCCTGGGCCCTCAGGCTCCCGTGGTGATAGCGATCGGCCATTCCCTCACTCTACTCACTATCTAGTCATTGACAAGTTCTCCATGGCGGGTCTAACTTGTCATTGACTAGATCGGAGACTCCATGGCCCCCTTCCTCGCACTGGTGGCGGTGACGCTCACGTGCCGCCTGCTGGGCGCACTCGGTGTCGGCTACGTGCAGACCTGGCCCGACGCTCTCGCGGTCGGACTCGCCGCGATGTTCCTGCTGACCGCGAGCGCGCACTTCCTGCAGCCGCGGCGCGACGGCCTCATCGCCATCGTGCCGACCCGGCTGCCCCAGCCCGGCCTGATCATCACGGCCACCGGCATCCTCGAGATCCTCGGTGCGGTCGGCCTGCTGATCCCCGGCACAGCGGCGCCCGGCATCCGGACGGCTGCGGCAGTCTGCCTCGCCGCGCTCATGATCGCGATGTTCCCCGCCAACGTGCGCGCAGCGACCGGACAGCGGCATCCCGCGGCGCCGCACACGCCGCTCGTGCCCCGCACGCTGCTGCAGATCGCGTTCATCGCGAGCGCCGTGTTCGTCGCCGTCGCCGCCTGAGCGGCGACGCGACGCGACGTTCTGCTCAGCGAGCAGCGGGGGCGGACGCCGTGAACACGATGCGGCCACCGACACGCGCGGCGAAGCATCCGGGCAGCCCGATGGGCCCCTGACCGGACCAGTCCGTGACGAGTCGCGCGACCTCGAGCGTCTGCAGACGGGTCAGACTCGCTCCGAACTCGCTGCCGACGACGAGGCGGATGATGCGGTTGCGCAACGCCGCCGGGTTCGCCGCGAGCGCTGCGACGCTCACCGAGATTCCCGCCTCGGCGTGCTCGACGATGTCCTCGATCGTCTCGTGGATCATCTCATCGAACGCCTCTGCGTCTTCGCGCAGCTGCTCGGCTGTGCGCGCGAGCGCCTCTGCGATGCCCGGTCCGAGTTCGGCCTCGAGCACGGGCAGCACGCGTTCGCGGACGCGCACGCGAGCGAAGCGGTCGTCGACGTTGTGCGGGTCGTCCCAGAATTCCAGATCGGATGCCGCACAGAACGCCCGCGTCGCCTCGCGTCGCACGCCGAGAAGAGGGCGCAGCCAGCGGATGCCGTCGTCGTCATCGCGCACAGGCGCCATGCCCTGCAGGCTCGCCGCTCCGGAGCCTCGCGCGAGACCGAGCAGCACGGTCTCAGCCTGATCGTCGAGGGTGTGGCCCAGCAGCACCGCGGCCGCGCGGGTATCGAGGGCGGCGTCTCGCAGCACCCCGTAGCGCGCCTCACGGGCGGCGTTCTCCGGACCGCCTTCGCCTCCGACCGCGACCTTCACGATCAGCGGATCGATGCCGAGACCGGCTGCGATCTGACCGGCGCGCACGGCGACGCCATCCGACCCCTCCTGCAGTGCATGATCGACCGTCACCGATGCGACGCGCAGACCCCGCTTCGGGGCCTCGAAGGCGACGGCTGCGGCGAGTGCGAGCGAGTCGGCACCGCCCGACAGCGCGACGATCACAGTCGCCCCCTCGGGGAGGTCGGCGAGCGAGGTGCGAACGGCGAGGCGGATCTCTGCGATGGCGGGTGAGAGCGACGGCACCCCTCAACGGTAGATCACACGCCCGCCCCCGCGCGCCCGGCTCAGCCGGAGTTCGCGCGGACACTAGTCTGGCGCCGTGACAGATCGCACCAGCACCCAGTCGTATCGAACCGAGCGGTTCAAGGCCTTCGTCGACGCGGTCGTCGCGATCGCGATGACGCTGCTGATCCTGCCCCTCATGGAGTCGGTGTCCGACGCAGGGGCGGCGAAGCTGACCACCTTCGAGTTCCTCGCAGAGCACACCGGTCAGCTGATGAGCTTCCTGCTGAGCTTCTTCCTCATCGCGAACTTCTGGATGGGCCACCATCGGCAGTACGACGAAGTCACCGCGATCACCCGGCCGCTGCTGCTGTGCAACGTGCTCTGGATGGCGACGATCGTCTGGCTGCCCGTCCCCACGGCCATGCTCGGGCAGATGGACACCGACCCCCTCCAGCAGGTGGTCTACATCGGCACGCTGATCCTCACGTCCGTGGCGACGCTCATCGCGCGGGCGTATCTGCTGCGGCATCCCGAATTGACCACGGCCTCCGCCGACCGCATCCGCCACGGCGCGGCCGCCGACGTGGCGACGATCGTGCTGTTCGCGATCGCCCTCGGCCTGGGCATCGCGATCGGCCCGGTGGGGTACTTCGCATTGCTGCTGCTGCTGTTCACCGGCCCGCTGGCACGGTTGGTCCTGCGCCTGTGGCGCCGGCAGGCTGATGTCGGGTAAGACCGGCGACAGATCACGCACGGTTGCTTCCGCGCCCGGGAACCGGCGGAATCAGCGTGCCGACCAGCCGCCGTCCATCGTGTAGCTGGCCCCCGTCACCATGGCCGCCTCATCGCTCGCCAGCCAGGCGACCAGCGAGGCCACCTCCTCCGGCTCGATCAGTCGCTTGATGGCGCTCTCGGTGAGCATGATCTTCGCCAGCACGTCGGCCTCGGGGATGCCGTGCACCCGCGCCTGGTCCGTCAGCTGCTTCTCGACCAGGGGTGTGCGCACGTAGCCGGGGTTCACGCAGTTGCTGGTGACTCCGTGCGACCCGCCCTCGAGGGCGGTGACCTTCGACAACCCCTCGAGTCCGTGCTTCGCGGCGACGTAGGCCGCCTTGAATGGCGAGGCCCGCAGGCCGTGCACAGAGGAGACGTTCACGATCCGGCCGAAACCGCGCGCGTACATCCCCGGCAGCGCGGCTCTGATCAGCAGGAACGGCGCCTCCAGCATGAGCGTCATGATCTGCCGGAACTGCGCGGGGTCGAAGTCCTCGATCGGACTGACGTGCTGGATGCCCGCGTTGTTCACGAGGATGTCCGCTTCGGCGAGCGCCTCAGCCAGCCGGTCATCGGCCACGGATGCCGGGTCGAGGAGGTCGATGGTCCACGCCGTACCTCCCACCTCCGCCGCCGCGGCCTCGCAGGCGTCTCTGTCTCTGTCGGCGACGACGACGTGCGCGCCGCGGCCGGCCAGCGCCCGGACGACCGCCAAGCCGATGCCGCTCGCGCCGCCCGTCACCACGGCGCGACGGCCTGACAGGGCTGCGGCGTCCGTCGTCGGTGCGTGCAGGTCGATCATGAGGTCTCCTCGGGAGGGGCGGGGATGGATGCCGGGCGGGGCGGTCGCTCAGCCGCCGACCCGCGCCGTGGTGAGGCCGTGGCGGCGGGCGTCGGCATCGTCGATGTCGTGCAGGGAGACTCCTCGCGTCTCCTTCAACGTGATCACCGCGACGGCGGTGACGGCGCAGGCCAGAGCGACGTATACGGCCACCGGGAAGCCGGAACCGTACTGCTGCAGCAGCGCGGTCGCGATGATGGGCGCCAGGGAGCCGGCGATGATCGAGGTGACCTGATAGCCGAGCGAGACGCCCGAGTAGCGCATGCGGGTCGGGAACATCTCGGCCATGATCGCCGGCTGGCCCGCGTACATCAGAGCGTGGAAGCACAGTCCGATCGTGACGGCGGCGATGATGACGATCGGGTTCTCCGTGTCGAACATCGGGAAGGCGAAGAACGCCCAGCTGGCTCCGAGCACGGCGCCGGCGAGGTAGACCGGCTTGCGCCCGACGGCATCCGACAGCCGGCCCACCTGCGGGATCACGAGGAAGTGGACGGCGTGCGCGACCAGCAGTGCGAGCAGCAGCTGGCTCGTGTCGTAGGAGTGCACGGTCTTCAGGTAGACGATCGAGAACGACACGATGATGTAGTACAGGATGTTCTCCGCGAAGCGGAGCCCCATCGCGCCGAGGATGCCCTTCGGGTACTTGCGCACGACCTCCAGCACGCCGTAGCTGACGGCCTTCTCGGCCTCGACCTGCGCACGGGCCTCGAGGAAGATCGGAGCCTCGCTCACGTGGGTGCGGATGTAGTAGCCGATGATGACCACGATCGCGGAGACCCAGAACGCGACGCGCCACCCCCAGCCCAGGAACTGGTCGGACGGCAGTATCCACGACATGCCGAGAAGAACGAGCGTGGCGAGCAGGTTCCCGACGGGCACGGCCGCCTGCGGCCAGCTCGACCAGAACCCGCGGGACTTCGACGGGCTGTGCTCAGCGACCAGCAGCACGGCGCCGCCCCACTCCCCGCCGACGGCGAAGCCCTGGACGAAGCGGAGGAGCACGAGCAGCGCCGGCGCCCAGTATCCGATCGCGGTGAAGCCCGGAAGGCACCCCATCAGGAACGTGGCGACCCCGACGAGGATGATGGTGATCTGCAGCGTGTGCTTGCGGCCCAGCTTGTCGCCGATCTGGCCGAAGACGATGCCGCCGAGCGGGCGCGCGATGAAGCCCACGGCGTAGGTGAGGAAGGCGGCGATGATGCCGTCGAGCTCGGTGCCGGCATTCGGGAAGAAATAGCTGCCGAAGACGAGCGAGGCCGCAGTGGCGTAGAGGAAGAACTCGTACCACTCGACCACCGTGCCGACCATCGAGGCCGCCACGATCTTCTTCAGCCCGGACGTCTCGGTCTCGGGCTTCACCTGCCTGCTGACGCTCATCAGTGCACTCCTTCGTGTTCTGGTTCGTTCCGGGTTCCGGCCCTGAGCCGACATCGCGCTCGGTGAGGCCTGAGCCAGTATGGGCATCCGCGCACCTGTGCAACAATGACCAGTCCAGCAGATGATGAGTGCAGAATTGCAGATATGACCCCTATCGCTGGCTCGTCCGCCCCGAACCCGCACGATCTCCTCATCCTGCTCGCGGTCGCGCGAACGGGCAGGTTCACGACAGCCGGCGAGAGCCTCGGTCTGAACCACACCACCGTCTCGCGGCGGATCGCGGCGCTCGACGCCGACCTCGGGGGACGCACGCTGGCGCGTACCGCGGGCGGCTGGGAGCTCACCGAACTGGGCCGTCGCGCGATGCGCGCCGCGGAGGACGTGGAGACCGCGGTGGGCGCGATCCACGGGAGCGAAGAGCCGAGCGATCAGGTCAGCGGCGTCGTGCGCATCTCGGCGACCGACGGATTCAGCGCCTTCGTGATCGCTCCCGCCGTCGCGCAGCTGCGGCGACGGCATCCGAAGCTCAGCGTCGAGATCGTGAACGTGACCCGCCGTGCCCTGCAGCATCGTTCGGGTCTCGACCTCGAGGTCGTCGTCGGACAGCCCCAGGTGCACCGGGCGGAGGCGATCCGACTGGGCGACTACACCCTCGGCATGTACGCGTCTCGCGACTATCTCGACGAGTTCGGCGCGCCCACGGGGATCGCCGAGCTGAGCGCGCATCCGCTCGTGTACTTCGTGGACTCGATGCTGCAGGTCGACGATCTCGACGCGCCTCGGCGGCTGGTGCCAGGGATGCTCGACTCGCTCAGCTCCACGAACGTGTTCGTGCACGTCGAGGCGACCCGCGCGGGCGCCGGGATCGGATTCCTGCCGTGCTTCCTCGCGGACCGGCATGCGGATCTCGTGCGACTGCTCCCCGAGGAGTTCGCCGAGCGCCTGCCGTATTGGATGGTGCTGCGCCCGGATTCCCTGCGTCAGCCCGCCGTGGCCGCGGTTGCGGACGCACTGCGACGGCGCACCGCCGCCGTGCAGGACGCCCTGCGGGGAATCGAGCCGCGCGGAGGCGCCCGGCTGGACGACTCGGGCACTGCCTCGCCGCCCGAGTAGGCTGGTCGGCGGCATCCGACCGAAGTTTTCGGCATCCATCCGATATCAAGGAGCACACGCATGGGCGCACACGACGCCGTCATCGAGATCCCGCGCGGCAGCCGCGTGAAGTACGAGGTCGACCACGAGACCGGACGAGTGCACCTCGACCGCGTTCTCTACACGACCTTCGGCTACCCGGCCGACTACGGCTACTTCGACAACACGCTCGGCGAGGACGGCGACCCGCTCGACGTGCTCGTGCTCCTCGACCAGGCCATCTACCCCGGCGTCGTCGTCGAGGTGCGCCCGGTCGCCGTTCTGAAGATGAGTGACGAGGCCGGCGGAGACGACAAGCTCGTGGCCGTCCTGTCGAAGGACCCGCGGTGGGCCCACATCCAGGACATCGGCGATGTCGCCGAGTACACGAAGAAGGAGATCGAGCACTTCTTCGAGCACTACAAGGACCTCGAGCCTAACAAGTGGGTCAAGGTCGACGCGTGGGGCGACGCCGCCGAGGCGCAGCGCATCCTCGACGAGGCGATCGTCCGCTTCCAGGAGCAGGGTCACTGACGTCATCCGTCACTGACGACGAATCCCCCGGTCGCATCGCGGCCGGGGGATCCTCTTCGTTCGGGGGCTCTGACGAGCGGATGCTCAGACCGAGATGCCTCGCGCCGCGAGGAAGTCGATCGGGTTCGTCGTCTTGCCGTTGATGTAGACCTCGAAGTGCAGGTGGCAGCCGTTGGACGACCCGGTCGTTCCGGCGTATGCGATGACCTGACCGGCACTCACCGACTGGCCGTTGCTCACCGCGAAGCCGCCAGGGCGGATGTGCCCGTACCCGGTGCCCACGCCACCGCCGTGATCGATCTTGATGTAGTTGCCGTAGCCGGAGTGCAGGCTTCCGTTGATGCCTGCATACACGACGCGGCCCGAATTCGCGGCGTAGATCGCCGCCCCGCAGCCGTTGGCGAGGTCGACGCCGTAGTGGAAGGTGGAGCACCCGCTGCACGGGGCCGGGCGAGGGCCGTAGCCGGAGCTCCGATGGCCGCCCTGCGGGCGCACCCACCCGTCGCGTCCGACTGTGCCGCCTCCGCCACCGCCGCCTCCGCCACCGTTGTTCGCTGCGGCGGCAGCAGCGGCAGCAGCCTCGGCTGCCCTGCGCTGCTCTTCGGCGACGCGCACGCCCTCTCGGTAGCCGGCGACCGTGGTCGCTGTGGCATCCTTCAGGGCGGCGAGCTGGGCCTGCATGGTGGCGAGGTTGGCGGTCTGCTCGGCGAGAGCAGCCTGCGCCGCATCCGCGGCAGCCTGCGCCTCGATCATCTTCTGCTCGGCGATCTTCTGCAGACGGTCGCGTTCGGTCTTGGCGACGACGGCCTGATCGCTCAGCGACTGCGCGGCGTCGCGCGAGGCGGTGGCCGTGTCGTAGATCTTCTGCGTATACGCGTAGACCTTGTCCATCGTGCCGAGACGCGAGAGCAGTTCGTCGGCGTTCTCGGATGAGCCCGAGAAGAACAGTTCGAGAGAGGCGTCGTCGCCACCGTCACGGTAGAGCTGAGTGGCGACCTGTGCGGCTTTGCGCTCGGCCTCGTCAGCAGTCGCCGCCTGGACGTCGGCCTTGGACTGCAGCATGTCGGCCCTGGCCGCGGCGTCGAAGAACGCCTGCTGCGCCTCGTAGAACGCCTGACCGGCCGCTTCCGATGCGGCCTGCGTCTCGGCGACCTTCTGGGTCAGACTGTCGATGAGGCCCTGAATGCGAGTGACCTCGGAGGCCTTGGCCGACTCGTTGGCCATGGCGTTCTGCACGTCATCCCAGCTGGGGTACGACGCGGCGTATGCGGCGGAGACCCCGCTCGTCACGCCGAAAGCGCTGAGGGCCACGGCACTGAGCGCGCCGAGACCGAGGGCGTGACGGCGGCTGAGCGAACCGTTCTTCCAGAAGGCGCGACTCTCAGCAGGAGTGGGTGCGCATCCGCAGTCTTCGGATGCCGCCTCCGCACTCTCTGCGATGGATGACTTGTCGTTCACACGGCCCCTTCCGCCGGTTTCACTCATGCCACACTAACAACAACTTTCACATCCGCAACAGGCTCTGCGATGCATCCGTGGGCACGGTGAACAGCACCCATGGTCCTCCGAAACACGCCCGGGCGTAAGCAGACTCGCCCTCGATTCGCGATTTGGTCAAAACATCCCTTATGCTTGAGCGTCGGCAAGGAAGTCCCCCGGGACTGACTCGGCCCCATCGTTTAGCGGCCTAGGACGCCGCCCTTTCACGGCGGTAGCACGGGTTCGAATCCCGTTGGGGTCACTCCATCCGATACAATTGAAAACAAGTATGGCCCTGTAGCGCAGTTGGTTAGCGTGCCGCCCTGTCACGGCGGAGGTCGCGGGTTCAAGTCCCGTCAGGGTCGCTCTGAGCGATGGGTCCTTTTTTCGGAGAGGGCCTTTCGTCTAGATGCGGCAGGTTCGCCGGTCGCACGGCTCTGTAGCTCAGTTGGTAGAGCGCACGACTGAAAATCGTGAGGTCACGGGATCGACGCCCGTCGGAGCCACACGGACCGTCGTTACAACGGTCCCAGAAACCCTCGCCTAGCTTCTACATGGCGGGGGTTTTGCTTTGCCCTGGCGAGACCCGGTCGCCTCCCCGGTCGTTGAGCGAGCGAAGCGAGACGAAACGCGCAGACACCGAAGCTCACGCCGCCGCTTCCCTCAGCACCTCCGAGCCCTGGCCCATACTGGTTGAATGGGTGCAGTCGCGCAGTACGCCGTCGATCTCCTCGATGCCGCTCGGGCGCCGGGTCTCCTCTCGGCCGCAGCCCGGTGCCGTGGAGCCGCGCGCCCGTGACCACTCTGTACGTCGGGAACGACCCGAGCCGGATGCCGATCGCAACAGCTCTGGCACAGGCTCTCCCGGGCGACGTGCTCTCGCTCGCCCCTGGCACGTATGCGATCGGCTCAGTCACGCTGAACGGCGTGACGATCACTGGTGAGGGCGGAGCCGAGGCGACGACGGTGATCGGCACGATCGCGCCCCATGGGAACTGCAGCGTCGCCTCACTGACGCTCACCGCGCAACCCCGGGGCAGCGCGGTCGCCATGGTGCACGGTGCTGACGCGTATCTCAGCATCACCGACTGCCGCATCGCGGGCGACTCCACCGCGAGCACGCTCACCGTGGGAGTCGACCGCGGCACGCTGGTTCTCAACAGAGTCGTCATCGCGGACGATGCCGATCCCACCACCGTCAAGATCGCAGCCGGCGCGCGCCTTCATGCCACCGCCTCACGACTCGGTGGACTCGAGGTGAACGGAGGCTCGGCTGACCTCATCGGCTGCGCCGCTCATCTGGTGCTGGCGCGAGACGGGGCGCAGGTCCGCGGATACTCCCCTCTCGACCTCACACCGGTACCGGGAAAGCGGGCGCTGCGATCACTCAGCGGAGCGACTCTCGACCTGGAGTGCGTCCGCCTCAACGGAGATCAGGCGTTCGAGGCGCAGGCCAACGCGGCTGTGCTGCGCATCGCGCAGCTCGAATCTCCGACGGGCGCACCGCTCCGAGTGGTCGCCGAGGCGGAGGCCGAAATCCACTGCGAGAGCCCGCTCGCCGAGATCGTGCGGGCGACGCCGGTGCCCCGGAAGCCACCGAGGGCGAGAGCCGGGTCCGGCCCTCAGCGCGTGCTCTGGCCCGCGCATCAGGGCCGCAGTTTCGCGACCGACGTGCAGTCGCGGCTCAAGCCCGGCGACACGCTAGTGCTCGAAGAGGGCGAGTACTCGTTCGATGATCTGGCGAACGGCGACTTTTCGTGCGAGGTGAATCTCGACGGTGAGGGCCGACGTGACCGCATCGTGCTGCGCGGCCGCCTGACCCTTCCGCCCGGATCCCACGTGACCCTCACCAACCTCACGATCGAGCATCCGATCACGACCAACGCCGTGTACGTGTCGGCCGGCGCCGATCTCTCGATGCACGGCGTCACGATACGCAGCGACGCCGCGGCCGAGCTCCCCGCGCTGTACGCGCAGGGAGCCGTCACCGCGACCGCCTGCGAGCTGCGCGCCGGTGCAGCGGAGACGAGGGCCACCGTCACGCTCGCGGGCGGTGGCCGTCTCTCGGCCCTCATGTGCGAGCTCGGGTGGGCGGACTTCGCCGGCTCCTGCGTCGTCTCCCTCGAGTCGTGCTCGCTGTTCCGGCTCGCGACTCGAGAGCAGGCGCGCGTGACATCCGCGGGCCGGCTCACGGTGCATCCGAACGCACGCAATCAGTGCTCCGTGACCGCCAAGGGGCAGGCGTCCATCGACATCGATGTGCTCGACTGCCCGCCGGGTGACGAACTGAACATCCAAGATCAGTCGTCGCTCGCCATCGCCTCCTTCGCCTCCGGACGGATGCCGACGATCACGCGCGGCGGGGCCGCGCAGATGTCGCAGGGTGCCGCAGGCGGGTATCGCGAGGGCTCCCGTGGCGGCATGGTCACGTCTTCGCTTCCGGGACGAACCGCCGTCGCGGAGGAGCAGCACTCCGACGGGTCCGACGTCACGGGCATGCGCGAGGACTCGCTGACAGCGCTGAACCACCTGGTCGGGCTCCGCACGGTGAAGGAGCAGGCTGCTCAGTTCGTGAAGAACGCGGTCATCAACCGCGAACGGTCGCAGCTCGGGCTGAAGTCCATGCAGCTGACGCTGCACAGTCTGTTCCTCGGCAATCCGGGCACCGGCAAGACCACCGTGGCACGGCTCCTCGGCAAGGCCCTTTTCGCAGAGGGCGTGGTCTCCTCCGATGTGTTCGTCGAGGTCGGACGCGCCGATCTCGTCGGCACGCACATCGGAGATTCGGCGCCGATGACCGAGAAGGTGCTCGACAGCGCCCGCGGCGGCATCCTCTTCATCGACGAGGCCTACGCCCTCGCACAGGGAGTCGACGAGGACTACGGCCAGGAGGTGATCGACACGATCATCGCCTATATGGAGAACCATCGGGACGACCTCATGATCATCTTCGCCGGATACACCGACAAGATGCAGCGGCTACTCGAGATGAACGCCGGCCTGCAGTCGCGGACCCCCAATCGTTTCGATTTCGAGGACTACACAGGCGAGGAGCTCGCCACCATCGGCGTGAACGCCCTCCGCGACACGGACTACGAACTCGAGGACGAAGAGTTGTACCGCCGCATCCTCAGTCGCGGCTACACCCAGAGCGCCGACCGCAGCAACGCTCGCTGGGTGCGCAATTTCAATCAGGAGCTCATCAGCCGACAGGCCGATAGGGTGCACGAACTCCGCACCCGGAGCATCGCCGACTACCGACTGATCGCCGACGATGACCTCTACGCGGTCGCTGGTGTGGAGATGGATGCCGAGGGCGGCTCGGCCGCGGTAGCCGCTCTGCTCGCCGAGCTCGACGGCATGGTCGGTCTCGCCGAGGTCAAGGCTTGGGTCGCGAAGCTCGTCAACCGTGTGAAAGCCGATCAGCGCCGCATCCAGGCCGACGCCACCATCTCGCGCCCCACTTATCACGTCACCTTCACCGGCAGCCCCGGCACGGGCAAGACCACGGTCGCCCGCATCGTCGCCCAGCTCTTCCACGAGCTCGGCGTGCTGTCCAAGCCGACCGTCAAAGAGGTGAATCGCGCGGCTCTCGTCGGCCCTTATGTCGGCCAGAGCGAGCAGCGCACATCGCTCGCGATCGACGAGGCGATGGGCGGCGTGATGTTCATCGACGAGGCATACGATCTCTTCCGCGATGGCGGCGACTCCGCCGACTACGGCCAGGCCGTGATCGCGACGCTGCTTCCGCGCCTCGAGAACGACCGCGACAAGTTCGTCGCGATCCTGGCCGGGTACGCGGCCGAGATGGACGTCTTCTTCTCCGCGAACCCCGGGCTCCGCTCCCGTGTGCCGCACACCGTGCGCTTCGCCGACTACTCCCCCGAGGAGGTCGCCGAGATCGTGGTGCGGATCATCACGAGCACCTGGACGGTCGACACGGCTCGGCTCACCGCACTGATCGCCGGGGTCTATCGCGCTCTTCCCGAGAAAGAACGGGCGAACGGGCGGAGCGCGCGCATCCTCGCAGAAGAGCTCGAGGGCCTGCAGGCGGATCACATCGCGATGGACGACGTGCCGGATGCCGAGCTCCACGTCATCCCGGCAACCGTGCTCGAGGCGTTCGCCCGCGCGCACGGCGTCGCTCAGGTCTGACGCGCTGCCCGCATCCCGGCCTCCCGTTCCGGTCGCACTT
>JAEKKN010000085.1 GCA_019510305.1 Microbacterium sp.
GGGCCGGCACTGACTCTCGAGCGGCTCGCGCTAGCATCCAGGTGACAATGGAGTCACCATGCCGAGCCCCGACGCAGTGCCGATCGAGCCCGGCGTCGCGCCCGCCCCCGGGCCCGCCCTCGCCCCTGTAGACGACCTCCCACCCGTGGGCCCCCGCTACATCTGGCTCATGGTGCTCGCGCAGTTCGGCGTCTGGGTTGCGTTCATCACGCCGATCGCGATCTCGCTGGCCGTGCGGGTCGGGCAGCTGGCTCCCGGTCACGAGGAGTACCTCGGCTACATCACGGGCGCCGGGGCGCTCGCGGTGATGCTGACCTCTCCGCTCTTCGGCACCCTCAGCGATCGAACTCGAACGCGCCTCGGCCGGCGTCGCCCGTGGATGATCGGTGGCATGGTCCTCGGGGTCATCTCGCTGGTCTTGATGGCGCTCGCACCGAGCGTGCTCTGGCTCGGCTTCGGCTGGATTCTCGCGCAGCTCGGCTGGGGCCAGACGCTCAGCAACCTGCAGACCTCGACCGCCGATCGGCTGCCCGAATCGCAGCGCGGCAAGGTGGCCGGGCTGATCGGCTTCTCCACCCAGATCGCGCCGGTCGCCGGGGTGATCATCGCGAGCTCGTTCACGCGGGCGCACCTGCAGCTGCAGCTGTTCCTGGTCCCGGGTGCGGTCGGGGTGATCCTGGTCACCGTGTTCCTGGTTCTCATTCACGAGGATGACAGCCGCGCCCTGGCCTTCGATGCACCGCTGTCGTTCGGCGGCCTGTTCCGGAAGTACGTGTACAGCCCGCGGCAGTTCCCCGACTTCTCGTGGAACTGGCTCGGCCGCTTCCTCTTCTACTTCGGCCTCACGCTGAACACGACGTTCACGGCCTTCTTCTTCGCCTCGCGCCTGCACGTCGACGTCGCCGACGTCAGCGGCACGATCGCGGCGCTCGCCGGAGCGGGTGTGCTCGCGACCACCGCCGCACGATCGCGGCGCTCGCCGGAGCGGGTGTGCTCGCGACCACCGCCGGCGCGCTGGGCGGCGGGTTCCTCTCCGACCGCCTCCACCGCCGCCGGATCTTCGTGCTCATCGGCGCCATCCTGTTCGGCGCCGGCGCGGTCATCATGGCCTTCGCCCCCTCACTGCCGATCATCGTCGTCGGGTCGGTGCTGGTCTCGATGGGCATCGGCATCTTCGCCGCCGTCGATCAGGCACTGCTCCTGGATGTCCTGCCCGAGAAGGAGACCGACGCCGGACGCTTCATGGGGATCATGGCCTTCGCGATCTCCGCGCCGCAGGCCTTCGCGCCGTTCATCGCGCCGCTGTTCCTGGCGGTCGGAGTCGTCGCGGGCGGCGAGAAGAACTACACCCTCCTGTACGTCATCGCGGCGGCCTGCACGCTGGCCGGCGGCTTCGTCGTGCTCAAGATCCGATCGGTGCGGTAGCGCATGGCGAAGACACCGCGGCCCGCCACAGCCGTCGACCTCACCGTCGAGCAGCAGGCCCTGCTGGTCGAAGGAGTGGATGCCTGGCAGACCAACTCCATTGCCGATCAGGGGGTGCGCCGGCTGTTCATCACCGACGGCCCACATGGCGTGCGCAAGGTGCGGTCGTCGGCCGGCAGCTTCGCGATCGGCGACAACGAGACGTCGACGGCGTTCCCGCCGGCGGTGACGGTCGCGAGCAGCTGGAATCCCGACAACGCGCACGCGATGGGTGAGGCGATCGGTCGCGAGGCGCGCGCGGCAGGGGTGGATGTCATCCTCGGCCCGGGCGTGAGTACTACTCCGAGGACCCGCTGGTCTCGGGTGTGCTCGGCAGTGCCTTCGTGCGCGGCATCCAATCGGTCGGCGTCGGGGCCTCGGTGAAGCACTTCGCGGCGAACTCGAACGAAGACTTCCGCTTCGTCGGCGACAGCGTCGTCGACGAGCGCGCCCTGCGCGAGATCTACCTGCGCGCCTTCGAACGGATCGTGCGCGAGGCCCGGCCCGAAACGGTGATGTGCGCGTACAACCGGGTCAACGGGGTCTACGCCTCGCAGAATGCACCGCTGCTGACCGGCGTCCTGCGCGAGGAGTGGGGTTTCGACGGGCTCGTGATGACCGACTGGGGCGCGACGGTGGATCGCGTGGCCGGCATCCTCGCCGGCTGCGATCTCGAGATGCCCGGCCAAGTGGCGCACAACCGCCGTGAGCTGCTGGAGGCCGCGGCCACCGACCCCCGCGTGGCCGACGCCCTGGCCCGCTCGGCCGAGCGCGTGCTCGATCTCGTGGCGAAGCATCCCGAATCGCGGCCCGATGAGGCGGTGTTCGAACTTGCCGATCACGAGGCGCTCTCGGAGCGGATCGCCCGCGAGGGCGCGGTGCTGATGGCCAACGACGGAGCCCTGCCGCTCGCCGCCAACGCCGAGGGGCTGGTCGTCGTCGGCGAGCTGTTCGAGCACATGCGCTTTCAGGGAGCGGGATCGTCGCTCATCACGCCGCCGTACGTCATCTCTCCGCGGCAGGCGTTCGATCGCCGCGGGGTGGCGTACCGGTATGCGGCCGGGTACAGCGCCTTCGATGGGACGACGACGCCGCAGCTGCGCTCTGAGGCCCTGGCTGCGGCGAGCGACGGGTCGACCGTGCTGTTCTTCGGCGGCCTGACCGACTTCGAGGAGAGCGAGGGATTCGACCGCACCCACCTGCGGCTCGGCGACGCACAGCTCGAACTGCTCGAGGCGATTCTCGACGTCGGAGCGCGCGTTGTCCTGGTGCTCTTCGCCGGGGCAGTGGTCGAGCTGCCGATGGCCGAGCGGCTCTCCGCCGTGCTGAACATGAACCTGCCCGGCATGCGCGGCGGCGAGGCGACGGCCGCTCTCCTGTTCGGTGAATCGAACCCCTCGGGCAAGCTCGCCGAGAGCTGGGTGCGGAGCGTTGAGGACTCGAGCGCCTTCGCCGACTACGACCGCGGCGCGCGGGCGGAGTACTACGAATCCGTGTATGTCGGGTACCGCTTTCACGATGCCGCCGGAACCGGCCTGGCCTACCCGTTCGGTCACGGCCTGTCGTACACGC
>JAEKKN010000004.1 GCA_019510305.1 Microbacterium sp.
GCGACGATGGCCGTGCTGGCGGTGGTGCAGGCATCCGCTCTCACCCTGCTGCACCGTCCCCTCGCAGCACTTATGCGCACCCGGAGCGCGCAGGGCGCGGTGTTCGTGATCGGCTCCCGGCTGATGACGATCTACCTGTGGCACCTGCCAGTGATCATGGTGCTCATCGGCATCGAGTTGATGCTGCCATGGCCTTTGCCCGCCCCGGGGAGCGCCACGTGGTGGTGGACGAGACCGCTGTTCCTCCTGCTCGTGCTCGCGACGGTCTGGGTGCTGTCTCTGTGGCTGGTCCGCTTCGAGACGGCGCCGAAGCCGGGCATCCAACGCTTCTCGTCGACCACCGCGACGTCAGCGGCCGTCGTCCTGTTCATCGCCCCGACGATCGCGATCACGGCATACGGGCTCGATTTCCCGCTCGCCCTCATCGCGCTCGTCTGCACCCTCGCCTCGCTGTGGCTGACCGGATCGAAGAAGATGTGACCTTCTCGGGCGGTCCGGACATTCCCTGATATGGAGCAGTCGAGCGACGAGGAGATCTGGCGGCGCGTGCTGGACGGCGACGCCCGCGCCTTCGCCCTGATCTGGGATCGACACCGCGATCGTGTGTTCCGCTCACTGATCTCCCTTCGGAGTGAGCCGACGGACGCCGAGGATCTGTCCGCAATGACCTTCCTCGAGCTGTGGCGCAGGCGTCGCCAGGTGCGATTCGTCGACGCCTCGCTGCTGCCCTGGTTGCTCGTGACCGCGCACAACGTGCATCGCAACGCCGCGCGGGCGAGGCGACGGCACCGAGCGCTGCTCTCCCGGGTCCCGGCGGCGGAGCACGCTCCCGACCCGGCCGACCTCGTGGCCGACGGGACACCGCTGACCCGAGCTGTGCGCGAGGTGCTCGACGCCGCACGCCCCGACGACCGCGTCCTGCTCGCGTTGACCGTGCTCGACGGGCTCACCGTCCGAGAAGCCGCACTGGCTCTGGGCATCGGCGAGTCCGCCGCGAAGATGCGCCTGTCCCGTCTCCGACGACGTATCTCCGACGTGGCGGAACCCGTGAAGACCGCGGAATCCGCGCCGATCCTGGAAGGAGAGATCACATGAGCGCACAGTTCGACGCCGAGCGATCGGCCGCGATCAGGCTGCTGCTGATCGAGGACGTGGCCGCGTCGGCGCCGAGGCGAACCCGCCCGGGGCTGGTCGCCGGGTTGCTGCTGATCGGCATCCTCACGGGTGCGGGCGCCTCGACAGCAGCTTTCGCGGCGACGGGCGGCTTCGTCACGCCTACCATCGCCCAGCCGAGCAGTCAGCCTCAGCCGGATCTCCCCGACGCCCTCGAGGCACCACCGGGAACGACGCCCGGAGCGCCGCTGATCTCGCTCATCGGCGCACCCTCCGCGCTCTCGGTCGCGGCCCCGACCGAGTATCCGCTCGCAGCACGGCCCGACGGCGTGACGCACGTCCGCGTCACCGTCACCGCGTTGACGCCCGGCTCCATCAGCTGGGGAACGGATGCCGACGGCAACAACCCTCGCGCCACGTTCAACAGCGGCGACATCGGCGGGCCCGGCGACACGACCTGGTACGACTTTCCGCTGGACGACACCACCGGAACGTTCTTCGTCACACCGGCGGACGGCCTGACCGCGACCGTGTCGTTCCAGTACCTCAACATGACGCCGACGCATCTGAAGAGGAACGCCGCCGGCCAGACCTACGGTCTCGACGGGGGGCCCGATGGCGTGCCCGATCTGGTTCTCGTCAGCGGAGTCTCACCCGAGGGGGAAGCGGTGCTCGGCTACGCGCGATCCGGAGAGCTCAACGCGTTCAGCCCCGAGCACGCATCTCAGCCGTCGGATCCGGAGGAAGCGCTCGCCTGGCAGGAGGAGCGCGAACGGGACTATCCGAGCGGGTGGGACATCCCCGTGTTCGAGAGCGACGGCACGACGCGGATCGGAACGTTCCACGTCGGATGAGAACGTTCCACGTCGGATGAGGTGGGCGCCGTGCGCTCCCGTGGCGGGGCGCGATAGCGTGTCGGCATGAACCGACGGCGGCAGGCACGGTGGACGACTCCCGTTCTGGTGCTTGCCGCGCTGCTGCCCGCCTCGGGGTGCGCGATGAACGCCTGCCCTGCCGTGGGATACAGCTACGACGGTCCCGCCGTCATCAGGTTCGCGCCCGTTCTTCCTCCGGCAGCGACCGTGGCCTCCTGCTTCGGCGAGGAATGCACTCCCGCCGCCGCAGTCGCCGCATCGGGCGACTGGAAGGTGCCTCAGGAGGCGCCCTACCTCCCGGCAGGCAGCATCGCCGCCGGAGAGATCCGCTCTCTTCGCGTGGTCGCCGCGACGTCGAGCGAGGTCCTGGTCGACGGCACGTACGAGATTCCGATCGAGATGGAACCGGAGGGCGTGTTCGGGCAGTGCCCGGGGCCGTTCCGCTTCGAACCCGTCGCCGTCGAGTGGGAGCCCTGAGACCGCGTCGGAGACGACGAAAGCCCTCGGCGAACCGAGGGCTTTCGTGTGTTGTGTGACCCCAGCGGGATTCGAACCCGCGTTACCGCCGTGAGAGGGCGGCGTACTAGGCCGCTATACGATGGGGCCAAGTCTTGCAGAGCGTTTCCGTTCCGCGACAACTCATAAAGTATGACATGCGATTTCATACCTCGCCAAATCGGCGCGGGCGGACGCAGGATCCCGGGCGTGGCGCAGCAGACGGGGTTTGCTCCTGCGGCGAATCAGGAGTTGACTCATCGCATGCGCGTCACGAAGTTCGAACATGCCGCCCTCCGCATCGACGAAGGAGGCGACACTCTGCTGATCGATCCGGGTTCGTTCACATCGCCGATCGACGACCTCAGCGGTCTCGTCGCCGTGGTGATCACGCACGAGCATCCCGACCACTGGACCCCTGAGCATCTCGACCGCATCCTGCGAGCAGCACCCGGCACGCCGATCTACGCGCCGTCCGGGGTGGCCGGCGCGGCCGACGGGTACGAGATCACCGTCGTCTCCCCCGGCGATACTGTGCAGGCCGGCGCGTTCACGCTGCGGTTCTTCGGCGGCCTGCATGCGGTGATCCACTCGTCGATCCCTGTCATCGAGAACGTCGGCGTGCTCGTGAACGACGAGTTCTACTATCCGGGCGACTCCTACGCCCTGCCCGACGAGGTCGAGGTCGGCACGCTCGCCGCCCCGCTGGGCGCACCCTGGCTCAAGATCGGCGACGCCATGGACTACGTGCTCGCCGTCAAGCCACGTCGTTCGTTCGGGACTCACGACATGACATTGTCGATCGCAGGGAAGACCATGCATCGGCAGCGTCTCCAGTGGGCGACGGAGCAGAACGGCGGCGAGTTCTTCGTGCTTGAGCCGGGCGAATCGCTCGACATCTGAGAATGGCGGACTCCCCCGCCGCCGAACACTCGGCTTCCGAGTCCGATGTCCGCGCGCTTCTGCGCGCCGCCGCACCGGATCTCGTCGAACTGCCCCTGTGTCTCGTCGCCGAAGGCTGGGACAACGCGATCTGGAGGCTCGGCGATGACCTGGCCGTACGGATCCCCCGCCGCGACGTGGCGGCACCGCTGATCCGGCACGAACAGCGCGCACTACCGGTCATAGGGCCTTGGCTGGCCGAGCTCGGCGTGCTCTCCCCGGTGCCCGTCGTGAACGGCCAGCCGACGTCGAGTTTCCCGTGGCCGTGGTCTGTGACCCCGTGGTTCTCAGGCGAACGCTCGCTCGGCATGTCGAGAGAAGACAACGGCGTCTGGGCTGCAGATCTCGCCCGCGCGCTCGGCGCCATCCACCGTCCGGCGCCGGATGACGCCCCGCCGAATCCCTTCCGCGGCAACCCCTTGGTGACGCGCGACGGAGTGATGCGGGAGCGGCTCGCGCAGTTCCGCGACCAGCCGGCCCTGCACGATGCATGGGCAGCAGGCCTGGCCGCACCCCTCTCGACCGAGCGGGTCTGGATCCACGGCGACGTGCATCCCGGAAACGTCCTCGTGCGCGACACGCACCTCGCGGCCCTGATCGACTTCGGCGACGTCACAGCCGGCGACCCCGCTTACGACCTCGCCGCGCATTGGCTGCTGTTCGACCGGGCGGGTCGATCGGCGTTCCGCGACGCGACGCACGATCGCTACGACGGCACGACATGGACGCGTGCCCGCGCCTGGGCCGCTTACCTCACCCTCGTCTTCCTGACGCAGAGCGACGACCTGCCCGAGTACCGCGAGATCGGGACGAGCACCGCAGCCGAGCTCGCCCTCCCCGCATCGAGGTGATGCGCGTCCAAGCCGCGGGTCGTTGAGCGAGCGGAGCGAGACGAACGCAGCGTCAACGACCAGCGGCGGCGGGATGCCTGGCAGCACCTCGCACCCGCAGATCCCTCGCGAGCTGATCGCGCTGCTCGATGACGATGCGCCGCAGCGCCGCAGGGGCGTCGTCATGAGCCGCGAGCCAGGCGTCGACGGGCGCGAGCGAATCGGCTGCAGGAAAGAGCCCGACGACGAGACGCTGAGCGAGCTCGATACTGCGCGTGCGCCAGGCATCGGCGATCCGCTCGAAGTACTCCGCGTCGAAGCCCGCGATCAGGTCGCGACGCCCGCCCGCACGGAACCCGGCGATGGAGGCGTCCAGATGGTCGTTGCTGAGCGTGAGATCGTTCCAGGCGGCATCCCACGCCTCGGCGCGCACCGTCGCGAGCGGGCGTGATGCTGCGGCGCGCCTGGCGGCGGTGCGTCCACTGCCGGTGTCGTCGCGCTGGGCCTCGGCCGCGATGTCGTCCGTCGAGGCGTGCCCCGTCGTCACGAGAGCAGTGAGCAGCTGCCACCGCAGGTCGGGGTCGACGGTCAGCCCCGCGGGCGCCTCACCGTCGAGCATGGCCCTGATCTCGAGGTGGCGTGCATCGTCGAAGGCGGATGCCGTCGCCACCGCGCGCGCCCACGACAGCTGCGCGTCGCTTCCGGCGTCAGCCGATTGCAGGGCGTTCCATGCGCAGTCGAGCCACGCGCGCTGGGCTGTGCTCTGAGCTTCGGACACCACGAAGTGCCGCAGGGCGAACGCCGCGTTGCCGAGGACGTCGACGAGCAGGCCGATGTTCGATTCCGCAGGAGCATGCGCCTGAGCGATCTCGAGGAAGCGCACGGCGTCGAGTTCGCCGTCGCGGGTCGAGTTCCACAGCGACGACCAGACGAGCGCTCGTGCGAGCGGGTCGTCGATCGACGACAGCGACGACGCCGCGGTCTCGAGGGATCGCGCGTCCAGCCGGACCTTGGCATAGGTCAGGTCGTCATCGTTGAGCAGCACGAGGGCCGCGTCAGGCAGCTCCGCCTCGGTGCGTTCGTCGGTGATGTCCACCGCGACCTGCGACTGGCGCACGAGCCGCCCCTCGGTCCATCCGTAGAGACCGACGCGCAGACGGTGTGGACGGGGATCGCTCTGTACGATCACGCGGCCCTCTTCGAGCCACAGAGTCGACACGCCCGACGTCTGGAGCCAGGCTTGCGACCAGCCGCTCATGTCCCGCCCCGACACCTCGCTGAGCTGCACGAGGAAGTCCTCGAGGGTCGTGTTGCCGAAGGCGTTCGCCGCGAAGTACCTGCGCGCCCCTTCGAAGAACGCCTCGTCGCCGACGAACGCGACCAACTGCTTGAGCACGGCCGCGCCCTTGGCGTAGGTGATCCCGTCGAAGTTGAGCTTCGCCGCCTCCAGGTCGGTGATGTCCGCGACGATCGGATGCGTGGTCGGCAGTTGATCCTGCTTGTAGGCCCACGCCTTGCGGCTCGCGGCGAACTTCACCCAGGCGTCGCGGAATCGCGTCGCGTCCGCCGAGGCGTGTGCGCCCATGTAGTCCGCGAACGATTCCTTCAACCACAGGTCGTCCCACCACTTCATCGTCACGAGGTTGCCGAACCACATATGCGCCATCTCGTGCAGGATCGTGTTCGCACGGGCGGCGCGTTGCGCCTCCGTCGCTGCTCCCCGTGACAAATAGGCCTCGGTGAAGGTGACCAGCCCTGGGTTCTCCATGGCGCCGAGGTTGTACTCGGGGACGAAGATCTGGTCGTACTTTCCCCAGGGGTACGGGTAGGCGAAGGCATCCGTGAAGAAGTCGAGCCCCTGCCGTGTGATCTCGAGGATCTCGTCGGCTTCGAGGTGCTGCGCCAGCGAGCGCCTTGCGAAGACCTTCAGTTCCACGCGCTGCTCTTCGCGCTCCCAGAGACCGTCGACACGGGAGTAGGGGCCGGCTGCGACGCTCGTGATGTAGCTGGAGATCGGCAGCGTCGGTGCGAACTCGACCCGCTGTACACCGACACCCGCATCGATCTTGACGGGCGTCTGGTTGGACAGCACCTCCCACCCGGCCGGCGCATCCACGACGAAGGTGTACGCCGCCTTCATATCCGGCTGCTCGAAGCAGGCCATGACTCGTCGCGAGTCGGCAGGCTCGTACTGCGTGTAGAGGTACGTCTGGTCATCGGCCGGATCGTGGAAGCGATGCATGCCCTCGCCCGATCGGCTGTATGCACCGGTCGCCGACACGACGACGACGTTCGACCCCCTCAGTCCTGTCAGCATGATCCGTGCGCCGTCGTAGACGACGGGAGCCTCTTCACCGTTGACCGTGACGCTCTCGACGGATTCGCCTATGAAGTCGAGCCACGTCTCCGCCTCGATCGCATCGAACTCGAGCGTGGTCGTCGTCGGGAAACCCGTGCGGGCACGTTCGGGAGCTCCGGTCAGGTCGAGTTCGACGCGGATGCTGCGCACGGAGACCGTAGCGGATCGCGCCGCGGTCTCCTCACGGGTGAGGTTGGCTGTGTCCATGCCTCCATCCTGTCATCCGCGCCCCTCACTCCCCTCGCACGACCGTGACGCTCACCTCGCACGCCCGTCTGTTGCGGAATGCAACAGTCGGGCGTAGTGTTGCATAAAGCAACAGGAGGTAAGAATGGGCACACGACGCACGGACAGCGAAACCGTACTCCGCTCGCTGGTCGCCATCTCACGACGCGGCCTCGTCGACGCCCGCTTCGGCGACGCGCCGCTCTCGGTGACCGACCAGTCGATCGTGATGGCGATCGCCGAGCAGCCCGGCATCCGCTCCACCGACATCGCGAGGATGTTCCGCCTCAACCGCTCCACGGTGTCGCGTCAGCTCGCGGGCCTCACCGCTCTCGGCATCGTCTGCGAAACGGATGCCGGAACCGGACGCGGGCGCCCGCTTGAGCTGACGCCCGCGGGGGCCGCCGCCTACCGCGGCACGCTCGATGCACTGCAGGACGTCATCGAGACGCACCTCACCGCATGGTCGGATGCCGAGGTCGCTCGGTTCGCGCACGATCTCGACCGCTTCGACCGTGCTGGCGAAGAAGGAACCCGACCCACAAGGTCAACACAGAAGGAAGAGAAATGAAGAACATCACCGTTCTCGGCACCGGCGTCCTCGGATCGCAGATCGCGTTCCAGACCGCCTTCCACGGCTTCGACGTCGTCGCATACGACATCGACCAGGCGGCGCTCGAGCGCGCGTCCGAACGGTTCCGGGGACTCGCCGCGCGATACACCGCCGACGGCGTCGCAGGCGCTGCCGACGGTGGAGCGGAATCGGCGATCAGCCGCATCCGGCTCACGCATGACCTCGCCGACGCCGCCTCTGACGCGAACCTGATCATCGAGGCCGTCCCGGAGAACCTCGCGCTCAAGCAGGGGATCTATCGCACCCTCGCCGAGGTCGCACCGGCGAAGACGATCTTCGCCACCAACTCGTCGACGCTCCTGCCGAGCGACATCGTCGACGCGACGGGTCGCCCCGACCGATTCCTCGCCCTTCACTTCGCCAACGAGATCTGGTCGCACAACACGGCCGAGGTCATGGGCACACCCGCCACAGACCCCGCCGTCTACTCCGAGGTCGTCGAGTTCGCCGCGCAGATCGGCATGGTTCCGATCGAGATCAAGAAGGAGAAGGCCGGCTACCTGTTGAACTCGCTTCTCGTGCCGTTCCTCCAGGCCGGCGCCGAGCTGCTCGTCGACGGCATCGCGGAGCCTGCGGCCATCGACGCGACCTGGCGCATCGGCACCGGGGCGCCGAAGGGCCCGTTCGAGATCTACGACATCGTCGGCCTCACGACCGCGTACAACATCTCGCGCATGGGCGACGAGAAGCAGCAGAAGTTCGCCGATCTGCTCAAGGAGCAGTACATCGACAAGGGCAAGCTGGGCGTCGCCACCGGCGAAGGCTTCTACACCTACCCGCACGAGGGCTGAGGCGCATCCTCCAGCCTTCGAGCCGGTCGTCGCCCTGTGCGACGGCCGGCTCCTGTCATCCCAGAAGTCTGCGGATCGCCGTCTCCGGCGACACCGAGAGATCGAGCGTCCGACCGCGCGCGTACTCGCGGAACACACGCGGATCGATGTAGCTCCCCCGCGCGACCGCCGTCGTGTTGCCGAGACCCGATGCCGTCGCCTGCACCGCCAGCCGCTCGGCCCGCCGGCGATCCTGCCGCGCCTGCATAGGTCCGATGCGGGCGAGCGCATCGGCGGCGAGGATGGTGCCGTGCAGCGTGCGGAAATCCTTCGCCGAATACGACGCCCCCGTGAGCTCGCGCAGATACGAATTCACCTCTGCCGGGGTGATCCGCACTCGCCGACGGCCCTTTCGGTAGGCGAGCAACGGCGCCCTCGGCGATCCCGCTGCGAAGTCGGCGATCGCGTCGGCGAGGACGGCGTCGGTCACCTCGACCGACGCCGTCCGTCCGCTTTTCGCGGGGAAGCACAACGAGACCGACGGCCCATCGACGCGGACGTCTCGCCGCTGCAGGGTGGTCAATCCCCGGCTTCCATGGCGGACGAGGTATCGCTCGGATCCGACCCGCAACGCGGCATCGTCGAGCAGCCTGAACGCGAGTGCCAGAGCGCGCTCCCTGGTGAGTCCGTCTGCCCGCAGGCTCCTGGTCGCTCGCCGCCTCGCCGTCGGCAACGCCTCGGCCAGGCGCAGGGCTCGCGAGAACTTCCGGCGGTCTCTGCGCACCCGCCAGAGCGGGTGGTAGAGGTATTGCCGACGGCCCGCATCGTCCGTGCCCACCGCCTGGATGTGAGCCAGCGGATCCGCGGCTATCCACACGTCCGTCCACCGAGGCGGGATCACCAGGTCCTGGATCCGCTCGCGGTCAGCCGCCGAGACGGCCTGCCCGTCTTCGTCGACGTAACGGAAGCCGGATCCGGAGCGCACACGGCGGAAGCCGAGGTCCTCTCCGGGGATCACCCGCACCAGGCTCATCATCGCCCCCCTCCTCACATCATCGACGACTCTTCCTCGTCGGTCTTCGGATGTGGAGGGAGTGGCGCGTGCGAGCACCACCTGCTAAGGCCGCGGGCCCGCGGGCGCGGCGAACACCGCTCGCATGTGATCGCTGGTGAGAAAGTCGGCGATGCCGATCATGATGAGGCTGAAGACGATCTGCTCGGTGACCATCCACACGGGGTACAGTCCGGGGATCGCGGCGAGCACGAGCGTGATGACCGGGAAGATCTGCGCGAACAGGCGCAGCCGCACGTAGGCCCAGCGCCACCCGAGCGAGGCGCGCCAGGCGAAGTAGAACAGCGTGGCGGTCATGCCGAGCACGACGACCGTACGCATCCAGACGCTGAACGGCACAGTGTCGCCTCCGGCGGCGAGAATCAGTGCGACCACGACGGCGCCGATTCCGAGCACCAGCTCGGCCACCAGCAGCCAGAGGATCCACCGGAAGGAATGGCGGGTCTTCGGATGCCGTCGGGATTCCTCGTCGATCGCATACCCGGCCTGGCGTCCGCCCGCGATGCGATCTAGACGGAGGAACAGCGATTCGAACGGCATGCCCGAAGCCTATGCGGCGGCGCATCCCTATCCATCATCCGAACGATGGAGATGCATGCCGTCGTGCCGCGAAGCCCGGCACCGTCGCCCCGCGAATCAGACCTGAACGGCGACGCCGTTCGCGGCGGGATCGAGGACGCGCTCGAGCACGAGAGCGAGTACGCAGACGAGGACCGCACCGGCGACCATCGCCGCGATGAACCACCCGCCGAGCCCCTCGCCCAGCATCACGCCCGCCACGAGCGGTCCCGTGATCGCTCCTCCCTGGAACGCGGCGGAGTTGATCGCGTTGTAGCGCCCTCGCGTGGCATCGGTGGCGAGGTCGTTGTAGATCGCCGGAACCGTCGGCTGCAGCATCGTCTCACCGAACGCGAACACGCCCATGTACGCGATGACGCCGACAGCCGCGGCGAGCGTGCCGGGAAGCAGTCCCGCGCCGCCCAGCAGGAGCCACGACGCGGCCCAGATCACAGCCATGAGCTGCATGACACGGGTGCGCCGCCGCCCGGTGATGAGCTTCAAGACGGCGAACTGCAGCAGGACGATCACCGCGGTGTTGACGGCGAACGAGATGCCGACGACCTGCGTGGACACCTCGGCGACCTGTCGCGCGAAGGCCGGGAAACCCGCCTCCATCTGGCCGTAGCCCATGAAGACCGAGAGGAACGTGAGAGCCGTGATCCAGAGCACGACCGGACGGCGGAGGATCTCGCGGTACCCGCCATGCTCGGCTGGTGTGTCCGCTTCGTCTGGCTGCGTGCGGACGTGCCGGAGAGGTCCGAGCAGCAGGCCGAGCGGCACCAGGCACGTGACGGCGTCGATCAGGAAGATGGTCGTGAAGGTGCCTGGATCGTCGACGTTCACGAAGAAGCCGCCGATCACTCCTCCGATGCCGATGCCGAGGTTCACCAGGGCGAAGTTGACGCCGAAGTACTGCTGGCGAACCTCGCCGTCGACCACGGTCGCGATGAGGGCGTTGAAGCCGGGCCACGAGACACCGAAGTTCACGCCGATCAGCATGACGGCGACCGTCGCGACGACCGGATGCGTGGCGAAAGCGAGCAGGACGCAACCCGCGATCATCGCGATCAATCCCGCGATCAGCACGCGTCTGGCGCCGATGCGGTCGATCAGGGTGCCTCCCGGCCCTGTGACGATCAACCCGGTGATCGCGATGAGGCTCATGAGCGCACCGGAGAAGCCCAGATCGAACCCGCGCACTTCGTGCAGGTAGATGATCGTGAAGGGCAGAGTCATGCCTCGTCCGAGCGTCTGCACCGCCACCGTCGACAGCAGCCACCGCCCCTCTGCAGGCAGGGCGTTCCAGAAGCTTCTCATACCGACCACCAGTGCATTCTTGCGGATGCCGCCGACATGCTCGCTTTCCCCAAGCCCGCGGGTCTGGAATCATCCTGTCTATGGCCATGTCTTTCGAGGAGTTCCAGGGTTCGCTGCTGAACGCAGATCAGCGGGCCGCGATGGGCATCCATCTGACCGACGCTGAAGCGCACGCCGTCTACGCGGAGGCGGCTACCGCCCAGTCCTGGTATTCGTACTGGCTGTCGACGCAACCGGCATCCGCCCCGCCCGCCGAGTACGTCATCGCACCCGCGCCCTACCCTGGCGCCTCCGTCGATCAGCCCACCGTGCCGATCTCCGACCCCTATGCCGCTCAGCCCACGGGATTCCCGACCGCGACCACGCCCTATCCCGATTTCGCCTCGTCGATGGCATCCGCTCCCCCGAAGAAGAAGCACACCGCCCTATGGGTGATCCTGTCGATTCTGCTCGTGCTGATCCTCGCCGTCATCGGCACGGTGGTCTTCGCATTCGCCACCGCCCGCCACTGGACGGCGATCGACGTGCCCGAGCATCCGGAGACGTTCCACACCGAGGAGTACGACACCGGGCTGTACGACGTCACGATGGACGAGATCAACCCGTGCTGGGTGAACCAGGACTGGACGGACTGCACCAACCTGTACGTGGCCTCGTACAACGCCGCGTGCAGCGGTGTCAGCCTGACCGACAGCGGGTCCGCCGTCTGCACGGACTACGCCGACATGATCGAGCAGATGAAGGCGCAGGACGGCGAGGGTTACTACGTGGAGACGCTCGGCGGGTACGGAGGACTGCATCAGACGGCCGAGCGCGCCACCCGCGAGGTGTCGAACAACGACTACACGCCCGCAGAGACCCACGAAGCGGTGTGCTACCTCGGCTTCATCGGCGAATGCGGAACCAGCACCCGCACGACCACGGGCTGACGGACTGCGACGTCGTCAGCGCGAAGGCGACACGGTCACCTGAAGGCTCTTCATGAGCGGCTGATCGCTCTGAGCGCTGAAATCGCGGTGACCGATGAGCACGTTCATCTCCGGCATGTAGCCGGCGGCGCTGCCTCGAGGCAGGTCGTACGCGACCGCCCGGAACCCGCGTACCGCACGCGTGGAACCGTCTTTCGACGTCGAGACGATGTCGACCGGATCGCCCTCCGCGATTCCGCGCTCGCTCATGTCGTCGGTGTGCATGAAGATGAGCTCGCGGATGTTCTTGACCCCGCGATAGCGATCGTCGTTCGAGTAGATCGTCGTGTTCCACTGATCGTGCGAGCGCATGGTCTGCAGCACGAGGGTGTCGGCCGCGGCAGGGATCACATCGGGCAGCGGTGCGTGGGAGAACTCGGCCCGGCCCGAGTCGGTCCCGAATTCCCTCTCCCTCGCCCCCTGCGGGATCCGGAACCCGTGCCGATCGCGGACGAGACGGTTGAAGCCCTCGAACCCGGGGAGCACCTGGGCCATCACGTCGCGGATGCGATCGTAGTCGGCGACATACTCGTCCCAGGGCGTGCGCGTGTCCGGCAGGGTCGCTTTCGCCATCCCGGCGATGATCGCGGGCTCCGACAGGAGATAGGCGGATGCCGGCTGCTTGCGTCCCATCGACAGATGCACCATGCTCATGGCGTCCTCGACCGTCACCCCTTGCAGGCCGCCGGACTGCTCATCGCGCTCGGTGCGCCCGAGGCAGGGCAGGATCAGCGCCTTCTCACCGTGAACCAGATGGCTGCGGTTCAGCTTGGTGCTCACCTGCACCGTGAGCCGGCAACGGCGCAGGCCCTCCGCGGTGAAGGCGGTGTCCGGCGCCGCCAGCACGAAATTCCCGCCCATTCCGACGAACACCTTCACGGAACCGTCGTTCATGCCGCGGATCGTCTTGACGGTGTCGAGTCCCGGATGCCGTGGCGGGTCGATCTCGCACACCTCGGCGAGACGGTCGGTCCAGGCCGGCGGCCGATGGTCGATGCCGCACGTGCGGTTGCCCTGCACGTTGCTGTGGCCGCGGATCGGCGAGGGTCCCGCGCCCGGCCGGCCGATGTTCCCGCGGAGCAGCAGAAGATTCACGATCTCGCGGACGGTGTCGACCCCGTGCTCGTGCTGGCTCACGCCCAAGCACCAGCTGATCACCGTGCGCTCAGAGGCGAGGTAGACCTCGGCCGCCGATCTGATCTGGGCCTCCGACAGACCCGACTGACGGATGAGGTCAGGCCATTCGGTGGCGTCGACCAGCATCCGGTACTCATCGAAGCCTTGCGTATACTGCGCGAGGAACGCACTGTCCAGAGCGCCAGGGTCGCTCTGCGACCTCTCGAACAGGACCTTGGCCATGCCGCGGATGAGCGCCAGGTCGCCGCCGGGACGCACCTGCAGGTTCATCGTGCCGGTGTCGGTGCTCTTGAACAGGGCCATGTCGACGAACTCGTGCGGGACGATGGTCCGGGTGGCCCCGGCCTCGATCAGGGGGTTCACGTGGACGACCTGCGCGCCCCTGCGAACCGCGTCCGACAATGCCGTGAGCATGCGTGGGGCATTCGAGGCCGCGTTGACGCCGAGAACGAAGAGAGCGTCGCACTGCTCCCAGTCGTGCAGATCGACCGTACCCTTGCCGGTCGCGATGGAGGCGTTCAGCGCCCGCCCCGACGCCTCGTGGCACATGTTGGAGCAATCCGGCAGGTTGTTCGTCCCGTACTCGCGCACCATCAGCTGATACAGGAAGGTCGCCTCGTTGCTGAGTCGGCCTGACGTGTAGAACGCGGCCTCGTCGGGGCTGTCCAGTCCCCGAAGCTCGTCGCCGATTACGGCGAAAGCCTCGTCCCAGGAGATCGGAAGGTAGCGATCCGTCTCCGGGTCGTAGGCCATCGGCTCGGTCAGACGCCCCTGATCCTCCAGCTCGAAGTCCGTCCAGTCGGCCAGCTCCGACACCGTGTGCTCCCAGAAGAACGCCCGCTCGACGCGCTTGCGCGTCATCTCCCAGGTGACGTGCTTGATGCCGTTCTCGCAGATGTCCAGCTTCAGGTTGCCGAGATCGTCGGGCCAGGCGCACCCGGGGCAGTCGTAGCCTGCGATCGGGTGGTTCATCTTCAGCATCGCGAACGGACCTGCGATGGGCTCGCGTTCACGCAGCACCACGCGGCCAACCGACGCAGCCGCACCCCAGCCGGCTGCGGGGTGGCGATACGGCTTGCGCGACCACGGTCGATCCGTGCGCGGTCCGTACCCGCCCTGCCGCGGCTCGGCAGGAAGCAATCCGAATGCCATCCCCCGAGGTCCTCGATCCTCAGTGCTCACCGATCATCGCCCCTTCGTTCACCGTGTCGCGTGCCGTGGCGCGCGTGATCCTGATCCGCTGCGCGTGCGCGTAGACGTTCATGCTCCGCCCGCGGACGAAGCCCGCCAGGGTCAGCCCGGAGCTCTCCGCGAGCTCGACCGCCAATGACGACGGCGCTGAGACCGCTGACAGCACCGGAATGCCGGCCATCACCGCCTTCTGCACGAGTTCGAAGCTCGCCCGCCCCGACACCTGCAGCACCATGGCGCGCAGAGGCAGTCGCTCGTTCAGCAGCGCCCAGCCGACGACCTTGTCGACGGCGTTGTGCCGCCCCACATCCTCTCGCAGCACGAGCATCTCTCCCGTGGCACCGTCGAAGAGCGCCGCCGCGTGCAGTCCGCCAGTCTTCTGAAACGCGTCCTGACCGGCCCGCAGCCGATCGGGCAGGCCGGTGATCCACTGATCGTCGATCTCGAGTCGGTCCCCGCCGACGTCGTAGCGCGAGACGGTCGAGACGGCGTCGATGCTCGCCTTCCCGCACACGCCGCACGAACTGGTCGTGTAGAAGCGTCTGGCGTCGTCGGCCGTCGGCAGGTGCACCCCGGCACCCAACGCCACATCCAGCACGTTGTAGGTGTTCTCGTCGCCTCCCGTGCCCGGTCCGCCGCAATGGATCGCCGACCGGAACTCGTCTGTCTGGCCGATGATGCCCTCGGAGACGAGGAAGCCGGCGGCGAGCTCCACGTCGTGCCCCGGCGTCCGCATCGTCACCGCCAATGCGGTACCCGCGATGCGGATCTCGAGAGGTTCCTCCACCGCGAGCGTGTCGGCGCGTCGATCAGCGCCTTCTCCCGCGGTGATGCGGAGTACGGGTCGTCGCGTCGTGATCCTGCCCACGATGCTGACCCTACTCGCGCTCACGGCATTCGACACGACTCCGCGCGCCGTCGCTTCATACTTCAGGGGCACGAGGCGCACTGTGCGCCCGAACGGATACCGTTGACCCATGTCGTCTCCGACGCCGGTCACTCGGCCTCCCCGCGCATGATCACGATCGACGAGCACCGTCAGCGGATCCTCGACGCGGTGACCCCGCTCCCCGCCGAGCTGCTCCCGCTCTCGGCGGCACGCGGGCGTGCACTCGCGGCGGAAGTGCGCAGCCGGTGGCCGCTCCCCCTCTTCGACGCCTCGGCGATGGACGGCTACGCGGTGCGACAGGCGGATGCCGTCTCCGGGGCCATACTCAGGGTGATCGCCGATGTGCCGGCAGGCGCCCCCGACGACCCCGCTCTGGGCCCGGGAGAGGCGGCGCGCATCATGACTGGCGCCCCCGTGCCGAGCGACGCCGACGCCATCGTGCCGCTCGAGCACACGGATCTGGGGACGGCGGTGCGGCACGACGCGCCGGAGAGCGTGACCGTGCTGACGGCGGCGGCGCATGGGGCTCACATCCGGCGCGCAGGCGAGGATCGCGGGGCGGGAGAGGTCGTCGTCGATGCCGGCGCGGAGTTGAAAGCATGGCAGCTCGCCGCGATCGCCTCGTGCGGATACGACCGGGTGCTCGTGGGGTCTGCCCCTCGAGTCGCCGTGATCTCCACAGGAACCGAGCTCGTACCGCCGGCATCGACGCCCGACCGCGGGCAGATCCCCGAGTCGAACTCGGTGCTTCTCGCAGCGGCGGTGGCCGACGCGGGCGGTAACGTCACCGCTGTGCGCTCGGTTCCGGATGATCCCGCGCTTCTCCGCCGCACCGTGCAGGGCGTGCTCGACGTCGCCGATGTCGTCATCCTGACCGGCGGTGCCAGCGTCGGTGCGTTCGACGTCGTCAAGGCCGTGATGGGACCCGAGTACGGCATCCGCTTCGACAGCGTGTCGATGCAGCCGGGAAAGCCGCAGGGATTCGGACTGCACCACGGCGCGCTGGTCTTCTGTCTGCCGGGCTCTCCGCTCGGAATGGCCGTGTCGTTCGAGGTGTTCGTGCGCCCGGCGCTGCGTGCACTGGCGGGTCACCGCGACGTCGAGCGACGACGGTCGATGATGCCCGCGAGCGGGTCGTGGCGGGTGCGCGCAGGCAAGACGCAGCTTCTCCCCGTCGTCTTCGACGGAGACCGGGTCGAGCCTGCGACCCAGGGCAACGGCTTCCATCCGATCTCCTCCCTGGCGGTCGCCGACGCCCTCGCGATCATCCCCGCCGATGTCGATGCCGTGCTCGAAGGCGATCTCGTGTCGGTGATGCTCCTGTGACCGCCGACCACGGCATCGCGGGTCCTGCGATCATCCTCGCCGGAGGGCGTGCTCGTCGACTCGGCGGCGCGGACAAGCCGATGGTGCCGGTGGCCGGGCGCCCGCTGATCGAGCACGCCATCGAGGCGGCTGCGACTCGACAGCGGATCGTGGTTGTCGGCGGCCCCTTCGAGATCGACGACGATCGCGTCGTCTGGGCGCGGGAGGAGCCGCGCTTCGGCGGACCGGCCGCGGCGCTGGCCGCGGGACTCGACGCTCTCGGCCATGTCGACACCGTCGATTCTCACGAAAGCGACGCAGAGGTGCTCGTGCTGGCCGCCGACCTCCCCGAGGCGGTCCGTCTCGTGCAGCTGCTCGACGCGGCCGCATTTCCCGCCGATGTCGACGGCGTCGTCGGAAGCGATGCAGCAGGGCGCGAGCAGTGGCTCGCGGGGCGCTATCACCTCGCCTCGCTGCGTCGCGCCGTGCACGCGCTGGCAGAGGCCGACGGAGCGTCGATGCGCGATCTGCTTTCGGGCCTCGTGCTCCGAGCAGTCCCTGTCGGCGGAGCGGCGACGGATCTCGACACCTGGGAGGCGATCGACGAGTATCGAAGAACGCACCCGGCGAACAGTGGGAAGGACCACATCATGACCGACTCCCCCTCCGACCTCGAGACGTGGGTGCGCGCGACGGCCACCGATCTCGGCCTGGATCCCGACCAGGTCCCGACCGGACTTCTCCTCGACGTCACGCGCGAGACCGCACACGAGGTGGTACGCCCGGCTGGGCCGGTGACCACGTTCCTCATCGGCCTCGCGGTCGGACGCGGCAGCACGATCGATGACGCCGTCGCGACCGTTCGAGCGCGCATCGCCGAGTGGCCGGGCGGCAGCTGAACGGAGCCGGAGATGAGGTCTCACCTCGTCTCAGCGCCCTCACGATCACCGGGCGAGCGGCGCCCGAGTATGGGGTTCGGCGATGAGAGCGAGCTGATTGCCGTCGGGGTCGACGAGGTAGGCGATGCGCAGTCCCGAACGCTCCACACGCGGCTCGTGCAGCCGCGGGAATCCCGTCTTTCCGATGGGGATGCCGGCAGCGATCGTGTCGCGCCACAGCTCATCGAGGTCGGCGACCCGGATGCTGCAGCGGAACGAGCTCGTCCACGGGTCGAGACCTGAGACCGGGAAGAACTCGAGCTCGACGGATCCGCGCCTCAAGATCATCCAGCCTTCATCGCGGAAGCTCTCGATGAAACCGAATCGCGCGTAGAAGGCGCTCGTCGCGAGGAGATCTCGTGAGGGGAGATTGGGAACGGCACGGTCTCCGCTCACTCCGGCGCCTCGTTCGCGCTCGGTTCGATCCTGCACCGGATCGCATGCAACAGGAACGTCGCGTACCTCATTCGCACTCCCCTCCGACGCTGTCGCACCAGCCGCGGGACGGGCACTTCCCGATACGACAAAACCCCCGGATGACCGGGGGTTTTCATCGTGCTGGGGTACCTGGACTCGAACCAAGAACAACGGAACCAGAAACCGCCGTGTTGCCAATTACACCATACCCCAAGGGCGAAACCGGAGCCTCGCACCGAGATTCAACCTTACCCGACCGGCACCCCGGTGCCAAATCAGCACACGCCGCCCGCGCGTGGCGCGGGATCGAGAAGAAGACCGGCTCAGAACGCGACGACCGCGCCCGACTGCGGCGTGGTGATCCATCCGGTCAGGTCGAATCCCTGGTCACGTGCGGTCTGCAGGAAACCCTCCGCCACCGCGTCGTCAACCTGCGTCTGCCTCGACAACAGCCACAGGTACCGGTGATCCGGCGTGCCCACGAGCGCGTGCTCGTAGTCCTCGTCCACGCGCAGCACCCAGTAGTCGGCGCGCGTGAACGGCAGCCAGCGGAGCTTCTCAGGCAGGAACGACACACGGAGCCGTCCTGCATGATCAGGATCCGGTATCGCCTGTCCGAGGGCTCGCTGGGGCTTGCCGTTCTTGTCGAGGCATCGGTTGTCGACTGTCACCGTGCCATCATCGGCGAGCGAATACTCCGCCGTGACATCTTGCGCCTCGTCATCCTCGAACCGCAACGGCAGACGCCCCTGCTCGTACCACAGGCCCAGGTACCGTGTGAGCTCGAGCGCGGGCACTGATCGCACCATCTTCTCGTCCATTGCTGCCTCCTCCGGCTCTTCCTGTCCGAACTTAGGGGGCGCCTCGCGATCCCGCCATGGCCTTGAACCGGTTGCGAACATGTGCCAGACGCCGGCCGGGGCCGCACACGCGAGAGGGAGAGGCGCCGGCCGTCGGCGCCCCTCCCTCTCGTCGTGTCCTCGCCTCAGCCCGCGAGCTGAGCGGACAGCGCGCGCAGGCGACGCAGCGATTCGTCCTTGCCGAGCAGTTCCATCGATTCGAACAGCGGCGGCGACACGCGCCGACCGGTGATGGCGACGCGCGGAGGTCCATAGGCCACGCGCGGCTTGAGCTCGAGGTCCTCGACGAGCGCCTTTGCGAGAGCATCCTGGATCGGCTGCGGCGTGAAGTCGGTCACCGGCTCGAGAGCGGCCACGCACGCGTCGAGCACCTCGGCGGCGTTCGCCGGCAGCCCCTTGAGCGCATCAGCCTCGTAGGAGATGTCGTCGGTGAAGAGGAAGCCGAGCATGCCGGGCGCCTCGCCCAGCAGCTGCACGCGCTCCTGGATCAGCGGGGCCGCGCGGAACGCCAGCACCAGTTGCTCGCGAGTCGGCTCGTCGAACAGGCCAGCGGCGGCAAGGTACGGCACGATCCGCTCGGCGAAGTCCTTCTCATCGAGCATCCGGATGTGGTCGCCGTTGATCGACTCGGCCTTCTTCTGGTCGAAGCGGGCGGGGTTCGGGTTCACGTTCACGATGTCGAACGCCGCGGTGAACTCGTCGAGGGAGAACACGTCGCGGTCGTGGCCGATCGACCAGCCCAGAAGAGCGAGGTAGTTCAGCAGACCCTCGTGGATGAAGCCGCGCTCGCGGTGCAGGAAGAGGTCGGCCTGCGGATCGCGCTTGGACAGTTTCTTGTTGCCGGTCTCGCCCAGGACGAGCGGCATGTGCGCGAAGCGAGGCACGAAGGTCGTGACTCCCGCGTCGATCAGCGCCGCGTACAGCGCCAGCTGACGGGCCGTGGACGGCATGAGGT
>JAEKKN010000028.1 GCA_019510305.1 Microbacterium sp.
CCGTAGGCTGGTGTTCGCGCGGTGTGAGCTGTGTCGATGAGGAGGGTGTGGTTATGCAGGCTGGGTGGTATGACGATGGTTCGGGTCGGCAGCGGTGGTGGGATGGGGAGCGGTGGACGGATGACTTCGCTCCCGCTCAGGGCGGTGCCCCTGCGTCGGCGGGTGGCGCTGCGCATGCGGCGGCGGCTCCGGTGACGTCTGCGCCTGCTGCGAGCGGTTCTGTGTCGCCGGTTCTGGGGTTCGTGGGTCTGGGCCTGGCGGTGCTGGGTACGGTGCTGGCGTGCGTTCCTGCGGTGTTCGGCGTCGGGGTGGTCGTGCTGCTGGCCGGGTTCGTGGTGTCGTTGGTCGGGTTGTTCCGCAAGGGCGCGGTGAAGTGGCCGTCGGTCGTCGGGATGATCGTCGCGGTCGTCGGCGGAGCCATCGGCACGGTCGTGCTCGTGGTGTCGCTGCTCGCGAACCTCGCCGGTCCGGTCGATCCGATCATCCCCACAGACACGCCATCCACGACCTCCACCGACCACCGAATCGCCTACGACGGGAACGAGCGAGGAGCGGCCCTCACCCGAGGAGATCGCGGACGGATTCGCCGCCGGAGTGCGCGCCGGCGGCGTCACCGACTATGACGACATGCCGGACTTCTATCCCTGCGTCGGCCGGTTCCTCTACGACTCGGACCTTTCAGACGAGACACTTCAGGTCATCGCCGCTGGCGAGACGGTGACAGGATCCGAGCGTGAAGCGGTCATACAGGCTTCCTACGACGCGACGCTGACCTGTGATCCGAATGGCGAGGGCGTGAACTGAATGACCCCCAGAAAGCCGGCGTTCACGGGGTGTGAGCTGCGCCGATGTGCGTGGGGCTGACTTGAAGCGGTTCATTCGTCGGCCCGTGTGAGGGACGCAGCATGTGAGGAAACGGGCAACTGATGCTGCCCGACGGCGAGCGGTTGCTCGGTGTACGTGCGGTCCACATGGGGAGTCCTCCCCATGTGGACTGGTTGCTGCGATGGGTAGGATCGCCGTGCGTAGGTTTGTCGGAGGGGGAGCGCGATGATCATCATGCCGGTGCCGGATGGGTCGGTGGCGAAGCGGATGTTCCGGATGGATCGGGACATGGCCGAGCGTCAGGTGAAGCTGGTGGTGGACGCGTACAAGTCGTTGGCTGCGTCCAAGACCACGTTGCAAGCTGTCGCCGAGGGGCAGACCACGTCGGTCTGGACCGCGGACGGCAAGTCGGTGGAACTGGCCTCGATGTTGACGGCCCGCTATAACGCGACGTTGGCCTGGAGGCAGGCATTGGAGTCCCAGTTGGATCGCGCACGGGAGATCCTGCGCCTCGCGATCGACTCGACGACGCAGTTCGACGAGGAGACCCAGCAGCGTTACATCGCAATGCTCGACAGCGCCGACAAAGTGACAACCGACGGCGCGACCGCGGTCTGAGGGGGAACGTCATGGGACAGAACAAGGAACGCCTCGACCGGTTGCGTGCCAACCAATCGAATCCCGGCATCATCGGTATCCGGCTTGCGCAGTCGACTCAGCGCACCGTGGCCGCGGTGTCGGCGAACGATGCCTCATCGAGCGCGCTGAAGGCGGCTCGTACCGAGGGTTTCGAGGGTGACTACGGCGATGAGGCGGCATCCGCGCTGACCGAGCTGCACAAGCAGATCGACAAGTTCGCGGCGCATCAGGCGGCGTTGAGCAAGGCGATCGAGGCCGCGAATCAGGCGCTGCAGGCGGCGGCAGACGGCACGGGCGATCTTCCCGACTCCGGGCTGTCGTCGCAGCAGCAGAACACGATCGACATGGCCGCACAGACGAACAGCCCGGTGCAGGTGTCACCCGGTGTGACGATGACCTCGGCCGAGGCGAAGCAGTACTACCTCGATCAGGCGGCGGCAGCGCAGGAGGAGGCGGCCGCGAAGGTGACGGCCGCCCTCGACGCGACGCTGCAGGACATCATGGACACGATCCCAGTATCGGACTACGACGAGCCCGAGCCCACGCCCGACCCCTCGGGGGACGACGGCACGGGCGGCAACCCGGGGGTCGACGACCCCGGGGTGAACGGCGGCGGCTCCGGCGGCGGCGTCACAGGCGGCGGCTCAGGATCGGGTGGTACGGGCGGCACCGGTGGCGGTGGCGGTGGCGGTGGCACGATCGTCGGTCCGCCGCTCGTCCACTATCCGCCTCACGTCGACCCGCCCTATGTCGACCCGCCTTACGTGAAGGACCCCTGGTTCCCCGACACCGACAGCACCGACGACCCGCGCGTCGACGGCGGCACCGATGGCGTGGTTCCCGGCGGCGGCACTGGCGGTACGGTCGGCGTTCCCGGTGGCGGCACCGGTGGCGGAACCACAGGATCGGTCGGCGGCGGCCTGAGCGGCGTGCTCGGCGGAGCGTCTGGCGCCGCGGGGCTGGCCAACCGCCTCGGCGGCGCGGGCGGCCTGCTCGCCGGTGGCGGAGGCATGGTCGGCGGTGCTGGCGGAGTCGGATCGGCATCGGGCGCCGGAGCTTCCGGTGTCGTCGCCCAGCCCGGGGCGGCGAACGGCGGTCGTGGCGGAGCCATGGCGGGCGGCGGTATGGCCGGAGGCGGAGCCGGCGGACGCGGCGACAAGCGCAACCGTCGTCGCGGGCAGGATCTGATGGCGATCGAGCTCGAACCCGATGACGAGACCGAGCCCGACATCGGCGCTGCGGGCGCGGCCGGGCGCTCGGCATCCGAGGGCCGCGAAGAACTCTCCTGGTAACCGCTCGCGATCGGGTCTTCGAGGAACACGGGCACGGACCTGACGCCCCTCCAGGAAGGTCCGCACCCGTGAGTCTATGAGCCGCCGAAACCGCTGAGGATCTCGCCGCCGAACAGCGAGAGCGCGGTGACGCCGGCCGAGAGCAGCAGCACTCCTGCTGTCGCGGCGATAGCCATGATCGAGACGCCGCTGCCGCCGAGGCGCTGTCCGCGCAGGCCCACTGCGACGCCCGCACGCGCAGCGAGAGCGCCTGCGCTGTCGTCGCGGTACAGCTCGGTCCGCACCGAGAAGCGGCGGTGGAACTCCTCGGCGAGCACGACCGCTGCCGCCATCGTCGCCGGCCGGTCGAAGCGCGTTCCTCCGGGGAGATATACGTACAGGCGGTCGGAGACGAGCTCGATCTCGGCACCCGATCCGAGATCGAGCACGCGCGCCATGAGGTCGGGCGTGAAGATGTACAGCGCATCCTGCTGGTAGCCCTCTGGCACGATCAGCCGGAACACGGTCGCGAACTCGCCTTCGAGTTCCATGCGGGCCGCGCCGCGTCCGAGGCCGAGCGTCGGGATGATGCTGCGACGACGATTCGCCAGCACGATGTGCGGCACGGACGAGGGCAGCGGCAGCTCGATGAACGCGAACGGACGCTGGATCGTGGCGCCCTCCTGTCCGCGCGCGACCGAGCGATGAACGCCCAGCTCGAACGGCATCCGCTCGTCGTCGCAGGCGACGACTGCGCGCTCCTGCCCACGGGCCACGCGGGCGAACGGCGCACCGGGCCGCCGTGTGTTCTCGAGAAGGTCGGCGTAGGCCCAGCCGTTCCGCCAGGCGAACGCGGCCACCTTCACCCGGCGCGCGAGACCCACCGCGTACCAGATGAAGCTCACGGCGGCGAGCACCGTGTAACCGACCACGAACACCCCGAGGATCGGCGCCACGGCCAGGATGTCGCTGCGCCCGAGGAACCACAGACCCGCCAGCATGGCGGCGGCGAACAGCAGGACGGCGATGAGGATGACGAGGAAGCGCCGGTGCGGCGGAGTCCGGCAGATCCGCTCGTACGCGAGGATGTCGCCGAAGCCCGCTGCATGCCGCAGCGGCTCGAGATCTACCTTCACAGGCTCCATGACAGCGTCGCCCACGGGCCGTTGCGCTTCGCGGTGGCCGCGGCCTGGAAGTCGACGCATCCGTCGCCGAACTTCTCGAACGACTTCTCGTCGACGTTGCCGTCGCTCCAGTGCATCACGCGGCCCGCGACGTAGCTGAGGCCGAAGTCCGCCCACGACGAGAAGGCGGGGCGGCCCTCGACGTTGATGCGGTGGATGATCTGGCGGGCCTCGGCCACGTCGCCGTGGCCGAGCGCGACGCCCCAGGTCGTCATGCCGACGGCCTGTCCGAGCGCGTATCCGTCGAGAGTCTTCACGAAGAGGTCGGGCGTCACGATGTCCTTGCCGACCCGCTTGCGGATCAGGCCCTCGGTGTACTCGATCGAGGTGACGAACGTGCGGGCGTCGCGCTTGTCGCCGCCCTCGGCGACGATCGCGTTCAGCCATTCCTTGGCTTTGGGAACGCGGCCGAGCTGCTCCGCGAGCTGCGCGCGGACGGCGAGGTAGAGCGACCACATCTCGCGGCGGCGGCGCACGGTGAGCAGGCGCTCGATGTTGTCGAGCCAGTCCTGGCGCGTGTGAACGCCCCACTGGTCGATGAGAACCTTCTTCTGACGGTCGCCGAGGAGCGACGCAGTCGGGTCGTTCCAGTGTCCCGACGGCAGGTTCACGATCTGGAGGAAGCCGAGAGCGATCTCGTTCGCCTCGGTGTCGGCGGTCGAGTGCTTCTCGTCGGCCTTCACCTTCGCCGCGGGCATGATCCAGACGACGAGGAAGAACACCACCACGACGCCCACGATGACCCACACCCACCACTGCGAGAGGAGCCACTCGATGATGGAGAAGACGTTGTTGAAGTCGACGCGAGCGGCGGGGCGCATGAGGGCTCCTGGAACTGGGGGACCCGGCGGATCCTCTTAGCTTGAATGGATGTTCAGTGAGTAATCTATACGGACGAAGCCCGTTCCGAGAAGACCGTCGTCCGCATCGCAGAGGAGGATGCCGCATGGCACGCTCCGATGAGCAGAACCGTCACGCGCGGGAGAAGGCACGCGAGAACATCCTTCAGGCGGCGATCGTCCTGTTCAGCGAGCGCGGTGTGGCCGGCGCCAGCATCGCAGAGATCACGAGCCGGGCCGGCGTCGCTCAGGGCCTGGTGAACTACCACTTCGGCGGCAAGGATCAGCTCGTCTCCGCCGTGATCGACCGCTGGTTCGAGACGGTGCTCTCGTTCGCGCGCGTCGACGGCGCACCCGACGAGGCTCTCGCCGCAGTGATCGACGGCGCGCTCATGGCCACCGCCTTCGCCGTGCCGCTGCAGCGCGCCGTGCTCGCCATGCAGCAGCAACCCGCGACGCATCGCCTGTTCGCCGAGTCCGAGCAGAGGCACGCCGCGGGCGTGACCGCCGCGGAGGACGCGGTCCGCGACCTGTTCCGCGCGCGGGGCGCTGCCGACCCGGCGCTCGAGGAGGTCATGCTCCGCAGCGTCCTCGAGGGCGTGTTCGTGAAGTTCGCCGTGTTCGGCGAGACCTATCCGATCGAAGACGCCCGGCTCTGGGTGCATCGACTGTACGGACTGCCTGAGCCGCAGCATCCGCTGCCGCTGCCCCTGCCGGCGCGCGAGGGCGAGCCGCGCCCACGGGCGTCGGGCACCGTCGTGTGTGCCCAGCCCTAGTCCCTCTCTTCTCCTTGCGGCTTCGTGTGGCACCCGGGGGCGGTTCGCGCGAGTGAAAGCGGCGCGGGGTGCCACATGAAGGGAGAGAAGGGGAAGGGGAAGAAGGCCAGGGGGCCGCAGACGCCGAGATCCCGGATGCTGCGGCTGCGGCATCCGGGATCTCCGTCGTGACTCAGGCGGGGTCGCCGCCCAGCGGTCCGACCGCGGGGATGGGGCCGCCGTCGTCTGCACCGGTCTTGCGCCAGCGCGCGATCGCGTTGCCCAGGTGGTAGATCAACAGCGCGGCGACCGTTCCCACCACGATCGCTCCGAGCTGGAAGTCGCCCCAGCCCATCGCGAAGCCGGCGATCGCGATCACGAACGACACCGCGACCGTGTACTGGTTCACCGGGCGCGAGAAGTCGACGCGGTTGTCGACCCAGATCTTGATGCCGATCACGCCGATGAGGCCGTAGAGCGCGGTCGTGACCCCGCCGAGGACGCCGGCGGGGATCGTGTTGAACACGAAGCCGACCTTGGGTGAGAAGGCGAGGAGGATCGCCACGATTCCGGCCACCCAGTAGGCCGCGGTCGAGTACACGCGGGTCGCCGCCATGACGCCGATGTTCTCGCCGTACGTCGTGGTGCCCGAACCGCCGAAGGCGCCGGCGATCGTCGTCGCGACGCCGTCGGCGACGAGCGCGCGACCGGTGCTCTTGTTGATCGCCGGGTCGTTGGTCATGGTGGCGACGCCGCGCACGTGCCCCACGTTCTCGGCGATCAGCACGAGTACGACGGGCAGGAACATCGGCACGAGCTTCCACGCCGCAGGGTCGGTCACGGCCGCGAGGTGGAACTGCGGCAGGCCGATCCACGCGACGTCTTCGATGCCGTCGAACGCCAGCTGTCCCGTGAGCGCCGCCACGATGTAGCCGACGATCACGCCGAGGAAGATCGAGATGCGGCCGAGGAAGCCGCGGAACAGCACGCTGAACAGGATGACGGCGATCAGGGTGACCGTCGCGAGCTCGGGCTGCAGCTTGAAGTTGTTCCACGCGGCGGGTGCGAGGTTGAAGCCGATCAGCGCGACGATGGAGCCCGCGGCGACCGGCGGCATCAGGCGGTCGATCCAGCCCGTGCCGACCGCCTGCACGAGGAAGCCGATCGCGGCCAGCAGCACGCCCACCGCGGCGACGCCGACGAGAGCCTGCGTGATCTGCTCGGGAGTCTCCAGGGTGTTGCCGCCGTTGAGCGCCGTGATCGGCGCGAGGAAGGCGAACGACGAGCCCAGGTAGCTGGGCAGGCGGTTGCGTGTCAGCAGCAGGAACAGCAGCGTGCCGACGCCCGAGAAGAGCAGCGTCGTCGTCACGGGGAATCCGGTGATGATCGGAACGAGGAACGTCGCACCGAACATGGCGACGACGTGCTGCGCGCCGATCGCGATGGTCGCCGGCCAGCTCAGACGTTCTTCGGGGCGCACGACGGCGCCGGGTTCGACGGTGCGGCCGTCTCCGTGGATCTTCCACAGGGGCATGCGGGCTCCTCAGGATCGGGGGTGGGGGAGTGCTTCCGCCACACTACCGATTCCTGAGTGTTGCCTGGGTGCTCTTCTGCCTCCGCCGTGCGTCACTCGGAGAGCGCAGGCCGTCGGCTCAGGCTCCGAGTCGCTCGATCAGCTCGCGGTAGCGGGCGGAGGTGCGCTCCACGATGTCCTTCGGCAGGGCGGGCGGTTCGCCCTGCTTGTCCCAGTTCGCCGCGAGCCAGTCGCGCACGATCTGCTTGTCGAAGCTCGCCATCCGCTGGCTCGGGGTGGTCCCGGTCTCCCAGGCTGCGGCATCCCAGTAGCGCGAGGAGTCGCTCGTGAGCACCTCGTCGGCCAGTCGCAGCACGCCCTCGGCATCCGTCCCGAACTCGAACTTGGTGTCCGCGAGGATCAGCCCGTTCGCCTCGGCGACCTCGGCGGCGCGTGCGTAGAGGGCCAGAGAGGCGTCGCGCAATTCGGCGGCGCGCTCGGCGCCGACCAGCTCGGCGGTCTTCTCGAACGTGATGTTCTCGTCGTGCTCGCCCATCGGCGCCTTGTACGCAGGGGTGAACAGCGGTTCGGGAAGGCGATCGCCGTTGTTCAGGCCGGCGGGCAGCGGGATGCCGCAGACGGTTCCGCTCTCCTGGTACTCGATCCAGCCGGAGCCGGTGATGTAGCCGCGCACGACGCACTCGATCGGAAGCATCTCGAGGGACTGTGCGAGCATGGCGCGATCGGCTACGGATGCCGGCAGCTCACCTTCCGCGAGGTGGTTCGGCACGTCGGAGAGCTGAGCGAACCACCATCGGCTCAGTCGCGTCAGCAGGGCTCCTTTGTCGGGGATGCCGGGGGAGAGCACGACGTCGAACGCGCTCACCCGATCGGACGCCACCACGAGGATGCGCGTGTCCTCCGCGTCCTCGGAGGCGTACAGGTCGCGGACCTTGCCGGAGTAGACGTGCCGCCAGCCGGGGATGCTCAGTGCTTCGCTCACGGGATCATTATCCCGCGGCCGCGTCCCACAGTCGTACCAGCATGTCGGCGAACTCCTGCTCCTCGGCGTCGCGCTTCCCGCTGACTCTGTCATCGAGGACGAGCGGGTCCGCCGCGGTGAACCACTCCACCGATCCGGCGGCGTTTATCCAGGTGTGCCAGCCGCGTTCGATAAGCAGCGGCTTCATCGTGGTGGCGAAGGCGGAGATGGTGGCTTCATCGGAGTCGGCGAACTCGAACCGCGCCGTCGGTTCCTGGTCGTCTGCATCGGGTCGACTGATCTCGATCTTGTCGACGCCGGGCAGCGCGAGTGCGGCCCGGGCGATCGCGAGCGAATCCGCGAAGTCGGCGGGGCGATCGAAGACTCTGAAGTCCTGCGTCTCGGTGCGGATGCCGAACCCGCTCACGTCAGAGAACTCGGGGAGGTCGCCGACCGCTGCCAGCACGCTGTCGGCGTCTGCGGCCGTGGGGACGGTGACGTTGACGTAGTTCTCCGAGGCGTGGATCTCGGCGGACACCTCGAGATCGGCGATGGCCTCTGCGACGGCGCGCGCCGCCTGCGTGGCTCCGTCGATCGTGGTCGCTCCGCCCTGGACGTCGACCACGAGATCGGCCGGGAGCGGGATTCCGGCGAGGAACGCCTCAACGGCCGGGACGTCGTCTTCGCCGGCTGTCCGCACGGAGAGTTCAGCAGGGGTGACCTCGGCGCCGATCAGCGCGAAGCGCTCGAGGAGCAGCTGGAAGAGAGTGAGCGCGGGCGTGATCCGTGTCGCCTCGCCGTCCCAGGACTCGTCGTCGATCTCGAAACCGGCGGGAGTGCTGATGGCGTGAGCATTGGAGCGGCCGTCGGTGATGCCCAGTCTCTGCACTGCTGCGGCGGCCGCACCGTAGCCGTCGGCCAGTGCGTCCGGGCTGTCGACAGCGACCAGAACCTTCTCGTCGCTGTAGATCAGGCCGACCTCGACGAGCTGGACATGCGGCGTGGCGATGAGCTCGCGGGCGACCTCGATGTTCAGCACGCCGAAGTCGTCATCCTCGCCGACACCCACTGTCATGCCGCCGAACGTGACCGACGCGTTCCACGAGACATTGGCGGAGTGCGTGCGCATGTACTCGGAGAAGGTCGCGGCCAGTCGGTCGACCTGCACGTCGGAGAGATCCGGGTCGGCGGTCACATGCGCGTCCACGCTTCCTGAGAAGGGCAGGTTGTTGTGTCCGCCCGCGTCGACCGAAGCGACCCCGTCGACGTCGGCGAAATCGCGTTCGAAGGCTTCCGCCGCGCTCGTGCCCGCGTCGACCGGTCCGCATCCGGTGAGCGCGAGCATGAGAGCGACCGCGACGGAGAGTGCGCCGGCGCGCATCGTGTGGCGGCGTCCATCGCTGTTCACGTCGTTCGTCATCGTCGTCCCCCCGGATCCGCCGTCGTGCATCCGACCATACCCGGCGATGCACCGCCGCCCGGTGATATAGTCCATCTGGACTAAACGGAATGGACTACCGATGAAGGACGCCGTCGATCAGCTCACCCCGATGGGGGTGATGGTGCTCGCGTTGCTGCGCGAGGGCGACATGCACCCCTATGAGATGGTGCGGCTCATGCGCGCACGACGCGACGACCGGCTGCTGACGATCACGAACGGGACGCTCTATCACACTGTCGCGCGACTCCAGCGGGCCGGGCTGCTCGACGAGGTCGGCGTCGACCGCGAGGGCAACCGTCCCGAGCGCACCACCTACACGCTGACCGACGCAGGGTTCGATGCCCTCGTCGGCTGGCTGCGGCGCGAACTGTCCCGCATCGACCATCCGTCCGACTTCCGCATCGCGCTCGCAGAGGCGCACAACCTCGAACGCGACGACGTGATCGAAAGCCTTCGCCTCCGTCGCAACGCCCTCGTCGACGCGCACGCGTCCCATCGCGACGGACTCGAGGGAGCGCGCACGAAGAAGGCGCCGGAACAGGTCCTCGTCGAGTTCGAGCGCCAGGAGGTGCTGCTCGAGGCCGAGCTGCGCTGGCTCGACTCGCTCCTCACCCGCCTCGAAGCCGCCGCGTTCCCCTGGGGTCCACGCGCGTTCGAGAACACCGACCGCTATCTCGCTCAGCGAAAGGCCGCCCAGCAATGACCGAATCCTCTTCCGCCGCGGAGCCGACGCGCGCCCCTTCGGGGCCGTCGACCGGCACATACTCCGTCGGGCACAAGCCTCGCAGCCCCTGGCCCGCCCTCTGGGCGCTGGTCATCGGCTTCTTCATGATCCTCGTCGACACCACGATCGTCTCGGTCGCGAATCCGGCCATCAAGGCCGCCCTCGACCCGTCGACGAACAACCTCGACAACGTCGTGTGGGTCACGAGCGCCTACCTGCTCGCGTATGCCGTACCGCTGCTCATCACCGGACGTCTCGGCGACCGGTTCGGCCCGAAGAACATCTACCTGATCGGGCTTGCGGTCTTCACTCTCGCCTCGCTGTGGTGCGGTCTGTCGACGACGCTCGAAGGTCTGATCGTCGCTCGTGCGGTGCAGGGTCTCGGCGCAGCCTTCATGACTCCGCAGACGATGGCCGTCATCACCCGCACGTTCCCCGCCGAGCGGCGCGGGGCCGCGATGGGGCTGTGGGGCGCGACCGCCGGCATGGCGACTCTCGTCGGTCCCCTCGTCGGCGGGCTGCTCGTCGACGGACTCGGCTGGGAGTGGATCTTCTTCGTCAACCTTCCGGTCGGCGTCATCGGATTCGTCCTGGCGTGGATCTACGTGCCGAAGCTCGCGACACACCCGCATCGTTTCGACGTGCTCGGCGTCGTGCTCAGCGCTGTCGCCCTGTTCCTTCTCGTCTTCGGACTGCAGGAGGGCGAGAAGTTCGATTGGGGCGTCATCTGGGGCCCGATCTCGGTGTGGGGCCTCATCATCGCGGGTCTCGTCGTGCTCGCGCTGTTCATCGTGCAGCAGGCGCGCACGCGCAGTGAGGCCCTCGTGCCGCTCGGCCTGTTCCGCGACCGCAACTTCTCGGGCGCCAACGTCGCGATCGCCGCCGTCGGCTTCACCGTGACGAGCATGTCGCTGCCGCTGATGTTCTTCCTGCAGATCGCGCGCGGTCTCACCCCGACCGAAGCCGCCTTGCTCATGATCCCGATGGCGGTGCTCTCCGGCGCGCTCGCTCCGTTCGCGGGCAAGCTGCTCGACCGCATCGATCCGCGGATCATCCTGGTCCCCGGCCTGCTCAGCGTGGCGGGAGCGCTGGTCTGGTACTCGGCTCTGATCAACATGGACACGCCGATCTGGATGTTCCTGCTGCCGTCGGCCCTGATGGGCGTAGGGAACGCCGGCATGTGGGGTCCGCTCGCCACCACCGCGACCCGCAAGCTGCCGCCGCGTCAGGCCGGCGCCGGCGCGGGCATCTACAACACCACCCGCACGATCGGCTCGGTCATCGGCTCGGCGTCGATCGCCGCGTTCATGCAGGCGCGTCTCGAGGCGAACCTGCCCGGCCTGTCGGACGCCCCTGCCGGCATCGGCACGGGCGGCGCGCTGCCCCCGCAGGTCGCCGACGGGTTCTCCGCGGGCATGGCGCAGGCGATCGTGCTGCCGGCGTGCGTCATGGCAGTCGCACTCGTGGCCTCGCTGTTCCTCGGTCGGTACGATCCGGCCGACGCGCCGAAGGGCTGAACCCGCCGGCCGGGGCCGCCCGGGCACTCGGCACCGAGTGCACGGGATGCTGTCGACCGCACGGCTCGTCGCCGCAATTCGCCCGTGCACTCGGCGACAGGCCGTGCGCTCGGCGGTCGTTTTGGCAGCACATGCGGTCGTGTGATGTGCTCGGGTGATGACGATCGCGCTCATCCGTCCCACCGCCGACCTCTATGACAGCTGGGCCGCTGCTGTGGCCGAGTTCGGTGGCGGGCACATCGACGGTTCTGGTCTGCAGGCGCCGGTCATCCCCGGTCGGGTCACCCTCGACGAGCTCATCGAGAACGCGGCCCGGCTCGCCGACACGTCCGTGGCGCCGCCCGAAGACCGCGTGCACAATGACCTGTACTGGATCGTGGACGGCCGAGAGGTCGTGGGCTTCCTGTCGTTCCGGCACACGCTCAACAACTGGCTGCGCGAGGCAGGCGGCCACATCGGCTACGCCGTGCGCGCGTCGCGTCGTCGCCGCGGGTACGCGTCGGCGGCCCTCGCGCTCGCGCTCGACCGTGCACGCGAGATCGGACTCGACCGCGTGTTCATCACCTGCGACGACGACAACATCGCTTCGGCGCGCACGATCGAGCGAGCGGGTGGTGTGCTGCAGGACGTCAGCGACCAGTCGGAGCGCGGCCACGCCCTGCTGCGCCGGTACTGGGTCACGCTGTAACGGCATCCGTCGCCCGGCATCTTCGCGTTCCGACGTCCGCTCGTCCTGCGGGTGAGCGGACGAGCGGCGGATAAGGTGGGTGATCGACGGTCAAACGGTCGTCTGATCCGACCCCGAGGAGCATCCGTCGTGATCCGAAACCCCTCTTCCGCGATCGCGCATCTGCGCAGACTGGGCCGTATCGCCGGCGCCGCGACCATCACCGCCTTCCTCGCTGCAGGCGCGATTCTCGGCGTCTCGTCGACCGCGACCGCCGCCGATGAGAAGTACATCATCGGCACCGACACGACCTTCGCCCCGTTCGAGTTCACGAACTCCGACGGCGAGCTGGTCGGCATCGACATGGACCTGCTCCACGCGATCGCCGAAGACCAGGGCTTCGAGGTCGAGATCCGCCAGCTCGGATTCGACGCGGCCGTGCAGGCGTTGCAGTCCAACCAGGTCGACGCCGTCATGGCGGGGATGTCGATCACCGACGAGCGCAAGAAGACCTTCGACTTCAGCGATCCGTACTTCACCAGCGGCATCCAGCTCGGCGTGCTCGATGCGAGCGACATCCAGTCGCTGGACGACCTCGACGGCAAGACCGTCGCGGTCAAGACGGGTACGCAGGGACAGACCTTCGCCGAGGAGAACCAGGAGAAGTACGGCTTCAAGGTCACCCCCTATCAGGACACGACCGACATGGTGGATGCCGTCAAAGCCGGCCAGGCCGTCGGCTACTTCGAGGACTTCCCGGTGCTGGCGTACGGCATTCAGCAGGGTTCGGGCTTCCGCCTCGTGGGCGACCCCGAGCTCGGCGGAGAGTACGGCTTCGCAGTCAACAAGGGCCAGAACCCCGAGCTCGTCGAGATGTTCAACGAGGGCCTCGCGAACCTGAAGGCCTCGGGCGACTACGACAAGATCGTCGACACCTACCTGAGCGGCGAGGCATCCGATCAGCCCACCGACATCATCTCGGTCGCGGTGAAGTACTGGCCGGCTCTCATGAACGGCCTGTGGCTGACGATCCTCGCGACGCTCGTCGCCCTCGTCGCCGCATTCGTGCTCGGCATCGTGTTCGGGTTCGGCCGGATCTCGGGCTTCTTCCTGTTCCGCTGGCTCGCCACCGCCTACGTCTACGTGTTCCGCGGCACGCCGATCCTGGTGCAGGCGTTCTTCGTGTTCTTCGCCATCCCGCAGCTGTTCCCCGGGCTCACGTTCAACCCCTTCGTCGCCGGCGCGATCACGCTGTCGCTCAACACCGGCGCCTACATGACCGAGATCATTCGCGGCGGCATCCAGGCAGTCGACCCCGGTCAGAACGAGGCGTCGCGCTCGCTCGGTCTCGGCCACTGGAAGACCATGCAGAAGGTCGTTCTCCCGCAGGCGTTCCGCATCATGATCCCGTCGTTCGTGAACCAGGGCATCATCACCCTGAAGGACACCTCGCTGATCAGCGTGATCGGACTGGCCGAGCTGACCTTCCAGTCGCGGCAGATCATCGCCTCGACCTACCTGTCGGCCCAGGTGCTGACGATCGTCGCCGTGATCTACTTCGTCGTGATCACGCTGCTGACGCTGCTCGCCAACCGTCTGGAGAGGAAGTTCAACGCATGAGCAAGATCGTCGTGAAGGACCTGCACAAGGCCTTCGGAGACAACGAGGTGCTCAAGGGCATCGATCTCGAGGTGGGCGACGGCGAGGTCGTGGCCGTGATCGGGCCCTCCGGTTCGGGAAAGTCCACGCTGCTGCGCTGCCTCAACAAGCTCGAGGAGCCCACGGCGGGTCACGTGATCGTCGACGGCGTGGACCTCACAGACAAGAGCGTCAAGCTCGACGAGGTGCGTCAGCGCATCGGCATGGTGTTCCAGCACTTCAACCTGTTCCCGCACATGACCGTGCTGGAGAACATCACGCTCGCCCCGATCGAGCTCGGACGGATGTCGAAAGCCGAGGCTCGCGAGCGCGCGATCTCGCTGCTCGACCGCGTCGGCCTGGCGGAGAAGGCGGATGCGAGGCCCGCATCCCTCTCCGGTGGCCAGAAGCAGCGTGTGGCGATCGCCCGCGCACTCGCCATGGACCCCGAGATCATGCTCTTCGACGAGGCGACCAGCGCACTCGACCCCGAGATGGTCGGCGAGGTGCTGCAGGTGATCCGCGATCTCGCGTCCGGCGGCATGACCATGGTGCTCGTGACCCACGAGATGGGCTTCGCCCGCGAGGTCTCCGGCCGCACCGTGTTCATGGACGGCGGCGTGGTCGTCGAGGAGGCGCCGCCTGCCGAGCTGTTCGGAGCTCCGAAGAACGAGCGCCTGAAGGACTTCCTCTCCAAGGTGCTCTGAGCGCGGCATCCGCTTCTCTGCGCATCCCGCGTCGACTTCCCGTGCACTCGCCGAGCGCACGGGAAGTTCGCGTCGAGGGGCCGTGCACTCGACGACTTCGCGTGATCTCGACGCGCGCCGCGATGCGGGCCGCTACTCCGCGACGCGGGCGGCGATGTCGGTGCGGTAGTGGGATCCGTCGAGGGAGATCTTCGCGATCGCCTCGTACGCGCGGTCGCGGGCGGTGCGGAAGTCGAATGCCACGGCCACGACGTTCAAGACGCGGCCTCCCGTCGCGATGAGCGAGCCGCCGGGAGCGTCGGGTGAGGCCGTCGCCGCGTGCACGAGACGCACGCCCTCGACGGCGGCGGCGTCGGTGAGGCCCTCGATCGGCCGACCGGTCTGCGGAGCCTCGGGGTATCCCTCGCTCGCGAGCACCACGGTGATCGCGACCTCGTCGCTGAAGGCGGGCTCCGGCTGGTCCTCGAGGGTGCCGGATGCCGCGGCGAACAACAGCTCCGACAGCGGGGTCACCAGGCGCGGCAGCACGATCTGCGTCTCGGGGTCGCCGAAGCGGGCGTTGAACTCGATCACCCGCACACCGGCGGGGGTGAGGATGAGGCCCGCGTAGAGCAGGCCGATGAACGGCGTGCCCTCGGCATCCAGCCGGCGGATGACGGGGAGCGCGACGTCGCGCGTGATCTCCTCGACGAAGGCCTTCTCGCTGCCGAACTGCTCGTCGAGCCAGGGCAGCGGAGAGTATGCGCCCATCCCGCCCGTGTTGGGGCCCTCGTCGCCGTTCAGTGCGCGCTTGAAGTCCTGCGCAGGGCTCAGGGCGCGCACGGTGTCGCCGTCGCTGAGGAAGAACAGCGAGACCTCGGGGCCGGAGAGGAACTCCTCGATCAGCACGGGGCCGGCAGGCAGATAGTGCTCTGCGTGGGCGAGGGCCTCGGCGCGGTCGGAGGTGACGATCACGCCCTTGCCCGCGGCCAGGCCGTCGGCCTTGACCACGTAGGGAGCGCCGAGCTCATCGAAGGCCTTCTCGACGTCGGCGATGCGGGCCGCGCGGACCGCGCGTCCGGTCGGCACGCCCGCGGCATCCATGATCCGCTTCGCGAACGACTTCGACCCTTCGAGCTGCGCCGCCGCTCTGCCCGGACCGAAGACCGGGATGCCGTGCGCGCGGAGCACGTCGGCGACCCCGGCGACCAGCGGCGCCTCGGGACCTACGACCACGAGATCGATCGCGTGCTCATTGGCGAAGGCGGTCACCGCCGCGCCGTCGAGCGGGTCGACCGAGACGGGCGTGGCATCCTGCGCGATGCCGGCGTTGCCGGGAGCGACGAAGATCTCGTGCGCCGTCTGCTCGGCCCGGAGGGCGAGGATGATGGCGTGCTCGCGGGCACCGGAACCGAGGACCAGGATCTTCACTCGTCCAGACTACCGAGGTCACCGGGCGAGGTTTCGGCTGCCTCGCTTCGCGGCCCCCTGCCCGAAACAGGTCAACCGCACGAATGGAGGAAGGATGCGGAGGATTTCTCCTCTTTTGGCGCGGTTGACCTATTTTCGTGTCGGAGAGTAGTCAGACCGTGACGGGGCGCTCGACAGACCGGTCCCACGACCGCGTCCAGCCGGCCGCGTCGAAGATGCCGTCGAGCACCATCGCCGTGAAGCCCCACACGATCGTGCCGTCGACATCGAACGCGGGGCCCTTCCACGTGCGTCCCATGCGACTGATGGTCGAGGTGAAGCGGATGCTCGGATCGAGCAGCTGCGCGACGGGAACACGGAACACCTCGACGGTCTCGGCGTGATCGACCGCGACGACGCGCGAGGGCGACCGCCACCAGCCGAGCACGGGCGTCACCCGGTGGTTGCTGGCGGCCAGGGGCAACTCGGACAGGGTCGCGAGCACCTCGACTCCGGCCGGGTCGAGCCCGGTCTCCTCCTGGGCCTCGCGCAGCGCGGTGGCGACGGCATCCGAGTCCTGCTCCTCCCGTCGTCCGCCGGGGAACGACACCTGGCCAGGATGCGAGGAGAGCGTGGCCGCCCTGCGCTGCAGGAGCACGTCGAGATCGCCCGCGACGGTGAGCTCGTCGGTGCGCGCGGGGATGCTGTCGAGCTTGCCGAACAGCACGAGGACCGACGCCTCGTGCGCGCTGCCGACGACCGGCGGGAAGGGCGCGGCCCACCCGGAACTGCGCCGGGATGCGGCGATCAGCTCGGCGCGGGCGCCGTGCAGGGTCTCTTTCGAAGTCATCGGCTCGAGCCTATGCCCGCTGCGGCCGGATCGGGCGGGTGCGTACGCTGGGATCATGCCTCCGAAGAAGATCGACATCATCGACGGGCGCACGGCTCTCGACGCGGTGCGCGCCGCGGATGCTGCGGGCGAGAAACCGCAGCGCACGTCACTGGCCACCGCCGTGCGGTACCTGCTGCAGCTGCTCGATGAGAAGGCGCCGGGAGGCACCGTCGAGGTGCGCGTGCCGCCGTTCGGAGCGGTGCAGGTCATCCAGGGGCCGCGCCACACCCGCGGCACCCCGCCGAACGTGGTCGAGATGGACGCGGCGACCTGGATCGCGGTCGCGACCGGGGTCGAGGATTGGGCGGATGCCGCGGCATCCCCTGACGCCTGCGCCTCAGTGCGCGCGGACGCACCGCTTCAGCGCCGGGCGACCACGAGCGGCACCCCCGTGCCTGGGTGCGGGAACACATCGACCGCCTGCCCGTAGACCTCTTCGATCCTTGCGGCGGTGAGCACTTCGACCGGTGCTCCGGTCGCGGCGACTCGGCCATCGGCGAGGAGCGTCACCCGGTCGGCGTGAGCGAGCGCGGCATTCAGATCGTGCAGCACGATCGCCACCGCGGTGCCGGCGTCGGCCTGTGTGCGGATGAGGCGCATGACGTCTTCGTGATGCTTGAGATCGAGGGCGGCGCTCGGTTCGTCGAGCAGCAGGATGCCGGTGCGCTGTGCGAGCACGCGGGCGAGCGCCACCCGCGCCCGCTCCCCGCCGGACAGCGACGTCACCGCGCGATCGGCCAGCGGCAGCACCTCTGTCGCTGTCATCGCGGAGAACACGATCTCGTCGTCGTCGTCATCATCGCCCGCGGCGGTGTGCGCCCACGGTGCGCGTCCCATGCGCACGACCTGCGCGGCCGTGAACGGGAAGGTCACGGTGTTCTCCTGCAGCAGTACGGCTCTCCGTCCCGCGAGCTCCCGGGGGCGGATGCCGCCGATGGGAGCGCCGTCGAGTTCCACGACTCCCTCGGCGGGGGAGACATCGCCCGCCAGCACCCCGAACAGCGTCGACTTGCCGGCGCCGTTCGGGCCGACGAGCGCGTGGACTTCGCCCGCGCGGGCCTCGATCGACACCCCGGCGAGGATCTCGCGGCCTTCGCCGACGCGCACGGTCACGCCTCGACCCGACAGGCGCACGCTCACGCCCATCCCCCCGAGCGCCGCCGCGTCCTGACGAGGAGCCAGAGGAAGAAAGGGCCCCCGACCAGGGCTGTGATCATGCCGATGGGCAGGTCGGCCAGCGGCACCGCGGTGCGGGCGAACAGGTCGGCGAGCGAGATCAGCAGAGCCCCGCCGAGCGCCGACGCGACAACGAGCGGAAGGTGGGCCGGGCCGATGATCATGCGCATGAGATGGGGGACGACGAGACCGGCGAAGCCGATGATGCCGGCGAACGACACGGCGGCGCACACGAGCACCGCGACGGTCACGATCACGACGATCCGGAGCGCCTCCACGTCGAGTCCGAGATGTCGGGCCGTGCGCTCGCCCAGAGCGAAGAGGTCGAGTCTCCGCGCGACGAGGAGCGCGACGAGCACACCGACCGCGACGAGCGGTGCGACCAGGGCGGCATGCGACCACAGCGCTCCGTTCAGCGAACCCAGTTGCCAGAACACGATCTGCTCGCGGGTCGAGGTGGTGCCGAGGAACGTGAGGAACGCCATGCCCGCTCCGGCTATCGCGTTGATCGCGATGCCGGTCAGCAGCAGCGTGACGACTTCGGTCCGGCCGCCCGAGCGGCTGATGAAGTACACCGCGAGCACCGCCGCGAGGCCGCCGAGGAACGCGAACACCGGCGTGGTCCACATGCCGAACGCGGCGAGCCCGAGCGTGATGCTGGCTGCGGCGCCGAGGGCTGCGCCGGACGAGACACCGACGACGCCGGCATCCGCCAAGGGGTTGCCGAATATCGCCTGCATGAGAACGCCGGACACGGCGAGAGCCGCCCCGACGAGCAGGCCGAGCACGATCCGCGGCAGACGGATGCTGTAGATCACGCCGTAGTCCGCGGCGACATCCGGCGCCCAGGCGGTGTCGATCCCGATGCCGCGCAGGAGCACGCCGACGAGGCCTGTGGGTGAGAGCTGGTACTGGCCGTTCGTGATCGAGGCCGCGCAGGTGATCGCGAGCGCGACCACGAGTCCGACCACGACCAGCGCGAACCGCAGCCCGCGGTGCGTCGCGGGGGTCGAGGTGACGACCTCGCCGGTCACTTCGACGGCTCAGGGGCGTAGAGAGCGCGGGCGAGTGCGAGCACGATGTCGGCCGAGCGCGGGCCGAAGCTAAGCACGGCCGTGTCCGCCATGTCGATCACCCGGCGGTTCGCGCCGGCCGGCGTCTCGGCCACGGCGGGTATCCGATCGATGAGGCCGTCGATACCGCCGACCGACTCCAGGCCGTCGGTCATCATGACGAGCACGTCCGGCTGCGCTGCGACGAGGGCTTCGGCGGTCATCGGCTTCATGCCCTCCCATCCGATCTCGCCGGCGACGTCGACCCCTCCGACGGCGTCGATCAGGGAGTCCGCCCCGGAGTCCTCGCCGAAGATGTAGTAGACGTTCGCGCTGCCGCGCACATAGAGGAACAGCATGCGCGCCCGGTCGCCCTCGTCGGAGGGGACGACCTCGGCGATCTCGGCGAGGGCCTGGTCGAGTCGAGCGTCGAGTCGCTCGATCAGTGCGCGTCCGCGGCTCGGGATGCCGAGAGCTGCTGCGATCTCCGCGACGAGCCGGTCGGTCGTGTCGAGTCGACGATCGCTGGAGATCACGACCACGGCGATTCCCGCGTCGCGCAGCTGCTGGCGGACCTCTTTCGGCCCGATGGTCGTGTCGGTGAGGACCACGGTCGGAGTCAGCTCGATGATCGCCTCGGCGTTCAGGGTGTGGCCGGTCTTGGTGACGACGGGAAGGTCTTCCGTGCCTGCGAAGTCGGTGGACGAATCGCGTCCGACGACCTGGTCGCCGAGGCCCAGAGCGAACACCGTCGATGCGATGGTGCCCGAGATGTCGATCGGCAGGATGCGGTCGACATCGGTGACCTCGACCTCGCGCCCCTCGTCGTCGGTCACGGTCACGGGCAGCGTCGGCGCGGTGCTGTCACCGACCGGCTCGATCGCACTGCTCGGCAGGCAGGCCGTCGACTGCCCGGTGACCGCGCGCACGTCGCTCACCAGATCGAGGGAGCGGAGAGGGGCGGATGCTGCCGCGCAGGCCTCGGGGACGTTCTGCGGCGCGGCCACCGGACCGGCGGTGCTGCAAGAGGTGAGGCCCGCCGCCAGAGCGACGGCGACGAAGACGACGAGAAGGCGACGCATTAGGCAAGGCTAACCTAAAAGTTGACGGAATCCGATGCGCCGGTCTACTGTCGGAAACGGTAGGACTTAGCTAAGCCTAACCAAACACTCCCCTTCGTCCGACTGTACAGCGGCACCGACGGCATGCGCTCACGTGCGCCCCGCGGGGTCCGGAGAGAATCCGTGAACGACACAGCCACAGCATCCTCGGCGAGCACGCGCACCCGTGCGATCCTCGCCACCCTGATAACGCTCTTCCTCCTCGTGACCGGGCTCTCGGTCGCCGTTCCCGCGCACGCGGCTGACGGCTCGGTATCCTCCTCTGTGACGTCGGCGGACGCATCGGGGCTCACAGTTCAAGTGCAGGCATCCGGGCTTCCGGCCGACGCGACCGGCGCTTACGCGGCGCTGATCGTCAAGGGCACAGAAGCCGGGCTCTCCGGCGGCGGTGGATACGCGGCGTTCGCGATCCCGTTCCCGACGGTGTCGGGCGGAGCGAGCTCGTTCACTCTGACCGCGCCGGCCGACAATCTCGACCGCGCACAGGTGTACGAGGTCTTGATCTGGAAGCAGCACTCGAACCCCGACGCCACGACGATCTACGGGCGAGGCGACGTCGCGATCAGCGGCGGGCAGTGGGACTCCGTGTTCGGCACGGCGCCGGGAACCGATCCAGGGACCGACCCTGGAACTGATCCCGGGACTGATCCCGGGACCGACCCTGGCACCGACCCTGGCACGACGCCTCCCGCATCCGCATCGCTCTCGGTCTTCCTCTCCGACGGTGTCACGCCTGCGGCAGGGGCCGTGCTCACGGCCGGCGACCGGATCGTCGTGAAGGGCGCCGGTTACGACCCGACTGCGAACGTCGGCGGGCGCGGCGTTCCGATCCCGTCGACCCTGCCTCAGGGCACCTACGTCGTCTTCGGCAACTTCGCGGAGAACTGGCAGCCGTCCGCCGGTGCCGCATCCTCCACCCGCTCGGTCGGAACGCAGGTCTGGGCGCTCGCCGAAGGCGTGCTGGATCAGGTGCCGACGCAGTACCAGTCGGCGATCCGCGCGCAGTGGGTCGACATCGCCGCCGACGGCACGTTCCAGGCGACGCTGACCCTGAAGGACGCACCCGCGAAGCCGGGCTCATACGGCGTCTACACCTACGGCGCGGGCGGTGTCGTGAACGCCGACCAGGAGCGCAGCGTCGCAGTGAGCTACTCGACAGCACCGACGATCTCGGTCGCATCGGCCGTGTCTGCGGGCTCGGCCGGCATCACGGCGACCGTGACGGCCAAGAACTTCGGCGCGACCACCGGGGTCTACGCGGCGGTCATCGAGACCGGAACCGAGGCCCAGGTCACCGCGGGCGGTGGATTCGCCGCGATGCAATACGTCCGCGGCATCACCGACGGCGCGTTCACGGTCGCCCTCGACGCGCCCGCCGCAGCACTGGACCGCACGAAGACCTACGAGGTCATCGTGTGGAAGCAGCACACCATGCCGGGCGCCGACACGATCCTCGCCCGGGCCGCCGTCGCGATCAGCGAGGCGGACTGGGACCTTGTCGCACCTCGACCTGACGCGCCCTCCGTCGCAGCCACCGTGAAGTCCGCGACGGCGAAGGACGGTCTCACGATCTCCGCCGCCGGAGCGCGGCTCGGAACGATCACGGGCGCTTATGTCGCCCTGATCGAGGCGGGCACCGAGGCCGAGGTCACCGCGGGCGGTGGATTCGCCGCCATGCAGTACGTCCGCGGCATCACCGGCGGCGCGTTCACGGTCGACCTGACCGCGGCGGCCGAGACGCTCGACCGCACGAAGGCCTACGAGGTCATCGTGTGGAAGCAGCACACCATGCCGGGCGCCGACACGATCCTCGCCCGGGCGGCCGTGACCATCACGCCGCAGCAGTGGGACATCCTGAAGCCCGGACCGGAGGTCCCCGTCGATCCGGGCACGCCGACGTCCCCCGTCGCCACGGTCCCCGGCGGTTCTCTGCGCTGGGCGGTGTCGACCTCGTTCGTCGACTACATCACCGGCCCGATCGCGCAGGGCGCCATCGACGTGTCAGGCGGCGCGACACGATCGAACGGCCAGTTCCAGTTCGGTCAGGCCGCGGGCAGCACGTTCGATGCCGCAACCGGCCTCGGCACGGTGTCCTACGTCGGCGCTGTGCGCTTCACCGGACACCACGGGGTGCTGGACGTCACGATCTCGAGCCCGCAGATCCGCATCGGCACTGCCGACACCGCCACGCTGTTCGTGACGAACGGCGGCAGCCAGGTCGCCTTCGCGACTCTCGACCTGTCGCGGGCCGCGAAGATCACGGCGAACGGAGCGGTCACGTACTCACAGGCGCCCGCAACGCTCACGAGTGCCGGGCGCGATCAGGTGCTGCAGGGCTACTCCACCGCGCTGAGTCCGGTGAGCTTCACCGTCGGCGCCGCGGCAGCCGCGCCTGCAGGCTCCACGGGCACGGTGGCGGCGGCATCCGTCGTCAAGAAGAAGCCGATCCCGGCATCCGCTCCCTCCTCGTCGGGCATCGAGATCGACGAGACGGCACTCGCCGCTCTCCAGGCCGGCGGTACAGCGACGATCACGGCGTCCGGATTCCAGCCCAACGAGAAGGACATCGCAGTCGTCGTGTACTCCACGCCCGTTCTGCTCGGCACGGTGACCGCGGATGCCGCAGGCGCCGCCAGCTGGACAGGCTCTCTGCCGGCGACCCTCGAGAACGGCGGGCACACGCTGACGCTGCAGGGCTCGGTCGATCGCGGACTCGCGTTCACACTCACCCGCGGGCAGACCGCGATCGGAGCGTGCTCGATCGAAGGCGCCACTCTGAGCTGGGGCTTCAAGGAGTCGTTCCGCACCTACATCGAGGGCATCGCGCACGGCGGTTGGACGCTGACCGACGTCGCGTACGAGTACCCCGATTTCGTCTGGAGCGGCGGCAGCGGCTCGCTCGACGATGAGACTCGTGCGGGTCTGGTGACCTACGGCGGCGCCATCGCGTTCACGGGTCACGACGGGGCTCTCGACACGACCGTGTCGAACTTCCGCATCGAGCTGGCGGGCGAGACGGGCTACATCGTGGTCGACGTCAGCGGCACGACGCAGGCGGGCGAGAGCATCGATCAGAAGGACGTCCGCTTCGCAGAGTTCGCGCTGCCCGAGGCGGCCGACGGTGCGATCACGGTCGACGCGGCTGCGGCCACGCTGACCGATGCCGGAGCGGCAGCCTTTGGAACCTACGCCGCGGGCGAGCAGCTCGACCCGGTGAGCGCGGTGATCCCGGTCGGGGCAGAGTGCGGTGTGGCCGTCGCTGCCTCGGACGAAGAGGAGACGGACGCTGCGACGGCACTCAGCGCGGTCACCGAGATCGCGTCTCACGAGGGTGCACCGGTGTGGCCGTGGATCGGCGGCGGGGTCGTGCTCGTGCTGCTCCTCGTCGGCGGCGGCGTGCTGATCGCACGTCGGAGGGTCGAGGTCGCCGAGGTCGCGGAGGGCTGAGCTCGACCGCCTCACCCGGAGGGGCGCTGCAGGGCCGGATCGGGGGGCTTCGGCCCTGCAGGTGTGCGCCCGCGGCGACCTGCAGGGCGGTGCGCCCCACAGGCAACGGTGGGAGAATGAACGCATGGCCCCCTCAGACTCCGCTCAGATCGCCTCCGCGACAGTGCGCAAGGTTCCGCGTTACGGCGTCTTCATGGGCATCGGCGTCGTGGTCGGCGTGATCGTCGCAGGCGTCCTCACGTTCGCTGGCAGCTTCGAGCCCTCAGAGGCGCTGAACGTCGTCTACCCCGCAGGCCAGGTCTTCGGATTCCTCCTGCTGTGGACGGCGCCGATCGGCCTCGCCCTCGGCGGTGTCGCCGGACTCATCGCCGAGCGCATCGCGCGGCGCAAGGACCACGTCGTGCGGGTTCAGCGCGAGACGATCATCGAGAGCGACTGACCGCTCTCACGCCAGCTCGCCGATGATGGGGCGGATCGCCCCGTCGAACGCGACGATGTCGCGACGCAGCCCGTCGGTCACTGCGACGGTGAGCGCTCCGATCCACCAGATCCCCCGCTGCGAGAACGGCAGCACCTGCACGTTCAGCTCGAAGGAATGCGCGCGGCGGCCGACTTCGCGTTCGAACTCGGCGATCGCACTGGCGTACGCGCGGTAGGAGTCGCCGCCGGTGTGGCTCTTGACCGAGGACACGTAGCGATCGTGAGCGGCCCGTGCGTACTGCAGAGAGGATGCCGCATGCGGCGCGATCGCGGCGGTGAGCTCCGCTGCGCCCGACGCCGGCAGCGCGACGAGGGTGTCGAAGCCGTCGATGAGTTCGAGCGGCACACCGGATGGGTGGGCGCGCGGTTCCACCGTCATGTCCCAGTAGTCGAGCCACTGGCGCTCGATCTCCGGGGTCGCTTCGATCGCGTCATGCGCTCTGACCGGCAGATCGCGCAGGCTCGGAAGATCTGCGGGCACGCGGATGCCGAGCGCCTGCCGCAGCGCGAGCGCGACGAGCACCGGAACGCCCGCGTCTTCGCGGATCAGCCACTGCGGCTTCTCAGACATGTGCCCATCGTATTTCGCGCGGCGGTCGCCGCGCCCCTCCGCGGAGAATCCCGCCGCGTTCTTCCCGTCGTATCCGCCTCGTTCCGGTCGCACTTCGTGCCGTCTCGTCGCCCGTCCCGGTGATTCCGGTCGCGATTCGTGCCGCCTCATTCGGATGGAAGCGGCACGAACTGCGACCGGAACCGAGAGGCGGATGCTGCCAGCGGCGCGAACTGCGACCGGAGTGATCTGGTTCCCGCAGAGCGGATCCGACGGCCTGGCGATGATCGTCCGAGGCCGCGGATCGGGCGGGCGGCGGGATCAGCGACTCACCGGCGTGCCGGACCATCCGCTCGGCGGGGTGCCCCGGCATCCGCTCTCCGCCTTCTCGGAGATCGGGCAGGCGGCGGGACGGTAAGATCGAGGGGTGGCTGCCTCCCCCACCAATCCCTATTCCGAAGCCGGCGTCGACACCGCTGCAGGTGATCTCGCCGTCGAGCTGATGAAGTCTTCCGTGCGCGCGACGCACGGCCCTGAAGTGCTCGGCGGTGTCGGCGGATTCGCCGGCCTCTTCGATGCCAGCGCGCTGCTCGGCTACCGCCGTCCGCTGCTCGCGAGCAGCACCGACGGCGTCGGCACGAAGGTCGCGATCGCCCAGGCGATCGACAAGCACGACACGATCGGCCAGGACCTTGTCGGCATGGTCGTCGACGACATCGTCGTGGTGGGCGCCAAGCCGCTGTTCATGACCGACTACATCGCGTGCGGCAAGGTCGTCCCGCAGCGCATCGCCGACATCGTGCGCGGCATCGCCGAGGCGTGCTCGGCCACGGGCACGGCGCTCGTCGGCGGCGAGACGGCAGAGCACCCCGGCCTCCTCGGTCCGCGCGACTACGACGTGGCGGGAGCTGCGACAGGTGTCGTCGAGGCCGACGCGATCCTCGGCGCCGAGCGCGTGCAGGACGGCGACGTCGTGCTCGCCGTGCAGTCGAGCGGTCTGCACTCGAACGGCTACTCGCTCGTGCGCCACATCATCACGAACGCGGGCATCGCATACGCCGACCAGGCCGCCGACTTCGGCACGACCTGGGGCGAGGCGCTGCTCGAGCCGACGCGGCTCTACACGCTTCCTCTGCTGCGCCTGATCGACGCGCTCGGCTCTTCGACAGGCGGCTCAGGGGCCTCAGCCGTGCACGCGCTCAGCCACGTGACCGGCGGCGGCATCGCGGCGAACCTCGCACGTGTGCTTCCGCAGGGGAGCTGGGCCGAAGTCGACCGCAGCGCCTGGTCACCCAGCCCGGTCTTCCGTGTGCTCAGCGACATCGCCGGCTCCACCCTCGAGTCTGCGGAGGGCACCTGGAACCTCGGCATCGGCTTCCTCGCGGTGATCGCGCAGGACAAGAAGGATGCCGCGATCGCGGCGCTCGCCGCAGAGGGCATGCCCGCGTGGCAGGTCGCGACGGTGGGCTTCGGCGCACGTCCGGCCGGAGAGTTCGAACAGGGCGCCAAGGGCGTCGACGGCGGAGCGGTGCGCCTCGTCGGCGCGTACGCCTCTCACTGAAGAAACGGATGAAGTAGACACTCCATGTGCGGCATCGTCGGAATGGTCGGAACGGCCCCGGTCAACCAGGACATCTACGACGCTCTGCTCCTGCTGCAGCACCGCGGGCAGGACGCGACGGGCATCGCCACCGCCGAGTCGAACGGCGTCATGCACAACGCGAAGGCGCAGGGCATGGTCCGCGAGGCCTTCCGCACCCGCGACATGCGCGCGCTTCTCGGCAATGTCGGCCTCGGACACGTGCGCTACGCGACCAAGGGCACCGCCTCGAACGAAGAGGAGATGCAGCCGTTCTACGTGAACGCGCCGTACGGCATCATCCTCATCCACAACGGCAACCTCACCAACACGCGAGAGCTCACCGCCGACATGGCCAAGCGCGACCGCCGCCACCTGAACTCCTCGAGCGACACCGAGCTGCTGCTGAACGTGCTCGCGGGCGAGCTGCAGAACACCACCTCGACCGTCGATCTCGACCCCGAGCGCGTGTTCGAGGCCGTCGCCCGCACGCATCAGCGCATCGAGGGCGCATACGCCGTCATCGCGGTGATCGCCGGATACGGTCTGCTCGCGTTCCGCGATCCCTTCGGCATCCGTCCGCTCATCCTCGGCCGTCGACCCTCGGCAGCCGTCGGGGGAAAGAGCGAGTGGGTCGTCGCGAGCGAATCGCTGGTGCTCGAGAACGGCGACTACGAGGTCGTCCGCGAGGTCGAACCCGGCGAGGCCGTGTTCATCACGAACGACGGCGAGCTGCACTCGCAGCAGTGCTCCGAGAACACGACTCTCGCGCCGTGCGCGTTCGAATACGTCTACCTCGCACGCCCGGACTCGGTCATGAACGGCATCTCGGTCTACGAGTCGCGCCTGCGCATGGGCGACCGCCTCGCCGACACGATCGCCAAGCACGTGCCGATGGACGAGATCGACGTCGTGATGCCGATCCCCGACTCCTCGCGCCCCGCCGCGATGGAGGTCGCCCGCAAGCTCGGCATCGAATACCGCGAGGGCTTCTACAAGAACCGCTACGTGGGCCGCACCTTCATCATGCCGGGCCAGGCGGTGCGCAAGAAGAGCGTGCGTCAGAAGCTGAACGCGATGTCCACCGAGTTCAAGGGCAAGCACGTGCTGCTCATCGACGACTCGATCGTCCGCGGCACCACCTCGAAGCAGATCATCCAGATGGCTCGGGATGCCGGTGCGAAGTCCGTCACGTTCGCCTCTGCCGCGCCGCCGGTGCGGCATCCGCACGTCTACGGCATCAACATGCCTTCTCGGCACGAGCTCATCGCCCACGGCCGCACGATCCCCGAGATCGCCGCGGAGCTCGGCGTCGACCACCTCGTCTACCAGGAGGTCGACGACCTCAAGGCCGCGATCACCGAGGGGTCGGGCGTGACCGAACTCGACATGAGCTGCTTCGACGGCCGCTATGTCACCGGCACGGTGAGCGACGAGTACCTGAGCTGGGTCGAGGAGTCGCAGACCTCTTGATGTCCGGGTCCCTGAGCCTGCCGAAGGGCCGGCCTCTCTGGGAGGGCCGGGCTCTTGCGTTGCTCGGCATCGTCCTCGTCGCGTTCTCGCTGCGCTCGGCGGTCGCGTCGCTGTCGCCGGTGATCGACCACGTCGCCGAGGAGTTCCCGATCTCCTCGGTCGTGGCCGGGCTCATCGGTGCAGCGCCGCCCGTCTGCTTCGCCGTGTTCGGGCTGCTCACGCCGCTGTTCGAACGGCGGTTCGGTCTCGAACGCGTCGCCGTCGCGGCGATCGGCCTCATCGCCGCGGGTCTCGTGCTGCGCAGCCTTTCCGTGGACTCGACGTCGCTGCTGGCGGCGACCACGGTGGTGTTCGCCGGTGTCGGCTCGGGCAACATCCTGATGCCGCCGCTCGTCAAGAAGTACTTCCCCGATCGCCTCGGCCTCATGATGACCGTGTACTCGACGACCATGGCCGTGTCGACCTTCGTGCCGCCGCTCGTGGCCGTGCCGATCGCGGATTCCGCGGGGTGGCGTGTCTCGCTCGGGCTGTGGGGAGTCTTCGCCGCTCTCGCGCTGATCCCGTGGGTGACGATGCTGCTGACCGACCGCACTGGTGCGAGCGGGGCGGCGGGCGCGCTGGTCAAGCCGCCTTTCGTCGAGAATCCCGACGACCGCGACGCGGCCGAGGTGGCGACCGGTCCGATCGTCACGAGTCCCGCGAACCCCAAGGTGTTCGGTCGGCTGTGGCGGCTGCCGATGGCCTGGTCGATCGCCCTGGTGTTCGGAGCCTCGTCGACGCTCGCCTACGTATCGTTCGCATGGCTACCCGCGATCCTGATCGACGTCGGAGGAGTGTCAGCCGCCGACGCGGGGCTGCTGCTCTCCCTGTTCGGTCTGATGGGCATGCCCTGCTCGCTCCTCGTGCCGATCCTGATCGTGCGTTTCCACGCGACCCGTCCCGTCTTCTTCTTCGGGATCGCCTGCGGACTGATCGGTCTCGCCGGGCTGCTGTTCGTGCCGACGGTGGGTCTTCCGCTCTGGGTCGCGATGTTCGGCCTCGCGCCGATGCTGTTCCCGCTGAGCCTGGTGCTGCTCAGCATCCGCTCTCGCACGCCCGAGAGCGCCGTCGCGCTCAGCGGGTTCGCGCAGAGCATCGGCTACGCAGTGGCTGCGCTGTTCCCGCTTCTCATCGGTGTGCTGCACGAGGCGACCGGCAGCTGGCAGGTACCGCTGCTGCTGCTCGTCGGCGTCCTGATCGCGGTGATCCCGGCAGGATGGATCGCCGGACGACGTCGCACCATCGAAGAGGACTGGGAGCGCCGGTACGGCCGTTGGTGACCGGGCCGGGTCGCACGACGCAGCCCAGGAACGCGCTCAGCTGACGGCGGGCGGCGGAGCGGTGGATGCCCGCACGATGAGCTGAGGGTCGGTCGAGGGCATCTCGCCGATCGCCTCGTGGCCCTCGATCTGAGCGATCAGACGCAGGGCCGCTGCGCGACCCATGTCTTCGAAGGGCTGCCTGACCGTGGTGAGCGCAGGCGACGCGTAGGCCGCGAGAGCGATGTCGTCGACGCTCACGACCGAGACGTCCTCGGGCACGTTGCGGCCGGCTTCGTGGAGGGCGCGGATGAGGCCGAAGGCCATCTCGTCGCTGGACACGAAGACCGCGGTGACCTCGGGGATGGCGGCGATCGTGCGGCCGGCGCGATAACCGGACTCGGGGGTCCAGTCGGCGGGAATCACCGGCGGGGGCACGATGCCCCGGTCGCGCAGAGTCTGCTCCCACGCCTCGCTGCGCTGCTGCGTCTCCGTCCAGTAGTCGTCACCGGAGACGTGCCACACGGTCTTGTGTCCCAGATCAAGGAGGTGCTCGACGGCCAGGCGCGCGATCGCATGTTGATCGACCGCGAGAGGGGCGTTGCCGTCGAGGGAGGTGCGCTCGCTGCGGGTGGCGGGGGTGCGCTCCATGCGCGCGCGCATCGCCGGCGTCTCGAGCTCGACGGGGATGCCGAGGATGATCCCCTCGGCGCCCTGACGCTCCAGCCGGTCGAAGGCGTCGAGGAACGCCTCAGCAGAGGCGTGGTCGGCGACTGCCGCGGTGGAGACCGTGTAGCCGTTGGCGGCGGCGGCCTGCTGGATGCCGACCCCGAGGGCCGCAGAGGAGTAGCGGTCGGTGGAGACCACGATCACGCCGAGCACACGGGTGCGTCCAGAGGCGAGAGAAGCCGCCGCCGCATGCACCCGGTAGCCGAGTTCGTCGACGGCGGCGAGCACCCGCCGGGCGGTGTCGGGGCGCACGCTGTCCTGTCCCGACATGACACGCGAGACGGTCTGCGTCGACACACCGGCCAGTTTGGCGACATCGACTTGGCTCGGGGAGCGATCGACCTGATGACGGCGAGGTGACATGGGTCAATGGTAGCGATCAAATGGCGGAATCACAGTCACCCGGCGACGCGATCATGCGATAATGTGAACGCAAACACTCATGCTTGGAGCTTTATGTCCGACCTTCTCGCCGCCGCTGTCGACGGCCTGACTGCGACCAGTGCCGTTCCGGCATCCGCGAACCGCCCCCCTCTCCCCGCCCTGTCCTGGCGCGACGGCGAGATCTTGCGCGATGGCGCTCCGCACCGCATCCTGGCCGGATCCGTGCACTACTTCCGGGTGCACCCCGACCAGTGGGAGGACCGTCTGCGCCGCCTCGCCGCGACGGGCGCGAACACGGTCGACACCTATGTCGCCTGGAATTTCCACGAGCGTGTCGAAGGCGATGTGCGCTTCGACGGATGGCGCGACATCGAGCGCTTCGTACGCCTGGCCGGTGACCTCGGACTCGACGTGTTCGTGCGTCCGAGCCCGTACATCTGCGCCGAGTGGTCGAACGGCGGCATTCCGCACTGGCTCTCCGGCCGGGTGGAATCATTGCGAACGAGCGACCCGGCCTTTCTCGCGGCGGTCGATGCCTGGTACGACGAGCTCATTCCGCGACTCGTCCCGCTGCAGGCCGCGTACGGCGGGCCGATCGTGGCGGTGCAGGTCGAGAACGAATACGGATCCTTCGGCAGCGATGCCGGCTATCTCGCGTACCTGCGCGACGGCCTGCGGTCGCGTGGCGTGATCGAGATGCTCACGACGGCCGACGGCATCACCGCCGACATGATCGAGCACGGCTCGGTGGCCGGCGCCATGACGACCTTCACCTTCGGCACCGGAGTCGCCGCAGCCGTCGAGCTGCGGCGCGACCGCGAGGCGCTGATGTGCAGCGAGCTGTGGGGAGGGTGGTTCGACCATTGGGGCGAGCGGCATCATGTCCGCTCCGCGTCCAGCATGGGCGGCACGGTCGGAGAGCTGCTGGACGCCGGCGGGTCGGTGAGCGTGTACATGGCGCACGGCGGCACGAACTTCGGCCTGTGGAACGGCGCCAATCACGACCGCGTGCTCCAGCCCACCGTCACCAGCTACGACTCCGACGCCCCGATCGGAGAGGACGGCACGCTGAACGACAAGTTCTACGCCTTGCGCGCCCTGTTCGCTCCGTTCCACGCAGGGGAGCTGCCCGCGATACCCGCGGCTCCGCGCCGTCAGGCGGCCGCATCGGCTCCGCTGTCTCCTGTGCGCCCGCTCCTCGAGCTCGTGCGCTCGCTGCCCGCGACAGGCGTCGCAACGCCGCGGCCGCAGACGTTCGAACAGCTGGGTGCGGAAGACGGCCTCGTCGCGTATGAGGCGCAGGTGTCGTTCGGGCGTGATGCCGAGCTGACGATCGACGGGCTGCACGACCGGGCGACGGTGCTCCTCGACGACGAACGACTGGGCACGCTCGAACGTGACGGCGTCACCTCGCTCGCCCTTCCGGCTACGGGCGGCAGCGGTGTGCTCACGATCGTGGTGGAGAGCCTGGGGCGCATCAACTACGGTCCGTACACGGGTGAGGGCAAGGGCATCATGCGGGGCGTCATGATCGGACGTCGCCTCGTGAACGGCTGGACACATCGCGTCGTGCCGCAGGACGTTCCGGATGCCGCCCCCGGTAGGCCTGCATCCGACGGCGTCGCTGTCGCGTCTCTTGACGTCGCGGAGCCGCTCGACGCCTGGCTCGCCTTCCCGGGCGGATCGAAGGGCATGGCCTGGCTGAACGGCTTCCTGCTGGGGCGCTACTGGAAGGTGGGCCCCCAGGAGACCTTGTACGCCCCGGCGCCGTTGTGGCGTCAGGGGGCGAACGAGATCGTCGTGCTCGACACCGACGGTCTGGGCATGTCCGTCGAGATCCGCGAGCATCCGTCGTTCGGCGAGACCGAGGAGTTCATCGGATCCTGACCCGGCTGCGCCCCCACAGGCCGCCCTGCCTCGAGAGCAGGGCGGCCTGTCGTGTTCCTGCTCGAGGATTCAGGATCCAGAATGTTTGCGCTAGCTAGGAAATTGCCCTTGATATTCACGGGGAATGTCCCATATGTTGATTGCGCAAACATCGTGCGAACGATGACTTCAGCCAGGGCGCATCGGAGCGACTCCCTCTCCGAGCACCTGCCCGTCCGAGAGGCAATCGTGTCGAATCCATCCCGACCTCCCCGCGCGACACGCATCGTCAGCACGCTGCTGACGTCCGTGCTCGTGCTCGGCGGCGTCGCCCTGCAAGTCGTGCCCGCGCAGGCGGCCGCGTTGATCCCCGTGCCCAAGACCGACTACCGACTGGCGGCGGTGTCGAGCGAGTCCGATGCCTACCCGGCACCACCGGCCCTCGACGGCACCGCGCTCGGCGCCTTCGACGGCGACTATGCGACCCAGTGGGTCTCGCGCTACACCGTGCCGGCACCTGCGCCGCACTGGCTCTCGATCGACCTGCAGCGTCCGATCTCGATCAAGGCGCTCGACTACTCGGGCAAGAAGGGTCAGCGCATCGACGCCAAGAACGTCGAGGTCTACGTGACCGATGATGCGGCGGTGGCGACGGCCTCGCCGAAGGACGGCGGGTGGGGAGCGGCCGTGGGGACGGCTGCCCTGCACGCTCCGGCCGCCAACGACGAGAAGCAGCGCATCGAGCTCGCCACGGCGAAGACCGGGCGATACGTCGCTCTCGTCGTGCTCGACGCCCAGGACCCCGCGGGCAAGGGCGGCGGCGCCGGCGAGATCGAGATCTTCTCGGACCAGGCGCTTCCCCCGATCACCACCGACCCGGGCAACCCGCCGGCCGGCGACACCGTGCAGATCGCCGCCGGCGGCACCACGGCGACAGTCTCGAAGACCTTCCCGCAGATCGTGGGCTACGACATCGACGGCACGACCATCGGGGGTCAGCGTGCATCGAGCGGCAAGTGGGCCGTGAACGGCACCTCTTACGCGTCCCAGACCACGTCGGCGCCCTCGGCCTCCGGCATCGACTACGTCTCACGACTGACGGGGATCGACGTCACAGTGCGCAGCAGCATCCGCGTCGCGGGCGACGGAACCGTCGCCTTCGAGGTGACCGCCGTCGAGGGATCGGCGCCCGTCAACACCCTCGGGCTGCCCGACAACGCCTTCCTCTCGACGAGTTCGGCAGACCCGGGATCGACGCTCGACCGCACCGTGATCAGCCCTGACAGCACGAAGAACGCCGACGAGCACATCGCGCTGAACGGCACGACCCCGACCGGGCAGAAGGGCGCATCGTTCGCGTTCCTCGGCAACGGCGAGGTCATCGGCGGCGTGATCACGAACGCCACCACGCAGGCCTCAGGCGCAACACCATCGTGGAACACCAGGCTGCTCACGCGAGTCACCGAGGTCGACGGCCGCACGGCAGAGATCGCGTCGAACAGCTGGCTCATCCACCCGACGACCGCGGTCGACAGCCGAGTCACCACGTACGAGCTGCCGAAGGTCACCGTGCTGTTCGCCGGCGACCGCAATGGCGACGATGTCGTGGACTGGCAGGATGCCGGCATCCGCTACCGCGAGATCGACGCACCTCGTCTCGGCGCGGACCGAGTCCCGGAGCGCGTCGTCAGCCGCATCCCGTTCAACTTCGCCTCCAGTGCGACGAACTACTTCGACCTGACCCTCGACAACACCAAGCGCATCGCCAACCAGACCGACGGCCTGGGCCAGTGGGTGCTCAACAAAGGCTTCGGCAGCGAGGGCCACGACTCGGCCAACACCGACTACGGCGACAACTTCAACGAGCGGGCGGGTGGGGTCGCCGGCCTCAACCACCTCGTCGACGAAGGCGGCAAGCTCAACGCCGACATGAGCGTGCACGTCAACGCCACCGAGATGTACCCGCAGGCGAACGCCTTCGACTCGGCGATCATCGACGGCGCCGCCCCCTACAAACCGGGGTGGAACTGGCTCGATCAGTCGTACTACATCAACCAGCAGGCCGACCTCGGTTCCGGCCGGGTGATCGACCGTTTCCAGGAGCTGCGCGACGAGGTCCCTGGCCTCAGCGGCGTGTACATCGACGTGTACTTCTCCAACGGCTGGGTCGCCGAAGAGCTCGCAGACGAGCTGCACGGAATGGGCCTCGAGGTCGCGACCGAGTGGGGTGACAAGTTCGTCGACAACACGGTCTGGTCGCACTGGCCGAACGATCTCAGCTACGGCGGGGTGACGAACAAGGGCATCAACTCGACGATGGTGCGCTTCATCCAGAACGGCCAGGCCGACATCTGGAACAACGACCCGCTCCTCGGCCAGCAGCGACTGATCGACGCCGAGGGCTGGCAGGGCAACAAGAACTGGGACGGCTTCATCGACAACATCTGGTCTCAGAGCCTGCCGACGAAGTTCATCCAGCACTTCGATCTGCTCAGCTACAAGGCCGGGCAGAGCGCGACGCTCACCGACGACGTGAAGATCTCCATGGACGGCAGCACGCGCGTCATCACGATGGGCGGCGACACAGTGCTCCGGGGCGATTCGTACCTGCTGCCGTGGCAGAGCCTCGACTCGCACGCGGATGCGGGATCCCCGGTGGATGCCGACAAGATGTACTTCTACTCCGCCTCTGGCGGCGAGAAGACCTTCGGCCTCACCGACGCCTTCAGCGGCAACACCGGGTTCGACGTCTTCCGGCTGGGTGACCAGGGCCGGCAGAAGACCGGTACCGTGAACGCGGCCGACGGAAAGCTCACGATCACAGGAGAGAAGGGCGCCGCCTATGTCGTCGTTCCTCAAGGCGGGGCGCAGCGCGCCGCGGCCGAGTATCACGACGCCGGACTCGACGACCCCGGCTTCAACTCCGGTTCGCTCGACGTGTGGCATCCGATCGGAGACGTGACGCTCGCGCGCACGGACGAGGGCACGGCCAAGAACGCCTCGCGAGGCGACAACATCGTCGTGCTCGGATCGCCCGCGTCGTCGATCAGCCAGACGGTCACCGGTCTCACGCCGGGGCAGCGCTACTCGTTCTCGGCACAGGTGCAGATCGACCCCACGACCACACGCGACGTCATGGTCGCCGTGGACGGCGGAGCCGGAGCCGTGCAGCGCACGTGGAGCCTCTCGCCGACGACCAACTACATGAGAGCGGACTCGAAGTCCGGACAGCACTACCAGCGCGGCGCCGTCTCGTTCCTCGCTCCGGCATCCGGCCAGGTGACCGTCTCGGTCGCGGCTGCCGCCGGCGACGCGAAGGTCCGCGTCGACAACGCCCGAGTCATGGTCGACACCACCGCTCCTGCGGCGGCGGGCGCCGTGTACTCGAACGACTTCGAGGGCGATCAGGCCGGCTGGGGTCCGTTCGTGAAGGGTGACGCCGGCGGCATCGAGGACCCCCGCACGAGCATCTCGCGTCGTCACGAGCCGTACACGAGCAGCGAGTGGCGCAACACGGCTTCACCGTTCGCTCCTGGCGGCGCGCTGGCCGGTCTTGCGGTCGATTCGACGTTGAACGGCGAGCACTCGCTGCTGTCGCACTCCGAGAACAACGGTCTCGTCTATCGCACCGACCCGACGCTCGTGCCCCTGCAAGCCGGGCACACCTACCGCATCGGCTTCGACTACCAGGCCGGAGCGAGCGGGTCCTACCGATGGCTCACGGGCACGGACGCCGTCACGGGAGGCGAGGTCGCCTCGACCACGCTCAGCCGTACGCCGATCGAGCAGGCGCTGGAGACCGCGGCGTTCAGCCAGGACGTGATCGTCGGATGCGGCGACTACACCTGGGTCGGACTCGAGCGCACCGGCGGGGCCGACGTCGACTTCGTCCTCGACGACTTCACGGTCGCCGATCTCGGGCCGACTTCCGGCGGAACGCCGTGCGCGACGGTGTCGGGTGGAACCGCGGTGCTGAACCCCGGAGCCCAGGCGACGTTCACGACGACCTTCACGAACAGCGAGGAGCTCACCGCCGAGAACATCGGCGTGCAGCTCGAGCTGCCCGAAGGATATGCGGTCGAGGTCGCGGACGGCTCGTCGAACCTGTTCGACTCGGTCGCGCCGGGCGAGAGCGTCGACACGACCTGGCTGGTCACGGCCCCGGCTGCCGCCGCGGGCGGGGCCGTCGGAATCGGAGTCTCGGCGACCTATCTCGTAGGGTGCGACGTGCGCACGGTGTCGACCGTGCAGCAGACCTCGGTCGCGGCGCGCGCCCGCATTCCGAATGCGCAGATCACGGCGTCCGCCAGCTCTGAGGAGACAGAGGGGGAGGACGGCCAGGCCGCCAACATGCTCGACGGCGAGGCCGGCACCTTCTGGCACAGCCGTTGGAGCGAGGACGCCACCTCGTATCCGCACGTCGTGACCTTCGATCTCGGCAGCGCGGAGCAGGTCGACGGCATCTCGTACCTGCGCCGCGGAGCCAACCAGAACGGCCCGATCAAGGGCTATCAGGTGGCGGTGTCAACCGACGGGCAGACGTACGCCGACGTGGTCTCCGGCGAGTGGAACAACGTCGCAGGCTGGCAGGACGTGGACTTCGCCTCGGTCTCGGCGCGGTACGTCAGGGTCACCGCGACCTCGTCGATCTCGGGCACGCAGTTCGCGGCGATCGCGGAGATGGCGATCTACGGCACGCCCGCGCCGAAGGACGGTCATGCCCCGAAGGCGCGTCCGGCCGACGACCTGGGCGAGTGCACCCCCGCGACCGACCCGGCGCTCGCTCTCGACGCCGATTCGGTGCGGGCGGGAGAGACGGTCGGGGCCGCCCTGACCGGCTTCGCCCCGTCCTCGACCGTGTCGTTCTGGCTCGACGGCGTGAAGATCGCGGATGCCGCGGTCGACGCCGACGGAGCGCTCAGCACGCCGCTGCTCATCCCGGCGGATGCCGAGATCGGCACGCACCGCGTCATCGTGAAGGACGGCTCAGGAGCCGAGCTCGCGAGCGCGGAGCTGAAGGTCAAGAAGGCCAAGCCGGCCAAGGACCCGAGGATCACCCCGTCGGTCGGGACGGTGCGCTCCGGCGGCACGCTGACCGTGCAGCTGGGCGGATTCGAGCCCGGTCAGCTCGTGCAGCTGTGGCTGCACTCCGAGCCAGTCAAGGTCGGCGAGGCGACGGTGTCCGATGACGGCGAGGCGGTGCTGTCGATCACGGTTCCCGCCTCGACCCCGGCGGGCGCCCACACGCTCGTCGCGACGGATGCCGAGGGCGTCGAACTCGCATCGGCCGGGCTGGCGGTCACGGCCGCGCCCGGTGCGGGCACGGGCTCCGGAGCGGATCTCGCCACGACGGGAGCCGATGGTTCGCTGTGGTCGGCCGTGGCGGCGTCCGCTCTGGGTCTGCTGGCCCTCGGTGCGGTGCTGTGGACGAGGCGGCGTCGGATGAGCTGACCCGCAGATCCGCAGCACGACGCGGCCCGGAGGATGATTCCTCCGGGCCGCGTCGTGCAGGGTCCGGCGTCCACGCGATCGCGGATCGGAGACGTCGCCGAGGACGGCGCGCGGACGCGTTTCCGATCCGCCGCTCCGCGCCGGGGAGGCGATCATCGTGCGCCGCGCACCGCCGCCCACAGCGAGGCCCAGTGCATTGCGGTCAGGTCGCGGGGCAGTGCGCGCGGCGGCGCCTCCGCCGCGGCGAGGGCGTGCCGAACGGTCGCGGCTCTCGTCGGCGCGATCCGCCTGACGATGCTCTCGACGCCGGCGCCGCGCCCGGTGAACACGTCACGGACGAACCTCTCGTACGCGCGTCTCTCGGCGTGCGGCACGAGGGGCGATCCGCGTCGGGTGATCGTGAGGATGCCGCCGTCGACGCCGGGCCGGGGCGCGAAACCCCAGCTGGGCACCCGCCCCCGCAGGGAGAACTCGAACCACGGTGCGCTCTGCGCCGTCATCATCGTCCCGCCTCCGACGCCGGCGCGCTTGCGGGCGACCTCCCACTGGGTGACGAGCACGGCGTGATCCCACCGGCGCTCCGAGAGCAGGCGCCGCAGGATCGGCGTCGTGAGGTGGAATGGCACGTTGCCGACGACGACGGGCGCGTCGAGCGGATGCCGCAGCGCATCGGCGTGCATGACGCGCACGTGCGGGAGGGCGCGTGCGAGGCGCCGCACCCGGTGCTCGTCGAGGTCGATCGCCGTGAGCGGCCGGCGGGTCGACGCGAGGTGGCGCGTGAGGGCGCCGTCACCAGCCCCGAGTTCGAGGATGGGCCCGGTGGTCGCGTCGACGAGGGCGATGACGGCGTCGATGGTTGGTCGGTGGACGAGGAAGTTCTGGCCGAGTTCATGGCGGCCGCCGTGAAGGGAACGAGGCATGGGAGCGCTCCAAGGAAAGGTTCTGGAGCACCGCGGAGAGGCCGGGTCGCGGGTATGCGGAAGCGCCCGTCCGAGGTGCGTGATGACGTCTCGGAGGGACGGCGCACTCAATCGAGCGGATGCGAGCGCGCCGTCAGGCGCGGCGGTCGCGGAAAGTGAAGAAGCGCCCCGTCACGGGCGCAGAGCATATTGTTCCCACAGCCCGACTCTAACAGGAGCCGGTTGCCGCGGCATCCGCCCTGTCGGGGAGGGGAACTCACGCCCGCGAGGAGACGCTGCTTCGGGAGGAGTTCTCACGCTCGGGAGGAGGATTCCGCGTGGCGGGTCCTCCCGAACGCGCTTTCTCCTCCCGAACCGTCGTGGCGGGGATGAGGGGAGGGTCTCCCCGCCACGCGTGTGGGGAGAGTGTCTCAGCCCTTCACGGCGCCGGCCGCGAGGCCGGAGCGCCAATACCTCTGCAGGGTGAAGAACAGGATGATCAGCGGGATGACGCCGAGCAGAGCGCCGAGCATGACAGCGCCCTTGTCGGGGGAGAAGTAACTCATCATGCCGTACAGGCCGAGGGTGACCGGCTTGAGATCCGCGCTGGAGATCATCATGAGCGGCAGCAGGAAGTTGTTCCACGTCGCCACGAAGATGAACAGGAAGATCGTCACCATCGCCGGTCCCAGCAGACGCAGGACGATCGTGAAGAAGATCCGTGCCTCACCCGCGCCGTCGATTCGTGCGGCCTCCAGCAGCTCGGTCGGCACCGACGACTGCGCGTAGACCATGCCGAGGAAAACGCCGAAGGGCGAGACAGCCGAGGGGATGATGATCGCCCAGGCGGTGTTCGTGAGGCCGAGCGAGTGGAACTCGATGTACAGCGGAACTGTCAGCAGCGCGACCGGCAGCAGGAGCCCTGCCATGATCACGCCGACAGCGATCCTCTTCCCCGGGAACGCGAACTTCGCGATCGCGTAGCCGGCCATCACGGCGAACAGGGTGCCGATGACCCCGGCGCTCACCGAGTAGAACAACGAGTTCCCCACCCAGCGCCAGAACAGCCCCTGCGTCCAGCCCATCAGGCTGTCGTAGTTCGCGCCGAGATTTCCGTCGGCGAACCAGAAGCCGAAGGTCGAGGTGAGATCGGTGTTGCTCTTGGTGGACGCCACGACGAGCCAGTACACGGGGACGAGGAAGTACAGCGTCGCGATGATGAGAGCGATGATTCCGAAGGTGCGCGCGACGGGACCGGGCGCGATCGACGGGGGCGGAGCATCCGCCGCCTGCGGCTTGCGGGATCGGCGAGCGGATGCCGGGGGGACGGTGACGAGTCGTGTGGTGGTCATGCGTCACCCTTTCGGCGCTGCAGGAGTGCGTAGCCGATCGCGAGGACGCCCGCGATCAGGGCCATGAGGAGGGAGTAGGCGGAGGCGGGACCGCTGCCTGACGGCGAGATCTCGCCCATCATCGAGTTGTAGGTGAGCATCATCGGAGTGAAGTCCTTGCCCATCCACGAGTTCGCGGCCTCCATGATCACCGGCTCGTTGAACAGCTGGATCGTGCCGATGATCGACAGCAGCACGGCCAGCAGAGCGGCTCCGCGCACGAGCGGGACCTTGATGCGCATCGCGACCTGGACGCCGGACGCGCCGTCGAGACGCGCCGCCTCGTACAGATCGCGCGGCACGGCCTGCAGCGCCGACAGGAAGATCAGCATGTTGTAGCCGGTGTAGGTCCAGGTCGTCATGTTCGCCATCGAGAACAGGATCGTCTGCGGCGACATCAGGTCGGTGCCCTCGGGGAGGAACGGGAGGAACGGCGAGACCTGAGGCGTGTAGAGGTAGAGCCACATCATCGCGGCGATGACGCCCGGGACGGCGTAGGGGAGGAAGAACGAGAGGCGGAACAGCGCGGGTCGACGGACGATGAACGAGTCCAGGAGCAGAGCGAGAGCGAGGGCGCCGATGATCATGAACGGGATCTGGATCGCCGCGAAGAGGACGACCCGGCCCATCCCGGCCCAGAAGGCGCCGTTCGTGGCCGCCATCACGAGGTTGTCGAAGCCGACGAAGGCGTCGACCAGTTCGCCGCCGCCGTAGAGGCCGTCGCCTGACGGCACCTGCGCGAAGAACGCCGAGCGCACGGACACGATGATCGGCACGAGGAACACGACGACGAAGAGCACCGCGAACGGCAGCATGAACAGCCAGCCGGTGAGTCCTTCGCGTCGGATGCCCGTGCCGCGGCGTCTCTTGGCGGGCTGGTGTGGGGCCGGGGTCTTCGGGGTGACCCGGCTGTCGGTCACGGTGACCATGCGTGCGCCTCTCGTTTCATGACGACGGCGGAGTGCACTTCGTGGTTGCACTCCGCCGTCGATCATCAGATGATGCCTTGCCCGACGGTCATTCCGCGACGGGAAGGCCGAGATCCTTCAGAGAGGAGACGGCCGTCTCCTGTGCGGTGGTGAAGATGTCGGCGACCTTCGCGGTGCCGGCGACAGCGGCTGCCGCGGTCTCGTTCATCGTGGACAGCGTCGAGAACCCGGGAGCGTAGGGGAAGTCGGGGTTCAGGTTCTCGGTCGCGGTGGCGAGCTCGGCGAGGACGTCCTGTCCGCCGAACTGGCGCAGCATCTTGTCAGGGGTCTTCACGCTGCCCTTGGCGGCGACCACGAGGCCCTGCGACGCGAGGTCGTCGACCTGGGTGTTGAGCCACGCGTTGAACTCCATGGCCTCGGCGGGGTGCTCGCAGCCCTTCATGACGGATACGCCGGAACCACCGTCCGGGCCGCTGAGGGCGCCCGCGCCGAAGTCCGGAAGCTGCGCGACCCGCCACTGGCCTTCGGCAGGGGTGCCGTCGAGCGAGTCGAGGAGGAAGCCGGCTTCCCACGCCGCGCCGACGTGTCCGATGAGGCTGCCGTCGTTGAGCGCGGCCGTGAAGCCCTCGCCCCAGCGTTCGGTCGCTAGGGTCTGCTTGCTGTCGAGCAGGCCCTGCCAGAACGCGGCGACCCGCTGGGAGCCCGCGCCCTCGGCGTCGACCTTCCACTCGTCGCCGGCGGTCGAGAACCAGGTGTCGCCGGCGGCCGCCGACTGGCCGGCGAGCCAGTTCGTCGCCTCGTCCGGCGTGAAGGCGGTGACGTATTTGCCCGCGGCGGATGCGACGGCGGAGTCGCCGGTCAGGTCGTCCAGGGTCTTCGGGGCCTCCAAGCCGAGGGCCGTGAACGCGGTCTCGTTGTAGAAGTACACGAGGGGGCCGGTGTCCTGCGGGAGCCCGACGATCGCGTCGCCGACCTTCATGCCGCTGAAAGCGCCGGCCGAGAAGTCGTCTTCGTACTTCTTCGCCTCATCCGCGACATCCTGCAGCAGACCCTTGACGTAGAGCTGCGGGACTTCGGCATATCCGGTCTGCGCAAGGCACGGGCCGTTGCCCGCCTTGATGTCGGTCTCGAGCTTGAGGATCATGTCGCTCGACTTGCCGTCGAACTTCGTCGCCGTGACCTGGATGTCGGGGTGCTCGTCGTTCCACCGCGCGACGACGTCGTCGATCTTGGTCATGCCGTCGCCATCGGGAAGGCGGTGCACATACTCGATCGTGACCGGCTCGCCGGAAGTGTCTTCGCCGCTGTCGCCGGACGAGCAGGCGGCGAGGCCGAAGGCCGACACGGCGCCGACCGCGACGATGGCGGCGGTGCGGGTGAAGCGGGTGGTTGCCATGCTGTTCTCCTCTTTGAGGTCATGTTCCTGCAGATCCCCCCAGGGCGGGGGCCCGACACCGCGTGCGGCGTCGATCGCTCTGCACATCAAATCAGAAAATGTTTGCGTTCACAAGCTCGGAAATGCAATCGAAACAAGAGAATTCGAGGCAGCCGAGGGGAGCGCTGACATTCGCTTATCGGATGCCGGCGCGGGCGATCGCGGAGGGTTCTTCCTGTCGCGGTGGTTCGCCCGTGCCCGTGCTCTCCCGCCGTCCGGGCCCCTCGATATTCACGGGACTCCCTGTCGACACCGGTGCGGAGGGGCGTCAAGAAGGGATGACAAGAAGGGGAAGGCGGAGTCGACGCGGACGGTGGAGCGAAAGACCTCCGGGTACGACGAAACCCCCGCGCAACGCGCGGGGGGAGACGACGAGCAGAAGAGGCGGTCAGGCCTTCTCTAGTTCGTCCTCGTCTTCGTCGGCGTACTCATCGGCCCACTTGTCGACGTACTCGGGTTCCGAGTCGTCGCTCGGGTGCCCGAGCTCTCGTTCCAGCGCCGAATAGTTCACAGACGGACTGAACGACTTGAGTTCGCGGGCGATTTTGGTGTGCTTCGCCTTTTGACGGCCACGGCCCATGCGCGAGACCCCCTCACGAGTCAGCAGCCGGGCGGTGGGGCCCGGCGCGTTTCAGGACACCGGCTCGAGGCCGGTAAGAGTAGCATTCAGAATAGCACGCGGGTAAGGCCCTCTCGCTGTGGCCCGCCTGGTGAAGGGAGCGATTCTCATGACCGACAACACTTCTGCGCCGAGCGAGGAAGCCGCACAGAACGCGGCTCTGCAGAAAGCGGTGATCGTCGGGCTGCAGCCCAACCAGTCGCAGCACGTGCTGGACGAAGCCATGAAGTACGCGCGCCTCCTCGGCGCGCCCCTGGTCGTCGTGCACGTCGACGTCACGCGCTTCGTCACCTACGAGGATCCGGACGGCTACGTGCACTCCGCTCCGATCGACATCAACTTCGAAGCCGGAGCTGCGGAGTTCGAAGCCGTGCAGGCCACCGCATCCGCTGTGCTCGACAGCACCGGACTCACCTGGACCGCTCGCCAGCTCGTCGGCGACCCCGCCATCGCGATCAAGCAGCTCGCAAACAAGCTCGACGCGCAGCTGATCGTCGTCGGCACGCGCAAGCGCGGCATCGGCGAGTCGATCCGCGAGTTCTTCACCGGATCGGTCGCCGCGCGCCTGGCACACCGTCAGCATCGTTCGGTGCTCGTGGTGCCCCTGGAAGAGCCTGTTCCGGACACCCAGAAGGACATCTGGGTCGAGTAGCTCTCCGGTCGTTGGGCGAGGAGCTCAGCGACGAGAAGAAACGCGGAATCGGTCCTACGACTGATTCCGCGTTTCGTCTCGCTTCGCTCGCTCAACGACCGGCGTGGAGAGGTCGCTCCCTCAACGAGCGGGTGCCTGCAGCGCGGCCAGCGCGGCGGTGACGCCCTTGGACGCCGCCTCCAGGCCGTCTTCGAGCTCGGAGACGATGGATGCCGGCAGCACGCCGCCGCGCGCGACATACGTGCGCAGATCGGTGCGCACCCTGGCGCGAAACGCGTTGATGACGGCATCCGCCCGATGGATCTCTTCGCGGCTGACGATCCGCTCGTCGTCTGCGGGAGTGCGCGGGCGGGTCTTCGACGACGCACGATCGTCGCGCGCCGCGCTGGCGAGATCGGCGCGGAGGCTCTTCATCGCCTCCTGCACGCTCTGGCGGACTTCGTTCGCGATCAGCCGTACCGAATCGGTGAGCCCGGCCTCGATGCCCGCGAGTTCGCCCTCGCGCGCCGTGACCTCGGCCCGTCCGGCGTCGGTGATCGTGTAGATCGTGGTGCGGCCGTCGGCGGTCTTCGTGACGAGGCCCTCCTCTTCGAGCTTCGCCAGTCGCGGGTAGATCGTGCCGGCGCTGGGCGTGTATGTGCCGCCCGTCCGGTCGGTGAGGGCCTGGATGATGCCGTAGCCGTGCTGCGGGGACTCCGCGATCAGCGCGAGCAGGTACAGGCGCAGGTCGCCGTGGGAGAAGACTGCCGGGCTCATGCTTCCCACTCCGGGTCGTTCACGATCGACTCGGTCGCGCGGCGCAGCACGGTCACCCCGCCGGAGACGGAGTTCGCGCGCAGGTCGACGAAGCGTCCGGCGAGTTCACCGGTCGAGCCGGTGAAGTTGCTGGGGCCGCTCGATCCTCGCTCGACTCCGTCGACGAGGACGCGTCCGCTCATCGAGCGGATCACGTAGTTGGCCGCGAGGGACTCGTCGAGCCGCACGGTCGTGCCACCGGAGACCGAGTTCACGTTGATGGCGTTCACGTCTCCTGCTGCATCGATCATGGTCGTCCCCGACACGATGTCGACGGTCGCCTTGCGGATCGTTCCCGTGGCGGCGACATCGCCCGAGACGCTGTTGGCGTTGATCGACCCGGTCAGGCCGCGCACCTGCACGTCGCCCGAGACGGTGTTGATCGAGAGGTCGCCGATCAGCGTGTCGACGATGATGTCGCCCGAGACGGTGCTCAGTCGGGCATCGTTGCGGATGCCGGAGACGAGCGCACCGGCGCTGACCACGCCCAGGTTCAGGGCGATCGAGCGGGGGACGGCGACGCTGACCTCGGCCTTGGGACCGCCGGCGCCGAAGTTGCGGAACACCTCGAGGAAGTTGTCCCACCCCAGCTGCGGGTGATCGATCTCGACCTGGCCGTCGATCGACTCGATGCGAAGGTCCTTGGTGGTGACGCCGTGCACCTCGATGCGGATGCCGGGCTCGTCATGGGCGATCACGTCGACCTGCCCGCCGACGAGCCCGATCTTCAGACGGGTCACGTTCTCGATGTCGATCACGCGTTCCTCGCCCGGGGCGATGAGCCACTTCTCGGTCATGTTGCTTCTCCTTGTTCGGAATCGCGCTATATCGCGTTTGAACAGCGTAACACGATATAGCTCGATTTCGTCAAGACGCATCGCGATTTCTCGGAACGTCTGCAGGATCGGCGCACGAATGCAGGACACGAACGGGTGGGATGCGCCTGCAGACGTGCCCGGCCCTGCAGACGTCCCGAGTGCGAAGTGGATGCGCGGGAGGCCGGCGAGGCGGGTCAGGCCAGCGGCGGGGTGTGCCAGATGCGGTCGATGTAGTCGCGGATCGATCGGTCCGAGGAGAAGAATCCGGTGCGGGCGACGTTGAGGATCGCTGAGCGGGTCCATGCGTCCTGATCGGCGTATGCGGCATCCACCCGCTCCTGGGCCGCGATGTACGAGGCGTAGTCGGCGAGCACCATGAACCGATCTTCGTAGAGAAGATTCGACACGACCGGCTCGAAGACCGAGCGATCGCCGCGCGAGAACGCCCCTGAGGCGATCAGATCGATCGCGGCCCGGAGCCCGGCATCGGCCTGGTAGAAGTCGCTGGGCCGATATCCGCGTGCGCTGAGCGCCTCGACCTCGGGCTCGCTCATGCCGAAGAGGAAGAAGTGGTCGTCGCCGACGAGTTCGCGGATCTCGACGTTGGCGCCGTCATCGGTGCCGATCGTCAGGGCGCCGTTGAGGGCGAACTTCATGTTGCCGGTGCCCGAGGCCTCTTTTCCGGCGAGCGAGATCTGTTCGGAGAGGTCGGCGGCGGGGATGACCCGTTCGGCGAGGGTCACGTTGTAGTTCGGCGGGAAGATGACCTTCAGGCGCCCATCGAGCCGGGGGTCGCTGTTCACGACCGAACCCACCGCGTTGATCAGATGGATGATCCGCTTGGCCATCGTGTATCCCGGTGCGGCCTTCGCCCCGAAGATCACGGTGCGCGGCTGGACGTCGGATGCCGCGACCCGCCCAGACACCACGCCCTCGTAGGTCGAGACCACATGCAGCACCTTCAGAAGCTGCCGCTTGTACTCGTGCAGGCGCTTCACCATCACGTCGAGCATGTGACCGTCGCTCACCTCGAATCCGTCTCGTTCACGGAGCACGTCGTTCAGCCGACGCTTGTTCGCGGCTTTGACCTCGGCGAAGGAGGCGCGGAACCCGGCGTCGTCGGCGAACGGCTCCAGCTCGCGCAGGCGCTCGAGATCGGTGAGCCAGCCCTCGCCGATCGCCTCGGTGATGAGCCCCGACAGCCCGGGATTCGCCAGGCGCAGGAACCGACGGGGCGTGACACCGTTGGTCACGTTGGTGAACTTGCCGGGGAAGAAGTCGTCGAAGTCGCTGAGCACCTTGTCGCGCAGCAGTTGCGAGTGCAGTTCGGCGACGCCGTTGACCTTCGCCCCCGCGACCGTCGCGAGGTACGCCATCCGGACCGAACGGACCGGATGCTCCGCGATGATCGACATGTTGCGGATGCGCATCTCGTCGTCGCCGTAGCGGGCGCGCACGGCATCCAGGAACTCCTCGTTGATCCGGTAGATGATCTCGAGGTGTCGTGGCAGCAGACGGCCGAGCAGCTCGACGGGCCAGACCTCGAGGGCCTCGGGCAGCAGCGTGTGGCACGTGTAGGCGAAGCACTGCCGCGTGATCGCCCACGCGGCATCCCAGTCCATCTTCTTCTCGTCGACGAGAACGCGCATGAACTCGGGAACCGCGATCACCGGGTGCGTGTCGTTGAGCTGGAAGATCACACGCTCGGGGAGCTTCGCGAGGTCGTAGTCGCCGGGGAGCATGCTGTCGAGGAAGTCGTGGATGGATGCCGCGACGAAGAAGTACTGCTGCTGCAGGCGCAGCTCCTTGCCCTGCGGCGTCGAGTCCTCCGGGTAGAGCACCTTGGAGATCGTCTCGGCGTACGTCTGGGCGCGCACCGCCTCTTCGTAGTCGCCCGAATTGAAGATCCGCAGATCGAACGCCTTGGTCGCCACCGCGCTCCACAGCCGGAGAGTGTTCACTCGGCCGTTCTGAAAGCCGGGGATCATGTAGTTGTACGGCACCGCCTGCACGTTCCACCCCGGCACCCAGCGCGAGCGCGTGACGCCCTCGTCGTCGTAGGTCTCGGTGTGACCGCCGAAGGCGATCGTCTGCGCGTCCTCCGGGCGGGCGAACTCCCACGGCGAGCCGAGCGACAGCCAGGAATCCGGCTGCTCGACCTGCTGGCCGTCGACGAACGTCTGCCGGAAGATCCCGTACTCGTAGCGGATGCCGTAGCCGATGCTCGGCACGCCGAGCGTCGCGAGCGAGTCGACGAAGCAGGCCGCGAGCCGGCCGAGGCCGCCGTTGCCGAGCCCCGGTTCCACCTCGTGCTGGCGCAGATCGTCGAGCGAGACGCCGCACGATGCGAGCGCCTCCTGCGCGATGTCGGCGAGCCCCCCGGCGAGAAGGTTGTTGTCGAGCTGGCGGCCCAGAAGATACTCGGCCGAGAGATAGCAGACGCCCTTCGCCTGCGACTCCTTCTGGCGGCGCAGATCCTCGAGCCATCGCGCCATCAGGTAGTCGCGGACCGTGTGCGCGAGCGCGAAGTACCGATCGTTCTCGCTCGACGCCGACAGTGCGACACCACGGTCGAAATTGAGGTTGTGCAGGAAGTCGGCGACGAACGCGTCGGCCGACGTCTCCGGAGCGGTCACAGGGGCGAGGGCGAGGGGATGCGTGGCGCGGGTCACGTGTCGACGGTATCGAGCATGGGCGTCGCGCGTGTTACGAACCGGCGAATGTTCCCGGTTGACATTGACGTAGCGTCAACTTCTACCGTGGAGATATCACTACGGAAGGAGGGCGGCATGGGAACCAGGGACTGGTCGATCCAGGAGATCGCACGGCTCGCCGGCACCACCAGCAGAACGCTGCGTCACTACGACGACATCGGTCTGCTGCCGCCGTCGCGCATCGCCTACAACGGCTATCGGCACTACGACGAGCAGGCGCTCGTGCGACTGCAGCGAATCCTGCTGCTGCGCGAGCTCGGACTCGGGCTGCCGCAGATCGCGGAGGTGCTCCACAGAGAGCGCGCCGAAGCAACGGCACTCAAGACCCACCTCGCGCTCCTCCGCGAGGAGCAGGCCCGGCTGGCGCGGCAGATCGCGTCGGTCGAATCCACCATCGGAGCATTGGAAGGAGGTGAAGAACTCATGGCAGAGAACATGTTCGACGGCTTCGACCACACCCAGTACAAGGAGGAGGTCGAGGAGCGCTGGGGCAAGAAGGCCTACGCCGACAGCAACCGCTGGTGGCAGGGGATGACGGATGCCGAGCGCGCCGACTGGCAGCGCCGCGTGTCCGACCTCGGACGCGACTGGATCGCCGCCGCCGAGAGCGGCGTCGATCCGGCATCCGACGAGGCCCAGGCCATCGCGCGTCGCCACGTCGAGTGGCTCACGGGCATCCCGGGCACGCCCGCGGCTGTGCCCGGCGGAGACGTCAAGGGCTACGTGATCGGGCTCGGCGAGATGTACGTGGCAGATCCGCGCTTCGGTGCGAACTACGCGACGTCCGCCGGCAGCACGAACGGTGCGGAGTTCGTCCGCGACGCGCTCCGCGTGTACGCGGAGGCGAACCTGTAGGCGTTTCGTCTCGTCGCTTCGCTCCTCGCTCAACGACCGGATGTCTCCGGTCGTTGAGCGGGCGGAGCGAGACGAAACGCGTGGCTGGAGTAGGGTCGGGGCCATGGTCGGCCGACGGGATCGTACGGAAGCGACGGCGATCGTCGTCGCAGCCACGGCCGCTTATGCCGCGAACTGTGCGCTCGGCACTGCCGTGGCCGCACGGCTCGTCGACACGAGCCGGTTCCGCTGGGTGCATCACCTGCTGTACGTCGTGACCTGCGCGACCACTGCCGTCGCCCTCGTCTGCGCCTGGCGATCGCGCACAGGCCGCCGCGCGGCGATCGCCCTCGCACCGGCCGCCGTGCCGCTCGCCGTGATCCCGTATGCGGGGACGCGAGGCCGACGGCATCCGCTCATCGCGCTCGCCGCGGCGCCCTTCTATCTCGCGAGCGTCGCCTCATCACTGCTGCCCCTCGACCGGAAGTGACCGCATGGAACTGCTCGACGCCATCCGCCGCCGCAAGACCACGAACGGACCGTTCCTGCCCGACCCCGTGTCCGAGGAGCATCAGCGCCTTCTGCTCGAGGCGGCCGGCCGCGCCCCGTCGCAGCTGAACAGCCAGCCGTGGCGGTTCGTCGTGATCGAGAACCGCGACACGATCGAGGCGATCGCGCGCATCTCCGGAGAGAGCATGACGGAGGCGATGTCGAACGGCACCTTCTTCGAACGCTACAAGCCGTACTTCCGGTTCAGTCAGGCCGAGATGGACGAAAAGCGCAGCGGGATGCTGTTCGACAAGCTGCCTGCGGCCCTGCGGCCGTTCACCGGACAGGTCTTCACGAAACGCGGCCAGAAGCTCATGAACGCCTTCGGCGTACCGAAGACGTTGGGCGAGGAGAACCGTCGGCTCGTCGCCGGTTCTCCTCTGCTGTTGGGCGTCATGCTCGATCGCAGCGAGTACCGACCAGGGCAGCTCTCGTCGTTCTACTCCGTGTTCAGCATGGGGGCCGCCATGGAGAACATCTGGCTCACCACGGTCGAGCTGGGTATGGGCATCCAGTTCATCTCCTTCCCGATGGAGGTTCCTGGTCGCTGGGACGAGATCGTGCGGATGCTGCGGGTGCCCGACGACCTCGAGCTCATGGCCGTCTACCGGCTGGGTTACGTGCCGCCCGAGCAGCGTCGGCCCGCGATCGACTGGAAGAGCAGCGAGCGCCGGCTCGTGTCGCAGTACGTGTTCCGCGAGACCTGCGAGACGCCGCAGGACGGATGGGATGCCGCGCGCCCCTGAATCTCGTCAGTCAGCCCGTGTCCGCGGCACGCGGCCGAGATCGTGCACGGCGGGTCCCTCGAGGCGTCGCCCGTCAGGAGCGAAGCGCGACGCATGCAACGGGCAGTCCCAGGTGCACTCGGCGTCGTTCCAGTCGAGTACACCGCCCAGGTGCGTGCACACGGCATCCACTGCCCGGGTGACCCCGTCGACCGTCGATATGCCCACGGGGCGAGCGGCCCTGTTCGCCACCACGCCCTGGCCCTCCGCGGGTTGCGGAACGGGTACGGCTCGGCGCTCCGCGTCGGCCCAGCCGGATGCGGCCGCAGCGGCGACGCGCGCGCCCTCGGCCGCGCCTCTCGCCAGGTCGGCAGGCACCGTGAGCCGTGTGCCGATCGCGGTCATCCACGAAGCGCGCTCGCGCCGCGGCGTGCCGAGGATCTCGGCGGTGAGCCGCTGCGCTGCGGCCGGCGCGTTCGTGAGGCCCCACTTCGCATAGCCCGTGGCGAAGCGGATCCGTCCGAGGCCCCGAGGCATCGCCCCCACGAAGGGGATGAGGTTGTGCGACTCGTAGTCCTGCGCGGACCAGCGATGCGTCTCCTCGGCATCCGGGAAATGCCGGCGGGTCCACGCCACGAGATCATCGATGGCCGCTGTCTCGCCGTCGGAGCGTCCGACCGGGTGTCCGCCTCCTCCGACGACCAGCTGAGCCGCGTCCGCAGGACCGTCGGTCTCCGCCACGGCACGGATCGATCGGGTCGAGCCGTCGACCGAGATGAACGTGCCCTCGGGGACGGGGGAAGAGGTGCGGAACGAGACGCAGTAGGAGCGCAGACCGCGGACCTTCATGAAGTGCAGCCCGCGGTCGAGAAACGGCGTGCCGGTCGCGAGCACGATGTCGTGAGCGAACAGCGGACCGGCGGTCGTCTCGACGCGCGGCTCGGGGAGGGCATGCGCGCCTGTCGCGCGCACATGCTCGTGCAGAGTGCCGCCCGAGGCGAGCAGCCTGCGGGCCAGCGCCTGGGTGACCCGCACCGGGTCGATCGTCGCCTGATCGTCGAGAGCGACCGCGCCGAGAGCGGGGAAGGGGACGTCGAGGTCTGCGGGCTGGACCATCCGCGCAGCGAGACCCGCTTCGCGCGCCGCGGCGTGCTGGCGACGCAGGACGTCGAGGCCTGCGCGTTCCTGGGCGTAGCTGTGATCGGTGCGACGCGTGCACGGGATGCCGGCGGTCTCTGCGAACTCGAGGAGCCACTGCATGCCGTCGCGGTTCGCGTCGACGTACGCACGCACGAGTGACGCGGGATGATGCCGGCGGATCTCGGCGAGGCGGCTGCCCTGCAGCAGCGAGAGCTTGCCGGTGTTGGCGCCGGTCGCGAGTTCGGCCACGACCCCCGCGTCGATCACCGCCACGTCGAGTCCGGCATCCGACAGCATGACGGCGGTCGAGAGGCCGGTGAGTCCTGCGCCGACGATCACGACGTCGTGGCGCGCGCCCGGCTCGAACGGAGAGCCGAGGGGGACGGTCGGGCCGAGTTTCCAGAGCGGGGTCATGCGAACAGTCAACCCGTCGAGCGCGCCGCTCGCACCGCCTTGACAGCACGACCGGGTGCTGTCAGCACCCGGCGGCGAGTGTCGGCGACGACTACAGTGACAGGGTGAATCTCCGCCGCGTGCTCCTCGTCGTCGCCGGGGGCACGGCGGGGACCGCCGCCAGGATCGCGCTCGGGATGCTGCTCGCCGACGCCGGTGTCCTGCCCGTGCTGATCGCGAACGTCGTCGGCGCCTTTCTGATCGGCCTCCTCATGGCACGGCCCTTCGAGCGGCTCGCGGATCCCGCACGTGCCGACCTGCGGCTCCTGCTCGGAACGGGAGCGCTCGGAGGGTTCACGACGTACAGCGCATTCGTGACCGGAACCGTGGGGCTGTGGGCGGATGCTCCGCTCCTCGCCGTCGTGTACGCGGGAGGTTCTCTGGTGCTCGGGCTCGGAGGCGCAGCGCTCGGTCTGCACCTCGGCCGTCCGCGTGCGGAGTGGCCGCCGAGGGGAGTCGTCTCGTGAGTCCGCTGCTGTTCGTGGGCGCAGCGCTCGCCGGGGGAGTCGGCGCGGCGCTGCGCTACCTCGTCGATCTCGGGGTCGCGCGGTTCGCAGGTCGACGCTTCCCCTGGGGCGTCTTCGTCGTCAACCTCAGCGGATCGTTCGCGCTGGGCGTCGTGACCACTGCCCTCCCGGACCAGGCGTTCCTGCTCGGCGCGGGTCTGCTCGGCGGATACACGACCTTCAGCACCGCGATGCTCGACACCGTGGCTCTGTGGCGCGACGGCGAACGCCCGGCATCCGCCTTCAACGCGATCGGCACCCTGCTGCTGGGGGTGCTGGCCGCCGGTCTCGGACTCGCGCTCGGCTCCGCTCTCTGAGCGCGGCCAGGCTGAGTAGCGGGCTTCAGTCCGCAGTGCGCCACCGTGATGTCGACGCGCCACCGCCGAGATGACGTCGCTCGGGTGGTGGCGCGTCGCGCACGTGGTGGCCGGCGCCCTCCGGCGCCGCGCTCACGGTCCGGCGTTCAGCACCTCGCGCCCGACGGCGGTGTCGGTGAGACGCCAGTCGGTCTCCTTCACGGTGTGGAAGAAGTCGACGAACGACGCGCCGGCGTCCTGCGCGCGTTCGATCAGCATCCGCGACCATCCCTCCTGGGTGATCCAGTCATCCGCTGTCGCCTCGTAGGGAGGGTTCTCGGGCCACTGGAACACCCAGCTCCCCCAGGAGCCGTAGCCCGGTCCGCCGGGCTGGAAGTCGGCGAGACGGTCGGGAGCGGATGCCGTCTCGGCGATGCCCCACGGCTTGGAGCCCGCTAGCGCCTTGAGCCGCGGCACCGGGCCGTTCGGGTCGGTGAAGCCGAACACGTCGTCGGGGCTCTGCCAGCCGGCCTGGCTCATCGGGGTGTATCCCCAGTTGAAGCCGTCGAGAGCGAGCGCGTCGACATAGGCCGATCCGGGGTAGTACGCCTCGAACGGATGCGGGCCCGCTCCGTAGTTCAGTGGGTTCCAGAGCATGACGACGTCGGGGGCGACAGCTTGCTTCAGTTCGTAGACGTGCCGCCACATCGCGATGTAGTCGGCGGGGGTGCTGTCTCCCGGCGCGGTTCCGCTCGACCAGGGACGCGTGGTGTCGTCCATCTCGGGTGCGAAGCGCACGATGATCTCGGCGTCGGCCGTGCGCTGTTGGGCCGACGTGAGCCACGACGTCAGATACGTGTCGTAATCGCCCGCCGCGATCAGCGCCGGTGCGAACTCGGGCTGCTGATCGGCGGGGAGATTCCAGTCCCACGGCTCCCACGCGATCAGCAGAGCTGAGCCGCGTGCCTCGGCGGCGTCGGCCTCGTCATCGGGGAAGGCCGGCGATTGCACGAAGTCGACGTAGGTCGAGATCATCGCATCCGATCGCCCGAAGGCCGCTTCTTCTGCGGCCATGGTGGTCAGGTCGTGCGATGCCCAGCCGAGGATCATCGTGTGATCGCCGTCGAGGATGCTGACGCGTGTGGTGACGGATGCCGGAGCCGCGGTCGACGTCGTGAACACCGCGGCGGCGACGATTCCTGCGGCGATAAGGGCGCGCACAGTAGGGGGTCTTGCGACCATGGGGGCCTCCGGAAGGCCGCAGCGGTAGGGGAGTCGGCAGCGGCAGCATCCCATTGTCCGTGCCACGAGCGCCCGGCGGTAGAGACCATCGGCCAGACTTCGCCGGATGCGGCGAACGTTCAGCCTGCCTCGGCATAAAATGTACAAACGTACATGTACTGCTTGTACAGGGGGTGGGGATGAGCGAAGCACTGCGGCGCAGGCGCGACCCCGAGGCGCGCCGGCGCGAGATCGTGACCGCGGCAGCCGAGCTCATCGTCGAGATCGGCGTCGACGCGATCACGCACCGCAAAGTCGCATCCAGGGCAGGGGTGCCGCTCGGCGCCACGACCCAGTACTTCGCCACACTCGACGATCTCCGCGAAGCCGCAGTCGGCGAGCTCGCCGCCGAGGTCGACAACCGCATCGAGGCCACGCGACAGGCCGTCCTCGCCGACGGCGTCACACCTGCAGGCCTGGCTCGGCTGATCCACGAGAGCCTGTCGGACGTTCACGCCGTGCAGGCCGATCGCGCCGTGGTCACCGCGGCCGTCCATGATCCGCGCGTGCGCGAACTCGCACGGCACTGGTCCGACGAGGTCGTCGGATTCATCGCACCCGTTCACGGTCTGGACCGAGCCAGGGCAGCTGCCGTCTTCATCGACGGCGTACTCTGGCACGCTCAGATCCACGACGAACCGCTCGACGAGGGCATCATCCGCGACGCCCTCGTCGGAATCCTGACACCAGCCGCAGCATCCGCCTAACCGAGAGAACCGCCTTGTCGAAACTCGCCGTCCTGAGCCTGAAGAACCGCGCGCTCATCGCGCTGATCACGATCGTCGCCGCGGTGTTCGGCGGCCTCGCGCTGACGAACCTCAAGCAGGAGCTCATCCCGTCGCTCGAGCTGCCCAACCTCATGGTCATGACGACCTACCCCGGGGCGTCGCCGGAGGTCGTCGAGAACGACGTCTCCACGCCGATCGAGTCGGCCATCCAGGGCGTTCCGGGGCTCGAAGGAACGACGGCGACCAGCACGACGAACGCCTCGATCGTGCAGGCGACGTTCACCTACGGCACGAACCTCGCCACCGCCGAGCAGAAGATCCAGCAGGCGATCAACCGCATCTCCTCCACTCTGCCGGATGATGTGACCCCGCAGGTCCTGTCGGTGTCGATCGACGATTTCCCGGTGATCCAGGTCGCGGTCTCCGGCTTCGCCGATGCCGACAACGCCCAGGCCGAGCTCCAGAGCGTCGCGATCCCGAAGCTCGAAGACGTCAAGGGCGTCAACGCCGCGCAGATCGTCGGCGGTGTCGGTCAGCGCATCACGATCACTCCGGACGTCGCCAAGCTCGCAGCCGCAGGCGAGAGCACCCAGGCCATCAGCTCGGCCCTGCAGCAGAACGGCACGCTGTTCCCTGGCGGTGACATCACCGAGAACGGTCAGACCCTGACTGTGCAGACCGGCGCGAAGATCACCTCTGTCGACGAGATCGCCGCGCTCCCGCTCGTGGGGACGGACGCGACGATCGGCGACGTCGCGACCGTGGTGCAGGAGACCGATCCTGTGACGTCGATCTCCCGCGTGGACGGCAAGGACGCTCTGTCGATCTCGATCACCAAACTTCCTGCCGCGAACACCGTCGAGGTGTCGCACGGGGTGATCGCCGCTCTCGACGACATCGAGGAGGCGTTCCCCGACGCGAAGTTCACGATCGTGTTCGACCAGGCGCCCTTCATCGTCCAGTCGATCGACACGCTCGCGACCGAGGGCCTTCTCGGGCTCGTGTTCGCGGTGATCGTCATCCTCGTGTTCCTGCTCTCGATCCGCTCCACGCTCGTGACGGCCATCTCGATCCCCACCAGCGTGCTGATCACCTTCATCGGGCTGCAGGCGTTCGGATACTCGCTCAACATCCTCACCCTCGGCGCCCTGACCATCGCGATCGGACGCGTGGTCGACGACTCGATCGTCGTGATCGAGAACATCAAGCGCCACTACGTCGGCGACGCCGACAAGGGCGACGCCATCCGTCTCGCCGTGCGCGAGGTCGCGGCGGCCGTCACGGCATCCACCATCACGACCGTCGCGGTCTTCCTGCCGATCGTGTTCGTCGGCGACATGGTCGGCGAGCTGTTCCGACCCTTCGCGATGACCGTGACGATCGCGATGGTCGCCTCTCTGCTCGTCGCGCTCACGATCGTCCCCGTGCTGGCCTACTGGTTCCTGCGCCCCGGCAAGCCTCTGCTCGACGACCACGGCGTGCAGATCGACCCGGAGCACCCGGACGCTCCGCCGACGCGGCTGCAGCGCGCGTACCGGCCGATCCTCGGCTGGACGCTCAAGCACTCCGGCATCACGGTGATCCTCGCGGTCGTCGTGCTCGGCGCGACGCTCGCCGCAGCCCCGCTGATGAAGGTGAACTTCCTCAGCGACTCCGGCCAGAACACGATGACGGTCACGCAGGATCTCGGTCCGACCGCGAGCCTCGAATCCAAGTCGGATGCCGCGATGAAGGTCGAGAAGGCTCTCCTCGGCATCGACGGCATCACCCACGTGCAGGCCTCGATCGGCTCCAGCGGATCGGCGCTGCGCGACGCGTTCTCCGGCGGTGCCGGAGTGACGTTCTCGGTGCTCACCGACAGCGACGCCGATCAGGAGAAGCTGCGCGCCGACGTGCAGGAGGCCATCGACGGGCTGAAGGACGTCGGAGACGTCGCCGTAGGAGCATCCGCCGGCCTCGGGTCCAGCGACATCGAGGTCTCCGTCACTGCGTCGAACTCCGAGGACCTCGAGAAGGCGACCTCTGCGGTCGTCGACGAGATCAAGGGGCGCGACGGTGTCGGCCAGGTGACCGACAACCTCGCCGCCGCGCTGCCGTACCTCGCCGTGGTCGTCGACCGTCAGGCAGCGGCCGAGCGCGGGCTCTCCGAGGTCGCCGTGGGCTCGATCGTGTCGAACACCATGCGTCCGCAGCAGGCCGGGTCCGTCGAGATCGACGACACCGCGCTGACTGTGTACATCGCAGCCCCCGAGCCGCCCACGACGGCGCAGGCCCTGAAGGAGCTCGCGATCCCGACGCTGGCCGGCATCGTTCAGCTGCAGGACATCGCGACCGTCGAGGAGCGCAACGGCCCCACCTCGATCACGACCGAGAAGGGCAAGCGCACGGCTACCGTGACGGTGCCCCCGGCATCCGACAACCTCGCCGTAGCGACCGCCTCCGTCTCCGCCGCGCTCGCCGCGGTGGACCTGCCGGACGGCGCCTCGGCAGAGGTCGGCGGTGTCGCGACGCAGCAGGCCGACTCGTTCTCGCAGCTCGGACTCGCGATGCTCGCGGCCATCCTCATCGTGTACGTGGTGATGGTGGCGACGTTCAAGTCGCTGCGCCAGCCGCTGCTGCTGCTCGTCTCGGTGCCGTTCGCGGCGACCGGAGCGATCCTGCTGCAGATCGTCACCGGCGTGCCGCTCGGCGTCGCCTCGCTGATCGGCGTGCTGATGCTCATCGGCATCGTGGTGACGAACGCGATCGTGCTCGTCGACCTCGTGAACCAGTACCGCGAGAAGGGGCTGCCCACGGCGGAGGCGGTGCTCGCGGGCGGGGAGAAGCGTCTGCGTCCGATCCTCATGACGGCGCTCGCGACGATCTTCGCGCTGACCCCGATGGCGCTCGGCATCACCGGCCACGGCGGGTTCATCTCGCAGCCGCTCGCGATCGTCGTGATCGGCGGACTCGTGTCGTCGACCGTGCTGACGCTCATCGTGCTGCCGACGCTGTACAACCTCGTCGAGGGCGCCAGGGAGCGCCGGAAGGCCCGCAAGGCCGGGGCGGGTTCGGATGCCGGTTCGGATGCGGCGGATGACTCGGATGCAGCCGAGGCGTCCTCCGGTGTCGAGGGGCCGTCGTCGGCATCCGCTTCCGGACTCCCGCACGCTCCGCAGCTCACCCGGCGGCAGCTGCGCGAGCACCCGACGGCCGAGTAGTCGGCGTTCCGGCATCCTCGTTCGGGTCGCGATCTGTGCCGCTCATCTCGTGAGTTGACGACACCGATCGCGACCTGAGTCGGAGAGCGGGCGAGGTGTGCATTGCGGTCGCCTTCCGCAGCCCGAGGCGACCGTAACGCGCACCCGGGCAGCCGTCGGTTCAGCCGAGCTCGACGCCCCAGCGGAGGCTCCAGGTCTCGCCGGGAGCGAGGCGGCGGATGCCGAGACCGCTGTTCAGCGCATCGGCGGGTGCCGTCATCGGCTCGATCGCGACAGCGAGCTCACGGCCGGGGTAGTTGGTCGCGGTGTACACCTGGACGTAATCGAAGCTCTCGTCCTGCCAGAGCGTGACCCGTCGGCCGTCCGGGGCCGTGAGCGAGTGCCGCACCAGGCCGTCGTCGTCGCGGTCCAGGTCGGTGAAGCCGGTGTCGAGGGTGACGTCGCCCACGCGCACGCCGTCGCGCAGCGCCGGGTCCGCCGCGCGGGTTCCGGTGGGCAGCATCCGCTCGTCCGTCTCGATCGCCGTCCGGGCCGGAACCCGGAGCACCAGCTCGTGCGGGTCGACGTCGCCGATCGTGACGAAGGGGTGCGTGCCCAGCGCGACCGGAGCCGCCTCCGCGGAACGGTTCGTGAGCGTGTGCCTGACCTCGACGCCCGACGCCGTGAGCGTGTAGGTGACGGACGTGTCGATCAGATACGGATAGCCGGTCTGCGGGACGACCGCCGCGCGCAGGGTGGCGGCGGCATCCGTCTGCTCGATCTCGTAGGCGGCGAAGCGGAGGAGTCCGTGGCTGGCGTTGCCGAACTTCGGCTCGCTGATGGCCAGCTGGCGCTGCGAGCCCTCATCGTTCCAGAGGCCGTCGCGAACCCGGTTCGGCCAGGGGACGAGCACCACGCCAGAGCACGAGGGCGTCGGCGCCTCGAGCGGGTAGGGCGCGATCAGGTCGACGTCTCCGATGCGCAGCGAGCGGAGCGACGCGCCCACCTGCGCGATCTGAGCGGTGACCTCGCCGCGTCGGAGATGAACCTGGGTGCCGGTGGGGGTTTCGGTGCTCACCCCGCAATCGTACGGCGCTGGCCGTGTTCGCAACTGCTCGCGATCCGCGAGCGGATGCAGAATTCGCGATCGATCCGGCGGCTGCGAGGAGACGTGCTCCCGGGTCGTGCACGCCGCCGCCCGGCTCTCTCCCAGCCGAAGGCTGTAGACTCGTGCGGTCGGCTTCGGACACCCGCGCATGTCGCGGACGTTTTTGTGCAAGAAGTGTGAGTCCAGGGGCCGATGGTGAGCGTCGATCGACGTAAATCAACCATCACATGAATGGCCCCGGCCGCAGACAGTCCGGACCCGCGCTCAGTCGCAGGGTGCTCGCGCGTGCGCGCAGCGCTGTTCTCGTGCGAGAACTCAGAAGGACACACCCATGCCCAAGAACAAGAAGCCGCGCGGCGGCCGTCCCGCCGCCAACTTCGAGCCCCGCTACGGCGCCAAGAAGACCTCCTTCCACGACCGCCACGCCGGTGCCCGCGATGGCGCCCGCGATGGCGCCCGTCCCGAGCGCGGCGCCTTCCGCGCGGATGCCGGCGAACGCCGCAGCGCACCCGCCGCCGGCGGCTACGACCGTCGCCCGGGCAGCCGCAGCGCCGGTCACCGCGGTTACCGTCCGGCTGAGGCTGAGTCCGGTGCCCCCAAGCAGCGCTGGAACGCGCAGGAGCGCGCCGGCCGTGACGAGGCCCGCAGCATCCGCAACCGCGCCGAATCCGGTCGCCGCGAGGCGCCGCACCACCGCGACGAGCGTCCTCGTTTCGACGAGCGCTCCGAGCGCCCCCGGTTCAACGACCGCCCGACCACGGGGCGTCGCTTCGACGAGCGCTCGCGCCCGTCGACAGGCTCGGGAGCCCCGTACCGCGGCGCAGAGCGTCCTCGCTTCGAGCGCGACGGCCAGCGGCCCACCGGTCCCGGCACGTATCGCGACGACCGTAGCGGTCAGCGCCCGCAGCGCGACGACCGCCCGCAGCGCGACGACCGTGGTTTCGGCGATCGCGCCAATCGCACAGGCGACCGCACCGAGCGCCCCCGGTTCAACGACCGCGGCGCCGACCGCCCGCGTTTCGACCGTGACGAGCGTCCGCGTCGCGATGACCGCAGCGAGCGCCCGCAGCGCAACGACCGCGGCGCAGCCGAGCGCCCTGAGCGTTCCTACGATGCCGACCGTGCGCGTCGCGCCTTCGACCGCGATCGCGCACAGCGCTCGATCGAGGGCGGCCGCGACGAGCGTTCGCGTCCGTCGACCGGCGGCGCGTACCGCACCGATCGCCCCCGTCGCGACGACCGCACGGCCCGTGACACGCGTCCGAGCCGCAACGACTGGAGCGCGAAGCCCAAGGCCGCGTTCGAGCCGACCGACGATGTCGTGCACGAGCGCCTCGAGGCCAAGTCCGTGGCGGCCGTCGAGGTCGACGGTGTGAGCTTCGGCGATCTGGGCCTCGGCTCCAACATCGTCGAGACCCTCGCGAACCTGGGCGCCGCGTCGCCGTTCGCGATCCAGGCGGCCAGCATTCCCGCAGTGCTCGCAGGTCGCGACGTCCTCGCCCGCGGCCGCACCGGCTCGGGCAAGACGATCGCCTTCGGCGCTCCGCTCGTCGAGAACGTGCTGAAGTCGCAGGCCGGCAAGCGTCGTGAGTTCGGCCGCTCGCCGCGCGCGATCATCCTCGCTCCGACGCGCGAGCTCGCGCTGCAGATCGACCGCACGATCCAGCCGATCGCGCGCAGCGTGGGCCTGTTCACCACCCAGATCTACGGCGGCGTGCCGCAGGGTCGTCAGGTGGGCGCACTCAAGAAGGGCGTCGACATCGTCATCGGCACTCCCGGCCGCGTCGAGGACCTCATCAACCAGGGCAAGCTCGACCTCTCCGACTGCCGCATCGCGGTGCTCGACGAGGCCGACCACATGTGCGAGCTCGGCTTCGTCGAGCCCGTGCAGCGGATTCTGCGTCACACCGCCGACGGCAGCCAGAAGCTCCTGTTCTCGGCCACGCTCGACCGCGAGGTCGCGGCTCTCGTCGACGAATTCCTCGTCGACCCGGCCGTCTACGAGGTCGCCGGTGAGGACCAGGAGTCCAGCACGATCGAGCACCGCGTGCTCGTGATCGAGCACCGCGACAAGGCCGACATCCTCACGTCGCTCGTCGACCGCCAGGGCAAGACCCTCGTCTTCGCCCGCACCCGTGCCTACGCCGACATGCTCGCCGAGCAGTTCGACGACGCCGGCATCCCTGCCGTGTCTCTGCATGGCGACCTCAACCAGGCCAAGCGCACGCGCAACCTCGAGCGTCTGACGTCGGGCCGCGTGAACGTGCTCGTCGCGACGGATGTCGCCGCCCGCGGCATCCACGTCGACGACATCGACCTGGTCGTCCAGGCCGATGCGCCCGACGAGTACAAGACGTACCTGCACCGCTCGGGCCGCACGGGCCGCGCCGGTCGCTCGGGCCGCGTCGTCACGCTGATCACTCGCCAGCGCCAGCGTCGGATGACCGAGCTGCTACAGCGCGCCGAGATCGACGCGCCGTTCGAGAACGCCCGTCTCGACGACGACCTGATCGAGGAGATCGCCGGTCGCGTTCCGACCGCAGCCGACCTCACCTCCTGAGCTGTGCTCACGAAGGCCCCGTCACCGCATCCGCGGGGCGGGGCCTTCGTCGTGGAATCCGCAGGCGTGCCGGAGCGCACGTTATGGAGGAGATCTCTCGCTTCGAAGGAAGGATCCGCTGGAATGATCCTTCGCAGCGAGAGATCTCCTTCGAAGCGAGAGCTGCGCAGACGGCAGACGGCAGACGGCAGACGGCAGACGGCAGGCGGATGCCGTGGGGCTGCGGCGGGGCTCAGCCGAGTTCGTGCTCGTGCACCGCGGTGCTCAGCGTCACGCCGTTGAGCGAGAGGTACAGCGTCTGCTCGGTGATGGTGATCGTCAGCGTGTTGCGGCGCTCGAGCGCCGGCACGGCCGAGTCGATGAATCCGGGGTCGAAGCTGTAGACCCTGATCTCCGAGGCCCGGTGGATGCGCTTGTCGACCCACAGCGCCATGACCTTCGCGGGGTCGCGGTGCGTGTAGACGACGGTGCGCTCGGCGATCCGGCTGCCGTAGTGCAGGCGTTCGGCATCGGGGGCGCCGACCTCGATCCACGCGGTGATGAGACCGGTGAGGTCTCGCACGAGCACGGCCGGCTCTTCGGTGGACGAGACGCTCCCACCGAAGGCGATGCCCTCGGTGTACTCGAGGCCGTAGGCGAGCACGCGCGTGAGCATATAGGCGTCGGTCTCGGCGTACACCCCGCGATCGGTGTCGGCGAGCTGCACGTCGAACGTGTACATAGTCGATCCGATAGCCATAGGGCCCAAGCCTACGGCGCGCGGAGGCTACTTCTTCGCGGACTCCTGATCCCACAGGCGCGTGCCGACGTGCACGAGGCCCGCGCAGAACGCGGCCGCGCCCAAGGCCACGAACACCGTTCCGATCGTGGCCGGCATCGACGCGCCGAACAACACGGCGCCGATTCCTCCGAGCAGCAGAACGATGATGAATCCCCCGTACATGCGCCTGATCCTAGCGATACGGCGCGCGTTCAGAAGAGCATCGGCTGTGCCGGCGCGGATGCTGCGACGCGAACCGGGCGCACCGGCATCCGTCCGAACCCCCTGCCGCTCGCCGGCTCGACCTCGATCTCGTCGTACCCGTCGAGCCGGTGCATGCGGATCAGCGGTCGCACGCGTTTCGACAGCCACTGCCGGTAGGGCTTGGGCGCCTCGGCCGACATCCCCGGATACAGCCCGCGATACGACGACAGCAGATCAGGGCGGAACTCGCCGAGCCACTGCATGAACCACGGCTTCACACCGGGCCGCAGATGCAGGGCGCCGTAGATCACGCGCACCGCTCCCGCCGCCTTGATGCGGGCCAGCGCCGTGTCGATCGCGTCGACCGAGTCGGTCATGTGGGGCATGATCGGCATCAGGAAGACGGTCACCCGGAACCCGGCATCCGTGAGGGCCCGCACCGTGTCGAGCCGCGCCTGCGTCGTCGGCGTGCCCGGTTCGATCGCCTTCTGCAGCTCGTCGTCGTACATCGCGATCGACATCTGGATGTCGACATGCACGCGCTGCGCCGCCTTCACCAGTTGCGGGATGTCGCGCCGGATCAGCGTGCCCTTGGTGAGGATCGACATGGGCGTGCCGGATGCCGCGAGCGCCTCGATGATGCTCGGCATGAGCTTGTAGCGGCCTTCGGCGCGCTGGTACGGATCGGTGTTCGTGCCGAGGGCGACGAGCTCGTGCTGCCAGCTGCCGCGCCGTAGTTCTTTCTCGAGGATCTCGGCGACGTTGACCTTGACGACGATCTGGGAGTCGAAGTCGGCTCCGCCGTCGAGGTCGAGGTACTCGTGCGTTCCGCGGGCGAAGCAGTACACGCAGGCATGACTGCATCCGCGATAAGGGTTGATCGTCCATGAGAACGGCATCTGCGAGGCGCCGGGAACCTTGTTCAGCGCCGACTTCGAGAGCACCTCGTGGAAGGTCATCCCGGCGAACTCGGGAGTCGTGACGGTGCGGAGGATGCCAGCACGGTTCTCGAGGCCGGGCAGGGCGGCGCTATCCGTGTCTCCGAGCTTCTGACCCTGCCAACGCATGCTTTATTCGAACAAAGAAGCGAACAGATGTCAAGCCGACATCGAAACTATCTTCCCATCAGGAGGTGGTGGGCGGCTTGACGTCGAGGGCTGCGGGAAGACCGTTGAGTCGCAGCGCCGTGCCCGTGCGCAGATGCGGCAGGTCGGCGCTGCCGTCGCCCGTCCGCACGAGGAATGCCGCCTGCTCGGTCCACGTCAGTGTCGTGCCTCCCTCGGGCGCGTCCTCGAGCGTCACGGTCACCAGGGAGACCCATCGGGTCACGTCGTCGACGATCGCCTCGTACACGAACACGATCCGTCGGTCCGGAACGATGTCGAGATAGCGCGATCGATTCCGCACCGTCTCGACCGGCACGCCGGGCAGAGAGAAGGTGCTCCGTGCATCCTCCCCGCCGCCGACCCGGAAGTCGTGATCGTAGGTGGCGCCGTTGCCCGGCATCCTGACCCATCGCCTGCGGCGTCGATCGTCGGCGAACCCAGCGAACACCTCGGCGCGGTCCAGGTCGAACGTGCGCGTGATGGTGAAGGTGTCGTGAGCGATTCCCGGGCCGGGCGTGGCTGGCACCTCGAGTGCGGGCGAGGGGTGCGTCTCTGTCATGTCGGCGTGCCGTCTCTGGTCGTCGTGCGGAAACCCTGCTTGTGAATGCAACACGCGGCGCCCGCGGGTGCTTCCCGCACGACGCGGCGAGTCAGTGCGAGAACGTCGCGTCGAGCGCGGCTGCGAGATCGTGCAGCAGGTCGTCGGCGTCCTCGAGGCCGACCGAGAGGCGGAGGTGCCCGTGCGTGCGGAACGGCTCGGGGTAGGCGGCGACGCGTCCGCCCTCGGTGCCGGTGTGCACGATCAGCGAATCGTCGTGACCGAGCGAGAACCCGGAGGTGATCAGGCGGAGGTTCGCGACGAAGCGGTTCTGCACGTCGGGCGACCCCTTCACTGCGAACGCCATCATGCCTCCGAAGCCGCGACCTTCGAACTGCCGCACGGCGAGGGCGTGATCGGGGTGCGAGTCGAGCCCAGGGTAGGCGATGTACTCCACGCGAGGATCGTCGGCCAGCATCTCGGCTATTCGGGCGGCCGACGTGAAGTGCTGACGCAGACGCAGAGGGAGCGTGACGGTTCCGCGCTGGATCTGCCAGGCGTTGAAGGGCGAGATGATGCCGCCGACGTCGACCATCGCGTCGGCCTTGATCGGCTCGATGAGCTCGTGACGGCCGGCGACGGATCCACCCATCGCGTCGCCGTGACCGTTCAGGTACTTGGTCAGCGAATGCACGACGAGGTCCGCGCCGTTGCGGATCGGCCGGAAGAACGGCGGCGGGGTGAACGTCGAGTCGACCATCAGGAGCGCTCCGCCGGCATGTGCGATCTCGGCGATCGCGGCGACGTCGGCGACTTTCGTGGTCGGGTTCGCGATCGCCTCGATGCATACGAGTCTGGTCTCCGGGCGCATCGCGGCCCGCACCGCATCGAGATCGCTCACGTCGACGAAGGTCGCCTCCAGTCCGTAGCGGCGCGGGAGCAGTTCGGTCCACAGCCGCCAGGTCGCCTCGTAGACGACATCGCTCACCACGACGTGGTCGCCGGCGCGCACGTGGGTGAAGAAGACCGCGTGCAGCGCGGCGACGCCCGAGGCGAGGGCGACGGCTTCTTCGGCCTCGTCCAGCGCGGCGAGTTTCTGCTCCAGCGCGGCCTGGTTCACCCCGGTGTTGCGCGTGTAGAGACCCGGGGCCGTGGCGGACCAGCTGATGTCGCTCGGATCGTCGGGGAGCTGATACGAGTTCGCCATGACCAGCGGGGTGCGCAGCGCCAGCGTCGAGTCGAGCTGGATGCCGGCATGCACCGCCAGGCTCAGATCCGAGAGGGTGCGGGGGTCGTGGCGGTCAGGACGCGCGTGCATGGATGCTCCTTCGCTCCGCGATGCGCGGATGGTTCTGTGTCGATCTTAGAGTGCATAATAAGCATAGGCAATTGCTGATAATGCACGGGAGGTGCAGATGAGCGAGCATCGTCTGGACGAGATCGATCGCCGCATCATCGCGGCGCTCACCGAAGACGCGCGAGTCCCGCTGGTGTCGCTCGCCGCCCGCGTGCATCTGTCGCGCAACGCGGTCAAGCAGCGTATGGACCGGATGGAACGCGAGGGAGTGATCGCGGGATACACCGTCGTCCCCGGGCGCGCGGGTCGTTCGCGGGTGTCGGCGATCGTCATGGTGTATCGCAGCGACAGGATGCGCGGGGGAGGGGTGATCGCCGAGATCTCCCGCATCCCCGAAGTGCGCCGATGCGATGTGATGTCGGGTGATTTCGATCTGCTCGTGTCGCTGGAGGCGGAGTCCATGGACCGCATCGGCGAGATCTGGGAGATGCTCGCCGCGCTGCCCGGGGTGTCGAACACGGTCACGGCGGTCTCGCTCACCCGCGTCATCGACCGCGAATGAGCGGTGGGCGGATGCTGCGCAGCATCCGCCCACCCACTCCTGCATCACAGCGCGATGCAGGTCACCTTCGGCTGCGTCATCTCCTCGAAGGCGAACCGCACGCCTTCTCGGCCCATGCTCCCGTACTTGGCGCCGCCGAAGGGCATGCTGTCGACGCGGTAGTCGGAGGAGTCGTTGATCATCACCCCGCCGGCCTCCAGCGACTCGGCGACGCGCAGCGCGCGGGTGACGTCCGAGGTGAACACGGCCGCGTGCAGCGCGTACTCCACGTCGTTCGCGCGCGCGACGGCCTCGTGCTCGGTGTCGAACGGCATGAGCGCCACGACGGGGGCGAAGACCTCCTCGGTCCACAGTCCGCTCGTCGCGTCGACGTTCTCGACGGCGGTCGGCCAGTACACCGAGCCCTCACGGCGATGCCCGGCGACGACGCGGGCGCCGGCTGCGACGGCATCGTCGACCGCGGCCTCGGCGCGCTCCGCCGCGGCCTGGGAGATCATCGGACCCACATCGACCGAGGGGTCTGCCGGGTCACCGGCCGTGAGAGACGAGGTCCGCGCCGCAAGGCGATCTCGGAACTCGTCGTACACGGGGCGCGCGACGAGGAGGCGCTGGGCGCCCACGCAGTTCTGCCCCGCGGCCCAGAACGCACCGGAGACGCACGCCTCGACGGCCGCGGGGATGTCGGCATCTGCGAACACGAGCACGGGGGCGTTGCCGCCGAGCTCCATCGCGAGCCTCTTGAGACCGGCGGCGCGTGCGATCGCCTCGCCGGTCGCGAAGCCGCCCGTGAACGACACCATGCGGATGTCGCGCACCGAGACCAGCGCCTGCGCCAGGTGGCGGTCGCCGTGCACGAGTGTCACGATCTCGTCGGGGAGGCCGGCGGAAGTGAGCACCTCGACGAGCAGCTGCGCGGTCAGCGGGGTGAACTGCGACGGCTTGAGAATCACCGAGTTGCCGCCGGCGATGGCGGGTCCGAGCTTGTGCGCGACGAGGTTGAGCGCATCGTTGTACGGCGTGATGGCGAGGATCACGCCCAGCGGCTCCCGGGTGTACCAGCCGCGCCGATCGGCCGAGCCCTCGTACGCGTCGAAGGGGATGACCTCTCCCTGGAACGACCGCGCGGTCTCGGCCGAGAGCGACAGAGTCGTGATCGCCCGGCCGACCTCCTTGCGCGCCTGGACGATCGTCTTGCCTGCTTCGCGCACGATGAGCGCCGAGGCCTCGTCGGCACGATCCTCGAGCAGTCGCGCGGCACGGGCGAGGATGGCGTGCCGCTCGAATCGGGTGAGCTCCCGCGACAGCGACGCCCCGAGGCGGGCGCGCGCCATGATCTCAGCGACGTCTGCGGCATCGCTCTGCACCACCTGGCCGATGATCTCGTCCGAGAAGGGATCACGGACGGTCAGCAGCGAGTCCGCGGGAGCGGGCGGAAGCACGGTCTGCAGGCTCAACGTGCAGCCCCGGCCAGGGCGGCCTGGTGCGCGTCGATCGCGATGATGTCGGAGAGCAGGGCGTACGCCGTCTCCATGCGCCCGGCACCCGGGCCGGAGATCGTCACCGTGCCCAGCAGATCGGTGGTGAAGGCGACGGCGTTGGTGGCTCCGGAGATTCCGGCCAGAGGATGCTCGGCCCCCAGCGCGAGCGGCTGGACCGATGCCGTCACCGATCCCGATTCGTCGCGGGCGATCGAGCCGACCAGCTTCCAGCGCTCGCCGTCGGCCGCAGCCGCAGCGACGTCATGCTCGGTGATCCCGCTGATGCCCGTGCGGCTCACATCGGCCGTGGTGATGCCGGCGCCGAGGATCTCGTTGGCGAGGATGACGACCTTGAGCTGCACATCCGATCCCTCGACGTCGGCGGTCGGATCGGCTTCCGCGTAGCCGAGCGCCTGAGCCTCGGCGACGGCGGCGTCGAGAGAGGCCCCCGCCTCCATCCGCCCGAGCACGAAGTTGCTGGTGCCGTTGAGGATGCCCTGGATGCTCGAGATCTGCAGGCCCTTCAGCGTCTCCGCAGCGAGACGCAGCACGGGAGTGCCGCTCATCACCGAGCCCTCGTACTCGAACCGCACGCGGTGCGCCTCGGCCAACACCGACAGCTCGCGGCCGGCCAGAGCCACGGGGCCCTTGTTGGTCGTGGTCACGCTCTTGCCCGATTCGAGGGCGGCGCGCACGTGCGAGACGGCCGGTTCCCCGTCGATCGGGTTCGTGAAGGTCGCCTCGACCACGATGTCCGCTGTCGTATGGCGGATGACGTGTTCGTTCTTCGGCTCGGAATCGCCGCCGGGCATCCCGGCGAAGCTCTGGTCACCGGTCATCGAGAGTACGGCGGCGAGATCGATGCCTTCGCTCTGCATGAGCGACCCGAAGCGCAGGTCGGTGATCGCCACGACGCGCAAGGTGCAGCCGATGTCCGCGGCGAGGCGCTCGCCGCGGGAGTGGATGATCTCGGCGAGCGCCCGGTTGACGCCTCCGAAGCCGATGAGAGCGATGTCGTGGTGGCTCACGGGGTTCTCCAGTTCGTGATGGGGATGCCGCGCGGCGACGCCGTGCGGGGCAGATCTCCATCGTCGGCTCGGGTGATGTCCGTGCGCCCCTTCCGGAACGGCCGCGGACATGGGCGCATTGTCCGCCGCGATGACGGATCGCCCGCTCTGGCCGAGAGCGGGCACGGATGCGGATCGGGTTCTTGTGGGATGCCGCGTCGCCGGGATAGTGTCCCGGCAACCCACAAAAAGATGCATCATAAACACAAGGATGTGAATATGATGCACATAGCACCCGATTGCGAGTTTCCCGATGACGCCACTCCCCGGGGAGAAGACCCTCCCCAATGCCCTGCCGCACACCACGGCTACCCAGGTGCCGCTGAGGCGTCTCCAGCGCACGATGGACGCGCGGCACCTCATCATGATCGCGCTCGGAGGCGTGATCGGCTCCGGCCTCTTCCTCAGCTCCGGGTACACGATCTCGCAGGCCGGCCCTCTCGGCGCGATCATCGCCTACCTCATCGGCGCGGCCGTCGTCTACCTCGTCATGGCGTGCCTCGGTGAGCTCGCTATCGCCTACCCGGTCTCCGGGGCGTTCCACATCTACGCCGCGCGCTCGATCGGCCCCGCAACGGGCTTCACGACCGCATGGCTCTACTGGCTGTGCTGGGTGGTGGCGCTCGGATCCGAGTTCACCGCCGCCGGTATCCTCATGCAGCGATGGTTCCCCGGCGTCGCCGTCTGGGTCTGGTGCCTCGTCTTCGCCGCCGTGCTCTTCATCCTGAACGCGATCTCGGCGCGAGTCTTCGGCGAAGCCGAGTTCTGGTTCTCCCTCGTCAAGGTCGTCGCGATCGTCGCGCTGATCGTCCTGGGCGCCGCGGCGGTCTTCGGCTTCACGCCGCTGTCCGCCGAGCATCCTCCTGCCCTGCTCTTCAGCAACTTCGAGACACCTGGCGGGCTCTTCCCCAACGGATTCAGCGGCGTCCTCATCACCTCGCTCGCGGTCTTCTACGCCTTCAGCGGCTCGGAGCTCATCGGAGTCGCCGCCGGCGAGACCAAGGACCCGGCGAAGAACATCCCGAAGGCCCTGCGATCGACGGTGCTCCGGCTGGTCGTGCTCTTCGTCGGCGCGATCGCGGTGGTCGCCGCGATCCTCCCGTATGACCAGGCCGGCGTCACGAGCAGCCCCTTCGTCGACGTCTTCCAGTACGTCGGGGTGCCGTTCGCGCCCGACATCATGAACTTCGTCATCATCACCGCGCTCCTCTCGGCGGGGAACAGCGGGCTCTTCTCCTGTGCGCGCATGCTGTTCTCCCTTGCCGAGGAAGGGCACGCTCCGAAGGCGCTGACCCGCCTCACGAAGCGCGGAGTTCCGATCATCGCCCTCAGCGTCAGCATCCTGATCGGCATGGTCTCGCTGCTCACCAGTGTCATCGCCGCGGGAACCGTGTACCTCGTGCTCGTGTCGATCGCGGGTTTCGCGGTCGTGGCGGTGTGGATGTCGATCGTCGCCTCGCTGTACTTCCACCGGCGAAAGTTCGTCAGAGAGGGCGGGCGCGTCGCCGACCTCGCGTACCGCACTCCGCTGTACCCGGTTCTGCCGATCGTCGCCTTCGCACTTCTGCTGGTCTCGGTCATCGCGATCGCCTTCGACCCGAACCAGGTCGCCGCGCTCTACTTCGGCCTGCCGTTCGTCGGCGCGTGCTACCTGTACTTCTGGTGGCGGCACGGACGCAAGGGCCACGCGACTGCCGTGGACCACGAGTCCGAATCCGCCGGGGTCTGACTGCTCCGCACTGATCGACGGACGAGCGGGACGCTCCTGCGCAGGGGGCGGCGGCCACGCCGGCCCCTGCGGTTAGGCTGGCGGTCTCGACGCGTGGAGGAGATCGCACGGTGGCATCATCATCGCTGACCCAGGGGCTCGCCCTCCTGGCCGCCGCCGTCGAACAGGAACGCTCCGCTCGTCCCGGTGTCACGGCTTCCCGCCTCGCGGAGTACACGGGCATCGAGCGGAGCCGGGTCTCCCGCCTCAGCCGCGAACTGAGCGAGCGGCGGCTTCTCGAGCGCGACGGCGACGCGCTCTTCACCGCCGGCGCGGAGTTCTTCCGCACTGCGGCTGCGCTCAACGTGTCCTGGCTGCGGGAGTCGCGTGTCGCGCTCCGCTCCCTCGCATCCGCTCTCGGCATGAACGCGTTCATCACCGTCGCCGAGGGAGTGCGCGGCGTGGTCCTGAGGCACGAGACCGCCGCGGAGGGTCCCGATCGCTCCCTCAGGGACGGCCTGGTGACGCCGATCTGGTGCACCGGAGCAGGGCGGGCGCTGCTGTGGGATCACGGCCGCGCCGACATCGAGACCCTGCTCCACGACGTGCAGTTCGTCGGGGTGGGTGGGCCGACTGCGCCGCGTTCTGCGGACGAGGTCGAGCGGATGCAGGAGCGCGACCGTGCGGCCGGATTGATCTCCGCACGGGAGGAGTACGACCAGGGCGTGGACGAGTTCGCTCTTCCCATCCGGCATGGCGGCGCGGTCATCGCCTCGATCGCCGTGCGCGGCCGGCACACGGCGAAGGGGCCGAGCCGGCGGACCAGGATGCTGCTCGAGCAGTTCTCGCAGCAGCTCAGCGATATCGCGGAGCGCGGCTGAGCCTCATCTCACGCGCTTCGCGGCGCACCGAGGGCGTCTGAGAGGGCGGTCGCCGCGCGGGCGCACGCCGCACCGCACTCGGCCGCACGCGCGGACATCGCCTCGCGTGCACCCACCACCTGGATCGCGGCGACGACCTCTCCGCGGAAGTCCCAGACGGGAGCCGCGACCGAGTACAGCCCCGGCTCCGCCTCCTGATCGACGATCGAGTAGCCGCGATTGCGATCGTCATCGAGCCTCGACAGGAACTCCTCGATCGACAGCGGCGTCCGCGGCCCTTGCGGCGAGAACTCGGTCGTCTCGAAGACAGCGCGGACCTCTTCGTCGGCCGCGTCCCAGAGCGTCGCCCGCCCGGCATCACTGCAGTAGGCGGGATATGCGCGCCCGATCCACGAGCCGATCATCCGCGAGGCAGCTGGCAGGCTCTCGAGCATCGTGAGCGTCGTCGCGCCCTGCAGCACGCTCAGGAACGCGGCCTCGCCCAGCTCGGCGGAGAGGCTCTGCAGCACAGCGAGGCCGTGCACGCGCATCCTCTGCGCCGTGAGCTCCTGCGCGGTCGCGTACCACCCCCAGGCGAGATCGAAGGAGCGATCGGCGCGACGCTCGATCAGGCCGCTGTCGGCCAGAGTGGCCAGGGTGCGCGACACCTGGGAGCGCTCGCGGTCGAGCACGCGGGCGATCTCCGCCACCGTCGGCTTACCGCCATCTCGACGCAGCGCGGTCAGCGCGGTCAGAACGTCCATGCCGCGACCCATGCTCGTCGAAGGGGAGACGGACTCTCGGGCTTGCGGCATGCAATGAGGCTACAAGCATGCGTCCGCGTTGGCGTCCTCCCCGCGGTCGGCGACAATGGAGTCATGCATCTTCCGCGGCAGCCCCAGCACGCGCCGCCGCGTTCCCCGATCCACGGTCCCGCGCTGCCGATCGGGCTCGCGGTCACGGCGATCGGCATCCTCATCGCGATCGGCACGGCGCCGACGAACGGAGCGTCCGCCGAGCAGACGATGCCCGAACCCAGCGTCGTGGAGGCGGTGCCGGGGATCGAGCTGGATGCGATCGCGGCAGCCGATCCGTGTTCCGAGCCCGCCGTGCAGGCGGCCATCGCGAGCGCGGATGACGCCGCCACCATCGCCGCGTTCGGCGGGGGCGAGAGCTTCCGCGAGGCCGTCGTCGCCGGCAACGCCCCGTGCATCGCCCTGAACGACCCCTCGCACGTCTGGGTCGTGGTCAACAAGGCGCGGCCGCTCGACCCGATCGACTTCACACCGCAGCCGCTCACGGCGGCGCCGCTGCAGCTCACGACCGGGTCGGGGCAGGCACGATCCGATGTCGCGGCAGCCGTCGGCGAACTCGCAGCGGGGGCTGCGGCCGACGGCGTGGGGCAGATCGGCGCCAACAACGGCTATCGCTCCTACGACCTGCAGGTTCGCACTTACGCCTCGCACGTGCGGGCGGAGGGGCAGGATCACGCGGATGCCGCATCCGCGCGGGCCGGGCACAGCGAACACCAGACGGGTCTGGCCCTCGACCTCGTCGCGTGCGCTCCCTGCGGCGGCATCGAGGCTTTCGGCGCGACGCCACAGGGCGCCTGGGTCGCCGAGCACGCGTGGGAGTACGGCTTCATCGTGCGCTACGAAGACGGATCGACTCCGATCAGCGGATACATGCCCGAACCATGGCACGTCCGCTACATCGGCGTCGAGCTGGCGGAGGCGTACCACGCGGGGGGCTTCCACACGCTCGAGGAGTTCTTCGGGCTGCCGGCCGCGCCCGATTATCTGCAGTGAACAACGCAGGGCCGCAGCATCCGCCGATCGCGGTACTGAGTCTCACCAAATGTGGAATCAGTTCTCATTCCGACATAGAATCTCGGGAGCAACGACGCACGAGACTCATCGGAGGACCCCCATGGAACGCGACATCTACGAAGAGGACCACGAGGCCTTCCGCGACCTCGTCAAGGACTTCGTCAAGCGCCACGTCACGAACGAGGCGATCGAGAAGTGGGATGCCGCGGGTGAGATCGACCGCGAGACCATGCTGGCGGCGGGAGAAGCCGGTCTGATCGGACTCTCCGTCCCCGAGGAGTTCGGCGGCGCGGGAATGCTGCAGGACTACCGCTTCCGCACGATCGTGATGGAAGAGGTCATCGCGTCCGGTGCGGGCTCGCTCGCCGGCGCCTTCGGCATCCAGGACGACCTGGCCGTCCCGTACCTCGTGCACATGGGCACGCAGGAGCAGAAGGAGAAGTGGCTGCCGCGCATGGCCACCGGCGAGGTGCTCGGCGCTCTCGCGATGACCGACCCGGGCGCCGGCTCCGATCTGCGTGGCATCAAGACCAACGCGAAGAAGGTCGACGGCGGCTACATCCTCAACGGCGCGAAGACCTTCATCTCCTCGGGCACGACGGCCGACGTCGTCGTGACCTTCGTCAAGACCGGCGAGGGCAACCGTCCCGACGCTTTCAGCCTGCTGCTCGTCGAGAAGGGCATGGAGGGCTTCGACCAGGGCAAGAAGCTCCGCAAGATGGGCTTCCACGGCTGGGACACCGCCGAGCTCAGCTTCACCGACGTGTTCGTCCCCGACGAGAACCTCATCAGCGGCAAGGAGGGCCAGGGATTCATCCAGCTCATGCTGAACCTGCCGCTCGAGCGCCTGTCGATCGGTGTGGCCGCCGCGGCCGCCGCGCAGGCAGCGCTCGACTGGACCGTGGCCTACACGAAGGATCGCGAGGCGTTCGGCGAGCGCATCGCCGACTTCCAGAACACCCGCTTCCGGCTGGCCGACATGTCGGCCACGACCGACGCGATGTGGGCGTACATCGACCGCGCGCTGCTCGCGTACAAGGACAAGAAGCTCACCGCGGAAGACGCGGCAAAGGTCAAGTTCTGGGCGACCGAGCGCGAGTGGGAGGTGCTCGACACGGGCGTGCAGCTGCACGGCGGCTACGGCTACATCATGGAGTACCCGATCGCGCGGGCCTTCACTGACGCCCGCGTTCACCGCATCTACGGCGGAACGAACGAGATCATGCGCGACCTGGTGGGTCGCCAGATCGTCGGCAAGCGCTGACGTCGGTCTTCGAAGGGGCTCCGGATGCCGCATCCGGAGCCCCTTCGGCGTCTCGTTCGGCGGCGAGCCCGGGTAGCAGGTTTCTTGCCACCCGAGTAGCATGGCACTATGAACACCAAGGTCAGTCTCAGCTTGAGCGAGAGCGATCTGGCCTTCCTCGATACCGAGGCGGTCAGCGGGCGCTACCCGTCGCGCTCGGCGGCGGTGCAGGATGCCGTGCGGCTTCTGCGTGAGAGCCGCCTCGCCGATGCGTATGCCGAAGCGTATGCCGAGGGCTACGACGCCGACTGGGATCTCGCCGACGCCGATGGGCTCGCGTCCGCGTGAGCGAAGCATCCCTCCCTCTGCTCCGACGAGGCCAGATCATCGTCGTCTCTCTCGATCCGGCGGTCGGCTCAGAGGCGCGCAAGACCCGGCCCGCCATAGTGGTGAGCAACAACACCGCGAACGCTGTGGCGAGCCGCATCTCGTCCGCAACCGTCACCGTGGTGCCGTTGACCTCGAACACGGCTCGGGTGCTGCCCTTTCAAGTGCTGTTGCCGGCCGGAGCCACGGGGCTGGACAGCGACTCGAAGGCGCAGGCCGAGCAGGTGCGCACCGTCGCAGTGTCACGCATCGTCCGGCCGGTCGGCTGGGTGCCCGCCGAGTTGATGGGCGCACTCGACGAGGCGCTGCGGCTGCACCTGTCACTCTGACGGTGCAGACGCGTTGCCTGCGGGGCTACTTCCGCCGGGGTTGCGGGAGCCGCCCGCCGACGCCGGCCCTGCGCAGCCGGTCGGCGATGAGGATGCCGAGAGCCGTGGCCCCCACGCAGCTCGCGAGCGTGACCGCGAAGAACAAGACCTGGTACCAGAGACCGAACGCTCCCAGGTCGAACGACGCCCACGCCATCACGGGGTAGACGACGCTGACGACCAGCGCGCCGATGTAGTGCATCCAGGTGCCCCAATAGCGCCAGATCACGAAGAGGAAAGGCAGCTCGGCGAACGCGGCCCACCACAGGTTCGTGAGGACGCTGCTGAAGCCGTAGCCGGAGAACGGCACGATCACGAGGCCCGCCAGCAGGCCGACCAGCATGCCGACCAGGGGACGCCGCAGCAGGCGCAGCCCGATCACCGAGGGCAGCAGCCACAACCCGGCCATCGCGACGCTCACGATCGGCAGCACGGGGAAGAGGATGGTCGACAGCCAGTTCGCCGGGGCGAGCAGCAGTCCGCCCGCGACGCCGAGCGCCGCGCAGGTGAGGAGGATCGCGGTCGGGAAGCGGAAGCGTCCGGCATCCGCTCTCCTCCCGCTCGCGCGTGGTCGATTCTGCATCTCCGCGGGCGGCGCGGGATGCGTCTCCGGCCACGCGCCGTCAGGAAGGGGAGTCTGGGACTCGTGGCCGGCGTTCACGGCATCCGTCCCGCTCATGCGAGGGGCTCCGCTGCGGCTTCGCGGGCGGCCTTCGACGCGGGAGACGCCGCGCCGATCTTCCAGTACCCGCAGAAGCTGACGGCGTTCTTGTCGACACCGCGCTCGCCGACCAGATGCTTGCGCACGCCCGAGGCGAGCGACTGCTCGCCTGCCGCGTAGGCGTGGAAGGGCGCATCGGGCAGGGCGTTCGTAGCCAGTGCCGCCAGGGCGAGCACGCCGGGGGCCGTATCGTGCGGACGTGTGATCCACGTGACGTCGACGCCGTCCGGGTGCGGGAACGCCAGGGCGTCATCATCGGAGGGCACTTCGATGATCGCCGTGCCGACGGCGGTGGCGGGGAGCGAGGCGCAGATGCCGGCGATGGCCGGAAGCGCCGTCTCGTCGCCGACGAGCACGACCCGGTCGGTGCCTCGTTGCGGATTGAAGGTGAGACCCTCATCGATGATCAGCACGTGCTCGCCGGGCGAGCACGTCTCCGCCCAGCGCGACGCCGGTCCGGCGGTGCCGTCTGCGGCTGAACCGTGCAGCACGAAGTCGACGTCGATCTCGGCGCCGGCGTCGCCCGTCGCCGGACGGTACGCCCGCACGGTGTAGTTGCGCATGACCGGCCGTTCGCCGTCGGGGATGCGCAGGAACTTCAGGTACCCGAACATGCTGTTCGCCTTGGCGGGCACACGCTCGAGCCCGGCGTCTCCGCCGATCGGGAGGAACAGCCGGAACCACTGGTCGTAGCCCATCGGGCGGAACCTCTCGACTTCTCCTCCGCCGAGAGTGACTCTCAGCCAGTGGGCGGAGAGCCGTTCGGTGCGCAGCACGGTGAGGTGGATCAGCTCTGCTGACTCGGGTTTGACCATCTTGCTGAATGCCATCGGGCGCCTTTCAGAGGTTCCAGGAGAGGAGGAAGATCGTTGCGGATGCGGCCAGCACCACCACGATGAAGACGATGTCGCGCGCGCGGAACGGCACCAGATGCCGCTCGGTGCGGGTGGAATGGGCGCCGAAGGCGCGCGAGTCCATCGCGAGGGCGACGCGCTCGGCGTGACGGATCGCCCCGGCCAGCAGAGGCACGATGTACCCCCAGCCGCGGGCGATCCGCGAGAACGGTCCGCGCCCGCCGTGGTGCCCGCGGACGCGGTGCGCGGCGCGGATCACCGAGAGCTCGTGCCCGAAGCGGGGCACGAAGCGGAACGCGGCGAGCGCCGTGTAGCCGATCCGGTACGGCACCCGCAGCTGCTGCACGCTCGCGCGCACCAGGTCGGGGCCGGTCGTCGTGAGCCCGCCGATCAGCGCCAGCGCGACGATCGAACCCAGCCGCAGCGCGGTGGCGAAGCCGATCGCGAGGGCGCCGGAGTAGAGCGTCCAGCCGCCGATCTGCAGGGCGGGGGCGCTGCCGTGCACCTGCGCCGCATCGACCCATACCGAGAACCCGATGCCGATCAGGAGCATGCCGGCGGGAAGCGCCCCGAACAGGATCGCCGCGAGCCGGCCGGTGAGCCGCGCGCCGACGAGCAGCAACGCGTAGGCGAGGAGCAGGAACGCTGCGGGGGTCGCCAGATCGCGCGCGAACACGAGCAGGATCATGGCCGGCGCGACGGCGGCGATCTTCGAGATCGGGTTCAGGGCGTAGAGGAACTGTCGCGGCGAGATCGCCACGATCCGCGCGTAGGGGTCGAAGGCGCCGCTCACGAGAGCTCCGCTCGCATCCGCTGCAGCGCGGGCAGACGCAACCCGGCGTCGGCGAACGTCTGCTCGCTCCGGAACAGCTCCTCGGTGGAGCCGGCCGCGTGCACACGTCCGTCGGCGAGGATCACGGTATGGGTCGCGTGCTCGGCGACGAGCTGCAGGTCGTGGGTGACGATCACGATCGTCGTGCCCTCGGCGCGCAGGTCATCGAGCAGGCCGAGCAGTTCGGCGGCCCTCGCGCGATCCTGTCCGAAGGTGGGCTCGTCGAGCGCGAGCACGCGAGGGCGCGTGATCAGAGCGGTGCCGACCGAGAGGCGGCGCTTCTCGCCCCCGGAGAGGAGGAACGGATGCCGGTCGGCCTTGTCCTCGAGCCCGAATCGGACGAGCATCTCTCGGACGTCGTCGCCGACGGACGGCCCGCGGGCGCCGTGCGCGAGTTCGTCGAAGACGGTGTGCGCGATGAACTGGTGCTCGGGATTCTGGAACACGAACCCGATGCGCGCCGCGAGCTCGTGCGGTGAGGCCTTGGCGGGGTCGAGACCCGCGACGTCGACCTGCCCCTTGGGCGGAGGGACGACGCCGGCGAGAGCCTGGATCAGCGTGGTCTTGCCCGCGCCGTTCGTTCCGACGATCGCGGTCAGGCTGCCGGCCGGGATGTCGAGGTCCACGCCGTGCAGGATCTCGCGGCGCCCCTTGCGCACGGTGAGGCCGCGGGCCCGGATGACCGGGTCGTCTTCCGCATCGTTCGTTGAGCGAGCGAAGCGAGACGAGACGCTTTTCTCCGAGCTCGACGTGGGGTGGACGCGTTTCGTCTCGGTCGCTGCGCTCCCTCGCTCAACGACCCGTGAGCGTGCTCGCTCAACGACCGGCGCGGCTGAGAGGACGCGCCCCAGCTCGTCGGCGGTGAGCGGCAGCGGGTCGAGCACGATACCGGCATCCCGCATCCGCAGCGCCTCCAGCGTCGCGGCCGGAAGCCATACGCCCATCGCCAGCAGTTCGTCGACGTTGTCACGCAGCACCGGGGCCGCTGGGCCGTCGAAGGCGATACGGCCGGCGCGATCGAGCACGATCACCCGGGTCGCGAATCCCATGGCGGCGTCGAGGTTGTGCTCGACGAGCAGGATCGCGCGGTCGCCGGCCGAGACGACGTCGGCGAGTGCGTCGTACACGTCGTCGATGCCCTGCGGGTCGAGGTTCGCGGTCGGCTCGTCGAGCACGATGAGCGGAGAGCCCATCGCGAGGGCGCACGCGATCGCGAGACGCTGACGGCCGCCGCCGGAGAGTTGGTCGGGGTTGTCGGCGCGCCGTTCCCAGAGGCCGATGCGACGAAGAGCGTCCTCGGTGCGGCGTTGCACCTCGGCGAGCGGAAGCAGCAGGTTCTCGGGGCCGAAGGCGACCTCGTCGTACACGGTGCCGGTGACGATCTGCGCGTCCGGATCCTGGAACACCATGGCGACGTGCGTGCTGAGGGTGGGCGTCGGAGTGGTCGCGGCGTCGAGACCGCCGACCTCGACGGCGCCCGTGAGGACGGCCGGAACAGCGTGGGGGATGAGCCCGTTCGTCGCGAGCGTGAGCGTGGACTTGCCCGAGCCGGACGGTCCGAGAAGCAGCACGACCTCTCCTGAGCGGATGTCGAAGGTGACGTGCGCGGGAGCGGGGTCGGCGGCATCGGCGTGGGTGATGGACAGGTCACGCACGCTCAGCAGGGGCGCAGATGGTCGCACGGTGCCCTTCGACAGGCTCAGGGACCCAGGGGTCAGCGAAACGAACCCTTCTAACTTAGCTGAGCCTTACCTATTTCGCCACGCGCGTCCGCCGCCTCCCACGATGCGAGCAGACGCAGCCGCTCCGCCGAGGGCGACCCTGGCTCCGCGCTGTAGATCAGCATCACGTTCCCCGGCTCGGCGGTGAGAGTCAGCTCCTCGAAGGCCAGCACGAGCTCGCCCACCAGCGGATGCCGGAACCTCTTCGTGCCGGTGCCGTGGATGCGCACGTCGTGCGCGGCCCAGAGCTGACGGAACGTCTCGCTGTGCGTCGACAGCTCACCGACGAGGTCCTGCATGGCCTTGTTGTGCGGGCCGCGCCCCGCCTCCGCCCGCATGACGCCGACGCACATCCGCGCCATGAGCTCCCAGTCGGGGTAGAACTCGTGCGATGCCGGGTCGAGGAACTGGAAGCGCGCCAGGTTCGGCATCCGTCCTCCGTCGCCGACCACGAGAGTGTAGAAGGCGCGTCCGAGCGCGTTCATCGCGACGAGGTTCTGCTGCGGGTCGCGCACGAACGCCACGGCCTCGGTGATCGCGTCGAGCGCCCAGTGCAGGCTCGGTCGTGGAGCCGCGGCTTTCGCGGCGCGCCCGCGGGAACGTCCGCTCGTCGGGATGCCGTCGGCGGCACGGGCCAGATCGAACAGATGGGCGCGTTCGGCGTCGTCGAGCTGCAGAGCGCGCGAGAGCGCGTCGAGGACGGATGCCGAGGCGCCGGCGATCGCGCCGCGCTCGAGCTTGGCGTAGTACTCCACGCTCACTCCGGCGATCGCGGCGACTTCGCTGCGGCGGAGGCCGTCGACGCGGCGGTTGCCGCCGGCGTTCAACCCCGCGGCTTCGGGGCTCACCCTGGCGCGCCGCGACATGAGGAACTCCCGCACCTCTGCTCGATTGTCCATGAACAGCAGGCTAGACCGGCTGCCCGCGCTGTGGGATGCCCTGCCGGTACACCCTTTCTCAGGGACTCCCACGCGATCGCTCGAATGCGGATGCTGGAGTCATGACCACTTCGTCCCGATCGCTCGCCCAGCGGATCCTTCCGGCCCTGCTGCTCCTGCTGACCGTGTTCGGCCCGATCTCGATGGACCTCTACCTTCCGGCGCTGCCCGCCCTCACGCTCGAGCTCTCGGCTGCGACGTCGGTCGCGCAGCTCACCGTCACGGCGTGCCTCGTCGGCCTCGCGGCGGGGCAGCTGATCGCCGGTCCGCTCTCCGACCGGTACGGGAGGCGGGGCATCCTGCTCATCGGCATCGTCGCGTACATCGCGACCTCGCTGCTGTGCGCGGCCAGTCCCTCGATCGAACTGCTGATCGCCGCGCGGCTCGTGCAGGGGCTCACCGGCGGGGTCGGCATCGTGATCGCCCAGGCAGCGGGGCGCGACGTCTACGCGGGCGGCGCGCTCATCCGCTTCTACGGCCGGCTCACCGTGGTCGGCGGCTTCGCGGCGATCGTCGGACCGCTGATCGGCGGGCTGTTGAACAGCGTCACGGACTGGCGCGGGCTCTTCGTGTTCCTCGCCGCGATCGGCGCCGTCATCCTCCTGATCACCCTCATCGCCTTCGATGAGACGCTGCCGATCGCGTCGCGCACGGCGGGTGGCCTCGGCCGCACGCTGCGCGACTTCCGCACGCTCGTGAGCGACCGGGTGTTCCTCGGGGCGATCCTCAACCAGGGATTCCTGTACGCCGCGTTGTTCGCGTACCTCTCCGGCGCCACCTTCGTGCTGCAGGACATCTACGGCCTGTCCCCGCTCGGCTACGCGCTCGCGTTCGGCGCGAACTCCGCAGGTTTCATGGTGCTCGGCTTCGTCGCCGGTCGCACCGCCGGCCGTTCGCTGCGCGGCACGTTGAGCGTCGGCATCGTCGTGGCCGGCGCCGGCGCGCTCGGCCTCCTCGCCTCGGGCCTGACCCGGATGCCGCTGTGGGTCGTGCTGGTGTCGCTGTTCCTGCTCGCGGGCGGTGCGGCCGTCACGTCGCCGCCCGCCACCACGATCGCCCTCGTCGAGTATCCGCAGATCGCGGGCACGGCGTCCTCTCTGCTCGGCATGGTGCGGTACGGGTTCGGCGGCATCGCCGCGCCTCTCGTCGGGGTCGCGGGGGCGACCAGCATCCTCCCCCTCGGCATCGTCACGGTCACGTCCCTCGCGCTGGCCGCCCTCGCCTTCGTCTTCCTCGTCCGGCCGGCTCGCGTCCCGCAGCCGATCGCCACGGGGACCATCACCACCATCCATTGAAAGGAACCCTCATGCGCGGAGTAGTCATGCACGCCCCCGGCGACGTGCGCACCGAAGAACTCGACATGCCTGTGATCGTCGAACCCGCAGACGCGATCATCCGCGTCACCGCCACCTGCATCTGCGGATCGGATCTGTGGCCGTACCGCGGCATCGAGCAGCTGAACGGCCCGCAGCGCATGGGGCACGAGTACATCGGCGTGGTCGAGTCGGTCGGCGACGCGGTCGTTCTCGTGAAGCCCGGCGACCACGTCGTCGGATCGTTCGTCGCCTCCGACAACACCTGCGAGATCTGCCGCGCCGGCTACCAGTCGCGCTGCGTGCACCAGGTGATGATGGGCGCGGTCGGCACACAGGCGCAGTACGCCCGCATCCCGCTCGCCGACGGCACCCTGGTCGTCACCCCGGGCGAACCTCCCGCAGACCTCGTGCCCTCGCTGCTCGCGGCGTCCGACGTACTCGGCACCGGCTGGTTCGCCGCGGTCGCCGCAGAAGCCGGCCCTGGGAAGACCGTGGCCGTGGTCGGCGATGGCGCGGTCGGACTGCTGGGTGCGCTCGCCGCAGCCCAGCTCGGCGCGGAGCGCATCATCGTGATGTCGCGTCACGCTGACCGGCAGGCGCTCGCACGCCGCTTCGGTGCGACCGACATCGTCGAGGAACGCGGAGACGCGGGCGTCGCGAAGATCAAGGAGCTCACAGACGGGCTCGGCGCCCACTCGACGATCGAGGCCGTCGGAACTCAGGAGTCGATGGACCAGGCGATCCGCGCCACTCGCGCCGGCGGACACGTCGGCTTCGTCGGCGTCTCGCACGACGTCTCGATCGACGGGCTCGAGCTGTTCTTCTCGAGCGTGCACCTGCACGGCGGCCCCGCCCCCGTGCGGCGTTTCCTGCCCGAGCTCATCCGCCTGATCTGGGATCGCGAGATCGACCCGGGCGCGGTCTTCGATCTGACGCTGCCGATCGACGAGGCCGCCGAGGGCTACCGCGCGATGGACGAGCGCCGCGCCACGAAGGTGCTGCTCACGACCGATTGACTCACGACGACGCCCCACCTCAGCGTCCGCGCCCCATCTGGGTGACGGCGCCCAGGTGGGGCCTCGGCGGGGTAGGGAACGGGGAGTCTGCGGCTCAGGGAAGGAGCGGTCGGATGCCGACGCTATCGCCGTGCGACTCCCGCGCGGTTCAGCGCCGACCCGATGCCGAGCCCGACGGCCGTCCAGGCCACGGGACCGAGCACGGAGATCACGAGGTAGGCGATCTGCTCCCACGCGGGCCTGACCGACAGATCGACCGCGAAGTACACCACGACGGCGACGATCACACCGATCAGGGCGGCCGAGACCAAAAACCGCCAGGCGCCCCACGCGCGGTAGCGGGTGAGGGCGGCAACGCCCTCCTGGATCGCGCCGAACAGCAGCGCGGTGCCGAGGAAGCGCATGGTCCACGCGGGGTTGAACGCGCTCGCGATGAGCGCTGCGATCACATGAGTGATCAGGGCGACGAGCGGGCGGCGCAGCACCTCCTGCGCGATGATGCCGGGCAGCACGTGCGACCCGAGGACCAGGCCGTAGAGGAAGGCCGGCCCCGCGATCACCGGAACCGTGACCCAGCCGGCGATGCCTCCCAGCATCCCTGTCGCCACGCCGATCGCGGCGCACACGAGGAGCACGCGGGTCGAGAGCGCGGAGGAGGGGGATGACACGCCTCCAGCCTACTGTCGACCATCGGATGCAGAGCCTGGCCGATCGGCCAGGAAGCGCCTATGGATCTGGTGTGAGTCCGGGGGCGAGGCTACGTTGAGCGATGGTGCGGCAACCCCGCCGCATCGTGATCATCTGGGAGCAGCACATGGGTCGAACCCCCCTCCGGATGGCAGCAGCCACCACCCTGGCAACGCTGTTCATCGCGTCGACGGCCACCGCAGGCTACGCAGGCGTGGAGGAGGTGACACATCCCACTCCCGTCGAGGGCACCCCCGGGCACTACATCGTCGTGATGAAGTCCGACCCCCTCGCCAGCTACACCGGCGACGTGAAGGGTCTCCAGGCGACGAAGCCCGCCGAAGGCGAACAGCTCGAGACCGACTCGGCCGAGTCGCAGCGCTACGTGCAGCACCTCGAGACCGAGCAGCAGAGTCTGGCTCAGCAGATCGGCGTGACTCCGGACACCAGCTACCAGGTCGTCCTCAACGGCTTCAGCGCCCAGCTGACCGGTGAGCAGGTCGACAAGCTGCGCGCGTCGAAGGACGTGTACGACGTGTATCCCGATGAGATCCGCCACCCCGACGCGCAGACCTCGACGTCGTTCCTCGGGCTCGGCGACGACAAGAAGGGCCGCGGCGGCATCTGGCAGGCGACCGGCGGCGTCGACCGGGCAGGCGAAGGCATCGTGGTCGGCGTGATCGACACGGGCATCGCGCCCGAGCATCCCTCCTTTGCGGGCAAGAAGCTCAAGAAGCAGAAGAAGCAGCAGAACCGTCACAAGGGTGCGGAGCCCTACACCGACGGCACGTACATCTACTTCGACAAGTCCGACGGCGGTCAGTTCAAGTCGCTGATGGTCGAAGGCCAGGAATGGGACAAGAGCGACTACTCGTCGAAGATCATCGGCGCGCAGTACTTCTACACGGGTGCCGAGGCCGACGGCTTCGACTTCCAGTACGACTTCCTGTCGCCGCGCGACGGCGCAGGCCACGGCTCGCACACCGCGAGCACGGCGGCCGGGAACTTCGGCGTGAAGGCGTCGATCGAGAACGTCGACTTCGGCAAGATCTCGGGCGTCGCGCCCGGGGCGAAGATCTCGGCGTACAAAGCCTGCTACGAGGGCCCAGACCCCGCAGTGACCACCGATGACATCTGCGCGCTCAGCGACCTCGTCGCGGCGATCGACCAGGCCGTCGCCGACGGCGTCGACGTCATCAACTACTCGATCGGCGGAGGCGCGGCCAAGACCGTGCTCGCACCGGAGGACATCGCGTTCTTCAACGCCGCAGCCGCCGGAGTCTTCGTGTCGGCCAGCGCCGGCAACGACGGCCCCGACGCCTCGACCGCCGACCACGCATCGCCCTGGTACACGACCGTCGCGGCATCCACGATCCCGACGTGGGAGGGAACCGTCACGTTCGACGGGTTCGCGCAGGCAGGCGCCTCGGTGAGCGTGCCCTTCGGCAGCGAGGTGACCGGTCCGTCGATCTACGCAGGAGACGCGGCCGCCGCCGGCGCCGTGAACGCTCAGCAGTGCCTGCCGGGGACCCTGGATCCTGCGAAGGTGACCGGACATATCGTGGTCTGCGATCGTGGCAACAACGCGCGCGCCGAGAAGTCACAGGTCGTGAAGGATGCCGGAGGCACGGGCATGATCCTCGTGAACGTGCCCGGTGGCGCCGACTCGCTCGACAACGACTTCCACGCCGTGCCGACCGTGCACCTCGCCTCCGCCCACCGCGCTGCGGTGCTCGCCTACGTGCAGGGCGGCGTCGACCGCCCCGTCACGCTGATCGGCGAGAACACCACCGGAGTCACGACGCCGGTTCCGCAGATCGCCGGATTCTCGAGCCGTGGCCCGATGCTGGCCGACGGCAGCGACATCATGAAGCCCGATGTCGCGGCACCCGGTGTCGCGATCCTCGCGGCGACGAACAACGCCGCCGACGAGGCGCCGACCTTCGGCATCCTCTCGGGCACCTCGATGGCCGCTCCTCACGTCGCGGGCCTCGCCGCCCTGTACCTCGGCGAGCGTCCGAATGCGACGCCGGCCGAGATCAAGTCGGCCATGATGACCACCGCCTACGACACCGTGAACGCCGACGGCTCGAAGAACACGAACCCCTTCGAACAGGGTGCGGGTCAGGTCGATCCGAAGAGATACTTCTCGCCGGGTCTGCTGTATCTGAACGGCGTCAAGGACTGGACGGCGTACCTCGAAGGCAAGGGGCTGGCCGACTTCCCCGGAGACCCGATCGACGGCAGCGATCTCAACATCGCCTCGTTCTCGATCGGCTCGCTCGCCAGCGCGCAGACGGTCACCCGCACGGTCACCTCGACCGAGAAGGGCACGTTCACGGCATCCGTCGACCTCCCGGGCATCGACGTCACGGTCGAACCCTCGACGCTGAAGTTCGATCGTGCGGGGCAGACCGCCAGCTTCACGGTGACGTTCGACAACGCCAGCGCTCCGGTCGAGCAGTGGGCGACCGGCTCCCTCACCTGGTCGAGTGCGAAGAACTCGGTGCGCTCGCCGATCGCGGTGTTCCCGGTGACGGCGGATGCTCCGGCAGAGGTGTCGGGCACAGGCGTCGACGGAACCACGACGGTCGAGGTCACCCCCGGTCTGAGCGGAGACCTCGCGCTCGACCTGTCGGGCCTCACCCCGTTCGAGCTGCTCGCCGACCCGGATGGCCGGGTTCAGGGCCACTCGGGCGACGAGGCCTCGGGCGACGAGAACAAGGACGTGTCGTGGATCGTCGACGTGCCTGCCGGCACGACGCTGTCGCGCTTCGATCTCGACTCGTCCGACGACACGGGCAGCGACCTCGACCTCTCGGTCTACCACGTGGTGAGCCCTGACGATCTGCGCTATTACACCAAGTGGCAGTCGGCGACAGGATCGGCCGACGAGCAGGTCACGCTCACCGCTCCGGAGGCGGGGACCTACCTGGTCGTCGCGAACGTGTACTCGACCTCGGCGCCGATGACGTGGGACATGACCTACGCCAATGTGCAGCCGGGCGGCGAGGGCGCGTTCACGGCGAACCCGAACCCGATCGCCGCGGTGCGCGGCGAGAAGACGAGCTACGAGCTCAGCTGGACCGGCCTGACCTCCGGCGCCCGCTACCTCGGACTCGTGCGGTACGCCGATTCGGCCGTGTCGACCATCGTGACGGTCGACGCGCGCTAGCGCTCAGCGATCGACGCCCCGTGCTCTTCGGAGTGCGGGGCGTCGAGCTGTGCGGATCCGTCAGATCTTCCGTCCCCGGGGCATCAGTCGCACATCGGGAAGCGGAGGCGCGGGGATGCGTACGTCGTGGCCGTCGACGACGCCGAAGCGATCTGTCGGCGCCCCGGCGGACTCGGCCTCCCACTCGGCCCTCGCCTGAGCGATCTCGTCGTGGCTGCGGCCGGCGAAGTTCCACCACATCACGATCTCGTCCTCGAAGGGCTCGCCGCCGAGCAGGAACAGCAGCGCGCCGCCACCGCTCGACACCTCGACATGATCACGGGAGTCGCCGAGATACAGCAGATCGTTCAGAGCGAGCGGATGCTGAGCCACGGCGACGTCGCCCTCGACGAGCATCACGGCGTGCTCCCACCCGGAGTCGAGCGGCAGCCGCACCGTCGCACCCGCCGGCACGACGATCTCGGCGCCGACGATCGGGGCGTGCACGGTGGCGGGGGAGCGCACGCCGGCGAAGTCCCCCAGCACGACCGTGGCCGCAGCATCCGCTCCCTGCACAGCGGGAAGAGCGATCCGCGGCAGATCGATGTGGCGCTCGAAACCGGGAGAGCCGTGCCGGGCCGAGTCCGGCAGCACCACCCAGAGCTGCAGAGCGTCGAGCGGGATCGGGTCGTCGCCGATCGAGTACTCGGAGTGCGAGATGCCGTCGCCTGCGGTCATGAGGTTCAGCTGTCCGCGGCGCAGATCCGCGTCGCTGCCGATCGAATCGCGGTGGCGGATCTCTCCGACCAGAGGCCATGTCACCGTCTGCAGTCCGATGTGCGGGTGCGGCTCGACGCGCATGCGCGTGTCGGCAGGGCCGAACCTGTCGAGGAAGCACCAGGCGCCGATCGTCGGAAGGTTGCGGTGCGGCAGCGCCCGCAGCACGTTCATGCCGCGCACTCCGCCGAGCGGCACCTCGCGCGGCTCGAGGACGATGCGTCGTTCACCGACAGGTGTCATCGGGGCTCCCTCTTCTGGGTGTGTTTCGTGGTGCGGTGCGCCGGTGGGCGATGGCCGTGAACTGCCGCTGGCTAGACTCGACGCCATGCGCGCCGCCACCTCATCGTCCCTCTTGGTCGTCCTCGGCGCTTCACTCATTCTGAGCGGCTGCGCCTCCGGCGGCAACGCGGGGTTCTGCGGGCCGCTCCATGACGACAGCGAGATGGCGGCCGTCGTGTTCACTCCGTTGATCCCCGAGATGAACAACGGAGACGAGGCTGAGGAGCGGCTCGAACTCGCCGAGAAGCTCGAGCCGACAGCCGAGCTGGCGGACGATCTCGAGACCTGGCGCACCTATCTCGAGGCCGTGGTCGACACCATAGACGACGACCCGGCAGCGGCGCTCGCCGCCTATCACGATGATGCCGCAGTGGAGAAGGCGGGCACGGCGCTCGCCGACTACTACGGCGACGTCTGCCTGATGTAGCTCAGTCGGATCCGGGGGCCTTCGGCCAGCGGATCTCCGCTCCGGGGATGTCGTGCGTCTCGAGGTACTTGGCGATGTAGGGGCAGAGGGGCACGATCGCATCGCCGGATGACGCGGCGTCGGTCAGCGCAGCCTTCGCGAGGACGCCGGCCAGCCCCCGGCCCTGGAAGGCGGGGTCGATCTCGGTGTGCGTGAAGCGGATCGCTCCGGGGCGCAGGTCGAACTCGGCGAATCCGGCGAGCACGTCGCCGACCGTGATCTCGTAGCGGGAGGCGTCGTCGTTGCGGGTGACGGTGGTGTCTGTCATGCGACCAACCTACGCCCCGTGCAGACCGTGGGCGCGGGCGGATGCTGTGGAGAACGCGGGCCCGGTGTCGGCGCGGGTCGTTACGCTGGAGGGATGCCGCAGACTTCCCGTGACCCCTACGAGGATCTGCCGTATGCAGACGAGCCCTGGGGCGACGGGTGGGAGCCGAGCGATGCGCCGGAGCCCATGGACTGGGAGCCTCAGGGCGCCGGGTACGAGCCGCCGCTCGACTGGGGTCCGGGCCCGGTGACACCTGTGGCGGCGTCCGCCGCGGGTGCGAGGCGGGCGACGCCGAGCCGCTACGCGACCGCCCGCGAGGCCCTGCACACGGTCTTCGGCTACGACGAGTTCCGCGCCGACCAGGCAGAGATCGTCGAGCAGGTGATCGGCGGCGGAGACGCCGTGGTGCTGATGCCGACCGGCGGCGGCAAGAGCATCACGTATCAGGTTCCCGCTCTCGTGCGCGAGGGCACGGGGCTCGTGATCAGCCCCCTCATCGCCCTCATGCACGACCAGGTCGACGCGCTGCGCGCGAACGGCGTGAAGGCCGCGTACCTCAACTCGACGCAGTCTCTCGACGAGCGCCGCGAGGTCGAGCGGGCGTACGTCGCCGGCGAGCTCGACCTCATCTACGTGGCCCCCGAGCGGCTGTCGAGTCCGGCGACGACCTCGCTGCTGCAGCGAGGCACGCTCAGCGTGATCGCGATCGACGAGGCGCACTGCGTGTCGCAGTGGGGCCACGACTTCCGCCCCGACTACCTCGCTCTCGGCGACCTGGGCGAACGGTTCCCCGGCGTGCCGCGCATGGCTCTCACCGCGACCGCGACACGCGAGACGCACAAGGAGCTCACCGAGCGCCTGCGCCTCGACGGTGCCGACGGAAGAGCGGCCGCGAAGCACTTCGTCGCGAGCTTCGACCGCCCGAACATCCAGTACCGGATCGTGCCGAAGGTCGATCCGCGCAAGCAGCTGGTCGCGTTCATCCGCTCCCAGCCGAGCGGATCCGTCGGCATCGTCTACGCCCTGAGCCGCAAGTCGGTGGAGCAGACCGCGTCCTACCTCGTCGCGCAGGGCTTCGACGCGCTGCCGTACCACGCCGGTCTTCCGGCCGAGGTCCGTGCGGCGAACCAGTCGCGCTTCCTCCGGGAAGACGGCGTCGTCATGGTGGCCACGATCGCCTTCGGCATGGGAATCGACAAGCCCGACGTCCGCTTCGTCGCCCACATCGACCTGCCGAAGTCCGTCGAGGGGTACTACCAGGAGACGGGGCGAGCCGGCCGCGACGGCGAGGCGTCGATCGCATGGATGGCCTACGGCCTGGGCGATGTCGTGCAGCAGCGGCGGCTGATCGACCAGAGCCCCGGCGACCGCACGTTCAAGATGCGCATGGGGCAGCACCTCGATGCGATGCTCGCGCTGTGCGAGACCGTCGAGTGCCGACGGCAGAACCTCCTGGGATACTTCGGGCAGGACTCTCAGCCCTGCGGCAACTGCGACACCTGCCTCGAGCCCGCTGACACGTTCGACGGGCTCGTGCCCGCGCAGAAGCTGCTGTCGACGATCGTCCGGCTCAAGCGCGAGCGCAATCAGGCCTTCGGCGCCGGGCATCTGATCGACATCCTCCGGGGAGCCTCGACCGAGCGCATCCGTCAGCAGGGGCATGAGCAGATCGCGACCTACGGCATCGGCGCAGACCTGTCCGACCAGGACTGGCGCAGCGTCATCCGCCAGCTCCTCGCCCGCGGTATCCTCGTCGCGCAGGGAGACTACGGAACCCTGGCGCTCGGCGAACCTGCCGCCGGTGTGCTGCGCGGCGAGATCCCGGTGCCGTTGCGCAAAGACACGATCGGCAGGCCGGCGTCCACCTCGCGGGCCCGGAAGGCGAGCGCCGCGGACGCGCTGGATGCCGGTGACCGCCCGCTCTTCGAGGCGCTGCGCTCCTGGCGCGCCGAGACCGCGCGGGAGCAGGGCGTGCCCGCCTACATCGTGTTCGGCGATGCCACGCTTCGTGCTCTGGCCGAGCACCGGCCGGCATCGCTCGCCGATCTCGACGGCATCACCGGCATCGGCGCGAAGAAGCGCGAGGCCTACGGCGAGGGCGTGCTCGCGGTGATCGCCGCAGCCTGAGCGCCCGCGTTCAGCGCTCTGCGGCCCACTCGGGGTCCACGGCGATCGCTGTGACGTGGAGGTCCTTCCGCGGGAAGTCGATGCCGTCGACCTCGATCTCGATCCTGCGCTCGCCCGTTCCCACGTCGGCGCTGAAGATCGCGAGTCCCAGGAGCTTGTCGTAGGACTCGCCGCGGCTGGGGTTGATGAAGTCCGTGTCGTCGGCGACCCCGAACACGCGACCACCGGCCTCCACGAGCACACCTTCGTCGGTGCGGACGACGGGCCAGTAGTCGCCGATGAAACCGCTCAGGTCCGCCGCGGCCTCAGCCTCGACGGTGTCGGTCTTGGAGACGAGCGGAACCGACCACAGAGTCGACTGTGCAGTCCAGTACAGCCGCCCTTCCCAGACGAAGGGAGCGCCGTACGTCCAGGCGCTCACGGCCTCCGGATAACGGATCTCGACCGAGCTCGACGCGCCGGTCGCACGATCCCACACGCGCAGCGTCTGATGCGAGGTGCTCTCGTCGGAGACGATCTCGTCGAGGCCGTACAGACGATCCTGTTCGCACACCAGGGCCTGCACGCCGTCGAAGACTCCGAGACCGTCGAAGTCGGTCGTCTCGGCTGAAACCGTGCGCACGCCGGTCTCGCCCACGAGGACGAGCTCCTCGCCGCAGGCCGCGAGCGCCGTGCTGGTGTAGCCGGCGTCGACCGCCGTCAGCTCGTCGGCTGCAGCGTCAACGAACGCCAGCTGCTGGCCTTCGGCCGAGCCGGTGTAGACGGCGAATCCGTCGCCGAGGGCGAACCGGGCCCGCTCTGAGGGCGCCTCGCCTGCAGCGGGCAGGGGCAGGCGGGTGAGTCCGTCGTCACGCAGAAGGTACTCGTCCGTCGGTCCGCCGGTGCTCAGACCTGCCTCCGACCACGCGAGCCCTGATTCTTCGAATCCGCGTTCGTCGAGCTGGACCGAGCGGGTCTCGCCGGCTTCGTTCACGAGCACCAGGTACGACACCTCGTCAGCATCGAGGCGCAGCGCGACGACGGCGTCTTCGATCCCGAAATCCTCCGAGATCGGCGGTGCGTTGACGTTCCTCATCAATGCCGGAATGCCGAAGAAGACCGCCCAGATCCCGAACGCGACCAGGACGATGATGCCCCAGTTCCGCAGGAGCCCGGGTTTTGAGACCTTCTTCCCGCCGTCGGGGGTGGCCCGCTTGGCAGACGTCGTCTTCGCAGGCGTCGTCGATCTGCCCCCCGCTGAGCTCATGCCTCGATCATCTCAGAACCTCAGTGCGCGCTGATCACCGCCGAGGCAGCACGTCCTCGAGGTGCGCACGAAGCTGAGCGGCGACGTCGACGGCGTTCCGATCGTAGAGCCACTGGTACTGCAGGCCGTCCCACAGCGCGATGAGCCAGACCGCCTCGCGCTCCGGGCCGCGGTGTGCGGGGAGATCGCCGTCGAGCTGCGCGAGCCGGAACACCTCGGTGAAGTACTCCACGCTGCGGGCGAAGCGGCTCTGGAAGTAGGCGTGCGCCGGGTGCGAAGCCGGCACGGCCTCGCATGACAGCACGGCGTACACCTCGATCAGGCCCGGTTCGTCGACCGCGTTGTGCACCGCCCCCGACGGCATCCCGCGCAGCAGGTCGGCAGCCCGACGGGCGTCGGCCGTCTCACCCTGCACGCGGATCGCCTTGTCACGCTCTGTGAGCACGGCTCCCAGCAGCGCCTCCTTCGTCGGGTAGTGGTGAAGCAGCGTCGACTTCGAGACCCCGACCGCCTGAGCGATGTCACGAAGGCTCGTGTCGCCGTAGCCCCGACGGGCGAACAGCTGCATGGCGTCGGCGAGGATCTGCGAGCGACGCCGCCGACCAGCGGCGTAACCCGATTCGTCGTCGTGGTCGTCCGGTCCGCCGATGACGAGCTCGGGCAACGGACCGGCGCTCTCCGCAGACGTCTCCTGCTCGCCGGGATCCCGCCAGCCGACGGGCGTGGCCCACAGGGACTCCCGCTCTTCGAGCATGTCGACGACGTCGACGCGATCGGGGAGGTACTGGGCCATGAGCTGCAGGCCGTCCCACCCCGCGATCGCTCGAGTGGTCTCCGCCTCGACGTCGCGATCGGGGGCGATGACACCGTGGTCGACCGCGTCCTGCAGCGCATCGATCGTGAGAGCGCGCATGTCGGCGTATCGTTCGCGCATGCGCTCGTGGCTCGGGTGGCCGGGAGCGGATGCTTCGCCGGTGAGCGCCGCGAACAGTTCGAGATAGCCCGGGGTGGTGGCGTTGCGCGCCGCGAGCTCAGAGAACATGAGCGCGCCGGGTTCAGCCGCTGCGACGACCACGGTGAAGACGTCGGCGTTGTCCTGCTCGAACTGCGCCACGACCTCGGCCAGCAGGTCGTCTTTCGACGCGAAATGTCCGAGGAGCCCCGGGTGGCTGACGGATGCCGCCGCCGCGATGTCGCGCAGCGACGTGGCGCGGTAGCCCTGGGAGACGAACAGCTCGTGCGCGGCGTCGAGGATGCGCTGCCGTGTGGCAGCGGCGCGAGCGCTCCGGGTGCTGGTCATCGCATCCTCCAAGGTCACTCTATCCTCGCGCATTACCAATCGGTCGACATTCACTTACCAAACGGTCGAATTTGAGGTATCGTCGATTGCGCGCCGCGTCGTGGACGACCGGCGGAACCTTGCCCGAAAGGATCTCCCATGACAGAGCTGTCATCGGCGGCGAGCGCCGCCGCTGCCGGAACGACCGGTTTCAAGCTCCCCGGAACCACGCCGGAGAAGACCCCGCGCGGATACACGCCCGGCCTCGCCGCCGTGAACTTCGGCGTCTACCTCGCACTGCTCACGCCGGTCATGGTCTCGATGGCCTTCAAGGTGCAGCACCTCGACCCCGTGAACACCGAGGGCAGCCTCGGGCTCGTGATGGGTGTCGGCGCGGCGTTCGCGCTCATCGCCAATCCTCTCGTCGGGCGGCTCTCCGACCGCACCACTTCGCGCTGGGGCATGCGTCGTCCCTGGATCCTCGGCGGAGCGATCGTGGGCCTCGGCGCCTTCGCGCTGATCGGCGCGGCATCCTCGGTCTGGGTCGTGCTGCTCGCCTGGTGCCTCGTGCAGACATCGATGAACGCCGTGCTGGCCGCGGCCAACGCGACCCTTCCCGACCAGGTGTCCGTGTCGAGCCGTGGCAAGGTCTCGGGCCTCGTCGGCATCACCACGCCCATCGGCATCCTCGCCGGCAGCTTCATCGTGAACTTCCTCCCCGGCGACTTCGAGCGCTTCGTCGTGCCCGGCGTGATCAGCCTCATCCTCGCGGTCGTCTTCGTGGCGATTCTCAAAGACCGTGTGCTCACCGAGAAGCCGGCCGAGAAGTTCACGATCGGCATGTTCTTCGGCTCGTTCGTCTTCAACCCGCGCAAGCATCCCGATTTCGGCTGGACCTGGCTCACGAAGTTCCTGGTGATGTTCGGCTACGCCGGCATCGCGACCTTCCTCCCGCTCTACCTCGTCACGAAGTTCGGCCTCGACGAGCAGGGCGCCGTCGGCGTCATCCTCGCCGCCAACCTCGCGTCGATGGCCGCCATGGCCGTCTCCTCGCCGCTCGGCGGGTTCCTCTCCGACAAGGTCGGCAAGCGGCGTCCGTTCGTCGCGATCGCCGGCGTCATCATGGTGGTCGGCCTCGTCATCCTCGCGGTCGCGCCGAGCATCGCCGTCGTCATCATCGGGCAGGCGATCATCGGCCTCGGGGCCGGGTCGTTCCTCTCCGTCGACCTGGCGCTCGCCACCGAGGTGCTGCCCAACGCGGATGACGTCGCGAAAGACCTCGGCGTGCTGAACATCGCCAACGCCCTGCCTCAGTCGATCGCTCCGGCGATCGCGCCCGGAGTCATCGCCCTGGGTGCAGCCACGCCGCTCGGCGGCTACCCGACCTGGTACCTGTTCGGCGCGGTCGTCGCGCTCGCCGGCGCCGTTCTCGTCTACCGCATCAAGGGAGTCAAGTGACCATGACCGAACAGAGCGGACGTCCCTGGCTCGATGCCGGGTTGCCGACCGAGGAGCGGGTCGAACTGCTGCTCGCCGAGATGACTCTGGCGGAGAAAGCGGGTCTCTTCTTCCAGACGATGATCGTGATGGGCGAGGGTGGCGAGCTCTCCGAGGGCGATGCGAACTTCGGCATCCCCTCGAACCGCGAGTACGTCGTCGGCCGGCACATGAACCACTTCAACCTGCTCGGCGTCGCGCCGAAGGCGAGCGACATCGCCGCCTGGCATAACAGGCTGCAGGAGCTCGCGGCATCCACCCGCCTCGGCATCCCGGTGTCGATCTCGACAGATCCGCGTCATTCATTCAGCGACAACCCGGGCGCCACGATGTTCGCCGGCCCGTTCTCGCAGTGGCCCGAGCCTCTCGGCCTCGCCGCCACGCGCGACGCCGAGCTGGTTCAGCGCTTCGGCGACATCGCCCGTCAGGAGTACACGGCGGTCGGCATCCGCGTCGCGCTGCACCCGCAGGTCGACCTCGCCACCGAGTCGCGCTGGGCGCGCCAGCTGCAGACCTTCGGAGAGGATGCCGCGCTCGCCGGCCGGCTGGGAGCCGCCTACGTTCGCGGGTTCCAGGGTGCGTCGTTCGGACCGGGCTCAGTCTCGACCATGACCAAGCACTTCCCCGGAGGCGGCCCGCAGAAGGACGGCGAGGACCCGCATTTCGACTACGGACGCGAGCAGGTGTATCCCGGAGACAACTTCGAGCACCATCTCACGCCCTTCGAGGACATCTTCGCCGCGGGCGGACGGCAGATCATGCCCTATTACGGCATGCCGGTCGGTACGCAGTATGAAGAGGTCGGCTTCGGATTCAACAAGGGCGTGCTCACCGGCCTGCTCCGCGAGCGCTTCGGCTTCGACGGCATCGTGTGCACCGACTGGGGGCTGGTGACCGACCAGCCGATCATGGGCGCCGACTTCTCGGCCCGCGCGTGGGGCGTCGAGCACCTGACCCCCGCCGAGCGGATGGTGAAGATCCTCGACGCCGGGGCCGACCAGTTCGGCGGCGAGAGCGAGACCGGTCTGCTGATCGACCTGGTGCGCTCGGGCGAGGTCTCCGAAGAGCGCCTCGACGTCTCGGCACGCCGTCTGCTGCGTGAGAAGTTCGAGCTCGGCCTCTTCGAGGATCCGTACGTCGATGTGTCCGCGGCGGACGCGATCGTGGGGTCGGCGGAGTTCCGTGCGGCCGGCGAGCAGGCGCAGCGCGCGTCGATCGCGGTGCTCTCTAACGATGGCGTGCTCCCGCTGCGCCGCGGGCTGAAGCTGTACGTCGAAGGGATCTCCCCGGAGGTCGCCGCACGGTTCGGAGAGGTGGTCGGCTCTCCTCAGGAAGCGGATGCGGCGGTTCTGCGCATCCAGGCTCCGTACGAGCAGCGTGCCACGATGTTCGAGAACTTCTTCCATGCCGGTTCCCTCGACTTCCCCGAGGAGGTCATCGCCCACGTCGCGGAGATCGCGGCATCCGTCCCGACGGTCGTGGACGTGTTCCTCGATCGGCCGGCGATCCTCGGTCCGATCGTCGACGCCGCGAACGCGGTCGTCGCGAACTGGGGAGCGAACTCGGAGGCGCTGCTCGACGTGCTGACGGGTGCAGTGACGGCGACCGGAAAACTGCCGTTCGACGTACCGAGCTCTATGGCCGCAGCCGAGGCGTCGCGGCCGGACGTGCCCTTCGACACGGCCGACCCGCTGTTCCGATTCGGACACGGTCTGTCGCTGTAAGCATCCCCCGTTCCTCGAAACGCCCCCGCAGCCGTTTGCGGGGGCGTTTCTCGTTGGCGGCGCGGGGCTGGCGGCCCGAGGGCGAGGCGATTGTCACGATTCGCTCGCGGTGTGACGGAAGTCTGTGCATTTGCTGGACATACCCTAGGGATACCGAGATACTGGCATGGCATGCGCTCTGCCGACTTGTCGTCGGCGCCTGGGGAGGGCCGCGTGACGCGAACACAGTCCGCATCACACGGGAGAGGCAAATGAGAATATTTGAGGGGAAGTCTCTGCGGCAACGCAGAGCAATCGGTGGGAGCATCGCCGCGGCAACCGCGGGCGCTGTGATTCTCACCAGCGCGCTGGTGCCCATGGCAGCCAGCGCCGCACCGGGTGATCACTCGGAGGCGCGATCGCAGTTCCTGAGCGGATCGATCCTGACCGGCATCGATCTCGACTCGATCGTCGGTCTGGCCGGCACGGAAGCGATCAACACCGGGGCGGGAACCGTCACGGACACGACCGACCTCGATGTGACGGCACTGAGTGCACTGAACGTCACGATCCCGAGCGGAGCATCGATCCCGCTGGGCGACCTGCTCGCCCTGGGTGCGGTGAACCAGTTCTCGCAGGCGCAGGACGCCGGCGTCTCTCGCGCGGCTTCTGGAGCCGTCAGCGACGCGGGCATCGTCGACACCTCGGGCACCGGCACTTTCCCGGCGAGCGCGAGCCTTGACCTGATGGCGCTGCTGCCGTCGACGCCTCTGCTGACCGAGGCCAACCTCACCCTCAGCGGTGTGACCGGCGTCGCAGCACTCGACGCGGCACAGACCCCGCCGGCCGTCGCTTGTGCCGACATCTCGGCCCCAGTGGACTGCCGCGGGTACAACATCGCGGGCGCCACGACCAACCTCGAGCTCCCGGCCGTCGGTGCGATCGCCACGACGACGCAGAGCACGCTCGGCACGTTGTCGACCACGCTCAACGGTCTGTCGGATGAACTCCTCGACGGACTGCTCGGCGGCGTCACCGGTGCGCTCAGCGCGATCAACGCGCTGCTGCCCGGTGTGTCCTTGGTCTCGAACGACCTCGACGTGACGATCACCGCGAACCTCGCAAGCGCTCTCGACCCGATCCTCTCTCAGGACATCACGGTCTCGGGCGTCACGCTCAACGCAGCTGCAGGCACCGTGACGGTCGACTGGGAGAACATTGCAGGCCTCAACGGCCTTCCGCCGAACACTCCGCTGATCAGCAACGCGACGCTCTCGACCGTGGCGACCAACGCCGCAGCCGCGCTCACCCAGCTGCAGACTGAGCTCAACACGGCGCTGGCCGCAGTCACCGACAGCGTGAACGTTCAGATCAGCGGCGGCGTCTGCCTCCTGGAGGTTGTCCTCGTGGGCTGCACGGCGGGTCTCGACCTGTCGTTCAACGGCTCGCTGGCCGACCTGCTCGACGGCTCCGCACCTCTCGGGGTCAGCGGCACCGGCCTCGCCTCTGTGCTGTCGCCGATCCTCGGCACACTGACGACGACGATCCAGGGCGCGACCTCCACGGTTCTGCTCCCCCTGGTGAACGGCGCTCTCAGCACCGCAGGCACGGCCATCTCCAACGTCGTCGCCGCCGCGGCACCGGCGCTGAGCGGCGTCTTCGACCTTCTCGGCGACGTCGTCAGCGTGGACGTCAACGTTCAGGAAGATGACGTCGACGGCCCGGGCACCTTCACCGAGGTTGCTGCTCGAGTGACTCTGCTCGGCGGCAGCGCGTTGACGGTCGACCTCGGCAAGGCCATCGTCGGCGCGAACGAGGTGGCCGCAGTCGCGCCCACCGTCGACGCGCTCGACCCGGTCCAGGCAGGCACCAGCCTCCCGGTGACCGGCGCGAACTGGGTTCCCGGTTCGCAGGTGACCCTGACGCTGCGCGACGCCTCGAACAACACGATCGGCACCCCGGTCGTCGTCACGGTCGAGCCCGACGGAACGCTCCCCGCGGGCACCGTCTACGCGGTCCCGACCGTCACCCCGGCCGGCACCGACTACGTGCTGACCGCGACCGACAACGAGGATCCGCAGAACACGGCAACCGACACGGTCGCGATCACGGCTGCTGGGACCGGCGACGTCAACACCAACGCGGCGGCTTCGGCATCCGCATCGGCTGACGCCACGGCCGACGGCGATCCGTCTGCTCAGGCGGCGGCTGAGGCTGCGGCCTTCTCCGACGCGACCGCGATCGCCTCTGCTGCGGCCACGGCCGACGCTGAGGCGGCAGCCGAGGCTGCGGCCACGGTGACCGCTTCTTCGGAGGCCTCGACCACGGCTGACGCCGATGTCAACGCTTCGGCAGCTGTCGCTGCTCAGGCTGCGGCACAGGCTGACGCGTCGGATGACGTGAACGCCGCGGCTTCGACCGCTGCGGAGGCGAACTCCTCCACTTCGTCTGAGGCCGCCGCTACGACAACCTCGTCGGCGGATGCTTCCAACGAGGCATCGGCGAACACCAACGCGACGGCTTCGGCCACCGCATCGGCGAACGCCGACGCATCGACCGCGGCAGTCGCCGAGGCCGCTGCTCAGGCGGCTGCTTACGCTGAAGCCGAATCGGACGCCTCCGCGGCAGCCGACATCGACGCGAGCGCAGCGGCGGAGACCGCGGCAACAGCGACCTCGTCGACTGCGGCCACCGCCGACGCCACTTCGGCGGCCAACGCCGGTGCGGCCATCGCCGCTCAGGCTGCGGCTCTCGCCGACGCCACGTCGAACACGGCGGCCGACACCTCGGCGACGTCCGATGCGAGCACGTCCGCTGCGTCGAACGCCTCTGCCGCGGCGATCGCCACGGCGTCGACCACTGCGTCGGCTGACGCGGTGGCTGAGGCCACCTCGACGGCTACCGCTGCGGCTGACCCGGATGCCACGGCAACCGCTTCGGCTGAGGTGAGCACCAACGCCTCGGCGTCGGCGGCAGCTTCGGCTCAGGCGGATGACGACAGCAACGCTTCCGTCGAGGTTGCGGCTCAGGCTGCGGCACTTGCCGACGCGACGAACGACACGAATGCAGCAGCCGATGTCACGGCGAACTCCGCAGCTCAGGCGGCGGCGACCACGGCAGCTTCGGCTGATGCGGCGACCACGGCCACATCCGAGGCGAACGCTGCAGCTGCGGCATCCGCTCAGGCGGCGGCGCAGACGGACGCGACGTCCACGAGCGCGGCTGACACGTCGGCATCGGCTGACGCCGACCCGAACGCGGCAGCTTCGATCGCGGCAAACGCCACGTCGTCGAACACCGCCTCGGCCACTGCTGCGGCTGACGCCACGGCAACGGCCACCTCCACCGCCACGGCATCCGCCACCACGTCGGCCACCGCGTCCGCCTCGGCGAATGCGAACCCGACGGGCAAGCTCGGCATCACGGTGAAGGTTCCGGTCCTGGAGCGCGGCCAGCAGCAGACCACTGTCGGCACGGGCTTCAAGCCGGGCGAGGTCGTCACCGGTGTGATGACCTCCGACCCGCTGGCTCTGGGCACCCAGGTCGCCAACGCGCAGGGAACCGTCACCTTCACGTGGGCGATCCCGGCCGGCACCGACCTGGGCACGCACACCGTCACCCTGACCGGCGCAGAGTCGGGCAGTGTCGCGGGTACGTTCCAGGTCGTGGCCAAGGGCCTCGCCGCAACGGGTGGCACCGCGCCGAACGGCTGGATCGTCCTCGGAGCACTGCTCCTGATGTTCGGTCTCGGCACGGCGCTGGTCGCACGCTCCAAGCGTGAGACCGTCACCGCAGAGTAAGTGAGACGCTGACAGAGGTCGGGGTCGCCCGTTCAGGGCGGCCCCGGCCTTCAGTGATGAGAAGGACCTTTTCGATGAGCACGAACACTGAACCGGTGCAGAGCGACGCGACCGTCGCCTCCCGACCGCGGCCGACCTGGTGGGTGAAGCTCATCGCCTTCGCCGCGTGCCTATTGACGCTCTGGCATGTCGGGGCGTCGTTCCTGTGGATCGCGCCGTACTCGGCGCTGCGTGAGATCCCCACCCAGAACGTGCTCGCGAGCTACATGCTGCCCATGTTCGGCCAGTCTTGGAGCGTCTTCGCCCCAGAGCCGATCAACGGCGACTACCACTTCAACGTCCGCGCCCTCATCGAGAAGGACGGCGAGGAGACCGAGACCGGCTGGGTCAGCGCGACCGATGTCGAACTCTCGATGATCCGCTACAACCTGTTCCCCCCTCGCGCCGGCATCCAGTCCAGCGAGGTCGCGAGCAACCAGATGAACGCCTATAACGACCTCAGCGGCGAACAGCAGGCTGTTGCCGCGCTCGACTTTGACGAGGATGACTGGGAGGACTGGATGGTCCGCTCCTTCGACAAGCTCGAGGGCGACGACAACCCCGACACGACCGAGTACATGGCGGCGGAGCATCTGGCCACCGCGTACGCCACCCAGGGCGCCTACGCGATCTGGGGAGCGGATGCCGTCGTCAAGGTGCAGTACCGAGTGAGCCGGCAGAACGTGGTCCCGTTCGCCCAGCGCAACAATCCCAATGCGCAGCGCCCCGACCCTACTTTCGCGACGACAGGCTGGCGCCTGCCGATCGAAGAGAAGGGGCAGAGCCGCGAGGACTTCGCCGACGTCTTCCGCGCCCAGTTCGAGAGGACCCAGCAGTGACCGTCGCGCCCGACACCAAGAAGAAGGCGGATGCTGCGCCCAAGAAGTCTGCGTCGAAGGCATCCGCTCCGCAGAAGAAGAATGCGCCGGAGCCCGAGGCTCCGCAGGCGTCGCTGCCCGCGCGTCTGCTGACCTTCGCCGCCTCGATGATCGCCGGCTTCTGGAACATGGTGCTGTCGGCGGTCGACCGCATCTCGGCGTTCGTGTTCGATTGGCTGTTCGGCGGCAAGAAGGCGCTGTACGGCCTCGCCGTGACGCGCATCCTGTTCGGCGTCACCGCGCTCGGGCTGCTGGCGTCGAACTTCGGCACGCGGCTCTACACGTTCGGTGCGGGTTCCGCCTGGAACGGCGAGATGGTCGAGCCGGTCAGCGATTTCCCGAAGATCTGGGTGTTCAGCGCGTTCCACGCCGCGATGGGCAACGACGCCGTCTACACCGCGCTGTACGTGCTGCTGGCCGTGCTCGCCGTGCTGTTCGTGCTCGGCTGGCGTTTCCGCATCGTGCTTCCGATCTTCTTCTGCATGTGGGTGGGCTTCATCGAGGCCAACGACATGGTCGGCGATCAGGGCGACAACATGTTCCGCATCGCGCTGCTCCTGCTGTTCTTCGCAGACCCCGCTGCTCGCTGGTCGCTCGACGCCCGTCGTCGTGCGAAGAGCGGGGAGTGGTTCGCTCCAGGCAGCCAGCCGGCTCTGCTCGGCACCGTGTTCCACAACCTCGCACTGGTCGCGCTCACCGCGCAGGTCTGCTTCGTCTATGCGTCCGGCGCGCTGTTCAAGGCCGGCGGCGCTCCGTGGGAGCAGGGATACGCGGTCTACAACCCGCTGCACACCATGCGGTTCGGCACCTGGCCGGTGCTCAGCGACCTCGTCACGACCTGGGGACCCATGGTCGTGCTCTTCAGCTGGGGATCGATCCTGCTGCAGGTGGCGTTCCCGCTCGCGCTGCTCACGCGGCCGACCCGGCTCATCGCACTCGTCGGCATCCTGTCCTTCCACGTCGGCATCGCGGTGCTGATGGGCCTGCCCTGGTTCTCGCTCACGATGATCGCGATCGACTCGATCTTCATCCGCGACCGCACCTGGCAGCGTCTGAGCGTGGGGGTCGTGAAGCGCTGGAACGAGGCGAAGACCGCACCGCCGCCCCGCGCGTCCTCGCTCGCGTAACTCGTCGAGCGGCGGAACTAGCTTCCGTCGCGGCACGGGCTCCCGGTGTTGACGCGACTGTGCGCAGGTGACAACGGGACCCGGCGACGTCGCGGCATCCGCTTGTGTGAACCCCACACGCGAGTTCGTTCGATGTTGTCGCAGACCTACCATTGACGTATCCCTGAGTCCTTTGAGAGGAACGCCATGGTCGACGTCGCCACCGTGTCCGAAGTGAAGAATCCGCAGCTCGATGTGGAGCAGATCAACGAGCTCCTGATGGGCACCTGGGCGCAGACCCGCCGTCAGGCCCGAGAGATGATCAAGGACCCGGCGTTCTGGCGCAAGGACGACCTCGGCAAGGACGAGCACCGCGAGCGCGTGCTCAGCCAGCTGCATCTGCTCGTCGAGAACAAGGCCGTGCATCGCGCGTTCCCGAAGCGCCTCGGCGGCGAGGAGAACAACGGCGGCAACATCGCCGGGTTCGAAGAGCTCGTGGTCGCCGACCCCAGCCTGCAGATCAAGTCGGGCGTGCAGTGGGGCCTGTTCGGCTCGGCAGTGTTGCAGCTCGGCACCGCCGAGCATCACGACAAGTGGCTTCCGGGCATCATGAGCCTCGAGATCCCTGGCGCCTTCGCGATGACCGAGATCGGCCACGGCTCCGATGTCGCCTCGGTGGGCACCACCGCGACCTACGATCCCGCGACCGAGGAGTTCGTGATCCACACGCCGTTCCGCGCGGCGACCAAGGAGTATCTCGGCAACGCCGCCCTGCACGGCATCGCCGCAACGGTCTTCGCTCAACTGATCACGAACGGGGTCAATCACGGCGTGCACTGCTTCTACGTGCCGCTGCGCGGTGACGACGGCTCCGACCTCCCCGGCATCGGCCGTGAGGACGACGGGCTCAAGGGCGGCCTGAACGGCATCGACAACGGCCGGCTCAGCTTCGACCACGTGCGCATCCCCCGCACGAACCTGCTGAACCGCTACGGTGACGTCGCCGCCGACGGCACCTATTCGAGCGCGATCGACAGCCCTGGCCGCCGATTCTTCACGATGCTCGGCACCCTCGTGCAGGGCCGCGTGTCGCTCGACGGCGCGGCCTCATGGGCCTCGGCCCTCGGTCTGAAGATCGCGATCACGTACGCCACCGAGCGCCGCCAGTTCGGCGGCGCCGACGGCCAGGAGGTCGTTCTCCTCGACTACGGCAAGCACCAGCGCCGTCTGCTGCCGCGGCTCGCGACGACCTACGCGCAGATCTTCGCGCACGACGAGTTCCTGCAGAAGTTCGACGGCGTCTTCTCGGGTCGCACCGACACCCCGGACGATCGCGAAGACCTCGAGACTCTGGCCGCCGCTCTCAAGCCGCTGTCGACGTGGCATGCGCTCGACACGCTGCAGGAGGCCCGGGAGGCCTGCGGCGGCGCCGGGTTCATGTTCGAGAACCGTCTGGTGGGCCTGCGCGCAGATCTCGACATCTACGTCACCTTCGAAGGCGACAACAACGTGCTGCTGCAGCTGGTCGGCAAGCGTCTGCTCACCGACTACGCCGCGCAGTTCAAGGGAAAGGATGCTGCCGCACTCGCCAAGTTCGCGGTCGGTCAGACCGCGGGCAAGGTCTTCCACGGCGCCGGCCTCCGACAGCTCGGCCAGGCCGTCGCCGACCTCGGCTCGACCGCCCGCTCTGTCGAGAACGGACTTCGCGAGGAACAGCAGCACGAGCTCCTCACCGGCCGCGTGCAGCAGATGATCGCGGACATCGCGGGACGGCTGCGTGCCGCCGGCAAGGACAAGGAGCTCGGCGCGCGCCTGTTCAACGAAAACCAGGCAGAGCTCATCGAAGCCGCGCGCGCCCACGGCGAGCTGCTGCAGTGGGAGGCGTTCACCGACGGCGTGAACCGTGCGACGGATGCCGACACCAAGAAGGTTCTGACCTGGCTGCGCGATCTGTTCGGTCTGCAGCTGGTCGAGAAGCACCTGGCCTGGTACCTCATCAACGGGCGGCTGTCGACGCAGCGCGCCGCAGCCGTGTCGAGCTACATCGACCGCCTGTGCGCGCGCCTGCGCCCGTACGCGCTCGATCTCGTCGACGCGTTCGGATATGAGCAGGAGCACCTGCGCGCCCCGATCGCGAGCGGTGCGGAGAAGATCAGGCAGGACGAGGCCCGGGCGTACTACGCCGAGCTCGCAGCATCCGGCAACGCCCCCGTGCAGGAGAAGGCGCTCAAGGCCAAGAAGCGCTGACGCTGCTCACTCGATGACGTGGCGCCTGCCGTCGGATTCCTGCGCGGATTCCGACGACGGGCGCCACATCAGTTGCTGCGCATGGGCGTGAGGTGGCACCTGCTGTCGCATCCCCGCGCGGATTCCGACGACGGGCGCCACATCAGTCATCCCCGAGCAGGCAGGTGGGGCTGACCGGTGGTTACGGTTGCGCGTGGGGCTGACCGGGATATGCCGGCGGCTGCGCGGGCGGATAGGTCTGCGCCGGCTGAGCTGCTGGGTAGGGCTGAGCCGGCGGGTAAGGGTAGGTCTGCGCATACGGGCCGATCGGTGCACCTCCGACTCTGGCCCGGCGTCGGGCCCGCAGCAGCACGACCGTGAACAGCACGTAACTCAGCGCGGCAGCGACGCCGGCGCCCGTCAGCAGCAGCGGAAGGAGCGCGCGGCTCAGATCCATGGACGCGCGGAAGATCAGATCGTAGAACCCGCTCACCGGCGTCAGCGACATCGGCGTGATGATCAGCAGCACGAGTGCCGGCAGGAGCAGGGCGAACGGCGACCATCGGGTGGTCATGATGCCCGCGACGATCAGGATGACGCCGGCGAGGACCGAGGCGGCCGCGTCGATCGCGAAGTCGAACCGGAACTGCTGGAGGGCGACGAGCGTGCCCCTGGCGAGTCCCAAGGTGAGCAACCAGGCACCAGCGATGAGCAGAACAGGTGCGACGAAGAGCCCGACGACGCTCAGAGCGGTGTTCGGCCGTGCGGGGTACCTCTTCGAGAGCAGCAGCACGAGCCCCATGGCCCCGAAGGCGGGGAACAGGGCGAGCGGGATGCCGTACATGATGCCGTCCACCCACTCCATCGGCAGCGGGCTCTGATATATGTCCAGGAGCAGCACGGGGAACAGCGCGAGCACGATCGGCACCACGGAGAGGACGCCGACTGCGAGCAACCCGGCGGAGCTCCAGAACCCGGTCGCGACGACGGCGAGCAGAAGGAGGATGCCGAGCGCCTGCAGCAGGACGGGACCTGCGAACTCGGCGGCGTCGACGCCCCCGTATGCGCCGAAGGCGTACTGCCAGGTCCTCCCGCCGGCGTTGAGCACGCCGACGCCGACGGGTGCGACGATGACGGAGAACACCGCGGTGATGATCCGCGCGGGCACGGTCGATGGACGCATGGGACTTCCCTCCAGAGTCGTACCGCCACGGTACCGCCCGCCCGGCTGCGGCGGAAGGCGACCGAGCGGGCGCGGAACAGGAAGAATGGAGAGCATCCCACCGAAAGAGGACCCGATGACCCGTGTCACCGCCTACGCCGCACCCCGCGAAGCAGCCCCGCTCGAGAAGACCCTCATCGAACGCCGCGAGCTGGGCCCGAACGACATCCTGATCGACGTCGCCTTCGCAGGCATCTGCCACTCCGACATCCACACCGTGCGGGGCGACTGGGGCCCGCAGCGCTACCCCCTCGCTCCCGGACATGAGATCGCCGGCACGGTGGCCGCGATCGGCGATGCCGTCACAGCGCACGCCGTCGGAGACCGGGTCGGCGTCGGCTGCCTGGTGAACTCGTGCGGAGAGTGCCGCAGCTGCCTGCGCGGCCAGGAGCAGTTCTGCATCGAGGGCGCCGTCTTCACCTACGGCAGCGTCGACCGCGACGGCGCCGTGACGCAGGGCGGCTACTCGCAGCAGGTGGTCGTGACCGAGCGCTTCGCGGTGCGCATCCCCGACGCCCTCCCGCTCGACAAGGCCGCGCCTCTGCTCTGCGCCGGCATCACCACGTACTCGCCGCTGCGCAACTGGAATGTGGGACCCGGCACCCGCGTCGCGGTCGTCGGAATGGGCGGACTGGGCCACATGGGCGTGCAGATCGCACACGCTCTCGGCGCCGAGGTCACCGTGCTCTCGCAGACGCTGAGCAAGAAGGACGACGGCATCCGTCTCGGCGCCGATCACTACTTCGCCACGAGCGACCCCGGCACGTTCAAGCAGCTGCGCGGATCGTTCGACGTCATCCTCAACACGGTGAGCGCCGTGGTCGACCTCCGCTCGTACCTCGGTCTGCTCGATGTGGGCGGCGCGATGGTCTGCGTCGGCGCCCCCGGCGAGCCGCTCGAGGTCGGCGTGATGTCTTTGATCGGCGGCAACCGGATCCTCGCCGGTTCCAACATCGGCGGCATCGCGCAGACCCAGGAGATGCTCGACTTCTGCGCAGAGCACGGCATCGCGGCCGAGATCGAGGTGATCCCGGCATCCGAGATCAACGCCGCCTACGAGCGGGTCCTCGCCTCCGACGTGCGATACCGGTTCGTGATCGACGCGGCGACCTTCGCATGACGTCCCTCCGCACCGGGCCTGACGCGCGAGACAGATGCGCCTGGGTCGGCGACGACGCGGAGTACCGGCGCTACCACGATGAGGAGTGGGGAACCCCGTTGCACGGCAACAGGGCGCTGTTCGAGAAGATGGCGCTCGAGGGCTTCCAGGCGGGGCTCAGCTGGATCACGATCCTGCGCAAGCGCCCGCGGTTCCGAGCGGTGTTCGCGGGCTTCGACCCCGAGATCGTCGCGGAGTTCGGAGAGGGCGACGTCGAGCGCCTGATGGCGGATGCCGGCATCATCCGCAACCGCGCCAAGATCGAGGCCACGATCGGCAATGCGCGCCTCGTGCGCGAGATGGCCGAGGGCGAGCTCGACGAGCTGATGTGGTCGTTCGCGCCGCCCGCATCCGGCATCCGCCCTCGCAGCATGGCCGACGTGCCGGCCGTCACGCCGGAGTCGACCGCGATGAGCAAGGAGCTGCGCCGACGGGGGTTCCGATTCGTCGGCGCGACCACGATGTACGCGCTCATGCAGTCGGCAGGCATGGTCGACGACCACATCGAGGGATGCTGGCGAACCTGAGCGCCGAAAGGCGACCCCTGACCACAGATATAATCCCCGTTGGGGGAACTGCGCTATCGGGTCGATGCGCCTCTCGCCGTGAACGAACTCGAGGGGAATCGCAGTGGCCAAGCGCACCATGTCGGCACCACCGGTGCTCGCCGGGTACAGCTATGTGCGCCCGCTGGGCTCCGGCGGCTTCGCCGACGTCTTCCTGTACGAGCAGGACCTGCCTCGCCGCGTAGCCGCCGTCAAGGTGCTGCTGGCGGATGCCGTCAACCCCGAGGTGCTGCGCAACTTCAACGTCGAGGCCGACATCTCGGCCCGGCTCAGCGCGCATCCGGCGATCGTGACGATCTACCAGGCCTCGATCTCGTCCGACGGCCGGCCGTACATCGCCATGGAGTACTGCCCCGACAACATGGGCACCCGGTACAAGAAAGGCCCGCTGCCCGTCGCCGAGGTGCTCGACGCAGGCGTGCGCATCGCGGGCGCCCTCGAGACCGTGCACCGCGCCGGACTCCTGCACCGCGACATCAAGCCGTCGAACGTCCTGATGAGCTCGCTGGGCTCGCCCGTGCTCGCGGACTTCGGCATCGCCGCCGCGGTCGTCGACGAAGGCGACCCCGAGATCATCGCCATGTCGGTTCCGTGGAGCGCACCCGAAGTGCTGCAGGAGCGGGTCTCCGGCTCGGTGGCCAGCGAGGTGTGGAGCCTCGCCGCCACGTTGTACACGCTGTTCGCGGGTCGCACGCCCTTCGAGAGCGACGACCGCTCCGCGAACTCGCGCGCACAGCTCACCAAGCGCATCGTCAAAGCGCACTACACCCCGGTGCCGGTTCCCGGCTTCCCGCGCGCGATCGACGACGTGCTGTCGACGGCCATGCAGCGCGACCCGTCTCGCCGTTTCTCGTCCATGGCCGAGTTCGCCGAGCGGCTGCGCTGGGCGCAGTACGACCTGGGCGCCGCCCCCACGGCCTTCGAAGCGGCCTCTGCCGAGTGGGCCGCCGCCGCGCCGGTCAACTTCTCGGACGCCGCACCCCGCGGCCCGGTCGTGACCACCGTCGACGAAGGCGGGCGCCGAGCGGTGCGCGCCGCCCGTCAAGACCGCGGGCCACGTGAACGCGACGAGCTGCCGGCGCCGTCCAGGCAGCGCTCGCCGCTCGCCGCGGGCCTCATCGGCGCCGGAGTCGGCATGGCGGTGCTCGCCGTCGTGGGGGTCGCCGTGCTCATGATGACGGGGGTGATCTGATGCCGATCGGCGATCGTGCAGTCACCGAGACGCGGCCCCGTTCGCGCAGCCGCGTCATCGCGGCCGTCGCCGGACTCGCGTCGCTCGCGGCCGTCGTCACGTTCGCGGTCACCGCCCAGGGATACCAGGCGCAGGAGGTTCCGCGCCTGGAGTCGTCGGTATGGGTCATGCGCGACTCCGGTCAGTACGCACGCGTGAACACCGATCTCGCCGAGATCGACACGGTGCGCGATGTCGATTCCCCCGAGCACGTGTGGCAGAGCGGGGCGGATGCCGTGCTCTTCAGCCAGGGCTCCCGCCAGCGCTGGGATCTCGATCCTGCCGATCCGCAGGACCTCCTCTCCGACTCTGGCGAGGAGGGCGCGCCGCTCGCCTCGCAGCCCACTCCGGTCGGCACCCGCGAGATCGTCTCGGCCGGCTCCTACGTCGCCTATCGCACCGACACGGGTCAGGTCTCGGTGACGACTCTCGAGGCGAAGGCCGCCACCGCCCTCGTCGACCCGTTCGCCGAGGTCGAGGTGAAGAAGGGCGAAGAGAAGCCCACCTACACGGCCGACGCGATCGGGCTCTCGCCCGACGGCATCCTGGCGCTGTACTCGTCCGAGGAGTCGGCCGTCCGCCGCTTCGACGTCACCGAGCATCGTTTCATCGGCGACGGCGACAAGATCTCCTCCGCACCCAAGAGCACCGCAGGCCTCGCCATGACCGTGGTCGGCGATACCTGGGCCCTTCTGCAGCTCGACAAGAGCAGGCTCTGGCTCTCCGGCCGCGGCGATCCCGTCAGCGTCGACCTCGGCGAGGGCGCGCTGCTGCAGAGCGGCGCCTCGTCCGGCGACGAGATCCTGATCGCCGATGCCGACGGGCTCGTCTCCGTTCCGCTGTCGGGCGGCAAGGCGACGCGCATCGCCGAGGCGAACGGCGTTCCCGCAGCTCCCGTCGTGATGAACGGGTACGCCTTCGCCGCCTGGATCGACACCGGCTCCGGAACCCTGTGGGCCGACGGCGACACGGTCCCGCTGACGGTGCCGGACGCCGCACTCGAGTCCTCAGCCATTCGGCCGGTGCTGCAGACCAACGGCGACCGCACCGTGCTCGTCGAAGCGGGAACCGGCCTGATCTGGACCGCGCCCGAGGGCCGTCTCATCCCGCTCGAGCAGTGGGCCATCGAGGACGAGACCGAACAGCAGGAGGGCACGGTCGTCGTCGAGGACGTCGCCGAGGAGCTCCCGCCAGTGGCGGTCGACGACTCCTTCGGAGTGCGCAGCGGCCAGCAGGTGATCCTTCCCGTGCTGTTCAACGACCACGACCCGAACAAGAAGGACGTGCTCACGATCGACCCGGCGTCGGTCGGGGCGGTGGCGGATGCCGGCTTCGGCGACCTGTCGCTCGTCGGCAACGGGCAGTCGCTCGTCGTGAACGTGCGTGCGGCGTCAGGGCAGACGAGCTTCACCTACACGGTGACCGACGGAGCGGCGGTCTCCGAGCCGGCGACCGTGACCCTCACCGTGGTGAGCCCCGACGTGAACTCCGCCCCGGTGTGGTGCGGAATCGAAGCGTGCCAGCAGGAGTGGCCAGCGCCTCAGCTGCTTCCCGGTGGCAGCACGATCGTCTCGGCGCTCGCGGGCTGGGTCGATCCCGAGGGCGACCCGTTCGTCCTCAGCGACGCCTACGAGACCGACTCCGCGGCACCCGTGATGGTCGTGCCGATGGCTGACGGGCGCGTGGCGATCCGCCACACCGATCCGAACGCCTCCGACGCCGCGATCGCGATCACGATCATCGTGCAGGACTCGCACGGCGCCACAGCCGAGAAGACCATCGAAGTGCGCGTCACCGGCAGCCCGACGATGGTGGCGGCTCCCGTCGCCCTCACCGTGCGCATCGATGAGCCCCAGTCGATCGACATCGCCGACCACCTCTCCGGCGGATCCGGCACGTACCGTCTGCTCGACGCCGTGCAGACCGCTGCGGCCGCCGAGGGACTCGAGGTGTCGCCGAACACCGCTGCGGGCACGGTCGACGTCACGGTCGCCGTACCGGGCCAGTACATCGTCACCTACACCGCGCAGGACGTCACGACGCAGGCCGAGAAATCGGCCGTGATCCGCATCACGGCGGTGGACGGCTCGTCGGCTCTGGCCATGGCGCCGCTCACGGCGTTCGTGCGCGAGGGCGAGGACACCACGGTCGACGTGCTGCGAGCCGTGCAGAACACCAGCGGACGCGTGCTGATCATCTCGGAGGCGTCGAGCTCGACGTCGCGCCTCAACGTCGGCATCGTCGGCAACGAGAGCATCCGCGTGAGCGGCACGACCGAGAACGGCGAGTCGGGAGTGATCGGCACGGCCGGTGTCACGGTCGCCGACGGCGCAGGCGCCGCGGTGAAGGGCACAGTGACGGTCTTCCTCGCGCCGCCGTCATCCGTCACACGTCCGATCATCTTCCCCGATGCGATCACCGTGCGGGCCGGCTCCCTCGCGCGCATCGACGTCGCTGCGAACGACGTCGCCCCGCGCGGCGAGGCGCTCATCGTGCAGCCCGAGGTCATCGGTTCGGGCCAGCCCGATGAGCTGGTCTTCGCCGACGGCAACAGCCTGCGCTATCTCGCCCCCAGCACGCCTGGCACCTACCGCCTCACCTACGCCGTGTCGCTCGAGCGCAATCCCTCGCTCTCCGACAACGGAACGGTCACCGTGACGGTCGTTCCGCCCGGGACCAACCGCGCACCCACGCCCACCGGTCTCACCGGTCGCGTGCTCAGCGGGCAGACCGTCACGCTCACGGTGCCGACGACCGGGATGGATGCAGATGGCGACAGCGTCGTGCTGTCGGACGTCGCCCAGCCGGGCAAGGGACAGGGAACCGCCACCGTCACCGCCGCCGGCGACGCGATCGTGTACCGCGCGCCCGCTGCGGGCGTCGAGGGCGGCCAGGTGGCGTTCAGCTACACGGTTCGCGACCCCGGGGGCGAAGAGGGCACGGGGCAGGTGCGCATCGGCGTGCTCGACGGCAAGGTCGACGACGCGGCTCCCGTGACCTACAGCGACTACGTACGGGTGCAGGCCGGTTCGTCGACGCCCGTCATCCTCGACCCGCGTGCCAACGACCTCGACCCGGCCCAGGGCGACCTCGAGCTGATCGAGCTCGTGCCGAACGCGCCGCAGGTCGAAGGCAACCCCGACTTCGAGCGGCTGAAGGCGCTCATCGACGACAGCACCTCGCTCGACGACGGCAGGGTCGTGCTGCGGGCGGGTGAGACCGAAGGCACGAACTCGTACATCTACACCGTGCGCTCGACCCGCACGCAGAGCACCTCGCAGGGCCTCGTCGTGGTCACGGTCACCGAAGACGCCGTGACCGACCAGCCCACTGTCGCCGACACCGTTCTCACCGCCCGCACCAGGGGAGAGCTGAGCGACGGCGGTCTCGACGTCGTCACCGATCGGGTGCAGTGGACCTCGGGCGACACCGGGTCGCTCCGGCTCAGCCTGTGGGGCGAGCAGCCGGGCTTCACCGTGAACGGCAGCCGTATCGTCGGTGAAGCGCCCGCGGAGGGCGCTCTGATCCCGTTCCAGCTGACCGGCACGGCCGAAGGCGGTCGAGACGTGGTCGCCTACGGCTTCCTGCGCATCCCGCCGTTCGACGATCTGCGCGTGCAGCTGAAGCCGGGGGTCACTCCCGTCGTGGTCGACGAGGAGAAGTCCAAGGCGTTCGACGTGATCGACTACCTCGACCTCCCCTCGTCCGACCGGGTTGAGCTCGCGACCGGGGAGTTCACCGTGCAGCGCGCCGCCGCAGGCTGCACCGCGGAGGGAAAGCTGTCGGTCGAGTACTCGGCGGGCGCCGACGCGCCCTGGTCCGACACCTGTCTCGTGCAGGTGCGGCTGCAGGGCCAGCAGCGCTGGTCGTACGTCGAGGTGCCGATCGGCATCCGCCCAGCCGCCCCGCAGGTCGTGCTCACCTCGATCTCGCACACCGTGGCGCCGGGTGAGACCGAGACCGTCGACCTGTACTCGACCATGACCTCCTGGGAGGGCGGTCGCGAAGGCGACCCGAAATCCCTCGACTTCGGCGTCGTCTACACCGGCTCCTCCTTCACGGTCACGCAGAACGGCTCGTCGGTGTCGATCCTCGCGAACGCCGATGCGAAGCCGGGCACGCGTGAAGACGTGGATGTGACCCTGACCGCCTTCGGCGGAGCCTCTGCATCCCTGCGCGTCGTCGTCGGGATCGCACCGCCCGACGCTCCCCGCGGCGCGACGCTGACGCGTCAGTGCGTCGTGACGAGCGCGAACTGCTCGATCGAGGTCGTCGGCGTGGCCGGCGAGTACGACCCGTTCCAGGGCAAGCCGGGGGCCGGCCTCACTCTGGTCTCGCTCGGCGAGGGCTCGCGCTGCGACGTCGCGACCGCCTCCGCATCGGGAGAGAGCGCGATCTCGGTGAGCTGGCCCGGTGGCGGCAAGGCGCCCGGCGGTCAGTGCATCTTCCCGTTCGTCGTCGCGGATGCGCAGGATCGCACAGGCGCCGGGTCCCTCACGCTCGATCTGCAGGGTTATCCGCAGGCGCCAGCCAGCGTGACGACTGTCGGCTACACGCGGACCACGGTCGTTCTGGAGGTGCCGCTCGGTGAAGCCGCGAACGCGCACCCCGCCGTCACCTCGGTGACGATCATGCAGGACGGCGCCCCCGCGAACGCCTCGTGCTCGGCGTCCGGCGCCGTGTACCAGTGCACCGTGAGCGGACTCGTCACCGGCGCGCCGCACAGCTTCACCGCGGTCGCCGTGAACTCCGTGGGTGCCTCGGCGCCCACCTCGGCGCACACGAGCTGGGCATATGCGCCCCCCGAGGTGACGAACGTCACCGCGACTCCCGTCTATCGCCCCGGCGTCACCGATACCACGCGGGGCGTCGCGGCCCTGTCGATCACGTCGTCGAACGACGCGGCGTCGTTCCGCGTGCAGGAGACCGGCGAGATCATCCAGCGTCAGGGGCCGACGACCACGGCAGACATCGTGCTGAGCCCCGGCGGCCAGTCGGTCACGATCGTGCCGATCAGCCAGTTCCAGCCGCCCGCGGGCAACATCGGCAACGAGGGCGGCGCCTTCCCCGTCTCCGTGCAGGTCGCTGGCGCTCCCTACTTCGACCCGCGGTCGCCGAGCGCGCAACCCGTGTCGAACACGTCGGTCAACGTCTCGGGGATCGCCGCACAGAGCAACGGCAGCACGCAGCCGCTCAACGTGGTCTACGTCGCATGGCGATCGGGGAACGTGACCTGCTCGGACAACGGCAGCGGCGGACTGACTGTCAGCGGCGGCGTGACGTCGAACTCTCCGTCGATCGGCGGTCTCGAGCAGTACAAGCGCTACAACGTGAAGGCCTGCGTGTCGAACGGCTTCGGCGTCGGCGAGTCGAACACGACCACCGTGTTCACCTTCACCTCGGTCAGCGGCCCCGGCGGCAACACCACGTACTCCGTGGCGACCTCTCCGCAGCAGAACGGCAGCACGTACACCTACGGGCTGGCCTCGGCGCCCTCGCCGACGGTCGAGGCGGAATTCACGCCGTGGTACCTGCTGTACGGCACCTGGCGCACCGATTTCACCCTCTCGTCGGACTCGGCACCGGGGCAGATCAGCGTTAAGGCGTGCAACAACTCCGAACCCGACAAATGCTCGGGGACGGCGCCGATCACGGCGGCCACCGCCCCCACCACCGTGAAGGTGACATTCGACGCCTGCCTGCCGCTGGTGGACCAGCAGAGCGCGGTGAACGTCTCGGCGGCCGCGAGCGGCTCGTACAGCTTCTCAAGGACCGCCGTTCCCGACACGATCGGCGTCTACGACGTGAAGATCGACTTCACCGGCGCCTACAACACCCTGTCGACCATCACACATCGGATGAACCTGTGCTGAGCGCGCAGCATCCGATCCGAAAGGAAGCCCGGATCTCATGACCATCGCGAAAGAGCAGGCGGCCTGGTTCGCCGAGACGTTCTCGATCCTCGCCGGCAACGTCGAGCAGGCCATCCTCGGCAAGCGCCACGTCGTCGAGCTGGTGCTCGCCGCGGCGGTGACGGGCGGCCACGTGCTGCTCGAGGACTTCCCCGGCACCGGCAAGACCGCGCTCGCGCGGTCGATCGGGCAGACGATCGACGGCGTCAGCTCGCGCATCCAGTTCACGCCCGACCTGCTTCCCGGAGACGTCACCGGCATCACGGTGTACGACCAGAAGGAGGGCACCTTCGAGTTCCACGCGGGGCCGATCTTCGCCAACATCGTGCTCGCCGACGAGATCAACCGCGCATCGCCGAAGACGCAGTCGGCGCTGCTGGAGGTCATGGAAGAGGGCACGGTCACGGTCGACGGCGTCTCGCGCCCCGTCGGATCGCCGTTCCTCGTGATGGCCACCCAGAACCCGATCGAGCAGGGCGGCACCTACCGCCTGCCCGAGGCGCAGCTCGACCGCTTCATGATCAAGACCTCGATCGGCTACCCCGACGACGCCGCGACCATGCGCATCCTGCAGGGGGCGGCGACCGTGAAGCCGCCGCTCAAGGGCATCGCCGGCACCGACACGATCCTCACGATGGCCGAGATGGCCCGTGACGTGTACGTGAACCCGCTGATCTCCGACTACATCATGCGCATCGTCGACGCCACCCGTCGCGCCTCCGAGGTGCGCCTGGGCGTGAGCGTGCGCGGAGCCCTGGCGCTCTCGCGTCTCGTGATGACCTGGGCCGCGAAATCGGGTCGCACCTTCGTGACGCCCGACGACGTGCGCGACCTCGCGGTCACAGCCCTCGCGCACCGCCTCGTCCTCGAGCCGGAGGCCGAGTTCGACGGCGTCACGGCCGTGGCCGTCGTGGGGCAGATCCTGCTCGACGTCGAACCGCCCCGTGAGAACGGGACTGCGTGAGCTACAGCACCGAATCGCGTATCACGCGCACCGCCGCCGGGACGAGCACCTCGACCCGGACGTCGACGGTGACGCGATACGACCGCACGCGCCGCGGACCGGTCCGCGGCGCGGTGTTCGGCACGCGCAGGATGCTGCGCCGTACCGGACGGATGCTTCGTCGCGTGTACGCCTGGATCGGCGAGACCGTCACCGCCGCAGGCGTCCTGGTCTCTGCGGCGCTGGTGCTGGGCCTGGTCTGCGGTCTGCTGTTCGGCTGGGTCGAGGCATGGGCGGTGGCGGCGATCGCCTTCGTGCTGCTCGTGGTCTGCATCCCGTTCATCCTCGGTGAGCACGACTACCGCATCGAACTCGCACTCGGCCGCGACCGCGTGGTCGCCGGCACCGACATCGGGGCCGTGCTCGACGTGCGCAACAACGGCTCGCGCCTCGCGCTGCCGGGCGTCGTCGACGTGCCGGTGGGCGAGGGGCTGGTCGAGGCGCACGTCCCGCTGCTGCGACCCGAAGGGCACCACCGCGAGGAGCTCACGATCGCGGCGCATCGCCGCGGCATCATCGACGTGGGCCCTATGACCATCACGCGCGGCGACCCCATCGGCATCCTCCGCCGCGAGTTGAGCTGGCCCGAGGTGCAGCGCATCCACGTGCATCCGGTGACCGTCCGCATCCCCAGCACGAGCGCGGGGCTCATCCGCGATCTCGAAGGAACCCCGAGCTCGGTGCTCGTCGACGCCGACCTCTCGTTCCACGCCGTGCGGGAGTACGTGGTGGGCGACTCGCAGCGCCACGTGCACTGGAAGTCGACCGCCAAGACCGGCAAGCTCATGGTGCGGCAGTACGAGGAGTCGCGCCATGCGCGGATCGCGATCATCCTCGATCTCGCCGCGTCGTCGTACGACAGTGATGACGAGTTCGAGACGACCGTGAGCGCCGCGGCGTCTCTCGCCCTGCAGGGCGTCACCGAGGGTCGCGACGTGCTGTTCGTCGTGAGCAACGAGATCCCCGAGCACGCACGAGCCGAGGTGCTGTCGATCAGCACGCTGCCGACCGTGACCCCGAAGGCGCTCCTGGACGCGACGAGCGGCGTCGACGCCGCCGACAACGTGATGCGCCTCGAATCCGTGACGAAGCTCACGGTCCAGTCCTACCCCGACCTGTCGATCGCGTTCCTGATGACGGGTTCGCTCATGCCTCTGGATCGCCTGAGGATGGCGGCGATCTCGCTGCCGGCCGCCGTGGAGGCGGTCGCCGTGCGCTCCGAGCTCGGCCAGGAGCCGACCCTGCGCAGCGCGCGGGAGCTCGTGGTGATGACGCTCGGCGCTCTCGGAGACCTGCCGCAGATGCTCGCTCGCGGAGTCCTGAAATGAGCGGCACGGCGGCTCGACGCGAGCAGGATTCTCTGTTCAGCGTGCTGAATCTGTGGGGCCTCGGTTACGTCTTCGCCGGCGTCGTGCTCGCGACGCTCGCGGCCTGGCCCGTGTACGACGCGCCGCGCGCGATCGTCGTCGGCATCGTGGGAGGGCTCGTCGGCATCGCCGCGGCCGTCGTCGCCCGGGTGCTGCGCTGGGGCACGCTGCTCGCCGCGCTGCTCGCCGCGGTCGCCTATGTCGTCGTCGCCGTGCCGCTTGCCATCCCCTCCGCGCTGTCGTCGCCGGGCGCGTTCTTCGGCGGGCTGCGCGACGCCGTACTGGGCATCGTGCTGGGCTGGAAGCAGATCCTGACGCTGAATCCGCCGCTGGGCGAGTATCAGGCGGTGCTCATCCCGTTCCTCGTCGTCGTGCTGTTCGGCGCCTTCATCGCGAGCCTTCTCGTGCTCGGCCGCAGCAGCAGGCGCTCCACGTTCGCCGTGATCGTGGTGTCGGCCATGAGCGTGTTCGGCATCGCGTTCGGCGCCACCGGCACCAGCGCCCCTGTGGTGCTGCTCGGGTTCACGCTTCCGTCTCCGCGCGAGTGGGTCATCGGCGTCGCGGTCTTCGTCATCGCCCTGGTCTTCCTGGTCGGGGCGTCCCGCCTCCGGCGCGCGCGGGCGCTGCGCGCCGTCGCCGCGCACAACATCACGCGGCGGGCGGCGCCGGTGTGGCTCAGCATCCGCCGCCATCTGCTGTCGGGTGCGCTCATCGTCGTCGCGCTGGTGGCCGGTCTCGCGATCGCCCCCGCGGCAGCGGGCTGGCACGATCGCTCGGTGCTGCGCGACGAGGTCGAGCCGATGATCGTCGTGCAGCAGCAGTCGAGTCCTCTCAGCGAGTACCGGTCGTGGTTCACGGCCGAGCGCGCCGACGAGACCGTCGTGAAGATCGACGGCGACCCCGGTTCCATCGAACGCATCAGGATCGCGACCCTCGACGCCTACGACGGCCAGGACTTCCACATCGCCGCAGACGACCGATTCACCCGACTGCCGCGTGCCGCGGCCCCCGGCGATGGCCGAGTGCAGCTCGGCATCACGGTGGGCGACGCGTACAGCGGGATCTGGGTGCCGACCCCATCGGGGCTCGCGCAGGCGCCCACGTTCTCGGGCTCGCGTGCCGACGAACTGGCCGACGGCTTCCACGTGGATGCCGACGGAGACACCGCGATCACGATCGCCGAGACCTCAGGCGCGGGAGCAGGCCTCGTGCCGGGCGACCGCTACAGCGTGCTCGTCGACGCCCCGGGCAAGCCCGTTTCTCTGACCGACGTGCAGGGAGGGGAGTCGCTGCTCGACGCCGATGATCATCCCGCCCTCGCGGAGTGGGCGGACATGCAGGAGCTTCCGCGCACCGGAGCCGGTTTCCTGGAGCTGATCGAGAGGCTGCGCGCCCGCGGCTATCTCTCGCACGCGCTGCTCGACGACGAGGCGGCGGCGACGTGGATCGCCGCGCTGAAGTCGTCGGAGGGCTACTCGTTCGCCCCCAGCTACGCCGGACACTCCACGGCGCGGATCGAAGAGCTCTTCACATCGTTGGTCGAACAGCAGCGCAGGGCCGGCGCCGATGCGACGCCCGAGATGCTCGTGGCGGCCGTCGGCGACGACGAGCAGTTCGCCACCGCGGCCGCCCTGCTCGCACAGCTGTGGGGTCTCGAATCGCGCGTCGTCCTGGGCGCGCGCCTTCCCGCGGCTGATGAGGTGCCGGGTGTGCCCGCCTGCGACACCGAATGCACAGGGGCGAACATGACCGCCTGGGTCGAGGTGCGCGCGTCAGGCGGAGAATGGGCCGCGGTCGACGTCACCCCGCAGTACTCGCAGCTTCCGAGTCTGATCACGGAGGGCGAGCAGCTGCCCGAGCACCCGACGGTGCCCGAGCAGCCGCATTCGGAGGCTCTCGACCCGCCGCAGGCGCAGAGCGACTCGCATGACGGAGAGGTGCCGCCCGAGCCGGTCGCCTCCGACGCGCTCGCGGTCGTGCTGTTCATCGCGCGCATCGTCGGCCTCAGCCTGCTCGCGCTCGCTCTGCTGCTGCTTCCGCTGATCGTGGTGCTCGTGGTCAAGGGTCTGCGCAGCAAAGCTCGTCGCACCGCGACGGACCCGGAAGTGCGTCTGGTGGGAGCGTGGGAAGAGCTCACCGACGTGTATCTCGACCACGAGATCCCGATCTCGACCGACGGCACCAGGGTGCAGAGCGCCCGCACCGTCGAGCGTCCCGCCGCAGAGCGTCTCGCACGAGCCGTCGACCAGGCCGTCTTCGCCGCGCATCCGCCCGGTGAGGATGACGCCGATCACGCCTGGAGCGTCGTCGACGAGGAACGCGAGGCGCTGCGCGCCGAGCAGAGCCGATGGGCCGCTCTGCGGTCACGGCTGCGCCTGAGGTCGTTCGTGGCCAGGATCGCGCCGACACGGAGGATCGCGTTCGGGAGCCGCCACCTGGCACTCGGTACGCTCGCATTGGCCGGTGCCCGCCGGCAGGAGGAGGACGCATGATCGCGGTCGCAGACCCCAGGTTCCTGGCAGAGGTCACTGCCCCCGACCTCGTCGCGGCATCGGCCGTCGTCACTGGCGTGACCGCACTCATCGGGCTCGGCGTGTACGTCTGGTACGCGTTCGCCCTGTCGAAGCTCTTCCCGAAGCTCGAGCAGGACGCCTGGAAGGGTTGGGTTCCCGTTCTCAACGAGGCGACCATCCTGCAGATCGGCGGTCGGCCCGCCTGGAACGTCGTGTTCTATTTCATTCCGATCGTTCAGCTGTACGGTCTGTACCTCAAGGTTCTCGCGACCCACGACATCAACAAGCGGTTCGGCCGCGGTGCGGGATTCACCGTGCTCGCGGTGCTGCTGCCGCCGGTGTGGGCGACGCTGCTCGCGTGGGGCGCCCCGCCGTATCCCGAGGGCGACCGGCTCGCAGGCCTGCACGGTCCTCGTCGGGTGGGAACGGATGCTGCGCGCGCCGCCGGTGCGCCCTCAGGCCAGGGCTTCCTCGCCGCGCCGATCCCGCATGCGGGCGCCGCTCCTGGTCCCGCATCCTTCGCACCCGCTCCGGGCTCTTTCGCACCGGCGCAGCCCGCGGCGCCGGGCGCATTCGCCCCGCAGGGCTTCGTTCCGCAGCCACCGGCACCGGGATCCGGTCCGGCGGCCTACGTCGATCCGAGGTATTCGGATGCCGCTGCGCCTGATGTGACCATCCCGGCGCTGAACCGCACGAGCGCCTCGACGGTCGATGCGGCCACCGGGCTTCCGTCTCCCGCCTTCGAGCAGCCGGCTCCCCCGCAGCCGGCGCCTCTGCCCATTTCGCAGGGCCTGATCGACTCCGTGCCCGGCGTCGCCCCCCACGAGCCGTCCGCAACGGTCGAGGCCGAGCCGCAGAAGCCCGTCGTGCCGGTGGAGCCTGCTGCTCCGGCGGCGCCGGTGGGGCCTGTGCAGCCCGTCGAGCCCAGCGTGCCGTATCAGCCGGTGGAACCGTCTCAGCCGGCCCCGCCTCCTGCGCCGGTTCAGCCCGCCGAGCCGACGCCGCCCGTCTCGCCCGTGCAGCCGGTCGCTCCGCATGATCCGTACTTCCCGGTTCCTGCTGAGCCTGCTCCTGCTGAGCCTGCTCCTGCCGAGCCGACCTGGCCGGCCTCGCCCGCGGCTCCGGCCCACCCGGCTCCCGCCGATCCGGCTCCGGCCCAGCCCGCCTGGCCTGCCCCGTTCGAGACTCCGGCGCCGCCCGCAGAGTCCGTCGCACCCGCTCAGCCGGTCGCGTCCGCCCAGCCGATCGCGCCGGCACAGCCGGTCGCACCCGCTGAGCCGGCTGGCGTCGCTCAGCCTGCCGATCCCGGCGCGACGCCGCCTCCCCCCGCGGCGCCGCAGCAGGAGCCGCTGGTATCCGCACCCATCCCGCCCGAATCACCGGCGGCCCCCGACGCGTCAGCTCCCTCGGCCGCTCTCGGGCCGGTCCCCTCCGCAGCCGAGGCGCCGGCATCCGCCGCTGAGGGCGCTCCCGAAGCCCCGGCATCCGATCCCTTCGCCGAGCCGCAGCGTCTTCGCGGCTCGGGCCTGGGAACCCGCGCCGACCGTGCGGCGTCGATCAAGCCCGTCCCGGTGGTGCTGCCGGTTCCCGAGCCCCAGGTTCCCGTCGCCGCGGCGGCGCCCGACCCCGCGACCGCTGATGACGACATCGAGGCGACGGTCGTCGTGCATCGCAGCCGCGGTCCTCGTCGGGTGCTCGTTCTCGACGACGGGCGCACCTTCGCCCTCTCGGCGACGAGCATCGTGATCGGCCGCAACCCCGAGGGCGAGCCGGGCGAGCAGCGTCTGTCGATCCCCGACAAGACGCGCACTCTGTCGAAGACTCACGCGCGTCTCGTCGTGCAGGGCGAAGAGTGGCGTCTCACCGACCTGCACTCGACCAACGGCGTCGTGGTCGTCGCCGATGACGGCGCCGAGACTCTGCTCGACGCCGGTGAGAGCGTGACCGGAGCCGGGCGGTTCGTGCTCGGTGAAGTCGGCATGCACGTCGCGGTGGAGTCCGGTTCGTGACACTCGCCTCCGTCGTCCTCAACGTCGCAGCGCTCAGCGATCTCGGCTTGAAGCGCGCCGTCAACGAGGACTCGGTGTTCGCGGAGTCGCCAGTCTTCCTCGTCGCCGACGGCATGGGCGGGCACGCGGCAGGAGACAAGGCCAGCCAGGCCGTGGTCGCCGCATTCGCGCCGCTGGCAGGCACGCGGGTGTCGACGGCCGAGATCGGCGCCGCACTCGCCCGCGCGAACGAGGCGGTGTCGACGATCTCGGCCCAGCATTCGCGCGGCGCCGGGAGCACGGTCGCGGCCGTCGCCCTCGTCGAGTACGAGGAGGTGCCGCACTGGCTGGTGTTCAACGTCGGCGATTCGCGTGTCTATCGTCATCACGGCAACGAGCTCGAGCAGCTCACGATCGACCATTCGCTGGGTCAGGAGCTCGTCGACGCGGGCGAGCTGCGTGCTGAGGATCTCGCGACCTTCCCGCAGCGCAACGTCATCACACGGGCGATCGGCGCCGACGACAACATGGCCGACAGCTGGCTGGTGCCGGTCGTGAACGGCGAGCGGCTGCTCATCTGCTCCGACGGGCTGAGCGGCGAGGTCAGCGACGAGGGCATCAGGGCGACTCTGACCATGTGCGGACGTCCCGAGACCGCGGCTGCCGCCCTCGTGCGCCGGGCCAAGCAGGCGGGCGGGCGCGACAACATCTCGGTCGTCGTGGTCGACGTCGTCTCGGGCGGAATAGCGGGCGGTCTGCAGGACTCCACCGACAGCCGCCAGTCCTCCTCGGCGGTGCACACGTCGACCATGCTCGAAGGCACTACGGTCCCCGTGAGGAGGCGCGGCTGATGGACTCCGACGACGACATCCCCGAGGCGACGGTGAGACTCACCCGCCGCGTGCGTCGGCGCAGCCAGGCGGGCGAGGGGCCGATCCCAGCGGATGCCGGCACCGAGGCCGTCGCAGGGGACGGCACCGACGAGAACGCGCCGATGGTCGAGGACCGCACCGTCGTGATGGGTCGACGCCGGCGTGCCGTGGATTTCGAGTCTGACGACGACCTCGACGAGGATTCGCCCCTGGTCGAGGACCGCACGGTGGTGATGGGTCGACGCCGGCGTGCCGTGGATTCCGAGTCGGGCGACGACGTCGACGAGGATTCGCCCCTGGTCGAGGATCACACCGTCGTGATGGGTCGTCGGCGTCGCGGCGGCGCAGACGATTCCGAGTCCGACGACGACCTCGATGAACACACGCACATGATCGACGATCGCACCGTCGCGGTGGAGCGGCGGCGTCGACCAGATCTGACGGCTGACGAGGTTTCCGTCGAGGACCGCACGGTCGCGGTCGAGAGGCGCCGACGGACGGATGCTCCTCTGGAGCGCGCAGAGGACGACGAAGAGCTCTACGACACGGTGAGCCGTCCTCCGGCTGCCGACGTGGAGAAGCCCCCAGCCATCTACAAGCCTCGTGCAGCGCCGCGCACACCGCACCGTCCTCCTGCGTCTCCTGGAGACATCGCTCCGACCCGCGTGATCGACGCCGACAGGGTCTCGGTGGCGAAGGCCGCACGCCGGCGCAGCCTGTATGCCGTCGCTGCCGTGTCGGGGGCCTGCGTCGTGTCGGTCGTCGGCCTGGTGCTCCTCGGATTCACCGTCCTCCTCTGAATCGCGCTTCCTCTGAATCGCGGTCGGCGCGCGGGCCGAGGGAGGGTGCCCCGCGCCATAGCGTGAACGCTGAACCCGGTGCGTGAACGCTGAACCCGGTGCGTGATCGGTCAGACGAACATCACTCGCCGGGGCGGCGGGTCGACGTACGCGCGACCGAGAGGGCTGGTCCACTGCACTTCTCCGCCGGGGAGCTGCCGCGCTGTCCATCGGTGCCGCTCATCGAGGTCGGGATGCTTCAGCGTGTGATGGCCGACGCAGAACGCCGAGAGGTTGTCGAGCCGGGTTCTGCCGCCGAGGGCGTGGTCGTGATTGTGGTCGATCTGACAGCGGTGCACCGGCATCCGGCATCCGGGGAATCGGCAATGCGGGTCGCGGGCACGCAGGAACCGTTTCATCGCCGCGGTCGGTGTGTACGCGTCGGTCTCGACGAGCATCCCGGTCGGGGAGAGGAACAGTCGCGACCAGGTGTCGGCGTGCCCGGCGAGGTCGCGGGCGGTGTCGGGGTGCAGGGGCCCATGCCCGTCGAGCTCCGCGGGGCGGTCGTCGTGGCCGGCGAGGGTCGTCGCAGACAGGGTGATCTGCACCCGCCCGCGAATGTTCTCGATCGCCGTGCCGGTCACGGTGGTCGGGGCGGCGCCGAGGAGGAGGTCGGTGGCGAGATCGGCGCGCACCGCGTCGATTCCGCGGTCATCGATCCGAGGATGCACACAGTCGGGTGACGCGTCGTCGGTGAGGGGGTCGACGAGCGGGTCGGTGGTGAACGTGTCGGACTCGCCGAAGATGGCCATGTCGTCCCAGCCAGGGTCGGCGGCGTCGAGGTTCTCTGGGCGCACAGGGTCGTCACCGCGGTCGAGGACGTCGAGGTCGAGCACCGGGTCGGAGTCGTCACGGGTGCTCATCAGATGCTGAGCGACCTGAGTCAGTCGGTCGAGGATCGCGACTGCGAGGTGCTCGGGCAGCACGAGCTGCAGCAGCGCGAGACCGTCGCCCACGCTCGTCATCGTCACGGTCCGCTCGCTCCGCGCGCGCCGATGCCGCTCGGTGACGCCGACGCCGGCAAGGGCGGCCGCGATCTGACGCACCTGTGCCTTCGTTCGCGCCGGGGTCGCGGTTTCGGCGACGACGAGAGCGGCCGCCTCGTACATGTGATGCAGGCCCGCATCCGCTCGCCCGTCGTCGATCGCGTCGCGCACAGCGAACCCGGCCGAGATGATCTCGTGCACGTGCGCCGCCGTCACCTGTCCGCGCGTGAAGGATGCCACGACCTCGGGGTAGTCCCGCTGAAGGAAGAACGCGTCGACGAACGCCCGCTCGACTGTGCCCTGCGCGATGCGGCCGGAGGCGGAGTACTCCGCGATCATCGACCGGTGCATCGCGTCACGGTGGAACCCGTCACCCTGCACGTCCGCGTCGTACACCCGCAACCGGGCGGCGAGAAGATCGGACGCCCGCGCCTCCAAGACCGCGATCTGGCGGCGCGCCTCGAGCCAGTCGTCGAGCAGCGTCTGCCGCAACGCGAACTCGTCATCCAGGGAGGTCATGCCTCAAGTTTAGAACATAAGTGCGAATAAAGGAAGGGGGTAGTCGCCTGTGTCCCCTCATCCATCAGCAGTTCGGACCGGAGCTCGAGCGCCTCTGCGGCTGCCTTCCCACGCGACGGAATCGCGCGCCCTCGATCGTGCGAGGATGGGAGCGTCGGGACTCAGGGGGAGCCCGACTGGCCGGGGGAGAGTCATGTCCGACGCGCAGTATCCGCAGCAGCCGAGATCGGCATCCGCCTACGAGCCGACGGCTCCTCCCGCGGTGCCACCGGGGCAGAGCCTGCCGCTCGCTCCTCTGAACCCCGGCCACTCCGCCGGCCCCGCACCTCTGCATCCGGCGCCCGCACCGGGCTACCCGACGGCGCAGGGCGGCTACCCCGCGCCGAGCTACCCCAACGCGCAGGGCGGCTACCCGGCGCCGGGTTACCCGAACGCACAGGGCGGATACCCCGCTCAGGGCTACCCGGCGCCGCAGGGCTACCCGATGGCGCAAGGCGGATACCCGATCTCGCCCGGCTATCCCGCATACGGCTACGTCGTGCCCAGCGGTCGAAAGTTCTGGGGCCTGCAGTTCCTCGTCTTCGTGCCCTACGTCGGCGCCCTCGTGACCGTGATCGTCTCGCTCGTGCAGCGCTCGAGCGCGCGTCGATCACCCCTCCCGATCGTCCGCGAGAACGCGCGCTGGGCGGCGAACTGGGCCCTCAGCTTCCTGCTGTACGTGATCGTCTCGTATGCGCTGATCGTGATCGTCGGCATCGCGACGTCGATCTCTTCATATGAGGAGTCGTACGGCGCCTATCGGAGTGCGCCGTCGGGCTGGATCGGCATCCCGGTGCTCCTTCTGCTCGGCATCGGGGTCTACTGCCTGGTCACCATGATCCGCGGGTGCGTGGTCTCCGACCGTGCTGTGCACCGCCCGGTGCTCGCGCTCCCGTTCCTCCGCGACTGAGGGCGGGATGGGCAGGTCTGCCCATCGTCGGTTCAGTCCGCGACAACTAGACTCGCCGGGTGCGTCGTCGGCTCGGAGCCGGCGCGGCGAGCAACAACCCCGGGGGAGTATCACCAGATGAAGGTCTTTTCGCGAATGCGCGCGCGGCCGAAGACGCTGGCGTCGGCGGCGGGCGTCGTCGCAGGCGTCGTCGCGATCACCACGTTGGCCTTCTCCTACCAGGGCAATCCCACCACCAAGGTCGATCTGAACGACGGCGGCGTGTGGATCACGAAGACCTCGAGCCTGCTCGTCGGGCATTTCAACTACGAGTCCGCACTTCTCGACGGCGGGCTGCGCAACGGCACCGACAGCTTCGACATCCTTCAGGATGCCGCGAACGTCGTCGTCGTCGACACCGACGCCGCCACCGCGACGGTCGTCGACCCCGCGCACGTCACACTGGCGGATTCGACCGCGATCCCCGGCTCGGCGAAGGTCGCGCTCGGGAATCAGACCGCTGCCGTCCTGGACCGCAAATCCGGCGATCTGTGGGTCGTGCCGATCAAGGGGCTCTCGTCGTTCGAGATCAAGGCCGCCGATCCCACTGCCGAGCTCGGCGCGGATGCCGACGTCACGGTGGCGAAGGACGGCACCGTGTTCGGGCTCTCCTCGGCGCGCGGCGAGGTCGTCACGGTTCCCGTCGACAACGAAGGCGAGGGGCTGGAGCCCTCCACGTCCTCCGTCGGAGAGATCGACGATTCCGAGACGGCGTCGATCACCGCGGTCGGCAGCACTCCTGTGGTGCTGGATTCCGCGGCGGGAGTCGTCCTCACGCCCGGCGGCATCCGCACCGAGATCCCCGACGCCGATGGCGCGGTGCTGCAGCAGCCGTCGGCGCAGACGGGCTCGGTGTCCGTGGCCACGGCATCCTCGCTTCTGAGCATCCCGCTCGACGGCCGCGAGCCGACGACGACGGATGTCGGCGGCACGGGGGCGCCGGCGGCGCCGGTGTGGCTCCGCGGCTGCGCCTACGGGGCCTGGGCCGGATCGGCGACCTTCGTGCGGGAGTGCGAGGGCGACACGAACGACGTGAACCAGCAGATCCCGGATGCTGAGGGCTCGAAGCGCCTGGTCTTCCGTGTGAACCGTGACGTGATCGTGCTGAACGACACCGTCGGCGGAGCGGCATGGCTGCCCAACCAGAGTCTGCAGCGGGTCGACAACTGGGACGACATCGTCCCTCCGGAGGGCGAGTCGGAGAACCAGGAGGACACCACCGAGGAGACGGTGGAGACCACACTCCCCGAGCGCAGTGAGCAGAACACGGTCCCCGTCGCCGAGGACGACGACTTCGGTGTCCGTCCTGGACGCACGACGATGCTCCCGGTGCTCGACAACGACACCGACGCCGACGGCGACGTGCTCGTCGCCGCGCTCGCGCAGAGCCAGCCCGCGCTCGGCGACGTGCAGCCCGTGAACAACGGCGGCGCCCTGCAGATCGCAGTCGACGAAGACACCACGGGCGGCGGATCGTTCGAGTACGACATCGACGACGGGCGAGGAGGCAAAGCGTCGGCGACGGTGCAGCTCTCGGTGCACGGGTGGGATGTCAACGGCGCGCCCGGGCAGCAGCGCACGACCGCGCTCGCCGTCGAAGAAGGGGGCGCCGTCTCGTACAACGTGCTGCCCGACTGGCTCGACCCCGACGGCGACGACATGTATCTGCAGGACGTGATCGCCGCCCCAGGAGACGAGGTCGACTTCACGACCGACGGTCAGGTCACCTATCGCGCGGTCGCCAGCCTGCAGGGGCGCAAGGACATCCAGATCGTGGTGTCCGACGGACTCGGCGAGACCACCACGGGCACGCTGCGGCTCGACGTCCGACCGGCGGGGTCCACGCTCCCGAAGACGAACGCCGATCACGTCGTGACCCGCGTCGGTGAGACCATCGCGGTCGCGCCCCTTGTCAACGACACGAGCTCAGGGCGAGAGCCGCTGCGTCTCGTCAGGGTCGACGAGGTGGCGGGAGCGACCATCGTCTCCGACTTCCAGAACGATTCCTTCACGTTCCGCTCGGATGCCGCAGGCGTCTACTACGCCCAGTACCTCGTCAGCGCGGGTCCCAACGCGGTGCCGGGCCTGGTCAGGGTCGATGTGATGCCGCCCTCCGAGACCGCGCTGCCGCCGATCGCGGTGCGCGACGTCGCGCTGCTGCCGTCGGGCGGCGAGGTCCTCGTCGGCGTCCTCGGCAACGACACGGAGCCCTCGGGCGGCATCCTCGTGGTCCAGTCGGTCACGGTGCCGCCGCACAGCGGCATCTCGGTCTCCGTGCTGAATCACGAGACTCTGCGCATCGGCGACCAGGGCGCCCTCGATGAGCAGGTGCGCATCAGCTACCGCATCTCCAACGGCACGCAGACCGCCGAGGGAGACGTGATCGTGATCCCGATCCCTCGGCCGGCGCAGCTGATGCCGCCCGTCGCCAACGACGATGAGGTCGTGGTCCGCGCCGGCGACGTGGTCACGATTCCGGTGCTCGACAACGACACGCATCCCAACGGCGATGTGCTCCACGTCGATCCCGAACTGGTCGAGCCGCTGGTCGATCCGAAGGACGGCGAGGCCTTCGTCTCGCAGGACTTCGTGCGGTTCCGTGCGTCCGACACACCCGGAACCGTCTACGTGACCTATCAGGCGGTGGACTCGGCGGGCCAGAAGGATCGGATACATCACGATCCAGGTCCGCGCGATCGACGAGGAGGCGAACTCCGCCCCGAAGCCGAGGGACCTCACCGTGCGCGCGCTCAGCGGGTCGACCGTGCGCATCGCGGTTCCGCTCGACGGCATCGACGCGGACGGTGACTCCGTGGAGCTCATCGGTCAGGAGAGCGCACCGGGGAAGGGCCAGGTCGCCGAGGTGGGCAGCAACTACCTCGTGTACGAGGCCTTCGAGGATGCGACCGGAGTCGATTCGTTCACCTATCGCGTGCGCGATCGCCTCGGCAAGGAGGGCGTGGCGACGATCAGGGTCGGCATCGCGCCGGGAGACGCGGCGAACCAGGCGCCCTACGCGGTCAAGGACACGGTGGTCGTGCGGCCGGGCCGGACGATCGCCGTTCCCGTGCTCGCGAACGACTCCGACCCCGAAGGCGATGCGATCTCGCTGGTCAAGAAGGGGCTGGAGATCGCTCCCGATGCCGGTGTCGAGGCCAGCGTGTCGGGCGACCGTGTCGTGGTGAAGGCGCCGAACACGTCGATGGACACGTCGATCCAGTACACGATCCGCGATGCCAGGGGAGCCACGGCGACGGCCGTGCTGCAGATCACCGTCGACGAGGACGTGCCGCTGAAGGTGCCGACGGCGCGCGACGATCGCGTGGTCGCGGCCGACGCGAAGGAGAGCCTGCGCGTCGACGTCGACGTGCTCAAGAACGACGAGGACCCGGACGGCACCGTCGACGCGCTCGATCTGTCGGTCGAATCCGGCGGCGTCGTGCAGGACGACCGCTCCATCAGGGTGACCGTCGGCGCGGAGCGTCAGCTCATCCGCTACACGATCACCGATCAGGACGACCAGGCGGCTTCCGCCTTCCTCTTCGTCCCGGCGCTGAGCGAACTGCGCCCGACGCCGACGTCCACGAAGCCGGTCGTGGTCAAGAGCGGCGAGACGATCGAGCTTCCGCTGTCGAAGTACGTCACGGTCGCCGGCGGTGGCGACGTCGTGATCACCGAGGCGGCGAAGGTGAGCGCGGTGAACGCCGACGGAGCACCGCTCATCAAGGACCAGTCGACCCTCGTCTACACGTCGAAGCCGGGGTACTTCGGCAAGGACGCGCTGACATTCGAAGTCACCGACGGCACCGGTCCGGACGATCCCGAGGGTCGGAAGGCGACCATCACGATCCCCATCACGGTGCTGCCGCCGGAGAACCAGCAGCCGGTGTTCGTGAACGGCCAGGTCGAGGTGGCCCCCGGAGAGCCGGCCACGACTCTGGATCTCGCCGCCCTCACGACCGACCCCGATCCGGAGGACGCGGACAACATCAGCTTCACCGTCAGCGGTCAGCCGAGCGGCGGCGTGAAGGCGCGCATCGACGGCACGAAGCTGCTCGTCGAAGCCGATTCGAGCACGCCCAAGGGGACGAGCGCGACCGTGCAGCTGCGCATCGACGACGGAACGACCGAGCCTGTCGAGGGCTCGGTGGCGGTGCTGGTCGCCGCGTCCACCAGATCGCTGCCGACGGCGAACACCGACACCGTCCCCGAAGCCGATCAGGGCAAGTCCATCACGGTGCCCGTGCTCGACAACGACGTGAATCCGTTCCCCGAGACGCCGCTGAAGGTCGTCTCCGCCGTGTCCGAGACGGGATCGGGCGCGGTGTCGTTCACCGCGAGCGAGGTGAAGATCACACCCGATGCCAGCTTCGTCGGGACCATGGTGGTGCGCTACCGCATCCAGGATGCGACGAAGGATGCCGACCGCGAGGTCGACGGTCGCATCGTCGTGACCGTGCAGGGTGTGCCGGAGGCCCCCGGCACCCCGACGGTGTCGAGCGTGCAGGACCGCACCGTGGTGCTCTCCTGGTCGCCGCCGGCGAACAACGGCGCCGAGATCACCTCGTACACCGTGACCTCCGTCGCGGGCAACTACACGAAGAAGTGCACCTCGACGACGTGCACGCTCGACGGGCTCACGAACAACGTCGAGTACGTGTTCCAGGTCGTGGCGACCAACCGCGTCGGCGATGGCAAGCCCTCGGCGACCTCGGCCGTGGCCCGCCCCGATGCGCGCCCCGACACCCCGCAGCCGCCCAAGCTCGTGTTCGGCGACAAGAGCCTCAAGGTCTCCTGGGTGACGCCGACCACGCCTGGTTCGCCGGTGGAGTCGTACACGCTCGAGATCTCGCCGGCCCCGCCATCGGGAATCGCTCAGAAGACCGGCGTGACCGGCAACTCGCTCACCTGGGACGGACTGGAGAACGGCGCGAACTACCAGGTTCGCGTGCAGGCCGTCAACCGAGCGCCTGAGCCGTCCAGCTGGAGCGGGTGGTCGGCCGCAGAGATCCCGGCCGGAGTGCCCGGCACGGTGCCCGCGCCCGCGGCGCACAGCGCGCCGTCGGTCGGCAACCAGGCGCAGATGACCGTGACCTGGGGCGCCGCGCCTCAGAACGGCGACGCGATCGCGGAGTACCAGCTCATCGTGATGCGCGGCGGAAGCGTCGTGAACCGCGTCACCGGCATCCCCGGAACCCAGCTCAGCCAGACCGTGACCGTGGCGACGTCGACGGCCGACTACACATACGCCGTGCTCGCCCGCAACAAAGCCGGCTGGAGCGCGCAGAGTCCCGCGTCGGCACCGCAGCGCGCGTTCGGCAGCCCGGGTGCGCCGACCATCACCGGGGCGCAGGAGCACGACGGCTACGTCACCGTGACATACAGCGTCGCAGACACCAACGGGGCGAACGCGGCAAGCGGAGAAGTGCGTTACGAGTACTCCCTCAACGGCGCCGCGTGGAGCCGCAGCTGGGACGGGACGCGCATCAACGCGGCCAACGGCGCCAGTTACACGGTCCGGGTCAGGGCGTACTCGGTCGTGAACGGACAGGAATCGCAACCGGGGGCGTCGTCCGCGTCCTCGGCCCCGCTTCGGCCGTACGGGCCGGTGCGGAACCCGGGTGTCTCGGCCGCGAACCAGGGCACGTCGGTCAAGGTCGCCTGGTCCCCGCCGAACCCGAACGGCCGAAACATCGTGCAGGTGCTGGTCAGCCTCGACAACGGCGGCTGGCAGGACCTCGGTCTGAGCGGCAGCCGCAACCTCGGCAACGGGTACAGCGAGACGCACAGCATCCAGGTCAAGGCCAAGGACGAGGCCGGCCAGTGGTCGAACGTGGTGTCCGCATCGGCGGTGACCGACTCGAAGCCGGTACCCGAGGCGTGGGTCACCAGAGGTGAAGCGAAGACGAACGGCTGCACCAGCGTGAACGGCGGACCCTGCTACAACCTCAAGCTGAACACCAAGAACTTCGCGGGCGGCTCGTACCGCGTCGAGTGCACCGCCGACGGGAAGGTCTTCTCGACCAACGCGGGGTTCCCCGTCGACATCCCCTCGAACGGATCGGTGATCATCGACTGCTGGAACGGCTACGTCACCCGGAAGGGCGTGAACATCATCGGCGGCAACCCGTCGAGCGCGCAGGAGGGCAACTTCTAGACGCCGTCACGAGCATGCACCCATGGGCAGAACTGCCCATGGGTGCATGACCGCCGACGGCTAGACTCGGCACGGGCGTGGAGTGCCTCAGCGCGCACGCGCGGGCACCCGAGAGCGTGGCCCTGGGGGGAACCGGGTATGAGGGTGCTGTCGTGGATGCGCGCGCGTCCGAAGGTGCTGGCGTCGACGGCCGGAGTCGCTATCGCGGCCGTGGCCATCACCACGATGGCGATCACGTACCAGGGCAATCCCACCACCAAGGTCGATCTGAACGACGGCGGCGTATGGATCACGAAGACCTCGAGCGTGCTCGTGGGGCACTTCAATCACGAGTCGACCCTGCTCGACGGAGGTCTTCGGACCACCGGCGAGAACTACGACATCCTGCAGGACAAGAGCAACATCCTGCTCGTCGACCGCGGCTCGTCCTCGGTCACGGCAATCGACGCCGCACGCGTCGCGCTCGGTGACAACAGCCGCATCCCGGCGTCGGCGAAGGTCGCGCTCGGCGACAAGACGGCCGCGATCCTCGACCAGAAGTCGGGAAAGCTCTGGGTCGTGCCCGTGAAGGGCATCGCGGCCTTCGAGATCGAATCCGCGAAACCCGCCGCTGACCTCGGCGCCGGGGCCGATGCGACAGTCGCCTCCGACGGCACCGTGTTCGGCCTGTCCGCGGAGCGCGGCGAGGTCGTCACCATCCCGGTCGACCGCGAGGGCCAGGAGCTCGCGTCCTCGACGGCCTCCCTCGGCGACATCGACGACTCCATCGCCCCGAAGATCACGGCCGTCGGGCGAGTGCCCGTCGTCCTCGACGCGGCAGCAGGAGTGGTCACCACCCCCGGCGGGTTCCGGACGAAGATCGCGGATGCTGCGGACGCGGTGCTGCAGCGGGCGTCCGCAGCATCCGGCGAGGTCGTGCTGGCCACCGCCGACGCACTGGTGAGCGTGCCGCTCGACGGCAGCGAGCCGACCACGACCAAAGCAGGGGGCGCCGGCATCCCCGCCGAACCTGTCTCATTGCGCGGCTGCACGTACGGCGCCTGGGCGGGGTCCGCCCGTTTCGTGCGCGAATGCGCCGGATCCGAGGACGACGTCTCCGCCCGGATCAGCGGAGCCGAGGCATCGACCTCGCTCACCTTCCGCGTCAACCGCGACGTCATCGTGCTGAACGACGCGGTGGGAGGCGAAGCGTGGCTCGCGAACGAGAGCCTGCAGCAGGTCGACAACTGGAACGACATCACTCCGCCCGAGGGTGAGACCGAGAACGAAGAGGACTCCACCCAGGAGACGGTGGAGACGACGCTCCCCGATCGCAAGGCGGATAACACCCCTCCGGAAGCAGGAGACGACGCCTTCGGCGTGCGCCCAGGGGCGACCGCGCTGCTGCCGGTCCTCGACAACGACAACGACCCGGACGGCGACGTTCTGGTCGCCGAGCTGATCGAGCAGCAGCCCTCCATTGGAACCGTGCAGTCGATCCAGAACGGCGGCTCGCTGCAGATCGCCGTCGACGCCAAGGCGTCGGGCACGGCGTCGTTCACATACGAGGTGAACGATGGCCGCTGCGGCAAGGACACGGCCGTGGTCACCCTCGCGGTCCACGACGGCGATGTGAACGCGGCGCCGACGGCCAAACGCAAGACCAGCCTGACGGTCGAGAGCGGCGGCACGATCTCCTACAACATCCTCCCCGACTACATCGACCCCGACGGCGACGACATCTATCTCCAGAACGTCGAGCCGGCGCCGGGCGACGAGGTCGACTTCACCACCGACGGCCAGATCACCTACAAGGCGACGGCGAGCCTGCAGGGACGCAAGGACGTTCAGGTCACGATCGCGGACGCCCTGGGGGAGGTCTACACGGGTTCGATCTCGCTCGATGTGCGTCCGCAGGGGTCGACCGCGCCGAAGACGAACGCCGACCACGTCGTGACCCGCGTCGGCGAGCAGGTCACGGTCTCCCCGCTGGCCAACGACACCAGCTCCGGTCGCGAGCGCCTGCGGCTCGGGCGTGCCGACGAGGTCGCCGGCGCCACGGTTCTGCCCGACTTCACGAACGACACCTTCACCTTCGAGTCCGACGTCCCGAACACGTACTACGTTCAGTACCTCGCCACGGCCGGACCCGAGAACGGCGAGGGACTGGTCCGCGTCGACGTGCTCGACGCGGCCGCGAGCGAGCTGCCGCCCGTCGCCGTGCGCGACGTCGCCCTGCTCCCCACCGGCGGAGACGTCCTCGTCGGCGTACTGGCCAACGACATCGATCCCTCGGGCGGCGTCCTGGTCATCCAGTCCGTGTCGATCGAAGACCGCACCGGCGTCTCGGTCTCCGTGCTCAATCACGAGACGCTGCGGATCACCGATCAGGGTGCGCTCAAGGATCAGGTCCGCATCAGCTACACGATCTCGAACGGCACCGGTTCGGCCGACGGCGAGGTCGTCGTGATCCCGATCCCCGCCCCCGACAAGATCCTCCAGCCCGTCGCGAATCCCGACATCGTGTACGTGCGCGCCGACGACGTCGTGACGATCCCGGTGCTCGACAACGACACGCATCCGAGCGGCGATGCCCTGCACGTCGCGCCCGAGCTGATCGAACCCTTCGTCGACCCCGCCGACGGCGAGGCGTTCGTGTCGCAGGACACGGTGCGTTTCAAGGCCGGGTCCGAGGCGAAGACCGTGTACCTCACGTACGAGGCCGTCGACTCCCGCCAGCAGAAGGCCGCGGGCTACGTGACCGTGCAGATCCTGCCGGTCGACGCCGAGACGAACGCTGCGCCCAGCCCGAAGGACATCACCGCGCGAGCGCTGAGCGGCACCGAGATCGACATCGCGGTGCCGCTCGACGGCATCGACGCGGACGGCGACTCCGTCGAGCTTCTGAACATCTCATCGAGCCCGACGAAGGGGCGCATCACCGCCACCGGCGCCAACTACTTCACCTATGAGGCTCTCGACGGGTCGACCGGCGTCGACACCTTCACCTATCTGGTGCGTGACCATCTCGGCAAGGAGAGCACCGCGACGATCCGGGTCGGCATCGCGCCACCGGAGGACGTCAACCAGGAGCCGTACGCGGTGAAGGATGCGGTGGTGGTGCGTCCTGGGCGTGAGATCGCGGTGCCGGTGATGGCGAACGACTCCGATCCCGAGGGTGACAAGATCACTCTGGTCGATGAGGAAAACGATGGACTCGAAATCCCGGAGATCGACGGGCTGTCGGCGCGTTGGAGACGTCGTTGCAGTACACGATCCGCGACGCGCGGGGTGCGACGGCGTCGGCGGTGCTGCAGATCACGGTCGACGAGGACGTGCCCTTGCTGGCGCCCGTCGCGCGCGACGACCGCGTCCGTCCTGAAGACCTCACGGGCACAGGGCTGACCGCTGACATCGACATCCTGAAGAACGACGAGGACCCGGACGGCACGACCGAAGGGCTCGCACTCGACCTCGGCACGGGCGCCAGGGAACTCGACGACGGCATGGTGCGCGTCACCGTCACAGACGAGATGCAGCTGATCCGTTACACGCTGACCGACCGTGACGGACTGGAGGCCTCGGCGTTCATCTTCGTCCCCGCGATCTCCGGTCTGCGTCCGACCCTGAAAGACGGCACGAAGCCCGTGCAAGTGGTCAGCGGCGAGACCAAGTCGCTGCCGCTGTCGGAGTATGTGACGATCGCCGGCGGAGGCACCGCCCGCATCACCGAGCATGCGAAGGTCAGCGCCATCCACGCGAACGGCGCCGACCTCGTGCAAGACGAGACGACGCTGGTCTACACGTCGGCGGCCGGGTTCTTCGGCCAGGACGCGGTGACGTTCGAAGTCACCGACGGCACCGGCCCGGATGATCCGGAGGGGCGCAAGGCGACGCTCACCATCCCGATCGATGTGCTGCCGCCGGAGAACCAGCAGCCCTCGTTCACGGGCGCGCAGATGGAGGTCGCCCCGGGTGAGGACGCGATCGGGCTGGACCTCGCCGCGCTCACCGACGACCCCGATCCTGACGACGCGGACTCGCACACGTTCACGTACGTCAGCGGGGCAGGCTCCGGGATCAAGGCAGAGGTCGACGGAGCGACGCTGCGCGTCTCGGCCTCTTCCGATGTCGAGAAGGGCACCGTCGCCTCGCTCACGCTGAGGATCACCGACGGCGTCACCGAACCCGTCGAGGGGACCGTGCAGGTGATGGTGACGGCATCCACGCGTCCCCTCCCTGCGGCGAACACCGACACGGTGTCCGAGGCCGACCAGGGCAAGAGCATCACCGTGCCAGTGCTCGCCAACGACTTCAACCCCTTCCCCGAGACGCCGCTCACGCTCGTGTCCGCGGTGACCGAGTCGGGCAGCGGCGGCGCGACCGTGAAGGGCGACTCGGTCGTCGTGACTCCGTCAGCGAACTTCGTCGGGACGATGGTGGTGCGATACCGGATCCAGGATGCGACGAAGGATGCCGAGCGCGAGGCGAACGGGCAGGTCGTCGTCACGGTGCAGGGCGTCCCCGATGCGCCGGGCACCCCGACCATCACGAGTGTGCAGGATCGCACGGTCGTGATCTCCTACGGCGCTCCGTCGAACAACGGGGCCGAGATCACGAGGTACACCGTGAAGTCGGTCAAGGGCGGGTCGTACAGCAAGGAGTGCACCTCGACGACCTGCACGCTCGACGGGCTGACCAACAACGTCGAGTACACGTTCCAGGTGACCGCGACCAACAGGGTCGGCGAGGGCAAGCCCTCCGCGGCGTCCGAGGTGGCCCGCCCCGATGCCCGACCGGACACTCCGCTTCCGCCGACGCTCGTGTTCGGCGACCGGTCGCTTTCGGTGAGCTGGAAGACCCCGTCGACGCCGGGATCTCCCGTCGAGAGCTACACGCTCGAGATCTCGCCGGCGCCCCCGTCGGGGATCACCCAGAAGCAGGTGACGGGCAACTCCCTCGTGTGGGAGGGCCTCGAGAACGGATCGAACTACCAGGTTCGTGTGCAGGCGCACAACAAAGCTCCGGAGCCGTCGGCCTGGAGCACCTGGTCGGCGAAGGAGGTCCCTGCGGGTCCTCCGCTGAAGCCTGCGGCTCCGACCACCGCCGAGATCCAGGGCGTCGGCACGCAGGCGCAGATGCAGGTCAGCTGGGTGCCGCCGGGGATCAACGGCGACAAGCTCGACGCGCTCGAGCTGCAGGTGTGGGAGGGCGGCACCCTGGTGCGCACGATCACGCCCGCCGCAGATGCCAAGACGCAGGCCGTGACGGTCCCGACCTCGGAGACGCCGTACACGTACCGGATCCGTGCGCACAACAAGGCCGGCTGGGGTGACTACAGCGACGCCTCGGCGCCGCGCCGCGGCGTGAACCGGCCGGGCAAGCCCACCGGGGTCACCGCGAAGCCGACCGGCGCCGACGGCCAGCTGCAGGTGGCGTACACACCGGGCGCTCGCAACGGCGCCGCGGCGAGCGAGATCGCCTACCAGTACTCGCTCAACGGCGGCGGCTCGTGGGCGAACCTGCCGGGCAACGGCGTCATCGGCGGCCTCGCCAACGGCACCGACTACAACGTGACCGTCCGCGCTCTCGCCACCGTGGCAGGAACCGCCTACCCCGGCGACTCTTCGGACGTGGCGAGAGGCAACCCGTACGGCCCGCTGAAGCAGCCGCGAGCGACGGCAGCAGGCAACAGCACCAGCGTGACGCTGGGGTGGGACGGCAACGTCTCGGCGAACGGACGTGCGATCACGAAGGTCGAGATCAGCATCGACGGGGGCGGCTACCAGACGGTCGCCAACAGCGGAGCGCAGACGGTGGGGAATGGCCACAGCCAGACCCACAGCATCCGCGTGAGAGCGACGGATGCAGTCGGCCAGACCGTCGAGAGCGCGACGGCGAGCGCCGCTTCTGATCCGCCGCCCCCGCCCACCGCCTACATCACCTCGGACGGTGACGCCAACGGCCAGGACAACTGCGGCGACGGCACCTGCGCCTGGTACTACGTGCACATGGACAACTTCGCGGCCAACACCTCGTACTCGGTGCAGTGCGCCGACTACCGTCCTGCCGACGGCTATTGGGGTTCATGGGGCGGTCCGTACTCCGTGACCACGGACGGCAACGGGCACTACGAGGGCCGGCTCGGCTGCTACCACGGCTCACGCGGCTACGGCACCTATCAGGCGTCCGTCGTCATCAACGGCACGGAGTACGAGCGACGAGCATGGAACTGACCGCCCGCCCGTGGGCAGCTCTGCCCATGGGCGCTCGAGGCCTCGGCGGTTAGACTCGACGGGTGCGTCGCCGCTCGCGGGGCGCGGAGAGTGCGAGTGACTGACCCAGGGGGGAGTCCGGGGATGAAGGCGTTGACGTGGATGCGTGCGCGCCCGCGACGGCTCGCGTCCGCCGCAGGCGTCGCCGCCGGTGCGGTCGCCCTCACCACACTCGCGTTCGCGTACCAGGGCAACCCGACGACCAAGGTCGATCTGAACGACGGCGGCGTCTGGATCACGAAGACGTCGAGTCTGCTCGTCGGGCACTTCAACCACGAGTCGACGCTCCTCGACGGCGGGCTGCGGACCGCGGCCGAGAACTACGACATCCTCCAGGACGAGACGAACGTCCTCGTGGTCGATGAGGCGGCGTCGACCGTCACCGCGGTCGACCCCGCCAGAGTCACGCTCGGCGACTCCGCCAAGATCCCGGCATCCGCGAAGGTGGCGCTCGGCGATCGCACCGCAGCCGTCCTCGATCGCGACTCCGGTGATCTCTGGGTCGTTCCGGTGCGCGGCATCGCCGCCTTCGAACCCGAGACCGCCGAGCCCGTCGCCGAACTGGGCGAGGGCGCCGAGGTCGCGGTCGCCCAGGACGGCACCGTGTTCGGGCTGTCCGCCTCGCGCGGCGAAATCGTCACGATCCCGGTCGACCGCGAAGGGCAGCCGCTCGACTCCTCTACCGCGTCGGTCGGCGATCTCGACACCTCGGAGGCCCCGCAGATCACGGTCGTCGGCCGGACTCCCGTCGTCTTCGACGCCGCTGCAGGCGTGCTGACGACGCCCGGCGGGTTCCGCACGAGCATCGGGGACGCGGCGGATGCCGTGCTCCAGCAGTCGTCTGCGGCGGCATCCGCCGTGCTGGTCGCGACGAGAGACGAGCTCGTCTCGGTGCCGCTCGACGGCGGTGAGCCGACGACGACGAAGGCCGGCGGCGATGGCGAGCCGGCGGCGCCGGTCTCGCTGCTCGGCTGCGCCTACGCCGCCTGGGCCGGAAGCGCGCGATTCGTCCGTGACTGCACGGGTGATGCGAGTGACGTCGAGGCGCAGATACCGGGCGCTCGGAACTCGACCGCTCTGACCTTCCGGGTCAACCGCGATGTGATCGTGCTGAACGACGCGGTCGGCGGAGAAGCGTGGCTCGCCGACGAGAGTCTGTCGCAGGTCGACAACTGGGAGGATCTGGTCCCGCCGGAAGGCGAATCGGACGACCAGGAGGACACCACGGAGGAGACGGTCCAGACGACGCTCCCCGAGCGCTCGGATCAGAACACCCCGCCGGTCGCCGAAGACGACTCCTTCGGCGTCCGCCCTGGTGCGTCGACGATGCTGCCGGTGCTCGACAACGACAACGATCCCGATGGCGACGTGCTGGTCGCCGCGCTCGCCGAGCAGCAGCCGGCGCTCGGCACCGTGCAGCCGATCCAGGACGGCGGATCGCTGCAGATCGCCGTCGATGAGAAGGCGTCGGGGACGGGCAGCTTCACCTACGAGGCCGACGACGGACGTGGGGGCAAGGACACCGCGGTCGTCACGCTCTCGGTGCACGGATGGGACGTGAACTCGGCCCCCGGCCCCAAGCGCAAGACGAGTCTCACAGTCGAGACCGGCGGCACGATCTCGTACAACATCCTCCCCGACTGGATCGACCCCGACGGCGACGACATCTACCTGAAGTCGGTCGTCGCGGCACCCGGCGACGAGGTCGAGTTCACGACCGACGGGCAGATCAGCTACAAGGCCACGGCGAGCCTGCAGGGTCGCAAGGACGTCGAGGTGACCGTCGCTGACGGCTTCGGCGAGGTGGGCACGGCGACGATCACGCTCGATGTGCGAGCCGAGGGCAGCACCGATCCGAAGACGAACGCCGACCACGTCGTGACGAGGGTCGGCGAGCAGGTGACCGTGTCTCCGCTGAGCAACGACACCAGCTCGGGGGCCGAGCCGCTGCGGCTGGGGCGCGTGGGCGATGCGCCCGGCGCGGCCGTGGCGCCCGACTTCACGAACCAGCAGTTCAGCTTCACCGCGCAGGCCGCCGGGACCTACTACGTGCAGTATCTGGCGACCGCGGGTCCGAAGAACGCCGAGGGTCTGGTCAGAGTCGACGTGCTCGACGCGAGCGCCTCCGAACTCCCGCCGATCGCGGTCCGCGACGTCGCGCTGCTGCCCGCAGGCGGCGACGTGCTGGTCGGAGTGCTGGCCAACGACACCGACCCCGGCGGCGGGATCCTCGTCGTGCAGTCGGTCTCGATCGACCCGAGCAGCGGGGTCTCGGTCTCGGTGCTCGACCACGAGACGCTGCGGATCACCGACCAGGGATCGCTCGATGGGCAGATCCGCATCGAGTACACGATCTCGAACGGCTCCGCATCCGCCGACGGCGAAGTGATCGTGATCCCGATCCCCGCCCCCGACAGCATCCTGCCGCCGGTCGCCACCCCCGACACCGCCTATGTGCGTGCGGGCGATGTGGTCACGATCCCGGTGCTCGACAACGACGTGCAGCCGAGCGGCGGTGCCCTGCACGTCGCGCCCGAGCTGATCGAGCCGCTCGTCGACCCCGCCGACGGCGAGGCGTTCGTGTCGCAGGACACGGTGCGGTTCAAGGCCGGCTCCGAGGCGAAGACCGTGTACCTCACGTACGAGGCCGTCGACTCCCATCAGCAGAAGGCCGCCGGACTCGTCACGATCCAGGTGCTTCCCGTCGACGAGGCCACCAACTCGGCACCGCGCCCGCAGGACCTCGTCTCGAGAGCGCTCGCCGGATCCGAGACCAACATCGCGGTGCCGCTCGACGGCATCGACGCCGACGGCGACTCCGTCGAGCTTCTCGACATCGCCTCGAGCCCGACCAAGGGCCGCATCACCGCCACCGGGCCGAACTTCTTCACCTACGAGGCGTTCCGAGGTTCTTCCGGCGTCGACTCCTTCACCTACCGCGTGCGCGATCATCTCGGCAAGGAGAGCACTGCGAGCATCCGCGTGGGCATCGCTCCGGTGCAGTTGGTCAACCAGGAGCCGTATGCGGTGAAGGATGCGGTGGTGGTGCGTCCTGGGCGTGAGATCGCGGTGCCGGTGATGGCGAACGACTCCGACCCCGAGGGCGACAAGATCACTCTGGTCGATGAGGAGAACGGCGGACTCGAAATCCCGGAGATCGACGGGCTGTCGGCGCGGGTGTCGGGGGACCGGGTTCTCGTGGATGCGCCCGGCCGTGCGTTGGAGACGTCGTTGCAGTACACGATCCGCGACGCGCGGGGTGCGACGGCGTCGGCGGTGCTGCAGATCACGGTCGACGAGGACGTGCCCCTGGTGGCGCCGATCGCCCGCGACGACCGCATCCGCTCCGAGGATGTGGCCGAGGGCGGCCTCACGGCCGACATCGACATCCTGAAGAACGACGAGGACCCCGACGGCACGACCGAGGGGCTCGCACTCGACCTCGGCTCCGGCGCGACCCTGCTCAAGAACGGCGAGGTGCGCGTCACCGTCACCGAAGAGCAGCAGCTCATCCGCTACACGCTCACCGACCAGGACGGTCTGGAGGCCTCGGCGTTCATCTTCGTCCCCGCGGTCTCGGGTCTGCGCCCGGCGCTCGACTCGACCAAGCCGGTCGAAGTGGTCAGCGGCGAGACGATCGAGCTGCCGCTGTCGAAGTATGTCGTCGTGGCGGGTGGCGGGACGACGCGGATCACCGAGCACGCCAAGGTGAGCGCAGTGCACGCCGACGGTTCCGACCTGGTGAAGGACGAGACCACGCTCGTCTACACCTCGGCCCCGGACTACTTCGGTCAGGACGCCCTCACCTTCGAAGTCACGGACGGCACCGGACCCGACGACCCCGATGGCCGGACGTCCACCCTGACGATCCCGATCGACGTGCTGCCGTCCGAGAACCAGCCGCCGGTGTTCATCAGCGGCGAGGTGCAGGTCGCACCGGGCGAGGAAGCGACGACGCTCGACCTGGAAGCGCTCACGGTCGATCCCGACGTCGATGACGAGCACGAGTTCGAATACGTGAGCGGAGCAGGCAAGGGCGTCACGGCGAAGGTCGACGGCGATGAGCTGAAGGTCGAGGCCTCGTCTGGCGCGAAGAAGGGCACCGCGCTGACGCTGACGCTGCGCATCTCCGACGGCGAGACCGAACCCGTCGAGGGAACCATCACCGTCATCGTCGCGGCGTCGACCCGAGCGCTGCCCGCGGCCAACACCGACACCATCGCCGAGGCCGATCAGGGGCGCGCGGTGAACGTGCCCGTTCTCGCCAACGACTTCAACCCGTTCCCCGAGACGCCGCTGAAGATCGTGTCGTACGTCGTCGAGTCGGGCTCTGGCGAGGTCGACAAGAAGGGCGATGAGTTGATCGTCACCCCGGCGAAGGACTTCGTCGGGACGATGGTCGTGCGCTACCGGATCCAGGATGCGACGAAGGATGCTGATCGCGAGGCCGACGGCCAGGTCGTCGTCACCGTGCAGGGCGTGCCCGACGCGCCGGGTGCACCGACGGTCGTGAGCGTGCAGGACCGCACCGTCGTGGTCTCGTACTCGGCTCCGTCGAACAACGGCGCCGCGATCACGAAGTACACCGTGAAGGCGGCCGGCGGCGGCGCGTACTCGAAGGACTGCCAGTCGACGACCTGCACGCTCGACGGGCTCACCAACAACGTCGAGTACACGTTCCAGGTGACGGCGACGAACAGGGTCGGCGAGAGCGAGCCCTCCGCGGTCTCCGCGGTCGCGCGTCCCGATGCGCGACCCGACACCCCGAACCCGCCCGCACTCGTCTTCGGCGACAAGTCTCTCGCCGTGAGCTGGTCGACGCCGTCGACCCCTGGTTCCCCCGTCGAGCGCTACACGCTCGAGATCTCTCCCGCCCCGCCCTCCGGGATCGCCCAGAAGGAGGTCACCGGCAACTCGTTGACCTGGGAGGGGCTCGAGAACGGCACGAACTACCAGGTGCGCATCCAGGCGCACAACAAGGCGCCGGAGCCGTCGAGCTGGAGCGGCTGGTCGGCATCCGAGATCCCCGCCGGGCCTCCGCTCGCCGCCGCCGCGCCGACGACGCAGGAGCTCTCTCCTGTCGGTTCGCAGGCCCAGATGCAGGTGAACTGGGCGACTCCCGACAACAACGGCGACGCGATCGACAGCTATCAGCTCGAGGTCTACGAGGGGTCGGCGCTCGTGCGCACCCTGACGCCGGGCGCCGGCGCCACGAGCCAGGCCGTGACGCTGCCCACCAGCGAGACCGAGTACACCTTCCGCATCAGGGGCCACAACAAGGCCGGATGGGGTGACTACAGCGCCCCGTCGGCTCCGCGCCGCGGAGTGACGGCTCCCGGTGCTCCCACCGGTCTCGTCGCGCAGCCGGGCGACCGGTTCATCGACATTCAGTACACGCCCGGCGCGCGCAACGGTGCGCGAACCGGCGAGGTCTCGTACCAGTACAGACTGAACGGCGGCGGCTGGCAGGGACTGTCAGGCACCCACATCTCGGGCCTCACCAACGGCGCGAGCTACACCGTCGAGGTCAGGGGCGTGGCGTCCGTGAACGGCTCGACCTACTCGGGCGCCCCGTCGAACGCGGCGACCGCTGTGCCCTTCGGCGTGCCCTTCGCGCCGACGGCGAAGGCGCAGAACCTCGGCACCCAGGTGAAGCTCTCGTGGGACGCCTCCGGATCTGACAACGGCCGTCCCATCTCGGTCGTGCAGATCAGCGTCGACGACGGCGCCTGGACGAACGTCGGAATGAGCGGCTCGCGCACGGTGGGCGACGGCTACAAGCAGACCCACAGCATCAAGGTGCGCGCGCAGGACTCCGAGGGGCAGTGGTCGCCGGTCGCCTCCGATTCGGCACGGACCAACGACCCGCCGGCTGAGGTGCTGAGGACCGAGAAGGGCGCGTCCGGATCATGGCCCGACTGCGGATCGTCGTCCTGCGCCAGGGTGCGTCTCACGGTCTCGAACTTCGCGAACCCCGGAAGCTATCACCTGGCCTGCGACGACGGCGGTCGATGGGGAGGCTCGCAGGCTCAGCATGTGCCCGCCAACGGCAGCGTCGATCTGAACTGCTACTACGGCTATCCCGGCAACACGGTCCGCGTCTACATCAAAGAGCTCGACAGATACGCCACGGCGCTGGTCTGGTACTGACGCTCACCGACTCCCACACGAGAACAGGAACACGATCCCCATGACAATGACCCCTGAGCAGGCGACCTGGTTCCAGGGAACCTTCACCCGTCTCGTCGACAACGTCGACAAGGCCGTGCAGGGCAAGCGCGAGGTCGTCGCGCTCGTGCTCTCCGCGATGCTCGCAGAGGGGCACGTGCTGCTGGAGGACGCTCCCGGCACCGGCAAGACGAGCCTCGCCAAGGCGCTCGCCTCCACCGTGCAGGGCACCAGCGCCCGCATCCAGTTCACGCCCGACCTGCTGCCGTCCGACGTCACCGGCGTGACCATCTACGACCAGCAGCAGCATCGCTTCGAGTTCCACAAGGGACCGATCTTCGCGTCGATCGTGCTCGCCGACGAGATCAACCGCGCCTCGCCGAAGACCCAGTCGGCGCTCCTCGAGGTCATGGAGGAGTCACGCGTCACGGTCGACGGCGTGACTCACGAGACCGGTCGCCCCTTCCTGGTGATCGCCACCCAGAACCCCATCGAGCAGGCGGGCACGTACAAGCTCCCCGAGGCGCAGCTCGACCGCTTCCTCATCAAGACCTCGATCGGCTACCCCGATCTGGCGATCACCGAGAGCATCCTCGCCGGAGCATCCGATCGCAACCCCTCCGCCGGCCTGACCGCCGTGATCACGACCAACGCGGTCGCCGACATGGCCGACCTGGGCGCGACCGTGCACGTCGAGCCCGCTGTGCTGCGCTACGTGGCCGAGCTCGCCGAGGCGACTCGCAAGGACTCGGGCGTGCGCCTGGGCGTCTCGGTGCGAGGTGCGATCGCGATGGTCCGCCTGGCGAAGGTCTGGGCGGCCACGCACGGCCGTCACTTCGTCCTCCCCGACGACATCAAGACGCTCGCGCGCCCGGTGTGGCAGCATCGCCTGCTGCTCGACGCCGAGGCCGAGTTCGCCGGAACCACCGGCGAGGTCGTCATCGCCCGCGTGCTCGACTCCGTTCCGGCACCCCAGGCGCGAACGGCGGCATGATGACCACGGAGGCACTCGAGGCGTCGCCTGCGCCGACCACCCGCGACGCCGGCTGGCGCGACATCGCGGCGGTCATCGGCGCGCGGCTCCTCGCGCGCCTTCGCAGGATCACGGCGGCGATCCGTCCACTCGCCTGGGTGCTGATGGCCCTCGCCGTGGGCTTCTGGATCATCGGGCAGATCGGCGGCTGGGCGGAGTTCACGTTCGCGGCCGTGGTGATCGCGATCACCGTCGTGCTGTGCGCGCTGTTCCTGATCGGACGCACTGCCTACGACGTGTCGCTCGATCTGGCGCGCACGCGTGTCGTGGTCGGAGAACGCGCGATCGGAGCCCTGAAGCTCGCGAACCGCGGGACCAGGGCCATCCTGCCCTCGCGCGTGGTGCTGCCCGTCGGCGCCGGCCGTGGCGAGTTCGGCATCCAGCGCCTCGCCCCGGGGGAGGAGGCCGAAGAGCTGTTCACGATCCCGACGCAGAAGCGGGGCGTCGTGAAGGTCGGCCCGGTGAGCGTCGTCCGCGGCGACCCGCTGGGCCTGTTCGAGCGGGCCCACCACCGGGACGATCCGGTGGATCTGTTCGTGCACCCGCGGACCATCCTGTTCGACGGTCAGTCGCTCGGATACCTGCGGGATCTCGAAGGGCTTCCTGCCACCGACCTCTCGCGCGACGACGTCTCCTTCCACGCTCTGCTCGAGTACCAGCCCGGCGACGACCTGCGCCACGTGCACTGGAAGTCCACGGCGCGCACCGGCACCCTGATGATGCGCCAGTACGAGGAGACGCGCCGTTCGCACTTCGTGATCGGCCTGTCGCGCGCGGCCTCGGAGTACGCGACGCCCGAGGACTTCGAACTCGCGATCTCGGCGGCAGGGTCGATC
>JAEKKN010000029.1:0-65527 GCA_019510305.1 Microbacterium sp.
CGGACGACCGTGCGGTTCATCGGGACTCCTTGAGTGTGGTGCCGGGCACGGCCCCGTAGACGAGTCGGCCCTCGATCCAGGTGGATGTGACGCGCGAGCGGTGGATCTCGGATGCGGGCACGGAGAACGGGTTCGGGTCGATCACGACGAGGTTGGCGAGGCAGCCTTCGCGAACGCTGCCCGTGTCGTCTTCGCGACGGTTCACGTACGCGCTGCCCGACGTGTACGCGGCGAGCGCCGTCTCGAGGTCGAGTCGCTGGTGCACGCCGCCGAGTGGCCCTCTGCCGGAGCCTGGGTACGCACGGTTCACGGCGACGTGGATCGCGGCGATCGGATCGGCGGTCGAGACCGGCCAGTCGCTGCCGGCCGCGAACCGGGCGCCGGCCCGCGCGAGATCTCCGAAGGGATACTGCCTCGCGTCCTGACCGTCCTGGAGGAACGGGAGCGTCAGCTCGTCGAGCTGGTCCTCATGCATTGCCCACAGGGCCTGGATGTTCGCGATCGCGCCGAGGGCGGCGAATCGCGGCACGTCCTGCTCGGCCACGACCTGGATGTGCGCGAGATGGTGGCGTCCGTCGGTCGAGCCGTTGACGTCGCGCGCCTCCTGCAGCGCATCGAGCGCTTCGCGCACGGCTCGATCGCCGAGTGCGTGCATGTGCACCTGCTGGCCGGCCTCGTCGAGGGCCGTGACGTAGCAACGCAGGTCGGCCGGTGCGATGAAGCTGAGACCGTGATTGCACGTGTCATGGCCGGCCTCGTCGCGATAGGGGTCGAGCATGGCTGCGGTCTGGTTCTCGGCGACCCCGTCGACCATGATCTTCGTGGTTCCGAGATCGAGGCGGCGGTCGGGATGCCGGCGGGCGATCTCTGCGCGGCGAGCCAGCATCCGCTCCACCTGCTCGATGCCGCCGTCGCGCACCCACCACTGCGCTCCGACGACATGCACCTCGAGGGTGCCTTCGTCGAGTGCGCGCTCGTAGGCGGCGAGCGGGTCGGCGATCCCGGCCACCGCTGCACCGACCATCGCGTCCTGCCAGCCGGTGATGCCGAGGGCGATGAGTTCCTCCTGAGCTCTGAGCAGTCCCTGATAGGCCAGCTCAGCCGAGGTGTCGGGCCGCACATGCTCGAACAGGTCGCCCGCGCCCTCGTGGAACGTGCCGGCCGGAAAGCCGTCGGCCTCTCGGACGATGCGACCGTCGGCGGGATCGGGCGTCTCTGCGGTGACTCCTGCGCGTTCGATGGCGGCGGTGTTCGCCCAGGTGCTGTGATGATCGCGGCTCTGCAGCAGCACGGGTCGCCCGCCCGCCGCCTCATCGAGCAGCCGCCGCGGAGGATTGCCGCCGGCGAAGTGGTCCATTCCCCAGCCGCCGCCGAGGATCCACTCCTCATCCGGGTTCGCCTCCGCGTATGCGCGGATGAGATCGACGCACTCCTGGGCGCTCTCAGCATCCGTCAGATTGCACTGCAGCAGCTCGATGCCGCCGCCGACCGGGTGGATGTGCGCATCCTGGAACCCGGGGCTGAGCAGAGCGCCGCGCAGGTCTACGAGACGGGCTTCGGATGCCGGATCGAGCTGATCCTCCGGAATGACGGCCGCGACACGACCGTCTCGGACGATCACGGCCCGCCCCTCCAGCGGCCTGCCGCTGCCGGTGAACACGGGACCCCCGTGGAAGATGATCTCGCCTGACATCGTGCGCCTCTCTGCGTCGTCGAAGTTGCTGAATCGGCACAACGGTATCGGGCGTCATCGGCAATGTCAACGCTGTTGTCATTAGCGATGCGCTCGCGTAATCTGCTGCATGACATCGCGGCAGCTCATGGCACGATGGAGCGAGGAGGACCGGAGAGACGATGGCGAGCGACAAGGCAGCAACCAGGGTGCGACTGGATCGCGCGATGATCATCGACGCCGGAATGGAACTCGCCGAGACCGGGGTCGCCTCGATCTCCGTACGCGATCTCGGCGCGCGCCTCGGCGCGGATCCGACCGCGATCTACCGCCATTTCGCCAGCAAGGACGCGCTCATGAGCGCCCTGCTCGACGAGCTCAACGGCCGCGCGGCGGCCTCGGTCGGCATCCCCGCCGAAGACTGGGCGGGCAGGCTACGCGCGCTCGGCGAGGCCACACTCGCCGCGTTCATGCGCTATCCGGCGATCGGCGCGGAGGCGACGACCCTCACCACGCATGGGCCCGGCGAGCTCGCAGCCATCGAGCTCATGCTCGACGCATTGCATCGTGCCGGACTGCGCGGCCAGGACCTGGTGCGCCACTACGCGCTGCTCGCCTCGCACGTGCTCTCCGTCGCCGCAGGCATCGCGCGTGCGAGAGCCGGACGCGAGGTCGACACGGATGACAGCCCGTGGATCGACGCGCCTCTGCTCGCGGATCCGAGGCAGTTCCCGCTCATCGCCGAGCACAGCGTCCTGCTGTCCGACTTGAAGGACCGCGAGCAGTTCCTCCTCGGCATCGACGTGATCATCGATGCGGCGGCGCGGGCCGCCGCGAACGCCTGATCGCCGTACCCCTTGCGCTCGAAGTAGTTTTGTTGCAAAACTACTTCGAGCGCGACTCATGGTGAGTGCGCGCGAAGGAGAGATCGATGAAGATCATCATCGTCGGCGCGGGTATCGCAGGTCTCGCTGCGGCCGTCAGCCTGCACGAGGCCGGGCTCACCGACGTGTCCGTCTACGAGCGAAGCGCGACCATTCGGGGCCTCGGCGTGGGCATCAACCTGCTCCCGCACGCGATGCGCGAGCTCACCGAGCTCGGAGTGGCGGACGCGATCGCCGCACTCGGTGTCGCACCGACCACCCTCGCCTACTTCAACCGCTTCGGACAGGCAATCTGGAGCGAGCCGCGCGGTGTCGATGCCGGCTACCGATGGCCGCAGCTGTCGGTCCATCGCGGCCGCCTCCAACTGGCGCTGAGAGACCTCGCCGAGGTCCGTCTGGCCGATCCGGTCCGCCTGGGCCACCGTCTCATCGGCATCACGAGCAACGCCGACGGCACCGAGACCGCACGCTTCGCCACGGACGATGGCGAAGTCACGGTGACGGCGGACGTGATCATCGGCGGCGACGGCATCCACTCGGCGTTGCGCGCCCTGCGCTACCCGGCAGAGGGCGCTCCCTCGTGGAACGGGCTCACAGTGTGGCGCGGAGTGACCCGCATCCCGGCGTTCCTCGACGGCCGCACCATGATCATGGCAGGCGACGGCGAGCAGAAGTTCGTCGCGTACCCCCTGTCCGACGTCGCCGACGACGGACGGATGCTGGTGAACTTCATCGCCGAGAAACGGATCGGCGGTTCCGCGGATGCCGACTGGAACCGCGCCGTCGATCCGGCGCCGATCGCGGAGCTGTTCCGCGAGTGGAGCTTCGACTGGCTCGACGTCCCCGCCGCGATCTCGGCTGCGGACGAGATCCTCGAATACCCCATGGTCGATCGCGACGCTCTGCCGCAGTGGACCTTCGGTCGCACCACACTGATCGGAGACGCCGCGCACGCGATGTACCCGAACGGCTCGAACGGTGGCTCGCAGGCGATCCTCGATGCCCGGATGCTCGCGCTCCACCTGGCCACCGCGGACACCATCGATGAAGCCCTCTCCCGCTACGAGGACGACCGGCGTCCAGCCATGACGACTCTGCTCGCGGGCACGAGGGCGACCGGGCCCGAGCGAGTCATGCTCGTCGCTGCAGAGCGCGCGCCCGAAGGATTCGAGGACATCGACGACGTCGTCCCGGCATCCGAGCGCGAACAGATCGCCGCCGACTACAAGAAGGCCGCGGGTTTCCTCCCGGAGATGCTCAACGAGCGCTCCTCGCTCAGCCCGGTGCGGCGATGACCAGGTCGGCGCGCGACACCGTCCATGACTCCGCATCGGCGCCCGTGACGCTCGATGCCGCTCGGCTCGCTTCCGTGATCTCCCCGTTGCGCCGTGCGCTGCTGTCGGCCACGCGCGCGTCCGCCGAGCTGCCGGAGCTGCCGGAAGCGCAGATCGACGTGCTGCGCACGCTTCCCCGCGGCACGGCGAAGGGCCCGGCCGAGATCGCCGCCCAGCTGCGGCTCGGCCGCCCGACGATCAGCAACCTCCTCGGCGCCATGGAATCCGACGGGCTGGTCGAGCGCGGCGCCGACCCGGCCGACGGACGCCGCGTCCTCGTCACCGCCTCGCCGCGTGCTCTCGATCTGTTCGAGCGATTCGACTCGTCCAGCTCCCGCCTCGTCGCCGAGGCGGTCTCTCGCCTCGGGGACGCCGAGCGTTCCGCGCTCAGCGAAGCTCTCCCCGCCCTAGAGCGCCTGTGCGCCGTTCTCACGGGAGCGGATGACTCGGCGTCCACTCCCACTTCGACGGAGACACCATGAACCTGCCCGTTCCCGTGCTCGAGCCGGCCTTCGACGTCGTCGTCGAGCTCGGCCCGCTGGAGGATCACCTCGACACCAGCGCCGGGCATCGCCGCGTCGTGCCGATCGTCGGCGGACGGGTGAGCGGCGCCGTCGACGCCGTGATCGCACCGGGCGGCGCCGACTGGCAGGTCGTTCGCCCCGACGGCACGATCGAGATCAACGGCCGCTACACCGCACGGACGACCGACGGCGACTTCCTGCTGCTGCATGCCCAAGGGCTGCGCACTGGAAGCCCCGACGTCCTCGCGCGCCTCGGGCGCGGAGAGGACGTCGATCCGAACGAATACTGCTTCCGCACGACCGTGACGATCGAGACGGCCGCCCCCGGTCTCGCGCATCTGCAGCGGAGCCTGTTCCTCGCCTCCGCGCAGCGACAGACGGATGCCGTGCGCTACCGCGCCTACCGCGTGAGCTGACCCCACCAGGCACGCGCCTCCCGCTCCAGTCGCAGTTCATGCCGCGACGGCATCCGAAGCTCGCGTTCCGGGTGCACTTCGTGCCGCTTGTCGCGAGCCTGAGCGACGCCAACTGCACCCGGAACGGGAGAGGACCCGACCGAGACGACACGAACTGCGACCGGAACCCGCGCGCAGCCGCCGTCACGAGCTGAGAGACCGCAGCGCCTTCACCGAGGAGTACCCGTCGGCGACGTCGCGCACAGGCATGTCCCACACCCGAACGGTCCCCGCATCGCCGTGATGCGCCGGCCATCCGGGATCACCGTCGACGACCAGCGAGACCGCGGCCGCGTGCAGCTCATCGGCGAGCTCCTGCGGCGGATTCGGCCCGGCCAGCGGCTCCATCGCGGGCCCGTCGAGGCAGTCGAAGAAGAAGGGCACGTCGAGGCAGTGCTCGGCGAAGCCGAAGTGCCCCGAGGGCCACGAGAACCGGTACACCCAGGTGGGTGCGTCGCCTCGAGCAGCGGCGACGTCTAACACTGCCGTACGGAACATCCGGTCGGTGAGCACGCGCCCGGCCAGACGGGCCTTGCCGAGCGCGACCACATCAGCGTTCGCGCCGAGGTAGTCGCGCCGAATCGTCTTCGGCACGCCGAGCCTGTTCAGCAGCAGCGCCTGGGGCACCCAGCGCAACGCCTTCGCAGCACCCGTCATCGCCATCGTGAACTCGTCGTCGGTCGACCCGAGCACGAGCGGCTTTTCGGCGCCGACTCCCGCGGCGAGAGACTCGAGGGTCGGCCGCGGCAGCAGGTCGCCGTCGACCGACGGGCCCAGCGGCAGACCGTTGTCCACGATCGAGTTGAGCGATTTCGGGCCGAGCTCGGTCGCCCGCTTCTGCAGCTCGAGCACGCGCTCCTCGCCGAGCGCGGAGAAGCCCGAGATCGTCGGCTCGACTCCGGCGGCGATCGCGAGAGCCCGGCCGAACGCCTCCGAATGCAGCGCAGAGACGTCGGCGAGCGCACCCGAGATCGCGTAGACACCGTGGAACAGGTGCTGCGCCCTCTCCATGCCGAGCAGGGTGAGTACAGCGCCACCACCCGCGGATTGACCCGCGATGGTCACGCGGCCCGGGTCTCCACCGAAGGCGGCGATGTTCTGCTGCACCCACTCGAGCGCGAGCAGCCAGTCGCGCACACCGCGATTCGAGGGCGCGCCCTCGATCCAGCCGAAGCCGTCGAAGCCGAGCCGGTACGAGATCGACACCGTCACGACGCCGTCGCGGTTGAAGTTGCGCCCGTCGTACCAGGGGCTCGCCGGAGAGCCGGCGAAGTACCCGCCGCCGTGGATCCAGACGAGCACCGGCAGGGCGCCGTCGAGAGACGGCGTGAACACGTTCACGTTGAGCGTGGACTCCCCCGGCACCGACGGCTCGGGGATCAAGGTCACCCCGGGGTCTCCTCGTTGCGCGGTCGGCGCGAAGGACAGAGCGTCGAGCGTGCCCTCCCACGGCTCCTTCGGCACGGGCGCCCGAAAGCGCAGGTCGCCGACGGGGGCTTCGGCGAACGGGATCCCCAGGAAAGCGGCCGATCGGGCATTGCCTCGACCACCCGTGGTGGGGCGCCAGCATCCGCGTACCCGGCCCGCGGCCGTCTCGACCTCGATGTATTCGGTCATGAGTGCATTCTCGGTCATCAGCGGACTCCCTTGATCGGTGCGGTGGCGATGGCGGCGAGGATCACGAACACGATCGCGAAGACGAACAGCATCGGATATCCGCCGAGCGAGGTGATGATCACGCCGCCGATGGCGGGGCTCAGCGCCTGCGGGACGTTGGTCGCGACGTTGAGGATGCCGAGATCCTTGCCAGCCGACACGCCCTCGTTCGGGAGGACCTCGGTCATCAGCGCGGCGTCCACCGACATGTACAGCCCGAAGCCCACGCCGTTGACGATCGCCATCAGGATCATGCCGGTCATGTTCGGCTGGATCAGCGGCATCGCCAGCCCCGCGATCATCACGACGGATGCCGCGTAGATGAAGACCTTGCGCCTGCCGACCCTGTCGCTCCACCAGCCGGAGAGCGCGATCGCGATCAGGGTGGGGACGAACGCGACGAGCGTGAGGGTGACGACCGCTCCCTGAGCCTCGGCGAGCTCGAGGCCGATGTAGTCGGTGAGCATGTAGAGCTGGAAGGCGCTGACGACGAAGTATCCGAGGATCAGGAGGAACCGCGCGGTGAACGCCCACGCGAAGTCGGGGTGGCGCCGAGGGCTGATCCAGAAGCCCCTGAAGAACGCACCCCAGCGGAACGGCTCGACGGCTGCCTCCTTCGACGACCAGTCGCGGTTGACCAGCGCGAACAGGAGCGACACGACGATGACGGCCGCGCCGAACGCCGAATAGCCGATGCCGACCTGTGCCGCGAAGGCGCCCGCGAGCATGATGCCGACCGTCATGCCCAGCTGCGTGCCGAGGCCGATCATGGCGCTCGCTCCGCCGCGCTTCGATCGCGGGAACCGGTCAGCGGTGATCGCGGTGAGCGGCGCCTGGAAGAAGTTGAGGGCGACCTGGATGATCGTCCAGAACACGGCGATCCACACGATCTCGGTGAGCGAGCCGAGCCCGAACAGGAAGATGCCGCCGACGATCGCACCCAGCACCATCCACGGTGCGCGGCGTCCGAAACGGGAGCGGGTCCGATCGCTGAGTGCGCCGACGATGGGCTGCGCGAACAGCGTGAAGACGAACGAGATCGTGGTGACGACCGCAAGGTTGCCGACTTTGCCTGCCTCGTCGATGAGGAGGATCTGACTCGGCAGGAGGATCGCGATCAGACCGCCGTACGTGGCGAAGAGCGTGAGAGAGGCGACGAGCAGGCTGGGCAGCAGACGCCGGTTCGCTGGCGGGCTGGCAGCGGGTTCGCCCGCGGCGGGGGCGACGGAACGGATGGTGCCGGTTGGCGCGATTTCGGATGCGGGATCGAGTACGGACATCGGAGCTCCTCATTGAGCGGGACGGGGCCAATCCCAAACATCGTTTGGGATTGGAGCCATGGTGACAGATCGAACGCGGAGCCCGCAAGCCATTCACGAACTTTGTTCGGTTTTCGAGATGCGGCCGTTACAGTGAAGTCATGGCAACTCGGGGGGCGTACGCGAAGGGCGTCATCAAGCGCGAGGAGATCCTCGACGCGGCGCTCGCAGTCGTCGCCGAGCACGGATACCGCAAGGCCTCGGTGCGCGAGATCGCGGATGCCGCAGGCCTGAGCCCCGCCGGCCTCCTGCACTACTTCGGCACGAAGGAGGAGCTCTTCGTGGCAATCCTCCGCGCGCGAGACGAGCGTGACGCCCGCGTCTACGCCGATGCCGCAGCCGACCCCGTGACGGCGCTCCTCGACGTCATGCGGCACAACGCCTCGGTGCCCGGCCTCGTGCAGCTCTACGCCCAGCTCGCCGCCGAAGCCGGCGACCCCGAGCATCCGGCGCACGCGTATTTCCGGGAGCGCACCGCGACCGTCGAGGGCGCGTCGGTCGCCGGCATCGTGGCCGCGCAGGCCGAAGGAACCGTTCGCAGCGATCTCGATCCGGCGTGGATCATCCGCGCCGTGCACGCGCTCGCCGACGGACTGCAATCTGCCTGGATGCTCGACCCGAGCGTGGACATGGCGGCGGACATCGAGCAGTTCGTCGCCCTCCTGCGGCCGTGACCGCGCCGGAGAAAGGCCGCTCTCAGGACGACGGCGCCCCGATGGACTCGCGCCACACGACGCGGTGGACCTCCCCGGGCTTCTCGGGCTCCTCCTCACCGCGCACGGCGGCGATCAGCCGACGCATCGAGTGCTCGCCGACCAGCGCGCGATCCTGCACGACGCTCGTGAGCGAGGGCACGAGGAAGGCGCTGGTGCCGATGTCGTCCCAACCGGTGACGCTCATGTCTCCCGGCATCGACCACCCGCGCAGCCTCGCCGCCCGCATCGCTCCGATCGCGACGCTGTCGTTCGGGGCGATCAGCGCGAAGGGCGCGGTCTTCTCGGGCAGGCTCCGCACGACCTCGAGTCCGACCTCGCTGGTCCAGTCACCCTCGATCACGGCGATCGAGTCGAGACCGAGCCGTTCCACTGTCGCGAGATAGGCGTCGCGGCGGGCCACGGCCGAAGGGAAATCGAGCGGACCCGTGATGTGGAGGAAGCGCCGGTGACCCAGTTCGACCAGACGCTCCATCATGACGACGATCGGCTGCGCCTCGGTGAACACTCCGGTGGCATGCATCTCGTCGTCGAACGCCGAGGCCCAGAGCACCACGGGCCCAGCCTCGCGGGAAAGATTGAGGATGCGCTGCGGCAACGGCGTGAACGACAGGAACCCCTCGTACTGTCCGCCGTCGATGAGCTCCTCGACGCGCTCGGCCCGTTCGTCACGATTGTCGGGAAGGCTCAGGATCTCGAGGACGTACCCGGCCTTCTCCGCGGCGAGCGTCGCCCCGCGCAGCATGCTGAGCGGGTTCGGCGCACTCACCGGGAAGACGACGGCGAGGCGCCCCGTGCGCTGCGTGCGCATGGCACGCGCGGCCAGGTTAGGCCGATAGTTCAGCTCGGACGCCGCCTGCAGAACCCGCTCGCGCGTCGCCGGGGCGACGCCGTCACGACCCGTGTAGACGAACGAGACCGTCGATTGCGACACCCCGGCCAGCCGGGCGACGTCTCGACTGGTCGGCCGCTTCTGCATGCTTCCCCGTTTCTGCGCAGTTCGTCCACATTGATCGTTGACGGATCGACTGCTTCTGACCATACTAGGTCAATACGTACTACTACTACGTATTGAAAGCACCAGCTCAACGAGGACGCAATGCTCAGAATCGGAATCATCGGCACCGGGTCGATCGCCAACGCCCACATCGGCGGCTATCTCGCCTTCGGAGAGGAGTGCGAGGTCGTGGCGCTGGCAGACGTCATGCCAGGGAAGGCCGCGCAGAAGGCCGAGGAGTCGGGGCTCTCCGGAGCGGTCGGCTACGACGATCCGCTGCAGATGATCGCCGAAGCCCGTCTCGATCTCGTGAGCATCGCCACGCCCCCCTCGACCCACGCGGCTCTCTCGATCGCCGCTCTCGACGCCGGCATCCACGTGCTCGTAGAGAAGCCCATGGCGCCCTCGCTCGAAGAGTGCGACGCCGTGCTCGCCGCGCAGCGGCGCTCGGGCGCGCTGCTCTCGGTCGTCGCGCAGAACCGCTTCCGCGACGATCTCGCCACGCTCAAGGCCGTCTTCGACTCCGACCTGCTCGGGGGCATCTCGCACGTGCGCGTCGACTCCGCCTGGTGGCGCGGCCTGCCTTACTACGACCTGTGGTGGCGCGGAACGTGGGAGAAGGAGGGCGGCGGCTGCACCCTGAATCACGCCATCCATCACATCGACCTGCTCCTGTGGCTGCTCGGCCGCCCGAGCGAGATCGCAGCGATGCTCGCGAACGCGCAGCACGACAACAGCGAGGTCGAAGATCTCTCGGTCGCCGTGCTCCGGTACGAGCGCGGTCTGGCGCAGCTCACGAGCTCGGTCGTGCATCACGGCCAGGAGCAGGAGATCGTGATCCAGGGCGAGCACGCTCGCGTCTCGCAGCCGTGGAAGGTGGTCGCAGAGCGATCGGATGCCGCAGGCTTCCCCGCCCAAGGCGGGGACCCCGATCGCGTCGCCGCGATCGAGGAGATCGCCGTGGCCAGGGAGCCGCTCGCGCACACCGGTCACACGGGGCAGATCGGCGACGTGCTCGCGGCGATCCGCGAGGGCCGGCCGCCGATCGCCGACGGACACGACGGCCGCAACGCGATCGAGGTCGTGACGGCCATCTACAAGGCGGGCATCGAGCACCAGCTGGTGTCGCTGCCGCTTTCTCCTGACGATCCCTATTACCGCGCCGGGCATCTCGTCGCTCATGCCCCGCGGCTCAACCAGGAGCAGCTCTCGCTCGCCGAGGCCGTGGCGCCATGAGCGTCTCCTCGTTCCCCGGCGGCACCTCGCTGTCGCACCTCGACGTTTATCGCGACGCCGCCCCCGACGGCGTGTGCGGCGGCAGCCCCCACATGCACCTCGTCTCGACCGAGGCGTACGTCGTCGTGTCCGGCACCGGGGCGCTCCAGACCATCGACGGCGACGGGTTCCAGGAGACCCCGCTCTCGGCCGGAGCCGTGGTGTGGTTCACGCCCGGCACCATCCACCGCGCCGTGAACCACGACGAGCTCAAGGTCGTCGTGCTGATGAGCAACGCCGGTCTGCCGGAAGCGGGAGACGCCGTCATGACGTTCCCCGCAGCCGTCGTGGCGGATGCCGAGGCCTACGCTCGGGCGGCGGCTCTCGGCGACGCCGAGGGACGTGCGGAGCGCGCGAGGCGACGTCGCGACCTCGCCGTGTCGGGCTTCGAGGCTCTGCGCGACGCGATGCTGGCGGGCGATCAGGCGCCCCTCGAGGCGTTCAGGGCTGCGGCGGGGGCGCTCGTGCGCGACCGTGCGTCCGAATGGGGCGAGCTCATCCGCGAGCGCCCTCTCGCACAGGCCGAGCAGTCCCTCGCCCTCGCCCGCGCCGTGGCCGAGGGCGACGTGACCCATCTCGACGAAGCCAGAGTGCAGCAGGCCGTGCCCTCAGCCGGCGAACGCGGATTCGGAATGTGCGGACGACTCCGCACGTACGACATGACCGATCAGGAGACCCAGAAGTGAACCACCCCTACACCTTCGATCCGCTGCCCGAGCCTGCGGCGGCGCCAGGCGAGTTCAGCTTCGCCGCGGTGGGTCTCGACCACGGCCACATCTACGGCATGGCCGACGGTCTGATCGGCGCTGGGGCGACCGCGAAGTGGGTGTTCGATGCGGATGCCGACAAGGCCGCCTCGTTCGCGAAGCGCTATCCGACCGCCCGCGTCGCCTCCTCGGAGCAGCAGATCCTCGACGACCCGGAGGTGCGGCTCGTAGCCACCGCCGCGATCCCCTCCGAGCGGGCCGCCGTGGCACTGCGAGCGATAGAGGCCGGCAAGGACGCGTTCGTCGACAAGGCTCCTCTGACGAGTTTCGAGCAGCTCGCGGCCGCGCGCGAGGCGACGGCCCGCACCGGACGCAAGTACGCCGTGTACTACGGCGAGCGCCTCCACACCGAGTCGTCGATCCTCGCGGGTCAGTTGATCGAGCGCGGCGCGATCGGCCGAGTGCTGCAGGTCGTCTCGTTCGGCCCGCACCGCATCGGCGGCGGTCGCCCGGGCTGGTTCTACGACCCTGCGCAGTACGGCGGCATCCTGTGCGACATCGGCAGCCACAACTTCGACCAGATCCTGTTCTACACGGGGGCCACGGACGGCCGCATCGTCAGCTCGACGGTCGCGAACTACGCGCACCCCGACACTCCGGGTCTGCAGGACTTCGGCGATGCGCACGTCGTGCTCGACAACGGAGCCTCCGGGTACGTGAGAGTGGACTGGTTCACCCCTGAGGGGCTGGGTGTGTTCGGCGACGGACGCACGATCATCCTCGGCACCGACGGGTACATCGAGCTGCGCAAGTACATCGACATCACGACCGAGAACGGCGGCGGGCAGGTGCTGCTCGTGAACCAGGAGGGACAGTACCGGTTCGACGCGAACGGGATGACCGGCTTCCCCTACTTCGGGCAGTTGATCCGCGACTGCCTCGACGGCACCGAGAACGCGATGACCCAGGCGCACGCCTTCAAGGCGGCGGAGCTGAGCCTGCAGGCCCAGACGTCAGCCGAGGTGCTCGCACCCTGACCCCCGGCGGCGCGCACGCGCCGTCCATTCTCAGAACCACGAGGAGGTGGACCTGAATGCCCGAGATCGTCGAAGCGCCGCTGTCGCTCACCGGCTCCGCGCAGCCCGGCAGCGAGACGCGGGTGATCACGACCGCGCGGCCCCGTCGTCGCGCGTTCCGGCGCGACCGGACGCCGCGGGCCCGGCAGTCCTGGCGTCGCGCGCTGACCAAGGACTGGCGGATCTACACGTTCCTGATCGTGCCGATCCTGTTCCTGTTGATCTTCCGCTACGTCCCGATGCTCGGGAACATCATCGCGTTCCGCAGGTTCCGGCCCGGCGGGTCGATCTTCGGCGACGAGTGGGTGGGGTTCTACTACTTCCAGGCGTTCATCTCGAACCAGCAGTTCTGGACGGTGTTCTGGAACACCGTGATCCTCGGCGGCCTCACCCTGCTGATCTGCTTCCCGCTTCCGATCGTGCTCGCGCTCATGCTGAACGAGCTGCGCTCGCGCCGGTTCAAGCGTCTCGTCCAGACGATCTCGTACCTGCCGCACTTCATGTCGATCGTGATCGTCGCGGGGCTCGTGCTGCAGCTGACCTCGCTCAACGGCACGGTCAACCAGATGGTCGAGGCGTTCGGCGCGGACCCCGTGCCGTTCATGCAGCGGCCGGAATGGTTCCGGTCGATCTACGTGTCTTCAGAAGCCTGGCAGACGGTCGGGTGGGGCACGATCCTCTACCTGGCTGCGCTCACCACGATCGACGACCAGCTGTACGAGGCCGCACGCATCGACGGCGCGAACCGCTGGCAGCAGACCTGGCACATCACGCTCCCCGGCATCCGCCCGACCATGATGGTGCTCCTGATCCTGAACATCGGATCGTTCATGTCGGTCGGCTTCGAGAAGGTCCTGCTGCTGCAGAATCCGCTGATCTACTCCACGGCCGACGTCATCTCCACCTATCTCTACCGCGTCGGCATCCAATCCGCGCAGTTCTCCTACGGAACCGCGATCGGACTGTTCGAGGCCCTGATCGGCCTGGTGCTCGTGCTCTTCGCGAACCTCATCTCCCGTCGACTGGTTGGAACCTCGCTATGGTGACCGAAGCTCTGCCCTCCAAGCCCGACATCGCCCATGTGCGCCGGGAGACCGGCGTCATCCGAGAGTCGCTCGGCTATCGCACCTTCCGCGTCGTCAACGCGATCGTGCTCGTGCTGATCTGCATCGTCACCCTCTACCCGTTCGTGAACCTGGTGGCCAAGGCGTTCTCGTCTGAGGGCTACATCGCCGCCGGCGAGGTGAACCTGATCCCGCGCGGCTTCAACATCGACACGTTCCGTGCGGTGATGGGCGACGGACTGTTCTGGACGAACTACGGCAACACGTTCCTGTACACCGTGGTCGGCACGATCATCGCGATGGTCATCACCACCACCTACGCCTACGCGCTCAGCAAGCCGCACCTCAAGGGCCGTACGTTCTTCATCGGCATCGCGGTCTTCACGATGTTCTTCGGCGGAGGACTCATCCCGAACTACATCCTGATCGCGAACACCCTGGGCTGGCGAAACAGCATCTGGGCGGTGGTCGTCCCCGGCGCGCTGAGCGTGTTCAACCTGTTAGTGATGAAGTCGTTCTTCGAGAGCTTCCCGACCGAGCTCGAAGAGGCCGCCGCGATCGACGGACTCTCCACCTACGGCATCTTCTTCCGCATCGTTCTTCCCCTGTCGAAGGCCGTCCTCGCGACCATGACTCTGTTCTATGCGGTCAGCCAGTGGAACTCGTGGTTCAACGCCTTCCTCTTCATGGACGACAAATCGCTCTTCCCCGTGACGATCTACCTGCGCAACCTGATCGCCGCGGCCACCGGCACCTCCGAGATCACGGGCGGCGGCGAGGCGGTGCAGATCGCCTCCAACATCCAGGCCGTCACGATGCTGCTCACCGTGCTCCCGATCATCTGCTTCTACCCCTTCATCCAGCGCTACTTCGTCTCGGGCGTCATGCTCGGGTCGGTCAAGGGCTGACTTCCCCATCCGCGTCGAACGACGACGTTCACCCAAAGGAGACACACCATGATCATCACTCGCCGACGCCTGGCGGGCGTCGCAGGCATCGTGACCTTCGCCGTCGCGCTGACGGCGTGCACCTCGGCACCCGTCGACGAGACGGCGGAGGACGGCGGCGTCACGATCGGCGCCGAGCAGTCCGTCGGCGCCATGGACGACTTCGAGGCCGGAACGACCTTCAAGGCCACCGAGCCCGTCGAGTTCTCACTCATGTACCGCGACCACCCCGGGTACCCGGTGAAGGACGACTGGTCCGTCTTCCAGCACCTCGACGCCGACCACAACGTGACGTTCTCGCGCACCGACATCCCGATGTCGGACTTCGATCAGAAGAAGTCGCTGCTGATCGGCAGCGGCGACGCATCTGACATCATCTCGGTGTCGTATTCGGGAACAGAGACCAAGTTCGTCTCGGGCGGCGCGATCCTCCCCGTGTCGGACTACCTCGACTACATGCCGAACTTCCAGGAGAAGGTCTCCGAGTGGGATCTCCAGGACGAGCTCGACAACCGCCGCCAGGCCGACGGCAAGATCTACCTGCTGCCCGGGCTCCGTGAGACGCCGAACGTCGAGTACAGCATCGCGATCCGCGAGGACCTGTGGGAGAAGGCGGGGATCACCGAGGATCCCGAGACCTGGGAGGAGTTCGCCGAGCAGCTCGTGAAGGTGCAGGAGGCGAACCCCGAGCTCAGCTACGCGATGTCGGATCGATGGACCGACGCGACCCCGCTCGGTTCGCTGCTCAACGTGATGGCGCCCAACTACGGCACGGCAGCCGGGTGGCAGTACAACAACACCTGGTACGACGAGGATTCGGACGAGTACGTCTTCACCGGCACGACGGACGAGTACCGTGAACTGATCTCCGATGTCGCGGACCTCGTGGCCGACGGCGTCCTGGACCCGGAGATCACGCAGAGCGACGACCAGGCCACGCAGAAGTTCATCTCCGGCCAGTCGGCCGCGATCGGCAGCAACACCCAGACGCTCTCCGAGTACCGGACGAAGTTCGCGGATGCCGGTCAGCCCGACGTTCCGATCCGCCTGATCTCGATCCCCGGGGGCCCTGCGGGCTCCAACCTCCCGAGCGGCCGCTTCACCTCCGGTTTGATGATCAGCAGCGAGGCGGCGGACAAGCCGTACTTCAAGGCGCTGCTGCAGTTCATCGACTGGCTGTACTACTCCGACGAGGGGATCGAGTTCGCCCAGTGGGGCGTCGAAGGAGAGACCTTCACGAAGGACGCCGATGGCACCCGAACCCTCATGGACGACATCGGCTGGAGCGCCGTGAACGCGGGTGCGCCGAAGAAGCTGAACGCCGACTACGGCTACAGCAACGGCGTGTTCCTGCCCGCGAACGGATCATCGAAAGAGCTCCTGCTCTCGCTCATGACCGACGAGGTCGCCGCGTGGACCGAGAAGCAGCTGGAGTCGAAGAAGCAGCTGCCGGTACCGCCTGCACCGCTGCTCGACGAGATCGAACTCGAGCAGACCTCGCTGCTGCAGACGCAGCTCACGGATGCCGTGCACGCTGCGACGGCCGCCTTCATCACGGGTCAGCGCTCGATCGACTCCGACTGGGACGCCTACGTCGCCGAGATCGAGGGGCTCGGGTCCACCCAGCTCATCGACACCTTCAACACCGCGCTCGCGCGCACGAAGTAGCCGGGGCTTCGCAGATGTCATGTTCGCGGTCGGGATCATGACATCTGCGAGGTCTCGCCCGCAGCGACAGGAGAGACGCATGAGCGAGAAGAAGAACGAGGCCGTCGACGAGATCGGACGCGGTCCGCTCTCGCGCGGCTCAGTGGTGATCTATCGGATGCTGGTGCTGGAGGCGCAGCTGCTTCTCGCGACGCTCCCCACGAGCCTCGCCGTCCTGCTCCTCGGTCGCGACCCGTCGAATCTGCCGCTGTTCGTCTTGGCGCTGGTGCCGGTCGCCCCTGCCCTCGTCGCGGGTGTCGCCGCGACCCGCGCGGCAGCCGCCGACCCCGACCTGGCACCGGGGCGGCACTTCTTCCGCGCCTACCGGCGTGACCTCGTGGCCACGCTGCGGTGGGCGCTCCCGGCGGCATTGATCCTCGCTGTGCTGACCGTCAACCTCACCCATCTCGGCGCCGTGGATGGCGGGGCGGCCCTCCGCCCGGCCATCCTCCTTCTCGCAGTGATCGCCCTGATCTGGTGCGGACACATGGCCGTGCTCACCGCCACGTTCCGTTTTCGCACTCGCGACGCCGCACGGATCGCGCTCGCGCAGATCCTGCCGCGCTTCGGTTTCTCGCTCGGCGTCCTGTCGCTCGTGGTGATCAGCGCCTTCCTGACCATCGCGTTCTCCGAACTCGTCGTGCTGATGCTCCTGTGGGCCGCAGTCGTCCTCCTCGCGCTCATGGCACGCCCTGTCATCGCTGACGTCGCGACGCGGTTCACGCGCGACACCTCCGCCACCGAGTCCTGATCGCCCCGTTGCGGGACCGGGTCAGTTGTCGACCCGCGTGACCTCCGCGTGCGGCATCCGCGCCTTCATGACGCGCACCGCCTCGGGGTTGTCGTCGACGAGCACGGCGTCGCGCCCGAGAGCCGACGCGACGGCGCCCGCGGTGCCAGAGCCCGCGAACAGGTCGAGGACGCGATCGCCGGGGCGGCTCGATGCCGCGACTATCCGGCGCAGGATCCCCTCGGGCTTCTGCGTCGGGTAGCCCGTCTTCTCCCGCCCAGTGGTCGGGACGATCGTGTGCCACCATACGTCGGTGGGCAGCTTGCCGCGTGCCGCCTTCTCGGGCGTGACGAGTCCCGGGGCCATGTACGGCTCCCGATCGACGTCGTCGGAGTTGAACACGTACGTCCGCGGGTTCTTGACGTACACGAGAATCGTGTCGTGCTTGGTCGGCCAGCGGCGGCGCGACTTCGCTCCGTAGTCGTACGCCCAGATCAGCTCGTTCAGGAACGAGTCGCGGCCGAACACCGCGTCGAGCATGACCTTGGCGTAGTGCGCCTCGCGATAGTCGAGGTGCAGGTACAGCGTGCCGTCGTCGGCGAGCAGCCGCCAGGCCTCCTCGAGACGGGGCATCAGGAAGTCGCCGTAGTCGTCGAAGCGGTCGTCGTAGGTGCGAAGCATTCCGCGCACGCGTTCGTACCGGTGGCCGTGGAAACCGTGACGGACCTCCCCCTGAGCAGGGTCCGCAGCCGGCTCGATGTCGGCATCCGCCTCATCGTCCGCGGCCATCCGCCGTGCGGTGACGACCTGTCGTTCGCGCGCGCGGCCCGTGTTGAAGGGCGGGTCGAGGTAGATCAGCGTGAACGACTCGGCGGGCAGGGCTGCCGCGACCGAGAGGTTGTCGCCCTCGATGATCGTGACCGCGCCGCGCTCGGCGTCCCCGCTCACGAAGCTCTGCGCTCAGGGGACGCTGTGCAGCTAGGGAACACGGTGCAGCCACGCGTCTGTGGCGAACTTCGACTCGACGAGGGCTTCCGCATCGGCGTACTCCTCGGCCGAGATCGTGCCGTCTTCAGCCGAGGTCAGCGAGCGGAACGTGTCGATGAACCGGTCGATGATCTCCGCACGGGAGAGTCCGGTCTGACTGCGGAGCGGGTCGACCCTCTTCGCTGCGGAAGCCGTGCCCTTGTCGCTGAGCTTCTCCCGTCCGATCCGCAGCACCTCGGTCATCGTCTGGCCGTCGATGTCGTACGACAGCGTCGCGTGGTGCAGCACGCCGCCGTTCGCGAGACGCTTCTGTGCGGCGCCGCCGATCTTGCCGCTCGACGACGCGATGTCGTTGAGCGGCTGATACACGGCGTCGATGCCGAGCGAGCGCAGCGCCTGCAGCACCCAGTCGTCGAGGAACGCGTAGGAATCGGCGAAGGTCATCCCTGCCACGAGAGATGCCGGAACGTACAGCGAGTAGGTGATGATCTGCCCGGCGGCCATCAGCATCGCTCCTCCGCCAGAGATGCGTCGCACGACGTCGAAGCCGTGGCTGGCCGCGCCCTCGGGGTCGACCTCGTTGCGGTAGGACTGGAAGGAGCCGATCACGACGGCCGACTGGTCCCATTCCCAGATGCGCAGGGTCGGGCGGCGGCGGCCCTCTCCGACGCGCGAGGTGAGCACCTCGTCGAGCGCGAGGTTCATGCGAGGCGAGACCGCCTTCTCGTGCACGATCTCCCAGTCGAAGTCCCGCCAGCCGGGAGCCGTGACCAAGGCTCGGCGGACCGCGGTGCCGACGGCCTCCGGAGTGAACCCCAGCAGCTGCGCGCCCTCGGGCAGAGCCGAACGGACCGCGGCTGCGATGGCTGTCGCATCCGTCTCCTCGGGGAGCCCGTTCACCGCCGCGTTGATGTCGTCGAGGGCCGTGTCGGGCTCGAGGAAGAAATCGCCGGCGAGGCGGAAGTCAGCGAGCTTGCCGTCGACCACCTCGAGGTCTACGACGACGAGCTTTCCACCAGGGACCTTGAATTCACCGTGCACGGTTCCAGCTTAAGGCGCGGCCGAGGTCAGCGGCCGAGGATCACCGCCCGCTCCCCCGCCCTGATCGAGGACGTGTAGGTGTTCTCGTCGAGCGGGAGGGGGCAGAGGAACTGGTCCGAGAAGGCGCACGGGGGCAGATAGGCGCGGTTGAAGTCGATCCACGCGCTGCCGTCGTCCGCCGGCTCCTCGACGACGAGGAACCGGAACCGGTAGGTCTCGATGCCGTTGGTCCCGTCGGCGAAGACCGCAGTGAGGTCGCCATGCGCGTTGCGTGTCACGGTGAGAGTCCGCGGGATGCCGTCGAGTTCGAACCTCAGGCGCCCGGCGACCGCGGATTCATGCTGCTGCCCGTCGACGGCCGTGACCGTGATGTGCTCGCCGGGTGTCGACTCGAACACGGCGGGGAGACGCCAGCCCTTCCTCGGCGGATACGCGTCGATCGCGCTGAACCGCTCGCGCTGAGGGCGCCGCGGATTGAACACCCGCAGAGCCACCGCGCCGTTCCGATCGAACACCCGCAACTCGCGGCGCCCGAATCTGATCGTCTCGCCGCCGCGGAGCGTCACGATCGATCCCGAGGTGCCGAGCTCGCTGCCGCGGATTCCGCCGTCGCCCGTGAGCGCCCAGAGCCCGGGCACCCCCTCGACAGCCGCCGGCTCCGTGATGAGCCAGTTCGTCGACTCCAGCGCGGCGGGGCCGTACTCCGCTCCCGCGTAGCTCTCGCGCATCCGGTGCCACTCGCGCCACTCGTCCTCGAAGCTCATCAGCACCTTCCTCTCGCCGCGAATCTATGGCGAGAGGAAGCGCTGCGGTGCGGGTGCCGTCATGGAGGATCACCCGGCGTAATGCCGGGACTCTGGACGAAATGTTTCAGCGTCGGGGAATGCGCGCGTCGAGCCATGCGAGCAGATCGGCGCGCACCTCCGCCTGCTGCAGCTCCTGGAAGATCTCGTGACGTGCATCGGGGTAGACGAGGGTCGTGACATCGGTGAGGCCCGACCGCGTGCGGTACTCGTCGGCGAGCTTGTGCACGCTGCGGGGTCCACCGACCGGGTCGTCCCTGCCGACCATGAGCAGCATCGGGATGTCGCGCCCCAGGTCTTTGCGAGGCCGTCCGTACAGCCGGGCGGCCTCGATCGGTCCGAACAGCTTCAGCAGCGGCACATCGGTCGTCAGCGGATCCTCGTCGAACTCCTTCCACACGGCGGGGTCGCGGCTGAGCCACTCGAGACCCGTGGCGTCCTGACCCTTCCACCGCGCGTTGAGCGGTGCGGCGTTCAGCGAGGTCGGCGTGCGCAGAGCGGAGCCGGAGAGCACCACGGCGTCCCAGGCCTCCGGGTGGTCGTTCACGAGCATCTGCGCGAGGAACGACCCCCACGAGTGTCCGAGCAGCACGAGCGGAAGGTCGGGCTGCTCAGCGCGGATGATGCCGGTGAGCTGCCAGATGGCCTCTTCGGTCGCGCGGATGCCTCCCCTGCCGAGACGACCCAGCTTGGCCGGATCGTTGTGCTGACGAATGCCCGTGCGCCCGTGACCGCGATGATCGTCGGCGTACACGGTGAAACCGCCATCGGTGAGGGCGGCGATCACCGCACCGTAGCGGCCCGCGTGCTCGCCGACTCCGTGCAGCAGCTGCACGACCCCTCGCGCCTCACCCGCTGCCGGGTGCACGTCGTAGACGATGGCGATGCCGTGGGAATCCGTGAACTCTCTGGTCTCCGTCACCCACCCACCATACTCACGGCTCGGGTGTCACGCAGAGAGCGTCGCGACGAGGGCCCGGGCGGTCTCGAGATCGGTGACCTCGTAGCCGCCGACTCCGTCCGCCGCCGACCCCATCCGCACGCCGCCGACTTCGCGGACCATGCGCTTGGCCGAGAAGTGCAGGGCGTCGACCCCGGTGTCGGCGAGGAGCCGAGCGGATGCCGCGTCCACTCCGCTGCCGGCCATGATCTCGATCTCGCCGGCTGCCGCCGAGACCATCCGACGGATCATGTCGATTCCGTCGATCGCGGCCGATGCGCCGCCCGATGTGAGGACCCGCCGCAGCCCGAGAGCGCGCGCGACCTCGAGGGCGCCCAGCGGATCGACGGAGACGTCGATCGCCCGGTGCAGGGTGACGGATGCTGCGCCTGCGGCGTCGCGCAGACGCTCCATCGCGTCGGTGTCGAGGGCACCCGCCGCATCCAGGGCGCCGATGACGACGCCGTGCGCTCCGGCGTCGACCGCTCGGCGCACGTCGAGCTCGGACACCGCGATCTCGTCGGCGTCGTAGTGGAATCCGCCGGCACGCGGACGCACCAGCACGTGCACCTCGACGCCGGCCTCCCGTGCGGCGGAGAGACACCGCTCGAGAGTCGCGGGCGAGGGCGTGAGGCCTCCGAGCGCCAGGGCCTGAGCGAGCTCGACCCTCGCCGCTCCCACAGCACCGGCGACGCGCACGCCTGCCTGGTCCTGCACGGCGATCTCCACGGCGACGTTCTGGGGCATCCCACCATTGTCGCGCGTATGCCCGGCATCCGCTCTTCCCCGCGGGGGAATTGATACTTAGACTGTCTAAGTAATGTCTGCACCTGATGGCCTCCTCCCCCTCACCGCCGCAGACCTGCGCATGGCCACCTTCCGGCTTGCCCGGCGCCTGCGATGCGTCCGCGTCGCCGACGCGATGAGCGATGCGCAGCTCGCGGTCCTGATGACCCTGCGCCTGCAAGGCCGCCGCACCATCACTGCCCTCGCCGAGCGCGAGCGGGTCACGGCGCCGTCGATGACGAGCCTCATCAACGGCCTCGAGGAGCAGGGGCTCGTCACCCGCACCCCCGACGACGAGGACCGCCGGCGCGTGCAGGTCGACGTCACGGATGCCGGCATCGACATCGTCGAGCGGACCATGACGCGACGCGACGAGCTGCTCGTCGACGCGATGCGCGAACTAGAGCTCGGCGCCGACGAGGTGCAGACGCTGCGCGACGCCGCCGCCCTGATGCGGAAGCTGGCCGAGCGATGAGCGCGATGTTCCGGTCGTTCGCGAACGTCAACTACCGCATCTGGTTCGCAGGGGCCCTGGTGTCGAACATCGGCGGATGGATGCAGTCGACCGCCCAGGACTGGGTCGTCCTCACAGAACTGACGAACAACGACGCCGCGGCGATGGGCGCCACGATGGCTCTGCAGTTCGGCCCTCCGCTGGTCCTGGTGAACCTCACCGGCTGGGCCGCCGACCGGTTCGACCGCCGTCGCATCCTGCTCGTCACGCAGAGCCTGCTTCTGCTCCTCGCGGTGGCCGTCGGCGTGCTGCTGCTCATCGACGTGATGACACTGCCGATGATGTTCTGCTTCGCCGCGGGCTTCGGCGTCGTGAACGCTTTCGACGCCCCGGCCCGCCAAGCCTTCGTCTCCGACGTGGTGTCGACCGGCGACACCTCGAACGCGGTCGCCCTGAACTCCGCGTCCTTCAACATGGCCCGCATGATCGGCCCCGCCGTCGGCGGCCTCCTGATCGTCGCGATCGGGTCGGGCTGGGTGTTCATCGCCAACGCGGCCACCTTCCTGGCGATGCTCGTCGCGCTGCTCGTCATGCGGCGCAGTCAGCTGGCACCGCGCCTGAAGAACCGCAGTCGCGGCGGACTGGCCGCCGGATTCCGTTACGTCTGGGCGCGCAGCGACCTGCGGGTGGTGTTCGTGACGGTGTTCCTCATCGGCGCGTTCGGCATGAACTTCCCGATCTTCGCATCGACCATGGCCCTCGAGTTCGGCGCCGGCGCCGACGGCTACGGGGTGCTCAGCTCGATCCTCGCGATCGGCTCGCTCACCGGAGCGCTGCTCGCCGCTCGCCGTGACCGAGCGCGCGTGCGGGTGGTGGTGCTCGCAGCCGGCGGGTTCGGGGTGTTCGCGTTCGTCTCGGCATCCATGCCCACGTACCCCGCCTACGCCGTCACGCTGATGTTCACGGGCTTCACGATCGTCACGCTGCTCACCACCGCGAACGGCTATGTGCAGACGACCACCGACCCGGCGCTGCGCGGGCGCGTGCTCGCGCTGTACATGGCCGTCATCATGGGGGCGACGCCCGTCGGCGCCCCCATCGCCGGATGGGTGGCGGATGCCTTCGGCCCCCGCACCGCGATCATGCTCGGCGGCGCGGCCGGACTCGTCGCCTGCGCGATCGGGGTCATGTGGATGCTCACCAGCGGCCGCCTGCACCGCGACGAGAACCGGCGCTTCCTGATGACGATCGACGAGACGCGACCGATCGACGTCGTCGACCCGGTCGAGTTCAGCGACGAGGCCGCGGCCACCACACCGATCCGCACCGCGAAGAAGGACTGAGCCGGGCTGGATCGTCGGAAGGTCGTGTCAGCGGCTCAGGGTGTGGGCCACTCGTCGTATGCGTAGGTGCGGGCGAACGCGTCGTCGAGACCGTAGCCGAGCTCGTCGGAGATATCCCAGGAATCGCCCCACCACGAGGGAGAGAGCAGCGACACCCTGAGGCCGTTCTCGTTCGAGAAGATCTCGACGACGTTCCCGTGCGGGTCGACGAGGGCGCCCTTCTCATCCTTCATCCACCCCTGTCCGATGAGCTCGCCCTCGATCGCCTCCACGTCGACGAGCCCCTCTGCCAGGGGTTCGTGATGGAAGCGCAGGTCGAAGCCGTAGCTGTCGACCGCTTCGGTGAAGCTCGTGCGTCTGTCGATGCCGCGCTGCGAGATCCCCCAGCCGTCGTCCGCGATCATCCCGCGCACCAGCGAGAGCTGCCCCTGCGCCTGCTCGTGCCGTTCGAGGGCCCGCTCCGCCTGCACGCTCAGGGCGAGCGCCTGCACCTCTGCGACGGTCTCTCCCGCAGCATCGCGCTGCTGCGCGGTCACGGCCCCGCCGAGCCAGATCATCGCCACGAACAGCACCGGGAGCATCACGGCGGCGATCCATGCGATGAGCGTCCCCCGCTTCGATGCGGCAGGCGGAGACGTCTTCGTACGCAGCACGATCGCCAGGACGAGAACGGCGATCCAGCACATGACGGCGATCCCGGAGCCTCCGAGCATCACCGCCTGCAGGAAGCCGCCCGAGATCGGGGCGGGCGAGAGCCCTTGCATGACGGCGGGGATCGGGCTGCCGTCGGTCGCCCCCGGTGGCGTGATCATCGCCGCGACCCAGGCCCACCACTGCACGAACAGCAATGCGGTGATCGAAGCCGGCGTGGTCGTGATCCCCGACTTGCGAAGGAGGAACCGCGGGAGTGATCCGAGCAGACCGAGCACCGGGACCAGGACCGGCGAGATCACCAGGAGCATCAGCAGGGCCCAGCCGCCGTTGCCCACCGTGATGATGGCGACCAGGGGCAGTCCCCAGTTCATCCAGGGCCAGACGCCCCAGGCGAACGAGTGGATGTCGCTGCGGCCGCTCCCGGGCGACCTCCACACGGGCTCGTTCCTGATCTTCAGCAGCCACGTCTGATCTGTCATGACACCCCCGAGCACACACTACCGTCACCGTTCCGATGGCGATCCGAACGGTGTCAACCCCCTCACCCGAGCGGTGCCGGAGGCGTACCGTCGCCGCATGGACGAGAACATGGAACGCACACCGCACCCCGAGGATCCGGCAGAGGGAGCGCCCGATGTCGACGGCGCGACGCATCGCGGCGATCCCGCAGGCATCCCCGAGCACAATTCGGCTCCAGACGGGTATACCGAACAAGACCGCGCCCGAGACGAATCGACCGGTGGGGCAATCCAGGGCGACAGCTCCGACGGCGGAACCGGCGGGGCCGTCCAGGGCGACGCGAACCCCGAGCGCAGGACCTCGCTCGGAGGTGACGCGACCACAGAGGGCCAGCTCGACGCCGACAACGAGGTCGAGGAGGACAGCCTGAAGACGCTCGACCCCCACGATCCGCCGGCCTGAGCCACTCGTCGAGCGGACGGATGAGCCCTGGACGCGCTTGGACTCAGCGCCCCAGCACGAGCCGCAGCTGCTCCACCGCCCAGTCGAGTTCGGTCGCGCGCACCACGATCGGCGGTGCGATGCGGATCGTCTGGCCGTGCGTGTCCTTCACGAGCACTCCGCGCTCGAGCAGCTTCTCGGCGATCTCGCGTCCGGTTCCGAGCGCCGGATCGATGTCGACGCCGGCCCAGAGGCCCGCGATCCGGACCGCGGTGACGCCATGGCCGATCAGCGCGTCCAGCGAGGCCGCGAGGTGCTCGCCGAGCGCGCGGGCGCGCTCCTGGACCTCGCCCGTCTCGAGCATCTCGACCACGCGCAGGCCCACCGCGGCCGCGAGCGGGTTGCCGCCGAACGTGGAGCCGTGCTCGCCGGGCTGGATGACTCCGAGCACATCGCTGTTCCCGACGACCGCCGACACCGGCAGGATGCCGCCGCCGAGGGCCTTGCCCAGCAGGTAGAGATCGGGCACGACGCCTTCCCGATCGCACGCGAAGGTCTCGCCGACACGGCCGAGACCCGACTGGATCTCGTCCGCGATGAACAGCACGTTCTTCTCGTCGCAGATCTCACGGATGCGGCGCAGGTAGCCATCCGGCGGGATGATCACGCCGCCCTCGCCCTGGATCGGCTCGATCAGCACGGCGGCGGTGTCATCCGTGATCGCGGCGGCGACGGCATCCGCGTCTCCATAGGCGACCACGTCGAAGCCCGGCGTGTACGGTCCGAATCCGTCGCGCGCCTGCTCGTCGTCGCTGAAGCTCACGATCGTGGTGGTGCGGCCGTGGAAATTACCCGCCGCGACGATGATGCGCGCCTGTCCGTCGGCGATTCCCTTGACCCGGTAGCCCCACGCACGGGCCACCTTGATGCCGGTCTCGACGGCCTCGGCCCCCGTGTTCATCGGCAGGACCATGTCTTTGCCGCACAGCGTCGCCAGCGCGGCAGCGAACGGTTCGAGGCGGTCGCTCATGAAGGCACGGCTGGTCAGCGTGACCCGGCCGAGCTGCTCGGTGAGCGCGGCGACGAGGGCCGGATGCCGGTGGCCGAAGTTCACGGCCGAATATGCGGCGAGCAGATCGAGATACCTCTTGCCTTCGACGTCGGTCACCCACGCGCCCTCGCCGCGGGCGATCGTGACGGGCAGCGGGTGGTAGTTGTGCGCGACGTGCGGCTCGACCTGGGTCGCGGCGCCCGTCGGAGCGCCCTCTACGGACTCGACCACGACCGGCTCGACCGCGGTCATTTCGCACCACGCAGTTCGAGGGTGCAGCACTTGATCCCGCCGCCGCCGAGCAGCAGCTCGGACAGATCGATGAGGATCGGGTTGTAGCCTCGCTCGCGCAGCTGCGCTTCGAACCCCTTCGCTCGCGGCGAGATGATCACGTTGTATCCGTCGCTCGCCGAGTTCAGCCCGAACACCGAGCCGTCCTCGTCCGAGACGAGGATCGCATCCGGGAAGCGCTCCTCGAGGATCGCGCGGCTGGCGTCGTCGAAGGCGCCGGGCAGGTAGGCGATGTTGGCGCGCTCGGGGCCGCCGTTCTCGGCGCCCTGCACCGGGTCGAGCACCGCGATCGCGGTGTCGAGGTGATAGAAACGCGGGTCGACCAGGTTCAGCGACACGACCTCGCGACCGAACACCTCGCCGACCTCGCGGTGGCTGTCTCCGGTGGAGCGGAATCCGGTGCCGGCGAGGACGATGTCGCCGACGAGCAGGAAGTCGCCCTCGCCCTCGTTGACCTCTTCGGGGATGACCGTGTCGTAGCCCGCTGCGCGGAACCACTCCGCGAACGCCGGGGCCTCGCCCTGACGCTCCACGAAGCGGAACTTCGGCACGTAGGCGCGGCCGTCGATGAGGAAGCCGCCGTTGGCCGTGTAGACCATGTCGGGGTAGCCGGCGAGCGGCTCGATGAGTTCGACCTCGTGGCCGAGCTCGAGGTACAGGTCGTACAGCTTCTGCCACTGCGCGACGGCCTTCGCGGTGTCGGTCGGTTTGGCCGGCTCCATCCACGGGTTGATGGAGTAGTTCACCGTGAAGAACTCCGGCTTGCACATCAGATAGCGGCGGTGATGCGCGGTGCGGGTGGACGTGACGGCAGCCTCGGGCGTCGACATGGTGCTCCTTGAGAGACAGGTGCGGCGGACGCTGTCCAGGGGCCCGGCGGTCCTTCGACCCGTACGACTAGGCCCTTCGACAAGCTCAGGGACCCAGTAGCGAGGAAGATGCGACTCGGGCACGCCAGCGTCCATTCTGTCACCCGCCCCCTGGACGCCGCCAGAGCGCGCGAGTTCAGCCCACCCGCACGATGAGCTTGCCCGCGACATGGCCCTCCTCGATGCGGGCGAGCGCGGCATCCGCCTCACGGAAGGGGTACTCGTGCTCGATGACGGGCGCGAAGCGCCTCGCGGCGAGCAGTTCGAGCATCTTGGTGATCACCTCCGGTCGGTTCGTCGCGGCGAGCGAGCGGATGCCGGGACCTGCACCGACCGACAGGAGTGCCGCTCTCAGCATCCGCGGGATCGGCCCGAGAACGTGCCCGCCGGCGCCGGTCGCGAGAACGATCGTGCCGTCGTCCGTGACGAGCCGCTGCAGATCACGCAGGCCGATGTCGCCCGCGATGTCGATCACGGCGTCGAAATGCCCCCCGGGGATGGCCGAGAGCGGCTCGCGCCGGTGATCGAGCGTGCGCACGGCGCCGAGCCCTTTGACAAGAGCGCGGTTGCGCTCGGCGCAGCTCGCCCACACCTCGGCGCCGCGCAGAGCGGCGAACTGCACCGCGAACGTTCCCACTCCTCCGGAGGCGCCGATGACGAGCACCCGCTCCGCGCGCGAGCGGAGTCCCACTCGGGCGAGATCGAGCGCTTGCCAGGCCGTGCCACCGGCGATCGGCAGCGTCGCCGCGTCACCTTCGTCGATGCCGGGCGGCAGCGGCTGCACACGTGAAGCGGGAACCGCGACGTATTCGCCGAGCCCGCCCCCGCTCTGCAGCTCGCCGACCACGACATCGCCGACCTCGACTCCGATCACGTTCGGGCCCGCCTGCACGACCTCGCCGACAGCATCCATCCCCCGGATCGGGAACTTCGGGCGGGTCATGCCGAACATCGGCCGCACGAGCAGGGGGTCGCCTTGCATGAGCCGCACGTCTCCCGCATTCAGCGCAGTGACGCGCATGCGCAGGAGCACCTCGCCCGTAAGCGGCACCGGGATCGGCACCTCGTCGAGCGCCACGTCCGCGGCGCGGCCGTACGCCTCGTTCCGCCACGCCTTCATCGATTCCGTCATCTCGACACCTCCGGGTACTGGAACAGGTCGTCGATCCCGACCCCGAACGCCCGCGCGATCTGGAAGGCCAGTTCGAGTGTGGGCGAGTACCGCTGCTGTTCGATGGCGATCAGGGTCTGCCTGGTCACCCCGATCGTGCGGGCGAGCTCGGCCTGGGTGAGACCGGCGGCCTCACGGTGGGAGCGGATGCTGTTCGAGACGAGCGTCGGCTTGACCATCACACGAGACCCCGACGATACGCGATCACGCGGGCGACGAGTCCCGTCCACGCATTGTGCTCCTCGTAGACCATGACACCTCCCGTGTCAAACATTATTGACACGGGAGTGCACCCCGGCATCCGCGTATGTCAAGAATTCTTTACACTCAAGTTGACCGGCCACCTCGAGTGGCGGCTCTCGACGGAAAGCGAGCCGAGTTCCGGCAACAGACGCCACCCGAACGCGTGTGCGGGGCGTGTTTCTCAGCGCGGACCAGGCGTCTCGGGTGCCGCACGGTTCGGCAGCGCCGGCCACACGACCAGCAAGAAGGCGGAGATCGGCCCGAGGAACATCGTGAGCAGGAACCAGAACCACCCCGAGCGATTCCGAGTTCGGGCGAAACCGGCGGCGAGCAACGCCACCGTGAGCCACATGGCGGAGACGGTTGTCGAGAGTGCAGCGACGTCAGACATGCGCTCGAGCCTATGTTTGAACGCTCGCCCGCCCCGCGGCGACGCGCTCAGATGACCTCGCTGCTCCAGTCGTCGGGAACGCCGCCGCGGTGCGCGGTGATCGAGATCGACTGCTCCCGCACGAAGCACAGCAGCTCGATGCGGCCCGCGGAGGTGACCTCTCCATCGTGGATCGATATGTCGGCACCCACCCCCAGCGTCTCGATCAACGTCGCACGCAGTCCCGCCACCGCATCCGCACCGCCCACCAGGCGCACGCGGCGGGCGCTCGGCTGGCCGGCGAGCTCGCCGTCGCCCTCCGAGGCCCCGAATCGCAGTCCGCGCTGGAGCCATTCCGCGTCGCTCTCGAGATAGACCGTGGCCCGCAGCTCCGCGAGCGCGTGCCGCACTCCGGCCGGAAGGCCCTCGGCGAGCGACAGCACGAACGGCGACCCGGCGCGCACCGCCGCGATCGCGACGCGCAGGAGATCCTGCAGCCGCGCGTCCGCTGCCACCCGCACCTCGGCCGGCACCGGCCGATACCGCAGCAGATTGCGCTCGATGCCGAGCTTCGACACGTCGCGCACCTGCCCGAACTCGCGATCCCAGGCCAGAGCGTCCGAGAGCGCAGCCCTTCGCAGCCACTCGAACTCCTCGAAGTCGAGAGACGGCTGCGCCGCTTCGATCAGAGCCGTGATGCGCGAGTCGAGGCCGCGCAGATGCAGGGTGCTCGACAGCGTAGTCGACCGCTGCGCATGCCACGATCCGAACCCGATCAGACGGTTCGGTCCCCCGCTCTTCGCACCCGGGCCTGTCGACGATCGCGCCCAGCCGCCGTCGGGCTGCCGCTGCACCTTCGTGCCGACGGTGCTGCGATTGACGAACAGACTGCCCGCCTCGACGGCGTCGAGCCACGTCGCGAGCTGCTCGGGGTCGCGCGTGTGCAGGCCCGCCGCGATACCCCCGGCGACCTCATCGTGCAGCTCGATGGCCTTCTCGAGCGTGGGCGCATGCATGATGCCGACGACGGGGACGGCATGGTCCTCGGCGAGGAACCGCGAGCCAGGGCGCACTCCGATGCGGATGCCGGGACTCCAGAGCCGACCGGACGGATCGGCTGTCTCGAGCCGAGGCTGCACGAGCCACTGCTCATCGTCGTCGAGCTCGGTGAGTGCCCGCTCCGCCGCACCCTGCGGCTTCTCGATCATCGGGCCGACCCGAGTACGCGGGTCGTCCGGCTGGCCGACGCGTAGAGACCTGGTGGCATCAGCCAGCTGCCTCGCGAACCTCTTCGAGCGTCCGGCCGATCCGACGAGGATCACGACCTTCACCGCTTCGCTCGCCTGGCCGGCGCGCGCGAAAGCGCTGCGCACGACGTCCGAGGCCGCCAGGTCGAGATCCGCCGAGGCGGTCACGATCATGGCGCCCGCCCCCTCGGCCTCGGCGAGAACCGGAAGCCCAGGGCGCCAGGTTCGCACGCGATCGACGACTTCTCGCGAACCGTGCAGCACGACAAGACCCACCGCCTCGTGCGCGACCAGATCCTGGTGGAGTCCACCGTCGGCGATGACCAGGGCGTCGCGCGGCACGCCCACCTGCCACAGCGTTTCGGCGACCGCCTCTGCCGAGCGACGTGCGCGCGGATCGGCCGCCAGGACGACGGTCGAGCCCGCGGCGAGAGCGGCGAGCACGCCGTCGGCGGGTTCGGCGAGGGGTGCACGCCACGACGACGCGACGACGACCACGTCTGACGGCACGAAGGCGGCGCCCGAGATGGCATCCAGCTCCCGAGCGGTCGCCGCGTAGTAGCGGGCACAGTCGACGGCTCTGCTCACGTCGGCGTCGGCGTCGGCGAAGAGCAGGCCTGTCTCGGATGCCGCGACCTCGATCAGGGACCCGCGACCCCCGTCGAGAGCCGCAGCGGCTCTGAGCAGGATCTCTGCCCGCTCGGATGCCGGTCGGGATGCCCATCCGGCGTGCCCGTCGCGCGCACGACCGAGGAGGGCGTCGACGTCCGCTGTCGACTGCGGCGCTGGGGTTGCGTCCGCCGACGCCGCAGTGATCCGCGGGAAGATCCCTTGCGCCCACTCGCGGTTGGCCGGCAGCGCGGGATCGCTGTCAGGGGTGTTCTCGAACCCCGGTGCGCCCCCGGCGCCGGCCTCGATCTCGAGCGCCGAGTACACGGCCGTCTCGAAGAACGACTCGTCGTCGGAGCCTCTGATGATGCCGAGCACAGCCTGGGTCAGCTGCTCTTCGGGCCGTGGCGTCTGCACGACTGGGCGTACGGATTCGTGCACGGGCGCCAGCCGATCCTGCGTGCGGCGTGCGCCGATGCGCAGCGACGGCTCGCTCGAGCGCCGCAGAGCAGCGCGCAGGCCGTCGGTCGCGGCATCCGATGGCGCTTCCTCGTCGAGCAGGCGGAGGATGCTTCCGATCGCGACGTCGAAATCGGCGGGCGCGACCACAGCCACCCGCCTCATCACGTTCCCGGTCTCGCGCGCGAGCGCCCGGATCCGTCCCGCCTGATATCCGTGCACCATGTCGAACTGCACGGCTGCGGTCACATCGCGATCCTGCGCGAGCAGCCAGGCATAGGCGGCGACACCGAGGTCGTCACCGCTGACACCGATCCGCACCGCCGCCGTGTGCTCGGGGCGCAGTGCCCAGTCCAGACAGCGGAGCCGGTTGGCGTCGGCGTCGAGCGGCGAGTCGTAGGACGCGGGGATCCATCCGTGCAGGGCGGAGTCGGCCCGCTCGAGGGCGAGGTTCGCGCCCTTAGTCAGGCGCACCGTGATCGGCGCCCCTCCGTGTGCGACGCGGTCCTGCGCCCATGCAGTGAGTTCCTGCAGTGCCGGCAGCGCATCGGGGAGCGATGAGGGCAGGGCGATCCCGGCGGCGAGACCGGTCAGCCGCGGGTCCTCCAGAAGACGCGTGAACACCGCGATCGTCAGGTCGAGCTCCCGGTGCTCCTGCACCTCGAGGGTGATCGCCGTGTTCCCGGCGGATGCGGCCTCGTACAGCGGCAGGAGCCGATCGGCGGATTGCGCGATGAGCGCGTCGAACGCCCACTCCGACGCCTGTCCGATCACCGCCGACAACGAGAGCGAGACGTGCTCGACGTCATCGCGGAGGATCAGATCGCGGACGCCCTCGAGCCGCCGCGTCGCCTCGGCGTCGCCGAGAACCATCGCACCGAGCAGGCTGAGGTTCAGGCTCACGCCGGGGGCCGCGAGCCGCTCGAGCTCGGCTCCGAGTTTCGCCGGACGGCCGTCGGCGACGAGCGGGCGGAGCACCTCTCGCAGCATCCGTCGAGCGATCGGCACGATCGGAGCCGGGAGGATGGGAGCAGCACCGCCACCCCATCGCACAGCTCCGCGCACGTACCACGGCAGCGCGGAGGGCACGACCGGCGCCGAACGCCGCAGCTGGACCGCCGCAGCCGCCAGACTCTCGGGTCGCATCACGCCGTCGGCGATGTCGAGGGCGAACCGCCGGCCGCTCGGATCGTGCAGCAGCTCAGCGAGCCGGGTCTCTTCTGCTTTCGTCTCTGCGCTCGCCGCTTCTGCTGCCCACCGCTCGGCGAGCTGCACCGCCCGCTCGACGAGCGGAGCGAGTGCGGAGGGCGACGGCTCTGACATGGTTTCAGCCTAGGTGCGTCGGACGCCTTTGACCGGGAGCGTCGCACGCGTCGAGTGCACGCTCCCTGGAGCGTCGCGGAGCGCCGCTCTAAGCTGTGAACGTGGGGGAGATCGACGCATCCGACGACGCCGCCGCGCCTGCCGGCGCGGCCGTTCGACGGCGGCTGTCCCGCGGCTGGATCATCACGATCGCAACAACCGCCGTTCTCGGCCTCTGCGTCGGCGTCATCGCGGCGACCGGCGGCTTCCGTTCGGTGGCCGGTACCGGCCCTGCCGCCTATCGCCTCGGTGACGAGATCTCCAGCGCGGAGGCGACCCTGGTCGTCGAACGCGTGGCCGTCATGGACGAGCTGTGGGGATATGGATCCTCGCCTGATGACACGAAGGGCGAGAGGGTGCTCGCCGTGCTGGTCGACGTGACCAACCTCGACGACGAGCCGCGTCTCGCCTCCAGCAGCGGCAGTCTCGCCGACATCCGCCTCCAGCATCGCCCTGACGACCGCCCGACCGTGTCTATCTACGCGGACGACGATTTCAGCGTCGTCACCCTGCAGCCGGACGTGCCTGCACGCGTGCTGCTGACCTGGGTGGTGGAGGAGGACGAGATCGTCGACGGCGACCCCGTGCGGCTCGTGATCCCCGACGCCGAGAAGAACGACAGCACGATCTTCAGCGGGGAGACCCTCTGGAACCCTCTCGACCCCGCCGGTGTCGTCTCCGTCCGTCCGGAGGATCTCGGTCCCGGCAGCGAGGACGGACGGCTGTGAAGACCGCCATGACATGGCTGCTCGCGATCGCCCTGCTCGGCGGCGCGTGGGCGGTGACTCTTCTCGCACCTTCGGACGATGCCGGGCGCGACGCCTTCGTCACCGAGGTGGCCCCCGGCGAGCGCGGTGTCGGGCGCAACATCGCCGCCACCGTCACCGACGTGAGGGCGGCGAGCAGCATCACCGCGGAGAGCGGATGGCACGCGGAGGGCCACTGGCTGGTCGTGGATCTGACGGCCGAGGCCACGGCGAGCCAGTCCTCCGGCATCCTCGGCGCCGCCACGCTGCGCATCGGCGACCGCACCTTCAGCGCGACCGAACGCGGCCCCGACGAGATGACCCTCTACCGCACGCAGCTCGTTCCGGGTGTGCCCCAGCACGGGAGCCTGCTGTTCGAGCTGCCCGACACGGCACTGCACGGCATCGGCGTCCTGCGACTGTCGACGGGATACGGAGACCCGTGGGGAGACTCCGTCCTCGAGATCCCGATCGACCTCGACGCTGTGGAGCATGCGGGAGCGGTCACCGTGGACGACAAGGGTTGGGCGAAGCCGTGAGCCGCCGCCGGTGGCCTCGCAACGCGGCAGCTCTCGTCGCGCTCGCCGTGCTCGTTCCCGCCTCGGCCGCCGCGATCGGCTGGCGGGAATGGGTCGGCGCGTACGACACCAGCGGCCAGCACGTGTACGCGGTGCTGCCCGCGGGCGACGAAGACACGGTCGATCTGGATGACACGACCTGGGGCCCGGTGCGCGCGGGAGTGTTCACCGCGGCCGACGGCCTTCCCGTTCCCGATGGAGCCAAGGTGATCGCGGTCAAGATCACGGTCGACAATCACGACCTCGACGAACCGTCGGGATGCGGTTCGCCGGTGCTGGTGGAGCAGAGCAGCGGTCGTCAATGGAGCGAGATGTCGCTCGCTCTCGACCTCCCCTACGACCCCGACTCGCCGACGCTGTGCTCGACCGACACCTCCGCCGATTACGGGGTGTCGGGGCCGTACGAGATGCTCGTGCCGTTCATCGTCCCCGAGGATGCCGAGGGACCGTTCTGGTTCGACGTCGCCCCGTACGACACCGAACCCTCGTTCGCACGGTTCTCGATCGCGCCCTGATCGATCGCACCCTGATCGCGCGGGACCATCTCGACGAATCCGGCATCCACCGCGACCGAACGGAGGGCCGTGTCGTACGCCCCCGCGATCAGGCTCACCCTGAGCGGCTCGACGAGGAGGACCGTGATGAGGGCGATCACGACAGAGGTCGCCTCCCAGAACACTCCCTCGTGCGGGCCGAGCAGGCGCACCAGGCCGAATCCGATCACCGGTTCGAGAGCTTTCACCACGGCGTAGAGCAGCAGATACGAGGCGATCAGCAGGGGGCCCGACCGCCACAGCAGTGCGAGGGTCCGCCCGATCGCCTGCAGCTGCGAGGTCAGCTCTCCGGTCAATCCGGCGACACGCGTGCGGAGCACCTCGGGCACGCGGCCGGTCCGGGCCGCCACGCGCTGGAGCAGTCGGTTCTCGACGCGCAACCTCTCGGCGGCGACGGCCTGACCGTAGATCACGCCCGCGACCACCAGCCAGGCGATCGGTTCGATGATGATGCGTCCCGCGTCGGCGATCACGAGCTCGACACCGCTGACGACCCAGTCGAGAGGGACGAGCTGGTCGGCGATCCACGCCCGAAGATCGGTCAGCCAGGCGGTCGCCGCGCGAGTCTCGATCCATGCGACCGCGCCGTCGAGGACCTGCCCGAACAACAGCAGCGAGAAGAAGACCCACACCACTTCGAGATACAGCGCGAGCAGCGCCAGCATCCGTGGCAGCCGATCTCCCCACCGCTTCCACGCCCATCTGCCCGCGACGGCGAGCACGATGATGAGGATCGTCCAGACGTTGAACGTGAGGTTCAGCACCGCCTCGTTGCTCCCGGGCTCTTCCGGCTGGCCGACCCGCGAGAGGATCTGCGCCGTGCTCACCTCCAGCGCGCGCTGCGCATACTCGATCACATCGCCCTGAAGCTCCCTCTGCGCGGTGTACACGGCGAAGAAGGGAAGCACACTGGCGAGAAGCGCGGCGACGAAGTCCTGCCGTCGCTCCCTGGTCGTCGCCGGGAGCGGGGCGATGGCCTGAAGACTGCGCAGACCGTCGCGGATCACGAGGAACATGCCGACAAAGCCGATCAGGCGTGCGAGCACGGCGAGCGGCAGGATCAGCAGACCGCCCGTGGCCGTGTAGCCGCCGACGAAACCGGCCAGCTCGATGAGCAGGTGCCGCACCAGCATCCCGCCGAGCAACCACGCGAGAAGGGCCGGCCAGTGCCTCCACAGCACACGGCCGGTCGACCTCAGGATCTCCCGCACGCCCCCAAACTACTACCGGGCCGGTCAGCTCCAGACGCTGGGCGCACTCTTTCGCACGGGTGGAAGAGTGGACGCCGCGGCCCACTCGTGCACCCACTCGTCGATCTCGGGCACGCCGTCGGGACGCCCGACCGCGGCGAACAGCTCTTCATTGCTGACCGTGCCGCCGGTGCGGCGCAGCATCCGCGCCCTCACGATGGCCCGCGCGTAGATCTCGCCGTCGACGACCGCACGATGCTCCATGAACACGGCCTTGTCGTCGTGTCCGATGAACCTCGACTGCACCTCGAACCGCTGCCACAGCTGCAGCGACTTGCGGAACGTGATGGTCTCGCTCGAGACGACGGCGTACCAGCCGCGCTCCTTCATCGCATCGAACAGACCCGTGCGGATGAGCTGGTCCCAGCGGCCGAGGTCGAACAGCGACAGATAGCGGCCGTTGTTCATGTGGCGCAGGATGTCGATGTCGGTGGGCAGGGTGGTCAGCCGGATGGTGCCGACCGCGGCCGGTTCGAGGGTCTTTCCCCGGCGGACGCGGCGTCGAGCGCCGAGGATCACGAGCAGGGTGCGCCAGATCACATTCACGAGCACTGATCGTAGCCTCACGCTCACGAAACGCGAACATCGTTGTGTGCATCCTCCATCCCCGCAGAACGGGTCGTGCACGGCATCCGCTCGATTTCCTCTTCGCGCGAGCCGCGCGTAGAGTCGCGGCATGAGCGCCGAAGCCCACTCTCAGATCACCGTCCGCCCGGTCCGCGACGTGGATGCGGAAGCCCTAGGTCGCGTGCATGCGCAGTGCTGGCACGAGACCTACGATCACCTGATCAGCAAGGCGGCACTCGAGAAGATCTCGCCGCGTCGCATGGCCGAGCTGTGGACGCACTGGGCCTCCCAGGGCGAGGAGTTCAAGATGAGCGCCGCGCTGGTCGACGGCGAGATCGTCGGCTTCGTCGGCTCGGGCCCCGCCCGCGACAAGGACGCCCCCGCGTTCCGCGAGCTCTACTTCATCTACCTGCTCGACGCGTACCACGGTACGGGTATCGGCCAGAAGCTCTTCGACGCCGCCGTCGAGAAGGACGAGCCTCTCTACCTCTGGGTCGCCGAGGACAACCCTCGCGCGCACCGCTTCTACACGCGCAACGGCTTCTCGCTCGACGGCGCCAGCCACACCGAGCCCTTCCTCGGCGAGACGCTGACCGAGGTGCGCTTCACCCGCTGAGCACGTCGCGACTCACGAGAATCGGCCGCCATCGTCTCGATGGCGGCCGATTCCGCGTCTCGGGCGGATGCGGTCCTGAGCTCTGAAAGCTCAGCGTCCGGAGACCGTGCCGAACATCTTCGCGATCGGAGCGATCACCAGCGGTCGGGCTGCGGCCCAGCCGGCGGCGATCGCCACGAGCGCGGCGATGAATACCCAGAATCCGGTCCAGCTCACGGCGTCGGACGACGCGAACATGTGGTTCAGGTTCGCGAGGAACCCGGTGAGGAACACGAGCGCGACGTGCGCGATGATGAACAGCACGAAGTAGAGCATGACCGGGAAGTGCACCCTGCGCGCCCACTCGATCGGATAGGCCTTCGACAGCTTCTCGGCCTTCTTCGGCCACAGCCCCGACATCCGGAACCCCGTGACGGCGGCGAGAGGCGCGGCGAGGAACACCGTGACGAAGTAGGCGAGCTGCTGAAGGCTGTTGTAGTTGTTCCAGCCGTTCTCAGTCGGCCAGTCGAACGAGATGTACTGCAGCGCCGCCGACAGCGCGTTGGGCAGCACCTCCCAGCTGGTCGGCACGATCCGCACCCAGTGCCCGGTGACGAACAGCAGCACGAGGAAGATCACGCCGTTCGTCAGCCACAGGATGTCGAGAGCCTGGTGGAACCAGATCGTCAGGCTCACCTTGCCCTTGGGGTTGTTCTTCGGAGTCCAGAAGGCGGTCGGCCGTTTCTCCCGCCGGATCGTGAGTCCCGAGCGAATGATCAGCACCATCAGGAACATGTTGAAGAAGTGCTGCCAGCCGATCCACGGCGCGAAACCGGGCTCTACGGCGATCAAGGGCTCGTAATGGCCGGGGAACGCGGCGAGGAAGTCCTGCAGGGCGTCGAGGCTGAGCAGCGTTCGCGCGAACGCGACGGCCGCCGCGGCCAGCACGCCGAGACCCGCCGCAGCGAAGAGGACGGCGATCGCCTGCGGCCAGGTCGGGCGCGGACGAGCGGATGCCGGCGCCTCGGGGATGTGCCGGGGAGCCCGTCCGTCCCACACCGTGCGCCGGAATGGGATCGGACCGAGTTCGGCCGCGGGGAGGATGGCGGCAGATGCCGGGGGCAGGACTGCCGTGGCCGACGAGGTCGCGACAGCTGCTGTGACCGCGGTGCCTGCGGCCGATGCCGCCGATACGAGCCCCTCGTCGCCCTTGTCTTCGACGGCCGGAGTCGAGATGCGTGTGACGACGCCTGCGGGCGGCCACCGATCTCCCCCGGCCGTTCGCGGCAGGCCGCGGCGGAGCCGAGTGCCCTCTGCGGGTTCCACTTCGATGGCCGACACGCCACTTCGGGGGACCGATTCGCGATTCCGTCCGATATCTGGCGCGTCGTCCCCCGATGTGGCCGGGGCGGAGACAAACGTGGCACGATCCGTCGCCATCGGCGCTTCGCGCTGGACCGCGGCCGGCGCAGCGGCGCCGGCGGTCGGGGCAGTCTCCGCGGGGGGCCAGGGCTCGCCGCCGGGAGTGCGAGGGAGTCCGCGGCGGAGGGTCGTCGAATGCGGGAACGAACCGACCGGGACCGCTTCATCGAGGGCGGCTTGCGACGTTTCGTCTCGCTCCGCTCGCTCAACGACCGGCGAGGAGAAATCCACTCGCTCGGCGACCGGGGACGCATCCGCTCGCTCAACGACCGGGGGCAAGGAATCGACCGGGGAGGGCGCATCCGCTCGCTCGATGACGGCAGGCGCGCCCGTCGTGCCGGTGACATCCTCGCCCGGCACGTCGACGACCGCCTCGGCCGGAGGCCAGGGCTCGCCGCCGGGCACGCGCGGCAGCCCGCGCCTGAGCATCCGCGTGGCCATGCCTACTTCTTCCGCGCCTCGAGTGCGGCGATGATCTGCGGGACGACCGTGAACAGATCGCCGACGATGCCGAAGTCGGCGACGTCGAAGATCGGCGCGTCGGCGTCCTTGTTGATCGCGACGATCGTCTTCGAAGTCTGCATGCCCGCACGGTGCTGGATCGCGCCCGAGATGCCGAGAGCGACGTACAGCTGCGGAGACACCGAGACGCCGGTCTGCCCGACCTGGTGCGACTGCGGGATGTATCCCGCATCGACCGCGGCGCGAGAGGCGCCGACCGCGGCGCCGAGCGCATCGGCGAGCTCCTCGACGAGCACGAACTTCTCCTTCGAGGCCAGCCCGCGTCCACCTGACACGACCGTGGTCGCTCCGCGCAGATCGGGGCGCGACGACGCCTGCTCGACGGCTTCGATGGCGCCGGCGGTCGCCGCGACCGCATCGGATGCCGCGACCACGAGATCTTCGACGGCGGGAGCCGCCACAGCCTCTGCTCGAGCGTCGACGGCTCCCTGCCTGACCGTGATGACCGGGGCTCCGAACGTCGACGCCGAGTCCGTGAGATAGGCCCCGCCGTAGACGGAGTGGTGCGCGATGATGCCCTCGTCGTCGCGTGAGACGCCGACGGCGTCGACCAGGAGCGCGAGCTTCGCGCGCACGGCGAAGCGGCCGGCGACGTCGCGGCCGGCGATCGAGTTCGACAGGAGCACGGCGTCCGGCTGCACCCGCTCGTAGACGAGGTGGAGTGCGTCGACGATCGGCACCGTGAGGCTCCTGGCATCGCCCTCGGCGGTGATCACGACGGGGGCGCCGGCCGCTGCGGCCTGGCCTGCGGCTTCCGGCGTTCCGCCGACGATGAGCGCGACGGGTGTTCCGATGGTCGATGCGGCGCCGATCAGGCCGGCGGTGCTCGATGCCGCCTCACCGGACGGGGTGACGTCGACGACGACGAGGATCGGGTTCTCGGGATAGCTCATCATCACACCAGCCTGTTCTGCACGAGGTACTCCACCAGCTTGTCTGCGGCGTCGCCCTCATCGACGATCTTCACGCCGGCCGCGCGCGGCGGCTTCTCCGCCACAGCGGTCATGATCGCCCGGGGTGCGAGTGACGGATCGGCTGAGACGTCGAGGTCTGCGAGAGAGAGCACCTCGAGCGGCTTCTTCTTCGCCGCCATGATGCCCTTGAAGTTCGGGAAACGCGCGTCCGGCAGAGCCTCTGTGATCGAGATGACTGCGGGCAGGGACGCCGAGACCTCCTGCGAACCGGCATCCGCACCTCGCGTGCCCTTCACACCTTCGGCGCTGATCTCCACAGTCGTCAGCGCGGTCGCCTGCGCCCATCCCAGGTGCTCGGCGAGCATCGCGGGGAGCACCCCTCCGGAGCCGTCGGTCGACAGGTTGCCCGTGATCACCAGGTCGGGCTCGCCGCGTCGGACGGCCGCTGCCAGCACCTCGGCGGTGAGGGTCAGATCCGCGCCGGCGAGCTGCTCGTCGGCGATGTGGACGGCGGATCCCGCCCCGATCGCGAGAGCCCGGCGCAGGGATGCGGTCGAGCCGGCGGGTGCCATCGAGAGCGCCACGACCTCGGTGCCCTCATTCTTGTCGGCATGGCTCAAGGCCACCTCGAGGGCGCGCTCGGTGATCTCGTCGAGCACCACGTCGCCGGCTGCCCGATCGGCCAGCCCTGTCTCGAGATTCAGCTTGCGATCGCCATAGGTGTCCGGCACCTCTTTGACCAGGACGAAGATCTTCATCGATTGCTCCTCACGACTGCATCGATTCTAGTCCCTTGAAACTCAGTGTCATTCGGAATGCAACTGAGACTCAAGGCATCCGATGCCCTAGCGTAGAACCGTGGTCCAGCCCCGCCCCTTGCCCGTGGATCCGCTCGCCGAGGCGAAGCGGCAATGGGTCGCGCACGGATGGACGGATGCCGCCGACGGCATGACCGTCGTGACCTCGGTGATGCGCGCACAGCAGCTGCTTCTCGCAAGGGTCGACGCCACCCTGAAGCCCTTCGCGCTGAGCTTCGCCCGCTACGAGGTGCTGCGCCTGCTGGCTTTCAGCCGGTCAGGGCGCCTGCCGCTGTCGAGCGTGGTGGCGCGCCTGCAGGTGCATGCGACGACGATCACCAGCACCGCCGAGCGGCTGGTGCGCGACGGTCTCGTGATCCGCGAGCCGCACCCGCACGACGGCCGGGCCGCGCTGCTGTCCCTCACCCCCGCTGGCCGCGAGCTCGTCGATCGAGCCACGACCGCACTCAACGCCGAGGTGTTCGCGGATCCGGGCATCAGCACGGAGGACGCCGCCGAACTCGTCGCGATCGTCGCGCGCATGCGCAAGGCCGCGGGCGACTTCGCGGATCCGCGCCCGCAACCCGAACCGCTCTGATGGCCGAGTTCGTTCTCGAGACCGTGATCGCGGCGGCGCCCGAGGCAGTGTTCGCCGCATCCCTCGACCCGGCCCTTCATGTGCGCTCCATGGCACAGTACGGCGAGACGATGGTCGAGGCACCAGCGGGCGGCGCGTTCAGCGAGGGCTCGACGGTGACCTGGAGGGCTCGGCATTTCGGGATCCCTTTCCGGTTGCGCTCCGTCGTCTTCGACATCGATCCTCCTCGGCGATTCTGCGATCGGCAGATCTCGGGCCCCTTCGGGGCGTTCCTGCACGAGCACGTGTTCGAGGAGCATCCGCGGGGCACGCTGATGCGCGACACGATCACGTTCCGCTCACCCGCGGGCCCCATCGGCCGCCTCGTCGATCGACTGTTCATGCGCGAGTACATGCGGCGCCTGATCGCCGAGCGCAACGAGTCGCTGGCCGCGGAGATCGAGGGGCGTAGCCTGTCGGCATGACCGAACTCCGGCTTCACACCGTTCTCTGGGCATCCGGGCCCGCGGCCGCGATCGTGCTCACCGACGAGCAGGTCGAGTCCTTCGGGGCCGGCAAGGCGTTCCCCGTGTCCGTGACCATCGGCGACCGCACCGCCCGATTGCGTCTCTCCCGCATGGGCGGCAAGAACCTGATCGGCTTCAGCAAGGCGGTGCGCACCGAACTCGGGGTCGAGGCCGACCAGGAGATCGACGCCGTGATCACGGTCGATACCGGCGAACGCACGGTCGAGGTCCCGTCGGCGCTGGCGGAGGCCCTCGACGCCGACCCGGCCCTCCGGGCCGCGTTCGACGCCCTGTCGTACACGAACCGCAAGGAGCACGCGCGAGCGGTCGCCGAGGCCAAGCAGGAGGCGACCCGAGAGCGCCGCCTCGCCAAGATCGTCGAGGCGCTGCGCGGCTGAATCAGCGGTTCTGGAAGTCGGGGGAACGCTTCTCCCGGAACGCGGCCATGCCCTCCTTCTGGTCGGCCGTGTCGAACAGCGCGGCGAACGCCTGCTTCTCGTGGGCCAGACCTTCGGCGAGGGTGGTCTCCATGGCCGCGTCGAGCGCGGCCTTGGCCGCGTACACCGACGGCAGCGACTTCGACGCGATCGTCACGGCCAGCTTCTCGGCCTCGGCGAGGAGATCGGATGCCGGCACGACGCGCGACACGAGGCCTGAGCGCTCCGCCTCCTCGGCGCCCATGAAGCGGCCGGAGAGCACGAGCTCGGCCGCCTTGTAGTAGCCGACTGCGCGGATGAGTCGCTGCGTGCCGCCCATGCCGGGAATGACACCGAGGTTGATCTCGGGCTGCCCGAACTTCGCGGTGTCGGCGGCGAGGATGATGTCGCACATCATCGCCAGCTCGCAGCCGCCGCCGAGCGCGAAGCCCGAGACCGCGGCGATCACCGGGGTGTGCACTGCGGCGAAGTCGCGCCAGATGCCGAAGTGATCGGTCGCGATCATCTCGGCGGCCGACATCGTCTCCATCTCCTTGATGTCGGCTCCGGCTGCGAACGCCTTCTCCGACCCGGTCACGACGATCGCGCCCACACCGTCGTCGGCGTCGAAGGCGACGGCCGCCGCGGTGACCTCTTCGGCCACGCGCCCGTTCAGCGCGTTCAACGCCTTGGGGCGGTTCAGGGTGATCCATCCCACGCGCCCGCGCTGCTCGACCAGGATCGTCTCGTACTCGGTCATCGTGAAGGCCCTCTCCGTTGTGGTCTTCCCAGTATGTCCCGCGCCCTCAGACCAGATCCTCGCGGATGTCGGTGATGATGCCCGAGAAGTCTCGGGTCGCGCCGGGCCCCTCGGCGTACGCCGCGTAGAGCTCCTGCGCGAGTCGCCCCATCCTGGCATCCGTCGAGGTCTGCTCGATCGCCTGCAGCGCGAGGCCGAGGTCCTTCGCCATCAGGGCGCCGGCGAAGCCCGGCTGGTAGTCGCGATTGGCGGGACTGGTCGGCACAGGCCCCGGAACCGGGCAGTTGGTCGTGATCGACCAGCACTGGCCGGATGCCTGCGACACCACGTCGAACAGTGCCTGATGCTCGAGACCCAGCCGCTCCCCCAGCACGAAAGCCTCAGCGACCGCGATCTGCGAGACTGCGAGGATCATGTTGTTGCACACCTTGGCGGCCTGACCGAGCCCCGGGCCGCCGCAGTGCACGATGCGCTTTCCCATCGCCTCGAGCAGCGGAAGCGCCGCGGCAAAGTCCTCATCCGTGCCGCCGACCATGAACGCGAGAGTGCCGTTCTCCGCTCCCACCACACCGCCCGAGACGGGCGCGTCGATGTTGCGGTGCCCGGCGGCGACCGCGAGCTCGTGGGCGGTGCGCGCCTCGTCGACGGCGATCGTGGAGGATTCGATGAACAGCGTGCCGGGCTCGGCCGCGGCCAGCAGACCGTCCTGGTATGCGGAGATCACGTGCCTGCCAGCGGGGAACATCGTGATCACGACCTCGGCGCCGGAGACCGCGTCGATTCCGAATTCGGTCACCGGCACGCCCGCTGCCTTGGCCGCCTCCACCGCGGCGTCCATGAGGTCGAATCCACGCACCTCATGCCCCGCGGCGATGAGGTTCTTCGCCATCGGCAGCCCCATGTGACCGAGGCCCAGGAACGCGACCCTGCTCATGATGAGGCCCGCATCGAAGCAGAGCCGGCAGGGCGCAGCATCTCTCGTCCGACGATGAGTCGCATGATCTCGTTCGTCCCTTCCAGGATCTGATGCACGCGCAGATCACGCACGACCCGCTCGATCCCGTAGTCCTGAAGGTACCCGTAGCCGCCGTGCAGCTGAAGGGCCTTATTGGCCACGTCGAACCCGGCGTCCGTGGCGAAGCGCTTGGCCATCGCGCAGCGCATGGTCGCGTCGGGGGCCTTCTCGTCGACGGCCTGCGCGCCGTCGCGCACCATCAGCCTTGCCGCCTGCAGGTCGGTGCGCATGTCGGCGATCGCGAACATGATCGACTGCTTCTCGGCCAGCGGCTCGCCGAATGCGACGCGCTCGTGCACGTACTGCACTGCACGATCGAGCGCCCACTGCGCTCCGCCGATCGAGCAGGCGGCGATGTTGAGGCGTCCGCCGTTGAGCGCCGACATCGCGATCGCGAAGCCCTTGCCCTCGTCTCCGAGCATGGCGGATGCCGGTACGCGCACGCCGTCGAAGATGACCTGGCGAGTGGGCTGGGCGTGCCAGCCCATCTTCTTCTCGGGAGCGCCGAAGCCGAGGTTCTCCAAGTCGCCCGGCACGAGGAAGGCGCTGATGCCACGCGCACCTGCCTCTCCCGTGCGGGCCATGACGACGTAGACGGCGGCCTCGCCTGCCCCCGAGATGAACTGCTTCATGCCGGTGAGCACGTAATGATCGCCGTCGCGAACCGCGCTGGTGGAGATGTTGGCGGCATCCGACCCCGCGCCGGGCTCGGTGAGGCAGTACCCGCCGAACTCCTCCATCGCGGTCAGCTTCGGCAGCCATTCGCCGCGCTGCACGTCATCGCCGTAGGTGTCGATCATCCAGACGACCATGTTGTGGATCGAGATGTAGGCGGCGACGGCGGTGTCTCCCTTGGCCAGCTCCTCGAAGATGGCGACGGTGTCGGCGCGGCTCAGCCCGCTGCCGCCGAAGTCCTCGCGCACGTAGATGCCGCCGAGGCCGAGCTCGCCCGCTCGGTTCAGCGATTCCCGCGGGAAGAGGTGGTTCTCGTCGCGCTCCGCAGCGTAGGGCGCGAGCTCGGTGTCGGCGAAGTCGCGGACGGCCTCGAGGATCGCCTCGCGTTCCTCAGCGGTGGTGGTGACGGTGGTCATTGTCATCGTGGTTCCTTGTGGGCGAGCAGGATCAGTGCATGGTGGGGATGACGAAGCTGGCGCCGTCGCGGATGCCCGACGGCCAGCGGCTGGTCACGGTCTTGGTCTTCGTGTAGAAGCGGAAGGCGTCGGCGCCGTGCTGGTTGAGGTCGCCGAAACCTGATCTCTTCCAGCCCCCGAAGGTGAAGTACGCGATCGGCACCGGGATCGGCACATTGACGCCGACCATCCCGACCTCGACGCGGGCGGCGAAGTCACGGGCCGCATCGCCGTCGCGCGTGAAGATCGCGACGCCGTTGCCGTACTCGTGCTCGTTCGCCATCCGCAGCGCCTGCTCGTAGTCGGCGGCGCGAGCGATCACGAGCACCGGGCCGAAGATCTCCTCACGGTAGATCGCCATGTCTGTGGTGACGTGATCGAACAGCGTCGGGCCGAGGTAGAAGCCCTCCTCGTGTCCGGGCACCGTGAAACCACGTCCGTCGGCGAGCAGTGTCGCTCCCTCGTCGATGCCCTGCTGGATGTAACCCTCCACCCGCTCGACAGCGGCGCGGGTGACGAGCGGTCCGTAGTCGACGTCTGCGGCGAGCGACGGCCCGACGCGCAGCCGCGCGACTCGCTCCACCAGCTTGGCGGCGAGAGCATCCGCCGTCTCCTGCCCCACGGGCACCGCGACGGAGATCGCCATGCAGCGCTCCCCCGCCGAGCCGTACCCGGCGCCGATCAGCGCATCTACGGCTTGGTCCAGATCGGCATCCGGCATCACGATCATGTGGTTCTTCGCACCGCCGAAGCACTGGGCGCGCTTTCCGTGGGCCGCCGCGGTGGAGTAGATGTACTCGGCGATCGGCGTGGACCCGACGAAGCCGACGGCGCGGATGCGGTCGTCGGTCAGCAGCGCGTCGACGGCTTCCTTGTCGCCGTGCACGACGTTGAGGACACCCGCGGGCAACCCCGCCTCGAGGAAGAGCTCGGCGAGACGCACCGGCACCGAAGGGTCGCGTTCGCTCGGCTTCAGGACCACCGCGTTGCCCGCGGCGAGCGCCGGGCCGGCCTTCCACAGCGGGATCATGGCCGGGAAGTTGAACGGGGTGATCGCCGCGACCACTCCGAGAGGCTGCCGCATGGAGTACACATCGATGCCGGTGCCCGCGCCGGTGGAGTACTCGCCCTTGAGCAGGTGCGGGGCGCCGGCGGCGAACTCGATGACCTCGAGGCCGCGCTGGATGTCGCCCTTCGCGTCATCGACCGTCTTGCCGTGCTCGCTCGCGAGCATCTCGGCGAGCGTCTGCATCTCGCGCTGGACCAGATCGAGGAAGCGCAGCAGCACACGGGCGCGCTTCTGCGGGTTCGTCGCCGCCCAGCCGACCTGCGCCGCCTCGGCGTTGTCGATCGCTTCGCGGACCTCGCCTGCAGAGGCCAGGGGTACGCGTGCCTGCACGGCGCCGTTGCTGGGGTCGAAGACGTCCGCGAAGCGTCCTTCTTCGGGCGTGAGAAGCGATCCGCCCACGAAATGCGGAACTGTGCGAGTCATTGTGTGACATCCCTTCATGCCGTCGTTGGCACAATGCGATGCTACTCCGAGGGCCGAACATTTACTAGGACGTCCTTGTATACCGGAATGATCATGGAGGCGAACCGCGTCCATCTCGCGCACCCTCTTCCCTTGCACGACAGGAGCACGGTAGACCTTTATCCGTGCGCCTGATCGGCGCACACCCGATCGCATCGTGGCGATGACCTTTCGCACCGATGCGCGCGAAAAGGAGAAACATGTCTCAACGGACGGCTCAAGCACGACGGCGTGCTTTGGCGACGACGACGGCGCTCGCACTGGCGACCACCGGATTCGTGGCCCTCGGCTCCGGCGCGGCCACCGCGGCCCCGCCGAATGCGGATGCCCCTCAGGCTCCGGCAGTGATCGGCGACGACGAGTACTACATGAACTACGTGGCACCGCGGGCGGAAGGCGCATTCGACTCATCCGACGACTCGCTGATCACGAGCGGCAGCGCCAGAGGCCCGTATGGCGGCAGCCCCATCGAACGGGCGAACAAGAACGACGAGAAGTTCGCGCAGGGCAACCCGGTGGCGGCGAGGCAGCTCGCGAAGACCGAGGCTCAATCGATCAAGACCGGCAAGAGCCCCAAGGCGCTGAAGCACTCGAAGACCACGCAGCAGGCGAAGCTGCTCACGATCCTGGTCGAGTTCGACGGCACCGACGACTTCTCCGACCTCTACGTCCCCACCGAATTCGGCGCCACGACCTGCATGCCGGGCAGTCAGCAGGGTCCGACCCTGCACAACAACATCCCGAACCCCGCAGATGCGGCACAGCCCGACAACAACAGCATGTGGGTGTCGGACTTCTCCTCCGAGCACTACAACAAGATGCTGTTCTCCGAGGACGGCATCACCGAGCGGGTGCGCACCGATCTGACGGGGCCCGACGGACAGCCCGGATTCGACATCTCGGGTTACACGATGAAGAACATGTACGAGGAGATGTCGCGCGGCGCATATTCCCTCACGGGCGAAGCGACGGCGTGGGTCTCTGTGCCGCATTCCGAGGGATACTACGGCGCGACGGTCTGCCATCTGAACGACGAGGGCGTGTACGAGGCCGGCCCGATGCAGGACCAGCAGGGCCACCCTGACAACCCGCTCGGACCCGGCCAGCTGCCGATCGATGCTGTCGCAGCCGTCGCCGCGGCCGACCCGGACTTCCCCTGGGCCGAATACGACATCGAGGACCAGGGCGACCGTGACGGCGACGGCAACGTCAACGAACCCGACGGCGTGATCGACCACGTCGTGCTCGTGCACGCAGGCGAGGACAAGTCGGGCGGCGGCGGCAAGGAGGGCACCTACGCGATCTGGGCGCATTCCTCGGCTGTGGCCGGCGGCGCCACGATCCCCGGCACCGACTTCAAGATCTCGAACTACATCATCCAGCCGGAGGACTCGGGCGTCGGCGTGTTCGCTCACGAGTACGGTCACGACCTCGGTCTACCCGACCTGTACGACACGTCGAACAACGGCAACTCCGACGTCGACTTCTGGGATCTGATGAGCTCGGGATCGCACTCGGGCCCGATCTTCCAGTCGATGCCGACGCACATGGGCATCTGGGACAAATGGGTGCTCGGCTGGGTGGACCCGCAGGTCGTGAACCCCGGTGACGACCCGACGACGATCAAGGTCGGTCAGTCGTCACGCCCGAAGAAGGGCACGAAGGACGGCATCAAGATCAATCTCCCCGACAAGGAGATCGTGTTCACCACGCCGCACAGCGGCGCGGAGGCGTGGTACTCGGGCGCCGATCAGAGCTGGGCGGATGCACGCCTGACCCGCACGATCGACTCCGTGCCCGCCGACGCGCGTTTCTGGATGTGGAACGACTACGTGATCGAGGAGGACTGGGACTACGGCTTCATCGAGGTCTCGACCGACGGCGGAAGCACCTGGACCGAGCAGAAGGTCTACGACGAGTCCGGGGCGCTGGTGTCCACAGATGACGGCTACAACGACCCGAACGGGCGCATGGCCGACTTCGGCGGCAAGAAGTACGGCCTCACCGGGTCGTCCGGCGGCTGGCGCCACGACTACGTCGATCTGACGGCGTTCGCCGGGCAGAGCATCCAGCTCCGCCTTCGTCAGGCGACGGATGCAGGCTTCGAGGAGCGCGGCTGGTTCTCCGACGACTTCGCGCTGACGAGCGCCGGAGCCGAGGTCTGGACCGACGACGTCGAGTCGGGCGACAACGGCTGGACCGCAACGGATGTCAGCTGGACCGACACGAGTGGCGCCGGCTGGCACCGCGACAGCGGCACGCAGATCAAGGCGCAGTTCTACATGGTCGAGTGGCGCAACTACGACGGATTCGACGAAGGCCTGAAGTACGGATACACCACGGTGTACTCCGCAGAGGGCTGGAAGGTCGAAAAGGTGCCGTACAACGCTCCCGGCGCACTGGTCTGGTACCGCGACACCGCCTACGGTGATGCGAACGATGTGGTGAACCACGTCGCCGACAACCTGACGAACCTGCCGAGCTACGGAGCCAAGGGCGGTCTGCTGCTCGTCGACAGTCACTTCGATCCGCTGCGCCGCACCGGAGCCGAAGCAGCTCTCGACCCGTCGACGCTGAAGAACGTCTCCACCCGCGCACAGTCGTCGAACGCCGCGTTCGGCCTCGTGCCGACCACGTCGTTCAAGGACTGCCTGGTCGACGCGAACCTCGCCAACGAGGCATGCACGACGTTCGCTCCGCAGGCGCCGGTGAGCACCTTCACGGACGACCAGGGTTGGGTCGCCGGCATCGAGGTGCGGGACGGTCAGCTGCTGAACCGTCTGCGTGACGCCTCGGTCGTCGTGCCCTCGGTGAACGGGGCGCCCTACTCGACGCGAGTGGTGAACCCCGACGGCACCCCGGCGACCGACGCGTACGGTCTCGACCTCGGGTTCACGGTGCTCGGCACCGGCAACCCCGCGGACGCGGGCGTGGGCTACGGCACGGTGGTCACGGTCAAGAAGTCGATGCAGGGCGACACCGCCGCCCTCATCACGGTGACCGCGCCGCGCGCGGGCTGATTCCGAGCAATCGACCGAGAGGCGCCGGCTCTGACATGCGTCAGGGCCGGCGCTTCTGCGCGTGCGATGGTTTCACGGTCATGTGATGTCGTCGAGCTGCAGTGCGCGCACGCCCCTGTTGTGCAGCACGAACTGGGCGCGAAGCGGCACATCGAGGGCGGTCGCCGCATCGAGCATCGCACGCGACCACTCCCGGTCCTCGACGCCGACCACGCTGGAGCCGAGACGCTCCCACACGAGCACGACCGCGGCGTTGCCGGTCATCTCGCGCAGCATGCCGATGCGGTGCATCAGCAGCGTCGCCTGATCGACGTCGCCCAGGTCGTCGGTGCGGGTGATCACGGTCGGATCGTCGGGGTAGTCGTCCATCGGCATCAGTGGGTCGCCCAGGCAGCCACGATCGTCGATGAACAGCAGCCACATCTGGCGCCGATTGGCACGGTCGAGCAGGAGCTCGATCAGCGAGCGCAGGTCTTCGCTGCTCTCGAGCGGTCGATCTTTCAGCGGGGTGGTCGTGTCTGTCATGCACCGATCCTGCGGCATCCGCCGGATCGTCCTCCGCGGAATTCCGCGGGCTGGGGACAAGTTCCCGGCATCCGCCCTCCGGTGCAGGAAGAGTCGGATGCCGGGCTCACCCGTTCGCCAGCGACGCGAGGGCCCGCCGCCTGTCCCTCCTCAGTACGCGAGCAGCGGCAGCGGGATCCGCGACCGCGATGCCGTGTACGGCTCAGCGCCCGCGAACGTCGCGGTCACGAGGTGCAGACCCCGCGTCAGCCTCGGCAAGGCGATGGCGGCCTTTCCGCGATCGGCGGCGGTGATGTCGACCGTCGCGACGACCTTGCCTCGGTCGAGTACTGTGACCGTACCCGCCGGAGCGCTGTCGTCGTCGGCTGACACCCGAACGGTGACGGTCGTGCTCCTGCCCGCCTTGACGAACACGTCGGACGCCGAGAGCCGCAGAGAGGTGCCGACCGGCTGCGCCTGGTCGTCCACGAGCACGGCCACCGAGCGGGCGGGAACCGAGACCGTGCCGGTCGCGGCATCCCACGTCGTCGTCTTCACGACGGCATCCGCCCCGTCGGCCTGAGCCGGCGTCAGCGCGAACGAGCGTCCGGCGAGTTCCGCCACGGTCTGCGAAACCTGCGACGGCGAGGCGTTGAACACGACCAGCGCGCCGTCGAGCTCGGGATCGACGTCGGATCCCACGAGATCGTCGATCTGCATCACGATCACGCCCGGCGCGGCATCCGCTCCCCCGTTCGGGAACGTGACCTTCTGCTCGATGAGGTCGGCCGAGCCCAGACGCAGCAGGTCGACCTCGTCGCGCACGCGGAGCAGATCGAGAGCGGATGCCTCGGCCGTCGCCATGTCGGCGGCCGCCGGCTTGAGCGCCGGGTTCTCGAGCAGCGGTGCCATGAGCGGCCACTTCTCCTGGTTGTCGGCCGCGGTGGGCAGGCCCGAGCCGAAGGTCGACTCCTGACCGGTCCAGTCGATGCGGTTGAACCAGTCGCCGGAGTTGTAGCTGTTGCGGTCGAGCGACTTCGAGCGCAGCAGCTCGGTGCCGGCGTGCCAGAACGAGGGCGATTGCGACAGCGTCACGGTCGCGAGCTCGAGCGTGTTCATGCGCACCCGGTCGGCCATCGAGGTGCCGACCGGCAGCTTGAACACCGAGAGGTCGTACAGCGTCTCGTTGTCGTGCGCATCGACGTAGTTGATGACTTCGCCCGGTTCCTCGGCGTAGCCGGCGGCCGAGCCGCGATAGTCGATGTCCTCGCCGGCGGTGACCTGCCCATCGCTGGTGACGAACGTGAAGTCGCGCAGGTTGCCTGCGAGCCCCAGCTTCACGAGATCGGTCTCGTGGCCGAGGTCGGCCAGAGCCTGCTCGGTCGAGCCGTTGATCGGGTCGCCGTTCGGGTCGGTGCCGAGGCCGGTGCCGAAGCCCTGCCGGAACGTCGAGGTGCCGTCGACCGGGCTGCCCCCGTGCACGGCGTCGCGCAGCCGGTCGTTGAAGGTGCCGATGCCCGTGCCGCCGAGCTGCCCCTGCGTGGCCTGCTCGAACAGCGCGTTGTTCGCGACCTCGCCGAAGTTCCAGCCCTCGCCATACAGGTAGATCGCCTTGCCGTCGACGCCGTCCTTCTTCACGGTGAGCGCGTCGAGCGCGTCGCGGATCGCCTGCATGTTCGTCGTCGAGTGGTGCCCCATCAGGTCGAATCGGAACCCGTCGACCTTGTAGTCGCGCGCCCAGGTGACGATCGAGTCGACCATGAGCTTCTGCGCCGCGAGGTGCTCGGTGGCCACGTTCTGGCAGCAGGTGGAGGTCTCCACCGCACCCGCCGCGTTCAGACGGTGGTAGTAGCCGGGAACGACCTGATCGAGCACCGAGGTGTCGGCCTCGCCCGACGCTGCGGTGTGGTTGAACACCTGATCGAGCACGACCTGCAGTCCGATCTCGTGCAGCGAGCCGACCATCGAGCGGAACTCGCTGACCCGCTCTCCGCCGTTCGCGTCGACCGCGTACGAGCCCTCCGGCGTGGAGAAATGGTACGGGTCGTAGCCCCAGTTGAAACCGTCCTGATCGGCCACGGCCTGCACGCAGGCCTGCTGCTGATCGGATGCCGGACCGAACGACGCGAGGTCGCAGTCGGGGGTCGCCTGGGCAGCCCGGTCCTCTTCGATCGTGGCGAGATCGAACGAGGGGAGCAGGTGCACGGTGTTGATGCCGGCGTCCGCCAGTTCGCGCAGGTGATCCGTGCCCGCGCTCTTCTCGGTGAAGGCCAGGTAGGTGCCACGTTCCTCAGCGGGAACTGTCTCGTCGCCGATCGAGAAGTCGCGGATGTGCAGCTCGTAGATGGCCCGGTCGACCGACTTGTCGACCGAGGGCGACTTCGTCTTCTGCCATGCCTTGGGCTGCCACGCCTTGTCGTCGAGATCGATCGCGACCGAGCGCTCGGAGTTCAGCGTGAGGGCTGCCGAGTACGGATCGGTCACCTGATTGGTCTCGATCGTGCCGGTGCTCGGGACATAGACGACGACCTCCCAGAGGTACTCGTCGCCCTTGAGGCTCTTCTCGCCCTTGACCGTCCAGGAACCGGATGCCGCATCCCACGTCGCGTCATGACGCTGCGGGTCGCCGGTGGCGCCGGGGTTCCAGGTGAGCAGGGCGGCGCTCTGCGCGGTCGGCGCCCACAGGCGGAACGTCGGCTTCTTGCCGCTGAAAGTCACGCCCAGGTCGACCTCGTCCAGCGCAGTCGCGTAGAGATCGTCGAGCACTCCGGGGATCTGCACCGCGGTGAAGGCGGTGAGCGACCCGGCGGCGTCGCGCTGGGCGACGGCCAGCTGGCCGCGTACGAGGGCTGCGGCATCCGCGTCGTCGACCTTGAGGGCGAGGTAGCCCTTCAGCGCCGGGAAGCGGGCGAGCTGCGCCTCGGTCAGCCCGCCGTCGGTCACCGTGAGGGCGATCGGATCGGCTCCGGCGACCTCGCCGTCGACCACCGCGAGCGAAGCGTCCGCCGAGGAGTACAACTGGTAGGCCGCCTTGTCCGTCGCACCGAGGTTCGCGGGCCAGGCGACCGTCGTGGCGTCGATCCAGTGCGCGCGGGATTCTCCCGTGCCGGGGAGCGGCGGGTCGGTGCTCACGATCTCGAGCACGTGCGTCGCGAGCGTGTAGCGGAACGTCGTGACCTTGCCCTCGGTCGCGCTGAACGAGATGTTCGCTCCCCCGGGTGCGCCGTCGGCGCCGTAGTTCTCGGTCCAGCTGAGTCCGTGTGCGACCTTCAACTCGTACGCTCCGGTCGGCAGCTCGTCGGTGGCGAACTCGTACACGCCGTCCCGATCGCCATCGGCCATGAGCGTGGTGAGGCAGTCGGGAGACCAGTCGGCCGCGCAGCCGAGCTCTGACTGCTCGGATCCAGGCAGGGTCACGATGGGTCCCTCGGCAGTCGACTGCATGATGTTCGTGCGCGGGTCGAAGTAGAACGTGATCGGGCCGCCCGCATGGTGGATGGCGATGTTCGAGCCGTCGGGCACGCCGTTCGCCCCGTAGTTGATGGCCCAGCTGCCGTTCACGGCCGCCTTGTACTCGTAGTCGCCGGCGGGGAGGTCGAAGGTTCCGGCCCACACACCGTCGGGGCGGAGCGCCAGCTTCGCCTTCTCGCACGCCGGGTCCCAATCCCCCGCGCAGCCGATCTCGGAGTCGAGGCTGCCGGCCACCGTGACCATGTCGATCGGCGACTCGGGCTCTTCGGGCGCCTCGAGGGTCACCGCGTTGCCGACGGAGGCGTAGGTCGATGCTGCGGAGTGGTGGCCGGCGGCATCCGTCGTCACTGCGCGGTACTCGACCAGCGTGCCCTTCTTGAGTCCCGCGATGTCGTGGAACACGCGGGGGTCGGTGTCTTCCGCGGTGCCGAGCGCATGCCATTCGTCGTCGCCTGCGACGCGGTACGCGAAGCTCGTCTGCGTCCACTGGTCGGCGATGCTCGCCTGCACGGCCGACTGGCCGGTGACGCCGGCGCCTGCGGCGGGGACGCTCACGGTGACGGGGGCGGCCTCGGCCGGCGCGGTGACCGTCTTGTCGGCCTTCCAGACGACGGCCGAGAGTGCAGGCACCGTGATGCTGGTGGCGGCACCGGCATCCGTCGTCAGCGCTGCGCCGTCGCCGTAGATCACGCTGTAGCCGGCATCCGAGGTCAGGGTCTTCAGGTCGACGGTCTGGGTGCTCGCGGCGTTGTTGACCGCGACCAGGTACTCGATCTTGTCGGAGGCGTCGACCCGCGAGAAGGCGTAGACGCCAGCTCCGGATGCCGAGTAGCGCTCGATCTGCGCACCGTCGACGAGCGCGGGGTTCGCCTCGCGGAGATCCGAGAGACCGGCGATGTGCTGATACAGCTCGCCGTCGGTGCCGTAGCGGTCGGCGGACCCCGCCTGCTCGCCGGTGATGAGCTTCTGGTTCGCGTACTCGGCGACCTGCGTCGCGAACAGGGTCTGCCGGGCGTCCTTGTCACCGCCGGGACCCGCGAAGCCCTGCTCATCGCCGTAGTACACCACCGGCTGGCCCCGGGTGAGGAACATCAGATCATGCGCGAGCTCATCGCGCTGCACCGCATGGTCGGTGTTCTGCAGGAAGGAGCCGACCCGGCCCATGTCGTGGTTGCCGAGGAAGGTCGGCAGTGCGGTCGCACTCGTGTCGGCGGTCGTGTACCGGTCGTCGCCCGCGAAGAGGCTCTGCAGGCCCTTGGCCGAGTTGCCGGAGGAGTAGCTCACGGCGGACGACTGGAACGTGAAGTCGAGAACGGAGTTCATGTCGGTGTCACGCACGTACGGGGCGAGCTTCACCGGGTCGGCGTCGTATACCTCGCCGAACATGAAGAAGTCGTCGTTGCCCTTCGCGTGGGCGTAGTCGAGCACCTCGGTCGTGAACTGCTCCCAGAACTCGAAGTTCACGTGCTTGACGGTGTCGATCCGGAAGCCGTCGATGCCGAGGTCGACCCACTGGTCGTAGACCTGCACGAAGCCGTTCACGACGGCCGGGCTCTCGGTCATGAGGTCGTCCAGACCGCTGAAATCGCCGTAGGTCACAGACTCCCCCGACCAGGTCGAGTCTCCACGGTTGTGATAGAGCGTGGGGTCGTTGAGCCAGGCCGGGGTCTTCGCCTCGGCATCCGTCACGATCGGCGTGTACGGGAAGCTCGTTGCCGCATCGAGCGTCGGGAAGTCGTCGGTGCCCGCGTAGTCGGCAGGGTCGAAGGCGGTTCCGTTCGCGTCCTTGTAGGGGCTTGTCGCCTGGTCGATGTAGTCGTACTTCTTCTGCGTGTAGTCGATGACGTCGGCGGTGTGATTGGTGATGATGTCGAAGTAGACCTTGATGCCACGGGCGTGCGCATCGGCGATCAGCGCCTGCAGCTCCTCGTTCGTGCCGAGGTGCGGGTCGATGCGAGTGAAGTCGGTGACCCAGTAGCCGTGATACCCCGCGCTGGCGTCGGCCCCCTCGCCCTGCACCGGCTTGTTCGCGAAGCTCGGTGTCAGCCAGATCGCGCTCGTGCCGAGGCCTTCGATGTAGTCGAGGTTGTCGCGGATGCCGGCGATGTCGCCGCCCTGGTAGAAGCCCTTGTCGGCCGGGTCGAAGCCGGTCGTCAGGCGGTCGCCCTCGAGGCCACCCGTGTCGTTGGACGTGTCGCCGTTCGCGAAGCGATCGGTCATCACGAAGTAGAACTGCTCGCCTGCTCCCGCCTGGCGCACGGGCGGCGCGATGAGCGCGTCGTCTTCGCTCGTGTAACCGCCGCGGAGATCCTCCACCGCGACGCCCACACGGTGAACGTTGTCGTCGTACGTGAAGCGCAGCGTCGCGGGGCCGGCGATCGTGAGGGGGATGTTGTCGCCGCCGCCGTCGAGTCCGTAGGCCTCGTCCCAGCTGTCGTTCAGCGCCACTTTGTACTCGTAGGTGCCGGCCGGCACCTCGAAGGCCGCGCTGTAGATGCCGGCGGCGCCGGTCGGAGTGAGCTCGGTCGCGGCGCAATCGGGCGCCCAGTCGGCGGCGCAGCCCAGCTCGGACTGCAGGTCACCGGCGAGGGCGGCCGTTCGGTCGGCGGCGGATGCCGGAGGCGCCGCCACGACCGCGAGACCTGCGGCGATGAGCGTGCTGATGGCGAGGAGGGCGGTACGGCGTGCGGCGGCTGTCGTCTTCGACACTTCTGCTCCCTGGAGGGTGGGAGGGCACGGCGGCGTGCCCGGATGCTGTGGTGCGAAGTTACCAGCTATCCGTCGAGGACTGCAAGCGCTTCCAGTAGTCTTTCCGGGCAGTCAGGCGAAGCAGAATGCCTGGATGTGCCGCAAGCGCAAGCGCTTTCAGTCGCGTGCGAGCACCGCGACGGCGCGCGCGAACTCCTCGCCGCTGGGCAGGGACGCGGGATTCATCAGCCACATGATGCCCAGGCTCTGCACGAGGACGAAGTCGAGCTTTGCGACCGCCACGACCTCGTCTTCGCCGAGTTCCGGATGCGCGTCGCACAACTGCTCGGCCACGCCGAGATACCCCTGCTCCGCAGCCTCCCCCAGCGCCTTCGCGCCGTCGGCGTCGCGCAGGACGCGGACCGTGTTCTCCAGGCTCGCGAGCAGCGCCTCGCGATTGCGCTCGAAGACTTCCGGCATGCGATCCCACAACCGCGCGAAGCCGTCGAGCAGCGGCAGCGCGGCCGTCTCGCCGACGATGGCCTCCATACCGTCGCCGATGCCGTCACCCACCGACTCCAGCAGGGCTGCCGTCACGAGCTCATCCTTCGAACCGAAGTGATAGCCGATCGCGGCGAGGCTGACCCCCGCTTCGGCGGCGATGTCGCGGGCTGTCACCTTGGCGACGCCCCGTTCGAGGATCGCGCGGCGAGCCCCCGCGAGTAGGTCTTCACGATTTCCCATGGCATGAGCCTAACCGATTTCAGACAAATGTATTAGACATGCGTACCAAACCGTGTTAGACAGATGTTTGAGACATATGTCTAACTTCTCGATCAAGGAGAATCCGATGAACGCCACCGCTCCGACCACCCACATCCTCGTCTCCGGTGCCGGCATCGCCGGACTCGCCCTGGCTCTGCAATTGGTGCGCGCCGGCATCCGCACCACCGTCGTCGAACGCGCCGACGGCCCGCGACCCGGCGGCCAGGCCGTCGATCTGCGCGGCGCCAGCCGCGAGGTCGCCGAGCGCATGGGCCTCCTGGAGAAGATCGAGCCCTACCGCGTCTACGAGAAGGGGCTCGCCTACGTCGACGCCCGCGGCCGCGTGTTCGGGCGCATGTCGATGGAAGACTTCGACGGCAAGGGCGCCGTGGCGGAGATCGAGATCGCCCGCGGAGATCTCAGCGAGGTGCTGCGCCGCGAGCTCGCGGCTGGCCCCTCCGGCCTGCTCGACCTGCGCTACGGCGACCGGATCACCTCGGTGATGCAGGATGCGAGCGGGGTCGACGTCGCGTTCGCGAGCGCGGCCACCGCCCGCTACGACATCGTCGTCGCCACCGACGGCGTGCACTCCTCTACGCGGCGACTCGTCTTCGGCCCAGAGGAGTCGTTCCGCACCTATCTCGGCGGATATGCCGCCTTCTTCACCCTGCCCACGCCGGCCGACGTCGAGGAGGGCTGGTTCTCGATGCGGTTCACGCCCGGGGCCACCTTCGGCATCCGTCCCGATCTCGACCCGAGGATGTCGAAGGCGATGCTGACGCTGCGCGTCGATCGGGACCCATCGCTGCGCGGCGACCTCGACGCGCAGAAGTCGTTGATCAGGCGGATGCTGGCGGGGGCCGGCTGGCACGCCGAGACGATCCTCGCGGCCATGGAGACCGCCGACGATTTCTACTTCGACGAGCTCATGCGCCTCGAGGTGCCGAACCCCGTGCGAGGGCGGGTGGCGCTGCTGGGTGATGCCGCATCGAGCGGCTCGCCGATGTCGGGCATGGGCACCGCCACCGCGCTGATCGGTGCCTACCTCCTCGCGGCGAGGATCGCCGACGGCGGCCGTGACGCCCTGCCCGATGCGCTCGCCCGGTACGCCGAGCAGATCAGTCCGTTCGCCGCACAGGGAATGACGCTGATGGGAGGAGGCGTCGAGCGGATGGTGCCGGCCAGCAGGCTGCAGGGGGCGATGATGCGGGCGACTATGGGCGTCATGCTGTCGCGCCCGTTCCGCCCGATCGTGCGCCGGATGTTCGCCGCCTCGCAGCAGGATCTCCCGCTGCCGGAGTGAACGGCGAGTTCTTTCCCCGTTCACCATCCGGACACGTTCGCCGACTACAACTGCTTCTGCGCGGACGAAGGCTTGGACCGGATCGGGTAGTCACGGCATCCGCGCTCTGCGGCCCTTCTTCACGGGCCCGCATACAAAGACCCCCGCCGAATCGGGTCGGCGGGGGTCTTCTCCTGCCCCGTCGCGCAGCGCCAGCGCCAGACAGCGCCAGCGCCAGCGCCGGACATTCGCGCTTGGGAAGGAAGGATCGCGGCGCAGCACCCGTCGGAAGTGCGGTTCGCCTTCCGAGGAGAGACCGGGGAGAGACGGAGGAGGGGCGGGGAGAGACGGAGGACGGGCGGATGCTCCGCTACACGCGCTCCAGGATCAGGGCGTTCGCCATGCCGCCGCCCTCGCACATCGTCTGCAGGCCGTAGCGGCCGCCGGTCGCCTCCAGATGACTCAGCAGCGTTCCGAGCAGGCGCGTGCCGGAGGAGCCGAGCGCATGACCGAGGGCGATCGCGCCGCCGCGCGGATTGAGCCGATCGGGGTCCGCGTCGAGCTCTGCCGCCCAGGCGAGCGGCACCGAGGCGAAGGCCTCGTTCACCTCGTAGGCGTCGATGTCGTCGATCGAGAACCCTGCACGTTCGAGCACCCGCCGCGTGGCCGGGATAGGCCCGGTGAGCATCATCAGCGGATCGTCGCCGACCACGTCGAAGGCGCGGAAGCGGGCGCGTGGCGTCAGCCCGAGCTGTTCCGCGCGCTCCGCGCTCATGAGCAGAGCGGCTGATGCGCCGTCGGTGAGGGGCGACGAGTTGCCCGGGGTGATGCTCCAGTCGAGGTCGGGGAATCGCGCGGCGAGGGCGTCGGTGCGGAAGGACGCTGGCAGCCCCGCAAGCTTCTCGACGGTGGTGCCGTCGCGCACGGTCTCGTCGGTCGCGGCATCCGGCGCCTCGGGAACCGCGATCACGGTGCGGTCGAAGAAGCCGTCCTGCCACGCGCGGACGGCTCGCGCATGCGACTCGGCGGCGAAGGCATCGAGGTCGTCGCGTCCCAGTCCCCACTTCTGCGCGATGAGCTCGGCGCTCACGCCCTGGTTCACGAGCCCTTCCGGGTAGCGGTCGCGCAGACGCTGCGACATCGGCGATCCTCCTGTCGCCGACGATCCGAGCGGCACCCGGCTCATCGACTCGACTCCCCCGACGAGCACGACGTCGTTGTGCCCTGCCGCGATGCCGGCCGCCGCGAAGTGCACGGCCTGCTGGCTCGAGCCGCACTGCCGATCGATCGTCGTCGCGGGCACCGACTCGTCGAATCCGGCTGCCAGCACGGCCTGACGCGCGATGTTCATCGACTGGTCGCCGACCTGGCTCACGCAGCCGAGCATGACATCGTCGACTTGCGCGGATTCCAGGCCGTTGCGCTCGAGGACCGCCGCGAGCACTCCGGCGGCGAGATCCACCGGGTGGACGTCCGACAGCGCGCCTCCCGGCTTGCCTCGGCCCACCGGGGTGCGGACGACATCGATCAGGACGGCTTCGCTGCGCGTGCTCATACGTCCATTCTCGCCCCGGTTGCTCGGCTCCGCGCCGCGGCATCCGAATTAGAATCGACCGTGCGCCGCAACCCTGGCGCCGACCGTCTCGACTCGCCCGCGACCCGGGCCGTCCGTTCACCGAGGACCCACCATGTCCAGCGAACCCATCACCGTGTCCATCCGCCGCGAGGTCGACCCCGAGCGAATCGCCGAGGCGACCGCCTGGGTGCAGACCGGCGTGAACCTCGCGCACCGCTATCCCGGCTTCCTCGGCTCGGGCTGGGTGCGCGACGGCGAGGACTCGAACGTCTGGCACATGCTCTACCGCTTCGCAGACGAGAAGACGCTGCTCGCGTGGGAGCAATCAGGCGAGCGCGAGTGGTGGCGGGCGACGGGCGACGGCTTCGTGCGCAGCGAGCGGGCGCGGCGCCGCTCGGGCATCGAGGGCTGGTTCGACGAGCCCACCACCGACACCATCACGATCCCACGCGGCGACGGCACCACGACGACCATGTCGGTCGTGCGCACCCCGCCGCGCTGGAAGCAGGCGATCTCGATCTGGCTCGGCTTCTTCCCCCTAAACGTGGCCTTCACCTATGCGACCAGTCCGATCCCCGGCTGGAGCGAGCTGCCGATCTGGCTGCGGGTTCTCGGGACGACCGTCGTGCTCACCCCGATCATGACCTACTGGGTGCTGCCGTGGGTGACCCGCTCGCTGCGGAACTGGCTGGCGCGCTGAGCCGCCCGCGGGTCAGAACTTCGCGACGGCGGCGCGCAGCGCGGTGTCGATCACGTCGATCCCCGTGACCGGCGGACCGGGCCGCCGCACCAGATACAGCGTGTTGATCGGCGGATCATCGGTCGGATGCAGCACGACGAGGCGCCCGTCGGCGAGCTCATCGGCGATCAGATAGGTCGGCAACACGGTGACGCCCGCTCCTGCGACGGCCGCCGCGGCCACGGCGCGCAGATCGGCGATCACGAGGTCGGGCTCGCGTTCGAGACGCTCACCGAACACGTGGCGCCAGTATCGGCGCAGGATCGGCAGGTCACGCGCGTAGGCGAGCAGCGGATGCTCGAGGCGCGGGCGCCCGGCCGGGCCGATGCCGAGCGAGGGCGCGGCCACGAGCGCGAACTCCTCGTCGCACAGAGCGGATACCGGCAGCATTCTGCCGCGGGGACGAACGGCCGAGATCACGAGATCGAGGCTGCCGACACGCAGCTGCTCGAGCAGGTCGTCGGCGAGACCGGGTACGACGGTGAGCCGCAGCCCCGCGGCGATCGCCGGGCCCAGAGCCGGCATCGCGACGCGCTCGAGGAACTCAGCGGCCCCGCCGAGCCTCACCGGGGAGGCCGGGGCCGCCGCGCCGGCGACGAGGGCCAGCTGGTCCATGGGACCTGCGAGCCGCGCCGCGAGATCGTCGGCCCGCGGCGTGGGGCGGATGCCGCGCGCGTGGCGTTCGAACAGCGGCTCGCCCATGTGCCGCTCCAGCGTCTGCAGTTGAGCGGTCACCGAGGACTGTGCCAGCCCGAGCATCCGCGCCGCCGCCGAGACCGAACCCGAGCGATGGGCCGCGAGAAAGGTGCGCCACAGCGAGACATCGCGCAGCCCATCGATATTCCGATCGCTCATATCGGCAATCTATCGGAATCGTGAACAATCGGAGCCCGTTCTCCCTGAGACACCCTCACCGAACTGGAGCTCCGAAATGTCTCACGTCCTCTTCGTCGTCACCGCCGCCCGCACCTGGACGCTCTCCGACGGCACCGCACACCCCACCGGCTACTGGGCCGAGGAGCTGCTCACCCCTTACGAGCAGCTCACCGCCGCCGGTCACGAGGTGTCGTTCGCGACGCCCGGCGGCATCGCCCCGGTCGCCGACGCCGGAAGCCTGCGCGACGGCGACGCCGAGGCGATCGCCGCGATCGATGAGCTCGCCTCCCCGCTCGTGCTCGCCGACGTCGACCCGGCGGCCTACGACGCGGTGTACTACCCGGGCGGCCACGGCCCGATGCAGGATCTCGCGACGGATGCCGACTCGGCCGCCCTGATCGCCGCCACGATCGGCGGCGGCCGTCTGCTCGCCGCCGTCTGCCACGGCCTCGCCGCACTGCTTCCTGCGCGCGATGTCTCTGGGCAGCCGATCGTCGCCGGGCGCACGATCACCGGCTTCTCGGACGAGGAGGAGCGCATCGGCGGCCTCGCCGACCGCGCGCCGTTCCTGCTCGAGTCCTCGCTGCGCGAGCTCGGGGCCGAGGTCGAGGTGGCAGAGCCGTGGAGCGACCACACCGTGGTCGACGGCCGGCTCATCACGGGACAGAACCCGCAGTCGTCGGCATCCGCTGCCGCAGCGCTGGTCGCCGCTCTCGGCTGAGGCCATCCGCTCCTCCGCACGCCGGAACCGACGCTCGCGTTCCGGTCGCGATTCGTGTCGCCCGCTCCGAGCGCAGGCGGCACGAGTCGCGACCGGAATGGCCTCAGCCGCAGGTCGCTGCGGGGTACCCGACCGTCAGCGTCTGTTCACGGGCCGTGACCGTCACCTCTCCCGCGGAGATGTCCGCCGAGCGTGTCGCGGCGGTCGCCGAGCGGCTGCCATCGGCGGCGATCGACGAGATCGTCTTCGTGCCGTAGGCGGTCGCGATGTCGGCATCCGTCGCCTCCTCCCCCGAGTTCTGCACGGTTGTGACGAGCTGCACCTTGCCTGCCACGCACCGCGTGGTGATCGCCGCCGACACCTCGAGCGTGGTCTCGCCCACCGCCAGCACCGGGATCTTCAGATATGAGCCCGGGGTCGCGAAGGTGAGGCGCACGGCCGACGCGAGCACCGGCTCGAACACGACCGACGTGGGCTTTCCGTTCGCGCTCGGCACGACGTTCTGCGCGCCGGTCGCGTGCCAGGCGCCCTTCTCGTCCAGGTACTCGACGCTGATGCCCGCGATCACGCCCTCGATGTTGGTGAATCCGATGCGGTCGACCACGTGCGCCTGAGCGGGCTGCACAGTGAAGGTCGCCGACGGCCGCACGGTCGACGCCCAGGTAGACCACGCGGTCGCCGCACTGCCGTCGCAGGCGTTCGCGGCGGGCAGGGTCGCGTACTCGGTCTGGTGGAAGCTCGCAGACACGGTGGTTCCGGCAGCCGAGCAGATGTCCCGGCTGCTGTCGGCGCCCCAGATCTGCACTTCCGAGATCGACTGCCAGGTGCTCGTCGCCGTGGTCAGCTGCAAGCGGATGCCGTTCGTCTGCGGAAGGGCCGACAGATCGAGGGTCGCCACGGGAGCGGATGCTGCGGGATCCTGCGCCAGGTCGACCGACACATCGGTCGACAGCCAGTCGCCTGCGGCATCGAGGTATTCGGCCGCGACCGTCGAGGGCCAGGTCGCGCCGGCTCCGTCCTTGTAGGTGTGCACCACGACCTGATCGACATCCTGCGCGAACGGCCACGAGAACGACAGCCAGCTCGACTTCGGGTACGCGCCGCCGGCCACCCAGTCGTCCCAGCCTTTGCCCTTGACGCTGCCGTCGACCAGCGTGCCGCCGAGCTCCGCGCGGCTCGACACCGCGACCGCCGACCGCGCAGCGAGGTTCACGATACCTTCGGTGGCCACCTCGATCGTGCGTGTGAACGCGCGACCTGCACCGAACCGGTCGTCACCCGACAGGGTTCCGGTGATCGTCTGGGCGCCGCGCTCGGCGAACGAGGTCGCACTCCAGGTCACCGGCGTCGCCGCGGTCACACCGCCCACGGCCACAGGCACGGTGGCCGGCAGCGCATCTGCGAAGTCCTCGCCCGGTGCAACGGTCTTCGGCAGCCCGTCGTCGACGACGCTCCAGATCTCCTCGCCTGCGCCCTTGTCGTCCCAGTAGGAGGCGTCCCATCCGCTCGCCCACCGCGTCGGATCCTCGACGGCCGGGTTGCGCATCTCGGCGCGGCCGTTCTCGCCGATCGTGATCGGGAGCCACACGTACGTGGAGTCGGCGGCACCCGCATTCCAGCGGTCGCCCATGTAGACGAAGCGGCCGCCGCCGAGATCGAGCACGTTGGTCGACTGCGAGCCGAACGTGGTGCGGCGGGTGTCGCCGACCGACAGCAGTCCGTCGCCGCCCTCGGGGATCGAGCTGTACGAGACGTTCTCGTTCGCGTCGCCGCCCTCCACTCCGCGGATCCAGGATCCGAGGATGCTGTCGGCGGTGTAGTAGGTCTGCGGATTCGGGCCCCAGCCGGTGGCTCCGGACGCGACGGTGTAATACCTGCCGCCGTGCTGGAACAGTGCGGGCGCCTCGAGCATGCCGCACTCCTTGACGATCTGGAAGTCCTCGCCGCGCACGGGCGCATCAGCGGAGCCGTCGGCGAACAGGTAGGGGTAGCGTCCGTCTTCCGAGAACTGGTGCGCGTTCGCCATATCGGTCGACGTGGTGTGCGTGACGTTGGTGTACGAGTCGTCGAGCTCGGCGACGTACAGCGAGCGGTTCTCCTCCGAGGAGTACACGATGTACGCGGTGCCGTCGCCATCCTGGAAGACCGTCATGTCCCGGGCCTGACCGGGAACGGCAGCGGATGTGCAGGCCTTGTAGTCGGTGCGGTTCGGCATCCGGTACACCCCGGTGAGCCGGAACGGACCCGTCGGGCTGTCGGACACGGCGACCCCGGCCATGGACCGCGCGTACATGCTGCCGCCCGGCGTCGTCTGCCCGTCGGAGTGCCACCACAGCACCCATTTGCCGGTGCTCTCGTTGTAGAGCGCTTTCGGGCGCTCGAAGATCGTCGTGAGGTCGGCGGCGTCGTTCGTGTCGAGATGGTAGGCCAGCTCGGCGACGCGGTCGGCCCGTGGCTGGCCGTCATCGTCGACGGTGTCGTAGAGCGCGTCGAAGTAGTCAGATTCCAGCTCGGATGCGGCGGAGACCGACCTCATCACGACGCCCTGGTCCTGCCAGTTGAGGGTGTCATAGGACTTGTAGGCGTGCACTCCGGGGCTGCCGTAGTAGCCGTTGCTGCGGTCTTCGCCGTACCAGTAGTACACCGTGCGCCCGTCTTCGGACCCGGTGACCACGCCGCCGCCGTCGACGCCGAGTTCCTGCGCCGACACGATCGCCCCGCCGTGCGCCTGGATGTGCGAACCGCTGTCGTCGAACCAGAAGGGGGCGAAATAGCCTGCCGCGGTCGCACCGGGATCCTGAATAGCGGGATACGCCGTGTACGTCGTCGGGTCGCCTGCAGGGACCTCGGCCTGCGCGGACGCCGCGGCCACCATGCTCAGTGCGACCGTGAGACAGGTCGCCGCGGCGACCGTCCTGATTCTCTTCATGCCACTCCCTCGTGATCGGAGCGTCGTCGCCCCGCATGTTGACGTCAACTGAGTTGACGTCAACACACATACAACCAGAGCCGCTGCGCACTGGCAAGCAGATGTCCCCGTTCCGGTCTACCCGCACCCCTGCGCCTCCCCGTTCCGGTCGCAAACCTGGTCGAGATCGCGCCGAAATCTCGACCAGGTTTGCGACCGGAACCAGGCCTGTGGATAACATCCGATGCCGAGACGGCAGAGCTGCGACCGTGAACGTCATGCGAGCGAAACCACGGCCTCTTCCTCCACAGCTCGGCGATGCGTTCACGGTGCGCAGCGGGATCGCATTCGGTGTCCAGCGCGGCCAGCTCCGTGGAGCAGGGCTTGAAAAGCCGTTCTTCGGCGTCCGGGTACGCAAGGGCGCCCTCGTCGACGA
>JAEKKN010000029.1:65551-88717 GCA_019510305.1 Microbacterium sp.
CCGGGTACGCAAGGGCGCCCTCGTCGACGAGGCCGCCGATGATCGCGACGACAGCCCCTACGCGATCCAAAGGCGCGCCCGAGTTCGGCGAGCGCATGAGTTCCAGCCTCGGATGCGAGGACAGCACTTCTTCAGTCACGAAACCGCAGCCTCGCTGTGGGGTGCTCCGCTTCCGATCGAACGCACGGAAGACGGTCGGGCCGCGGGTCACGACGAGCTTCGGCTCCACGTCAGCACCATCGGCACGGAGGCCCTCCAGCGCACGGCCGGCGTGACGCGTCACCGGGCGCACGCGCATCTGGCGACGACGTGCGAACTCGACGGTCTGGTCGTCTCGGACCCGGCTACGACCTGGGCGATGCTCGGCTCGAGCTTCACCGTGTCTGATCTGGTCATCGTCGGCGACTTCCTGTGCAGGGTGTGGCGGCACGGTCTCGGTCGGCCGAATGTCGGCACGGCCCCCATCGCGACTCTGTCAGAGCTGCAGGCCTCGGTGGCGGCAGGCCGGAGAACAGGGGCCGCCCGCCTCCGCGACGCGCTGTCTCTGATCAGGGAGGACTCCTGGTCCCCTCGGGAATCGCTCGTGCGGTTCCATCTCGTCACAGCCGGGCTTCCCGAGCCGGAGCTCAACATCGATGTCTTCGACGACGACGGCTGGTTCCTCGGCTGCGTCGACATGGCCTATCCCGCGCAGAAGGTGGCCATCGAGTACCACGGCTACCTGCATGCGAAGACGTGGGATCGGGATGTCGAACGTGTTGCACGACTTCGCGCAGCCGGTTGGACGGTGATCGAGGTGACGGCATCCGCGCTGAGCGATGTGCAGGGTCTCATCGACCGCGTCGCCGCCGCCCTCCGCCGTAGCTGACCCGACCACACGCAGTTCCGGTCGCAAACCTGGTCGAGATCTTCACGGATTCTCGACCAGGTTTGCGACCGGAACAAGGAGATGACGAGGGAGTTGCTCAGAGCGCGCGGATCCTCCAGGCGGCCGAGTGCTCGTCGCCGGGCTCGAGCACGACGAGATCGACGGCGGAGTTGAACGCGTCGGGCGGGCAGGTCATCGGCTCCACGGCCAGGCCGATGCGGTGGATGCCGTCCTGACCGGGGTTGTCCGCGGTGTGGATCTGCACCCAGGGGCAGCGCTCGTCCCAGCTCAGAGCCACACCACGATCGCCAGATGTCAGACGCACTTCTGCGATCCCGTCGGTGCGCGAGAGCCCGGTGAACGCGTGATCGATGAAGACGTCGCCGATCAGACGCTGAGCGCGGAAGTCCCACTGCGGGTGCGAGTCGACCGGTTTCACGGCGACAGGGCTCAGCCGGTCGTCGGTGACGGTGAGCACCTCGGATGCCGACAGCGCGAGCGTCCAGTCGTCGACACGGCCGGCTCCTGCGACGAGATACGGATGAGGGCCGGTGCCCCAGGGCGCGGCATCCGTCCCGAGGTTGCGTGCGGTGACCGTCTGCTGCAGGCCGTCTTCATCGAGGCGGTACTCGGTCTCGACCTCGACCCGGAAGGGGTAGCCGGTCTGCGGCTCGATGACCGCGGCCAGCACGACCCTGTCGTCGAGCACGAGACGGTCGGAGAACTCGGCCCACGAAAGCAGTCCGTGCAGAGCCTGGCCCCGTGCGGGCTCTGTCAGCGCGAGCTGATGCTCGACGCCGTCGAACTCGTAGCGTCCGTCGACGATGCGGTTGGGCCAGGGCGCGAGCGTGGTGCCCCGATAGCCCGGGCGCACCTCGTCTGCCTCGAAGGGCACGACCAGGTCGCGCCCTTCGCATCGCAGCACGCGCAGCGATGCGCCGACGCTCGCGATCACGGCCTCGTAGCCGTGCGCCGCGATCCTCAGCTGCCGGCCGGAGCGTGGAGTTGTCATGCGTGTCACCTTTCCACCGGACGTTCCGGTCGCAAACCTGGTCGTGATTCTCCCGAAAAGTCGACCAGGTTTGCGACCGGAACAGGAGGAGAGGGTGTGCTCAGTCGGATCAGAGGCCCTGGGCCAGGCGGTAGTACGCCTGGTTCCAGCGGACCTGCTTCTGGAACTCGATGAGCGTCGTCTCCTCGTCGATCACGAGCAGCTCGACCTCGGCCATCTCGGCGAAGTCGCGGAACGCCTCGATGCCGAGGGCCGTCGACATCACGGTGTGGTGCGCGGCGCCCGCCGTCAGCCAGGCCGCGGCAGAGGTGTTGAAGTCGGGAGCCGGCTTCCAGACGGCACGGCCGACCGGCAGCTTCGGCAGCGAGGCTCGTGGCTCGACGTTCTCGACGACGTTCGCGGTGAGACGGAAGCGGTCGCGCATGTCGCTGAGCGCGACGACCACGGCGGGACCCGAGTCGGCCGTGAAGACCAGGCGCACCGGGTCGTCCTTGCCGCCGATGCCGAGCGGGTGGAGCTCGAGCGTGGGCTTCGCGGTCGTGAGCGACGGCGAGACCTCGAGCATGTGCGCGCCGAGGATGAGCTCGTCGCCAGGAGTCATGTCGTAGGTGTAGTCCTCCATGAGGCTCGCCCCACCGGGGAGGCCCGCGCCCATGACGTTCGCGATGCGCACGAGGATCGCGGTCTTCCAGTCGCCTTCGGCGCCGAAGCCGTAGCCCTCGGCCATCAGGCGCTGCACGGCGAGCCCCGGCAGCTGCTTGAGCGACCCGAGGTCCTCGAACGAGGTGGTGAAGGCGCCGAAGCCGCCCTCTTCGAGGAACGAGCGCAGGCCGATCTCGATCGCGGCGCCGTCGCGCAGCGACTGGTGCCGCTCGCCGCCCTTGCGGAGCTCCGGCACGACCTCGTACAGCTCTTCGTATTCGGCGACGAGCGCGTCGACGTCCGACTCGGATGCGGCGGCGACGGCATCCGCCAGCTCGTTCACGCCCCACGTGTTCACCTGCACGCCGAAGCGCAGCTCGGCCTCGGTCTTGTCACCCTCGGTGACGGCGACGAAGCGCATGTTGTCGCCGAAGCGGGCGAGCTTCAGATCACGGCTCGCGGCGAGACCGGCCGCGGCGCGCTGCCAGATGCCGATCTCGCGCTGCACGCGCGGGTCGGACGCGTGGCCGACGATCGTCTTGCGCGGCACCCCGAGGCGCGTCTGGATGTAGCCGAACTCGCGGTCGCCGTGCGCGGCCTGGTTCAGGTTCATGAAGTCGAAGTCGATGTCGGCCCAGGGCAGCTCGACGTTCGCCTGCGTGTGCAGGTGGGCGAGCGGCTTCTGCAGCGCGTCGAGGCCCGCGATCCACATCTTCGCGGGGCTGAAGGTGTGCATCCAGGCGACGAGTCCGATGACGTTCTCTGCCGCGTTCGCCTCGAGCGCTGTGCGCTTGATGGCGGCGGAGTCGGTGAGCACCGGCTTCCAGACGATCTTCACCGGCACGTCGCCCGCCTCGTCGAGCAGACGCGCGATCTCCTGCGACTGCTCGGCGACCTGCGCGAGCGTCTCGGGGCCGTACAGGTGCTGGCTGCCGGTGAGGAACCAGACCTCGTACTGGTCGAGGGAGGTGGTGAGCTTCGGCATGGTGCGTCCTTAGAGTGCGGTGGTGGCGGCGACCTCGATGGCGAGGCCTGCGCGGTAACGGTCGAGGTAGGCGGTGAACCCGGCCACGTCGGCGGGGTCGGGATCGACGACGGAGACGGATGCCGTGGCGAACACGCTCTCATCGAGATACGCGGCCAGCGGCTCTGCGTGACCGAGGTAGGAGGCGAGCACGGCGATGCCCCAGGCGCCGCCTTCGGAGGCGAGTTCGCCCACAGCGACGGGTGCGCCGAGCGCACCGGCGAGGAAGCGCTGGGCGACGCCGGCCGTGCGGAACATCCCGCCGTGCGCGAACATGCGGTCGAGTCCGACGCCTTCGGCGGTGAGGACCTGCATGCCCAGCGCGAGCGTGCCGAACACGCCGTAGAGCTGGGCGCGCATGAAGTTCGCGAGCGTGAAGGCGCTGTCGGGCGTGCGCACGAACAGCGGACGCCCCTCGTCGAGCCCGGCGATGGGCTCGCCCGCGAGGTGGTTGTAGGCGATCAGTCCGCCGGCATCCGCTTCTCCCGCGAGCGCCTCGCGGAAGAGGGCGTCGAAGGCGGCATCGTCGATCACGGGGTTCCCCGCAGCGGCGGCGAACCGGGTGAACAGACCCGCCCAGGCCGCGAGCTCTGACGCGCCGTTGTTGCAGTGCACCATGGCGACCGCGTCGCCGGCGGGCGTGGTCACGAGGTCGAGTTCGTGGTGCACCTCGCCGAGCGGACGCTCGAGGACCACCATCGCGAAGATGCTGGTGCCGGCCGAGACGTTGCCGGTACGCGGCGCGACCGAGTTCGTCGCGACCATGCCCGTGCCGGCGTCGCCCTCGGGCGGGCACAGCGGAATGCCCGCCGGCGTCGCACCGGTGGGGTCGAGCAGCAGGGCGCCCTCGGCGGTCAGCGATCCGGCCGCCGCACCTGCGGGCAGAACGGCGGGGAACAGGGCGGTGAGCGGCGCGGGGAGGCGATCGGCGGCGAGCGCGTCGTACGCCTGCAGCATCCGCTCGTCGTATCCGCCGGTCGTCGAGTCGATCGGGAACATCCCCGAGGCGTCGCCCACGCCGAGAACCCGCTCTCCCGTGAGCTTCCAGTGCACGTAGCCGGCGAGGGTGGTCACGAAGTCGAGCTGCGGCACGTGGGCCTCGGCGTCGACGACGGCCTGGTGCAGGTGCGCGATCGACCAGCGCAGGGGGATGTTCACACCGAACAGCTCGGTGAGCTCGGCGGATGCTGCGCCCGTGTTGGTGTTGCGCCAGGTGCGGAACGGCACGAGAAGCTCGCCTTCGGCGTCGAACGCGAGGTAGCCGTGCATCATCGCGGAGATGCCGATCGCGCCGAAGGTCGCAGGCCTCACGCCGTAGCGATCGTGGGCGTCGGCGACGAGATCGGCGAACGCCGACTGCAGGCCCGCCCACACCTCGTCGAGTCCGTAGGTCCACAGGCCCTCTTCGAGCTTGTTCTCCCACGAGAACGAGCCGGTGGCGAGCACCTCGGTGGCATCGGAGCCGATCAGGCAGGCCTTGATGCGGGTCGAGCCGAATTCGATGCCGAGGCTCGTGCGGCCGGCGACGATGTCTTCGCGGCCGCTCATCGGCGGGCGTCCGCGTTCTGGCCGTACACGTTCTGATACCGGTTGAAGAGGCTGTCGATCGCCTCCTGCGGGATCGGGATGAGCGGCCCCGCCTCGCGGGCGAGGTGCACGGTGCGTGCGACGTCCTCGACCATGACGGCGGCCTTCACCGCGTCTTTCGCGTCCACGCCGATCGTGAACGGTCCGTGGTTCTGCATGAGCACCGCACGGCTGCGGTGCCCACGCAGGGTCTCGACGATCCCGCGGCCGATCGAGTCGTCGCCGATGATGGCGAAGGGGCCGACCGGAATCGGTCCGCCGAATTCGTCCGCCATGGCGGTGATCACGCAGGGGATCTCCTCGCCGCGCGCAGCCCAGGCCACCGCGTAGTCGGAGTGGGTGTGCACGACGCCGCCGACCTCTGGCATGTTGCGGTAGACGTAGGCGTGCGCCGCCGTGTCGCTCGACGGGCTGCGTTCGCTGCCGGCGGTGCCGGGGACGACGTTGCCATCGAGATCGCACAGGATCATGTTCGAGGCGTCGAGGTCGTCGTAGCTCACACCGGAAGGCTTGATCACGAACAGTTCAGCGCCGGGGACACGGCCGGAGACATTGCCGCCGGTCCAGACGATGAGGTTGTAGCGCACCAGTTCGCCGTGCAGGCGGGCGACGTCCTCCCGGACGGTCTGGATGGCTGCTTCGACCTCGGGGGTGAAGGCGGGGGCTTCGCTGCTCACGGGTACCTCTTCGGTGCTGTCGACGGTCACTGTGACCGGTCACAGAAGTGTGACACGGGGCGGGGCAAGGCGTCAAGGTCGACACGTCGCCGGCCTCGGCGACGCCGGTCACGCACGCGGCGGCGCGACGGATTCGCGCTCGACCAGTACGGGGGCGACCGGGGCGAGGTCGGATGCCGCGGAATCCGACTCGCCCACCAGCGCGGCGACAGCCCTGCGGGCCAGCTCGTCGAAGTCCTGACGCACCGTCGTCAGTTTCGGCCAGTAGTACGCGGCGTCCGGGATGTCGTCGAAGCCGACGACGCTGATGTCAGCGGGCACAGAGAGGCCGGCCTCGTGCAGCCCGCTCAGCAGCCCGAGCGCCATCTGGTCGTTCGCGGCGAACACCGCCGTGACGCCGGACTCGCGCACGGCCGCGGCGGCGGCGTACCCGGAGCCCGCCGACCAGTCCCCCACGATCACGGGTCCGCCCCGCAGTCCGCGAGAGGCGAGCTCTGCGGCGCATCCGTCCGCACGCGACTCGGCCTCGAGCCAGTCGGCAGGCCCCGCGAGGTGCGCGATCCGCGTGTGGCCGGCGTCGGCCAGCGCGGCGACCGCGAGCCGGGCGCCTGCGGCCTGGTCGACCGAGAGACCGCGCGATCCGCGGCCGGCCGAGTGCAGGGTGACCACGGGGACGTTCACGTGCAGGGCGTCGAGTGCGGCCAGGGTGCGCGCGTGCGGGGCGACGACGACGATGCCCTCGACGCCCTGGGTGATCAGGTGGTCGACGGCGGCGACCACCGCGGCGGCGTCTCCGGCATCCGCAAAGGCCGCGCTGACCCAGTAGCCCGCCTCGCGGGCGGATGCCTCGATCGCGGCGATGCTGCGGGAGGGGCCGTACTGCAGCGCGTCGGAGGCGAGGATGCCGATGGTCCGCGAGCGACGCGTGCCCAGGGCGCGAGCCGCGTTGTTCATGCGGTAGCCGAGCTCGGCCATCGCGGCCAGCACGCGCTCCTTGGTGTCGGCCGCGACCTCGGGGTGATCGTTCAGCACCCGCGACACGGTCTGCCGCGAGACGCCGGCCAGCGCCGCGACATCGCGCACGCCGGCCGTGCGTCCGGGGGCGCTGCTGGACTCACTCACGCGGATGAGTGTACGGCGTCGGGCGCCCCGGCTCTCGCCGTCGTGCCAGGCTGGTGGTATGCGCATCGCTCTCACCGGTTCATCGGGCAAGCTCGGCCGCGTCGTCGCACGCGAGCTGCGGTCTCAGGGGTACGAGGTCATCGGGATGGACCTCGACGGTCCCCGCGGCGCGGGGTTCGTGCAGGTCGACCTGACCGACTACGGTCAGGTCGTCGACGCGTTCACCGCCGTCGGCGACCGCCACGACGGCATCGACGCGGTGGTGCATCTGGGGGCGATCCCCGCACCCGGCATCCGCAGCGACGTGGCGACCTTCCACAACAACATGCCCGCGACGTTCAACGTGTTCTGGGCGGCGGTGCGCCTCGACATCCGTCGCATCGTGTACGCGTCCAGCGAGACGGTGCTCGGCCTTCCGTTCGACGTGCCTCCGCCCTACATCCCCGTCGACGAGGACTACCCCGCGCGCCCCGAGTCGGTGTACTCGCTCGTGAAGACGCTGGAGGAGCAGCTCGCCACCGAGCTCGTGCGCTGGCATCCCGATCTGTCGATCACCGCTCTGCGGTTCTCGAACGTCATGGACCCGGAGGACTACGCCGCCTTCCCCTCGTTCGATCACGACGCCCTCCAGCGCAAGTGGAACCTGTGGGGATACATCGATGCGCGCGACGGAGCGCAGGCGGTCCAGCGCGCGCTCGAGGTCGCCCCGCCCGGGTTCGACCGGTTCATCATCGCCGCGGCGGACACCGTGATGTCGCGCCCGAACGCCGAGCTGATCGCCGAAGTGTTCCCCGGCGTACCGGTCACCCGTGACATCGGCCCGAACGAGACGCTCCTGTCGATCGACAGGGCGCGGCGCGTGCTCGGCTTCGAGCCGCGCCACTCCTGGCGCGACGAGGTCTGAGCCAGCCCGGCGCCTGACGGTCGGATCGCGCACAGGGGTGGCGCCGCTCTCGGCCGACCCGCGTCAGGAGGGCTCGAGAGCCCGTGCACCACGTGCGATGAGCGCTGTCCGATAGGCGTCGATCTTGCCGCCGATCACGGCGCGGCTTGCCATCAGCGCCTGGATCTGCTCGTCGAGGGCGGCGGCGTGCGCCTCCATCAGTGCGATGCGTTCGGGCTCGTTCCCCTCGCCGGCTCGCACCAGGGCGGAGTACTTCGCCATCTCGGCGACAGGCATGCCCGACTCGCGAAGCCGGGCGATCAGTGTGAGCCAGCCGACCGTCTCGGGACCATAGGCACGGCGCCCGCCGCTGGTCCGCGGTACGTCGCGGGGGAAGAGTCCGCGGGACTCGTACCAGCGGAGGGTGTGAACGCTGAGACCGGTGATGTCGGCGAGTTCGCCGATGCTGTAGACCTGATCGGCGTCGGGAGGTGTGCGGGTCATGCGTGCTCCTTGACTTCGAGTCGACTCTAGGTCATATGGTGACGAACATGACCACGAAGATCGACATGCTCGCCCGCCAACAGCCGATGACCTCGCATTTCGGCTACCGATCGACCGCCGCAGAGGCCATCGCCGGCATCGAGCTCCAGGGGAAGACCGCGATCGTGACCGGCGGTTACTCCGGGCTCGGCCTCGAGACGGTCAAGGCCCTGGCGGATGCCGGTGTACAGGTCATCGTTCCGGCCCGCCGCCCAGACGCGGCCAGCGCCGCCCTCTCCGATGTGTCGGGCGTGCGTGTGAGCGCGATGGACCTCGGCGACCTCGACTCGGTCGCGGCGTTCACCGAACGGGTGCGCGCCGATGCGACACGCATCGATCTCATGATCAACGTCGCCGGCATCATGGCATCCCCTTTCCAGCTCACCCCGCAGGGATGGGAGTCGCAGTTCGGCACGAACCATCTCGGGCACTTCGCGCTCGTCGGCGGCGTGGCCGGCCTACTGACGAGCGGTGCGCGCGTGATCGCGTATTCTTCGGGGGCGCATTTTCGATCCCCTGTGCTGTTCGACGATGTCAACTTCGCCGGGACCGCCTACGACCCGTGGGTGGCATACGGTCAGTCGAAGACGGCTGACGCGCTCTTCGCCGTCGGCCTGGATGCTCGGGCTGCGGGCCGAGGCATCCACGCCTACTCTGTGCACCCCGGCGGAATCCTCACCGACCTGCAGCGCCACATGCCGCGAGAGGAGCTGATCGAGCGCCGGTGGATGGATGCCGACGGCACGCCCAACCCCCGGTTCAAGACACCCGCGCAGGGCGCCTCGACCGGCCTGTGGGCCGCGACCGCACCCGAACTCGTGGACCGGGGCGGCGTGTATTGCGAGGACTGTTCCATCAAGGGCGTCGTCCCGGCCGACTTCACCGACATGACCGCCGGCGGAGTCAAGGAATGGGCGATCGATCCCGAGGCCGCCGATCGCCTGTGGGCGCTCTCGGTCGAGGCCACCGGCGTCGACCCCTTCCGCGCCTGACCGTCGAGCGACCGGGGATCGGCTGACGAGCGGGAGAGGGCGTCTGCACGCAGGACGCCCTCTCCCGCTCGGTGGCGTCGGCTAATCCCGTTTGCGGGTCACGGCGCGCTGCAGCAGCACGAACACGAGCAGGATGCCGCCCGTGATGATGGTCGTCATCTCCGGAGGGATGCCGCCGTCGCGCGTGATCAGGACGGTCATGAGTCCGAGCACGAGGGCACCGACGACCGAGCCGAGCACGTACCCGTACGCCCCCGTGAGCACTGTTCCGCCGATCACCGCGGCGGCGATCGCGTCGAGCTCCCAGCCGATGCCGGTGATGTTCTGCGCCGTGCCGAGGCGCGAGGTGTACAGCACGGCCGCGAGTCCGGCGAGCGAGCCGCTGATCACGTACACGAGGACCTTCGTGCGGTGCACGGGAAGGCCCATCAGCAGAGCCGAGTTCTCCGATCCGCCGATCGCGTAGACGGTGCGACCCGTGCGCGTGCGGTGCAGGACGAAGAACGCGGCGAGCACGACGACGATCGCGATGATCACGGCCGGGGTGATGACGAGGTCGTTCACCTTGGGTCCGTCGACGATCTTGATCTTGTCGGAGAGCGCGCGGATCGGCGAGTCGCTGGGCAGCTGCTCCGGCCTGGTGCTCAGAAGCGAAGCGAGACCGCGGCCGAGGAACATCATGGCCAGGGTCGCGATGAAGGGTTGCACGTTGAAGTACCTGATCAGCACGCCCGACACGAGGCCGAACAGCGCTCCGATCGCGATCATCGTGACGATCACCGCGAGCGGATTCCACCCGGAGTTCGACAGCATGACGCCGGCGACCGAGGAGACCGCGATGACAGAGCCGACCGACAGGTCGATGCCACCCGTGATGATGACGAAGGTGAGGGCGACCGCCAGCACGATCACGTGCGCGTTGTTGATCAGCAGGTTCGACAGGGTGCTCGCCTGCACGATGCGGCCGTAGGCGACCTCACCGTAGACGATCATTCCGACGAAGATGACGACGGAGGCGATGGTGGGCACCACCGACGGGTTCGACGTGATGAGGCGGCGCACGCGGTCGGCGAGACCCTCCTCCTTGCCCTGCACTGGTGCCGCTGCGATGGCGCTCATGCCGCAGCCTCCTCTTTCACGATCTCGACTCGGGGTGCGGGCGCCACGGTCTTCTTGCGGCGCTGGAACCAGCTGCGCACCCGGTCGGACTGCAGCAGGCAGATGGCGACGATCACGATCGCCTTGAAGGCGGGGGTCGCCGAGGAGGAGACCCCGAGATACAGCACGGTCTTGTCGAGGGTCGCGATCAGCAGGGCGCCCACGAAGGCGCCGCTGAGGGAGAACTTGCCGCCGGCGAGCGAAGCGCCGCCGATCACGACCGCGAGGATCGCGTCGAGCTCGAGCTGGTAGCCGGTTCGGGAGATGTCGACCGTCATGACGCTGCCGACCGACATGACTCCGGCGATGCCGGCGAGGATGCCGCTGAGGACGTACGCGGTCAGCAGCAGCCCCTTGGGCTTGATGCCGGCCATCCGGCTCGCCTTCGGGTTGATGCCGATGGCCTCGATCATGAGGCCCAGCGCGCTGCGGCGCACGACCCAGGCCACCAGGACGACGATGAGCACCGCGAGGATGAACACGACGGGGATGCCGATCACGAAGCCGTTCGCGATCCACCGGAACGGGTCGCTCGAGGCCGCCGTGTTCTGGCCGCCCGTGATCACCTTCGCGACGCCGCGACCCGCGAGCATCAGCACGAGAGTCGCGATGAAGGGCTGAAGGCCCACATAGGCGACGAGGACGCCGTTGACGGCGCCCAGGATGCCGGTGATGAGCAGCGACAGTCCGACCGCGGCGAGCGCGACGCCGATCGAGGTCGAATCGCCGGCGGCGGCGAGGAACTCCATCGAGACGGCTCCGGAGACGGCCATGAGAGAACCGACCGAGAGGTCGATGCCGCCGGTCGCGATCACGAGAGACATGCCGATCGCGATCATCATGACGGGCGCGGCCTGACGCAGGATGTCGATCAGGTTGCCGACCAGGTTGCCGTTGTTCGGGTTGATCGAGATCGCGAGATAGGTCGGATCCTTGATCACGTTGAGCGCGAGCAGCGCGACGATCGCGACGATGCCCCAGAAGAACGGCTTGTGGATCAGATCGCGCCACAGGGACGCGCGGGTGGGGGCGCTCATCGGATCTCCTCCTCGAGAGTCTCAGACGCGGGTTCCGCGTCGTTCACGACGTTCGCTGCGAGCTCCTCTTCGAGAGTCTCGGACGCCGCCTCGACGCCGTGGGCGGCGATCACGTCGACGATCTCCTGCGCGGTCACGTCGGGGCCGTTCTGGATCTCGCCGATCTTGCTGTGGTCCTTGAGCACGACGATGCGCTCGGAGAGGCGAACCACCTCCTCCAGCTCGGACGAGACGAACACGACCGCGACGCCCGTGTCGGCGAGCTCGGCCACCGCCTCCTGGATCTCGGCCTTCGCGCCCACGTCGATGCCGCGGGTCGGCTCGTCGAGGATGAGCAGCTCGGGCTCGGTGGCGAGCCAGCGTCCGAGCAGCACCTTCTGCTGATTGCCGCCGGACAGGTTCTTGATCATCCGCTCGGGGTCCGCGGGGCGGACGTTGAGCTCGGCGATGTATTTGTCGACGATCGCGTCCTGCTCCTTGCGCGGCATCGGCCGCGCCCAGCCGCGCTTCGCCTGCACGGCGAGGATGATGTTCTCGCGGATCGTCAGGTCGCCGATGATCCCTTCGTCGCGCCGGTTCTCGGTCGAGAACGCGATGCGCTGCGAGAGTGCGGCGGAAGGAGACGTGAGGTCGACCTTGCGGCCCTTGACCGTGATCTGGCCGGATTCGGAGCGGTCGGCGCCGTAGAGCAGGCGCGCGAGTTCGGTGCGACCGGAGCCGAGCAGACCCGCGAAGCCGACGACCTCGCCGGGACGGATGTCGAGATCGGTGGCGTTCACGGCCCCGGTGCGGGAGATGCCGGATGCCGACAGGAAAGATGCTTCATCGGCGTCGCGCGGCGTGGTGCGGCGGTTGCCGCCCAGCGACTTCAGCGCGTCGAGGTCCTTGCCGATCATCTTCGAGATGAGGGCGTGCCGGTCGAGGTCGCGGGTGAGGTACTCGCCCACGTACTGTCCGTTGCGCAGCACCGTGAGCCGGTCGCTGATCGCGTAGATCTGGTCGAGGAAGTGCGAGACGAAGAGGATCGCGACGCCCTGGTCCCGAAGCGTGCGTATGACGGCGAAGAGGCCCTCGACCTCGGCGGCGTCCAGGCTCGAGGTCGGCTCATCGAGGATGAGCACCTTCGCCTTGATCGCCATGGCGCGGCTGATGGCGACGAGCTGCTGCATCGCGATCGAGAGCGTCGAGAGCGGCTTGCGGGTGTCGAGGTAGTCGAGCCCCAGTCGGGCGAGGGCGTCGGTGGCGGCCTTGTGGGTGGCCCTCCAGTTCACGCCGAACGGACCGCGGATCTCGTGCCCGAGCATCACGTTCTCGCCGATCGTGAGGTTGGGCGCGAGGTTCACCTCCTGGTACACGGTGGAGATCCCGGCGGCCTGCGCGTCGCCGGTGCCGGCGAAGCTGCGCTCCTGGCCCGCCACGACGATCGAACCGGAGTCGATCCGGTAGACGCCGGTGAGCGCCTTGATCAGGGTCGACTTGCCGGCGCCGTTCTCGCCCATGAGCGCGTGCACCTCGCCCTGGAAGAGGCGGAAGTCGACACCGTCGAGCGCCTTCACTCCGGGGAACTCGATGGTGATCCCGCGCATCTCGACGATGGGCAGTTCTTCGTTCATCGCTGTCTCTCAGTCTGTTCCGGCCCTGGAGGCGGTGCGCGGTGCGCACCGCCTCCAGGTCACGGGGTCTTGCTCAGTACTTGCGGTCCGCGAGGACGGCCTTGGCCGCCTCAGCCGAGTCGAACGCCTCGCTCGGCACGACGATGTACGACTCCACCTTGTCGCCGTCGAGAGCCTTCTTGACGACGTCGAGAGCGGTCTCGCCGAACAGCGGGTTGTACTCGTGCACGTAGCTGAGCTGACCGTCGGCGAGCGCCTGCATGGCGTTCTTGGTGCCGTCGATCGTGGCGATCTTCACGTCGGTGCCGATCACGAGGCCGGCTTCCTCAGCCGCCTGCGCTGCGCCGAGGCCCATCTCGTCGTTCTGGGCGAAGACGAACTGGATGTTGTTGTTGTTGGCCTTGAGCATGGTCTCGAAGACGCTCTTGCCCTCTTCAGCGGACCAGTTGGCGGTCTGCGCGTCGAGCTTCACGAGCGACGAGTCGCCGAGACCGGCTTCGAAGCCCTCGTTGCGCTCGTTGACGACGCCGACGCCGGCCGGGCCCTCGAGGACGACGTAGTTGCCGCCGTCGGGGAACTCTGCCGCAGCCCAGGTGCCGACCTCCTTGGCGACCTCGACGTTGTCGGGCGCGATGCGGGTGACGTACAGGCTCGTGTCGTCGGGCTCGATGCCGCGGTCGAGCAGGATGACCGGGATCTCGGCCTCCTGAGCGAGCTTGAGCGAGTCCTCCCAGCCGCTGGCCTCGGTGGCCGACAGCAGGATGACGTCGACGCCCTCGTCGACGAACGACGTGAACGCGTCGATCTGCGACTTCTGGTCGAGGTTGGTGGCGGGAGCGTACTTGAGCTCGAAGCCGGCATCCTCGGTGAACGTGTCCTGGATGTTCTGCTCGTTGGCTTCGCGCCATGCTCCCTCAGGGCCGACGGCCACGAAGCCGACGGTCGTGAGATCGCCCGAGTCTCCGCTGCCGCCGTCGCCACCGGCGTCGCCGCCGCCGCTCGAGCACGCCGCCAGGCCGAATGCGAGCGCGCCGACAGCGGCGAGCCCCAGAACGGTACGAGTGCGCTTCATTGCAGACATTGATCTCCTCCTCGAGATTCCGGGTCGATCCCCGGGTTGGACCTGACCCGGTCCGGTGTGTGATTACAGAACGACGTGGGTGCGTCGTCTGGTTGATGTTACCGGGAACAATTTCTAGAACACAAGCATCTTCGGAAAACTCCCGCGGTTCGTGACCAATTCGTTGTTACCGGACACACCTCAGACGTCGGAAGGGCCCAGTTCCGCGGCGATCATCTCCACGATGCTGTCGACCGTGACGCCCGGTCCGTTGCTGAGCTCCCCGATCTTGTCGCGGTCCTTGAGCACCACGATCCGGTCGCTGAGGCGCACGACCTCCTCGAGCTCGGCGGAGATGAACACCACACCCACGCCGTCGCCCGCCAGCTGGCTCACCCGCCGCTGGATGTCGAGCTTCGCCGCGATGTCGATGCCGCGCGTCGGCTCGTCGAGGATCAGCACGTGCGGTCTGACCGCGAGCGCGCGCGCCAGCAGCAGCTTCTGCTGTGTGCCGCCGGAGAGGAGCTTCGCGGGCCGGGCGAGATCGGCAGGATCGAGATGCAGCGTCTCGATGTAGGTCTCGGCCAGCGCGGCGGTCTCGGCGGGCGACAGCGGTCTGGTCCATCCGCGCAGAGCCTGCAGCGACAGCACGATGTTCTCGCGGGCCGTGAGGTCGCCGATGATCCCGTCTGCGCGACGGTTCTCCGCCGACATGGCGATCCGGCTGCGCAGAGCGGCTGACGGACTCCGCAGCTGCACGTGGTCCCCGTCCACGACGATCTCTCCGCTGTCGGCGCGCAGCGACCCGCTCAGGAGCGAGGCCAGCTCAGTGCGCCCCGACCCGCGCAGACCCGCGAGTCCGACGATCTCACCGCGGTGCACGTCGATGTCGATCGGGTCGAGCTCTCCCCTGCGTCCGACCGCCGTGGCGCGCAGCGCCGGCTCGCCGTCGGCCGCGTAGTGATGTGCCTTGCGTTCGGATCCCAGAGCCCGCAGCGCCTCGAGATCCTTGCCGAGCATCTGCGAGATCAGATCTGCCCGCTCCAGCTCGCGCGTCGGGGTTTCGGCGATCCTCCGGCCGCCGCGGAGCACCGTCATCCGGTCGCTGATCGCGAAGGCCTGCTCGAGGAAGTGCGAGACGAACAGGATCGCCACCCCGCGGTCGCGAAGCCCTCTGATCACGCGCATCAGCACGTCGACATCGGCCTGGTCGAGGCTCGAGGTCGGCTCGTCGAGCACGAGGATGCGCGGGTCGTCCACGACCGAACGGGCGAGCGCGACGAGCTGCTTCTGCGCCGGCGACAGCATCGTCATCGGCGTCTTCGGGTCCATGTCGTCGAGCCCGAGGCGTGCGAGGGCGTCTGCGGCATCCGCTCTCGTGCGACGCCAGTCGATGCCGAAGCGCCCTCGCCGCTCGCGGCCGAGCATGACGTTCTCGGCGACGCTGAGAGTCGGGCCGAGCTGGGTCTCCTGGAACACCGTCGCGATGCCCGCCGCTCTGGCGTCGGCGACGCCGGAGAACCGGCGCTCCTCCCCCGCGACGACCACGCTGCCCGCCACCGGGGTGCAGGTGCCGGTGAGCACGCCGATCAGCGTCGATTTGCCCGCGCCGTTCTCGCCCATCAGGGCGTGCACCTCACCGGGGAAGAGCCGGAAGTCGACGTCGTCGAGTGCGACGACGTCGGGGAATTCCACGCGGATGCCGGTGAGCTCGACGATCGGGACGACCATCAGCGCACCCCCCGCGGCACGGCATCGTACGTTCGGGCGACCCGTCCGACCGAGAACCGGATGAGCACGACCATCAGCGCACCCCCCGCGGCGCCGCGCTGGATCCGCGGGCGACGAGTTCGGTGGGGATGCGGGTCAGCTGCGGCAGCTCGCGCTCTTCGAGCGCGGCGCGCAGCATCTCGACGACCGCGCCGCCGAGGGCTGTGAAGTCCTGCCGGACGGTGGTCAGCGGCGGAAGGAAGTGGCGAGCGAGCGGCACGTCGTCGAATCCGACCACGCTGAGATCCTTCGGAACCTCGAAGCCCTTGTCGTGGAGGCCGTGGATGAGGCCGATCGCCATGTCGTCGTTCGCGACGAACACGGCCGTGTAGTCGGGCAGCCGATTCAGCCCCTTCGCGAAGTCGTAGGCGAAGTCGGCGGTCCAGTCGCCTACGACGATGGGCCGCTCGCGGATGCCCCACGACTTGGCCCTGGCGTGGAAGGCGCGCTCGCGCGCGCGGGCGTCGAGCCAGTCGAGAGGGCCCGCGATGTGGAGGATGTCACGATGCCCCAGCGCCACCAGGTGATCGACGACGAGCCCCGTCCCGGCCTGCTGGTCGATCGAGACGGTGAGGAAGGTGGGGTCGGCATCGGCCTTCACGACGAGCATCGGCACGTTCAGCGAGATGCGGCGCAGCGCCGCCACGGACGACGAGCGCGGAGCGATGACGCACAGCGCGTCGACGCCCTGCGCCGTGAGGTTGTCGACCGCGTCCTGCGGCGAGAGCGTGTCACCCTCGTGCAAGGCCACCGCCGTGACCGAATAGCCCGAGGTGCGCGCGGCCATCTCGACCGCACGGAGGATGCTGGTCGGCCCGAACGACACCGCGCTCTCGATGATCACGCCGATGCGCCGGGTGCGCTGGGTCGCGAGCGCCCTGGCGACCATGTTCGGCCGGTAGTCGAGCTCCTCGATGGCCTCGAGCACCCGCCGACGTGTGTCGGGTTTGATGTTGGGGTGATCGTTCAGCACCCGAGAGACGGTCATGTGCGAGACGCCGGCGAGGTCCGCCACGTGGCGGATGCCGGGTTTGTCCGAACCGAGGCTGGCCATGCGCACCTCCGTCGGTCTCGCCTGGAGAGATGTTACCGAGAACAGGCAGGGCGGTGCAATCCGATGGGCGGATGCCGCCCCACGGGGTGCGCGTCGTGGTCGTCTTCTCACGCGATGGCGACCACGACGCGCACCCGGTGCTCAGCTGATCACCGGCACGCCCCCGCGAGGTACGCGAACTGCAGGTTCTCCGTGATGCGGGTGCCGCCGGCATCCGCGCCCAGCTCCACCTGCGCGGCACCGGCGGGGAAGGCCGTGAGCCTGGTGGCCTGGGCGATCGAGGAGCGGGCGTCCGGCCGCACTTCCGACAGCGTCTTGCTGCCGTAGGGCGTGGTCACCGTGATGTCTGTCGCGACATCTCCCGTGTTCGTCACGGTCAGCACCAGCTGCGCCTTGCCGGCGACGCAGCGCACCGAGGTCGACACCGCAGCATCGAGATCGGGCACAGCCGCGGCCGTGAAGGCGAGCGTGTAGGTGCGCACGGCGCCCGACGGTGCGGTGACCACGATGCGCGCCTGGCCGGCGGCATCCGCCTGTGCGACCTCGACGGTCGCGTCGCGGTCGACACCGACGGCACGCACCGTCGGATACTCCGCACCCTGCCACGGCACCTCGTACGCGGTGACGTCGGAGGAGAACCCGGCGAGCGGCGCGCCGTCGAGGGTGATCGCGGCGAGGGCGTCGACGGTCGAGGGGCTGGGCGCGGCGGCGTACAGCTCGACCTCCGACACGATCATGTGCGTCGCGGCGCGAGCGGTCATGACCACGCGCACGGCATCCGCCTGCACGCCGTTCATCGGCACCTCGACGATCGGCGCAGTGCCGTCCGCCGGCACCGGCACGTCCACCGTGCCGAGCGAGGTCCACGCCCCCGATCCGATGCGGTGCTCGACCGACAGCGATTGCGGCCAGCTGTTCGACGAGCCGTCCTTGTAGAAGAAGAGCTTCGCGCTCTGCATGGTCGATCCGTGCGCGAGCGTGTAGGTCAGCGTGTCCTGCGTGTTCTTCGTGCCGGACCTCCAGTTCGACCAGCCCTTGTCGGTGGTGAGACCGTTCTTGGTGCGATCGACGCCGTAGCTCGAGCTCTCGGTGAAGGTGGCGGACGCCGTGCTCTGCGGCGCGATGTTCGCCGCCGACGGCGCGGTCACGACGACCGACAGCTTCGCGACGAGGTCCGCGCCACCAGGGGCCTTCGCGGTTCCGGCGACCGTGACGACCCCGGTGTCCGCGAACGAGGCGTCGGAGACGCCCGACCAGTCCCACACGACCGGCACGTCGACCCGCTGGTCGGTCGCGCCGACGATCGCCGGAACCGTGGCGGGCGCCGCGGCCTTCACCGTCGATGCCGGAGCCCCGGCGTACGTGGTGAGCGACACCGGATCCGTGAGCGAGACGGACCCGACCTCGACGACGGCGGTCGCCTCGAAGGCGACCCCGAACAGGTCGGTGCCGGAGCCTGCGATCGTCTGGGTCCCGGCAACGTTCCAGTCGGCTCCGGCGGTGTTCCAGGTGACGGGCGCCGTGCGCTCCACGCCTCCGCGATACACGAGCGTGGCGTTCGCCGGCAGGGCAGGGGCCGTGCCTGTGGCGGTGCCGACGGCGACCTGCTCGACCGACACCAGGCCCGTGTCGGCGAGCGTCCACAGTTGGTTCGCACCGTCGTTCGACGTCCACAAGCCCACCCCTGCTCCATCGGCCGAGCTCTGCCCGTTCACGTCGAGCACGCGCTCGTTCGAGACGCTGAGGATCGAGAACCTCGTGCCGTCGGTGGTCGACGAGATCCACTGCAGGGCCGGATCGCTCGCCGCCTGCTCGAGCGTCGCAGTCGCCATCGTGACTGCACCCCCGGACTCGGCGAGGTAGCGGCCGTCTCCCGACTGCAGCGCGAAGCGGTGACGATCCGTGCCTTCGCCCGCGAGGGTGCGCACGGTCCAGGTCTGGGCGGTAGCGGCATCCGTCGTCGTCGCCGAGGTGCGGATGGCGGCGGCCGAACCCGACGCGGCGAGCGCCTTGCCGCTCTGCACGCCGAACAGCTGGTAGCTGTGCCCGTCGCGCAGCGCGGTCGCCTCATCCGACACACCGGAGACGCCGGAGACCACGAGCGTGACGACCGACTTGCCAGGCACCGTGAGGGTGGCCGACCGGGTCGTCGCGTTCACCGGCACCGGAGCGCCCTCGACCAGAGCGTTGGAGGTCGGGTCGGCCTCGGTGGACTGCGTGGTGACGATCGGGGTGACCGTCGCCCCCGGGGAGATGGTGCCGAAGCGCGACAGATCGATCGTCAGCTCGCGAGCCGAGGCCTCGGTGTTGACGTGCACGAGGGTCGCGCCGTCGCCGGCGGCCGACACGGCAGCAGTGGTCTGGGCATTGCCCGAGGGGATCAGCGCATCGCCCGGGTGGATGTAGTGCGTGAAGTTGCGCACAGTGTTGTACTTCGCGTTCGTCTTGACCTGGCAGCTCGGGTCGGCATCGCCGTCGGCGATGCGCCGCTCGGAGTCGCCCTCGGCGTTGCAGTCGAAGTCCACCAGGACCGATCCCCAGTTCAGGTCCTCGACCTTCTCCATGTTGTAGGCGTCTTCGACGGGCTGCCAGAACACCCAGGCGCTCGGCTCGAGCTCGCGCAGGTCGTCGACGATGCGGCCCGCCATGCCCAGACCGTTCTCGATGTTCGTGAGGTTGTGCCCTGTGCCGTCCCAGTCGCCTTCGACTTCGCTCATCCAGAGCGGCTTGTCTGCGCTCTTGGCGATGTCGCGCACGACGAGGCGTCCTGAGGTGCCGTAGGTGTGCACGTTCAGCTGGTCGACCTCGGCCTTCGACGAATCGCTCCAGGCGTTCCAGTTCGTGGCGAAGATCGACGGGTTGGTCTCGTCCATCGCGGAGATCGGCACGTCGGTCGTGGTGCCGGGTTCGGCGAGGCGAGCGGCCAGCGCCTGGATCATCTGATCCTGTGCCGCCGGGCCGACGTGCGCGCCCTCCTGACGGCTGGCCGAGGTCGGCCAGCCGTCGCCGCCGAGGGTCGTCGACCAGTAGTTCGTGTTCGGCTCGTTGAACGGATCGAGGCTGTCGAACTGGATGCCGTGCTCTTGCTCGATGTGCTCGACGACCGTGACGAGGTAGTCGGCGAAGGCGTCCATGTCGGCGGCGGACAGCTGCTCGGTGCTGCCGTTGCCGATGCCGCCCGAGACGTAGCCGCTCTGGGTGAGGAAGTACGGCGGGGAGTTGCTGAACGCCTCCCAGTGCGTGATCTTGCCCTTCAGCGCATCGATCCACCAGCGCTGGGTCGCGTCGGCGTCGAAGTCGTAGCTCGCCGGGTCGTCTCCGTCCCAGGCCGCGCGGTACGCCGCACGGTCGGCGTAGGTGGAGCTCGCGAGATCGGGGTTCCACCAGCCGTCCACCGCGCCGCCTGGGCGCAGGTAGTCGGGAACGTCGGTGGCGTTGCCGCCGCCGATGTTGTAGCGCGCGATGTTGAGGTTCAGCCCGTCTTCTCCGAAGACCTTGTCGAGCAGATCCTGACGCACATCGTCGGGATAGCCGCCGGTCGCGTTGGCGAACCAGACCAGGCTCGTGCCCCACCCTTCGAAGGGGTCGGATGCGTATCCGGGGTTGGGGGTGATCGTGACCGGGATCGCGGCGGCGGATGCCGCGGGCGCTCCGGCCACCAGCAGGCCGGCGCCGATGGCGCAGATGCCGAGCGCTGCGATGGACTTCTTCGACTTCATCGTCTGTTCCTCAAAATGTGTTGACGTCAACAGTGAGCGGTAACAGAAGCCTAGAGAAGCCGCGGTCCCCCGTCAACAGCGTCTCCCGCCGCGGCCGCCCCCGTCGAGTTCACGTGCACTCGACGAGCGCACGACGTATCGACGCGTCGAAACCGTGCACTCGGCGACAAGCCGTGCACTCGGCGAGGCTCCAGGGCCGGGGCGCCTCGCGGCTCAGGCGCGCGGGGCGGCCGTCGAAGCGCGGACCCGCAGCTCGGGCTGGATCAGCTCGCGGGCCTCGGTCTCGGCGCCCTCGATCGCCGCGAGCAGCTCGCCGATCACGACCCTGCCCAGCAGCGTGAAGTCCTGGCGGACGGTCGTGAGCGGAGGCAGGTAATGCCGGGCGTCGGGCGCATCGTCGAAGCCCACGACGCTGACGTCATCGGGAACGCGGATGCCGCGCTCAGCGAAACCGTGCATGAGCCCGAGCGCCATCTGGTCGTTCGCGACGAACACGGCGGTCGCGTCGCCGAGGTCGAGCGTCTGGCCGAACACGTAGCCGGAGTCGGACGACCAGTCGCCGATCACGGGGGGCACGACGGGCAGGCCGGCATCTTCGAGGGCTGCACGCCAGGCCTCGGTGCGGGCTTTCGCGTCGAACCAGTCGGGGGGTCCTGCGACATGCAGGATCTTGCGGTGGCCGAGGTCGATGAGGTGCCGTACGGCGGCGGTCGCGCCGGCCCGCTGATCGACGGATGCCGTGTGCATCTGCTCGTCCGGCTCTTCCTTGACGACGAGCGTCGGCAGCCCGATCGCCTGCTGGCGGAGCAGATCGAGCGACGAGGCGCGCGGCGCGATCACGCACAGCGCGTCGACCCCCTGCGTGAGGAGTTCCAAGACCCCCGCGTCGACGCGGCGGTCCTTCCCCTCCCCCGCCGAGAAGCTGCTGAGGGCGTAGCCGTTCTCGCGAGCGGCGACCTCGATCGCCCTGAGCACGCTGTTCGGACCGAAGAATCCGGGGTTGTCCACGATGGCGCCGATGCGCATGGTGCGATTGGTGGCGAGAGCACGGGCGATCGAGCTGCGCGTGTAGCTCATCTCGTCGATGGCCTTCATCACCTTGTCCCGGGTGGAGGCGCGGATGTTGGGATGCCCGTTGAGCACGCGCGACACCGTCATGTGCGAGACGCCGGCGCGATCCGCGACGTCGTAGATGCTGGGTTTGCGGGGTCCGCCCACGGGGGCGGCGGAGTCGGTGGTCATGAAAGCCCCCTCCGCGCTACGACCGTGAACGGTACAACGATAGTGCGCTCGGGACTTCTCGTCTGGATGCCGGCCGCGAACCGTGTCCGCGGCCGGCATCCCTTCGGCTCAGCCGCAGGTGCGGGCGTCGTAGAACGCGCTCCCCGAGTACGAGGCGTCGCTGGCTGTGCCGTCGACGGCGACGGATGCCGCGGCGATGGCCGCCTGCCGGGTCGTCACGGTCTGCGTCACCGTCTTGCCCGGCTGCACCGCCTTGACGGTCTTGTCGCCGAACGGCGTCGTGATGACGACATCGGACGCCCGGGTGTCCGCGTTCGTGACCGAGACGGCGAGAGCGACCTTGCCTGCCACGCAGCGCGTCGTGACGGCCGAGCTCAGCCTCAGGTCGGGGTCTGTGCCGACGCCGGCGAAGTGGAACATCACGCGCTGGTACTCTTCCGCGGTGATCGGGACGATGCCGCCGTGGCGCTTCTTGATCGCGCCGAGGTTGATGTCGGTCGCCTTGCTCCACACCGAGCTCGAGGTCGAGTCGATGTCGGTCGTGCGGAAGGGAACGTAGCCGCGGCCCGTCGCGTACTGGTCGGCGAGCAGCCCGTAGAGCTGCTGCGCGCCGGCGCGGTCGTCGTCGTTGTACTGGAAGAACTCCGGACCTTCGAGGCAGGCTCCGGTGTAGTTCGTACCGGCGGCGCACGTGCCGCTGCCCGCCAGGATCGACTGCAGCGTGCCGACGAGAACCCACTGCTGGTCGGTGCCGGTGGCGGCTGGCAGGGCGGACGCGGTGGTCGCAGCGAAGTTCTTCGACTTCTCGATCGTGATCTCGCCGTCGCCCGATGCGCGGTAGTACCAGTCGCCCACCTTGATCACGGTGGTGTCGATGATGGAGTGCTCGCGGTCGATCCACTTCACCGGGGTCGAGAAGGTCTGGAAGTCGCGCGTGGTCGACAGGTAGACGTCGACGCTGTCGCCGAACGCGGTGTTCCCGTCGGCGCGGGTGGCCCAGTACACGTAGTACTGACCCGTCACGTCGTCCCAGATCGCCTCGGGCGCCCAGGCCATGCCCGCGTTCGGGATCTCGCTCGCGACGTCGGCGAGCCGCGGCTCGCTCCAGTTCACGAGATCGGTGGATTCCCAGATCACGAGCTCGGTCGAGCCTTCTTCCGTAG
>JAEKKN010000086.1 GCA_019510305.1 Microbacterium sp.
ATGCCGTAGTCCTGATCGAGCCGCGCCTGGCGCGCCGTCTTGCCGAAGACCGTCACGGTGCCCGAGCTGGGAGCGTCGAGGTCGGCGATGAGGCGCATGAGCGTCGACTTGCCGCACCCGCTGGGTCCGATCAGCGAGACGAACTCGCCGGCGGCAACGCGCAGGGTGACGGCCTCCAGGGCCGTCACGGCAGCACCCCGCCGCGCGGGGAACGTCTTGTCGACCTCGACGATCTCGACGGCGGGGGTGTCGGCAACGACCGGAGTGCTCACGCGCTGACCCTTGCGTTGAGTAGAGCTGTGCTCATGTCGAAACCTCGTTCCTGCGGTACTTGCTGAGGGCGACCCCGATGAGCACCACGACGGCGGCCGCGACGAGTCCGACCAGGACGGCTCCGAAGATCGGCGCCCACTGCTTCGCGGGGTCGCTGCTGCCGGATTGGGAGAACTCGATGATCATCCGGCCCACGCCCCCGCTGAGGCCGATGGAGACCTCGGCGACGACGGTTCCGATCACGGCGTTCGCGGCGGCGAGACGCAGCGCGGGCAGCAGATAGGGAACGCTCGCCGGCACTCGCAGGCGCAGGTAGGTGCGCCACCATCCTGCTCCGTATGCGCGCATCAGATCGAGGTGGGCCTGCTCGGGAGACGAGAAGCCGCGCAGGGCACCGATCGAGACGGGGAAGAACGCGAGGTAGCTCGCGATCAGGGCGACCGACATCCAGTCCTGCCAGTCGAAGGCACCGAGGTGCACGAAGGCGCCCCATCGTTTGACGAGCGGGGCGATGGCGATCAGCGGGACGGTCTGGCTCAGCACGACCCAGGGCAGCAGCGCGGATTCGGCGGTGCGGAAGCGCTGCATGATCGTCGCGATCAGCAGGCCGACCACCACTCCGACGAGCCAGCCCACCGCCGCAACCGTCAGCGTGAAGGCGCTTGCCTGCAGCACCGCGACCCAGAGCGGCGAGGATCCGGGCGCCGAGCTCACCGGATCGAGCGCGCGCTGCAGCATGGTCGAGAGATGTGGCATAGCGGCGTCACTCGTGCGCGGCAGGATCGTCAGCCCGTTCACCACGACGCCCCCTGCGGGAGCGAACGCCTTGTACGCCTCCCACAGCACCCCGAGCAGCACGACGCCGGCGATGCCGAGAAGTGCCGCGCGAAGTCGTCGCATGCGGCCTAGGCCTTCGCCGTGAGGTGGTCGCTGAGGGCCGGGATGACCGTCTCGCCGTAGACGCGCAGCGTCTCTTCCTTGTTGTCGTGCTGCAGGTACCCGGCGAACTGGTGCACCCCGATCGCCTTCAGCTCCTCGAGCTTGGCGATGTGGTCGGCGGCGGTTCCCAGGATGCAGAAGCGGTCGACGATCTCGTCGGGGACGAAGTCGACGTGGTCGTTGTCGGCCTTGCCG
>JAEKKN010000005.1 GCA_019510305.1 Microbacterium sp.
AGAAGATCGGCGGCTTCAAGCTGCTCGCCGTGCCGACCGACGACGGAAAGCTCACCCCCGAGCTCGTCGACCGCGAAGCCTGGGGCTGGGGCGATGAGCACCGCTCACAGCCGCTGGTCGTCTCGATCACCCAGTCGACCGAACTCGGCACCCTGTACACGGCCGAAGAGATCAAGGCCCTCGCCGACCACGCGCACGGGCACGGCATGAAGCTGCACCTCGACGGTGCGCGCATCTCGAATGCGGCGGCTGCCCTCGACCTGCCGCTGCGGGCGTTCACGACGGATGCCGGTGTCGACGTGCTCAGCTTCGGCGGCACCAAGAACGGCGCGATGCTGGGTGAGGCGATCGTCGTGCTGAATCCCGCCGCGTCCGACGGCCTCATCTATTCCCGCAAATTCAACATGCAGCTCTCCTCGAAGATGCGCTTCGTGTCGGCCCAACTCATCGCGCTACTCGAGGGCGACCTCTGGCTGCGCAACGCGCAGCACGCGAACGCGATGGCCCAGCGCCTGCGCGGCGAGATCGACGCAGGCATCGCCGACGGCTCGATCACGGGCGTCGCCTTCACGCAGCCGACGCAGTCGAACGGCGTGTTCGCGACCCTCCCCGACGGTGTGACCGACCGGTTGCGCGAGAAGTTCCGCTTCTACGACTGGGATGCCGCGCGCAACGAGGTCCGCTGGATGTGCGGCTTCGACACCCAGGAGGAAGACGTCGACGCGTTCGTCGCCGAGTTGTCGCGCCTCACGCAGGGCTGAGAGCTCTCCGCCTTACGGGGTGTGCGTGTCGCGGTAGTAGATCGATCCCGTGACCGAGATGTGCACGGTCGAGTCGGTCTGCAGCAGATGGGTGAGCTCGTCGACGGTCATCCCGTTGCGCTCCGCGACGACGCCGATCTTGTCGCCGAGCGCGTCGATCGCCTCCTGACCGCTCTTCGGCTCGTCGAGGACATTCGTGCTGCCCAGCTTCACGTCGTCATCTCCCTCGTTCGTCGATGCGGGCGTCTCCGGTTGCTCTGTCCGAGCAGTCGTGGGCGTCGATGTCGCGGTGGGCGTCGGGACCGCACCAGGCTGCTGAGAGATCGCGAACGCCCCCGCACCGACGACGACCGCCGCCGCAGCGAAGAGTGCGATCAGCGGCCCTCGCCGCTTTCCCGGGCGGCGTTCGGGTCCTGCTGAGTTCTCTGCCATGTCAGCATCCAACCTTGTCAATATGCGGATGGGGTGGGAACCGCTCTCGCGGCTCCCACCCCATCCTCAGTCCGGTGAGATCAGCTCTCCACCGAGACCTTGCGGCGAGCGCGAACGCCGAAGGCGACCGACGCCCCCGCTGCGAGAAGCACTCCGGCGACCAGGAGCGACATCGTCACTCCGCCGAGGTCGCCACCCGTGGTGGCGAGGTTGCCGCCCGGGGTGGTGGTGCCGCCGGTGCCACCAGGACCGGTCGGAGCCTGCGTGATGGTGAAGGCGACCGCCTCTGCGTCGTCGGACGTGACGCCGTTGATCGCCTGGTTCGCGACGACGGTGTAGGCGCCCGCGGGAAGCTGACCGAGGGTCAGCGTCCAGTTGCCGGCGGCGTCGACCACAGCGGATGCCGTGACCGATACGCCTGCGCCGTTCGACACCGTGATGGTGACGGTCGCGCCGGCGATGCCGGTGCCCGATACGACCGGAGTCGCGTCGTCGGTGGTGGATCCGGCAGCCGGGGCCTTGACCACCGGAGCGTCCACCGGAGCCGTGACGGTGACCGTGGCGGTTCCGGGAATCTCGATGGCGTCGAGCTTCTGCGATGCCACGATGTCGGTGTTGCCGAACTCGTTCGCGGTGATGGTGGCCGTCCATGCCCCGGTGTCGTCGGCGTTCGCGGTGCCGACGACTGCGCCGCCGACCGTGAGGGTGACGGTCGCGTTCGGCGTCGCCGTGCCGGTGACCTCGACGTCGGAGCCGCCGGTGACCACGGTGCCGTTGGCCGGCGTGTCGATCACGATCTCCTCGGTGACGAGCTCTGCCGCAGCTCCCGAGAGCGTGTAGTTGCCGAGGCTCGCGTAGTCGCTGTAGCCGCCCGCGTTGGTCGGAGTCGCGCCCGCCCCGCTGCCCGAGCCGACGCCGTCGACTGCGAGGTAGTACGTGCCCGCGGGAACGGTGGTCGAGATCGAGGCGCCGAGGCCTGCCGCGACCTCGATAGAGGTGCGCGTGGTCGGAGCATCGTTCTCAGCGAGGACCGCACCCGAAGCGTCGGTCAGCGTCAGCTTGGCGTCGAGGTTCGGGTTGACGTCAGCGACCTCGACCGTGGCGGTGAACGGACCGCCGGCGGTGACGACGCTGAAGACGTCGACGTCGGCCGTGCGCTCGATCACGCCGGCGCCTTCGAAGGTGCCGTCGTTCGCGAGGTTGGCGGCGCCCGCCGCGTCGTTGCCGACCTGATCGGCGGCGTAGTCGGCGCGGTCGATGTACGTGAAGTTCAGCGTGAGCGGCGTGAGCTCGCCCTGGCACGACCCGCCGTTCGGCAGGAAGAGGGTGTCCCCGGGCTTCAAGTTGTCGAGGTCGACACCTGAAGGCACGCAGACAGCGCCGAAGTAGTGCTGACCGTCCGGAGTCGCCACGAACGCGAACGGATTGGCAGCCGCTCCGCGGTTGGTGATCTCACCCAGGTCGTCCTGATTGTTCGTCGAGCCTGCGTAGTCGCCGTTCGACCACTGGGTGAGCGGAACCTCATACGTCGAGCCCATGATCGGGCCCCACACTCCCGCAGTGGGCGAGTAGTACTCGCTCGCCTCGCCGGCGATGCCGTCGTGTTCCAGACCGAGGTTGTGTCCGGCCTCGTGCGAAGCGATGTCGGCGATGTCCTTCGCCGTCGCCGCCGCCGGATTGCCACCGGTCGCACCGTAGGTGAAGACGAGCGCACCGGTCAGATACTGCGAACCGGCTCCCTGGAGCCAGGCCAGGCCCGAACTGTTCGCCGCCGCCGGGAGCACGTCGGTGAAGGAGTCGGTGACGATGACGTGCACACCGTACTCGGCGTCGCCGTCCGACGTCTTGTAGAGCTTGTCGTCGCTCGGACGCGTGGTCGTGACGTTCACGTTGAAGGGGGCGTAGTCTTCAGCAACGCCCGCCCAGACGTCCGCCCGGAACGCCGCGTTGGCCACCCCGGTCGGCGCGAACGCGAGGGTCGCGATCTCGGAGTCGTCGTTCCACTGCGTACCTTGGAGAGTCTCGCCATCGAAGTCGAGGTAGACCGTCACGGGTGCACCCGGGCGGGATCCCGCACCGGGATCCCCGGGAACGGGAGCGCCGAGCGGCGCGACGGGAAGCGCGAAGGCCGACGCCTTCATCTCGGCGCGGGCGTCATCGATTTGCAGGACGAAGCCGTTGTCGGCGACCTTGATGTCTCCGGCGGCCTCTGCGCTCTTGAGTTCCTTGACAGAGTTGTCGGAGTACGCCGCGGCGAGCTCGTACTTGTCTGGGCTCTCCTGCAGCGAGAGCGAGCCGTCTTCTGCGGCGGCCGGAAGGGCCGCTCCTCCGAGTGCCAGCGCGCATGCGCCGACAGCCGCCGAGGTGGCCATGAGCCACTTGCGGGGTGTTGTCTTCACGTCGTTGAGTCCTATGGGTCGTAGGCGGGAAAAAGGGCGTTCCGCCGATCACCGTATTCCACGGGTACTCATAGCAAACGCCCAGGGAGAACCCATGTGGGAACTACGTACATCCTTCGTGGGCGCCCGGCCCGGACGACGACGCCCCCTCCGACTGACGGGTCGAGAGGGGGCGTGGAAGAGCGAGATGAGAGACTGCTACCGCAGCAGCCCGAGGTTCGCGAGCGCCTGTCGGATAAGAGTCCCGCGGCCGCCTTCCATCTCGGCGGCGACGGCATCCGACCCTGCCTCCTCGGGTGTGAACCAGGTCACCTCGAGAGCGTCCTGACGCGGCTCGCACGTGCCGGTGACCGGCACGACGTAGGCGAGCGACACGGCATGCTGACGGTCGTCGTGATAGGCGCTGACCCCGGGGATGGGGAAGTACTCGGCCACCGTGAACGGCAGCGGCTGCGGCGGCAGCAGCGGGAACGCCATGGGGCCGAGATCGTTCTCGACGTGCCGGAACAGGGCGTCGCGGATCGTCTCGCCGAAGCGCACCCGACCGGAGACGATCGTGCGGGTCATCTCGCCCATCGGTGTGGAGCGCAGCAGGATGCCGATCTCGGTCACGACGCCCGAGCCGTCGGTGCGCACAGGGATCGCCTCGACGTAGAGCATCGGCAGGCGGCGCCGTGCCTCCTCGAGCTCGAACTCGCTCAGCCAGCCCGGATTCGATCCCGGCGCGGGTGTCGCCGCGGCGTAACCGGCGAGACCGTCGTCATCGGGCTCGGGATCAGGATCAGGTGTGCGGACCGCCATGTGTCCTTTCTACCAGGCAGGATGGAGGAATGAGCGAGAACCTGACGATCGACGACACCGCGACGCTCTGGTCGACGCAGGCCACGGAGCGGATGCCGCTGCTGGTGCTGCTGCACGGCTACGGCGCCGACGAGAACGACCTGTTCGGACTCGTCCCGTACCTGCCGGAGGGCATCGCCGTGGCATCCGTCGCCGCTCCCCTCTCCCCTCCTTGGCCGATGCCGGGCCGATCCTGGTATCCGATCGAGGGACTCGACGGCCGCGACGCCTCGCACGTGACGGCCGCCGCCGAGGCGTTGCTGCGCTGGCTCGATCAGACCGGAGCCGAGAAGATCGCCCTGCTCGGCTTCTCCCAGGGCGGTGCGGTGTCGGTGCAGGCTCTGCGGCTGGCGCCCGAGCGCATCAGTGCCGCGATCGTTCTCAGCGGCTACGCCGCCCCTGGCGATCTCCCACGCGATCCCGAACTGCAGGAGCTTCGCCGTGCGGTCTTCTGGGGACGCGGCACGCACGACGACGTGATCCCCCCTGAGCTCATCGCCCACACGGCAGACTGGCTGCCCGCCCACTCCGATCTCTCGGGTCGGGTCTACACCGGCCTCACGCACAGCATTTCGGAGGAGGAGCTGCGCGACGTGACGCAGTTCCTCACCAAGTGGCTGGACGGCCTGGCCGACTGAGGGGAGTCAGCGCCTGGCTCCCGGAACGTCCGCGTCGAGCCACACCAGACGGTGATCGCTCGACGGGAACGGATACGTGCCAGTCAACGCCGACAGCGGGTCGCCGGAGGCGGGCCAGAACACACCGGAGTCGAGGATGCGGATCTGCCGACTGGGCAGCACATAGTCCACGCGCAGGTTCCCGGGAGGCTCGGAGAAGTCGGCGGTGTCCTGTCTCGGGTCACCGAGATGGGCCGCGTTCACACCGCCCTGGAGTTCCGCCGCTTCTGGGGCGCCGACGCTCGTGGGCACGGAGCCCGTGTTGATTCTCGGATTCTCGAGCAACTGGTGGATGGCGCCGGCTGTCGAGTCGCCGTCGTTCGGATCGGCGTTCTGGTCGCCCGCGATGACGAACAGCGAACCGCCCTTCAGCCCTCCGGTCCGCCCCGCGTCGTCGGCGATGTAGGCCGCCGTGCGGCCGCCGGTGACGTAGTCCGCCCAGAACCGGATCTCGTCGTGATTGCGGTTTCCGTTGCGATCCTCGGCTCCGTCGAAGGTCGGCGGTGTCGGATGCGACACGAGGAAGTGCACGGTCTTGTTCTTCGAGACCCGGATCGGCACATCCCAATGCGACTTGCTCGACAGCGGCAACTGCTCGAGCTCGTCGGGCGAGTACCAGTCGCCCGACGCGGCCGTCGCGGGGTCGTCGGGCAGCAGCGCACCCGGCATGTCCGCCCAACGGAAGTTCTGGAAAGTGCGGATCGCGGCCTCGTCGATCGGCAGCTTGGAGTAGACGGCCATGCCGTACTGCCCGGGGAAGAGCCCGAATCCCCAGGCGTCATCGCCTCCGCCGATCCTTCCGTCGTTGTTGAGGTCGAAACCGCTGGGCACTCCCGTGTTCACGGGCGCGGTGTATCGATAGGGGTACTCGACGGGCGCCGCGTCTCCGTGCGGCACGGAGAGGTAGTTGTCCTGGAACAGGCGCAGCGCCTCGCCACCGGCGACGTAGTCGAACTCGTTGATGAGCAGCACGTCGGGGTTCGCGCGCTGGATGATCTCGGCGACGGCATCCGCCTGCGCGTTGCCGGGCGCTGACAGATCGCCAACGAGGGCGCCCTCGGCTCCGCGGTTGAGCGAGGCGTTGAACGTGGCGAATCGCACGTCACCCGCGGTGTCCCCGGCGCTGCCGGCAGACGGAGCAGAGGAGGCGAGCGCCGGGGCGGCCGCGGCCATCCCGGCCGCGGTGAGGAGCAGTGCGGCGATTCCGGCGGTGCGCACGCGGCGATGCGTTCTGATCATGCAGCCACGCTAGACCCGGCAGGTGACGACCGGGTGAACGATCTCGGTGCATCGGATGCCGTCGGCTCAGCCTGCGGACCGATCGTCAGGTTCGTCGGCCGGCGCGGCATCCGATTCCTGCTCCCGCCCACCCTGTGCGAGTCGCGATGCCGCCACGGCGAAGGCGATCATGACGACCGTGCCGAGGGCGATGCCGAAGCCGATGCCCAGCGCCATGTTGTCGAGTGCCACACCGAGTGCCACACCGACTCCCATGCCGATCGAGAGCCCGGTGCCGAAGCCCACCCGCCGCATCATCTCGCCGGAGCTCGGGTTGTCGTGTGCCATGCCTCCACGGTAGGTGCTGAAGGTCTCGCGGGTATCCCCCGCAAGGCGGATCATCCGCGACACGCCCGGGTTGCAGGCTCCGCTCCGGACGGGTAGCCTCGTGGGGTCCTGTCCGCCGTGTCTGGAAGTCCTTTGATCTGATCCGTCGCCTCCGCGCCCCTCTGTTCGCGCGCTGACCCGACGATCGCCGACTCCACGGCCACCCTCCCTGTTCCGGGAACCCTCGATACTCCGGGGGATCGGTGTCAGTGCACCCTCGCACTCGACAGGAGACACTCATGTCATCACCCACCCTTCACGCATCGGTCGTCCTCGACCGCCTCACCTTCACCTGGCCCGACGGATCGACTGCGCTGAGCGAGGTGTCCGGATCGTTCGGAACCGGACGGACCGGGCTCGTCGGACGCAACGGCGCCGGAAAGTCCACACTGCTGCGCCTGATGGCCGGCGATCTCACTCCGACGTCGGGAGTCATCACGGCGACCGGGTGAGATCGCCTATCTGCCGCAGCGGCTGACCCTCGACGTCGAACGACGCGTCGCCGAGCTCCTCGGGGTCGCGCCGGCACTCGACGCTGTCCGCGCGATCGAGGCCGGCGACGTGGACCCCGGCCATTTCGACGCCGTGGGAGACGATTGGGACATCGAGGCGCGAGCCGAGGCGTCCCTCGCAGAAGCCGGCCTCTCCCCCGACTTCCTCGATCGCCGGGTCGGGGAGTTGTCCGGCGGTGAGGCCGTGCTGGTGGCGATCGCCGGCATCCGTCTTCGCCGCGCACCCATCACCCTGCTCGACGAGCCCACGAACAACCTCGATCGCGATGCCCGCGCGAAGCTCGCGGCGATGGTCGAGTCGTGGAGAGGCGCCCTCGTCGTGGTCAGCCACGACCTGTCGCTGCTCGAGCTCATGGACGACACCGCAGAGCTGTACGGCAGCGAGCTGAGCGTGTTCAGCGGCCCCTACTCGGAGTGGCGGGCGTGGCTCGATGCTGAGCAGGATGCCGCGAAGCAGGCCGAGATCGCCGCGAAGCAGGTGCTCCGCAAGGAGAAGCGCCAGCGCATCGAGGCGGAGTCGAAGCTCGCGACCCGCGCGCGGATGGCGAACAAGGCCGAGGTCGAGAAGCGGGTGCCGAAGATCGTCGCACACGGACGGAAGATGGCGGCGGAAGTCTCGGCCGGCAGATTGCGCGTCGAAGTCGGGGCGAAGGAGGACGCCGCACGGTCGGCCCTCGACGAAGCGGGGCGCCGGGTGCGCTCCGACGCCTCGATGAAGATCGAGCTGCCGGATCCTGGCGTCTCGCGGGCTCGCCGCATCGCGACGATCGGCGACGCCGAGCGCTCGTGGGTCGTCCAGGGTCCCGAGCGCGTGGCACTGATCGGGCGCAACGGCGCCGGCAAGACGACGCTGCTCGAACGGCTGGTCGGGAGCGCCGCCCTCGGAGAAGAGCATCCGGATCGGACCGAATCCGCGGATTCGACCGAGCCGGGCGCTCAGGGCCGAGAGATCGGCACGGATGCTGTCGCGCACACCGTGCAGATCGGCTACCTGCCGCAGCGCGTCGACGGCCTCGACGAGGCCCGCACCGTCTTCGAGAACATCTCGGATGCGGCACCTCAGGTGCCGGAGAAGGAACTGCGCAACCGGCTCGCGCGGTTCCTCATCCGCGGCGCGACCGCAGAGCGACCGGTGGCGGCCCTGTCCGGCGGCGAGCGCTTCCGCGTGGCCCTGGCGAAGCTGCTGCTGAGCGATCCGGCCCCGCATCTGGTCGTGCTCGACGAGCCGACCAACAACCTCGACATCGACACCGTCGATCAGCTCGTCGAGGCGCTGCGGGCCTACCGCGGAGCGGTGCTCGTCGTGAGCCACGACGACGCGTTCCTCGCCAGGCTCGATCTCGACCTCACACTCGAGATCGATGCCGAGGGGGCCCTCCGCGCTGTCTGACCGGCACCGCGCGGCCGGACCGGGATCGATTCCCGGTCCGGCCGCGCAGCCCCTCCTCCGGCTGCGCCCTCCCCCTTCATCCGACCGCGCCTCACCCGAACGGCACTGCCCACCACGGCACCGCCCCGACCTCGACGTGCCGCAAGGAGCCGTCGGATCCGAGCACACGGAGCGAGTCGGGCTGCCACGAGTCCGGCTCGGCCACGATCACGGCCGTCCGACACGCTGCTCACCAGCCTCCGATCGGCGTTCACCGATTCGCGGTGCTGCACGAGGACGTATCCCGACCCGAACCCTGCGGGCGACGCCGTCGCCTCTCCTGAAGAGGCCTGGGCTCTCGCCTCCTCGAGCAGCGCCTCGATGTCGTCGTGGTCGACATCGCTGAAGTCACCCTCGATGAACTGCCCTGTCTCGAGCATCACGCCCAGAGGCGACGCCTCGGAGACCGGGAGTATCTCCGCGTCGACCAGCTCGGTGCGACGGATCGTGCGGCCGTCGGCCGACGTGATCACGAGCGCGTCACGACTCACAGCCTCCGCGATCGTCTCGATCTCGACCGTCGTGCCATCCGCGCCCCGTGCCGTGTCCACGAGACGCGTGAGGGCGGTGGTGTCGAGGAGCGCCGTGGCACTCAGCGCACCGCGCCAGCGACCCGCGACAGCGGAATCCGCCGGAGACGCCGCCGACGTGCCGACGGGGATCTGCATCACCGCACCCGAGCCCGTGAGAGCCACGACCGAGTTCGACTCGGCATCGAAGCCGTAAGCGGATGCGGCGAGCACCGCGTCGGCCCCGATACCAGCGACGCCCCTCCCCTCGGCGACGATGCCGCCGGTCACCGCGTCCAGGATCACGAGCCCGTCGTCTGTCGCGACGTAGACGAACGTCGAGTCGCCCGCGAGTGCCGCGACATCACTGCCGAGGTCGTCGTTCAGGCGCTGATCCCAGAGCGTGTCGCCGTCGGAGAGCCGGATCGCCGCCGCTCGGTGCTGGAACATCGGCTCGCCGAATCCCGGGCGGGAGTTGTCGGCGTAGACGACGATCGCCACCTCCTGCTCGTCCATGCTGATCACCGCCGCTCCCGGCAGGATCTCCAGGTCCCGCATCGGCGGCGCCAGCGCTGACGTCACGACGATGATCAGGCCGCCGATCAGCACGGGGGCGAACAGGAAGCCGAGAAAGCGGAATCGGATGCGCTGCCGCACCTTGTGCGGGTCGTGCGGTTTCCGGGGCGGAACCGGCGTCGATCCCAGGGGAAGAACCGTGCTGCCGTTCAGCACGTACCCTCGCGACTCGTTCGTGTTCATGATGTCAGCATCCCGTGGCAGCCGTTCTCCCGATCACGGGTTTCGACGCACCGTCGCAACCGCTCTATAGGCTGGCCGTCATGAGCGCGCCCACCGATCTCTCTCCCGAGGCGCCGGCCGTGGAGTCGGGCCGGGCGCGGCATCCGCGCGCACAGGTGATCGCACAGGCCTGGATGGAGCTCGGGGCATCCGTCGCCCCGCTGAGCAACGGATCGGGGCGCCCCCTCGCCCGCACGTCGAAGCTGATCCTCGATCCGCTGGTGATCAGGCCTCTGCAGAACCCGGGACTCGCCGCCGGGACGCTGACGGACGATGACGCGGTCGAGCTTCGGGAGCGCATCCGCGCAGCCGGCCCAGATCTCTCGGCGGCGGCCGCGTGGTTCCTCGAGTTGAAAGCCGCGCGGCGCCGGCTGCGCATCACCGACGGCAATCCGCAGGAGAAGTACTTCCAGCGTTGCTACGAGCTTGCCCGTACCGCGGGCTCGCCCGCCGCGGATGCTGTGGCCGTGGCCGCCGGGGCCGTGTCGGAGATCGCTCAGGCCTCGGGCGGCTCCCTGCTCGCCCGAGTGCGTCAGCTGCTCGCAGACGAGGAGCACGCGGCGGATCTCAGCCGAGAACTCGATGACGCCTGGCGCCGGCGACCGGCGTCGATGCCGCCGCCGGCGCCGGCCGAGACCGTCGCCGCGGCGCTCGACGAGTGTCCTACCGGCGAAGGCTCCGCTGCGTTCGACGCCCTCGTCGCCGGAGCGGCGGGAACAGCCTCGGGCGCCGGACTCGCCGGCGAGGGGATCGCACAGGGACTCGGGCTCACCCGGCATCCGCTTCCTCCCCTGCCCCGGATCGGCGAGACGGCCTCGAAGCGCGACCTGCCCCTGCCGTTCGACCGCTCGATCTTCGAACGCCTCTTCGCGGCGCTCTCCGGAGGAGTGCCGCCGGACCTCGCCGTCGACGCCGAGGGGCTGCTCTCCGAGGAGATCGTCCGGTCCGCGCGCGTGTGGCAGCTCGGCGAGGAGGAGGGCCGCGTCGCGATGCTTCTGGGCGCAGAGGCGAGCAGCGCTCTCGAGGAGAACGGCCCGGCGCGATCGACGGCGGCGCACCGGCTGCTCGCGGCGCGCTGGCACCGCGAGGCCTACGTGCGGCGGGCGCTGCGGCTGCCCGCCGATCTCAGTGGTGTGCCGGCCGCCGTCGTCGACGACGTGCGCGCCGTGCGCCGCGGCTATCTGCGCCGGCTCTGGGTGAGGCTGCACGGCAGAGAGCTGCGCGATCAGCGCGTCGAGGGTCGTGACGTGTGGGATCTCCTCGACGGCGTGCTGCGGTCGGTCGTGATGGATCAGCGCCAGCGCCTGAAGACGGCCATGACCCGCGGGGCCGACAATCGGGAAGCGACGGAGGCCGCATGAGCGTGCAGATCCGTGTGCAGGGAGACGCCGTGCGGGTCTCTTCGTCCGAGGCTCTCCCCGATCGGATGCCGTATCTCGTCGCTCTCGTCGAGGTCGCTGGCGGGCTGCTGCACTGGGATCCGACGGAGCACATCGTCTTGCCGGACGCGGATGTCGACGACCTGCACGCGGCGACCGGCTGGCTCGCGGAGATCTACGGGCAGGACGTGGCGGATGCCGTCGGCCAGGGCGCCGACGCGACGCTGCCTCTCGGCCACGGCTATCCGGCCATCGTCGACGCCGTCCTCCGGTTCGGGCATCTGGCCTGGGCGCGGGCCTGGTGGCCTGCCGGAGCCCGGTTTCCCGCCCTCGACCCCGCGCTGCTGGCCGCCGAGGCGGCGGTGACCGCGCACGATGTCGAGCACCTCCTCGACGATGATCGGGCGATCGAGCGGGCGCTGGCGGATGCCGCGGACGCCCCCTCGGCGCTGGCTGCCCTTCCTCCGGCCTTCGCCGCGGAGGCTGAACGGCTGCTGTCGACGCTGACGGACCTCTCCGAGGACTACGGAGTCGCGCTCGAATCCGCAGAGCCCGTCGCTGTCCGCGAGGACTGGGCCCTCGCGGCGAGCGGAGTCCACGATGTCAGGGAAGGGGTCGAGATCGCGTCCGGCCGCGCCACGGTGAGATGGAGCGACGTGCCAGCGCAGACCGTGGATGCCGAAGCCGAGGCTCGGTGGGTGATCCGTCAGCGTGCTGGCGCCGCTGTGCTGCGCGTCGAGGCGGCGGCCGTCGATTCCCCGCTCGCAAGCCGCTCGCTGATCGCTCGATTCGGTCCGGCGGAGCTCGGCGTGGAGGTGGTGCTGCGGCGCGAGACGACGCTGTTCCAGGGAGAGGCCGAGGTCCCCGCATCCGCTCTGTTCCTCCCTTCGGCCGAGCACACGCTCTGGGTACGCGACCCGGTTCTGAGTCCCGAAGACGACGGTGCCTCCGATCCGCACGACGCTCGCGAACAGGTGCTCTCCTTCGCGGCCACGCGGCTGCTCTCGCCTGCGGCATCGCTGGCAGAGCGCACGGCCGGAGCCCGGCGGTGACGTCTCCTGAGGAACGGCCCCCGAGCGCCGTGCTCGGTCGCATCCCGGCGACGCCGCGATGGAAGCCCGGACGCGACAAGAACAACGAAGCGGCGATGATGCTGCACGCCGGGCGCGTGGACGAGGCCGGCGCCCTGCTCGGCGAGGTCGTGGCGCTCACCCGCGTCGCCGACGTCGACGGCGAGGGGCTGGACATGCGCGCCAGGGCGCTGCTGAACCTCGCGGCGGCGCACGAGTTCCGAGGCGATCTGGTCGAGGCTCTGCGCACCGCCGATGAAGGCCTCGCCGCAGCATCCGAGGCTCTCGAGCTGATCGGCGACGAGCGGGCCACACGCACCGTGCAGCTCAACGGGATGCTCGCGAGGGCGCAGACGCTGACGCAGATGGATCGTCTGGACGACGCCCTCGCCGGCATCGACGACGCCGAAGCGCTGCTGGACTCCGAGGGCCTCGACCAGCGCGAGCTCCTCCAGTTCTCCGTGCACAACGCGCGCACCGCGGTGCTGATCGTGACCGGGCGCCTGCAAGAGGCGGACGACGAGGCTCAGCGCGCGCTCGCGGTCGCGCTACCCGTCGGACCTGCTCTCTCCGGACACGCATACGCGAACCTCGGCGTGATCGCACAGCGCACCGGAGACGACGAGGCGGCGCGCGAGTACCTGCAGCTCGCGCATCGCGCGCAGGAGCTCTCCGGCGATGCCACCAGCCGCCAGCATGCGGTGGAGAACCTCGCTCGCGCGGCCCTGCAGGAGGGGCGCATGCGAGAGGCGGAGGAGGGCTTCCGCAAGGCCGCAGAGCTCGCGCAGCAGATCGGTCTCACGACGCGGCTCGCCGCGAGCAGGACGGGCCTCGCGGCGGTGCTGCTGCAGTCGGGACGGGCAGGAGCCGCGGCGAAAGCGCTGCGCACCCTGCTGGACGAACTCGATCCGGATGCGGCCGTGCACGAGCGACTCGAGGCGTACTCGTTCCTGGGCGACGCCGAGTCGACGCGCAATCGCTACCTGGCGGCCGACGACGCCTACAGGGCCGCCCTCGACCTCGCCCGATCACCGCGCGACCGCGGCAGGATCAACCTGCGCCGCGCCGAGATGCACGCCGAGTGGGCGTCGATGTCGATCACCCCTCGCTCACGACGCGCCCGCCTCGAGAAGGCACGGGATCTCGCGATCCCCGTGCTGCTCGTCACCGAGGCGCTGCGCGACGGATTAGCGCCCGGGGGCACCCGCGAGCGCTGGAGCCTGCAGGTGGCCGCCCCTGCGCGAGAGCTCGCGTTCCGTCTCGCACGCACGCTCGGCGACTCGGCGCTGCTCTTCCAGCTCGTCGAGAACGCTGCAGCCTCCGTGACCCTGCAGGCGAGTGCCGCGGCAGACACCGCCGTGATCCTCCCCTTCGAGCGTCCGAGCGGCCCTCGTGATGACGTGTGGGAGCGCGATGAGCTCCCCGCGGCCGCTGCCGGACTGCTCGGTGGCGAGGGCACGGCGTCCGTCCGCTTCGCCCCGCCACCGCGGGTCGTCGCCGTGCCCGGCGGCGAGCCGGTGCTCGACGAATGGATCCGCACGGCCGAGGCCGAGTACGGCATCCCTCTGCGCACCGAGACGACGGTGCCGGCGTGGTGAACGGCTGGCGCGATCTCACCGACCTCGGTGCGCCGTTGCCCCTGGCCCGCACCGAAGGAGCAGCGGTGCTGGTCGACCTGCCGGGGGGGCAGCGCCCCGTCGCCCGGCTGCGCTTCGTCGACGGGGACGACCTGTTCGTCAGCTGGGTGTGGGAGCATCAGCGCAGCTCGCCGAGGATGACCCTGATCGGACGGGAGCTCGTGACGCCGGCACTCGATCGGCTCGCCAGAGCGCTGCCCTCGCCGCTGCCGGGCGAAAGCGGGATCGACGCCCTGACCAGGGCCCTCACGCGTGGCGACCTCGTCGACCCGGATCGCGAGCAGGAGCTCGCCGGCCTGCTCACCTCGGCGCTGATCCCGCAGTGGCTGGGCGCGGAGCTCGATGCGCTCGAAACGGCCGGACTGCGCCCCCACCTGCGCATCCAGTTGTCGCCGTCGACCGCGCAGCTGCCGTGGGAGCTGCTGAGCACGTCGGGCCGAGAGCGCGGCATCGACATGGCCGATGCATCCGTTCTGCTGCCTGCCACCTTGCGCAACGATCCGTCGAGGACGGTGTCGCCGTGGTCGCCCCTGTCACCCGTGGCGACCGCGCTGGACCCGGCGGTTCCCGGCTTCTCGGCCACGAGCGAACTGGGAAGCGTGCTCGGCGAGGTCGCGGCCGATTCGAGCCTCGCGCGGGCCGTCGACGACCTCGGCACGCGGCGCCTGCCGCGCGGCGAGGCATTCCGCCGGGCGGACATCGACCGACTCGCGCTGGCTGAGGCGGTCGCGGATGCGGGGCGGCTTCTGTACGTCGGGCACGTCACCGCCTCGACGCACGCTCTCGACGCGCGGCTGCATCTGTCCGACGGTGCGGACGCCCCCGGTACGACCCCTCCCGTCGGATCGCACCGTCCGTACTCCGCTGCCGAGATCGCGCTGGGCGGAGCGGGCCTCCCACCGCTGCGCGCTCCGAACAGGGTGGCGCTGATCGCCTGTGATTCGGGCACCGATCTGCGTTTCGCAGAGCCCACCGGGCTCGTCGCGGCGTTCCTGCACCGCGGCGCCGAGTACGTCACGGCCACTCGATGGACCCTGCCCACCGAAGCGGGACTGCGCCGTCTCGTCCCTGGTCTCGGCGATCGGGCCGAGGGGATGCTGACGGATGCCGTCATCGCGGTGAATGCCGCTCACGAGTCGGACGACCCGATCAGCGCGCTGGGCGCGTGGCAACGCGATCAGCGCAGACTGTGGACGTCGACCGGAGACCCGCGTCACTCCCCGATCATGTGGGGCGCGTTCGCGACGGCCTGGGCTCCGGAGCCGGTGCGGCTCTGACATCGTCTGGTCGTCGGTCCGTCCGAGACTGCCGGCGTTCCTGCTGGTGTGTCACCGCGCGGGATCGCACTCTCCTTCAGCTGCGCCGTTCGGGAAGAGGCCGATCACCGTGGTGCCGTCCGACAGGTAGACATTGATGCAGCCTTCGATGCTCCAGAACTCACTCTGTCGGATGTAGCCGACCTTCCCATTCGTGGCGTATGCGGCAGAGAGGTCGGGTATGCCGTTGTCGTTCGGCACTCCGTATGTCTCATCGTTTACGTTCGTCCCCCACTCCGTCGTCTCCGAACCTCCGTACCTGGCGGTGACTGACCACGGCGTACCCGGGTCGGCGATCACTGTGATCGATGTGCTGTCACCGCCGGGAAGACGGCCGTCATTGATATGCGTCGTCAGATTCTTGCGGACCGGATCGGAACAGTTCCATGTGACGCGGTCATCGCCACCGGTGGGCGCACGGAGCGGAACCTCGATCTTCCCGCCTTCGGAGCAGGTGACGTCGAGGATCACGCGGTCTGCTCCCTCGGGCACCGGTCCCAGTTCGATCTCGCCCGTCCCCGTGTAGCTGCCGGTGACGACCGTCTCGAACGGAGTCACGGTCGTCTCCCCCGGCAGCCCGCTCACGACGACGGCGGCGCCGGTGAGCGCGCCGACGAGCGCGAGGGATCCGATGGCGATCGTCGCTGTGCGGGTTCGACGCTGGCGGCGTCGCAACCGGCTGCGGGCGGTGCCGATCGCGGCGAGCTCACGCTCGACGGCGGCTGCGAACGTGCGATTGATCGTGGTGGTGTTCATGCTCGTTCTCCTTCGGCGAGGAACCAGGTGAGATGCGGTGAATGCGAACCGAGGTCGCTCTGCAGCCGACGGCGTGCGCGCATGAGCCGCGTGCGGGCGGCGCCAGGACTGAGCCCGAGCAGGGGTGCGGCGTCGGCGACGCTCAGCCCGTCGAGCGCGGTGAGGGTCAGCAGCGCGGCATCCTTCGCATCGAGACGAGCCAACGCCTCCCGAAGTCGGACACCGAGCACCTCCGCCTCGATGATCGACACGGCCTCCTGCTCCGCATCTGGTGCCACCTCCTCGCGCGGCATCGTCGCGAGCAGACGTCGATAGCGCAGACCGCTCCGTCTCTGATTGCGTGCCGTGTTGGCGACCGTGACGAGCAGCCACGGCAACACCGTGCCGTCGACGAGCGTCACCGCCTTGCGACGCCTCCACAGCTCGAAGAAGGCGATCGCGGTGGCATCCTCGGCATCCTGGCGTCGGTCGACGAGCGCGCTCGCCCGACGGAAGACACTGTCTCGATGGCGGCGGAAGAGTTCGGCGAAGGCGTCGCCGCTGTCGGCGCACGCTCTCTGCCAGATCTCGGCTTCGTCGTTCTCTTCACTCATACCCGGTGATGTCCGGCAGGTGCGGAAGTGTCACAGACGCTTGGATCGCATCGCCCTCGTGTGCGCGAGCGTGGGATCGGCGGCGAGCACCGGGTACTCCTCCGATTCCCGCGGAACCAGGACGACACGTCCCTCGGTGTCGTGCACGATGCCCCAGCCGTAGCGCTTGCCCAGAGGAGAGGAGCGCAGGCAGGCCTGTCCATTCGAGAAGAACTCCTCTCGCGCGGCTGCATCATCGACAGGGATGCCGTGACGCAGCGCGTGGGTCTCGAAGATCACGTCATCCGAGGTGCGGGCGAAAGGGCGTTCCGAGATCAGTCGATAGTGCAGGGCGGCGATCGTCGGATTCTCAGTGATCGGCGGTTCGACAGCGTGGGCTGCGGGGCAGTCTTCAGCGACCTCGCTGAACGTCGCAAGGTAGTTCGTCGTGTGCAGCGCCATGCGCCCAGCATCCCGCATCCCACCGGCATCCGACACACCGGCCTGCCGGATCCGACCGCTTTGTCGGGAGGTTTCACGTTCGTCGGGTGGATCAGGAGGGACACGCCGGGAACTCGCCCCTTCTTTCCGACAGAGTGAGCCATCGGGACGGCCCACCAGGGGCAGGATGGAGTCATGAACCCTCTCGTGCGCCCGCGGAACGACCGCGTCATCGCCGGTGTCTGCTCGGCTGTCGCCCGGCGCTTCGGCATGAAGGCCTCCACCGTCCGACTGCTCAGCGTGATCCTGGTGCTGTTCGCCGGACTCTCGCTGTGGGCCTACGTGCTGCTCTGGGTCGTCATCCCGAACGAGTGAACCGAGCCGATGTCCGTCCCCTCGGCGAAGATGGAGGGATGGGTGATGTGCTCGATCGGTTCACCCCCGCCACGCAGGACTGGTTCCGGGGTGCTTTCAGCGCACCCACACCGGCGCAGGCAGGCGCGTGGCAGGCGATCTCCGCCGGCAAGCACGCCCTCGTCGTCGCGCCCACAGGCTCGGGCAAGACGCTGTCGGCGTTCCTGTGGGCGATCGACAGCGTCTTTCGCGAGCGGATGCAGATCACGGATGCCGCCCCGAAGAAGGATGCCTCGCGCACCCGCATCCTCTACATCTCGCCGCTGAAGGCGCTCGGCGTCGACGTCGAGCGGAACCTCCGTTCTCCACTGATCGGCATCGGACAGTCCGCCCGTCGTCTGGGCGTGACCGCCCCGAGCGTCACGGTCGGCGTGCGCTCGGGCGATACGACGTCGAGCGACCGCCGCAAGCTGGTCGCCGACCCGCCCGACATCCTCATCACCACTCCCGAGTCGCTGTATCTGATGCTCACGAGCCGCGCGGGCGAGACGCTGCGCGACGTGCACACCGTGATCATCGACGAGGTGCACGCGGTCGCGGCCACCAAACGCGGGGCCCACCTCGCGGTGAGCCTCGAGCGCCTCGACGCGTTGCGCAGTGCGCGCGGCGCACAGGCTCCCGCCCAACGAATCGGCCTGTCTGCGACTGTGCGGCCGATCGACGAGGTCGCGCGCTTCCTCGGAGGCTCCGCGCCCGTCGAGATCGTGGCGCCTCCCGCATCCAAGACGTTCGAACTCGGCGTGATCGTACCGATGGACGACATGACCAACCCTCCCCCGCCACCGGGCGTCACAGCTCCTGTCGACGGCGAGCCGGCGGAGTACTCCGAGGTGACCGGCTCGGTGTGGCCGCACGTCGAGGAGGCGATCGTCGACCGCATCCTGCAGAACAACTCGACGATCGTGTTCGCGAACTCCCGCCGCCTGGCCGAGCGGCTCACGGGGCGTCTGAACGAGATCTACTCCGAGCGCAACGGCATCGCGCTGCCCGAGGCGTCGGTACCGGCCGCGATGATGGCGCAGGCCGGAGCGACCGCGGGCGCCGACCCGGTGCTCGCGAAGGCCCACCACGGCTCGGTCTCGAAGGAGCAGCGGGCGCAGGTCGAGGAGGAGCTGAAGTCCGGCGTCCTGCGCTGCGTCGTCGCGACCAGCAGCCTCGAACTGGGCATCGACATGGGCGCCGTCGATCTCGTGATCCAGGTCGAGGCGCCGCCGTCCGCGGCGTCGGGTCTGCAGCGGGTCGGCCGCGCCGGACACCAGGTCGGCGAGATCAGCCGCGCCGCGCTCTTCCCCAAGCACCGCGGAGACGTGCTGCACACCGCGATCGTCACCGAGCGGATGCTGGCGGGCAAGATCGAGGCGATCCAGGTGCCGCGCAATCCGCTCGACATCCTCGCGCAGCAGACCGTGGCCGCAAGCGCACTCGGCGAGATCAGCGTCGAGGAGTGGTTCGAGACGGTTCGGCGTTCGGCGCCGTTCCAGTCGCTCCCGCGCTCGGCATACGAAGCCACCCTCGACCTGCTGGCCGGGCGCTTCCCCTCCGACGAGTTCGCAGAGCTCCGCCCCCGTCTCATCTGGGATCGCGACGCCGGCACGCTGACGGGCAGGCCGGGAGCGCAGCGCATCGCAGTCACCAGCGGCGGCACTATCCCCGACCGAGGGCTGTTCGGGGTCTTCGTGGCCGGCGAGACCACAGGGGCGCGCGTCGGAGAGCTCGACGAGGAGATGGTCTACGAGTCCCGGGTGGGCGACGTGTTCACCCTCGGTACCACGAGCTGGCGCATCGCCGAGATCACCCATGATCGCGTGAACGTGATACCCGCCTACGGCCAGCCGGGCAAGGTGCCGTTCTGGCACGGCGACGGCATCGGCCGCCCGTTCGAGCTCGGCGAGGCGCTGGGCAGGTTCTCGCGCGAGGTCTCCGCGGCGACCCCCGAGAAGGCGGCGCAGCGACTGATCGAGGCGGGTCTCGACGAGCAGGCCAGGGCGAACCTCATGGCGCACCTGACCGAGCAGCGCGAGGCCACCGGGACGCTCCCGACCGACCGCACGCTGACCGTCGAACGCGGCCATGACGAGGTGGGCGACTGGCGAGTCATCCTTCATTCCCCGTACGGCATGAAGGTGCATGCGCCGTGGGCGCTGGCGATCAACGCGCGCGTGCGCGAACGACTCGGCGTCGAAGGATCGGCTGTCGCGAGCGACGACGGCATCATCGTGCGCATCCCCGACGCCGACGCCGAGCCACCCGGTGCCGAACTGTTCGTGTTCGATCCGGACGAGCTGGAGCAGCTCGTCACGGACGAGGTGGGCGGGTCGGCTCTGTTCGCCTCGCGGTTCCGCGAGTGCGCGGCCCGATCGCTGCTGATGCCGCGCATGAACCCGAACAAGCGGACGCCGCTGTGGCAGCAGCGCCAGCGCTCCGCCCAGCTTCTCGAAGTGGCGCGCCGGCATCCGACCTTCCCGGTCATTCTGGAGACCCTGCGCGAGGTGCTGCAGGACGTCTACGACCTGCCGTCGCTGCGGCGCCTCGCCACCTCGATCGCCGACCGGCGGGTCCGTCTCGTCGAGACCGAGCCCGCCCAGCCGTCGCCCTACGCACGCGACCTGCTCTTCGGCTACGTCGGGGCGTTCATGTACGAGGGCGACTCGCCTCTCGCCGAGCGCCGCGCGGCGGCGCTGTCGGTCGATCCAGCACTGCTGGGCGAGCTTCTCGGCACGGTCGAGCTGCGAGAGCTGCTCGACCCCGACGTGATCGCCCAGTTCGAGCGCGAGGCCCAGCGACTCGACCCAGAACGCCACGCACGAGGACTCGAGGGGGTGGCCGATCTGCTGCGGATGCTCGGGCCGCTCGACGCGGCCGAGGTCGGCGCGCGCCTCGACGAGCCTTCCGAGGCGCGCGACCACCTCGACGCTCTCGTCGCCGCACGCCGCGCGATCCCCGTGACGATCGCCGGGGTTCCGCGGATCGCCGCGATCGAAGACGCCGGCCGCCTGCGCGATGCGCTGGGAGCCGCTCTCCCCACCGGCATCCCCGTCGCCTTCCTGGAACCGGTGGCCGATCCGCTCGGCGATCTCGTCGCGCGGCATGCCCGCACGCACGGACCGTTCACGACGGATGCCACAGCTCTCCGATTCGGCATCGGAACCGCTGTCGCGCGGCACACGCTGCAGCGCCTGGAGCAGGCCGGACGGATCACGAGCGGATACTTCCTGCCCACGGCCGCAGGCTCCGCCGACGATCTCGAATGGTGCGACACGGAGGTGCTCCGGCGGCTGCGGATGCGCTCGCTCGCCGCGATCCGCGGGTCGGTCGAACCGGTCTCCCCTGAGGCCTACGCGCGGTTCCTGCCCGACTGGCAGCATCTCTCCCGGCCGCTAGAAGGACTCGACGGCGTGCTCACGGTGATCGAGCAGTTCGCAGGCGTGCCCATCCCGGCGAGCGCCTGGGAGTCGCTGGTCCTCCCCTCGCGTGTACGCGATTACACCCCCGCCATGCTCGACGAACTCACCTCCTCGGGCGAGGTCGTCTGGGCCGGCAACGGCTCGCTCCCGGGACGAGACGGGTGGGTGTCGCTGCACCCGGCAGACCTTGCCCCCTTCACGCTGCCCGAATCGGATGCCGAGATCGGCGCCGATTCGCTCGAGGCGCAGCTCCTCGCTGCTCTCGGCGCGGGAGGCGCGTACTTCGCCGCCCAGCTCAAGGAGATGACCGGAGCCGAGAACGAGCAGTCCGTGCTCGAAGCCCTGTGGAGTCTCGCCTGGTCGAGCCGCGTGACGAACGACACCTTTGCGCCGATCCGTTCGCTGCTCGCTGGCGGTTCCCAAGCCCACAAGGTGACCCGCCGCGCCCCGCGCACCCGCACCTATCGCGGCGTCTCGCTCGCGCGCACCGCACCCCGCCCGACATCTCTCGGCGGGCGGTGGTCGCTGCTTCCGGCGCTCGACGCTTCGACCGGCTCATCGGCCCAGGATGCGGCGAGGCGCGCGACCGTCACCGCGGGGCTGCTCCTGGACCGCTACGGCGTGGTCACGCGCGGCGCGGTACAGGCCGAGGGCGTGCCCGGCGGCTTCGCCCAGGCGTACCGCGTTCTCGCCGGATTCGAAGAGGCGGGGCACTGCCGCCGCGGATACGTGATCGAGCGACTGGGGGCTGCGCAGTTCGCGGCATCCGCCACCGTCGATCGCCTCCGCACGTTCGCGGGTCTCGCCGACCCGCCCCCGCGGCACGCAGTCACCCTCGCCGCGACAGATCCCGCGAACCCGTACGGCGCCGCGCTCGGCTGGCCCCGCCGCGACGGCGTCTCGCATCGTCCCGGCCGAAAAGCAGGAGGGCTGGTCGTGCTCGTCGACGGCGCTCTCGTGCTCTACCTCGAGCGCGGAGGGCGCACGGTGCTGTCGTTCAGCGACGATCCGGACATGTTGCGGGCCGCCGCATCCGACCTGGCGCGCACCGCTCGAACGCGGCGCCTTGAAACGCTCACCGTCGAGAAGGTCAACGGTGAGGGCGTGTACGGCACCGAGTTCGCACTCGCGCTGCACGAGGCAGGTTTCGTCGTGACGCCGCGCGGATACACGCTCCGCAAGGCGGTGTGACCCCCGTACGCTGAGACACATGATCCAGGAATTCGGCGCCGGAATCCGCACCCTGATCCGCGGGTTCGGGCTGTGGCGCACCCGCCCTGGCCTGATGAACCTCGGTCTCATCCCGGCAGTCATATCGATCTTGCTCTTGGGCGCCCTGCTGCTGCCGCTGATCTTCGGAATGACCTCGATCTCGGCGTGGCTCACTCCCTTCGCCGAGGAGTGGCCCGCGCCGTGGAAGGGTCTGCTGCGCGGCGCCGTCGGCTTCGTGATCGTCGCCGCCGCGATCGCCCTGTCGACCGCGGTGTTCAGCGCGCTCACGCTGACGATCGGGGACCCCTTCTATCAGCGCATCTGGCACGCGGTCGAGGTGGATCTCGGCAACCCGCCACCCGAGGACGGCGGCGGTTTCTGGACCGCGCTGGGCGAGGGGCTCCGGCTCGTCGTCCTCGGCATCCTCACCGCGCTGCTGGTGCTGCTGATCGGGTTCGTCCCGCTGGTGGGCGGCATCCTCGGCGGAGTGCTCGGCGTGGTGCTCTCCGGCAGGCTGCTCGCCCGAGAGCTCACCGGGCGCTCCTTCGACGCGCGCAATCTCAGCCCCGCCGATCGCGCGGCCCTGTTCTCGGGGAGCAGAGCGCGGGTGCTGGGGTTCGGAGTCGCCACGCAACTGTGCTTCCTGATCCCCGGCGGGGCGGTCGTGGTCATGCCTGTCGCCGTGGCCGCATCGACCATGCTCGCGCGAGACATGATGGCTCGGACGCCACTCGCGGCCCTGCCCCCGGCGCTTCCCCCGACCCCCGGGCAGAACTGATGCCCGAGGGCGACACCGTCTTTCGCACAGCACACCGTCTCGACGACGCGCTGGCGGGCTCCGAGGTGACCCGGTTCGAGCTGCGCGTTCCACAAGCGGCGACGGTCGATCTGACGGGCCAGGTCGTGCAGGGCGTCGCCTCCCGCGGCAAGCACCTGCTGATGCGCATCGGCGACCTCACGGTTCATTCGCATCTGCGCATGGACGGCGCATGGTTCGTCTACCGCCCGGCTGAGAAGTGGCGGCATCCGGCCTTCAGAGTGCGCGCGATCGTCGGCACGGACGCCTGCGAAGCCGTGGGCGTCGACATCGCCGAGATCGAGGTCGTGCCGACACGCGATGAGGAGTCGCTCGTCGGATATCTCGGCCCCGATCCGCTCGCGCCCGACTGGGACGCGGAGGAGGCGGCCCGCAGGCTCGGAGCGGATGCTCGCAGCATCCACGTCGCTCTGCTCGATCAGCGCAACGTGGCAGGTTTCGGCAACGAGTATGCGGCGGAACTCCTGTTCCTGCGCGGGATCCTTCCGACCACCCCGACGCCGGATGTCGACGTCGCCGCGCTTCTCGACCTCGGCGTGCGCACGATCCGCGCCAATCGCGATCGCGTCGATCGCACCTTCACCGGCGTGAATCGTCGAGGGCAGACGACCTGGGTCTACGGCAGGGCCGGACGCCCCTGCAGGCGCTGCGGGACGCCGATCAGAAAGGGCTCGCAGGGCGCAGATCCGACCCGAGAACGCGTCACGTTCTGGTGCCCGAACTGTCAACGATCCCCTCTGGGTTCCTGAGCTTGTCGAAGGATCACCACCCGGGAATGAATCCGGATGATCCGTGGTTGTTGCTATATCCGGAGAACTCCGGAACACGGGAGGAATCGTGGGCAAGAACTACGTCGACATCGATAACGACCAGGGTGGCACGCTGCGGTACCGCAAGCACGCCAACGGTCGCGGCCTCGTCGCGCACGGCGCGAAGGTGCATCCGATGGCGCACATCGAAGCAGGTGCGTACATCGAGCCCGGCGCCCGCGTGGGCAAGGGAGCGACCATCGCACGAGGTGCGTGGATCGACACGGACGCCGTGATCGGCGACAACGCGCACATCGACGCGCACGCGCATGTGGGTCAGGGCGCCGCGATCGGCGACGGCGCGCATGTGGGAGTCCGCACGGAGATCGGCCCGGGCGCGCGCATCGTGCGCGGAGCCCGCATCGGCGACGACGAGACCGTCGCGGCGGGTCTCACCGTCGCCACCGACCCGAAGGGCCTCTGGCTCGCCGCCTGAGTACGGGCGCGCACTCGCGAGCAGCGAGCGCCGGCTACAGCAGTCGGCGCTCCGACGCCCAGACCGTGAGTTCGTGCCGCGATGACAGCTGCAGCTTGCGCAGCACTGCCGAGACGTGGGTCTCGACCGTCTTGATCGAGATGAACAGCTCGGCAGCCACCTCTTTGTAGGCGTAGCCGCGAGCGATCAGGCGCATGACCTCCTGTTCTCGTGCGGAGAGGCGGTCGAGTTCGTCCTGAGCCGTCGCCGTCTCACCGGACACGGCGCCGAAGGCGTCGAGCACGAACCCTGCGAGACGCGGCGAGAACACCGCGTCTCCTCCGGCGACTGCGTGCACAGCGCGGCTGACCTCGGCTCCCGATGAGCCCTTCGTGATGTACCCGCGGGCGCCGGCTCGGATCACCCGCACGACGTCTTCTGCGGCATCCGACACGCTCAGAGCGAGGAAACGGGTCGCGGTCGGCTGCGAGCAGCGGAGGACCGCTTCGCCGCCCGTCGCTTCCGCCCCGGAACCGCCAGGAAGGTGCACGTCGAGCAGAACGACGTCCGGCGACGTCTCGCGGATCACCGCGATCGCGCTGGGCACGTCTGCGGCCTCGCCGACCACGTCGACGCTCGCATCGAGGTCGGCGCGCAGCCCCGAGCGGAAGATCGAGTGATCGTCCACGATCACGACGCGGATGCCGTCAGACACGGGTTTCTCCTCCTGCCGGGAGGTGCAGGTGCACCTCGGTGCCGTTCTCATCGCTGCGCACGCTGCCCGAGCCTCCGGAGCGGCGCATCCGGCCCACGATCGACTCGCGCACGCCCAGCCGATCGCTCGGCACCTCATCGAGCGTGAATCCGCGCCCGCGGTCGCGGATGAACACGTCGACCCCGGCCGCGCTGCCTTCGATGTACACCGAGATCTCCCCGCCCGCATGCCTCGCGGCGTTCAGCATCGCCTCCCGAGCGGCCGCTGCCAGGCCGCCGCTCGCGCGCTCCGCCGACATGCCGGCCGAGACCACGTCGATGCGCACGGGGAAGTCGAGTTCGAGAGCACCCGCGTAGTCGCGGAGATCGGTGGGCAGGTCGCCGTCGGCGGGTGCGTCGCCGTCGTACAGCCAGGCGCGAAGCTCGCGCTCCTGCGCTCGGGCCAGCCGCGCCGCCTCGCTCGATGCGCCGGCGCGGTTCTGGATCAGCGCGAGGGTCTGCAGAACCGAATCGTGCAGGTGCGCGGCCATCTCGCTGCGCTGCTCCTCGCGGATGCGTCGTACCCGCTCGCCGGCGAGCTCGCGCCAGCGATGCACGAACGTCGAGGACAGCACTGCAAGGAGCCCCGCGAGCGGGAGCAGCACGAGAGCGGGAGCGGCGCCTGGCCGCATGACGAGCAGCAGGCCGAACACCCCGGCCAGCAGCAGAGCGGCCAGCACCAGGACGATCATCGAGTGGCGCGGCCCGCGCGCGGTGTCGGTGCGGTCGATCAGTGCGGCCCAGAGGCCTGCGCCGGCGGCGAGAGCGGATGTCGCTCCGACGACGACAGCTGCCGTCGGCGACGATGCGACGTATCCGCTGAGCCCCCATGTGAGCACTGCGAGGGCGCCGACAGCGGCGGCGACCACGAGCATCCACGCCACCGGCATCCGTCTGGTCGGCGGGCTCTCCCCGTCGGCCCACGGCGTGAACAGCCAGCACCACGCGTACAGCAGCACGCCCGCGCCGCCGCACAGGGCGAGCGCGATGAACAGCGCGCGCACCGTCCAGAGCCTTGCCCCCAGGTGCCTGGCCAGCCCCGCGCTCACGCCCGCGACCACGCAGTCCCGGTCGCGCTCGAGCGGCGGCCGCGTGCGCGCGGGCGCCGGAACGGTGGAAGAGGGCATGACGCCATCCAACCATTCGCCCCGCCCCGAGCGCCGCGTCAAGGGTCAGAATCAGGGGTCGCTCAGGGGAACACCCCATGGCGGCGTGCGAGCGGATGCCGAGAGGATCGACTCATGACGATTCCCACCGAGCCGCCGATCGCGGAACCGGACGCCGCATCCGCGCCACCTTCGCCTTCTCCTTCTCCCGCCCCGCACAGCAGCGACCGATTCTTCCTGTGGGTCGCCGGTCTGGGTGTGGCACGTTCGGAGGGCTGGCTCGGCGGCGTCGCCGCCGGTATCGCCGCGCGGTTGCGCATCGACCCGCTGATCGTGCGGGGAGTGCTCGTCGTCGCCGCGCTCTTCGGGTTGCCCGTGATCTTCCTCTACGCCCTCGCCTGGGCTCTGCTGCCGGATGCCGACGGTCGGACTCACGCCCGAGACCTGATGCGCCGCGACTATCAGCCGGTGCAGCTCGGCATCCTCGCGATGGCGGTCATCGGCCTGATCCCGACCGCGCCTCTCACCGGCACCGTCTTCGGCCTGGGCTACGTCAACTGGTCGGCCCTGTCGATCCTCAGTTGGATCGCCGGCCTCGGAATCGTGGTCGTCCTGCTCGTTCTCATCGTGCGCGCCGCAAGTCGCGCCCCGGGTGCTTCTGCGCCGGATCTGCCGATGGCTTCTGCAGACCCGGCGGCCCCGGCCGCGCCCGTCACCCTCGGCGTTTCGGGTACGCCCGAGGGTGCGGGCGCCCCTTCTTCGGGTGCCGGTCTGCCACCCGCATCACCGTATGGTGCGCCCGTCGTCGGCCCGTCCTGGGCGGCGCCGTCGGCAGATTCTCCGCAGTTCGTCCGCCCCGAGCCCCCCGCCGCGCCGGCCGCGAACGACGCGGAATCCGTGGCGGCCTGGCGTGAGCAGCACGCGGCCTGGCGGAACCAGGATCAGGCGTGGCGACGGCAGCAGCAGGATGCGGAGCGCGCGGTGCGCGACCAGTTGCGCCGCGAACGGCAGGCCGAAGCGGCCGTGTTCGCCGCTGCCGCCGCGGAACGGCAGCGCATCCGCCGTGCGTCGAACCCACGTGCGAGCTTCGCCTACGTCGCCGCCGTGATCGGCCTGGCGATCGTCGTCGGGGCCGGTGTCGGCCTCTGGGGAGGCTTCGGCGCCACCGCCGGAGCGATCGGCGCATTGGCCGCCGCGCTCGTTCTGGCGATCGGCATGATCGTCGCGGGACTGTGGCGTCGGCGCAGCGGGTTCCTCGCCTTCGCGACCGTGGCGACTCTCGTCGGCGGTCTGATCGCCGGAGCGGCGAGCACCGTCCCGCAGGTGACGTGGGGCACAGCCGGGATCTCGAACTATCCCTCGACGAGCATGGTGCATGTATTCGGCGACCTGCACATCGATCTGATGCCGCTTCCCGGAACGGTGCGACAGATCGAAGTGACCAAGGGCACCGGACAGACCACTATCGGCGTGCAGCCCGGGGTGCGGCTGGATCTCCGCGCTTCGGTCGGTGCAGGCGCAACAGTCGACTGGATCCGCGTCGACGGAGAGACAGGGCAGGTCATCGACAGCGGGGCGTGGACGCCGGAGACGCGCGCCGGCGAGCGGATCGTCGACGCGCAGATCTCCGCCGAGAGCGCGAGCACGACGACGAACCAGCCCGTGATCATCGATCAACGCAGCGGCGATATCCGCGTCATCATCTACGAATCGGAGAAGGCAGAATGAGTAGTGACCTCGCAGGCGTCGAGTACGCAGCAACCCCCAAAACGGCATCCACGCCTGAGCTCCCCTCGACCGCCCCGACTCCCCCGCGCACCCGCTGGGCCGCGATCATCTGGGGCGCCGTCTTCGCCGCGATCGCCGTGATGGCGATCGGTCTGCTCGCCGACGGTCGCCGCAGCGACGACGTGAGCGACTGGATCCTGTCGCTCACCCCGGCGTCGATCACCGCGATGGCTCTGCTGGCGCTAGGCGGCATCGTGCTGATCTGCGGAGCGATCGGCCTCTGCGCAGGAACAAGGCAGCGCCCGCCGAGCGCTTCCCGCCGCGCAAACCGCCGAAGAAGACCGCCAAGGTCGTGTTCGACGCTCCGGCCGCAGCACCCGACGAACCGCGCAGCTTCCGGCTGGGCGTGGTGGCCGGTGCGACGCCCGGCAAGTGGATCGATGCGTGGAAGGAGCGGATGCCGCGGGTGCCGCTCGAGCTCATGCCGATCGAGGTCGCAGACCAGCGCTCGGCGATCGACGCGGTCGATGCGGCCCTCGTGCGGCTGCCCATCTCGGACGAGGATCTGCACGTCATCCCGCTCTACGACGAGAGGCCGGTGGTCGTGGCCGGGATCGACTCGCATCTGCTCGCCGCCGAGGAGCTGATGGTCGCCGACCTCGACGGGGAGGTCGTGATCGGATTGGTCGACGACGTCCTCGGCCCGCTCGACCTGCCGGGCACGACGCCCGCCTCCTTCGCGGCGCTGCCCGCCGACGAGGCGATCGCGACGGCCGCATCCGGAGTGGGGATCGTGATCGTACCGATGTCGCTCGCGCGGTTGCATCACCGCAAGGATGCCGACTACCGCGTGCTGGCCGACGGCCCCACCTCGACCGTGGCTCTGGTGTGGCCGCGCGACCGCACGACCGCCGACGTCGAGACCTTCGTCGGAATCGTCCGGGGGCGCACCGCGAACTCCTCGCGCTGAGCGCCGAACCCCGCTGTCATGGCCGCCTCTTCGAACAAGCCCGAGCTCCACGTCGATTCTGTCGCGGAGTGGGAAGCCTGGTTGAGCGCTGATCCCGACCCGAACGGCGTGCGGCTGCGTGTGCGGAAGAAGGCGTCACGCCTGCCAGGGATCTCCTATGCGGAGGCGCTCGACGTCGCCCTGTGCTTCGGGTGGATCGACGGACAGACCGCATCCCTCGATGCCGACTACTACTTGCACACCTTCACGCCCCGACGTCCGCGCAGTCTGTGGTCGAAGGTCAACATCGGTCACGTCGCGAGGCTGATCGCCGAGGGGCGCATGCGCCCGGAGGGTCAGCGCGAGATCGACCGCGCGAAGGCGGACGGACGCTGGGATGCCGCCTACCGGCAGAGCGACGGCGAGGTGCCGGTCGAGCTCCAGGATGCTCTGGATGCCGAACCGGAGGTCGCCCGGGCGTACGCGGCGCAGTCGGCGCAGAACCGGTTCGCGATGGCGTTCCGGGTGTCTCAGCTCAAGCGGCCAGAGTCGCGCGCCTCGCGGGTCGCCCAGTACGTGGAGATGCTCAAGCGAGGCGAGACCCTGCACTGATCCCCGCCTGGTCGCCTGGTCGCCTGGTCGCCTGGTCGCCTGGTCGCCTGGTCGCCTGGAGTAACGATTCGACCCGCGCCGGAGCTCACGCGCCGCGCTCAGTAGAATCTCCGAGTGGCTTCGCTTCTCTACGTCTGCGTGCGACCCGAGATCGGGGCGGCGGATGCCGAGCACGCCTCGTTCCGGCGGGCGCTCGGCGCAGACGTCGTCGACAGGCTCGATCTGCTCGACGAGAGGCTCGACCTCGACCGGCTCGCGCGGTATCGCGGAGTCGTGGTGGGCGGCTCGCCGTTCAACGTGAGCGACCCGTCGAAATCGTCCGCGCAGCTGCGCGTCGAGGCCGATCTCGAGCGCATCGCCGGCGCGGCGATCGATGCGAGGATCGCCGCGTTCTTCACGTGCTTCAGCATCGGAGTCCTGACGCGGATGCTGGGTGGAGAGGTCGCGAACGACACTCCCGAGTCGGCGAGCGCGACAGTCATCGAGACCACGGCCGAGGGCGACGCCGATCCGGTGTTCGGCCCGAGTGCCCCGGCGCTCACCGTGTTCACCGCCCATAAGGAGAGCGCGGTCGCGGTACCTGACGGCGCCGTGCTGCTCGCCACGAACGAGGTCTGCCCGGTTCAGGCGTACCGCGTCGGAACGCATCTGTACGCCGCGCAGTTCCATCCCGAGCCCACCCCGCGAGATTTCGCCGACCGGATGACCTTCTACCGCACGACCGGATACTTCGACCCTGAGGAGTTCGACCTCGTGCAGGGCCAGGTGCTCTCGGCATCCGTCACCGAGGGGGCTGCCCTCCTGCGCCGGTTCGCCGAGCAGTTCGCCGCCTGACGCGACCGGTATCGCCACGGCTGCCGGTCGTCGAGCGAGCGCAGCGAAACGCACCGCCAGACCTTCACACCGGTCGTTGAGCGAGCGCAGCGAAACGAAACGCGTCCTTCGTCTGTTCGTCGTCAGTCAGTCATGCGGTCAGGTACGCAGCACTGTGCGCCGGGCCGGCTTCGCTGGGGTGGAGTGTCGTGGGGTGCGCCATCGCTGAGCAGGGTCCCACCAGGCGGGACCGCGGATCTGGGGGATGCCGTCGTTCATGCGGATCTCCCACCCGGAATGATCGAGGGACCTGTGGTGCCACCAGCACAACGGGACCCCGTTGTCGGTGTGCGTGGGGCCGCCGCGGGCGTGTTCGGTGACGTGGTGGATTTCGCACCATGAGGCGGGGACGTGGCATCCGGGGATGAGACATTCCCGGTCCCGAGCGACGATCGCCCGCCGCTGATGCGCGTTGAAGATCCGATCCGTCGTGGTGATGCCGACGATCCGGCCCTCGTCGAACAGCACCCGCTGGACCGCCCCGGTGCACGCGGTGTGCGCGGCCACCGACAGCGGCACCGGCGCCCCGTTCCCCGGAAGCGTCGCCCACCCCGTACCCGCGGCAAGATCCTTCGCGTCCACATGCACCACCAGCGTCGGCGCCGCGCCACCCAGCGACGGCATCTCCTCATGCCGCGCCGCGATCCCCAACGCCGCCGCAAGAGCGTCATGACGCTTCTGACCGGGCGTGCGCGGATCGATCACATTCCGCGGATCCACATTGAACTCGTCGACCTCGTCGTCTCCCGCGGTCTCGGTGAACGCGACGCCGGGGGCGGGAGCGCCGCCGACTTTCGGGTTGTTGAACGCGTCGAAGATCTGCTGCAGCTGCGCCGCCACCTCCGGGGTGATGTTCCCGACGAGGCGATGCGCGCCCTTCTGCAACCGCCCGAGGTTCAGAAACCGCCCCTGCTGCGCGTCGCGGTCCGTGGGCTCCGCCCCATCCGGATCCAGAATCATCGCGAGCGTCGACGCGAGGTGCCGCAGATCATCCGCGGTGGCCGGAGGACCAGGCTGCTTCCCACCCGCAGCGGTGTCCGCATCCGCCTCCACGGAGGGATCCGTGTCACCCGCGGCATCCTCTTCGAGTTCTTGTGCGGCCCCGTCGGTCGCCTCGGTGTCGCGGAGTCCGCGGGCGTGCCCAGCGAGGACCTCATCCACCCAAAGGCGTTCGTCGGTCCCGATGCGGGCGCGGGCGTACTCGATCGGCGCGGTCGCGGCCAGCAACCCAGGGATGCCGACCGCCCCGTCCAGCAGCGCGTCCCGCAGCGCCGGCCATCGAGCGGGCAACCGCTCCCCCGACACCAGGTTCACGTCCCGCGCCACCAGGCCCGCCGCGCGCGTGAGCTTCGACGCCGACGGTGCATCGGTCAGCAGCGCTCGCTGCAGCAGCTCGTTCATGCCCCGGCATCCGAACCGATGACCGAACTCCACATCCGCCGTCGCCACCGCCTCCACCACGACCGCATCGACCAGCCGCGACACCTCACCGGCACCCCGCAACGCCTCGGCCCGCTCCGCATCCGACAGGCCCGCGAGGGCATCGTCGGACAGCACCGCACGCAGGTCGGTCGCGACCCGGGCGAGAGCGGAAACCGTGCTGTTCATACCTCCAGTATGAACAGGGCCACCGACATTCCGACCCCTGAATGAGCCTGATCAGAGAACTTTTCCCACCCTTTCACCGACGCCCCTGCCGAGCGACATCAACACCGCACTCCGGTCGCTGTTCATGCCGCCGAAACCGACCGCAAACGGCGCCAAACGCGACCGGAACGGGCACCTGGGGGGACCCCGGATCGGTCACCAACCTGCCGTGAACCTCACGACGTTTCGTCTCGTCGCTGCGCTCCTCGCTCAACGACCGGAGACAGAGGCACGCCTCGTCTCGCTCCGCTCGCTCAACGATCGGAGCACTCGCGGGGCCGGCGCCGAATCAGCCGAGCAGTTCCACCCGCTCCCGCAGATACCCGCCCAGGGGCACGAACCCGCCCGCCGCGCTCCAGCGCACCGAGGGCACTCCGTCGATCATGGAGAGCGGCCCTGAAGAGCCACCTGCATCCACTGCCTCCACGTCGATCACGCTCCAACCGACGTGTGCGATCTCCCCTTCGCGGAAGCCGCCGCGCAAGGCCAGCGCCCGACGCTCGGCCCGGTCGCGCGCCGACTCGGCCGTGTAGCCCCGACGCCCGGGCTCCGCGGCGCGCAGCACCTCGGCCGTGGCGAGCGCGTGAGTGTCGGTGAGCAGCAGCACGCCGAGGTGCCAGGCCTCGCCGACGCGCACGATCCGATGCCCACGCCACCGCGAGCTCCGCTCTTCGCCGAGCCCCTCTTTCGGAACTCCGGCGAGCGCCGATCGGGCATCGTCGAGAAGTCGTGCGGCAGTGTCCACGACTCCAGGTTATGAGCCGATTCGCCCGGCACCGGCATCCACGGCAGAATCGATGCACACCCTCGAGGAGCCCCCATGTCTCAGCCTGATACCGCCCGTCTGCTCATCGCCTGCGACGACCAGCCAGGCATCGTCGCCGCCGTGGCCGGCGTGCTCTCTGAGCACGGGGCGAACATCATCTCCCTCGACCAGCACTCCACCGACTCCGAGGGCGGCCGGTTCTTCCAGCGCACGGTCATCCATCTGCCCGGTCTGTCGGCCGCCCGCCCCGCACTCGAGGCCGATCTTGAGAAGGTCGCCGAGCGCTTCGGCATGGAGTGGTCGCTGCACGACACGGCCCGCCGCAAGCGGGTCGCGATCTTCGTGTCGAAGTACGACCACTGCCTGATGGAGCTACTGTGGCGCACGCAGCGCGGCCAGCTCGACATCGACATCACGATGGTCGTGTCGAACCATCCGGATCTCGCCGAGGCCGTCCGATCCTTCGGAGTCCCGTTCGTGCACATCCCCTCCGGCGACAAGCAGGCCATGGAGCAGCGGCAGCTCGATCTCCTTCGAGGCAATGTCGATCTCGTGGTCCTCGCGAGGTACATGCAGATCCTCACCGACGACTTCATCGTCGGCCTCGGCGCACCCGTGATCAACATCCACCACTCTTTCCTGCCGGCGTTCATCGGGGCGAATCCCTATGCGCGCGCGAAGGAGCGCGGCGTCAAGCTGATCGGCGCGACCGCGCACTACGCGACGGCCGACCTCGACGAGGGACCGATCATCGAGCAGGATGTGACGCGCGTCACGCATTCCGAGTCCGCCGCCGAGCTGCAGCGTCGTGGGGCTGACGTCGAGCGCCTGGTACTCGCCCGCGCCGTGCAGTGGCACGCCGAGGACCGCGTGATCGTGCATGGGAAGTCCACCGTCATCCTGTAGCCCACCCGGATGCCGGCGCGGATCACCGCCCGTCCGGAACCCCGGCCACCAGCTCTTCGAAGGCCTCTCGCGCTGATGCGTACCGTGCGAGGGGTGCGGCCTGCCCCATCCACAGCGACTGCAGCTCGCCGAGATTCTGCTCGCCGGCCGCAGCACGGAAGCGGCCGGTGAGCCAGTTCTGCATCGGGAAGGGCGCGATCGTGCCGCTCGCCTCGATCGCTCGCACGGCGCGGTTGCGGGCTCCTCTCGCGAGGCGTCCGCTCATGGCCGTCGTCAGCACCGTCTCATCAGCCGCGGTCGAGCCGATCGCGGCTCGGTGCCCTTCCGAAGCGGCCGATTCCGCCGTCGCGAGGAAAGCCGTGCCCACCTGCACTCCGGCGGCCCGCAGAGCGAACGCTGCGGCCACACCGCGCCGATCCGAGATGCCGCCCGCCGCGATCACCGGAACGTCCACGGCGTCCACGACCTGGGGCAGCAGGGCGAACAGACCCACCAGCGAGTCCTCGGCGGGCTTCAGGAACGACACACGATGGCCTCCCGCCTCCGCTCCGGTCGCGACGATCGCGTCGACGCCGGCATTCGACAGCGCGACGGCCTCGGCGACCGTGGTCGCGGTGCCCACGACGCGGATGCCGCGAGCATGCGCCTCCTCCACCAGCGACTCCGAGGGCACGCCGAACACGACGCTGAGCACTGCCGGTGCCGCCTCGAGAATCGCTTCGGCCTGCTCGTCGAGTGACGGCAGGTACTGCTCCGGTCGCGGGGGTACGTCCACTCCGACCGCGGAGTAGAACGGCTCGAGCGCCTGGGCGAAGACGGCGTGCTGCGGGTTCGGCACGACCTCGTCGCCCCTGGGCAGCCAGATGTTCACCGCGAACGGCTTCGAGGTCGCGGCCCGGATCGCGGCGATGGTCGAGCGGATGCGGTCGCCGTCGTAGCCGTACAGGCCGTACGACCCGAGGCCTCCTGCTTCGCTCACCGCCGCCGTCAGGGCGACGGACGACATCCCGCCGAAGGGGCCGAGGACGATCGGATGCTCGAGGTCGAAGAAGCTCATGCGTCCGACGTTACGCCTGCAGCGCACGGGAAGGATCGACGATGACGGGGGTGATAGCGTCGCTTCCGAAAGGGGTGCGCGCATGAGCGAGTGGTTCGGCGAGATGCTGGGCTTCGTCGCGGCCGCGCTCGGACTCGTCCAGATCCCCGATGCCGCAGCCCTCGGGCTCGCGATCGCCCTCGTCGCCGTCACCGTTCTCACGATCGCCGTGACGCTCACGCTGCTGCCGCTGCGGACCGCGGGCAGACCCCATCCGCATCGCGCCATCAGCGCCGGAACCCGGCTCGACCAGAGCGATCCGGATGCCGCGGGCCACCCGCGTCCTCGTGCGCCGGGAGTCGCCGTACCCGCGTAGTCCCTGATCGGGAGTGCGCGGTCTTCGCCGACCCTCCCGACTCATGAAAAGGACAACGCTGTGGACATCTTCGCCTTCCCTCCCCTGACCTGGCTGCTCGACTCCGCCTACCGCGGCCTCGCCGGGCTCTCCGACCTCCTCGATCCCCTGAGCACAGCATCCGCCGCCCTGGCCGTTGTGCTGGTGACTCTGCTCGTGCGGGCCCTGCTGATCCCGGTGGGCATCTCGCAGGCGAAAGCCGAGCAGACACGGGCCCGGCTCGCGCCCCAGCTGCGCGCGCTGCAGCAGAAGCACAAGAAGAACCCCGAGAAGCTGCAGGCCGCGATGCTCGACCTGTATCGCCGCGAGAACACCTCGCCCTTCGCCGGGATGCTCCCGGTGCTCGCGCAGGCGCCGGTCGTCGGCATCCTGTACACGCTGTTCATCCGCCCTGAGATCGCCGGGCATCCGAACGAGCTGCTCACGCACGACCTGTTCGGCGCGCCGCTCGGCACGAGCCTCGTCCACATGCTGACGGCCGGGCCGTTCTCGGGAGCCACACTGCTTGTCACGGGCGCGCTCATCGTGATCATGATCGTGGTCGCCGACATCACGAGGCGGGTGTTCCGGCCCGCTCCCGTCGACGACTCCCCGATGTCGTCGCCGGGGATGCTGCGCGTGATGAGTGCCCTGCACTACCTGACGGCGGTGTTCGCGGTCTTCGTCCCGCTCGCCGCAGCGCTCTACCTCACGGTCACGGTTGCGTGGACTCTCGTGCAGCGCGTCGTGCTCCGCCGGCGCTACCCGATGCCCGTGCCGGTCGCGGCCTGACGCGTGCTGCTGCCCGCACCGGACCGGTTCAGTCGGGCAACGGGATCGGAGCGGTGAAGGGGCCGTCGGAGCGACGGTCCCTTCGCACGCCGAGAGTCGTGCCCACGCTCGCGGCGATCACCAGGGCGACCGCCAGCATCCGCAGCACCGTCGCGTCCTGTCCCAGGATCATCCAGCCCGCGAGCGTCGCGAAGGCGGGTTCCAGGCTCAGCAGCACACCGAACACTCGCTGCGGCAGCCGCCGGAGCGCGGCGAGTTCGAACGTGTACGGGATGACGGACGACAGCACGGCGGTGATGGAGGCGAGCAGCAGCAGGTCAGGCGCGCCGGCCACGGTGACGAATGCCGGTACTCCGACGGGAAGCAGAAGAACCGCGGCGACCAGCAGACCGATGGACAGGCCGCCGTGCCCCGGGATGAGCGAGCCCACGCGCGCGCTCATCCGGATGTACATGATCCAGAATCCGGCCGCGACGAGGATGAACAGCAGCCCGAGGGGATCGAGCGGCTCGGCGCCGATCATGCCGTCCAAACCCAGCAGAGCCATGCCGAGGAGAGCCACTCCCACCCAGATCGCATCCGCCATCCGCCGCGTCAGCACGGCGGCGAGCACGAGCGGCCCGAGGAACTCGATGGCCACCGCGGGCCCGAGCGGGATGCGGTCGATCGCGGCGTAGAAGAATCCGTTCATGGCGGCGAGCGAGACGCCGAACAGCACCGCCGCCAGCCACTGCTGACGGGTCCATCGCCGCGGTCGCGGTCGCACGATGACGAGCAGCAGGAGCGCCGCGATCGCCACGCGCAAAGACGTGACGCCCCAGGGCCCCAGCACGGGGAACAGCTGCGCGGCGACCGCGGCGCCGAACGGCAGAGAGAGGCACGAGCCGACGACGAGGGCCACACCCACGAAGGGGCGGGACGACGTCGGCGGCTGCACCTCTCCAGCCTAGGGGCGCGCTGCGGTCAGAGCGGCTTGCCCCCTGTCACGGCGAGCACCGAACCCGAGACGTACGACGACTCGGCCGAGGCCAGATACACGTACGCGCCCGCGAGCTCCGCCGGCTGACCCGCCCGGCCGAGCGGCGTGTCCGAGCCGAAGGACTTCAGCCGCTCCGCATCCCACCCCGTCGCAGGGATCAACGGGGTCCAGATCGGCCCAGGAGCCACGGCGTTCACCCGCACGCCCCGCGGGCCGGCCTCCTCGGCGAGCGCCTTCACGAACGCCACCTGAGCCGCCTTGGTCATGGCGTAGTCGAGCAGACCGGGTGAGGGGTGGAAGGCCTGGATGGATGCGGTCACGATGATGCTCGCACCCGGCTCCAGATCGGGCAGCGCCGCTCGCGTCGTGAAGAGCTGCGAGACGAGGTTGGTGTCGAAGACCCGGCGCATCCGCTCGGTGCGCAGGTTCTCGATGCCGTCGATGTCATGCTGATAGCCGGCATTGAGAACCAGGACGTCGAGTCCTCCGAGCGCCTTCCGCGTCTCGAAGACGATGTCCGCGGCGAAGGACTCGTCGCGGATGTCTCCCGCGAGGCTCACGCCGTTGCGGCCGGCCTCTCGGATCAGGGCGACCGTCTCGTCGGCATCCGCCTGCTCCTCGGGCAGATGCGCGATCGCGACATCGGCTCCCTCACGGGCGAAGGCGATCGCGGCGGCCCGTCCGATTCCGGAGTCGCCTCCCGTGATGAGGGCTCGGCGACCTTCGAGACGCCCGTGGCCCACGTAGCTCTCCTCGCCGTGGTCCGGCTTCGGCGTCGTCTCCTCGGTGCGGCCCGGCTGGTCCTGATGCTGCTGCGGGAAGCCCTCTTCGCGGTGCGCGTGTCGGGGGTCGTTGGTGGCGTCGCTCATCGAATCTCCTCCTCAGTCGTCTGTGGAGACTCCAGCCTGCGATCTGCGCCTCGTCGGCTCCAGGGGGTTGACACGGCACTGTGCCGGCCACTGCTATCCGGCATCCACCGCTCTCAGCCAGCGGAAGCCGTAGGCTTCCAGATCGAACTCGAACCGCCCGTTCTCGGCAACGACCGCAGGGCTCGACGAGAGCAGTTCATGGAGCGGGCTTCCGCCGACGTCGCGCGCCGAGAGCACGACTCGCCGCGGTTCGTCTCCGAAGTTGTGCAGCGCGAGGAAGACGACGCCCTCGGCGCTCAGCGTGTGTGCCAGAACCGCGGGATCCTGCGTGTCGAGCACGGCGACCGAACCCCAGGCGATCTCCGGCGCCTCGCGGTAGCGGGTGATGAGCATCCGCAGGAAGGACAGCAGAGAGTCGGGGTCGCGCTGCTGCTCGTGCACGTTCACGTGCTCCGTCCCGTAGCCGCTCTTCGCCAGCTCCCTCCGCTGCCGAGAGACCGGCGCCGTCGAGAAGCCGCCTGTGCGGTCGGGCAGCCACTGCATGGGCGTGCGGACCGCCATCCGGTCGCCCAGACCCGGCACCTCGCCCATCCCGATCTCCTCCCCGTAGAAGAGCGCGGGGGTTCCCGGCAGCGCGAACATCAGGCTGTACGCCATTCGCAGTCGGCGAGGATCGCCGCGCAGCATCGGGGCGAGACGGCGCACGATCCCGCGCCCGTAGACGCGTTGCCGCTCGTCAGGCGCCAGGTCCTCGAACACCTCCTGCCGCTCCTCCTCGCCCAGCTGATCGAGCGTCAGCTCATCGTGGTTGCGGAGGAACATCGCCCATCCCTGGCTCACATCGATCTCCGGTCGCGCGCGCAGCGCCGCCGCGACCGGGCCGGCGTCGTGCCTCACGAAGGCGAGGAAACACGCCTGCATGGTCGCGAAGTCGAACTGCAGATCGAGTTCCGCGCCCTTCGCGCCGAAGTACTCCAGCTGCTGCTGATGCGGGAGATTCACTTCTCCGAGCAACGCGGCGTCGCCGCGACGACGGGTGATGAAGCGGTGCAGTTCTCGAAGGAAGTCGTGCGGGTCAGCGGTCTGGGGCCCGCCGGGCTGCTGGATGAGGAACGGCACAGCGTCGATGCGGAACCCGTCGACCCCGAGCTCCAGCCAGAATCCGACGATCCGCGCGATCTCGGCACGCACAGCGGGGTTCGCGAGATTCAGGTCGGGCTGGTGCCGGTAGAAGCTGTGGAGGTAGTACTGACCGCTGTGCTCGTCCTTCTCCCACACGCTGTTCTCCTCGCCCGGGAACACGAGGTTCTTCGACCCGCGTGTCGGCCGGTCCCGCCACACGTAGTAGTCCCGGTAGGGCGAGGTGCGAGAGCGTCGCGCAGCGACGAACCACGGATGCCGGTCGGATGTGTGGTTCACGACGAGATCGACGATCACCCGCAGCCCGCGGCCACGCGCGATACGCAGCAGCTCGACCACGTGCCCGAGGTCCCCCAACCGGGGATCGACCCCGTAGAAGTCGGTGATGTCGTACCCGTCGTCACGGTCGCGTGTCGGCTGGAACGGCATCAGCCACAGGCAGGTGACGCCGAGATCCGCCAGATAGTCGATCCGGTTCGCGAGCCCTTCGAGGTCTCCGACACCGTCTCCGTCGGAGTCCTGGTAGGTCTCGATGTCGAGGCAGTAGACCACAGCGGTGCGCCACCAGAGATCGCTGGTGTCCGCCGGCCTCATCGCTGGCTCGTCTCGGTGCCCAGCAGTCCCCGCAGGGCCGGCAGCAGCTCCGCCCCGCACCGGTGCAGGAACGGAGATTGCGCGCGACCCACGTGGTGCAGGTAGACCTCGTCGACGCCGCGCGCGAGCTCGGCGATCCGTTCGGCGAGCTCCTGGGTCGAGGCGGTGATGATGACCGATCGTCGCAGGTTCTCGTCGGTCGGGTCGGCCAGCGCCTCGAACTCCTCCGGCTGCTCTACATCCCACATGAGCTCGGCGGGCGCGGTGGAATGCGACCACTGCTCCCGCGCGGTCGCCATGGCTTCGTCGAGGGTGTCCTCGAGACTGATGTGCACCTGCAGGACCGTTCGCCCGGGGCCGCCGGCTCGGCGGTACGCCTGGAAGGTCTCGCTGCTCGCCGCGGCGTCCGTCCCCACCGTGATGACCCCGTCGGCCCATGCGGCCGCGCCGCTCGCCGTGTGAGGGCTGACAGCCGCAGCCAGAAGAGGAGGCGGAGTCGACGGACGGCTCCACACCCTCGCCTCGTGCACGCGCACCTCGGCGTCGGCGCTGACCCGCTCGCCGTCCAGCAGACTGCGGATGACGCGGACGCACTCCCGTAGCCTCCGATCCCTCGCATCCTTGTCGGGCCAGGGATCTCCCGTCACGTGCTCGTTCAGCGCCTCCCCGCTGCCGAGCGCCGCCCAGAACCGCCCGGGGAACATCTCCGCGACCGTCGCGATGGCCTGCGCGGCCACGACGGGGTGATATCTCTGCCCCGGCGCCGTGACCAGCCCGATCGGGAAGCGGGTCGTGGCGAGGGCGGCTCCGAGCCACGACCATGCATAGCCGGATTCTCCCTGGTTGCGTGTCCAGGGCGCGAGATGGTCCGAGCACATCGCCGCGTCGAAACCCGCGGTCTCGGCCAGGCGAACGGCCGCTAGAAGCCGTCCGGGCGGCACCTGTTCGTGCGAGGCGTGATAGCCGATGACAGTCACTGAACGCTCCTTCCCGGGCGCCAGGAAGAAGCCGGCGCCCACCCCCGATGCTCTCGGGGATGGGCGCCGTTGGCACGGGGGTTGACAGCCCCGTGCGATGATCGGATGCGGCTCAGAGCGGCGGCGTCACCGGCGTCTCACCCGTGCCAGGTGTTTCGCCCGCCTCGGGGGGCTCCGGAACGAGGTACAGACCGCTGGGCGCGTTCGCCGTGAACGCGAGCGCCTCGATCCAGGCGCGGTTGATAGCAGGCTGCCTGCTGCCGAAGTACTTGAACACCAGTGCGCTGCCCGGCTGGATCCACACGGTAGTACGCCCGCCGCCGACGCTCGCGTCCTCGCGCCAGCTGAACGGGAACGGCTCGCCCCGGCGCAGCTTGGCCGTGATCACGAGCTGAAGATGAGTGAGCGCTCGATCCTCGATCTCCGTCTTCACGCCGTCTTCATAGATGAATTTGCCCATCGAGAGCGCTCCTTCTGACTTGCATTTCCGTCCGATCAGGACTGTCGAAAACTTCCCCCCATGCGTAGCGTATTCGGTATGGGCCTGCTGTATTACGACGACTCCGAGGAACCGATCCACATCGACGATCTGGCGCTCGCTCATCTGAAGGTGGTCATCGCCACCAAGCTGCGTCGCAATGAGAGCTTCACCGTGTCCTGGCGGCATCCGGATGACGATGCGTCCGGCCGATCGACGATCTGGCTGCACCCGTCGATCCCGCTGCGCTTCGTCTTCGACGAGCCCACTCCGCCACCGCTGCAGCAGGACCGTATCACCGCGATGGCGAACGCCGCGAACGCAAGCGGCGGCATCACGATCGCCGCCTCCGACATGCTCCCGGGCGGGGCGACGGCCGTCCAACCCGTCTGAAGTCAACCCCCTCGGCCCGGCATCCGGCACCGCCTATGCTCGCTTCCCGACATGAGGAGGCTGCATTCCATGGACGAACGACACATCGACGAGCGCCCTGAACAGGGCAATACCCCGGAGACCACGCACGCCGAGTGGGGTGCGGGTTCGCCACGCCTGCGCATCACGCGCGACGGAGAGCGGGGCGAGTTCCCGCTCGACGCGGATGTCGTGCGGATCGGCTCAGCCGCCGGCAACGAGTTGAGGCTGGCGGACACCGATGCGGTGCACGCGACGATCACGCATGACGACCGTGACGAGTACGTCCTCGAACTCCACGGCGAGGGAGAGATGAACGCGAGCGCCGGCGTCGCTGCCACCCACGGGGGCGATCGCACTGAGACGCTCCGCACGGGAGCGCGGTTCACGACGGGGCCATGGACTCTCGTGTTCGCGCGCGAGGAGTTCGCCGACCACGGCCGCCCGTACGGAGGCCGTCTCGGGGGCGAGTATTCCGACCAGCCGGTGCAGCCGCCTCGTCCCGACTACTCGGGCGATGACAGGGTGCCCGCCGAGACCGGCAGCGACGAGACGGCGACGACCGCGACGGGCACCGATGCACCGCGTCAGTCGGATTCCAGCGCCGACACGTGATGCGGCACGCCGACGGGTTTCGACTCCGCTGAGCCGCGCTGGCGGAGGTAGATCGAGAAGGCGACCATCGTGCCCACCGCGAGGAACTCGGACTGCCAGTTCTGCAGCGTGCGGTCCCAGAAGTCCGGAGAGACGACGTAGTCGGACCAGGTGATCGCCGCTGCGCCGTGCATCGCGTTCTCCTCGTTCATCACGACCAGACCCCCGAGCGATTGCGCGAGCCACGAGAGAAGGAACACCGCGCCCATCACGATCAGCAGGGAGTTGCCGTACACGACGGTGCGCCACCCGCCGAAGCGCGCCCATAGGGGCGAGTCGCCGCGCGCATGCGCGCCGATCCGCTGGTCCTCGTCGTCTCCGGGGCCCTCATCACCGGGCTTCTTGGATTCCGGTGAGCCGCGCTGCACGAGCCAGACGGTCGCCGCGATGAAGAGGAAGAACTGAAGGAACTCCGATTGCCAGTTCTCGGCGACGTCGACCAGGAAGTCCGACGACGTGACGAACTCGCCGAAGCCGATCGCCGGCATCCCGTGGTCCAGCAGTTCGGAGTTGTTGCGGAAGAACCCGGCGATGGACTGCCCGGCCAGCGCCAGTACGAAGAGGGCGAGGAAGAACAGACTCAGCCCGTTGTCGCGGATCGCTCTGCGCATGCTCACCTCCCGCTCAGCGGCACGATGATCATGGCCGCCAACCCCGCGACGACGATCGTCATCCAGCTCCAGAACACCCACCGCATCCCGGCGGTCTCCTCTTCTCCGGGCATCGCGCCCTCCCTTCCTCATGCCGGCATCGTCACAGCGTTCGCGGCACCGCACCAGGGGCTTGACGACTGCTCCTCCGATTTGTCAATCCCCCGCCCAGGAGCTCGCTGTGCGCCTATCGTCGCCGACACGGAACGTTGACACGACACGAGAAGGAAGACCGATGACTACTGCAGCCGAGATCATGACGCCCAGCCCTCGTTGCATCGGAGTGAACGATTCGCTCCGCATCGCCGCATCCGTGATGGCCGACCTCGATGTCGGCGCCCTGCCGATCTGCGGCGAGGACAGCAAGCTCAAGGGCATGCTCACCGACCGCGACATCGTGGTGCGCGGCATCGCGATGGGGATGGACCCGGAGACGACAGCAGCCGGCGCGCTGGCGCAGGGCAAGCCCGTGACCGTCGCCGCCGATGACGACGTGCGGGTCGCGCTCGACCTGATGCAGGAGCACCAGGTGCGGCGGCTGCCGGTGATCCAGGATCGTCTTCTCGTGGGCATCGTCAGCCAGGCGGACATCGCCCTCTCGCTCTCTGCCGCGACCACGGGCAAGACCGTCGAGAGCATCTCCCGCTGAGCGCCGTGATGGACGAGGTGCGCCGACTCAGTGAGATCGCCCGGGAACGGGGCCTGCGAGTCTGCGTGGTCGAGTCGCTCACCTCGGGCCGGCTGGCCGCCACCGTGGGCGCGGGCGAGGACGCGTCCTCGTGGTTCGCGGGCGGGATCGTCGCCTATCTCACCGACGTGAAGGAGCGCCTGCTCGGGCTGACGCCGGGCACGGATCCCTGCTCCGCCGCATGCGCGCAGCAGATCGCGGAGGGCGGGCTGGCGCTTTTCGATGCGGATGTCTGCGTCTCGACGACCGGTGTCGGCGGGCCGGGTCCCGAGGGCGGTCACCCGCCTGGCGAGGTTCACCTCGGCTGGGCGACTCCGCTCGGCACCGGCCACCGGGCGCTGAGCCTGACGGGCGAACCCGAGCAGGTCATCGACGAGGCGTCGGACGCCGCGCTGCGGCTGCTCCTCTTCCATGCGGAGGCGGTGCGGCCTGCAGGCCCGCTTCGAGCACCTGCGGGGCTTCAGCCCGGCACAAGTCCGATCCGCAGCGGAGCGTCCGGTGCGGATGCCGCAGCGAGCGCGTCATCGAGCTCGCTCAGCGGTCGCACTTCGCCGACCGCTTCGGCGAAGGGGTAGGCACGGCCCCGACCCGACAGGAAGGCGATCGCCTCGGCCAACTCCGATCCGGTGCAGCCTTCCACACCGCAGATCGTGACGAGTCGTCGAGTGATGCTCTCGAGGTGGACCGGAACAGGCTCGGCGGAGAGGGCGCTCCCTGCCAGCACGACCGTGCCGCCGACCGCCACCCCCTCGATCGCTTCGGCCACGGCGCAACCCGATGTCTCGACGACGATGTCGGGATCGCGGGAGATGCCGCTGGCGCCGAACCTGGCCGCGAGGGCCCGCCGGGCGGGATTCGGGTCGACCACTTCGACCGATGCTCCGAGCTCCGCCGCGATGGCCGCGGCGGAGAGGCCGACGAGCCCGGCACCATGGATCCGCACCGCAGCGCCGTCGAGGTCGCCTCGTGCCCGGGCGAGCGCCGCCCAGGCCGTCGAGGTCGCGCACGCGGCGGGTGCGAGGACGGATGCGGGCAGGGTCTCGGGCACCCGCACGATGGACGTGCCCGATCGCAGCTGCACGTGACTTCCGAACGCGCCGGTGAGGTCGCCGTGCCCGCCGATGCGATCGTGTCCGTATCGGCCGAGTGTCCGGCACTTCTGCGGGAGCCCTGCGGCGCATCGATCGCATGATCCGCACGAGATCGTGACGGACCACACCACTCGGTCGCCGATCCGCAGCGCAGTGCCGGAGACGTCGAGTGCACCGGCATCGCCGATCGCGATCACGCGCCCGACGCTCTCGTGGCCGAGCACGAGCGGCACGGGCGTCGCGCGGCGCCCGAGCACCGTGTCGACGTCCGCGTCGCAGATCGTCGACATCTCGACCGCGACGAGGACGTCGCGGTCGCCGAGCGCGACTCCAGGGACCGCGATCATCTCGTGACGATGACCCTCCCCGATCCAGACCATCGCAGTCGCGGCAGGTCGAAGAGCGACATCGCGGCGGTGCCCCGGCGGACGGACCAGCAGAGTTCCCATCGTCGCACTCAGACCGTCGCGACGAGGGGCCGCAGTCCGCGCTCTGCGAGGACGCCGCGCAGCGCGGTGGCATCGGTGGCGGCGGAGAGATCGCGGCGCTTCATCGCGGTCCTTTCGAGGATGTGGGGATGGATCACCCACGACTCTCTCAAGGGAATGCGGCGCGACCGCGCCCGACCCGGAAGAGTTCAGCCTCCGTTCACCCGAGGTTCCTGCTGCGCATCGTGCAGTGCGCGTCCGCTGCCATGGGCTCGTGTGCGCGGCGAGGCACAACGTGCGGCAGCCGGAAGCGGCCGCGAAGCGACGTGGGCGACGACACAGCCCTGAACACAGAAACGCGATCGCGAGCGCAGTGGTTCAGAAGCCTAAGAAGATCGCGCTCGCGATCGCAGCGCTGGGGACGCTTTTCTGGGGAGATCCCAGACTACGAGGAATGGGGGGACATCACGTAGAGCCATACGGCGAGACATATGTGGACTTTCGTCTAGTCTTCGTTTTCGCTCGTGATCAGGACATCGGGAGCCTGGCACGCACCTGCCAGGCGTCTTCGACGACGCCCGCGCTGAACTCGCCGCTCGCGCCGATGACGCGCTCGGCCATCCGCGTGAGACCTGTGCCGCTGGACGGGAGATCTCGCCGCGGCGTGGCGGGCAGAGGACTCCGGATCGTGAGCGTGGCGGCATCGTCGTCGATCTCCATGTGGATCTCGACGGGCCCGGGCCCGGCGTGCTTGAGGATGTTGGTCGCCGACTCGCGGACGATGCGGGCGAACACGATCTCGGCGACGCGCGGTATCCGCTCATCACGAGGGTCGCCGTCGATCACGACCGGGTGCCCGGCTGCGTCGATCTCGCCCTCGGCTTCGTCGATCGCCTCGCCGAGGTCTCCGGTCGGCATGCCGGACGAACGCGGTCCGTCGTCGGCGAGTTCGATGACGAAGCGCAGATCGGCCATGGCTTTGCGCGCTGCGACTCTGATCGCCTCCTGCGATTCGGTGCTGGCCGCGGGCTCGTCGAGCATCTGCACGTGCAGAGCCACGACGGTGAGGTGGTGCGCGATGCTGTCATGCAGTTCGCCCGCGATCCATCGCCGCTCGGCGAGAACCGCCTGACGCTCCTGCTCCGCGCTCTCGGCGAGTTCGTGCTCGAGCTTCCGGCCGCGCGCGAACGCGATTCTCAGGGTGAAGCCCACCGCTCCGGAGACGGTGGCGATCACGAGGTAGGTGCCGACGTTGACGGGACCATCGACCTCGACGAAGGCGGCGATGGCGACGGCGACGAGGAAGCCGGCGGCGTAGGTGAGGATCAGTGCGAATCGCCCCAGCCGCAGCACGAGGCCTGCAGCCACAGCGGTGGCCAGCAGAGCCGCGACAGCCGTGTCTGCGACGAACGACAGCGCGAGCACCACTCCCAACAGGAGCGTGGCGACAGTCGGCGACCACAGGTAAGCGGCGAAGACCGCCGTCGTCGCGATGCTGAACACTTTGGGGACGACGGCGAGATCAGGCGTCGTGAAGGCGCTGATGACATCGAGGGCCAGGAGGATGACGATGATCGCGAGAAGTGCGATTCGTTCGAGGGCGCTGGGCTTCTCTCCGCGCCCGAGGCGGAGGATGCCGGGGTCGTCCCGGGTCGAAAGACCAAGCGGCATCTCTTCAGTATCCCCTATTAGCCAGGTAGATTAGCGGTAAAGACCAAATGCGCGTGCGAGCTGCTCCCAAACGGACATGCGATTCACCTCCAATATCAGGTCGTTTGTCCAGGTACCTATTGATCTTCTCGGCTGGCTGCTCGAGGCACATCTGTCTCTTGTCCAGACCTTGTTGGCCAAAGGTCTAGAGATGCCCGGGACCTGTCGCCCAACGCCGTTAGGCTTCGTTCATGCCCGAAATCCGTGTGCTCATCGTCGATGATGACCCTCTCGTGCGCTCAGCCCTCTCGCACTTCGTCGCCCGCGATCCGGAGATCACGGTGATCGGTCAGGCCGAGGACGGATATGAGGCGATCGACTTCATCGAGCACGACCGCCCCGACGTCGTCATGATGGACGTGCAGATGCCGGGCATGAACGGCATCGAGGCCACCGCGGCGATCGCCGAGCGCTGGCCCGAGGTGCGGGTTCTCGCGGTCACGACGCTCGACGGCAGCGACACGGTGCTGCCGATGCTGAGCGCTGGCGCCTCCGGCTACCTCCTCAAGGACTCGAGCGCCGAGAGCATCGTCACCGGCGTGCGCGAGGTGCACAGCGGCGCGAGCTCGTTGTCGCCTCGCATCGCCTCGCTGCTGGTCAAGCATGTCCGCAGCACCGAGCCCGCCGGCGGCGGCGCCGAGCTCGAGGTGCTCACCGATCGCGAGTCGGAGGTGCTGGAACGCCTCGCCCAAGGCATGTCCAACGCCGAGATCGCGCAGTCCCTCATCGTCTCCGAGGGCACCGTCAAAGCGCACCTCGGTCGAATCATGTCGAAATGGCAGGTGCGCGGCGTTCGGAGTCAGGCCCAGCGCTCCTGCAGCCACGCGATCCCGGTCAGAGCCTCCTGCCGCTGGAACTCGCGCAGCGTCGGCATGCCGGGAGGCGCCGGCAGACGCGACTTGAACATGTACCCGCCCGTCAGGGCTGCGATCAGCGAGTCGATGTCGGCATCCGCCACGCCATCGAAGAGCGGATGCCGCCCCAGCACCTCCTCGACGTCGATGGCCTCACCGCGCATGCGCACATCGAAGAGGTAGCAGGCGCCGTCGGTCCAGCGCGCACCGATGCCTGCCCACGGCCAGTCGATGATCCAGGCGGCGCCGTCACGGTCGAGGATCACGTTGTCGGCGCGGCAGTCCAGGTGCTGAAGGTGCTCCCCCGCCGTGGCCTCCGCGACACGATCCGCCGCCGCGAGGATGCGGTCGTATGCTCCCTGCACCCATTCGGGCAGCTCACCGATCGCGAGTCGGAGGTGCTGGAACGCCTCGCCCAAGGCATGTCCAACGCCGAGATCGCGCAGTCCCTCATCGTCTCCGAGGGCACCGTCAAAGCGCACCTCGGTCGAATCATGTCGAAATGGCAGGTGCGC
>JAEKKN010000030.1 GCA_019510305.1 Microbacterium sp.
TCCCAGCGGCGCGACTCCGTGAGCGGGATGGTGTCGGTGATGACGACCTCGTCGATCGAAGCGTCCTGCAGGCGGTCGGACGCCGGGTCGCTGAAGATCGCGTGGGTCGCCGCGACGATGACGCGATGCGCACCGGCCGACTTGAGGGCCTGTGCGGCCTTCACGATCGTGCCGCCGGTGTCGATCATGTCGTCGACCAGGAGGCAGGTACGGCCCTCGACGGTTCCGACGATCTCGTGCACCGAGACCTGGTTGGCGACCTTCGGGTCGCGGCGCTTGTGGATGATCGCGAGCGGAGCACCGAGGCTGTCCGACCAGGTGTCGGCCACACGCACTCGGCCCATGTCAGGCGAGACGACCGTGAGGATCTCGCGGTCCTCCTTCGACAGCGTGCGCTGGAAGTAGTCGAGCAGCACGGGCTTGGCGAACAGGTGGTCGACGGGCCCGTCGAAGAAGCCCTGGATCTGCGCAGCATGCAGGTCGACGCTCATGACGCGGTCGGCGCCTGCGGTCTTGAGCAGATCGGCGACCAGGCGCGCGCTGATGGGCTCGCGGCCACGGCCCTTCTTGTCCTGGCGCGAGTAGGGGTAATACGGTGCGACGACGGTGATGCGCTTGGCCGAGGCGCGCTTGGCCGCATCGATCATGATGAGCGTCTCCATGAGCCACTCGTTCACGGGCTCGCCGAACGTCTGGATGAGGAAGAGGTCGCAGCCGCGGATCGAGACCTCGAAACGGGCGTAGATCTCGCCTGACGCGAAGGTGCGGTGCTCGACGGGGGCGATCTCGGTGCCGAGATCCGCTGCGACGGCGGCGGTCAGCCCGGGGTGCGAACGTCCGCCGGCGATGACGAGTCGCTTCTTCGTCTTGGCGACGAGCCCTGGGGCGATGTCGTTATCGCGGTCCAGATCGACAGTCTTCTTCTTGCGCGCCATTTCCGCCTATTCCGCCGATCGCTCTCGGGCTGCAGCATCCGCCGCACCCGTGCCTGCCCTGTTCTTCTCGACCCAGCCCTCGATGTTGCGCTGAGGCGCGACGCTCATGGCAAGCGCACCGGCCGGGACGTCTTTTCGGACGGCGGCACCGGCGCCTGTCTTCGCGCCAGCACCCAGCCTAACGGGAGCGACCAGGGTCGTGTGCGATCCGGTGTGCACCTCGTCCTCGATGACGGTGCGGTGCTTGTTCACATCGTCGTAGTTGGCGGTGATCGTGCTCGCCCCGAGGTTCACGCCGCGACCGATCGTCGCATCTCCCACGTAGGACAGGTGCGGGACCTTGCTGCCCTCGCCGATCTCGGCGTTCTTCGTCTCGACGTAGGCGCCGATCTTGCCCTTGGCGCCGAGGATCGTGCCGGGGCGCAGGAACGAGAAGGGGCCCACCGTCGCCTGCGCACCGATCACGGCGAGCGTCGCGTCGGTGCGGCGGACGGTGGCGTCCTCCCCCACTTCGCAGTCCACGAGGGAGGTGTCCGGCCCGATGGTCGCGCCCGCGGCGATCGTGGTGGCGCGCAGGATCTGCGTGTTCGGGAGGATCGTCACGTCGGATGCGAGCGTGGCATCGTCGTCGATCCAGGTGGTGTCGGGGTCGACGATCGTGACGCCCTCGAGCTGCCAGCGGCGCACGATCCGGGAGTTCAGCAGCCGGCCGACGAGGGCCAGCTGAGCGCGGTCGTTGACGCCGTAGGTGACGGTGACGTCGGAGACGACGGATGCCGCGACCCGGTCGCCGTCGCGACGCAGCAGACCGGGAACATCGGTGAGATACATCTCGCCCTGCGCGTTGTCGACGCCGATCTCGGGGAGGTAGCGGCGCAGGGTCTCCGAGCGGAACACGTACATCCCGGCGTTGATCTCGCGGACGGCAGCCTCGTCGGCGCTCGCATCCTTCTGCTCGACGATGCGGTCCACGCCGCCGTCGGCGTCGCGGATGACCCGGCCGTAGCCCGTGGGGTCGTCCACCACCGCCGTCATCAGGGTCGCCGGCGCTCCTGCGGCTCGGTGTTCGTCGAGGAACGCGGCGAGGGTGTCGGCGTCCGCCAGCGGGCAGTCTCCCGAGAGCACGAGCACGTCGCCGTCGAAGTCGTCGGGCAGCGCGTCGATCGCGACCTGGACGGCGCGTCCGGTGCCGGGGATCTCGTCCTGATCGACGAACACGGCATCCGGGTAGTCCTCGGCGAGCGCGGCGACGACCTGGTCGCGCTCGTGCCGGACGACGACCTCGATGTGGTCGGCGGCGAGCCGCACGGCGGTGGTGAGAACGTGACCGACGAGGGGACGCCCGCCGATCGGATGCAGGACCTTCGGCAGGCGCGACTTCATGCGCGTGCCTTGGCCTGCGGCGAGGATGATGATCGCGAGCTTGTTCCCAGTCATGCTCCGCCGCCAGGACTCGAACCTAGACCTAACAGCTCCAAAGGCTGTCGTGCTGCCATTACACCACGGCGGACCGGACACCCCGAATGGCTTGGTGAGCCCGTCGAAGAGTCTGCCCCTCAAGTCTGCCATGTCCGCCTGGGTGCGACGGGCGGTCGCGCTGGAGCCGGTCGTCATACGTCGGAAATACGGCCTTGGCATGCTGATGAGATGAGCATCGTCATCGAACGGGTCGAGACGTCGACGTCCGCACTGTCCGACTTCATCGCGGCCCATCACGCGGACATGCAGGGAACCGCTCCGCCCGAGAGCCAGCATGCGTTGGCGATCGAACGGCTTCTCGCCCCCGGCATCCGCTTGTTCGCGGCGACGGTCGAAGGCCGGATCGTCGCATCGGGCGCCCTGGCGCCGGTGGATGAGGACCACGAGGAGCTCAAGTCGATGCGCACAGATCCGTCCGTGCGCGGCCGCGGGCTCGGACGGGCGATGCTCGCCTTCCTGATCGACGACGCCGCAGGGCGCGGCATCCGTCGTCTGTCTCTGGAGACCGGAAGGCACGACTTCTTCGCGCCGGCCCGTGCGATGTACGCGAAGGCCGGATTCGTCGAGTGCGCGGCCTTCGGCCGCTACCTTCCCGACGAGAACAGCGCGTTCATGACGCTGACGCCGGTACCGCCAAGGTCCCCCGACTCGGCGCTGCACCCGCGATAATGAACGGATGAGCGAGGCGGATGAGGTCGACCGGATCGTCGGCGCGTGGAACACGCAGCGACCGGACCTCGACTTCTCCCCGCTCGAGGTGCTCTCGCGCGTGGACCGCTTGACGCGGCTGCTCGACCGCGCGCGCCGTGACGTGTTCCGCCGCAGCGACCTGGAACCGTGGGAGTGGGACGTGCTGTCCGCTCTGCGGCGGGCCGGCGCCCCGTTCCAGCTCTCCCCCAAGCAGCTGCTGCAGCAGACCCTGGTCTCCAGCGGAACCATGACCAACCGCATCGATCGGCTGGTAGGGCGCCGCTTCGTGCGCCGAGAGTCCGACCCCGCCGACGGTCGCAGCGTGCTCGTGACCCTGACGGACGACGGACGGATCCGGGTGGATGCTGCGATCACCCGCCTCGTCGACGTGGAGGCCGACCTGCTGCAGGGGCTGTCCCGCAGCGACCGCGAACGGCTGGCCGGCCTCCTCCGCAAGCTCAGTCTGAGCTTCGACGCCTGAGTCCTACACGGTCGGGTCGACGATGACGGCGACCTTGCCCGTGACCCGGCCGGATTCCACCCGTTCCTGCGCCGCGGCGAGGTCGTCTAGCGGGAACTCCGAGTCGAGGTGCACGCTCACCCGGCCGGCCTCGGCCAGGGCCGCGATCTCGGCGAGCTGAGCACCGGACGCGGCGACGAGGATCCGCCGGATCGGCCCGGCGCCCCACGACGCGAGCTGTGCGGCGTGATCGTCGGAGAGCCCGGTGATCGTGACCACGGCGGTGCCCGCCTTGACCGAGCCGCGCGGAGGCAGCGTGTCGTCGACCGTGATGACCACGGCATCCACCGGGGCGATCGCGGCGAGCGCCTGGTCATCCCGATAGTCCACGGTCTGTTCCGCGCCCCAGGAGCGCAGCAGCTCGTTCTTCGCGGGGCTGCCGGTGGCAACCACCTCCGCACCGCGCGCCGCCGCCAGCTGGATCGCGAGATGCCCCACGCCGCCCGCGCCGCCCAGCACCAGCACGCGCTGGCCGGCGACCACACCCGCCGCCTCGAGCGCCTGCCAGGCGGTCAGGGCGGTGAGAGGTGCGGCCCCTGCCTGCGCTGTGCTCCAGGTCGAGGGAGCCGCCGCGAGATCCTCGGCGGCGACCACCGCGTACTCGGCGAGGGTGTGCGCGGCATCGGGGAACGCCGCGAGCGCGAACACCCGGTCGCCGACCGCCCAGGCGTCGACACCGGAGCCGACCGCCGCGACGACGCCCGCGACGTCCCACCCGGGGAGGTCGGTGTAGATGATCTGTCCGAAGTCGGTCGCGGCCGCACGGATCTTCACATCGACGGGGTTGAGACCGGCGGCGCCGACCTTCACGACGACCTCTCCATGTCCCGGGACGGGAACCTCGATGTCGATGATCGAGATGACCTCGGATGCTGCTCCGGCCCCGGAGTACTTCGCTGAACGCACGTGATCCACCTTTCGCTGCTGGCCGTTCCGGCCTGTGAGCCTCCAGCCTGGTCGATCCGATCTCGGCGCAACAGTGGCCAGAAGGTCAATGTGTGTCACGATATAGCCATGCACAAGATCGTCGTCGTCGCGCTCCCCGGGGTGTTCCCCTACGAACTCGGCATTCCCGCCCGCTTCTTCCGTGCCGCGCTGCGCGAGGGCGAACCGCTGTACTCGGTGACCACGTGCACGCTGGACGGCCGACCGGTGCCGACGAACGCCGATTTCTCGATCACGCCGACCGCCGATCGCACCGCGCTGGAGTCGGCCGACACGATCATCGTTCCGCCATGGAGTGCCGCCGAGATCTCCGGAGACCCCATCGGGCTCAGCGACTTCGCCGATCGGCGCATCGTCAGCTACTGCACCGGAGCGTTCACGGTCGCGGCATCCGGCCTCCTCGACGGCAAGGAGGCCACCACCCACTGGTGCTCCGCCGACGACTTCGTCCGGCGCTTCCCTCGCGTCCGCCTGCGTGCCGATGAGTTGTTCGTCGACTCCGGGTCGATCCTGACCGCTGCCGGCGCCTCCGCCGCGGTCGACGCGACCATGCATCTCATCGCGAGCGACCACGGCTCGGCCGTGGCCGCCGCGGTCTCGCGGGCGACCCTTGCGGCTCCGCACCGGGGCGGAGGACAGCGACAATTCGTCGCGCGTCCGACGATCACCCTCCCTGCCGACGTCGGCTCCGCGAGCGATATCCAGAACTGGCTGATCTCCCGGATCGACGAGCCGTTGTCGCTGACCGAGGTCGCCGACCGCTTCGGGATGAGCGTGCGCACCCTGACGAGGCGATTCCGTGCCGAGACGGGGCGCACGGTCGGCGACTGGTTCGCCGACGCCAGAGTCGATCGGGCGCGCGAGCTGCTCGAGACCACGGATCTGCCCGTCGACGCCGTGGCGGCGAGCTCGGGTTTCGCGACGGCGGCAGCACTGCGCAAGCACTTCCGGGAGCGGATCGGGCTGGCGCCTCAGCAGTACCGGTCGCGCTTCACCCGCGCGGCGTAGAGCCGCGTAGGCTTGATCGAATGGGCATGCCCTCCCCCCTCCCCGTGCGCGACGGCGTCGGCGCGACCCGCCTGCACGTGCCGTTGAGCGGCGACTGGCCCACCGTCTCGGCGTACATGATCGAGCGCTTCTTCCACCTCGACCGTGAGCGACTGCTGACGCGCTTCGACCGCGGAGAGATCGTCGCGCGCGACGGCAGCGCACTGAGCCGCGACACGCCCCTCGGCGCCGAGGAGTTCGTCTGGTACTACCGCGAGCCTCCGGTCGAGAAGGCCATCCCGTTCGAGGTCGAGGTGCTGCATCAGGACCGCGATCTCGTCGTCGTCGACAAACCGCACTTCCTGCCGACGACCCCCGGCGGGAAGTTCGTGCAGAATTCCGCGTTGGTGCGGCTGCGCAACCTGCTCGACATCCCCGAGCTCACACCGATCCACCGCCTCGACCGTGCGACGGCCGGCTTGCTGATGTTCTCGACTCGTCGCGAGACGCGCGGCGCGTATCAGCTGATGTTCGAGAACCGTCGGGTGCAGAAGGTGTACGAGGCGGTCTCCGACCGGCCCTCCGAGTGGGACCCGTCGGCATTCCCTCTCGTCTACCGCAACCACATCGTGAAGAACCGCAGCGAGGTGTGCGTGCGGGTGGACACCGCGCGCGAGCCGAACTCCGAGACGCTCATCGAGCTGCTCTCCGCCGACGAGCTTTCGGTGCACACGCTGCTGCGCCCGCACAGCGGCAAGATGCACCAGCTGCGGGTCCATCTCGCAGCTCTCGGGCTCGGCATCCGGGGCGACGGTTTCTATCCCGTACTGCTGCCCGAGTCGCCCGACGACTTCGAGCGCCCGCTCCAGCTGCTCGCGCGCGAGCTGCACTTCGTCGACCCGCTGAGCGGGACCCCGCGCGAGTTCATCACCCGCAGGACGCTCAGCGCCGCATGACCTTGCGTGCGAGGCGTGTGCCCAGCAGCTGCACGAGGTGCACGAACACCACGATCAAGACGATCGCCGTCCACATCACGACCGGTTCGAACTGCCGGAAACCGTAGACCTGCGCGAAGGCGCCGAGACCGCCGCCGCCGATGAGGCCTGCCATCGCGGTCATGTCGATCAGGGCGACGACGATGAACGTGTAGCCGAGGATGAGCGGCCCGAGTGACTCGGGTATCGCGACGGTGAACAGAATGCGCCACGGGCCTGCTCCCATCGAGCGAGCCGCCTCGATCACTCCGGGCGAGACCGACACCAGGTGCTGCTCGACGATCCGGCCGATCGCGAAGGCCGCTGCGAGGCCGATCATGAAGGCGCCGGCCGTGGTGCCGATGCCGGTGCCGACCACGAAGCGGGCGAACGGCTGGGCGACCGCCACGAACAGCACGAATGGAATCGGCCGAAAGAAGTTCACAGCGATGTTCGCGACGACGGCGACGGCCCGGTTCTCTGCGAGACCACCGGGGCGGGTGACGTAGAGGACGACGCCGATCGCGAGGCCGAGGACACCGCCGAGCACGAGGGCGAAGGACGTCATGTACAGGGTCTCGAGCGCAGACTTCCACAGCTCGGGCCACAGTTCGTTCAGACGATCCATCAGCGGACCTCCTCTTCCGCGATGACGGTCACTTCGACGCGTTCGGCGATGCTCGCGAGCGCCTGGTCGATCGCGGACGCGCCGCCGCGGATCGCGAGGGTCAGGTGACCGAACGCGCGTCCGCGGATGTCGTTGATGCCGCCGTAGATGAGCTCGAAGTCGAGTCCTGCTCCCGCGAGGTCGAGGAAGACCTGCGCCTGCGAGGAGTCGCCGTCGCGGAACGAGAACGTCACGATCCTCCCGCCGTGACGCTCGCGCAGCACCGCGAGCTCGGCGGGCGACGGCACGCCCTTGACGACCGTGCCCACGAAGCGCTGGGATGCCGGGTTCTGCGGTGCGGAGAACACATCGAACACGTCGCCCTGCTCGATCACGCGCCCGCGCTCCATCACAGCGACCTTGGTCGCGATCGTCTGAATGACATCCATCTCGTGCGTGATCACGATGATGGTGACGCCCTGCTCCTCGTTCACTCGTTTCAAGAGGTCGAGCACCTCGTGCGTGGTCTGCGGATCGAGGGCGCTGGTGGCCTCGTCGGCGAGCAGGATCGCGGGGCCGGTCGCGAGAGCTCGTGCGATGCCGACACGCTGCTTCTGTCCGCCCGAGAGCTGCTCGGGGTACGCCCTGGCCTTGTCCGCGAGCCCGACGAAGCCGAGCATCTCGGTGACCCGGGCCTCGATGTCGGCCTTCGACCAGCCAGCGAGAGCGAGCGGATAGGCGACGTTCGCCTTGACCGTCTTCGAGGCGAACAGATTGAACTGCTGGAAGATCATGCCGATGCCGCCGCGCACCTTGCGCAGCTCGCGCTCGGTGAGGGCCGTGATGTCGACGTCGTCGACGGTGATGGTGCCGGCGGTCGCCGGTTCGAGGGCGTTGATCAAACGGACGAGGGTGGACTTGCCCGCCCCGGAATAGCCGATGATGCCGAAGACATCGCCCTTCTCGATCGACAGCGTGACATCGTCGACGGCGACCACGTCGCCGGAACCGGGCGAACGGGACGGATACGCCTTCGAGACATTCGAGAGGGTGACGATCGGCATGTGCGGCTCCGGTCTACTGCTGCCAACGGAGAATCGGGTGGCGCGGTGCGCCACCCGATTCTCTCAGTCGTGCTGTTACTTCTTGTCCTTCGTGTCTGCTTCGACCTTCTTCAGCGACGCCACGAGGTCTTCGACGGGGATCTGCAGCGCGACGGCAGTGTTCCCGGACGACTCGAGCAGGCCCGCCTGCACGTCCTCGTTGGTCTGGAAGATCTCGACGAGCTTCTGGTAGGTCTTGTTGTCGGCGTCCTCGGCCCGCGCCGCGAAGATGTTCACGTACGGCAGCGCGTTCGGGTCTTCAGGGTCGTCCTGCGCGATCGCGTCTTCGAACTTGAGCCCGGCGTCCTCGACGAAGTCGTTGTTGATGATCGCAGCGGCCACGTCGGGCAGCGAGGTCGGGATGAGCGCCCCCTCGAGAGCGGTGATCTTGACCTTCGACTTGTCGGTGTCGACGTCAGCGAGGTCGGAGAAGATCGTGCCGCCGCTCTTGAGCTCGACGAGACCTGCCGACTGCAGCACGAGCAGCGCCCGCGCCTGGTTCGAGGCATCGTCGGGCACGGCGACCGTTTCGCCCTCGGGGATGTCCTTCACATCGTCGTACTTCGTCGAGTAGAGGCCGAGCGGATAGATCGCGGTGGAGCCGATCGGAACCAGGTCCTCACCGGAGGCGTCGTTGTACTCGGCGAGGTAGACGATGTGCTGGAACTGGTTGAGGTCGATCTCGCCCTCGGTGAGCGCCGGGTTCGGCTGCTCGTAGGAACCGAAGTCGACGAGTTCGACTGTGATGCCCTCGTCTGCGGCGGCCTCGACGAAGGGCGCCCACTGCGCGTCGCCCTTGCCGACGACGCCGATCTTGACGGTCTCGTTCTCGGTCGACTCGCCCGAGCCGGAGCCGGTGGATTCGGATGCCGTCGCGCAGCCCGCGAGGGCGACGAAGAGCGGGACCGCGGCAAGCGCGGCGATGATGGACGTTGTGCGACGGGTCATGTGAAGGGTTCCTCTCTTGGGGGACTCTTCAACGGTAGGCAGGCGTCAGGCATCCGATGGAATCGAGTGTCACATGACGTCACAGCGCTCGACCCACCCTGGGTCCCTGAGCCTGTCGAAGGGTCAGTCGAATTCCTCGATGCCCTGCAGCCGCACCTGCTCGAGATCGAGGCGCGCAGAGATGCGACGGACCACCATGTCGTCGACCGCGCCCGAGCGACGAAGGCCCAGCAGCACCTCGCGCTTGCGATCGAGCAGGGCGAGCTTGAGGCGGGTGTGCTCCTCATGGCGGATGAGCGGCGAACGCTGTGCGAGGTCGACGGCCGTCGAGGTCGCGATGATCTGCAGGGAGCCGCTGCCCGCGGCATCCGAGTCGACCATCTCGAGGCCCCCTCCGTCGTAGGGGTCGGGTTCGTCGAGCATCGCGTCGAGGACGTTCGCCTCGGCGTCGACGACGGCCTGCTCCCGGGCCAGGGCTCGCGCGTTCGCGTACTCCAGCATCATGTAGCCCTCGCTGCGCACGCGGTCGAGCACCTCCTGGCCGACGCCGTGCTCGGTCGCGAGATCGTCGAGCGCGGAGAGGGCGGCACCTGAGATCGTGCGTTCTGCGAGCTCGTACTCCTCGATCTCCGCCGTGTCGGACGGCGGACTCGCCCAGCGCACGACCGCAGGCAGCAGCGGCCCCTGCACGAGAAGGCTGAGCAGGATGACTCCTGCGGTGACGACCACGATCTCGTCGCGCCCCGCTGCCCCGATTTCGACAGGCACCGACAGGGCGATCGCGAGCGACACGGCGCCGCGCATGCCCGCGACGGTCGAGACGAGGCGCATCCGCGAGCGGAGTCCTCGCGGAGGCCGAGGCCCGGGAGCTCTCTGGAAGAGCACGTTCAACAGCTGGAAGAAGTAGCGCACCAGGAGAAGAACGACCCACACGGCGAGAGTGGTCAGCACCAGTCGGCCGACCGCGGCCGCCGAGATCTCGTGCACGACGTACTGCACTTCGAGGCCGATCAGCACGAAGAGCGCCCCGTTGAGGAGGAAGACGCCGAACGGGAAGGCCGCCTCCGACTGCCGACGAGACGACGCGGTGGTGATGCGGGGCGACACGTAGGCGATCACGAGGCCAGCGACGACGACGGCGAGCACTCCCGAGGCGTGCATGATCTCGGCGAGCAGGAACGCGGTGAAGGGCACGAGCAGCAGGGTGACGTTGATGACGGCCGTGCGCGTCGCCTGACGAAGGAGCAGGTACGCCAGCGCGGCGATCACGGCGCCGGCCAGGACGCCGCCGACGTACGACACGAGCACGGTCCAGGTGATGCTCCACGGGGTGACGTTCCCCCCGACCGCGAGCGAGATCGCGATCGCGTAGAGCACGAGCGCTGTTCCGTCGTTGGTGAGGCTCTCGGCCTTGAGCTTCATGAACGTGCGTCGGGGCAGCAGACGGCCGAGTGCCGCCACCGCCGTCGCATCCGGGGGCGCGACCGCAGCCCCGAGGATGAGGGCGATCTCCCACGGCATCCCTAGAAGCACGCCGACGCCCGCGACCGCGAAGGCTGATGCGACCACCAGCAGCGTGCTCATCGGGAGGATGTAGCGGAAGTCCCGTCTGATCGAACGCAGCGAGGTCGTCAGGCTCTCCCAGAACAGCATCACCGGCAGGAAGAGCAGCAGCACCGTTTCCGGAGGCAGTTGCACTTCGCGCAGCGCGGGGACGAATCCGAGGAGCAGGCCGAACACCACGAGAACCAGCGGCAGAGCGAGCCGGATGCGTGGCGCGAGCAGCGTGCCTGCGAGGATCGTGAGTCCGAGCAGGACGGTGACTTCGAGGCCTTCCATGTCAACCTCTCAACAGTGGTGTCTGAAGGATATTCCCCCGCAGCGTTCCCCCGCGGGCGGAGCCGGTCAGCCGATCTCCTCGGTGAGCTCGAACCACCGGAGTTCCAGCTCCTCGATCTCGGCCTCGGTATCTCCGATCGACTTCATCTTCTCGCCGAGACCCGCGTAGTCGGCCTGATCGTGGTCGGCGAGCGCGCGCTTGGCGGCATCCACTTTCTCGGTCAGCTTCTGGATGCGCCGCTCGAGGGCGGCGACCTCCTTCTGGGCCGTGCGCAGCGCGGCTCCGTCGAGTCCCTGGGGCGCGGTCTTCGCGGAGGCCGCCTTCGCAGGCTCGGCGTCCTGCAGATGCCGGAGGCGGAGGTACTCGTCGACGCCGCCGGGGAGGTGGCGCAGACGTCCATCGAGGATCGCGTACTGCTGGTCCGTGACGCGCTCGAGGAAGTACCGGTCGTGGCTGACCACGAGGAGCGTGCCCGACCACGAATCCAGCAGGTCCTCGATCGCCGCGAGCATGTCGGTGTCGAGATCGTTGGTGGGCTCGTCGAGGATCAGCACGTTGGGCTGATCGAGCAGCACGAGCAGCAGCTGCAGTCGCCGCTGCTGGCCGCCGGAGAGGTCCTTGACCGGGGTCGAGAGCTGGGCGGAGTCGAACCCGAGCCGCTCGAGAAGCTGCCCCGGCGTGAGATCCTGCGCCTTGGATCCGGCCCCCATCGTGTACGAGGTGCGCAGGCCCGAGATGATCACGCGGACCGGGTCGTTCCAGTGCTGGTCGAGCTCGTCGAGGCGCTGCGTGAGCGTCTGCACCTTGACGGTCTTGCCGCGCTTCACGCGCCCGACCGTGGGCTCGACGCTGCCTGCGATCAGGCCGAGAAGAGTGGACTTGCCGGCGCCGTTGACACCGAGGATGCCGGTGCGCTCGCCCGGCGCGATGCGCCATTCGATGTCACGCAGGACGACCTTCTCCTGGGTCCCCGAGCCTGTCGAGGGGTAGGTGACGCCGACGTCGAGGAGATCCACGACGTCTTTCCCGAGGCGCGACACGGCGAGCGACTGCAGCGAGACCTTGTCGCGGATCTCCGGGACGTCGGCGATGAGCTCATTGGCCGCATCGATGCGGAACTTCGGCTTGCTCGTGCGAGCGGGCGCGCCTCGGCGCAGCCAGGCGAGCTCCTTGCGGGCGAGGTTCTGCCGCTTCGCCTCCGTGGCCGCCGACATCCGGTCGCGCTCGACGCGCTGCAGGATGTACGCGGCGTAGCCGCCTTCGAAGGGCTCGACGATGCGGTCGTGCACCTCCCACGTCTCGGTGCAGATCTCGTCGAGGAACCAGCGGTCGTGGGTCACGACCATGAGCGCTCCGGAGTTCGCCGACCACCGCTTCTTGAGGTGTCCGGCACGCCAGGTGATGGCTTCGACGTCGAGGTGGTTGGTGGGCTCGTCGAGGGCGATGACGTCCCAGTCCCCTGCGAGCAGCTTCGCGAGCGAGACCCGACGGCGCTGGCCGCCGGAGAGCGAGCCGATCTCGGCATCCCAGGGCAGATCCTTCAGCAGCCCTTCGATGACGTCGCGGATGCGTGCGACGCCCGCCCACTCGTGCTCAGGCATGTCGCCCACGACGGCCTGACTGATCGTCACGTCATCCGCAAGAGTGTCGGCCTGGCTCAGCACTCCGATCGTGGTGCCACCGCGCACCGTCACTCGGCCCGAGTTCGGCTCCTTGAAGCCGGCGAGCATGCCGAGCAGGCTGGACTTGCCGTCGCCGTTGCGGCCGACGATGCCGATGCGATCCCCTTCCTCGATGCCGAGGGTGACGGAGTCGAAGACGACTCTGGTCGGGTATTCGAGGTGAAGCGCTTCGGCTCCCAGAAGATGTGCCATGTCATATCAAGGGTACTCGCCGAACACCTCGGGCACGGATGCCGTGAACTCGTCGAAATGGCTGTACCAGACGGTGTGGGCGGCGGAGCGGATCCCGCGCATGCTCACGCCCTGCTCGGCGAAGCGGTGCTTGTCATCGTCGGTGACCCAGTTGCTCGGCTCGGCGTGCACGAGGATCGCCCCTTCCCGGGGCATCACCATGACATCGTCTCCGCACGAGATCGACGCGCTGGTCGCCGGGTCGAAGCAGGTCGCGGCACGGGCTTCGACCTCGGCATCCTTCGCGGTGTAGAACGGGCGGGAAGAGCGAAGCCACGCGGGATCCTGCCGATTACGGCGGTCGCTCTCGTACCGCTCGATGAGCCGCGTACGGTCGTCGCCGCCCGTGAACGACAGCGCAGAGTCGACGTATACGGTCACCTCGGCGGCGAGTCCGGCGGCGGCGAGCACCGTGGCGCCATAGGAGTGGCCGATCGCGTGGAGCGGACGCTGCGGTGCTCGTGCCTCGAGGGTCGCGGTGACGGATGCTGCGGCCTTCGCCATCGTGAGATCGGGGTCGCGGGGCGAGAGGCCGTGCCCCGGGAGGTCCATGGCGAGCACGCGGTAGCCGTGCTCGACCAGCAGAGGGATGACGCGCCACCAGCTCTCGGCGGAACCCATCAGCCCGTGCAACAGGAGCGCGGTCTTGTCGCCGTGTCCGACGTCGACGGTGTGCAGCAGCATCCGATCACTCCTTCCGCAGCGCCACGTCGACGACCCGCCGATGCCGCTCCTCGAGCTGCGCGTCCCACACCCCGAGGAGCTGGAACGTCGTGATGCGGAACGCGAGCGCCCTGATGAGGTATCGGCCGTCGCCGCCGAGCATCTCGTGCATGCGCTCGGGGGCCAATCCGTGCCAGCACGCCGCGTCGGCCACGACGATAGCGTCGGCGTATCCGGTCGGCCGCCAGTACGGCGCCCAGTCGATGATCGCCGGCGGGTGCCCCTGCGCGAACATCACGTTGCCGAGCAGATCGCCGTGGATCATCTGCGATGCGTCCGAGACCGGGCGGAACGCCGCCGCAAGACGGCGCACCACGTCGTCGTCAGGCAGGGGCTCTTCTTCCCAGGCGATCCGGTCCGCCCTCGCCCAGGGGTCGTCGGCGAGGTCGAGGAACGAGGGGCGTGGGAGCGGGGCGAGTGCGGCGTGGAAGGCTGCTCGGGCGCGGAGCACGTCTGCGAAACGGCGTTCGTCGGCCTGGCCGGGCAGCCATTGCCAGGCTTCCCAGCCGTCGCTGGTCCATCCGCCTGATCGCGCGGGAATCGGTCTGGAGGTGCGGAGTTCGGCACTGTGACGGAGTTCGGCCAAGATCTCCGCCTTCCAGATGGTCTCAGCATCGCCAACCGAGGGTCGAAGGATGAGAGGGCCAGAGCGCCAGGTCAGCCCTCTCCCACCGGGAAGGTTCTCGAGGTCGTTCTCGGATGCGCCGAAATCGGCGAGGGCACGACCGGAAGGCGGGGACGGCGACATGGAGCCACCCTACGCGAAGGTCGTTATCGTTCTGTGATCATCGGGGCCTGCGATCGACTCGAATCTTCGTTCGAATGTCCGTGGCACCTGGTGTATTGGACTCATGGACGCGATGATCGACGCAACCGACTCCCAGATGGCGACTCTCGCCGATCTGGTCGAGTCGCTCGCCGCGGCCGACGCGACCGTGAACGCCATGATGGCGGCGCGTGACGGCCTGCTCGCCCTGGCGGGGCGGATGGCCGTCGACATCGCGAAGCAGGGCGACCACTCCGACGGCGGCGACATGACGATGCGCACGGTGGCTGCCGAGATCGGGCAGCGGCTGCGGGTCAGCGACCGCACGGTGGAGCGGCGGATCGCCGAGGCCTCCTGCCTGGTCGACGGCTTTCCTACTGTGTGGGCGGCGCAGGGCGCCGGTCGCATCGCCGCGGCGCACGCGCATGTGATCATCGAGACGGGTACGCAGCTGATCGATGCCGTTCAGCGCGACGCCTACGCGGCCGCCGTGCTGCCGCTGGCCGAGGTCGAGTCCCCGAACAGGCTGCGCCCGCTCGCGCGACGCATCGCCGAACGGTTCCAGGAGCTCCCGGTCGATGATCGCCACCGCCACGCGCGATCGCAGCGGCGAGTGTGGGCCCGCGATCAGGACGACGCGATGGCAGACCTCACCCTGCACGGACCTGCCGTGCTCGTGCACGCGATGATGGATCGGCTGTCGCAGATGGCCCACGAGATCCGCTCTGAGAACCTGCGTGCGGCGAAAGAGGCGCGGGTGATCGGCGGCGATTTCACACCCGACGCTCGCTCGGTCGACGAGATCCGCGCCGACCTGCTCGCTGATCTCGTGCTCACCGGCTCGCCTGCGGGTCACGACATCGCAGACGGGTTGCTCGGCGAGATCCGTGGACGGATCGAGATCACCGTGCCCGTGATGACTCTGATGGGTCAGGATCTCGGAGCGAATGCCGGTCACAGAGATTCCCCGCCGTCGAGCAAGCGCAGCGAGACGAAACGCGCTACCGCTGGCACCCCTGATATCGACGCTCGGTCGTTGAGCGAGGAGCGCAGCGACGAGACGAAACGCCCCACGATCGACGGTCTTCCGCCCGCGATCCTCGACGGCGCGGTTCCGATCGACGCGCGCACGGCACGCCTCCTCGCCGGAACCACGACCGGCTGGGACCGGGTTCTCACGCACCCTGTCACCGGTGCCGTGCTCGCCGCCGACCGATACCGGCCGCCGGAACAGCTCAAGCGTCACCTTCGAGCCCGCGACCAACGATGCCGGTTCCCCACGTGCGGGCTCGCCGCCCGCAAATGCGATCTCGATCACAATGACGCCGCCTCCACGGGCGGATCCACCAGCGAAGGAAATCTGAGCGCGTTCTGCCGGCGACATCACACCTTGAAACACGCCTCTCCTTGGCATGTGAAACACCAGGCGGGCGGGCTGCTCGAATGGAGGAGTCCGACTGGCCGGACGTACCTCGACACTCCCCCGCCACCGAACACCGTCGTGTTCACTTCGGAGACGTCCGAGCCGTGCGATTCCGTCGAGATCTTCGTCGACCGTGTGCGAGCGCCGTTCTGAGACGACCTGTGGATAACTTTCCCGCTGTCACCCCGATCCGGGTTACCGTTTCGGGGTGACATCGCACAGGACCGCATCCCACGCCCTCGCCGGAATCGGCGCTGCACTGCTGATGGTCGCGGTCCTGTCAGGGTGCACGCCAGAGCCAGAACCCACTCCGACACCCACTGCGGCCTTCGCCAGCGAGGAGGAAGCCTTCGCGGCGGCGGAAGAGGTCTATCGGGAGTACAACTCAGCCGCAGACAGATCCGATGCCGACACCGAGCGTTTCCTCACGGGGCCTGCACTCGACGAGTACCTTGAGGGTGCCGAGTACTTGGATGCGAATGGCCTCACGCTTGGAGGCGAAACCGTCGTCGTGAGCTTTACTGGCGACTCAGTTGACGCGGCTGGCAAAGTGGGCCGAGTAACAGCAACTGCGTGCATTGATCTCAGCAAATCGACGGTGATCAATTCGTCGGGTGTAAACGTCACCCCGCCAGATCGAGCACCGGCGTGGCGATTCACCCTCACTTTCGTTGGCGATCAGAGCGGGCTTCTCATAGAAAAGTCGTTGGGCGAGGAGGATCCGACATGCGCGCAGGCGTAGTGATCGTCGCGATGCTGGTCGCCGCCTCGAGCCTTCCTGCGTCGCCCGCGATGGCGTCCGGCGGGGCAACCTGCTCCGATATCCAAATCAAGACGAACAACTGTCCACCGCAGGTCACCAATAACGGTACGTGGACTGAGATCGTGGGTGAATGGGAGGTGCCCGGCACCGACTCCACAGACGGCACATCCGATCCAGACACCAAAACCTTCACGCCCGTCGAGAAGTGCAACATCACGACCACGACCATCGAGTTCTGTCCGGTGGCGCCGACGGTCAACGGCGTCGGAGAGATCCCCGAAGTCACGCTCACAGACCTCGAGCAGTTCGCCCCAGCTCCCGCGACCCTTTCCGCGGAACCCTCCAACGCCGGGATCGCGGACATGCCCACGAACTTCCTCGGCGCGGCATCCGTGCACACGCAGACCGGGAGTCTGTTCGGCTTCCCGGTCACCGTCCGCTTCACCCCGGTCGGCTACGACTACACCTACGGCGACGGCACGAACGCTACCGTCACGACAGGTGGTCGCACGTGGGATGACCTCGGTCAGGCGCAGTTCACCCCCACCCCGACCAGTCACACCTACACCGAGCGCGGCACGTACAACGCCGGTCTCAGCATCCGCTACTCGGCCGAGGTCGACCTCGGCCGCGGTTGGTACCCGATCGCCGGACAACTGACGATTCCGACCGCACCCCAGCAGATCCAGATCTTCGAGGCTCACACGGCCCTCGTCGCCCACACCTGCACCGAGAAGCCCACCGCCCCCGGCTGCTGACTACTGAGCGGTCTGCCCGCCTCGCACGCAAAAGGGCGGGCCGCCCGAACCCGAAGGTCCGGACGGCCCGCCCGCGATGTCAGAACCGCTTACTGGTACGACTTCACGATCTCGAGCAGGCTCGGAACGTTCGCGTACGCCTCAGCGGCGTTCTCCTTGGTCACGATGACCGGGTCGAGCAGGTAGGCCGGAACGACCTTCACGCCGTTGTCGTACGACTCGGTGTCGTTGACGTCGACCTTGTCGCCCTTCTGCAGCTGCTGGACCATCTTGATCGACTGCTCCACGAGCAGCGTGGTGTCCTTGTTGATCGTGGAGTACTGCACGCCCTCCATGATCGACTTGACCGACTCGACCTCGGAGTCCTGACCGGTGAAGACCGGAGCCGGCTTGCCGGCACCCGTGACCGAGGTGATGATGGCGCGAGCCAGCGTGTCGTTCGGCGACAGGACGCCGTCGAGCGTCTCGGAACCGTACGACGCGGTCAGCAGCGAGTCCATACGACGCTGAGCGTTCTCAGCCTTCCAGCCCTCGGTCGCGGTCTGCGCGATCTCAGTCTGGCCGGAGACGACCTTCAGCGTGCCGTCGTCGATCTTCGGCTGCAGCACGCTCATGGCACCGTCGAAGAAGACCTTCGAGTTGGCGTCATCGGGCGAACCGGAGAACAGCTCGATGTTGTAGGGCGCCGCGTGGCCGGCGCGCGCCTCGAGGCCGTCGAGCAGAGCGTTGCCCTGCAGTTCACCGACCTTGAAGTTGTCGAACGCGACGTAGTAGTCGACGGCCTCCGTGTTCTCGATCAGACGGTCGTACGCGATGACCGTGACGCCGGCGTCGCGAGCGGCCTCGACCTGGGTCGCGAGCTGCTTGCCGTCCTTCGCGCCGATGATGATGACCTTCGCGCCACCCGTCACCATGGCCTGGATCTGGTTCTGCTGCTCGGCGACCGTGTTCGACGCGGGAGCGTACTGGACGTCGGCCTTGAAGCCAGCCTTCTCCAGACCGTCGGTGAACAGCTGACCGGCCAGGACCCAGTTCTCACTGGTCTTGTCGGGAAGCGCGACGCCGATCGTGGCATCCGCAGCGAAGCCCTTCGTGGCCGCCGTTTCCGTGCCGCCGTCGGTGCCGCCGCCGCGCTCCGAAGAGCAACCGGTGAGGGTGAAGGCTGCCGCTGCGACAAGCGCTGTCGCTGTGACGATGATCTTCTTCATGCGATCTCTTTCTCTGGTGAGGGACAGATTCTCTGCGCGAGCCATGCGCGGGGAATCCGCCTACTTGCCGCTCGTCTTGTCGACAGCGGGGGTTTCGTAGGTCTGGTTGGGAGTGAGCGGCGGAACGGCCGGAGTCTCCTTCGACGCGAACCGGCGCATGATGAAACCGGTCAGCGAGGGTCGACCCTGCTGCTTGTTCCATACGTCGACCGCGACGGCGAACAGCAGCACGAGGCCCTTGATCATCGAGACGACGTCTGCGCCGGCGCCCATGAGGGCGAGGCCGTTGTTGAGGAACGCCATCACGAGACCACCGATGATCGACCCGATGACCGTGCCGATACCGCCCGAGACCGCAGCGCCGCCGATGAACACCGACGCGATCGCGTCGAGCTCCCAGCCGTTGCCGTCCTGTGGACCGGATGCCGCCGCGCGGGCCACGTAGATCATGCCCGCGAGAGCCGCGAGGACCGACATGTTCATCATCACGAAGAAGTCGACCCAGCGGTCCTTCACGCCGGACAGACGGGATGCCTGGCGGTTGCCGCCGACCGCGTAGATGTGGCGGCCGAACACCGTGTTGTTGGTGACGAACGAGTAGAGGATGACGAGCACGAGCAGGATGATGCCCGAGACCGGGAAGCTGGTGCCCGGGCGGCCGGTGGCGAACAGCCAGCCCGCGACCAGGATCACGGCCGAGATCAGCACGACCTTGATGACGCTCACCCAGAGCGGCGCGCTGACGGAGCCCATCCTCTTCTGCACTCCGCGGGTGCGGATCTCCCAGAACACGATCCACGCGACGCCGAGCAGGGCGAGGACCATCGTGAGCACGTTGAAGTTCAGCGGCAGTGCGAGCTCGGGCAGGTATCCGGAACCGATCACCCGGAATCCCGGCGGGACAGGGATGGTGGTGGACTGTCCGATGAACTGGTTCGCACCGCGGAAGAACAGCATTCCGGCCAGCGTCACGATGAACGCGGGGACGCCGACGTAGGCGACCCAGAAGCCCTGCCAAGCACCGACGAGGATGCCGACGCCGATGCCCAGCACGATCGCGAGCGGCCAGGGGAGGTTCCACTCCGCCATCGACTTCGCGACGATGATGCCGGTGAACGCCGCCACCGAGCCGACCGACAGGTCGATGTGGCCCATGATGATCACCATCACCATGCCGATCGCGAGGATCAGGATGTACGAGTACTGGTTGACGACGTTGATCAGGTTTTCGGGCGACAGCGTGAGTCCCGTGCCCTTGACGACGAAGGTGAGCAGCTGGAACAGCGCCAGGATCACGATCAAGCTGCCGAGGATGCCGAACTGGCGCAGCTTGGACTGACCGCCGCCGAACATCTTGGTGATGTCGCGGAAGTGGAAGGACGACGACGTCTGCGAAGTGTCGGTGCTCATGCGGAAGCCTTCTGGTTCGAGGAGGTCATGCTACGCATGAGGGCCTCCGGAGTTGCCTGATCGGCCGGGATGCAGTCGGTGACCCGGCCTTCGAAAACGGTGTAGATGCGGTCGGAGATTCCCAGCAGTTCAGGGAGCTCGCTGGAGATGACGATGACACCCTTGCCCTGAGCTGCGAGCTGGTTGATGATCGCGTAGATCTCGTACTTGGCGCCGACGTCGATGCCACGGGTCGGCTCGTCGAGGATCAGCAGGTCGGGATCGGTGAACATCCACTTCGCCAGCACGACCTTCTGCTGGTTCCCTCCAGACAGCTTCCCGACGCCCTCCTCCACGGAGGGGGTCTTGATGCGCATGGCCTTGCGGTACTCCTCCGCGACCGCGTACTCGGCGCGCGAGTCGACCACGCCGTGCTTGGAGATCTTCGACAGCTTCGCCGCCACGGTCGACCTCTTGATGGTGTCGAGCAGGTTGAGTCCGAGCACCTTGCGGTCCTCGCTCACGTACGCGAGCCCGTGCTTGATGGCCGACGCGACGTCGGGCAGCACGATCTCCCGTCCGTCCTTGATCAGGGTGCCGGAGAGGAAGTTGCCGTAGGAGCGGCCGAAGATGCTCATCGCGAACTCGGTGCGTCCGGCGCCCATCAGGCCGGCGATGCCGACGACCTCGCCGCGACGGACGTTGATGCTCGAGCCCTTCACGACCATGCGCTCGGAGACGCTCGGATGCTGCACCCACCAGTCCCTGACCTCGAAGAACACCTCGCCGATGTTCGGCGTGCGGTCGGGGTACCGGCTCTCGAGCGAGCGCCCCACCATGCCGCGGATGATGCGGTCCTCGTTGATCTCGCCCCGGGAGATGTCGAGCGTCTCGACCGTGCGTCCGTCGCGGATGATCTTGATCTCGTCGGCGATCTGCTCGATCTCGTTGAGCTTGTGGCTGATGATGATCGACGCGATCCCCTTGGCCTTGAGGCCGAGGATCAGGTCGAGCAGGTGCTGCGAGTCGTTCTCGTTCAACGCCGCAGTCGGCTCGTCGAGGATGAGCAGCTTGACGTCCTTGTTGAGCGCCTTCGCGATCTCGATCAACTGCTGCTTGCCGACGCCGAGGGTCTTGATGGCCACGTCGGGATCTTCGTTGAGGCCCACGCGTGCGAGCAGTTCGACGGCGCGCTGCTTCTGCGCCTGCCAGTCGATGCGGGCGCCCCGGCGGATCTCGTTGCCGAGGAAGATGTTCTCGGTGACCGACAGCTCGGGGATCAGCGCGAGCTCCTGGTGGATGATCACGATGCCCGCGGCTTCGCTGGCCGCGATGTCCTTGAAGCGCTGCTCCTGCCCGTAGAGCAGGATCTCGCCGTCGTAGGTGCCGAACGGGTAGACACCCGACAGCACCTTCATGAGGGTGGACTTGCCCGCACCGTTCTCGCCGCAGATCGCGTGGATCTCGCCGGAGCGAACGGTGATCGAGACATCGGACAGTGCCTTGACCCCAGGGAACTCCTTGGTGATGCGGCGCATCTCCAAGATGGGGCCTGATACGACCGGCAACGTTGCTGTGGTGCTCACGGATCTTCCTCGCGCCTTCGCGGTCATCTTCCATGTGACCGTTCACATTGGTTTATATGGTCTACGTTCCACGGGGCAGTGTCAAGCCCGTGATCGAATCGTGCTCTTTATCGCATCGCCGAGGACTCGCGCAGACGCAGCGTCGTCTGCAGCGGCCCGAACTCCGGCACGGCCTCGCCGCGGATCTGTGCGAGCAGGATGCGCACCGCCCGGCGACCGAGCTCGGTGAAGTCCTGATGCACGGTCGTCAACGACGGCGCGACGTGAGCGGCCACCGGGATGTCATCGAACCCGACCACGCTCACATCCGCGGGCACCCGCACGCCCGACACGCGGAACCCGTGCATGAGTCCGATCGCCATCTGATCGTTGGCGACGAAGATGCCGGTGAAGTCACGCCTGCGCGACAACTCCTCACCTGCGAAGAACCCGAAGTCCGCCGTCCAGTCGCCGCGGATCGGCGGGAATGTGGGCAGGTCGGCGTCACGCAGCGCTTCGAGGTATCCCCGCATCCGCGACTCCGCCTCGATCCAGTCCTGCGGCCCCGCGAGATGGAGGATGTCGGTGTGGCCCAGGGAGATCAGGTGCTCTGTGGCCGCCCGCGCACCGGCGACCTGGTCGGCGGAGTGGCTGACGCCGTCGGACCCGGATGCGGTCTGCAGCGTGACGAACGGGATGTCGACCGCCATGCCGCGCAGCACATGGAACACCCGCACCTGCGGGGCGAGCACGACGATGCCGTCGACCTGCTCACGCGAGAGCTGGCGCAGCGCCTGGCCGATCGCCTCGGGAGTGGTCGCCGAGAGGTTCAGCGTCGAGACCGAGTAGCCCGCTTCGCGCGCTGCATCCTCGATCCCCACGATGGACGACGTGGGGCCGAACTCCCCCACGGTCGCCGACAGGATGCCTAGCATGTTCGACTTGCTGGTCACCAACGCGCGGGCCGCGAGGTTCGGCCGGTAGTCGAGCACCGAGATCGCGTCGAGCACCTTCGCCTTGGTCTCCGGACGGATGCTCGGGTGATCGTTCAAGACGCGCGACACCGTCTGATGCGACACCCCCGCCAGCCGCGCCACGTCGCGGATGCTCGGCATCCTCCCGCGCTCTGAAGCCGTCGACATCACAGCCTCCTCGCATGTGCACGGTCACATAGAACACCCCCATTATGTACACAGAACGCTTCGTGCGCATTCGCGTCTCGCCGAGCAGGGCTCCTGCGTCTCCTCCCAGCAACCTCTCAGCAAAAAACCTTGTCCCCCATTTGGGGGACAAGGTTGATCGGGGTTACCCTCGATATGCAGCTGGGGCTGTCTGCCGGATTTTTGGGGAACCGACAGCAGATGTATCGCCTCCTTCACGGAGACTCGCGCCCTCCCGGGAACCCGAATCCTGAGAGGGCGCGGTGCGTCTCGGCGTCAGCCGCGCGCCGCCATCCCCGCATAGAGGAGGCTCCCCGTCTGCGGGTCGGCCAGCACCTGAACCTGCTCCCCCACCCGCGGGATCTCCAGTCGCGACACCAAGGCGTGGATGGCCACCGCCTGGTCTCCCACCTGCAGGGTGAGCACGATGCTGGGGTTGTCATTGATCGTCTGCCCGGTGTCCTGCATCCCGAGCACCGTCGCGGGCTGCGTCGGCACCCCGGCCGCGCGCAGCGCCGCAACGTGCTCGGCCTGATGGATCGACGATGTCGCCTGCTGCATGGCCTCGGTGAACTCGAGACCCATGAACGCCTTGGTCATCTTTCCCATGAACCCGCGGCCTGCGGCGATGTCATCGGCCATCTGCATGGCCTCTTCCTGACGCTCCTGCGCCGACTTGCGGTTGAACAGTCCCATGATCGCTCCCTGTGGTGGTTGACGTACCGCCACGCTATGGAACGGCCGACGTCTACCGATCACGGATCTCAGGAGATGATTCGGGCTCCAGGCACCGGCCCATGCACATGCAGCGATTCGAGGCCGCGATCGCGCAGCGCCGCCTGCACCTGCTGAGCACCCTCTGGGTCGGCGCACAGCAGAGCGACGGTGGGGCCCGAACCGGAGACGATCCCCTGCAGCGCCCCCGAGCTCACGCCGAGCCGGATGGTCTCGTCGAGATCCGGACGCACGTCCACGGCGGCGGCCTGCAGGTCGTTGAACAGACTCCCGGCGAGCTCTTCCGCGTCTCCTGAACGCAGCGCCTGCAACACCGGGACCGGAACGTCGAGAGACAGCGGTGGATCGTCGGCGAACGCTCCCTCCTGCTCGCGCAGCACATCCAGACGCTCGTAGACGAGCGGCGTCGAGAGTCCTTCTTCGCTGGTCACCAGCACCCAGTCGAAGCGTCCGCGCGCCAGCGCGGGATTCAGCTGATCGCCGCGGCCGGTGCCGACGGCGGTGCCTCCATGCAGCGCGAACGGCACGTCCGCTCCGAGGCGTGCGGCCAGTTCGTGCAACCGGGTCTGCGAGAATCCGGTTCCCCAGAGCGCGTCGCACGCGACCAGCGCCGCCGCAGCATCCGCCGATCCACCGCCCATGCCGCCGGCCACCGGGACGCTCTTGCGGATCTCCAGTGCGACGCCGCCGTCGTAGTCGGCTGCGGCGGCCAGAAGCTTCGCGGCGCGCATCGCCAGATTGCGATCGTCGAGCGGCACGGAGTCGGGGTCGTCGAGCCCCGACACGGTGATGGAGAAGTCGGATGCCGGTCTGGCGATCACGTCTTCATAGAGCGAGACGGCTTGGAACACCGTCGCGAGCGCGTGATAGCCGTCGTCGTGGCGCCCCCCGACGCCGAGATACACGTTGATCTTCCCCGGCGCGCGCACATGCACGGCTCCGATCGACGACAAGACGCTCATTCCCGGCTCACAGATCCGAGGACTTCGCCCACAGATTGACGTCGATGGAACCTGCGAGTTCGTCGATGCGCCCGAGCTCGTCGGCGGTGAAAGCCGCACCGTTCACGGCCGCGATGTTCTCATCGAGCTGCTCGGGTCGCGAAGCGCCGACAAGGGCCGAAGCGACGACGGGATTGCGCAGCGTCCACTGCAGCGCGAGCTGAGCGAGGGATTGCCCGCGTTCCCGCGCGATGTCGTTCAACGCGCGCAGGGCGTGCACTGCGGATTCGGGCAACGGCTCGTCCGACAGCGAGCGGCGCTTCTGCGCGCGCTCGGCCGTGCCGTCTCCCAGGTACTTGTCGGTGAGCAGCCCCTGCGCCAGCGGCGTGAATGCGATCGCACCCAGGCCTGACTGCTCGAGGGTCTCGGTCAGCCCGTCTTCGATCCAGCGGTTGAGTATCGAGTATGCGGGCTGATGGATCACGAGCGGGGTGCCGAGCTCCTGAGCCACCGCGACGGCCTCGGCCGTGCGCTCGGCACTGTACGACGAGATGCCCACGTAGAGCGCCTTGCCCTGCTTCACCAGGGTGTCGAGCGCGCCGACGGTCTCGGCGATCGGCGTCACCGGATCGACCCGATGCGAGTAGAAGATGTCGACGTAGTCGAGACGCATGCTCGTCAGCGACTGCTCGGCGCTCGCGAGGATGTACTTGCGGCTCGCGTAGTCGCCGTACGGTCCCGGCCACATGTCCCACCCGGCCTTCGACGAGATGATCAGCTCATCGCGGTAGGGCCGGAAGTCCTCTGCGAAGATGCGTCCGAAGTTCTTCTCGGCGGAGCCGTAGGGCGGACCGTAGTTGTTCGCGAGGTCGAAGTGGGTGATGCCGCGGTCGAAGGCGTGCCGCAGCAGGGCACGCTGGTTGTCGAGCGGGATGTTGTCGCCGAAGTTCCACCACAGGCCGAGCGAGATCGGCGGCAGATACAGGCCGGATGCCCCGACCTGGCGGTACTCGAACTGCTCGTAGCGGCTCTCCGCGGCCGTGTAGGGCCGATGGATCTCGGGGACGTCAGGGCTGAAGCGCGGCGAGGGACTCACCGTGCCAGATTAGCCGCTGCGATGCGCTGATAGTCGTCGACCGTCAGGTCCTCACCCCGGGCTGTCGGTGCGACGCCTGCGGCCTCAAGCACCTCGGATGCCGCCGCCGAGCTGCCGAAGATGCCCGAGAGCGCCTGGCGCAGCATCTTGCGACGCTGATTGAATGCGGCGTCCACGATCTGGAAGGTGCGGCGGCGCTCGTCGATCGAGCCGCGCTCGCCCTCGGCGCGGTCGAATCCGACCAGCAGGCTGTCGACGTTCGGCACCGGCCAGAACACCTGGCGAGACACTGTGCCCGCGAGCTTCCATTCGCCGTACCACGCGGCCTTCACACTCGGGGTGCCGTAGATCTTCGAGCCCGGCTTCGCGGCGAGCCGCTCGGCGACTTCGGCCTGCACCATCACCACGCCGCGCTGCAGGTGATCGAAGGTCTCGAGGAAGTGCAGCAGCACGGGCACGGAGATGTTGTAAGGCAGGTTCGCGACCAGCACGGTCGGCTCCCCCGGGAGCTCGGTGACACGCAGCGCGTCGGCGTCGACGACCGTCAGCTTCCCGGGCTCGACGCCGTGATCGGCCGCGGTCTGCGGAAGACGGGCGGCGAGGCGGTGATCGATCTCGACCGCGGTGACGGATGCGCCCGCTTCGAGGATCGCGAGGGTCAGCGACCCGAGACCCGGACCGACCTCGACCACGCGCTCCCCCGGCTGCACGCGCGCGGCGTGCACGATCTTGCGCACCGTGTTCGCGTCGACCACGAAGTTCTGGCCCAGCTTCTTGGTGGGGGTGACGTCGAGCTCGGCGGCAAGACTGCGGATCTCGGTTGCGCCGAGGAGGGTGACGGTCATTGCTCCATTGTCTCCTACCCTCAGTAGTCTTCTGGGATGCCCTCCCTCGGTGAACTGATCGCGCCTCGGCGCATGGGCGCCGATTTCCGGTGGCTGCTCGCCTCGTCGTGGACCAGCAACGTCGGCGACGGCGTCGCCCTGGCCGCGGCTCCGCTGCTGATCGCCTCGATGACGTCGTCGCCGATCCTCGTGGCCTCCGGCGCGATCCTGCAGTTCCTGCCCTGGCTTCTGTTCGGGTTGCACGCCGGTGCGATCGCCGACCGCTTCGACCGTCGACGCCTCGTGATGCTCGCGAACGCGGCGCGTGCCGTCGTGCTGCTCGCGCTGTGCGTGTTCCTGTTCACCGGCACCGCGAACATCTGGATCGTGCTGGCCACGGCGTTCCTGTACGGCACGGCCGAGGTGTTCGTCGACACCGCGGGCAGCACGCTGCTGCCGATGATCGTGAAGCCCGCGGATCTCGGCATCGGCAACGCCCGGCTGCAGGCCGGCTATCTCGTCGCAAACCAGTTCGCCGGCCCACCGCTCGGCGCGTTCCTGTTCGCCGCCGGCACCGCGTGGCCGTTCCTGCTCGAGGTCGTCTGCGTCGCGCTGGCCGTGGTGCTGATTTCGCGCATGGCTCGCACGCCCGTGCCTCCTCGCGCTTCGACAGGCTCAGCGATCGAGAAGTCGCATGTGCACACCGACATCGCCGAGGGTCTGCGCTGGCTGTGGGGCAACCCTCCGGTGCGGATGCTGGTGCTCATCATCCTCGTGTTCAACGTGACGTGGGCTGCACCCTGGGGCGTGCTCGTGCTCTATGCGACCGAGCACCTGCACATGGGGGCGATCGGCTACGGCGCCCTGACCACGGCATCCGCCGCCGGCGGCCTGCTCGCCACAGTGAGCTTCGGCTGGCTCGAGCGGCACGTGTCGTTCGCGACCCTCATGCGCGTCGTACTGTCTCTCGAGGTGCTCATGCACCTCGCCTTCGCCCTCACGACGGTCGGCTGGGTCGCGCTCGTGATCATGTTCGTGTTCGGCGCCTATGCCTTCGTCTGGGGCACGATCTCGACGACCGTGCGGCAGCGGCTGGTGCCGCATGAACTGCAGGGACGCGTGTCGTCCGTGAACATGGTGGGCGTGTTCGGCGGCATGGTGATCGGCCAGGCCCTCGGCGGCGTGATCGCCGAGATCTGGGGCCTCACCGCGCCCTGGTGGTTCGCCTTCGTCGGGGCCGCGATCACCCTCGTGCTCGTATGGCGCCCTATCTCGCAGATCGTGAGCGCCCGGCCGGTCGCCGACCCGGATCAGTCCGTGAAGGAGCCGTAGACCCGCAGCGTGTTCTCGGCGAGCTGCGCGCACAGCTCGTCGACGTCGAGGTTCAGCTCCGCGGCTATGAACCGCACCGTGATCGGCACGAGGTAGGGGGCGTTCGGACGCCCCCGCAGCGGAGTGGGCGTGAGGAACGGCGCGTCGGTCTCCACGAGGATGCGGTCGAGCGGGGTCACTGCGAGCGCATCACGCAGATTCTGCGCGTTCTTGAAGGTGATGTTGCCAGCGAAAGACAGGTGGTAGCCGGCATCCGCGCAGACCCTGGCCATCGCGTCATCGCCCGAGAAGCAGTGGAACACGGTCTTCTCCGGGGCGCCGACGCGGGTCAGCGTCTCGAGGACCGCCTCGTGCGCGTCACGGTCGTGGATCTGCATCGCGATGCCGTGCTTCTTCGCGAGCGCTATGTGCGCCTCGAAGGATTCGAACTGCGGCGCCCGGCGTTCGGGCTCGGTGCGGAAGAAGTCCAGACCGGTCTCGCCGATCGCCCGTGTACGCGGGTGGGCGGCCAGCTCGTCGATCACCGCGATCGCTTCGTCGAGCATTCCCTTCTCGGCATACGTCGGCGCGTCGTTCGGATGGATCGCCACGGCGGCGAGCACCCGGGGATCGGATGCCGCGGCCTCGACGGCCCAGCGCGACGACTCGATGTCGCCAGAGGCCTGCACGACACCGGCGATGCCGGCGGCGGCGGCGCGATCGAGCTGTTCAGTCAGCGACAGCGGCTCATCGCCGTCGAGGATCTCCAGGTGCGCGTGATTGTCGTAGACCGCGACGGCGAGCGGATCGGGTGCCGGCGGATACTTCAGGTCCTTGCGCCCGTCGCCCGAGCGCTCCCGCACATAGGTCTCGACCATCAGAGCGACGCCGTGATCTTCTCCATGAGCTTCTTGGCGCTCTTGGCGTTCTTCGCGCCGTCCATGAGCGCGACCGGACGGTTGTGGTGCGTGTTGAGGACCAGGTCGATGCGGCTGCCTGCGGCGCCCGGAGAGACCACGATCTGCCCCTCGAGCTCCCAGGAGAGCATCGTCTTGCGCGTCGTGAAGTTCACCGCGAACGCCTCGGGGAACCGCTGGGTGATCGTGCACTTCTCGGCGAGCAGCGCCTGCTCGACTTTGGCGGCGACGTCCTGCGGCGAACCGGGGACCTCTGCGGACTGGCGGGCTTCGGAACTCATGCTCAGACCCCCTGCTCGACCCGCGGGAACAGCGGCGCGAGGCCGTTGACGCTGGTGCCGGGGCGCAGCACGCCCCACGCGCCGGCCTCGCGGAGCGGCTGGTCCTGCAGACGACCGATCGATTCGGCGGCGCCCAGCGCGACCCAGAGCTTCTCGGTCGACTGCGGCATCACCGGCGACAGCAGCACGGCGAGTGCCCGCAGGCCCTCGGCGCACGTGTACAGCACTGTGCCGAGACGCCCCCGCTGCTCCTCGTCGCGGGCGAGTGCCCACGGCTCGTTGTCGGTGATGTACCCGTTCAGGGCGTCGACGATCGTCCAGATCTCCTTGATGGCCTCGTCGATGCGGAACTGCTCGATCGCGGCATCCGCGTTCTTCGCCGCGTCCGCCACGATCCGCTGGATCTCGAGGTCCTTCTCGGTGTACTCGGCCGCGGGCGGCACGATGCCCTCGAAGTACTTCTCGATCATCGCCGTCGTGCGCGATGCGAGGTTGCCGAACCCGTTGGCGAGCTCGGCCTGGTAGCGGGCCGACAGATCCTCCCACGAGAACGAGCCGTCCTGTCCGAACGCGATCGCCGAGAGGAAGTAGAAGCGGTAGGCGTCGGAGCCGAAGACATCGGTGATCTCGGTCGGCGCGATGCCGGTGAGCTTCGACTTCGACATCTTCTCGCCGCCGACGAGCAGCCAGCCGTGCGCGAACACGCCCTTGGGCACGTCGAGACCTGCGGCCATCAGCATCGCCGGCCAGATGACGGCGTGGAAGCGCAGGATGTCCTTGCCGACCACGTGATATGCGGGCCATCGGCGGGCGAAGGTCTCCTCGTCCTCGCCGTAGCCGACTGCCGTGGCGTAGTTGAGCAGCGCATCGACCCACACGTAGATGACGTGCGAGCTGTCCCACGGCACCTCGATGCCCCAGTCGAATGCGGAGCGCGAGATCGACAGGTCCTTCAGCCCCTGCCGCACGAACGAGACGACCTCGTTGCGCGCGGACTCCGGGCGCACGAAGTCGGGCTCGGTCTTGTAGAGCTCGAGCAGGCGGTCCTGGAATTCGCTGAGCTTGAAGAAGTAGTTCTTCTCCTGCAGCAGCTCGAGCGGCTTGGAGTGGATCGCGCAGACCTTCAGGCCCTCGAAGGGCCCCGTTCCGTCGAGGATCTCCGACTCGGGCTTGAACTCCTCGCAGCCCACGCAGTAGAGCGCCTCGTACTCGCCCGCGTAGATGTAGCCGCGGTCGTAGATGGCCTGGACGAACTTCTTCACACGCTCCTCATGCCGCTCCTGCGTGGTGCGGATGAAGTCGTCGTTCGCGACATCGAGGGTCTTCAGCAGCGGGAACCACGCCTCGGTGACGAGCTTGTCGACCCACTCCTGCGGCGTGACGTTGTTCGCCGCTGCGGCGCGGAGCATCTTCTGGCCGTGCTCGTCGGTGCCCGTCAGCATCCAGGTGTCGTCGCCGCTCTGACGATGCCAGCGCGCGAGCGCGTCGACCGCCACCGAGGTGTACCCGTGGCCGATGTGAGGCACATCGGAGGGGTAGTAGATGGGCGTGGTGATGTAGAAGGATTCGCCTGCGGGCATGGGGTCAATTCTAGGTGGGATGCCGAAGCGGGTTACGCCGGGTCAGCGCACCGCGACGGTGATGCGGTGCCACCCCGTCGCGCCGTCCGGAGCAGGCGGCGCTGCAGCATCTGTCTGGGTGACCGCGGCGGCGCCGATCGCGCGGCATTCGATCTCATGCGAACCGCTCTCGGCCGTCCAGGCGAGGTGCCACTGCACCCAGGTGTCGTCGGAGATCGCCGCAGCCAGGGTCGCCCGCTGCCACTCGCCGCCGTCGACGCGCACCTCGACGCCGTCGACGCCGACGTGCTGCTGCCAGGCCATCCCGGCGATCACCACCTCGCCGGCGTCGACGGAACCGCGCGGCACGTCGATACGCGACTGCAGTTTTATCGGCCCCCGCTCCGACCAGCCGCGAGTGGTCCAGTACGCGGTGGCGCGATCGAACCGGGTGACCTCGAGTTCGGTCACCCACTTCGTGGCCGACACGTAGCCGTAGAGTCCTGGCACCACGAGCCGCACCGGGAAGCCGTGCTCGACGGGGAGCGGCTCGCCGTTCATGCCGATCGCGAGCAGCGAGTCGCGCTCGTCGGTGAGAGCCTCGAGTGGAGTGGATGCCGTGAACCCGTCGATCGATGTCGAGAGCACCATGTCGGCATCCGCATGCACACCGGCGCGAGTGAGCACGTCCCGCACGGGCAGCCCGAGCCAGCGGGCGTTGCCGATCAGATCGCCGCCGACGGTGTTCGACACGCATGCGAGCGTCACGTCAGCCTCCTGCAGGGGCGATGCGAGCAGATCGTCCCAGGTGAGCACGACCTCGCGGTCGACCATGCCGTGCACGCGCAGACTCCAGTCGGCCGGATCCACCTGCGGGACGATCAGCGCGGTGTCGATGCGGTAGAAGTCGGCGTTGGGCGTGACCACGGGCGCGAGCCCCGGGATGCCCAGCTCGGCGGCCTGCGGCACCTGCGGCGCGGCCGCCGCCGGCTTCGGCAGGCGGAGCGCGCTGCGAATCGTCTCCACGCTCTGCGAGGCGGTGCGGGCGACGTTCGACACGGCGAGCGCGAGCAGGCCGGATGCCGTTGCGACGGCCGTCCAGACCAGGAACTTCCGCCGCTCCGGCTCCTCCTCGCGCTCGCTGAGCGAGATGAGCCCGCGAACCGTCAGCGCCGCCACGCCGCCCGCGAGGAGCGCCGGGATCGCGGCGAGCAGCGCTCCGTCCGAGCGGACGACGGCGATCACCGCGCCGACGACGCCGAGCGCGGCGAAGGCCACTGCACCCAGCGGCGGCCGGCGTCGCTCCAGCATCCCGGCTGCGAACGCCACTGCCAGGAGGACCACGGCGATTCCCACGAGCAGCGCCGCCTTGTCGCCGGTGCCGAACCACGCGATCGCGGTGTCCTTCGCCCAGCTGGGGGCGATGTCGATCAGCGCTCCGCCGACGGCCGCGAAGGGACTGGCGGACGGCAGCAGGAAAGCCGCGACGACCTCACCGAGCCCCGTGCCGAGCAGCACCGACACGATGCCGAGGACGCCCGGCCTCGGTCCTGTACGCACTCGCTCCCGCACCATGGTCCGAGGGTACGCGCTCAGCCCGCCGATCGAGGGATGACGGCGGTCACGGAGGCGTGCGGTCGCGCGCTGATCTCGCCGGGCTCACGGGCACGGCGTTCGCCGCCCGTGACAACGAAGCCGGCATCCACCAGCAGCTCCCCGAGCGTCTCCTGGTTCCAGTAGTACGCCGGGGCCACGGCATGCGCGAAGGGCTCGCGCGGCTCCCCCTCGAAGAATCCGATCAGAAGACCGCCGCCCGGTGCGAGAGCGCGTGCGAACTCGGAGAGGACGTCGTGCACCTCGGCGGGCGGAGTGTGGATCAGCGAGTACCACGAGAGGATGCCGCCGAGAGATGCTGTCGGCACAGGGATACGGCGGAAGGATCCCACCTCGAGCGGGAGCCCGGGGTACGTCGAGCGCGCGAAGGCCACGAAGCTCTCCGTCAGGTCGATCCCGCGCGCGTCCCGCCCGTCCTCCGCGAGGAGCGCCGTCCACTGCCCGGGCCCGCATCCGGCATCCAGCAGAGGACCAGTCGTCTCGTCCCGCCAGCGCACGACCGCGGCGACGTCCCTTTCGTCCATCTGCTCCAGAACGCCGGCGATCTCGATGTACTCGGCCGCTCTGCTGCCATACGCCGCTGCGATGCTCGAGTCTGAAGAGATCATGACTTCCGGGCGGCGAGCGCGGACTGGTACAGGTCGCGGGAGGACAGCCCGGTGAGCCCGGCGACTTCGGCGGCGGCGTCCTTCAAGCGGATGCCGGAGGCCACGAGAGCCTGCACCTGGGTGAGCGCGTCGTCCGCCGAGGCGACTCGGGCGGCCGCCCCCTCAACGACGACGACGATCTCGCCCTTCACTCCATCGGCGGCCCACGCCGCGAGCTCTGCGGCGGTCCCCCGGCGCACCTCTTCGTAGAATTTCGTCAGCTCCCGGCACACCGCGATCCGGCGTTCGTCGCCGAAGGCCGCGCCCATGTCGACGAGCGAGGACGCGAGCCGCGACGGCGACTCGAAGAACACCATCGTGCGCGGCTCGGCCGCGAGGGCACGCAGCGTCGAGCGCCGCTCCCCCGGCTTGCGCGGCAGGAATCCCTCGAAGGTGAAACGGTCGGTGGGCAGCCCCGAGATCGCGAGGGCCATCAGCACCGCGCTCGGGCCCGGGATCGCTGTGACCGTGACGCCCTGGGCGACGGCTTCGGCGACCAGCCCGTACCCGGGGTCGCTGATCGCGGGCATCCCCGCGTCGCTGACGACGACCACGTCCGACTCCAGAGCCAGAGCCGCGAGCTCTCCGGACTTCTGCTTCTCGTTGTGGTCGTGCAGCGCGATCAGCCGCGGTCGGTTCTCGATCTTCAGGGCCTGCAGGAGCCGCCCGGTCGTTCGCGTGTCCTCCGCGACGACGACCTCGGCGTTCTCGAGCACCTCGATCAGCCGCCGAGAGGCGTCGCCGAGATTTCCGATGGGCGTGGCGGCGAGAATGATCACACGCTCAGCCTATGCGCGTTGTCTAGGCTGTAGCGGTGACTGAACCTGCCCCGCTGCTGCCACCCCCCGACGAGCGCCTCACACGCTACGGGCAGCTGCGCGACAGCATCCTGCGCACCCCCGACTGGGGACGGATGATCGCATGGTTCGCGCCGCTCGTCGTCACCCTGGTGGCGGCGGTGCTGCGCCTGGTCAATCTCGGCCATCCTCACCAACTCGCCTTCGACGAGACGTATTACGTGAAGGACGCCTGGTCGCTGTGGACGCTCGGCTACGAGGGCACCTGGGGCGAGAACGCGAACGAGGCGTTCATCACCCTGCAGCAGCTCCCCCTCGACCCCAAGGGCTCGTTCATCGTGCACCCGCCGCTGGGCAAGTGGCTGATCGCTCTGGGAATGGCTCTCGGCGGACCCGACAACAGCGTCGGCTGGCGCCTCGCGACCGCCTTCCTCGGCACCGGCACGGTGCTGCTCACGTATCTCATCGCTCGCAAGCTCACCGGCTCCGTCGTCGTCGCGACCGTCGCCGGCGGTCTCCTCGCGATCGACGGCCTCAGCATCGTGCTGAGCCGCATCGCCCTGCTCGACGGCATCCTCACCTTCTTCATCATGCTCGGCGTGCTGTTCATCCTGCACGACAGAGCACGCACGATCCCGCTGCTGGAGAGACCCGACGAGGACGAGCCCGAGCCGATGTGGGGGCGCGTGCTCTGGCGACGCCCATGGCTCGTCGCGGCCGGCCTCGCTCTCGGCGCGGCGTGCGCCGTGAAGTGGTCCGGCCTGTACGTGCTGGCGGCCTTCGGACTGTACGTCGTGGTGACGGATGCTCTCGCCCGCCGCCGTGCGGGGGTCGTCCTGTGGCCCACAGCGGCGGCATTCCGTCAGGGACCGGTGTCGTTCGTGCTGCTGGTCGTCCCCGCGTTCGCCGTCTACCTCGCGAGCTGGACGGGCTGGCTCGTCACCGCAGGCGGCTACAACCGCGACCTCGACCCGAACCCCTTCATCTCGCTGTTCCGGTATCACCAGGCCATCCTGAACTTCCACGTCGGCCTCAGCAGCGGCCACCCTTACGCGAGCCCCGCCTGGGAGTGGCCGTTCCTGCTGCGCCCGACGGCCGTGTGGGTCGGCAGCGATCCGGCGGGCTGCGGCACGGATCACTGCATCGCCGTGATCAGCAGCATCCCGAATCCCCTGATCTGGTACGCGGCCGTCGCGGCATCCGTGTATCTCCTCTACCGCCTGGTGCGGGCCTGGATCCAGAAGCGCCCGATCGAGCCCGCCCTCACGTTCCCGCTCATCGGACTGGCGGCGACCTACGTGCCGTGGCTGATGTTCCCCGAGCGCACGATCTTCCAGTTCTACACCGTGGCGATGATGCCGTTCCTCGTGCTCTGCCTCGCGACGACGCTGCGAGTGATCGCCGGCCGACGGGACGATCCCCTGTACCGGCGCCAGGCCGGCGAGCGCACGGTCACGGTCTTCCTCGTGTTCGCCGTGCTCGTGTCTGCGTTCTTCTATCCGGTGTGGACCGGCATGAGCGTGCCATACGACTTCTGGCTGCTGCACAACTGGCTGCCGGGCTGGGTGTGAGCTAGCTCTTCTCGGCCTCGGCCTCGGCGACGTGCGCGACCAGGGGCAGCACACGCCCCGAGAGATGCGTGCGCATCGCGATGGATGACGCCGTGCGCGCGACGCCGGGCACGACGGCCACCCTGTCGAGCACGTCCTGCAGCTGCACGGCGTCTCGCGCCACGAGCCGCAGCTGCATGTCGCTCGCCCCGGTGACGGTGTGCATGTCGACGATCTCGGGCACCGCGTCCGCGAGCGCCGCCGCGACCTCGTCGTGTCCCACCTTCTGATCGATCTCGACCAGGCAGAACGCCACGAGCCCGTACCCGAACCCGCCGGGCTCGATGCGGGGAACGATCGCATCGATCACGCCGCCCTCGTGCAGACGCGCGAGCCGGCTGGTCGCGGTGCCGCGAGCGATGCCGAGCCGGCGGGCGCACTCCAGGATCGGCAGCTGCGGTTCCTCGGTGAGCAAACGGATCAGTGCGGCGTCGAGTCGATCGATCTGCACGTCACGGCTCCCTGACGACTCCGGGCCGCGCCACCGCGCGTGTGAGACGGGCGACGATCAGGAGCAGGGCCGTCAGTCCGATCGTCAGGAGCAGCTGGATGCGGGCCGCCGGGTCGATCATGGTGAGGGCGATGACGCCCGCCAGCAGCACCAGGCACAGCCACGACAGCCACGGGAATCCCCACATGCGCATCGGCATCACCTCGCCCGACCGGTCGGCACGACGACGGAGGATGATCTGCGAAACCGCGGTCGACGTCCAGATCACGAGCAGCGTCGAGCCGACGACGTTGAGGAGCGCCGGCAGCACGGTGTCCGGGAACGCCCAGTTCAGCGCGACGGTCACGAACCCGAAGACCACCGAGGCCAGCACCGCGACGAACGGCACGCCGTTGACGGTGGTGCGGGTCGCGGCGAGCGGCGCGAGGCCGCGCTCGCCGAGCGAGTAGGCCATCCGAGAGGCGCCGTAGATGTTCGCGTTCATCGCCGAGAGCAGGGCGATCACGACGATGAGATCCATCACGAGCCCGACGCCGGGGACGTTCAGGGTGTCGAGCACGGCCGAGAACGGTCCAGCCTTGACGGCAGGATCGTTCCAGGGGAGCACGGCGACGATCACGAAGATCGAGCCGACGTAGAAGATGAGGATGCGCACGAGCACCTCGCGGACGATCCTGCGGATGTTTCGCGAGGGGTCGTCGGATTCGGCGGCCGCGATCGCGACGACCTCGGTGCCTCCGAAGGCGAACACGACGATCAGCAGTGCCGCGGCGACGCCGGTCATCCCGTTCGGTGCGAAACCGTCGTGTGCGACCACGTTGCCGACGCCAGTGGCGGGGACGCCGGGGACGAGGCCGAGGATCGCGCACACGCCGATGATCAGGAAGGCGATGATGGCAGCCACCTTGATCGCCGCGAACCAGAACTCGAAGCGTCCGTAGTTGCGTACGCCGAACAGGTTCACGGTGGTGAGCGCGGCCACGAAGACCAGCACCCAGACCCAGGCCGGGATCGCGGGAACCCATCCTGCGACGATGCCTCCTGCGCCGGTAGCCTCGGCCGCGATCACGACCACGAGCTGTATCCAGTACAGCCAGCCGACCGCGCTGCCCGCGCTGCGCCCCATGGCCTTCTGCGCGTAAGAGCTGAAGGCTCCCGAGCTGGGACGGGCGGCGACCATCTCGGCGAGCATGGCCATCACCAGCACGACGATGCCGCCGGCGACGAGATAGGAGACCAGCACGGCGGGCCCGGCGATGCTGATCGCCTGTCCGGACCCGACGAAGAGACCGGCGCCGATCGCTCCGCCGAGGCCCATCATGGATATCTGCCGGCGAGTGAGACCCGGGTGCAGGCCCTTGGTCGTGGTCGTCGTGGTGGGAACCTCGGTCATGCGATCGCCTCCGTGCGAACGAGCGTGGCTGCCACGCGGTCGATGTCTTCGATGCTGCCGGAAGAGATGCGCACGCCTTCGCCCGGGAAGACGCGCGTGATCACCCCGCCCTCGCGGAGCAGCGCCTCGAGTTCCTCGGTGCGCTCCCCCGCGGGCACCCACACGAAGTTCGCCTGCGAAGCGATCGCGGGCCAGCCGGCGTCGGCGAGCAGAGCGCGCAGTCGGTCGCGCTGGGTCACGACCTCATGGATCCGCGCGGCGAGTTCATCCTCGGCATCCAGCGACGCGCGGGCCGCTGCCTGCGCGAGGTCGCTCACACCGAACGGCACAGCGACCTTGCGCTGGTTCTCGGCGACCTCGAGAGGCGAGATCGCGTAGCCGATGCGAAGGCCGGCGAGCCCGTAGGCCTTCGAAAAGGTGTGCAGCACCGCGACGTGCGGATGCTGTCGGAAGAGCTCGATGCCCGCTCCGTAGCTGTCGGTCCGGTCGAAGTGCACGTAGGCCTCGTCGATCACGACGAGGATGTCGTGCGGCACGGCTGAGACGAAGCGCTCGAGCTCTGCTGCGCTCACGACTGTGCCGGTGGGGTTGTTCGGATTGCACACGAAGATCGCACGGGTGCGCGGCGTGATCGCGGCGAGCATCCCGTCGAGGTCGTGGGCATGCTCGGCATTCAGCGGCACGGCGATCGGGGTCGCGCCTGCGATGCGCACGAGCGACGGGTAGGCCTCGAACGACCGCCACGCGAACATGACCTCATCGCCCTCGCCGGCCACCGCGTGGATGAGCTGCGCCGCGAGTTCCACCGAGCCGGCGCCGACGGTCACCAGTCGAGGATCGATCCCGTAGCGCTCGGCGAGCCGCGTGCGCAGCGCTGCGGCACTCATGTCCGGGTAGCGGTTGATGCTGCCCAAGGCGTCTTGCACCGCTTCCCGCACGGAGGCCAGCGGCGGATGCGGGGATTCGTTCGACGAGAGCTTGGAGGCGCCGGCCGGAGCCGAGCGACCCTGACGGTATGCGGGTACCGCATCGAGTCCGGCACGGGAGGGAAGAGTCATTCGTCAGAGCGTCCTTGCTGAGATCCGATCGGTCGGTCGTCGTCGACCGCTGTCGCGCAACACTAGAACGGATGCGGGCGACTGGGCAAACGGTTCACTCATCACTGCGCATGGCGCGCATCCGCACGGCGCTTGCGTGCAATCCGCTGAGCAGACTGTACACCCTCGCGAGAGGATACGATCACGTCATGGGAAGCCCGGCCGGATTCGACTACGTGCTGCGCGCGGGCGACGTCGTCATCCGCCACCACGGGAAGGCCGCGACCGTGCTGCGCGGAGCCCGCGCCGCCCAGTTCCTGATCGAGGTCGAGCAGGGCGACCCTCAACTGCTCATGGCGAGAGTCACGGGGAACTACCGTCGTGGCAACGAGCGCGCCGCGAAGCGGCATCCTCGCAACGCCGGCTGAGTCAGCGCGCCGCGATCACCTCGGCGGGCTCGCTCACCGGCAGGCGGCACACGAAACCGCGGCAGTCGTACACCCTCTCCGCCACGTCGGCCCGTGCGTCGAACAGCTCGAATCCGGCGTCTGCGAACTCCGCAGCCTGCGTCGGCGTCACCACGGCGATCACGTCCGCATCAGCTGCCCGCGCAGCCGCCGCGAGATCGCCGTCACGTGCAGCGGTGACCGCGACCACCTGCCGTGGAGCCTCGTTGAGAGCGGCGGCCACCCGCAGCAGGCTGCCGTGCGCGAACGGCTGCTCCCGCGCGCTCTTCGAGAGCGAGCGCACGATCACGACGGCCGAATCCCGGTAGTGCTCCCCCGCCCCGAGTCGCCAGGCCGACAGTGCGGCCATGGCGACGGAGGCGGCGTCAGAGGGCAGATCGCCGTCGGTCTGGTCGGGGGCCGTCGCGATGCCCTGTTCCGACAGCAACGGATCGCCGCCCACCCCGGAAAGCGATTCGTCGAGCACAGCGCGCCCGGTCACGGCCCACGACGCGTCGCCGCTGGCTGCGGCGAGCGCGAACAGGCCGTCTGCGAGAAGAGCGAGATCGGATGCCGTCGCCGATGCCGTCGATGCGACCCCGTCGAGCGACGCACGCACGAGCCTGCCGTCCTGATCGCGATTCTGCCGGAGCACGGCCTCCGCGGCCTCCGCAGCGGCCGACACGAGCGACGGATCGCCGAGTCGCGTGCCGGCGCGGGCGAGAGCGCCGATCGCGAGCCCGTTCCAGCCCGTGATGATCTTTCCGTCGACCTCGGGCGGCTGGAGACCTGCTCGCGCCGTGACGGCGCGCAGGTAGTAGCCGCCCTCGTCGCGGCGCCCGTCGATCCAGGACTCCGAATCCTGTGCGGCTCCGAAGCCGCCGCCGGGACGACGAAGGGCGGCGATGAGGAAGTCGGCGACGCCTCGCGCCACCGCGTCGTCCCCCACCTCGAGTGCGATGTCGAGCAGCTGGGCGTTGTCGGTCAGCATCCGCTCGTAGTGCGGCACCGTCCAGTCGCTCTGCGTCGCGTACCGGAAGAAGCCGCCGTCTTCGTCACGCAATGCGGACGCGGCCATCGCGTCGAACGCACGGACGCCCGCCGCCGATGCGTCCGGGACGTCACGTCGCACCAGCGGGCTCAGGAGGAAGCCGAGCACCGTCGCCACCGGGAACTTCGGGGCGCCGCCGAAGCCGCCGTGGATGCGGTCCTCCCGACCGGCGATCGCGGTGGCCGCGGTCGCGAGATCGGCGGTGTCGGGCAGGTCGGCTGGTACGGACTGCGCCGCGCGGGCGAGAGCGTCGGCGACGGCATCCGCAGACTCCTCCGCCTGCGCCCGCCGCAGCGTCCAGGCTTCACGCACCGCCGCGAGCACGTCGCGGAACGCCGGCATCGGCGGGCGAGCCTCGGGCGGCCAGTAGGTGCCGGCGTAGAAGGTGCGTCCTCGCGGAGTCGCGAACACGGTCAACGGCCAGCCCAGGTTCTGGGTGAAGGCGGATGCCGCGGCCATGTAGGCGCCGTCGACGTCGGGATGCTCCTCCCGATCGACCTTGATCGCGACGAAGCCCTCGTCGATCAGGGCCGCGATCGCAGGGTCCGAGAAGGACTCCCTCGCCATCACGTGGCACCAGTGGCAGGTCGAGTAGCCGATCGAGATCAACAGCGGAACGTCGCGCCGCTGCGCCTCGGCGAAGGCTTCGGGCCCCCACGGATACCAGTCGACGGGATTCTCGGCGTGCGCCCGCAGGTACGGGCTGAGCGTGTCTGCCAGTCGGTTCGTCACCTCTGCAACGCTACGCCTGTGCGAGGCTCAGCCGGCTCCGTGCATCTCAGCCGGCGAGGAGCTCCACCGGTCTGGTCGCCGCGTACCCGACGAGCGGCAGCGCTCGTTCGGCAGCCAAGGCGATGCGCGATCGCAGCACCTCCGACTCGATCACGTAGCCGGCGAAGTCGGTGTCGCTCGCGTACACGCCCAGCGGGAGGGTGAGCGCCTGGAAGAAGGCGAACAGCGGCCGCAACTGGTGCTCGATGATGAGCGCGTGACGTTCGCCGCCGCCCGTCGCCGCCAGCAGCACGGGCTTGCCGACGAGCTCGTACTGCCCGACGAAGTCGAAGAGGTGCTTGAACAGCCCGGTGAACGATGCCCGGTAGACCGGGCTGCCCACGATCAGCAGATCCGCCTGCTCGATCGCGACGATCTTCTCCTCGACCTGAAGCGGAAGCTGGTCGCGGCGGAGGGCTCCGGCCAGCGCCGGCCCGATGTCGGTGAGCTCGATCAGTTCGAACTCGATCTCGGCGCGCTCGGCGATCGCCGCGCCGATGGCGCGGATGAGCGCGGTGGTCTTGCTCGGCTCGTGAAGCGAACCGGACACGGCGACGACACGGTAGGCAGCTGTCATGTCGATGAAGCTACTCCCGGCGACGCCCCGCGTCGCGGGGAGCGACACGGGGCGTCATCGGAGGAATCATTACGTCAGTTCACGTCGTCCGGGTGCGAACCGACGCGGCCGGTTCCGTCGAGAGGATCGAGGGCGTCGATCGCCGCGATCTCCGCGTCGGTCAGCTCGAAACCGAACACGTCGAGGTTCTCGCGCAGGCGCTCGGGACGCACCGACTTGGGGAAGACGATGTTCCCCTTCTGCAGGTGCCAGCGAAGCACCGCCTGGGCAGGCGTGACCTCGTGAGCTGCTGCGGCATCAGCCACCGCGGGGGTGCCGAACAGGTCGTACTTGCCCTGCCCGAGCGGACCCCAGGATTCGATGCGGACCCCGTGATCGGATGCCCAGTCCACGACAGCGCGCTGCTGGTACGCCGGGTGCAGCTCGATCTGATCGACCGCGGGAGTGACACCCGTCTCGGCGACGATGCGCTCGAGATGCGGGACGAGGAAGTTCGAGACGCCGATGCTGCGGGTGAGGCCCGCATCGCGGATCTCGATGAGCTTCGAGAACGCGTGCACGTAGTCGTCCTTCGCCGGGGTCGGCCAGTGCACGAGGTAGAGGTCGACCTGCTCGAGGCCGAGCTTCTCGAGGCTCTCGGCGATCGCAGCGTTCGGCTCGTCGCCGTGGTGCCGATCGTTCCACAGCTTCGTGGTGATGAACAGCTCGTCGCGAGGGATGCCGGATGCCGCGATCGCCGCACCCACACCCTCCTCGTTGCCGTAGATGGCAGCGGTGTCGATGTGGCGGTAGCCGATCTCGAGAGCCTGGCTCACGGCCTGCTCGGTCTCGTCGGCCGGCACCTTGAAGACGCCGTAGCCGAGCTGCGGGATGGAATGGCCGTCGTTCAGTTCGAGTGCAGGAATCGTCATGAGTCCAGCCTATGACCGGTCGTCCGGGGTGGGCTCGCCATCGCGCGGGCCGCTGCACCGACCAGCCTCTCCAGAGGGCCGCGGCCCACGAACACCGACCACGCGGTCGCGAAGACGATGAGTGCGAGCGCCGTCAGCGCCCAGAAGGCGTTGCTCTGGACGAAGCCGCCAGGGCCGCTGATGAGCGCGACGGAGACGACGTGCAGACTGTATGCCGACAGAGGCATGGAGCCCAGGGCGCCGAGCGGAAGCAGCATCCAGCGCAGAGGTCGGGCGAGCAGCAGGCACAGCGAGATCACCACGAGCGCGAAGCCCCCGGAGCCGAGGATCTCGGCGACGCCGCCTGTATGCGGGTCGACCGCGAAGACCGAGGCGAGCACGGCCCCGAGCGGATCGGCATCTGCCAGCGCCTGCGGATACGCACCCCAGCCGCCCTCTCCCGACCCGCCGGCGCCCTGGGGCGTGCCGATCCCGGCGACCATCCCCACCGCTCCCAGGCCGTATCCGATGACCGTGAGTCCGACGCCCGCACCGAGTGCGATCGCCGCGGTCTCGGCCTGTTCGACGCGCAGGCGCCCGAGTGCCATGCCACCCAGCACGAACGCCATCCACACGGTGATGGGATACGAGCCGTAGAGCACGAAACCGATCCCGGCTCCGTAAGGGTGCAGCGTCAGCGCCGTCACGAGCGCGAGCAGCGGCGGTCCTGCGACCGCCAACACGGCCGCCGCGAGAAGCAGAGACGACGGACGCCAGCGGAGGAACGGGATCACCGCGACGTAGAGCAGACCGTACAGCGTGAGGATCACCGCGATCGGCGTGCCGAACATCTCCAGGACGAGTCCGATCACGAAGATCACGGCTCCGCGTCCGACGAGGTTCAGCCGCAGGCTCGGGATTCGCGCAGGGTCCGGCAGGTCGCTGCGTCCGGTCATCAGCGCGATCGAGACGCCTGCGAGCACCGCGAACAGGATCGACGAGCGCCCGTGCACGAGCGACGACCACGTCGACGGGTCGAACGGGTCGAACGACCCCGTCTCCCCGATGTGAGCTCCCGCCATGCCGAGGATCGCGAGGCCACGGGCGACATCCAGCCCCAGGATCCGCGGGGGACGTCCGAACTCGCGGAACCAGTGCAGCGCTCTCGTCATCCGACGATCGTATGCGCTCGATCCCGGCATACGATGGAGGGCTATGTCTTCTCCCGTGATCACCTATCCCCCTGAGCTGCCCGTCAGCGCAGCCCGGGAAGAGATCGCCGACGCGATCCGCGACAACCAGGTCGTGATCGTCGCCGGCGCGACCGGCTCCGGCAAGACGACGCAGCTGCCGAAGATCTGCCTCGACCTCGGACGCGAGCGGATCGCGCACACCCAGCCCCGCCGGCTCGCCGCCCGCACGATCGCCGAGCGCGTGGCCGAGGAGCTGCAGGTCGATCTGGGCGGTCTCGTCGGCTACAAGGTGCGCTTCACCGACCAGGTCTCCGACGAGACCCGCGTGGCGCTGATGACCGACGGCATCCTGTTGAACGAGATCCACCGCGACAGGCTGCTCCGCCGCTACGACACGATCATCATCGACGAGGCGCACGAGCGCTCGCTGAACGTCGACTTCCTGCTCGGCTACCTCGTTCGCATCCTGCCGGAGCGGCCGGACCTCAAGCTCATCATCACGTCGGCCACGATCGACCCGGAGAGCTTCGCGAAGCACTTCGCGGACTCGACGGGACGGCCCGCCCCCGTCATCGAAGTCTCCGGACGCACGTACCCCGTCGAGATCAGATACCGCCCGTTGGTCGATGACGAGTCGACAGCATCTCTGAGCCCGTCGCGGGGCGGCGATCAGGAACCGGGCGACGAGGTGACCGCGATCGTGAAGGCCCTGCAGGAGCTCGATCGCGAAGCGGCGGGCGACGTACTGGTCTTCCTTCCTGGTGAGGCCGAGATCCGCGACGCGGCGGACGCCGTGCGTGGCGCGTATCGTTCGCACACCGCGCCCGTCGAGGTGCTGCCGCTGTACGGCCGGCTCTCCGCCGCCGAACAGCACAGGGTGTTCGAGCGCTCTGCGGTCGCCGGGCTCCGCCGTCGGGTCGTCCTCGCCACGAACGTCGCCGAGACGAGCCTCACGGTGCCGGGCATCAAGTATGTGATCGACACCGGCACCGCCCGCATCTCGCGCTACAGCAACCGCTCCAAAGTGCAGCGCCTGCCGATCGAGCCCGTGTCGCAGGCCTCGGCGAATCAGCGTTCCGGTCGAGCGGGTCGAACCAGCGACGGAATCGCGATCCGTCTGTACGGCGAAGACGATTTCGCAGGGCGCCCCGAGTTCACCGAGCCCGAGATCCTGCGCACCTCGCTCGCCTCGGTCGTGCTGCAGATGCTGTCGCTCGGCTTCGGTGACATCACGGAGTTCCCGTTCCTCACTCCCCCCGACTCGCGCGGCGTGAAGGCCGCCCTCGACCTGCTCGGCGAGCTCGGCGCGGTGACGAGCGACGCTTCGGCGGTATCAGGTACGCCGGCGCATCGGCTCACCCGCATCGGGCGCGACATCGCGCGAATGCCGATGGACCCGCGATTCGCACGGATGATCGTCGAGGCGTCTCGCTCATCGACAGGCTCAGCGGCCCCTGTTCTCAGAGACGTGCTGCCCATCGTCGCCGGACTCTCGATCCAGGACGTCCGCGAGCGCCCCTCCGCCGAGGCCCCGCAGGGCGTGCGCGACGAGGCCGACCGGATGCACGCCCGTTTCGTCGATCCGACGAGCGACTTCCTCACGCTGCTCAACCTGTGGAACCACCTGCGCGAACAGCAGAAGGAGCTCGGCTCCAGCGCCTTCCGGCGCATGTGCCGCAGTGAGCACCTGAACTACGTCCGCGTGCGGGAGTGGTTCGACGTGCACCGCCAGCTGCAGAGCCTCGTGAAGAATCCCAGAACGACCGGTGCGGTGGATCCTGATGCGATCCACAGGGCGCTCCTGTCGGGACTGCTGTCGCAGATCGGCATCCTCGACGAGCGCAGCGCGCCCGCCAGAGGGCAGAGCAAGACGCCGCCCAAGGACGCGAAGCGCAGGATCGCCGAGTACCGGGGAGCCCGCGGCATCCGCTTCTCGATCTTCCCCGGTTCAGGACTCCGCAAGAAGAGCCCGCAGGCGGTGATGGCAGCCGAGATCGTCGAGACCTCGCGCACTTTCGCGCGGACGGTCGCCGCGATCGATCCGGCATGGGCGGAGTCTCTCGCGGGCGACCTCGCCAAGCGGCAGGTCACCGAGCCGCACTGGTCGAAGGACGCAGGAGCCGCGGTCGCCTATGAGAAGGTGACCCTGTTCGGAGTGGAGATCATCCCCCGCCGCCGCGTGCAGTTCGCGCGCATCGACCGGGCGGCTTCCCGCGAGCTGTTCCTGCGGCACGCACTGGTCGAAGGCGAATGGGATCCGTCCCGCATCGACAAGAGGGTCAGCGCGTTCTGGCGCAGCAACGCCGAGCTGCGCAAGAGACTCGAGAAGCTCGAGGAGCGCGAGCGCCGTCGCGACATCCTCGCCGGCGACGAAGCGGTCTTCCGCTTCTACGATGAGCGCATCCCGGCCGAGGTGTTCGACGTCCGCTCCTTCGAGAAATGGTGGCGCGAGGCGCTGACGGCCACGCCGAAGATGCTCGTGATGCGCGAGAGCGACCTCGTCGACGATGACGAGCGCGCCGATCAGAGCGAATTCCCCACCAGGTGGACGCAGGGCGACCAGGTGCTCGGACTCGCCTACCGCTTCGACCCGGGTGCGGCGGATGACGGAGTCAGCGTCGTCGTGCCGTTGGCCCTGCTCGCCCAGATCGAGGACCGAGGATTCGATTGGCAGGTGCCGGGGCTCCGGGCCGAGCTCATCACAGGCCTCCTCCGCGCCCTGCCGAAGGCGATCCGGCGCCATGTCGTGCCGGCGGCCGACTGGGCCGAGAAGTTCGGCGAGGCGCTTGCCGGCGAGGGCCCGGAGTCGCACGACGGCACACCACCGCGCACGCTCAAGGAGGCGCTGGCGAAGCTCATCCAGCCGCTCGCGAATCAGCTCGTCGCCGCGAGCGACTTCGACGACGAGCGGGTGCCCGCCCACCTGCGCATGAACTTCCGCGCCGTCGACGAGCGCGGGCGCGTGGCCGGCGCCGGTCGAGACCTCGGCGAGCTCCAGGCACGGCTCTCCGACCGGGCTCGGTCGAGCGTGGCGCGATCTCTGGACAAGAACCGGTCGTTGAGCGAGCGCAGCGAGACGAAACGCATTGCCCTCGCCGTGGCGTCCACCGCGTCCATCGAACGCTCCGGCCTCACCGCCTGGACGTTCGGCGATCTCCCCGAGGTGCTCGACACCCGGGTCGCCGGCGGCGTGGTGCGCGGCTATCCTGCGATCGTCGACGACGTCAAGAGCGTCTCGGTGCGCGTCGAGGCGACGGCGGATGCTGCGGCGGCGGCGAGCCGTGACGGCGTTCTGCGGCTCGTGCTGCTGAACGTGCCGTCGCCCACCTCGTATGTGCAGGAGCACTTGACCAGCCAGGAGAAGCTCGCGCTCGCGGCTTCTCCCTATCAGAATGCGGCCGCGCTTCTCGAGGACTGCCGTCGGGCAGTCGTCCAGCGGTCTCTCGCCCTTCGACAGGCTCAGGGACCCAGCTCCATTATCCGGACCCAGGCCGCTTTCGAGCAGGCGCGGGATGCCGTCTCGGCCACGCTGGTCGACGAGCTCTTCGCCTGCGTCTCCCTGGTCGCCCGCATCCTCACGAAATCGCGCGAGGTCGAGCGCGGCATCAAGTCGCAGAACTCGCTCGCCCTGCTCGGGCCGCTGAACGACATCCGCACGCAGCTCGCAGGGCTTCTGCACCCGGGGTTCATCTCGGCAGCCGGTGTCGACCGACTGGCGCACTTCCCCCGCTACCTCGACGGCATGATCGATCGTCTGAAGACACTCGCGAACGAGCCGGGCAAGGACCGCACGCGCATGAGCGAGTTCGAGCGGATGGTGAGGGCATACGACGAGGCCGGAGGCACGATCCCGCTCGTCGCCGGCGCATCTCCGGCGATCGTCGAGACGCGATGGCTGCTCGAGGAGTACCGGGTGAGCGTGTTCGCCCAGCGTCTGGGCACGGCGCAGCCGGTGTCACCTCAGCGGATCACGAAGGCCCTCGCCCCCGCCGGTCGTTGAGTACGCCGGCCGTTGAGCGCGAACCGGTAGTTCAGCACGAACCCGGTCGTTGAGCGAGCGAAGCGAGACGAAACGCAGAGACGAAACGCGATTAGCCTTGTCATCATGGCCCGCGCGATCGTGTACACCGAAATCGGCTCTCCCGACGTCCTGCACCTGACCGAGATCCCCGATCCCCTCGCCGCTCCCGGCGAGGTCGTGGTGCGCATCGAGGCGGCCGGAGTCAATCCGATCGACGCGAAGATCCGCGCCGGAAAGCGCCCATCCCCGCCGATCGTCGAGCCGCGGCGCGTCGGGTTCGACGGCGCCGGTGTGATCGAGGCGCTCGGTGAAGGCGTGGACTCGTACAGCGTCGGTGATCGGGTCGCGATCCGCGACACGGTGGGCACCTATGCGTCTCACCTCGCCGTACCGGCCACGAACCTCGCGGCTCTTCCCGACTCCGTAACGGCGTCCGAGGGCGCCGGCATCGGCATCCCCGCCGGCACGGCGTACCAGTGCCTGAAGTCGCTGGGCGTCAAGGCCGGCGACGTCCTGCTCGTGCATGCAGGCTCCGGCTCGGTCGGCCAGGCCGCCGTGCAGTTCGCCGTCGCCTGGGGTGCCACGGTCATCGCCACCGCGAGCCCCGCCCGGCACGAGCAGCTCCGCGAACTCGGCGCGATCCCCATCGCCTACGGCGAGGGGCTGCTCGAGCGGGTGCGCGAAGCCGCCCCCGGCGGCGTCACCGTTGCCCTCGACGGCGCGGGTACCGACGAGGCGATCGAGACGTCGCTCGCCCTGGTCGCTGATCGCGAGCGCATCGCCACGATCGTCCGAGGTCCGGATGCGGCATCCTTCGGCATCCGAGCCTTCTCCGGCGGCTCGCCGGTGCCCCTCAGCGAGCAGGAGCTCGCCTGGCGTGCGGAGGCGCTCCCAGCGACCATCGCCCTCATCGCCTCGGGGGATTTCACGATCGAGCTGGGGCCCGAGCTGCCGCTCGCCGAGGCCGGGCGCGCGCACGAGCTCGTGGAGTCGCACGCCGCCGACGGGAAGATCATCCTCGTCCCGTGACCCGCCACAGCATCCCCTCCGGACGAGCCCGGCTGGTGGTCGACGCGACCGGTGACGGCGACGCACTGCTGATGATCCACGCCGGCGTCACCGACCGGAGTTCCTGGGAGCCGCTGATCGCCCGCATCGGCGACGGCATGCGCGCTATCCGATACGACGCTCGCGGCTATGGAGAGACCGCATACGAGACCGAGGACGGATGGTCGCCGGTCACGGACGCTGCTGCGGTGCTGGACGGTCTCGGCATCGACAGGGCCATCGTCATCGGATGCTCGATGGGCGGCCGCACCGCCATCGACCTGGCACTCGCGCACCCGGATCGGGTGGCGGCTCTGGTGCTGATCGCACCGGCAGTCGGTGGAGCACCGGCACCGGTGCTCGATCCGATCGTGGCCGAGCTCGACCGGCAGATGGACGAAGCGGATGCCGCGGGCGATCTCGAAGAAGTGAACCGTCTGGAGTCGATCGTCTGGCTCGACGGACCTGATCGCCCTGGGCGCGCAGCGCCTCGCGCCAGAGAGCTCTTCCTGGCGATGAACGGGATAGCCCTCCACGCCCCCGACCCCGGCGAACAGCTGGTGCCGGATGACGCCTGGAAGCGCCTGGACGAGATCGCCGTGCCGACGCTCGTGCTCGTCGGCGACCTCGACCTCGCGCACGTCCGCCGCAACTCCCAGCAGGTGGCGGCGGCCGTTCCCGGCGCCGAGCTCGTGGAGTTGGGGGATGTCGCGCACCTCCCGCATCTCGAGGCGCACGCCGCCGCCCTCGACACCGTCGCGGAGTTCCTCGGCCGGTAGCGGCGCCTATTCCCCCGGGCGCAACAGTTCGACATACGCCGAGCCGGACCGGCCGGGGTCACGACAATGGTCTGATGAGCGAGTTCGCGACCCAGCAGATCCAGGCCGGCTACGTCCCCGGGACGCCGCAGAACAGCGCCGTCCCCCCGATCTACCAGACGGCCGCGTTCCAGTTCGCCTCGCTCGCCGACGCCGCCGATCTGTTCGCTCTGCGCAAGAGCGGCAATCTGTACAGCCGCAACGCCAGCCCGACCCAGCAGGTGCTCGAGGAGCGTGTCGCCGCGCTCGAGGGAGGTGTCTCCGCCGTCGCCGTGGCCTCCGGCCAGGCCGCCGTCGCGGTCTCCCTGCTCGCGATCGTCGGAGTCCGCGGACACATCGTCGCGGCGAACCAGCTCTACGGCGGCACGGTCGACCTGTTCCAGGACACCTTCGACGACTTCGGGATCGATGTGACCTTCGTCGACCAGGACGACGCGGATGCCTGGCGCGCCGCGATCCGTCCTGAGACGCGCGCCCTGTTCGCGGAATCGGTCGCGAACCCGGTCGCGCAGGTGCTCGACATCCGTCTGGTCGCCGACATCGCGCACGATGCCGGCGTCCCCCTCGTGATCGACAACACCGTCGGCACTCCCTATCTCGTCCGCCCGGGCGAGCACGGCGCCGACTTCGTCGTGCACTCGGCGACCAAGTTCCTCTCCGGTCACGGCACCTCGCTCGGCGGTGTAGTCGTCGACCAGGGCACCTTCGACTTCGGCGCGCAGCCCGAGCGCTGGCCCCAGTTCACCGCCGAGTACAAGAGGGTTCCCGGTCTCGTGCTGTGGGAACGCTTCGGCATCGGGCAGGCGTTCGCCGCGCTCGTGAAGTCCAAGTACGTGCACGACCTCGGCCCCTCACTGTCGCCCTTCAACGCCTGGCAGATCCTTCAGGGGATCGAGACGCTCGACCTGCGGGTGGCGCGCCAGTCGTCGACCGCGTTCGCCGTCGCGCAGTTCCTGGCGCAGCATCCGTCGGTCTCCCATGTGAACCACCCCGGCCTCGCGGGCAACCGCTGGCACGACCTCGCGACCCGGTACCTCCCGAGCGGCGTCCCTTCGGTGTTCTCCTTCGATCTGGCGGGCGCGGAGGACGAGGGCACGCAGCAGCGCGTCGCGCGCGTCATCGACAGTCTGAAGGTCGTGCGCCTGGTCGCGAACATCGGCGACGCGCGCAGCCTCGTCGCCCACCCCGCTTCGATGACGCACTCGCACCTGAACGCCGAGCAGCGAGCCGCTGCCGGCATCTCCCTGAACACGATCCGGCTGTCGGCCGGTCTGGAAGATCCGCGCGACATCATCGCCGATCTCGATCAGGCACTCGCCGTCGGCTGAACAACTACGCTGAGACCATGACTGGTCTTCGTTGGGGAATCCTCGCGACCGGCGGCATCGCCGGCGCGTTCGCATCCGACCTCCGCACCGCGGGGCGTGATCTGGTCGCGGTCGGCTCGCGCTCACAGGAATCGGCGGATGCCTTCGCGGCGCGCTTCGAGATCCCCCGCGCTCATGCCTCCTACGAGGCGCTGGTCGCCGACCCGGACGTCGACATCGTCTACGTGTCGACGCCGCACCCGATGCATCACGAGAACGCGCGTCTGGCGCTCGAGGCCGGCAAGCACGTGCTCGTCGAGAAGGCGTTCACGCTGAACCGCTCAGAGGCCGAGGACCTGCAGCGGCTCGGCGCCGAGCGCGGTCTGCTGGTGATGGAGGCCATGTGGTCGCGCTACCTTCCGCACATGATCCGCATCCGCGAGATCATCGCCGCTGGAACCCTCGGTGAGATCCGCGCGGTGAGCGCCGACCACACCCAGCTCCTCCCCTCCGATCCGGAGCATCGTCTGAATGCGCTCGAACTCGGCGGCGGCGCCCTGCTCGATCTGGGCATCTACCCCATCTCTTTCGTGTGGGACATCCTCGGTGCTCCGACCACGGTGAAGGCGGTGGGCCGTCTGATCGAGACGGGAGCGGATGCCGAAGTGGCCACGGTCATGACGCATCGCACAGGCGCAGTGTCGACCACGCTCTCCTCGTCTCGAGGAGCGGGTCCGAACGCCGCGAGCATCGTGGGGACAGAGGCCCGGATCGACATAGATCGCGTGTGGTACTCCCCTACGACCTTCCGCGTGACCCTGCCGGACGGCACGGTCGTCGAGGAGTTCGCCTCCGACGAGGTGGCCGGGCGGGGCATGGAGTATCAGGCGCTGGCCGCCGAGCGCTACATCGCCGACGGCTCGCTCGACTCCGACGTGCTGCCGGTCGCCGAGAGCGTGGCGATCATGGGCACGCTCGACGAGATCCGAGCGCAGATCGGCGTGCGGTACCCGAGCGAGGAGGCCGACAATGGCTGAGACCACAGACGCCCGCGTCGCCGTCTACCTGGACTTCGACAACATCGTCATCTCCTGGTACGACCGCGTCCACGGCCGCAATTCCTACGGCAAGGACCGTCAGCGCATCACAGAGCATCCGAACGATCCCGAAGTCGTCGAGCGCCTGAAGGGCGCGATGATCGAAGTCGGCGCCATCATCGACTACGCGGCCTCCTTCGGCACACTCGTGCTCACTCGCGCCTACGCCGACTGGTCCTCACCCGTGAACGCCGAGTACCGCTCGCAGCTCGTGGCCCGCGCCGTCGACCTGGTGCAGCTGTTCCCCGCTGCCGCGTACGCGAAGAACGGCGCCGACATCCGTCTGGCGGTCGATGCCGTCGAGGACATGTTCCGGCTGCCCGACCTGACCCACGTCGTGATCGTCGCCGGCGACAGCGATTACGTGCCGCTCGCACAGCGCTGCAAGCGACTCGGCCGCTACGTGATCGGTGTCGGCGTCGCCGGTTCCACGGCGAAGTCCCTGGCTGCGGCCTGCGACGAGTTCGAGTCGTACGACTCCCTGCCCGGCGTGGTGCGGCCCACGAAGGCTGCACCGCCGGTCGCGGTCGTCGAGCCGGCGATCGTCCCCGAGCCGGAGCCCGAACCCGCCGCCAAGACGAAGACCGCCCCGAAGAGCAGGTCGCGGACGAAGGCCGCAACGGCCGCAGCCTCCGCCGTGCCGCCTGCCCTCGATGAGCAGGGCGAAGCCACGGCACTTCTGCAGCGCGCTCTGCGCCTGGGCCACGACAAGACCGATGCCGACGAGTGGCTGCACAGCTCGGCCGTCAAGACGCACATGCGCCGAATGGACCCCTCGTTCAGCGAGAAGGCCCTCGGCTACCGTTCGTTCTCGGACTTCCTGAAATCGCGAGGCGACATCGCCGAGCTCGAGGAGACAGGACACGAGCGCCTGGTCAAGCTGCGCGAGTCCGCCGCCTGACCGTGAGGAACGTTCCACAGTCTCCGTATGCCAGGGCGCTGGGCGACCGGATCGATGAGCTGCACCCGCGTCTGCGCGCCTACGTCCAGCCGATCCCGGAGGGGAAGGTCGGCGTCGGCGAGGGCGTCTTCTCGTACGTGGGAACGACTCGGCGCTGGCTGTGGCCGTTCCTTCGCCTGCTCGAGCGGCGCGGTGTGGTCGCGGCCTGCGGTGAGCACGACGTGCCGTTCCGTGTGGTGAACCGCACGGTGGCCTCTCGCGCGATCGGCACACGTGAGTTCCACTTCGCCCGCGGCTCCTGGACGATGCACGACGCCGTCGCGGTGACCCGCCACGGCCGCGTCGTCGACGAGCTCGGAGAACCCGCGCTGGTCGCCGCATGCTTCGACGTCGATGTGCAGGGCGGCACGCTCGCCCTCACGAGCAGGGCCGTCGGCATCCGTCTCGGCCGGCTTCGACTGCGGGCTCCGCGCTTGCTCTCGCCGGTCGTCCGCCTCAGCGAGCGCTTCGACGACGAGATCGACCGGCAGCGCGTGGCGCTCACCGTCGACATTCCCTTGATCGGCCGGGTGTACGAGTATCGCGGCTCCTTCTCCTATCGCCTCGAGGAGGCATCGCCGTGAACACAGGACGCGTCGTGATCGGCGGCTCCAGCGGATTCATGGGGCAGTACCTGCTGCCCCGATTGCGCGAAGCAGGACGCGAGGTCGTGACGATCTCGCGATCGAACGCCGACATCGCCTGGGGTGATCAGGACGCGATCGATCGAGCCGTCGACGGCTCCTCGCTCGTGATCGGTCTGGCCGGCAAGAGCGTGAACTGCCGATACACGGCAGAGAATCGCGCCGAGATCTTCCGCTCGCGTCTCGACACGACGAAGGCCTTGAGCGGGGCGATCGCGAGAGCCGAGAACCCGCCCGCGGTGTGGGTGAACTCCTCCACCGCGACGATCTACCGCCACGCCGAGGATCGTCCGATGACGGAGTCGACCGGCGAGATCGGCACCGGGTTCTCCGTCGAGGTCGCGAAGGCCTGGGAGAAGGCGCTGTTCGCCGACGACCTGCCCACGACCCGCCGCGTGGCACTGCGCAGCACGATCGTGCTCGGCCACGGCGGCGTCCTCGGTCCGCTGAGGAATCTCGCGCGACTCGGCCTCGGCGGAGCCCAGCACGACGGATGGTGGCCGGTGAGCAGGGCCCGGCGAGCGGCCGGCACCGCGCATCTGCCCGGCGCCAAACGCGGTCGACAGCGGTTCAGCTGGGTGCACGTCGACGACGTCGCGCGCATCATCGACTTCCTGGAGGAGCATCCGGAGCTCGACGGCCCCGTGAACGCGGCATCCCCGAACCCGGTCGACAACACGACCTTCATGGCCACGGTGCGCGCGGTGCTGGGGTCCCGCATCGGGCCGCCGATGCCCCGATGGATGCTCGAGATCGGCGCGATCGGCATCCGCACCGAGACCGAGCTGATCCTCAAGAGCCGGTGGGTGCTGCCCGAGAAGCTCACCGCAGCCGGCTTCGAATTCCGCTATCCGACGCTGGAAGCCGCAGTCAGGGAGTCGTTCGACCGCTAGCTGTCGGTCGAGTCGCGTTTGCGCTTCTCGATCTCCTCGCGTAGCCGCCATTCCTCGATCTCGCGGTCGAGGTCGGCGATCTGCTGCTCGGTGGTGCGCGTGTCGACGGGGACGGCAGGCGCCGCAGGCGCCGCGGTGCGAGGCGGATGCTGCTCGCGTCGGGCCATGCGCGGGAGCCGGATCCCCGCCTCCGCGTACTCCCGGCCGATCGCGAACCACAGGAGGCTGCCGATGAGCGGCAGCAGGATCACGATGATCAGCCACGCCATCTTGGGCAGGAAGCGCACCTGCGAGTCGTCACGCGTGATGATGTCGATCAGCGCACCGATCATCAGGGCGATGACGAGAAGCGAGAACAGGAACGGCATAGGTTCAGGCTAGACGACGCCCGCCGGTTCAGGGGAGGAGGTGTCCTGCGGCCCGGAACAGCTCGTACCACTCGGCTCTGGTCAGCTCGATGTCGGCGCCGGCCGCGGCATCCTGCACCCGTTCGGGCGTCGTGGTGCCGAGCACGACCTGCATCTTCGCCGGATGACGCGTGATCCACGCGGTCGCGATCGCGATCGGCGTGACGCCGTGAGATGCCGCGAGCCGGTCGATGACGGTGTTGAGTTCGGCGTACTCGGGGTTGCCGAGGAACACGCCGGTGAAGAATCCGCCTTGGAAGGGCGACCATGCCTGCACCGTGATGCCCTTGATGCGGCAGTACTCGACGATGCCGCCGCCGTCGCGCACCACGCTCTGATCCTCGCTCGCCATGTTCGCGGCGACCGGCTGGGCGATGATCGACGCGTGCGTGATCGACAGCTGCAGCTGGTTGGCACCGATCGGCTGCCGCACCGCGGTCTGCAGCAGGTCGATCTGCCGCGGCGTGTGGTTCGAGACGCCGAAGGCGCGGACCTTGCCCGACGTCTCCAACTCGTCGAAGGCCCGAGCGACCTCCTCCGGTTCGACGAGTGCGTCAGGTCGGTGCAGCAACAGCACGTCGATGTAGTCGGTCCGCAGCGCCTTCAGTGATCCCTCGACCTGCGTCATGATGTGCTCGTACGAGAAGTCGAACATCCCCTGAGCGGGCACGATGCCGCACTTGGTCTGCAGCACGACCTGCTCGCGTTCGGCGCCGCTCAGCTGCAGCGCCTCGGCGAACCGCTCCTCGCAGTAGTGCATGCGCCCGCCGTAGATGTCGGCGTGGTCGAAGAAGTCGATCCCCGCGCCGCGGGCCGCGTCGTACAGCGAGCGGATCTCCGCATCCGTCTTGCTGTCGATGCGCATCATGCCGGAGATGACGGCGGGGGCGGTGGCGGTGCCGAACGGGACTGTCTTCATATGGCCACGCTACCCGGCTGATGCGGTCAGAGGCGTCCCCAGCACGCCTCCGACCGCATCCCCGTGGAGCTGCGCGGATCCCCAACGCGCGCAGCCATGCCCTCCCCCTCCGCGGCACCAGCGCCACGATCCTCGAAGGCGATCGCTCCTCGGCAATCACCTCTGTTCTTCCCGTTCCGCACGCACAGGCGGTACGAAGTCCGCCACCGCGACCCCGAGCGCGTCGGCGATGTCGGCCAGATCAGCGACGGTGAAGTCGGCCTCCAGGCCGAGCTTCCGCTCCAGGTCGGAGAGCGCGATCCCGGAGCGCGCTGCGAGCCACCGGCTCGAGCGCTCGGCACGCATCAGTGCGGACGCGACCGACAATGCCACCACACGTCGCGCTTCTGTCGTCACCTGACGACACTATCGCGCCAGACGTATGCGATCAAGGCGTTCAGTGACCAGTATGACGGCATCCTGGAGTCGCAGCGGTGCTATCGTGACACAGATGGAGACACCAGGTGAGCTGTTCAACGCCGCCGTCGGCCGTCAGCTGCGTGCAGAGATCGCCGCAGGAGGAAGCAGTATCGCGGCGACCGCCCGAGAGATCGGCGTCGCGCGCAGCGTTCTGGACAACTATGTGACCGGCAGGCGGGCGATTCCGGTTCCCGTCCTCTACCGAGTGTGCCGAGCGTTCGACATCGAACCGCACGTCGTCATGGCCCGCGCAGAGGAACGGCTCCGTTCGGACGACGCGCGGCAACCCGTGTCCGTCATCCCCCCCTCTCGTCGGACCGATGTCCGCGGCGAGCGAGATGATATTGCCGAGGTCGCCTTCGAATCGCGGCTCTTCCACGACCGCGACACCGACGACCTGTACGACTGAGGCACTCATGGATCAGCTCTTCTCACTCATAGAAGAGCACGGTCTACATCTGATCGAGTGTGCAGGTCCGACGCCCGGCGGGTTCGATCCACGGTCGCGCACGATCCGCATCAGTCCGGGGATGAGCGAACGCACGGCGCGGAGCGTCCTCGCGCACGAGTTGGCGCACGCCGTCCTCGGCCACGTTCCCGCCGACGACGCGGCCGCCCGCGACCGACAAGAGGTGCGAGCAGATGAGTGGGCGGCGCAGCTTCTGATCGCACCCGCCGCCTACGCTTCCGCCGAGGCCGCTCGCGGTCCGCACGCCCCGAGCATCGCCTTCGATCTCGGTGTCACCGTAGAACTCGTGTTCGCCTTCCGGCGCCTGCTCGAGCGCGACCGCGCCGCCTGAGCAGGTCCGCGCTCGGCCCTGCTTGAATGGCCTCATGGCATTCCTCGTCTCCCCCGCACCCGTCACCCTCACCGGCTCCCTCGTCGAACTGCGCCCGCTCGATCACTCGCACGTCGACGGCCTGATCGACGCCGTGACCGAGGGAGACCTGTGGAAGAACGCCTGGTACACCTCGGTGCCGTCGCCCGACGGTGTGGCGGCCGAGGTCGAGCGCCGGATCTCTCTCATCGCGACCGACGAGATGGTGCCGTTCACGGCGTTCGATGCATCCGGCCGCGTGCTGGGTCTGACTTCGTTCTACGACTTCGGACCCGACGTCCCTCGTCTGCACATCGGGTACACCTGGAATCGCCCCTCCGCTCACGGCACCGGCACGAACGCGGAGTCGAAGCTGCTGCTCATGCAGCACGCCTTCGAGACGCTCGGTGTGTTCCGCGTGGGTCTCACGACGCAGTGGGTGAACTTCCAGTCGCGCGCCGCGATCGAGCGCCTGGGGGCCAAGCAGGACGGCGTGATGCGGGCCATGAGCCGTTACCGCAACGGCGCACTGCGCGACAGCGTCGAGTTCTCGATCATCGAGCCGGAGTGGCCCGCCGTGAAGGCGAACCTCGAAGCGCGCCTCGCGAAGAGGCGCTGAGCGTCACTCGGTGGGGTTGCCCGACCAGTTGTCGCTGCGGCGGGTGGCGTCGTTCTTGCCGGCGCGCATCAGGAACGCGATCGACAGCGACACGACGAGCAGACCCGCCACGAACACGAGCCCCTGGAAGTCGGCGATCGACTGCGCGAAGCCCATGAGCCAGATTCCTCCGAGGAAGAGGATCAGGAAGAAGATGAGGCTGAGGATCACGGGGGCTCCTGTCGTTGCGGGCAGTTATCAGGATACCGTGCGGCTGAAGGTCACGACATCGCCGCGGCGCGAGCGCGTGACGACGAGACCGACCCGCTCCAGTCGGGTGAAGACCCGGCGGGGCAACGGTGGGAGCTCTGCGGTGCGTCCTGGCGCAGGCTTCGCGAGGCCGATGAACAGCGAGAGATCGACGCCTCTCCCCCGCAGCTCGACGCGTGCGTAGTCGCTGCCCCCTCGCCAGCGCAGGTGCTCGAGATCCGAGAAGCGGATGACGGATGCCGACTCCCCCACCGTGAGGCGGACCTCGTCGTTCCCGAAAGCGATCGTGCACTCCTCGGTGCGCCGGCGCAGCACGGTGCTGAGCGCGGCGTAGGCGGGGAGGCCGAGCACGATGCCGATGAGGACGATCGACAGCCGCGCACCGAGGTGCGAGACGGCATCGTCGAACGCGATCAGCAGCGCGATCCCGAAGCCCGAGACGGCGAGCACGACACCGACGATCGCGACCGTCACCTGACGCATACGGAGCCGGATCGCCCTGACGCTCACGAACGAGCCGTCACCGCCCTCGTCGCGTTCCCACTGCGGGGTCGTCCGGGTGGGTGCGTTCCTGCGTTCGCGGCGGGTGAGAGCATCCGTCACCCTGCTGAGCAGCCCGAGCAGGATCCAGCCCGCGGCGGTGATCCCGGCCATCTGCACGACGACGAGCGCTGCGCCGGCCGGCTCGGGAAGGGCTGCGAGCAGCGGGCCTCCGAACTCGATCATCGCGAATCCCTCTGCGCAGATCACGACGGCACCGGCGATGTGCAGGAAGAGGCCGTTGCGGCGCATCCCGAACGTCAGGTTCACGAAGGCGAAGCCGAGGCACCAGCCGCCGACCAGCATCAGCAGGAGGGGGATGATGCCGAGATCGTTCGTGATGAGCATCGCGACGTAGGCGGCGGCGAGCAGCGCCAGGCCGCAGATCGTGGCTTTCACGCGGTCGCATCCATCACGGCAATCCTAGGGCGGCGGGATCGCCGCGAACTCGAGCGACGTCCTCTCAGCGGTTCAGGCGCAGACGTCCTCTCAGCGGTTCAGGCGCAGGTGTGAGGTCTATGTCGTCATCGGTCGCAGACGCGGCGACGGTGCGCGGTAGCGTGGAGCCATGAACGCTCCCGTTGATCCGACCCGCACTGCCGCCTGGTCCGAGCTCACCACCCTGCGCGACTCGTTCTCCCCCGACCTGCGCGGCTGGTTCGCCGCGGATCCCGACCGCGCAGAGCGCCTCTCGCTTCCCCTGGCCGACCTGCATGTGGACCTGTCGAAGAACCTGGTGACCGACGACGTCCTCGCCGCTCTCCTGCGCCTCGCCGAGGAGACCGGCGTCACCGAGCGCTACCAGGCCATGCTCTCCGGTGCGCACCTGAACACGAGCGAGGATCGTGCAGTGCTGCACACGGCCCTCCGGCGTCCGGCAGGCAGCTCGCCCGCCCTCGTCGTCGACGGCCAGGACGTGGATGCCGACGTGCAGGGGGTCCTCGACTCGCTGTCGGTGTTCGCGGATCGCGTCCGGTCCGGCGACTGGCGCGGCATCACCGGCAAGAAGGTCACGCACGTCGTGAACATCGGCATCGGCGGCTCCGATCTCGGGCCTGTCATGGTGTACGAAGCGCTCAAGCCCTATGCGGATGCCGGTATCCACGCCCTGTTCGTCTCGAACATCGACCCGACCGATCTCGCGCAGAAGACCGCGGATCTCGATCCCGAGACCACGCTCTTCATCGTCGCCTCGAAGACGTTCACGACTCTCGAGACGCTCACCAACGCGCGCCTGGCGCGGGACTGGCTGTGGTCGGGGCTCGCCGCAGCCGGTGCGATCGACGACTCCGACGAGGCTCGCACCGACGCGGTGTCGCACCACTTCGTCGCCGTCTCGACCGCTCTCGACAAGGTGGCCGCCTTCGGCATCGACCCCGTCAACGCCTTCGGCTTCTGGGACTGGGTCGGCGGCCGCTACTCCGTCGACTCCGCGATCGGGCTGTCGCTCGCGATCGCGCTCGGACCCGTGGTGTTCCGCGATCTGCTGGCCGGCTTCCACGCCGTCGACGAGCACGTGCGCGCCACGCCGCTCGAGAAGAACGTTCCCGTGCTGATGGGACTTCTGAACGTCTGGTACAACAACTTCTTCGGCGCTCAGTCGCACGCGGTGCTCCCCTACGCGCAGCAGCTCAGCCGCTTCCCCGCCTACCTGCAGCAGCTGACCATGGAGTCCAACGGCAAGTCGGTCCGCTGGGACGGCTCGCCCGTCACGACCGACACCGGCGAGGTGTTCTGGGGCGAACCCGGCACGAACGGTCAGCACGCGTTCTACCAGCTCATCCACCAGGGCACCCGTCTGATCCCCGCCGATTTCATCGCGTTCGTGAACCCGGCGTATCCGCTGACCGACGGCGGCCAGGACGTGCACGCCCTTTTCCTCGCGAACTTCCTCGCGCAGACCAAGGCGCTCGCGTTCGGCAAGACCGCAGAGGAGGTCGAGGCCGAGGGCACCACGGGCGCGCTCGTCGCCGCCCGCACCTTCGCCGGCAACCGGCCGACCACGTCGATCTTCGCCCCGGCCCTCACCCCGCAGGTGCTCGGTCAGTTGATCGCTCTCTACGAGCACATCACGTTCACGCAGGGCACGATCTGGGGCATCAACTCCTTCGACCAGTGGGGCGTCGAGCTCGGCAAGCAGCTCGCCATGCAGATCGCCCCGGCGATCGAGGGCGACGCGGATGCCGTCGCCGCCCAGGACCCTTCGACGAAGGCGCTGCTCGAGTACTACGCGGCGAACCGCACGCAGTAGCCTCCCGTCACGCGACGCGCTCCTGCCCCGTGATCCACGGGGACAGGGGCGTGCGCAGCGCCACGAGGCCGACGACCAGAGGCACGGCGATCCCGATCGCGAACTGCGCCCACGACGAGATGTCGAGCCACAGGACGAGCGGATGCAGCAGCACCACCGTCAGCAGCGGCAGCGCCAGGAGCGTGCACGCCCTCGAGAAGCGGCCGGGTCGCACGATCCCCTCGGCGACGAGGATCAGCCCGATCGAGATGGCGCTCGACGCGAGGGTCGAGAGCACCGGCGTGCCGTCGTCGCCGAGCTTGATGTCCAGGGGCGCCGCCCAGCCGACGGAGACGAGAACCACGCCCACCGCGAGCGAGATCGCGCCGGCGGTAAGGGGACGGGAGATCCGGTCGCGCGCGCGGCGCAGCGCGTCTCCGATCAGCAGGTAGATGAGGCAGGTCGCGACGTAGCCGATGCCGAGCGGCGTGCGCGAGAGCGGTTCCGGCCAGGTCCATGCGATGACGGCGCAGACGAGGCCGATCGCCCACTGCAGCGCATAGGGCAGCCGCTCGATCAGGCGGAACAGCACCGCCGTGAAGAACAGCGCCGAGACGAACCACAACGTGACGAACGGCATCTGCGCGTGGCGTCCGCCCTCCGCGGCGCCGACGATCGTCGTGATCGCGTCGCCCGGTCGCACCACGACGAGCGCCACCGAGAGCACGGCGAACGCGGCGACGTACGGTCGACCGAGGCTCAGCGCTCGTCGTGAGACCTCGGCGCTCAGCATCCGTCCCGGCTTCCAGAGATATCCGGTCAGGATGAAGAACACCGCGACATGCCAGGTGTACAGCCAGTCCTGAGTGACTTCTTTCGTGAAGGCGTGCCCGGCGACGATCGCCCCCACCGCGATGAGGCGGACGAGGTCGACGGCTCCGGAACGAGCGGGGAGCTGAGCGGGCATCGCCCCAGTATCCGCCCCCGCCCCTATGAGAACAGTGGGCTTGACCGGCGACGGACCGGTCGTCGTTAGCGCACGGACTCGCATCCCGTAACCCCCTGGGCGCGGGCCGCTCCCGGTGCCTACCGTGCCGTCATGGATACTTCCCTGACCGCACTCATGATCAACTGCACGCTCAAGCCCTCCCCCGCCTCTTCGAGCACCCACGTGTTGGGCGAACAGATCCTCGCAGCGCTCGCCGAACACGGCGTGAGCGCAGACCGCATCCGCGCCGTCGATCACCGCATCCTTCCCGGCGTGCAGGCCGACATGGGCCAGGGCGACGAATGGCCCGATCTGCGCTCGCGAGTCCTGGCAGCCGACATCCTCGTGCTCGCGACGCCGACGTGGATGGGGCAGCATTCGAGCGTCGCGCAGCAGGTGCTGGAACGCCTGGACGCCGAACTCGGTGCGACCGACGAGAGCGGTCGGCCCACCCTGTTCGGCAAGGTCGTGATCGCCGCGATCGTCGGCAACGAAGACGGAGCCCATCACGTCGCGGCGATCCTGTTCCAGGCTCTGAACGACGTCGGCTTCACGGTGCCGGCACAGGGCTCGGTGTACTGGAACGGCGAAGCCATGCACACCGTCGACTACAAGGATCTGTCCGAGACTCCGGAGAAGGTCGCGCAGGCGACATCCACCGCGGCGGCCAACGCGGCCCATCTCGCGCAGATGCTGAGGGAACAGCCGTATCCCGCGTGATCTGGCGCCTGTCAAGGCCCTGTCCGCGCCGCGAGAACTCGGGCATCGTCGTGATGCGGCACAGCGCCGCCCTTCCGAAAGGAGTACCCGAATGACCATCGGAACCGGAATCGTGCTGTTCGTGATCGGCGCCATCCTCACGTTCGCACTCGACATCCAGCTCGAGGGCGTGAACCTCGACATGATCGGCTACATCCTGATGGCAGCAGGCGCCGTCGCCTTCCTCATCGGGCTCATCCTCCTCCTCGTCCGCCGCGACCGCCCGCGCGGGACGGTGGTCGAGGACGACGTCCTCTGACGCTCTCGCAGAACGACGGTTGTGCGTCGCCCGCGATCCCGGCGCGCAATCGTCGTACTTGGTTCAAGGGAGCTCTGAAGAGCGGCCAGCGCCCGCCTGACCGTCGCGTCCCAAGAGTTGGCGCAGTATCCGGGCAGCCAGTCGGGCAGACGGTGACGTCCCGCTGTGTGGCGGAGTTTCTCGATACCGTGCGGGATCAGCTTCTGTGATTATGCCGCGTTGAGTTCCGGGATTGCCACCTCCTCGGTTTCGGCGTGCAGGAGCTTCATGGAGTGTGCGGAGTAGTAGCGGCGGTCGGCGCCGTCCCATTCGTCGTGTTGCTCGATGAGGGACGTCACCGGCGAGGCGCAGGAGAGCGGCGGGGTTCGGGAACGTGCCGACGACGTCGGTGCGGCGTTTGATCTCCTTGTTGACCCGTTCCAGCGGGTTCGTGGACCAGATCGGCCGCCAGTGCTGTTGCGGGAATCCGCAGAACGCGAGGATGTCGTCCTTCGCGCCTCGAGCATGTCCGCGATCTTCGGGTGCGAGCGGGTCAGCATGCGGACGGCCTCGTGGAACTGGCCGAACACGTGCTCGGTGTCGGGTTGCGCGAAGATTGTGCGGACGATCGATGCGACCATCGTCCCCGGAGCTTTCGGGACATGCGAGAGCAGGTTGCGCATGAAATGCACCCGGCAGCGCTGCCAGGCGGCGCCGGGCGAACACGGTCTCGATCGCGGAGATCAAGCCCGTGTGCGCGTCGCTGATGACGAGGCGCACCCCGCCCAGGCCGCGGGCCTTCAACGAGCGCAGGAAGCTCGTCCAGAACGGCTGCGACTCGGTCTCCCCGACCTCGAACCCGAGGACTTCGCGGCGCCCGTCCGCGGCGACGCCGATCGCGACGACGACCGCCTGCGAGACCACCCGCCGGCCGACCCTCGCCTTGCAGAAGGTCGCGTCGAGGAACAACTACGAATACGTCGTGTCCGCCAACGGCCGGACGCGGAACGCGGCGACGTCTTCGTCCAGGTTCGCGCAGATCCGGGAGACCTCGGACTTCGAGATGCCGGTGTCCGCGCCCAGCGCTTTCACCAGATCGTCGACCTTCCTCGTGCTCACGCCGTGACGTAGGCCTCCATCACGACCGCGAACAGGGCCCGATCGACCCGTCGGCACCGCTCCAATAGTGACGGGAAGAAGTTTCCTTGTCGCAGCTTCGGGATCCGCAACTCCAACTCCCCCGCCGTGGTTGTGAGAGTGCGGGGACGGGTCCCGTTGCGTTGCGTGGTCCGCTCCGCGGTGCGCTCGAACGAGGCGGCGCCGATGAACGCACGGCCTCGGCGTCGATCAGGTCCTAGTAGAGCGTTTCCGTCGCGACCCGGATTCGGTCGGTGACATCGGTGAGTTTCAGTTCCCCGACGAGCTCGAGGAGCGCAGACTGGTCAAGAGCCATCGTGCGCTGTGTCCTTACGTTGAGATTCCTAGACAGTTCTCACTGACCATCGCACGATGGCTCACCCATGTCTACAACGAGAGCAACCCTGCCGGAATCTCCACCGCTCCAGGGGACGTCACACCCGGCCCCGTGTCATCAGTGGTCGACGACCGCACGGGAACGGGTCCACCCGGTGCGCACGTCGACCCATAGGCGCCTGAGGCGAGGGTGCACGCGCGCCCAGCTTTTGTAGCACGTCGCGGCGACCACCCGACATTCCGTTTGCGAAGCCGGGCGGGCGCCTCGCTCCCGTAAAGGCCCGTCAGTTCCAAGTCTTGTGGAGCCAGTCGCTTCCGCGCTTGTTGAAACCTCTCCACGCGCGCGCCCGCCCCGTCACATCGACGACGAGCAGCTCATCGTCGGCGTCTAGATGCGGTCGGAGGTGGTCTCGAACTTCTTTCGCGGTGAGCGTGCTGCGCACGATCCACGTGGAGTCGAGATGATGCCACCACGACCCGAGCCCCTTGATGGCCTCAATCAGGTCGTCGTAGCTTTTCTCTTTGTTCAGGTCATACCCGATGAGATGCGTGGCCATGAGGCAGTCCTATCAGTAAGAGTGACACTGGGAGTGCGGTCACTCAGGACGTTGAACCCGAACGCGGGACGTCACGGTCGTCGCGGCGAGTCCATCGAGGTCGATTGTGATAACCCAATGCCCGGTAGCCGGCACGGTCAGGCTCAAAGGGCTACGTCGTGCGAGACCTCCCTGATAGCGGTGAGCTCGACGGTTGCGGAAGTTCTCGTAGTCAGAGATCGTCATGAGTCGAACGTTGGCCCCCGTTGACAGAGTCACCTCGACTGTGGCTCCCTGCGGGAGAAAGCCGAGATCGTACCGCTGGAACTTGAGTCCGCCAACCATGAGCTACACCTCCCTCCTGTTGGAAGTCTAGACGGTACGTATGCGCCGCGCTTCGGCGCGCGCTATGGTGATGCTCCGGAGGGATTTATGGCGTGGGGATCATGGGTTCAGGGGATGGTCGAAGACTTGAAGGATGCTCCGATGGAGTGGCCTCAGGTTCTGTACCTGCGTTTGACGGCGCAGTATGACCGGCTGGGAGCAGGACGGGGAAACACAAACCGAGCGGAAGACGTGCTCGGCTGGGAGCACCAGGTGTACTTCTTCGTGGGACGCCCTCACCCGGACTACTCAGCATCTGTCACTGTGTATCCGCAGCCGGAGTTCGGTGCTGCGGACTGGGCTGTCACCCCGTTTGACACGGGAGGGATGCTCAAGGGACACATCGCGACCCACGAAGAACTTGATGAGACCGAACGAGCGAGCATCATCGAGCGCTGGACCCGGCGGGACATTACGTACGCCGCCGAGAAGGACGAGTGGATCGACAGCGCGTTCAAGAGCAGGGGCGGTTATGTTCGGTCCGAGACTCCCACCTCTCATGTGGTGCCTGAGGTGGACCTCGAACACAACTCTGATCACTCGTGGACGTGGGAAGGGCGGCTGCCGTCGGTCGCATACGCGATTAGATGCGCAGGATATTCTTTGTTGAAGGAGGAGACGAGTGACCATTTCGCTTGTCGGATTCGTCGCAGAACTCACGGGTTCTGAGGACCATCTGCTGGAAGCACAGCCCGTCGTCGAGATCGACGGGGACACGTTCGTCGCGCCCGGGCTCGACTGGACTCGCGACAATCTCGTGCCGTATCAGCCTTCCCCGCAGGCATCCTTCCATCGCACGCCGTGGCGCGCAGAGATCAATATCGGCGACACTATCTGGGTGGCAGGGCGCACGTTCGTCGACCGCATCAAAGACTGCAACGCTGTGGGCGAGCTCGCTTACGAATTTGGTGGTTGGCAGGCGGTTGCTCTCGGTTTCCGCGCCTCGTTCGGGCATCGTGAGGCCTTTGCAGAGTTGGTCCGGGCGCTTCGCAACAACCTTGAGCGAGGATTGAATCAGGCTCTGTTCGATCACATGAACCTCATACGTGGTGACGCTCCTGTTCTTCACGAACTCTACGCAGCCCTGCCGCTGCAACCAGATCTTGAGTATCAACTGACTCGCGCGCTCTGCTTCGACGGAGAACGAGACGAGTACTCCCTCGATTTCATTCGCGCCGAGACGGTGCACCTGCTGGAGCTCGTGGAGTCTGAGGAAGAGTTCGAGGTGCAACTGGAATCGAAGAGGCAGCGCCTCCATGCAACTCGAGTCGGGGAGCGCGCGCTGGGGACCCCGCTGCCCGCCACCCCGGCCCCCTCGCATCAACGAGCGGTCGAGATCAGAGACACGGTTTACGACGCTCTGTTTTCCCACGGAAGTGCACCGTCGAACGATTTGTTCCTTCTCCCTCACGGATACAGCAAGATGAAGATGAAAGTCCTGTTCGAGCGCAACGAGAAGGTGTCATGACGGAATCGTTCGAGGACGAGACGTCTGCAGTCGACAGCGACCAGACGCTCGATACGGGCACGGGCATCGAAGACTTCTACATCGCGATGCAACAGGCACGCGAGGAGCAGTTCAAGGCTTATCGCGCGTACGCGGGGAGCGAGAGATACGCTAAGCATCTGCGGTCGGCACTGTCCTCGTTCAATGAGACTGTTGAGCTTGAGGTCGGCGACCTCGTGCAATGGAAGACGTTTCTCCGTAACAC
>JAEKKN010000006.1 GCA_019510305.1 Microbacterium sp.
GTCCGCGCGCGCGTCTGGCGCGGCCTCACCGAAGGCGGCGCGGTCGAGCGCACGCTCTCGGAGCATCGCGCGATCGCCGACGCGATCGCGCAGCACGACGCCGCGCTCGCGACCTCGCTCACGACCGCGCACATCGCCGGAGTCGAACGCTGGCTGCGGCAGGCCGCGTCAGCCTGACCCGCCGAGTACCCTCGAGATCATGACCTCCTGGACCAGCACCGCGATCGCCCTGCTGGAGGCCGATGCCAACCGCAGCGCCGACACGCACCTGCATCTGTTCCCGCTGCCTGCGCAGTGGGGCATCGACCTGTACCTGAAAGACGAGTCGGTGCATCCGACCGGCTCCCTCAAGCACCGCCTCGCGCGCTCGCTGATCCTCTACGGTCTGGTCAACGGACGCATCACCGAGGACTCAGTGCTCGTGGAGTCGTCGAGCGGCTCGACCGCCGTGTCAGAAGCGTATTTCGCGCGGATGCTGGGACTGACGTTCATCACCGTGGTGCCTCGCTCGACCAGCCAGGAGAAGATCGACCTCATCGAGTTCTACGGCGGCCGCTGCCATTTCGTCGACCGCGCGGAGGACATCTCCCCCGAGGCCAGGCGACTCGCGAGCGACTGCCGCGGCCACTACCTCGATCAGTTCACGTTCGCCGAGCGCGCGACCGACTGGCGCGGCAACAACAACATCGCCGAGAGCGTGTTCAGCCAGCTGTCGCAGGAGCGGCATCCGATCCCCCGCTGGATCGTCGTCGGGGCGGGCACCGGCGGCACCAGTGCGACCTTCGGCCGGTACGTCAAGTACCGCAGGCACGAGACGCAGGTCGCGGTCGTCGACCCCGAGGGCTCGGCGTTCTACGACGGCTGGGCCGGCACGACGGACGCTCCGGCGGGACGCCCGAGTCGCATCGAGGGCATCGGCCGCCCGCGCGTCGAGCCCTCGTTCGTGCCGAGCGTGATCGACGAGATGCTGCGCATCCCGGATGCCGGCTCGATCGCCGCGATCCGGCTGTTGAAGGAGCGCACGCTGCACTGGGCGGGCGGTTCCACCGGCACGAATCTGTACGGCGCGTTCCAGCTGATCGCGCGCATGCGGGCGGCGGGCGAGACAGGAAGCGTCGTCACGCTGATCTGCGACAGCGGCGTCCGCTACGCCGGCACCTACTACTCCGACGAGTGGGTCGCCGAGCAGGGGTGGGATCTCGCGCCGCACCGCGCACGGCTCGAGCGGTTCCTCGAGACCGGCGACTGGGTGGAGTGAATCGGCGGGGCTACGCTGTGGCCATGACAACTCTGATCCTCACCGTCGCGGGTGCAGACCGTCCGGGCCTCGTCGCCGCCGTCGCCGATGTCGTCGACGCGCACGGCGGCAACTGGGAGAACAGCAGCCTGGCTGAGCTCGCCGGCACCTTCGCCGGCGTCATCGAGGTCTCGGTCGCGGCCGACCGGGCGACCGAACTCGAACAGGCGCTGCACGCGCTCGAGGGGCTGCTCACGGTGGCGGTGCACACCGGATCGGATGCCGCGGCATCCGATGACCGTCTGCTCGGGATCCAGGTGCTCGGCAACGACCGCCCCGGCATCGTGCGCGAGATCTCCGGGGTGCTGAACGCCCATGCGCTGAGCATCGAGGAGCTGGCGACCGAGACTCGCGACGCCGCGATGGCGGGCGGGCGTCTGTTCGAAGCATCCGTGACCGCGAAGGTGCCGGCATCCGTCGACCTCGAGACCCTGCAGGCCGACCTCGAGCGCCTGGCGGCCGAGATCCAGGTCGACATCACGGTCGACTGAGTCCGCAAATACCTCGAGACCCCCACTTACCGCCGAGACCCTCACCTGCTGACGTCAGCAGGTGGGGGTCTCGGCGATAGATGGGGGTCTCGGTGCGAGGATCCGCGTCAGACCAGTCGAGCCTTCGGCGACACCGAGTACGTGTCCTCGGGGTCGCGGTTCGGCACGTCGCCGAGAGCGGTGTCGATCGCGGCCATCGTGTCGGCGTCGAGCTTCACGCCCGATGCCTTGACCGTGTCGGCGAGCTGCTCGGGGCGCGATGCTCCGACGAGGGCAGCGGCAACGTTCGGGTTCTGCAGCACCCAGGCGATCGCGAGCTGCGGCATCGTGAGACCCGCTTCGGCCGCGATCGGCTTGAGCCGCTGCACGGCCTCGAGGATCTCGTCGCGCAGGAAGCCCTTGATGAAGTCGGCACCGGAGTGCGGGTCTGTCGCGCGCGACCCATCGGGCACCGGCTGACCGGGCAGGTACTTGCCGCTCAGCACGCCCTGCGCCATGGGCGACCACACGATCTGCGAGATGCCGAGCTCCTCGGATGCCGGCACGACCTTGCCCTCGATCACGCGGTGCAGCATCGAGTACTGCGGCTGGTTCGAGATGAGCTGCACACCCAGCTGCTTCGCGAGGGCGTGGCCATCTCGCAGCTGCTCCGCGGTCCACTCCGAGACGCCGATGTAGAGCGCCTTGCCCTGGCGGACCACGTCGGCGAAGGCCTGGAAGGTCTCCTCCAGCGGGGTCTCGTAGTCGAAGCGATGCGCCTGGTACAGATCGACGTAGTCGGTGCCGAGTCGAGTGAGGGAACCGTTGATCGACTCGAGGATGTGCTTGCGCGAGAGACCGGTGTCGTTCGGCCCCTTCGGGCCGGTCGGGAAGTAGACCTTCGTGAAGATCTCCAGGCCCTCGCGGCGCTGGCCTTTCAGCGCGTCGCCGAGCACGACCTCGGCGGCCGTGTTGGCGTAGGTGTCTGCGGTGTCGAATGTGGTGATGCCGGCATCCAGAGCGGCGTGCACCGTCTTGACCGCCGCGTCGTCGCCGACCTGCGAGGCGTGCGTGACCCAGTTGCCGTAGGTGATCTCAGAGACCTTGAGACCGCTGTTGCCGAGATAGCGATAGTTGACCATGATTCCACGCTACCGGCCGTCAAAGCCCCCGGGGTCGGTCACGACTCACAAGGTCGCCCGATACTCCCGCCATGCATCCCCCAGCCGGGCGATCGCCTCGGTCAGCACTTCGTCAGGGGCCGTGAACGGGATGCGGATGTGATCGTCGGGGGCGACGGATGCTGCGAACGCAGCCGAGCCCGCGACCGAGACGCCGTGAGTTGCCGCAACCCTCGCGAGCGCTGCCGCCGAGCCGATCGGCAGCTGCGCCCACAGCGACAGGCCTCCCCGCGGGGGCACGGTCGTCCAGTCGGGCAGGTGCTCCGCCATCAGCGACTGCAGCAGTCGAAGCCGCGCGTGGTGCACGCGGCTGTTCTGTCGGCGCAGTTCGTCGGCGTGCGCGAGCAGATCCATCGCGAGCAGCTGGGCGGGAACGCTCGTGGACTGATCGGCGAGCTGGCGTGCACCGCGCAGCCGCCGCACCAGCACGGGATCGGCGCGCAGCCAGCCGATGCGGAGCCCCGCCCACGCCCACTTCGACACCGACTCGACGACGATCACGGGAGCGTCGGGCCGCTCCGCTGCGAGAGACGGCGGCACGACCCCGTCGAACGAGATCCCGGCGACGACGCGGTCTTCGATCACCGGCACCCCGTACTGCGCGGCGAGCTCCGCGACGCGATGCCGCGCCTGAGCGGGAAGACGGGTTCCGGTCGGGTTCTGGTGATGCGGGTTGAGAGCGACGAGGGCGGGTCGCAGCCTGGCCATCGCGATCTCGAGCGCGTCGACGTCGAGCCCGTCGGCGGTCATCGGTATGCCGTGCACGACGCCGCCGCGCAGGCCGACCGAGTCGGTGACACCCGGCCAGGTGATCTCTTCCGCGAGCACGACGTCGCCGGGCGCCACCAGGGCGTTGATGACCAGGCTGATCGCCTGCTGCGCGCCGTGCGTGACGAGGATCTGCTCGGGCGTGGTCGGCGTGCCCTCGGCGCGGAACAGCTCGGCGATCTGCTCGCGCAGGGCGGCGAGGCCTGCGGGATCGGTCTCCGGAAGCAACGCGAGGTCGAGCCTGGGGGTGTGCGCGGTGATCAGCTGCACCGCGAGGTCGGGTATCTGCGGCACCGTGCGCAACAGGTCGATCGCGTTCGGCAGGGCGGAGAACAGCGCCTCGCCGCGTGCTGGTCGCTGCATCGGAACGGCGGATGCCGCAGCCCCGGCGACCCGGGTACCGCTGCCCTGGCGGCGCTCGACGAGGCCATCGTCGGCGAGATCGGAATAGGCGGCGACCACCGTGCCCCGCGAAACCGACGTCACCGCGGCGAGCGCGCGCTCGGCGCGCAGCCGGTCTCCTGGGCGCAGCTCACCCCCGGCGATCAGCGCGCCGACGGCCTGCGACAGACGCGAGGCCAGCGTGCCGTCGCCCTGTGTCCAACGGCCGAGGCGTGCGGCGAGGCGCTCGACCGAGACATCGCCGGCGTGCACGAGTGGTCCATCTGCCGATCGCTGATCCACGCGGCGCGAATTGGCCCTGTCCGTGATGCCCATGAGGCTCGATTCTGGACCAATGAGCATCCCCATCGCCACAGAAGCGTCGGTTCTTGCGCCAATCAGCCCCGATTGGACCATCGCCGAGCTCGTCGAATGGCTCGCCGACGACTCTCGTCAGCACGACGTGGCGTTGCAGCACCCGCTCGCCCTGATCGAGCGAGCCGTCACCGGCGAGACGTGGATCCGCACGCCGACTACCGTCGCACTCGTGCGTTCGCTGACCTCCGCGGCACGCACGCACGGTGCCGTCGTGATCGCCGACCTGAGGCCGTTCGGGTCGCAGTTCGTGCCGCTCGGAGGCACGTCAAGCGGCACGAATCGCGACCGGAAGGAGCGGATGCCCGAGCCTCAGGTCGCCTGAGCGGGAGCGGGAGGGGAAGCGGGAGCGGGTGGGGGAACGGGAGCCGGTGCGCGACCAGACGTCTCAGCCGGAGCGGCTTCCGCCAGGGACGAGTCCACGGCCTGCGACTGGGCCGACACGATGTCGGCGCGGTCGAGGAAACCCTCTGCCGTGACCTTGTCGAGAGCGACCTGCTTGCGGATCGCCGCGGCCTTCTCGTACAGCGTGGGCTCGCCGTACGAGGTGAGCACCTTCACGAGCACCGGTAGCAGCTCGATCATGAAGAACAGCGCGGCGATCAGCCAGTGCGCCCACAGGATCGTCGGCTCCTTTTCGCTGAGCCGGTTGAGCCCGCTGATCTGGCTGAGCAGACCGGTCGCACCCGCGTTGCCCTGGGCGACGGCATCCGCTCTCGCGTTGTACGCGGCGAGCGCCGCGTCGTAGGTCTTCTGCGCCGCGGGCAGCTGCGACTGGGCCTCCGTGCGGTTCTGCTTCTCGGACGTCGCCGTGTTCTCCTTGGCCGAGCTGCCAGCGGCCGCGAGCTCCTCGTTGGCGGTGCGCAACTGTGCTGCGAGCGCGTCGTAGGTCTGCTGAGCCTCGGCGAGTTGAGCCTGAGCGGCGTCCGAGCTCGCACCCTCGCCGTTCACTCCGGTGCAGCCGGGCACGGTGCCAGCGCCCTCACCTGTGAGTTCGCACTGGTAGAGCACCCTTGCCTGATCGATCACGGCCTGCTGCGCGGTCATCTTCGCGGTGAGGTCGTCGACGGTCGACTGCGCGGCGGCCTCGCTCGCCGACGCCGAGTCGGTGCCGGCGACGATGCCGGTCGCGGCCTGGTTCTGGAGTTCGGCGAGGTGTTCGGATGCCGCATCCAGCGCCTTCTTCTCGGGGCCCGTCTCGAGAGCGTCCTGATCGGACTGCGCCTGCGTGATGTTCGTGGACGCGACCTCTCGGGCGATGTCGTTGTGGAAGATCTGCAGCACGAGCGGCTCTGCCACCACGAAGCCGATGATCGCAGCCATGATCACGCGCGGGATCGCGAGTCCGATCAGCCGCCAGATGTTCTTCGTCGACGCCATGGTCGAGGTGAGGAAGCGATCGAGGTTGAAGATGATCAGCGCCCACACGATCGCGAGCGGCACAGCCAGCCAGATCAGGGCGCCCACGCCGGTCGTCAACGCGAACAGCATCGAGATCGCCGAGACCAGCGCGGTGCCTGCGAGCACGAAGAACATCTGGACGAAACGCGGGGTCTCGCCGGGAACGCGGTCGAGGATCTCGCCCTCGGCGCCGCCGAGGATCGCGAGGGTGCGCAGGCGAGATCCGGGGACGCGCGGCTTCTTGTCGCGCTTCGGACGTGGCGTCCGCTCCTTCTTCTCTCGGATGGTGGATGCCGGCTCCGCTTCGAGAGGGTCGATGACCTCGGTGGGGTGCGTCGCGGTGTCTGCTGCAGACTCGCTGCCGGACGGCTCGAACGCCCGCAGGAAGTCGAGGTCGTCGTCGGTCACAGAGCCCTGAGGGGCGTCGGTGTCGAACGAGATCCGCCCCTGGGAATCCATCCGGCCGGGGCGATGCGCGGAATAGGCCATCCTTCGAGGGTAGGGAACCACGCCTGTGCATCCCCCGGACGATCCCTGCGAGGCATTCACAGGTTCGGGGTGCGCGTTCGCATCCGCGATGCCAGTCTTGACCCATGAAGACCCTGCTGCTCGCCCGCCACGCGAAGTCGGACTGGGATGTGTTCGGCGCCGCCGATCATGACCGGACCCTGAACTCCCGCGGTCGTCGCGACGCGCCAGCGATGGCGCGGCGACTCATCGACGATGGCCTCCGCGTGGACCGCATCGTCTCGAGCAGCGCCGCCCGCGCGCGCAGCACGGCCGATGACTATGCCGCCGCATTCGGACTCGCCGTGGTCGAAGAGCCCCTGCTCTACGAAGCATCCTCTCGTTCCATCCTCGCGATCGCGGCGGCGCTGCCAGACGAGAGCGAGGTCGCGATGCTCGTCGGCCACAACCCAGGGATGAGCGACGCGGTGGGCGAGCTGACCGGCGCCTTCGAAGGCCTGCCGACCTGCGCCGTCGCCGAGTGTGCGGTCGACGTCGGTTCCTGGGCCGAGCTCATCGAAGGCACCGGCCGCCTGCTGCGCGTGCGCACGCCCCGCGACGACGAGTAGCGCTGCCCGACTCCGACATCGCGAGGTCCGGTGACGCGCGGCGGATTCGACGAGTGCACGGCATCTCGCCGAGAGCACGGCTCACCGCCGCCGACCGCCCGTGCACTCGTCGACAGCACGGGAACTCGACGCCTGAGGAGATCGCCCGAGGTCAGCCCGGCAGCATCCGCCGGATGCTCGCGTCGTATGCGGCGAGCGCGGCCTCCAGAGGGAAATGCCCGGCCGCGCACAGTGTCGCAAGGCCATGCATGAGCCCCCAGACCCCGAGGAAGTCCTCCGCGTCGGCGAGACCTGCGGCGGCGGATGCGGCGCCCAGGAGGTTCTCGAGGTCGACGATGAGCGGCGCCATGACCTCACTCGGATCCCCCGGGATGCAGACCGTGGGGTCGTAGATCACGTCGAAGCTGTTCGGGCGCTCGACCGCGAAGCGCAGATACGCCGCTCCGCCTGCGATCAGAGCGCTGACGGGGTCGACGTCGGCCGTGGCCGTGCGCACCTCGGAGACGAGGTCGGCCATGCTCCGCTCGGCGAGAACCTTGAGCAGCCCGCGCCGGTCGGCGAAGTGATGATAGGGCGCGTTGTGGCTGACATCGGCAGCGCGAGCCACTTCGCGCAGGCTGATCTCGTGAGCCGGCTTCTCCGCGAGCAACTGCATCGCGGCGGTCTCCAGCGCGTGCGCGAGGTCGCCGTGATGGTAGCCGGCGCGAGAACTTGACACGAGCAACATTGTCTCCTATCTTGACAGTGTCCAGCAAGTTGACACTGTCCAGATAGGAGACATCATGGCATCCGCACTCGTCATCGACGGCCACCCCGATGCACGTTCCCTCACCGCCGAGCTCGCTCGTCGCTATGCCGAGGCTCATGGCGACGCCCGTGTGCTCGCGCTGCGCGATCTCGAGTTCGATCCGTCGCTGCGCTTCGGCTATCGCGAGCGGATGACGCTCGAACCCGACCTCGTCGATGCGAAGAGCGCTCTTCACGAGGCGGCGACGGTCGTCGTCTTCACACCGCTGTGGTGGGGATCGGTGCCTGCGATCCTCAAGGGATTCTTCGACCGCGCTCTGCTGCCACAGCAGGAGTACCGCTATACGAAGCTCGGATTGCCCGAGGGGCTGCTGCACGCCCGCAACGGCCGGTTGTTCCTGCTCGCAGACACCCCGTGGTTCCTCGCGCCGTTCACCGGCCTGCCCGCGCAGACCCATGTCGGCCGAGGGACGATGAAGTTCTGCGGCGTCCGCTCCGTGCGCACGCATCGGATGCTGGGCGTCAAGGACGCGGCTCCCGAGCGGGTATCCGCATGGCTGGATCGAGCCGCGGCCCTGGGCGCACGCGACGGCATCCGCGACGCAGCACGAGACGGGGGCCGCCGGGGCGCGTCCGTCATCACGCAGGAGCTCGTGGGGTCCACGGCCCCCTGAAGTCGAACCGGGGCAGCTCTCGAGCCGCGGCGCCTCAGGCCATCGCGGCCGAGGCCGCCTCGTCCTCGGTCGTCGCCACGAGCTGACCGCAGGCGCCGTCGATCTCCTTGCCGCGGGTGTCGCGGAGCGTCGTCGGGATGCCGGCGTCGTTGAGACGGCGCACGAACTCGTTCTGCACATCCTTGTCGGACGACGTCCAGATCGAGCCGGGCGTCGGGTTCAGCGGGATCGGGTTCACGTGCACCCAGCCGCGACCGCGGGCGTTGAGCTTCTCGGCCAGAAGATCCGCACGCCAGGCGTGATCGTTCATGTCCTTGATGAGCGCGTACTCGATCGAGACGCGGCGGCCGGTCTTGGCGTAGTAGCCGTAGGCTGCGTCGAGCGCCTCGTCGACCTTCCAGCGGGAGTTCACCGGGATGAGCTCGTCGCGCAGGTGGTCGTCGGGAGCGTGCAGCGAGAGCGCGAACGTCACCGGGATGCCCTCGTCGGCGAGCTTGTTGATCGCGGGCACGAGGCCGACGGTCGAGACGGTGATGCCGCGGGCGCTCATGCCGAGGCCGTCCGGCTGCGCGGCGACCATGACGCGCACGGCGTCCATCACCCGCTTGTAGTTCGCGAGCGGCTCGCCCATGCCCATGAAGACGATGTTGCTCACGCGCTCCATGCTGTGGTCGTCGGCCTTCTTGCCGCCGAGGCCGCCCTCGGCGATCAGCCGGTTCGCCCGGACGATCTGCTCGACGATCTCTGCGGTCGACATGTTGCGCGTGAGTCCGGCCTGGCCCGTCGCGCAGAACGGGCAGTTCATGCCGCAGCCGGCCTGGCTCGACACGCACAGCGTGATGCGGCCGGGGTAGCGCATGAGCACCGACTCGACGAGGGCGCCGTCATGCAGCCGCCACAGGAACTTGATGGTGTCGCCACGGTCGGTCTCGAGGCGGCGCACCTCGGTGAGCAGCGAGGGGAGCATTCCGCCGACGAGGTCGTCGCGGATGCCGGCGGGTAGATCGGTCATGTCGGCCGGGTCGGACGTGTAGTGCGTGAAGTAGTGCGTCGACAGCTGCTTCGCACGATATCCAGGCAGCCCCAGTTCTTTGACCTTCTCGATGCGCTCGGCGGGGGTGAGGTCGGCGAGGTGCACGGGCGGTTTGCCGCGCTTGGGGCTTGCGAACTGCAGCAGCGGGCGCCCTTCGGCATCCTTCTGCTGGGTCCAGCCCTCTGTCTGGGGCCGCACCTGGGTGCCGGTCGCGCGGACCTTTCCCTGCGCGGGCGCTGTCGCGGGGCGCGTTTCGCGCGCGCGGGAATTCTCGGTCATACCCTCCAGGGTACGCGGTGACGGATGGGAAGCGCCTGGGCCGGAGGGAGCCGCCTGCCTAGACTGAGCACCATGGAGCTCGTGCTGCTGGTCGGAATCGTCATCGCGGTCGTCGTCGGCCTCGTCATCCTCGTCGCCGCGCTGCGCAGCATGCGGCCGAAGGAGCCCGAGGCGCAGGTGTACACGCCATCGCCGACGATGGCACGGACGGCCGCAGCGACCTCGCTCGCGAGCCCGGCATCCGGCCTCACGCCGTCGGTGATCGCCGAGATCGACCGGCTCGTCGCAGCCGGCCAGAAGATCCAGGCCATCAAGCTGCTCCGCCAACGCACGGGCGTCGGTCTGAAGGACGCGAAGGACCGCATCGACCACTGGTCGATCAGCACGACCGCGCCGCACCTCGCGGCTGTCTCGCACGCCTCGGCGGTCGCGACCTCGATCACACCTCAGCCCGGCTCTCCGCGTGGCAGCGTCCCCGCATCCGTCGCTGCCGAGATCGATCGACTGATCACTGCGAACCAGGCCATCCATGCGATCAAGCTGTTCCGCGAGCACACGGGCGTGGGACTCGCCGAGTCGAAGCGCGCGATCGATCACTGGCGGTGAGCTCGGCGCAGCCCATCCTCCGCGCGCGTAAGAGACGATCCGATTCTCAGGAAGATTTGGTATACCAGAAGGATGGGAATCCGACGGATGCTGCTTGCCCCTGCCATCGCGACGACGGTTCTGCTCGCGACGACCGCGTGCACAGCATCCAGCCCGTCATCCGAGGAGGTATCCGTGTCGAGCGCCACACATGACCTGCTCGCCGCGACCACGGTCGATGCGGCCCGGGCCGCGCTCGACGCAGGGGCCGACATCGAGGCCCGCGGCGACGGCGGCATGACCGCGCTGATCGCCGCGACAAAGAGAGACGACGTCGAGATCGCCCGGCTGCTCGTGGATGCGGGTGCGGACGTGAACGCGAAGGATGACATCCAGGACTCGGCTTTCCTCTATGCCGGCGCGCGCGGACACGACGACATCCTTCTCCTGACGCTCGAGAACGGCGCCGATCCGACCAGCACGAATCGCTTCGGGGGGACCGCCCTGATTCCGGCGTCCGAACGTGGACTGCTCAGCACCGTGCGGATCCTGCTCGACGCCGGAGTCGATCCCGACCACGTCAACGACCTGGGATGGACCGCTCTGCACGAGGCGATCGTGCTCGGCGACGGCTCGCAGGACTATGTCGACGTCGTCCGAGCGCTGATCGACGGCGGTGCCGACATCGGGATCGCCGACGGCGACGGCGTGCTGCCGCGCGATCTCGCTCTCGCACGCGGGTACGACAAGATCGTCGCCGAGCTCGACCGATGATCGATCTCAGCGTATGGGCCTGGATCGCACTGGGTCTCGCCGCCGTGATCACCGGCCTGTCGAAGGCCGCCGTGCCCGGCGGCGCGACGCTCGCCGTCGTGCTGTTCGCCGCGGTGCTTCCCGCTCGCACCTCGACCGCAGCCATGCTGCTGCTGTTCATCGTGGGTGACGTCTTCGCGCTGATCGCCTACCGCCGGCATGCGCACTGGCCGACGCTGCTCCGCCTCGCGCCCGCCGTGATCGCCGGGCTGCTCGCCGGGTTCGTGTTCCTCGCTCTCGCCGACGACGGCATCGTTCGGCGCGCAGTCGGAGTGATCCTGCTGCTGATGATCGCGATCACGCTGTGGCGACGGTGGAGACAGGACAGAGCGGATGCTCCGCCACCGGTCCACGGCGGCATCGTGCTGTCGTCGACCTATGGCGCACTCGGCGGATTCACCACGATGGTCGCGAACGCGGGAGGGCCCGTCATGGCGATGTACTTCCTGGCGACTCGTGCGCAGGTGCAGGTGTTCCTCGGCACGTCCGCGTGGTTCTTCGCGATCGTGAACCTCGTGAAGGTGCCGTTCCTTGCAGGCCTCGGGCTGTTCACGCCTCACGTGCTGCTGATGGACCTGGCCCTCGCACCGCTCGTGGTCGCTGGTGCGCTCGTCGGCCTCCGCATCGCGAAGCGCATTCCGCAGCAGCTGTTCGATCGGCTCGTGATCGTGCTCACCGTGGTCGGGGCGGCATACCTGCTGTTCTGAGAGCGCGTCAGCGCCCGGCCGAGCCCGCGAGCAGTTCCAAGACGCAAAGAGCCGCCAGCCGCACCGTGCGTCCGTCGTCCGCATCGACCGTGGCGTCGACCTCCGCGAGGTCGGCGCTGACGAGCCGATCATCTCCGGCGAGAGCACGCACCAGGGCACGCAGCTCCCACGCAGCGAGCCCGCCGGGAACGCTCGCGGGGCACCCGGGGGCGACCGAACGGTCGGCGGCGTCGACGTCGATGTCGAGATGGATACGGGCGCTTGCGCCGGCCCCGGCGATCTCGAGCGCTTCGGCACTGATCTCGTCGATGCCGCGGCGACGCAGCTCGTCGAGCGTGACCACGCGGATGCCCCAGTCCGCCGCACGCCGCGCGTACGCTGCGGAGTTCGCGAAGTCGGCGATGCCGATCTGCACGATGCGCGCCGGATCGATGCGCTCGGCATCCGGGGCGTCTTCGACCAGGCGCCGCACGGGAGAGCCGTTCGACACCCCGTCGCGCAGGTCGAAGTGCGCGTCGATCGTGATGAGGCCGGTGGCTCGCGCTCCGCGAGCTACCGGATAGGTCAGCGAGTTGTCGCCGCCGAGCGCGACGACGAGGCGTGCGGCATCCGTCAGCTCGGCCACCCGTGCGACCGTCTCGGCGATGCCTGCATCGCCATCGGGCTCGACGATGTCACCGGCGTCGACGATGCGCAGCGCCTCGTTCAGGTCGAGGGCGGGCGGGCCCATCAGGGTCGCGCTGTAGCGCTGCAGAGCCTCCCGGACGGCGGCTGGAGTGGCATGGGCGCCCGTGGGCGACAGCGAGGTGCGCCATGTCGGAACTCCGAGGAGGACGGCAGCCGCTTTCTCCCCGTCGAACGCGGGCCAGGCCCCGGCCCGCGGCCAGAGCTCGTCGTGAGCCAGCGGCGCACGCACGCCAACATCCAGCGGCGCACCCACGCCATCATCCAGTGCCATGATTCTCCGTTCCGGCGCAGGTCAGGCGACCTGCACGCCGTCCTTCCACACGCGTTCGACCAGCGGCACCCCCGGCCGATAGGCCAGGTGGATCCGCGTCGGCGCCTTCAGCAGCACGAGGTCGGCACGGCGCCCCGGCGCGATCACGCCGATGTCGTCGCGTCGCAGTGCGCGGGCCCCGCCGGCGGTCGCGGCCCAGATGGCCTCGGCGGGGGTCATGCCCATGTCGCGCACCGCGACCGCGATGCAGAACGCCATCGAGCTGGTGAAGCTCGACCCCGGATTGGTGTCGCAGGCGAGCGCCACGGTGACCCCGGCATCGATGAGCCGGCGCGCGTCGGGGTACGGCTGGCGGGTGGAGAACTCCACGCCGGGGAGCAGCGTGAGAACCGTGTCGGATCCGGCGAGCGCCTCGATGTCGGCATCCGTGAGATAGGTCCCGTGGTCGATGGATGCCGCCCCCAGCTCGACGGCGAGCAGAACGCCCGCGCCAGGACCGAGCTGGCTGGCGTGCACGCGGGGTACGAGCCCGCGGGCTGTGCCGGCCTCGAGCACGCGGCGCGACTGCTCGACCGTGAACGCTCCCGTCTCGCAGAACACATCGATCCATTTCGCGTGCGGGGCGCACGCCTCGAGCATCGATCCGATGACGAGGTCGACATAGCCGTCGGGGTCGTCGACGTACTCGACGGGCACCACGTGCGCACCGAGGAAGGTGACCTCGGGCGTCACCTCGGCCGCGAGGCGCACCAGGCGCTCCTCGGTCTCGACATCGAGGCCGTAGCCGCTCTTGATCTCGACGGTGGTCGTGCCCTGCGCGTGCATCTCGTCGATGAAACCGCGCAGCCGGGCGCGCAGCTCGTCGTCGGTCGCTGCGCGGGTCGCGGCAACGGTCGAGCGGATGCCGCCCGCCGCATACTTCTGGCCGGCCATCCGAGCCTCGAACTCGGCTGCGCGATCACCGGCGAACACGAGATGGCTGTGGCTGTCGACGAAGCCGGGGATCACCGCCCGACCGTCGGCGTCGACGATCGCGTCGGCGTCCGGTGCCTCATCGGCTCCGCCGACCCAGGAGATCAGCCCTTCTTCGAGGAGCACAGCGGCGTCGCGCAGCACCGGCCCCTCGTTCGTCGTCAGTTCGCCGATGTTCGTGATGAGTGTGCGCATGCTGCCTCCTCGACCTCGCCGGGATGTCGCGTCCCGCTCTGCTCCTCATAATCCCCCGACCAGAGGAGGCAGAGCGGGACGCAGTCCGGTGTCAGAGTCCCATCGGGACCTTGAGTCCGCGCTCGCGCGCGATGTCCTTCGCGTGGTCATAGCCCGCGTCGACGTGGCGCATGACGCCCGTGCCGGGATCGTTGGTCAGCACGCGCTCGAGCTTCTCGGCGGCGAGCGCCGTGCCGTCGGCGACGGTGACCTGGCCGGCGTGGATGGAGCGGCCGATGCCGACGCCACCACCATGATGCAGCGACACCCAGCTGGCCCCCGACGCCGTGTTGAGCAGCGCGTTCAGCAGCGGCCAGTCGGCGATCGCGTCGGAGCCGTCCTTCATGGCCTCGGTCTCACGGTACGGCGAGGCGACCGAACCGGAATCCAGGTGATCGCGACCGATCACGATCGGCGCCGACAGCTCCCCCGAGGCGACCATCTCGTTGAACTTGAGCCCGGCGAGGTGGCGCTCCTTGTAGCCGAGCCAGCAGATGCGTGCGGGCAGCCCCTCGAAGTGCACCTTCTCGCCGGCCTTGTCGAGCCAGCGGTGAAGAGCGGCGTCTTCGGGGAACAGCTCGGCGATCGCACGGTCGGTCTTGCGGATGTCCTCGGGGTCGCCCGACAGCGCCGCCCAGCGGAACGGGCCGCGGCCCTCTTCGAACTGCGGGCGGATGTACGCGGGCACGAAGCCGGGGAACTCGAAGGCCCGGTCGAAGCCGCCGAGCACGGCCTCGGCGCGGATCGAGTTGCCGTAGTCGAACACCGCGGCCCCGGCATCCTGGAAAGCGACCATGGCCTCGACGTGCGCGGCCATGGCTTCGCGCGAGCGACGGGTGAACTCCTCGGGATCGCGCTCTGCCTCGGCCTTCCAGTCCTCGACCGAGATGCCGATCGGCAGGTAGGCGAGCGGATCGTGTGCGCTCGTCTGGTCGGTGACGATGTCGATCGGCACCCCGCGTCGGAACAGCTCGGGGAAGACCTCTGCAGCGTTGCCGACGATGCCGACCGAGAGCGCCTCGCCGGCGTCCTTGGCGGCAACAGCACGGGCGATGGCCTCGTCGAGGTCGGTGTAGTAGACGTCGAGGTAGCCGTGGTCGACGCGACGGGCGAGACGGCTCTCGTCGACGTCGACGATCAGCACGGCGCCGTCGTTCATGGTGACGGCGAGCGGCTGCGCACCGCCCATGCCGCCTGCACCGCCGGTGAGCGACAGCGTGCCCTTGAGCGACTCCCTGCCCAGCGAGCGGGCGACGGCCGCGAAGGTCTCGTACGTGCCCTGCAGAATGCCCTGTGAGCCGATGTAGATCCACGAGCCGGCGGTCATCTGGCCGTACATCGTGAGTCCCAGCTGCTCGAGACGGCGGAACTCGGGCCAGGTGGCCCAGTCGCCGACGAGGTTCGAGTTGGCGATGAGCACGCGCGGTGCCCATTCGTGAGTCCGGAAGACGCCGACGGGCTTGCCCGACTGCACGAGCAGGGTCTCGTCGGGCTCGAGCTCGTCGAGCGTGCGCACGATCGCGTCGTACGCCTCCCAGCTGCGGGCGGCCTTGCCCGTGCCGCCATAGACCACGAGGTCCTCGGGATGCTCGGCGACCTCGGGGTCGAGGTTGTTCATCAGCATCCGCTTGGCGGCCTCGGCGCCCCAGCTCTTGGCCGTGCGCTGATTGCCGCGCGGGGCGCGGACCGTGCGTGCTTCGACAGGCTCAGCAACCCAGTTCATCATGATGTGTGCTCCTTTGCGATGCGTGCGACGGCGCCGGACTGCACGAGCGCGGTCACGGCCTCCATGTCGGGAGAGAGGAAACGGTCGGGTCCGGGGCCGCCGGCGACGGTGCGGACGAGATCGCGGACGGCACCCGTGGCGGGTCCGGCCTGCAGCGGTGCGCGCAGGTCGAGCGCGCGGGCGCCGGTGAGGATCTCGATCGCGAGGACGCGGCCGAGGCCGTCGATGGCCCTGCGCAGCTTGCGTCCGGCGGCCCAGCCCATCGAGACGTGATCCTCCTGCATGGCCGACGAAGGAATTGAATCGACGGATGCCGGAACCGCGAGGCGCTTGAGCTCGGAGACGATGCCGGCGGCGGCGTACTGCGCGATCATGAGACCGGAGTCCACGCCGACCTCGTGCGCGAGGAAGGGCGGCAGTCCGTGGTTGCGCGCCGGGTCGAGGGCACGGTCGGTGCGGCGCTCGGAGACCGACGCGACGTCGGCGACGGAGATCGCGAGGAAGTCGAGGACCGCGGCCACGGGGGCGCCGTGGAAGTTGCCGTTGGACTCGATGCGACCGTCGAGCGTGATGACAGGGTTGTCGATCACGCTGGCGAGTTCACGACCCGCGATCGTCGCGGCGTACCCGGCGGTGTCGCGGGCGGTGCCGTGAACCTGCGGGGTGCAGCGCAGCGAGTAGGCGTCCTGCACCCGGCCGTCCTCGGGGCCCTTGTGGCTGTGCACGATGGGAGAGTCGCCGAGGAAGGAGCGCAGGTTCGCAGCCGACTCGGCCTGCCCCACCTGCGGACGCAACGCCATAAGGTCGGCGGCGAACACGGCGTCGGTGCCGAGCTGCGACTCGATCGACATCGCGGCGGCGATGTCGGCCGTGAGCAACAGCTCCTCGAGATCGTGCAGCGCCAGCACGAGCATGCCCAGCATCCCATCGGTGCCGTTGATGAGTGCGAGGCCCTCCTTCTCGACGAGAGTGAGGGGCTCGACGCCGACTGCGGCGAGGGCATCGGATGCCGGGACGAGCGCGCCGGTCGCATCGCGCACGTCGCCCTCTCCCATGGTGGCGAGCGCGATGTGCGCGAGAGGGGCCAGGTCGCCAGAACAGCCGAGGGAACCGTACTCGCGGACGATCGGCGTGATGCCGGCGTTCAGCAGCGCGGCGTAGGTCTCCACGACGATCGGCCGCACGCCGGTGCGGCCCGAAGCCAGGGTCTGCAGGCGCAACAGTTGAAGCCCGCGCACGACCTCGCGCTCGACCTCGGCGCCGGTGCCCGCTGCGTGCGAACGGATCAGGCTGGCCTGCAGCTGACGCCGGCGATCGGGGGCGATGAAGGTGGTGGCGAGGGCGCCGAATCCGGTGGATACGCCGTAGTGCGGGTTCGGGTCGGCGGCGAGACCGTCGATGACGCTGCGAGTGGCGGCAACGCGATCGAGCGCCTCGGGGGCGATGGCGACGGGAGCGCCGTGGCGCACGACGGCGACGACATCAGCGGCACTCAGGGGTGCGGCGCCGACCAGGACTGCGGGCAGATCACTCATATCTCGATTCCACACCTTCACGGTCGCGGTGAGGAGGGGATCATGACATCCTTTGTCTGTGATCCCAGACAACACGGATGCCTCCGCCTCTCAGGTGCCGGCAGCGGAGAACACCCTGCGGATCCTGCGCTACCTGGCAGGACGGCCGGCTCCGGTGGCGGCCTCGGCGATCGCCAGGGAACTGGGCCTTCCCCGGTCGACGGTCTATCACCTGTTGACCACGCTCGCCGCTCACGGATTCGTCCTGCATCTGCGGGAGGAGCGTCGATGGGGTCTCGGCACGTCGGCGTTCGAGCTCGCCGGAGGTTACGCCAGGCAGCAACCGCTCGCCCGGGTGGGGCGGCCTCTCGTCGCCGCGTTGTCCGACAGGCTCGGCGAGAGCGCGCATCTGGCCGTGATGAGCGGCGGAGACGTCCTGTACATCGTCGAAGAGCGTGCGCCCCGGCGGCCCGCACTGATCACCGACGTCGGGGTGCGGCTGCCGGCGCATCTCACCGCGTCCGGTCGCGCCATGCTCGCCTCGCTTCCTCGCGAGCAGGTCAGAGCGCTCTATCCCCATGCCTCGGCGTTCCCAGATCGCACGGGTCTCGGCCCGCGGAAACCCGCTGAGCTGCGAGAGCTGCTCCGCGAGGTCCGTGCCCGCGGCTACGCCACGGAGGACAGCGAGGTCGCCGACGGCCTGCGCAGCGTCGGAGTCGCCGTGCACGATCACACCGGCTGGCCGATCGCCGCGGTCGCGGTGACGTGGGCTGGCGGAGATCTCGACGAGGCGGGGCTGGCGGATGCCGTGAGCGCCACGGCATCGACTCTCGAGTCACGGCTGAAGCGCTGAAAAGCGTCGCTAGTCCGTAGCTGCGCTGCGCCCGTGCGTGGAAGGCCCTTAACGCAAGAAAGACCACCCAGCGTTGGGTGGTCTTTCTTGTCTAAAAGAAGTCCGGCGGTGTCCTACTCTCCCACAGGGTCCCCCCTGCAGTACCATCGGCGCTGTGAGGCTTAGCTTCCGGGTTCGGAATGTAACCGGGCGTTTCCCTCACGCTATGGCCGCCGAAACACTATTGATGTTGGTTCTCGACCGTACATCGAGAACCACTCAGTGGACGCGTAGCACCAACAAACGGTGTGTTATCAAGTCATCGGCTTATTAGTACCAGTCAGCTGCATGCATTGCTGCACTTACACATCTGGCCTATCAACCCAGTAGTCTGGCTGGGAGCCTCTCACCCGAAGGTATGGAAATCTCATCTTGAGGCCGGCTTCCCGCTTAGATGCTTTCAGCGGTTATCCATCCCGAACGTAGCTAATCAGCGGTGCTCCTGGCGGAACAACTGACACACCAGAGGTTCGTCCAACCCGGTCCTCTCGTACTAGGGTCAGATCCTCTCAAATTTCCTACGCGCGCAGCGGATAGGGACCGAACTGTCTCACGACGTTCTAAACCCAGCTCGCGTACCGCTTTAATGGGCGAACAGCCCAACCCTTGGGACCTACTCCAGCCCCAGGATGCGACGAGCCGACAT
>JAEKKN010000031.1 GCA_019510305.1 Microbacterium sp.
TGCAAGCCCCGCCGTGTGGGACGGCGACGGCGAGTTGTGACGTGGGGTCACGAATAACTCAGCAGGACCCGAGGGGTCGGGTTGCAGGCAGGACGCCGTGAGCGTGGGGCTCTCGGTCTGGGGAACAAATCTGGGGAACACTATGTCGCACTGGGGATTTCTGCGTACATTGACGGCCTGTGAGGCGTCGGCATGACCTCCGTCGAAGATGCTGTCAGCATCGCACGCACGGGCTCGGTCTTTCTGCCGGTCTCTGCACCACGGGTCACCAGGGTGGCACCTCGCCCGGCCATCGCGCCGCGCGTGTCCGCCACTCTCGAGCGGCGCCGCCAGTGGGAGCGCCGCTACCGGATGCGACTGCGGGTCACGGATGCTGTCGTCATCCTGTTCGCGGTCGGTGTCACCGCAGCGATCCAGATGGTCGTCGGCGCGGCAGGGGAAGAGGCCCTGCGCGACGGCATCCTGCTGGGTGCGCTCTGGTATCTGACGCTCAGTGCGCTGCACACCCGGGATGCAGCCCTGTTCCGCGCCAGTGCCGCCGAGTACCGCAGCGTCGCGCACGCCAGCGGTCTCGCATTCCGGGCGACCGCGATGATCGGGGTGCTGCTCGACTGGCAGCATCTGCAGCTCGTGCTGCTCGTCGGCATGCCCGTCGGCCTGCTCGCGCTGCTGATCACGCGGTGGGCGTGGCGCAACTGGCTGGGTGCGCAGCGCGTGCACGGTCGTTTCACGTCGCGCACGCTCGTCGTCGGCAACCGCGACGACGTCGAGTACGTGGTCCGCACGCTGCACCCGATCGGCGCCTCGGGCTACCAGGTCGTCGGCGCCACGCTCCTCGACGGGAACGCCCGTGACGTCGAGATCGACGGCACCCACTTCCCCGTGCTGGGCAACGTCAACACGGTCGCCGCGATCGCCGCCGAGCGGGGGGCCGACACGATCATCGTGGCGAGCCGGCCCGACGGCGATCCGGAGTTCATCAAGAAGCTTAGCTGGCAGCTGGAGGGCACGGCATCCGAGCTCGTGCTCTCCAGCCGCCTGACCGACGTCGCGGGTCCCCGGATCTCCTTCGCCCCGGTCGAGGGCCTGCCCCTGATCCAGGTGCAGATTCCGACCTACGAAGGTGGTCGTCACGTGCTCAAGCGGGCTCTCGACGTCGTCGTGGCGACGATCGCGCTGATCCCGATCGCCCTGGCGACGCCGTTCATCGCTCTGTTCGTGAAGCTCGACTCGCCGGGCCCGCTGTTCTTCTTCCAGGAGCGGGTCGGCCGCGACGGTCGCACGTTCAAGATGGTGAAGTTCCGCTCCATGAAGACGGATGCCGAGCAGCAGCTGTCGGCGCTCAAGGCGCAGAACGAGGGCGCCGGACTCCTGTTCAAGATGAAGGACGACCCCCGGGTCACGCGTGTCGGCAGGATCCTGCGCAAGCTCTCGCTCGACGAGCTGCCGCAGTTCTGGAACGTGCTGACGGGTGACATGAGCGTGGTCGGGCCCCGCCCGCCGCTGCCCAGCGAGGTCACGGCCTACGACGGAACCGTGTTCCGCCGCCTGTACATCAAACCCGGCATCACCGGCCTCTGGCAGGTCTCCGGACGCAGCGACCTGTCGTGGGACGAGAGCGTCCGCCTCGACCTCCGTTACGTCGAGAACTGGTCTGTCATGAACGATCTGCAGATCATGTGGCGCACCGCCAAGGTCATGGTGCAGCCGAGCGGGGCATACTGAGACGCATGAGCAAGGGGAACGTCCTCACCATCGCGATGGTGGGGACCCGCGGGGTGCCTGCGGCATACGGCGGATTCGAGACGGCAGTCGAAGAGGTGGGCAAGCGCTTGGCCGAGCGCGGCCATGACGTCGTCGTGTACACACGCGGTTCCGAGAGCCGTGACAAGGAGTATCTCGGGATGCGGGTGGTGCATCTGCCCGCCATGCCCGTGAAGCAGATCGAGACCCTCAGCCACACCGGCCTCTCGGCGCTGCATCTGATGGCCCGACGTCGCCCGGATGCCGCGTTCGTCTTCAACGCGGCGAACTCGCCGTTCCTGCCATTGCTGCGCGCCCGCGGCATTCCGACGGCACTGCACATGGACGGCCTCGAGTGGAGGCGCTCCAAGTGGGGGCCGCGGGGAAAGGCGTACTACCGCTGGGCGGAGCAGTTCGGCGTCCGCACCGGCGACGCGCTGATCGCCGACGCACCCGGCATCGCCGACTACTACGCGCATCAATTCCAGGTTCCCACCGAGATGATCCGCTACGGGGCCCCGATCCTCGACGAGGTCGACGAGGGACGCATCGACGAGCTCGGTCTCACCGCCAAGGGGTATCACCTCGTCGTCGCCCGTTTCGAACCCGAGAACCACGTGCTCGAGATCGTCGACGGCTACAGACGCAGCACCGCCGCTCTTCCGCTCGTGGTCGTGGGCTCCGCTCCCTACAGCAGCGAGTACACCCAGCGGATCCAGCAGGCCGCAGCCGGAGACGAGCGCATCCGCCTGGTCGGCGGCGTCTACGATCAGGCGCTGCTCGACGCCCTCTACTTCCACGCCCTCACGTACGATCACGGCCACTCCGTCGGAGGCACGAACCCGTCCCTGCTGCGGGCGATGGGCGCCGGCGCCGCGGTGATCGCCTTCGACGTGCCGTTCAACCGGGAGGTGCTCGACGGCGACGGGTGGTTCTTCACGCGTCCCGACGACGTCGCGACCGCCTTCGAAGCGGCCGAGGCGGATGCCGCGGTCACGCGGGCGAGGGGCGAACGCGCGAAGGATCGCGCTCGGGCGGCGTTCCGCTGGAACGACGTCACCGACGCGTATGAGAATCTGGCCAGACGCCTGGCCGCGGGCGAAAGCGTGCATCGCGTCGCGCGGAAGGCACGGCGGAGCCGCCAGGAATGGTGATCGGGCCTGCTCAGAGCGCAGAGGCCGGATCGAGCGCCCGCAGCACACGGCGCGCGAGGAGCGCGGCATCCTCGGCCGCCGAGGCGAGACCCCGGTGGTGGGGGCGCGAACCGAATGTGTGGACGTCGACGACGTCCAGCGGGTTGCCCCTGTCACGACGCCACCGGAACGCAGGGGCGCGCGGCGGCTCGACGGTGCCCCGGCGAGCGTCCAGCGCCGCCGCATACTGCGGCAGGCCCTCAGCGACGATGGGTCCTCCGCTGTCCAGCAGGAGCGCCTCACGCAACGTGAAGGCCCGTGTCCGCGCGGCGGGTCGCAATCGAGCGATCGCCGCGCGTTCGGCCAGCGAAGCGGCGATCACCAGGTCGGCGTCATCGAGCATGGTCGGGGTCAACAGGCTCGAGCGATGCCCCGCGACACCCGTCACGACCTCGGCGGCGACCCTGCACGCACGCCGCCCGGGATCCGCGTCGACGCCTGCGCTGTCGACGGACCAGTCGATCCGTCCCTCAACGGACGATGCCGTGATCGCCTGTGAGAAGGCGGCTGCCATCAGCGGGGAGCGGCAGATGTTCTGCGCACACACGAACAGGACTCTCGCGACCATTCGGGTTCCCCTTCCCCGTGCTCCGTTCGGGACGATCCGGTTGTGGAAATGCCCTCGGCTCCCTGGCGCCGACCCTGCGAGAATGATCTCACACGCCGGTGCAGCGACGCTGCTGCGGACACCGCCGCGACGAAGGGAACGGTGACAGTCGTGCGCATCCTCGTCATCCATCCCGGGGCTGAGCTCTACGGCGCCGATCGGGTGATGCTCGAAACGGCCGCAGGCCTGTGCGCCGCCGGTCACGACGTGCTCGTGGCGCTGCCCGAGCACGGCCCGCTGGCCGCCGAGCTCAAGGCCCTGGGAGCGAAGATCGCGGTCGGTCCGATGTTCGTGCTCCGCAAGGAGCTGCTGCGGCCACGCAACTGGGTGCGTCTGCTCACGTCCGCGGTCACCGGATTCCGGGCCGGCTGGCAGCTCATCTCCCGCCACCGCCCGCAGGTGGCCTACGTCAGCACCATCGTCCTGCCGCAGTGGCCGCTGCTGCTGCGCCTGCGGCGCATCCCGGTCGTGACGCATGTCCACGAGGCGGAGTCCGCATCGGCGTGGATCGTGCGGGCGACGCTGTACGCCCCTCAGCTGTGGTCGCACGCCATCATCGCGAACAGCCGCTTCACCGGCGATCTCATGACTCGCACGATCCGCTCGCTGCAGCGCCGGATCCGCGTGATCCACAACCCGGTCCCCGGCCCCCCGCACCCCACCGCTCCCCGTCCGAGCCTCGACGGCATCCGCATCGGCTATGTCGGACGCCTGTCGCCACGCAAGGGGCCGGCCGTCGTCGTGCAGGCGCTTGCGATACTGCGTGCGCGCGGGCTTGACGCGCGGCTGTCGATCGTGGGCGACGTGTTCCGCGGGTACGAGTGGTTCGCCCACGAGCTGGCGCAGCAGATCGATGAGCTCGGTCTGGCGGACGCCGTCACCCGGTACGGGTACGAGCCCGACGTCTGGCCGCACATCGCCGCGTCCGACGTGATGGTGGTTCCGTCGTTGACCGACGAGTCGTTCGGCAACACCGCCGTGGAGGCGGTGCTCGCGGAGCGTCCGGTCATCGTGAGCGACCTGCAAGGTCTCCGAGAGGCCGTGGAGCTGTATCCGACGACCCGGATCACGCCCGGCGGTGACGCTGTGAAGCTCGCCGATACGATCGAGGCCATCGCCGACGCGTGGCCGGAGATCGTCGACGCGGTACCCGCCGCAGCCGCCGCCGCAAGGACGCATCACTCCGTCCAGAGGTATCGCGACGCACTCGTCGAGCTGATCGAGATCGCGGCCGCGCGAAGGAAACCTGGAACGTAAGCAGATATCGGGCCGGTATGAGGGGGAGAATGGCACCGGAGCGAGTCGCATCGTTCGGGGAGACGCGCACTCGCGGCCCATCGGGGAGGGAAACATGACACTGCAGGACTACGTCGACTCGTTGCGCAAGCACTGGCTCGTGATCATCGCATTGACGATCCTCGGGGCCGGAGCCGCGTTCGGGTACGCCCGCACCCTTCCGCCCGAGTACAGCTCCACCGCGGCCGTCATGGTGGTGCCCCAGCGCGGTGACAGCACCAACGAACTCGTCCAGGGCACGAGCTACGTGCAGAGCCTGGTGCAGACCTATGCCGTGCTCGCGTCGTCGCCGCTCGTTCTCAGCCCGGTGATCGACGAACTCGGCCTCGAAGGCACACCCACTCAGCTCGCCAAACGCGTGTCTGTCGTCAACACCCTCAACACGGTCGTCATCGAGATCTCCGTGACGGACAGCAGCGCGGAGCAGGCGCAGCGCATCGCAGAAGCGATCACGGACTCGCTCATCGCGGCCGTTCCTGCCGTGTCCCCCAGCGACGCCGACAACCAGCCGGCCGTGCGCCTCGAGACGATCGCTCCAGCGCGGATGCCGCAGGCGCCCATCGGTCCCAACACCCGTCTGCTCACCCTCATCGGAGCCGCGATCGGGCTCGCCCTCGGGGTGGCCTATGCGCTCTTCCGGCGCGTCCTGGGCACGCGCGTCACCGAGCGGGCCGACATCTCCGCGGTGACAGACGCTCCCGTGATCGGCGAGATCGTGGCATGGCGGCGGAACTACTCGATCTTGTCGACGATGCTCCGCAGCCGCGACAGCCGCTCCGCAGAGTCCTTCCGTGGACTCGCGGCCAACCTCAAGTACGTCGCCGTCGATCGCGACCTGCGGGTCGTGATGATGACCTCTTCAGCCCCTCACGAGGGGAAGTCGTCGGTGAGCATCGGTCTGGCCACCGCACTCGCAGAACCCGGACACAGTGTCCTCCTGATCGATGCCGATCTGCGCCGTTCGTCGATCGCGACTCAGCTGCAACTCGAAGGATCCGTCGGCGTGACCTCCGTGCTCGTCGGCGAGGCCACGTTCGAAGAAGCCGTGCAGCACTCCGAATCGATGAACATCGACATCATCGCCGGTGGCGCGCCGGCGCCCAATCCCGGGCAGCTGATCACTTCGCACCGCCTTCGCGAGCTGGTCGAAGAGGCGCGGGAGAAGTACGAGTACGTCATCATCGACAGCGCCCCCGCCCTCGTCGTGTCGGATGCGCTGCTGCTCGCCGATCTTGCCGACGGCGTGCTCGTCGTCGCGCGATCCGGTCGCACACGCCGCAAGCAGGTCATCAACGTCCTCGCCACGCTGAAGTCCACGCACAAGGACGTCGTCGGCATCGTCCTGAACGCCGTCAAGCGCAAGGAGCGCGGGCCCTACTACGTGCCCGACGACACTCCCGGTCGCCGCTGGTCTCTGCCGCTGCGCTCCGCGGCCGATGCCGCGAAGAAGCCGTCCCGCGACGCCCCGGTGTCGGAGACACTCGACGACGCCCCGGTGTCGGAGAAGCTCGACGACGCCCCCACGTCGAAGTCATGAGCGTCCTGCTCGCACTCGCTGCGAGGGCCGTCTCCATGGCCATCTCCCTCGTCTGCGGCGTGCTCACGGTGCGCTTGATCCTCGGGGGACCCGGCGTCGAGTACTACGCCCTCTACACCCTGGTGGCTTCCCTCCCCGGGCTGATCTCGTTCTCCGATCTGGGTTCGGGCGCTGTGCTCGTGAACAGCATCGCCGTCAGCGACACACCCCGCAAAGACCCGGTGATCAAGGCGCAGCTCACCACTGTGGGACGCATCATGGTCGGGTTCTCCGGCGCTGGCATGGTCATCAACGCCGTCCTCTACCTCACCGGTGCGTGGAGTCTCATCCTCGGCGATGCCGGCCGGATACCGGGAGCGGACCTCGCAGCGTTCGTCTCCCTGATGATCTTCTGCCTCGGCATCCCGTTCGGCATCTGGCAGCGAGTGCTGCTCGGCCTGCACAAGAACCATTGGATCATCCTCATCCAAGCCGCGCAGGGCCCTCTCAACCTGCTGCTGGTCTGGTTGCTGGTCTCCTTCGCTCCCCCGTCGGCCGGCACGTTTCTCGCGCTGTCGTCGATGGTGTCCGGCATCATGATCGCGATGGTCGGCTTCGGCTTCGCGCTCACCGCACTCGCTCCGCTGCTGGGTCGGGCGATGCGCGATATTCCGAGTTTCCGCCGGGCACCCGGAGTGCAGGTCATGCATGTCGGCTGGCCCATGCTGGTGCAGCTCGTCTCCGCGCCGCTCTCCGTCGCGCTTCTGCGCTACATCCTCGCCCAGTCCGGCACGACTCATGACGTGGCCGAGTACGGCGCCGTCGGCCAGGTGTTCTTCGCCATCAACGGCGTGGTCGCGGCGGGTGGGCTCGCGCTGTGGCCGCTGTTCACCCGCGCGCGAGCCCGCGGCACTCTGAATCGGGGGCCCTACGCGATTGCGGCGCTCTTCGCCGTCGGAGCCGCGGTGATCTGCGCGCTCGTGTGGGCGGTATCCCCCTGGCTGTTCGACTTCATCACCGACGGCTCGCTGGAGGTGTCCGGCACGACAGTCCTGGCGTTCGGCCTCATGGTGGTGTGCCAGGCGGCGCTCTACCCGCTCGGGATGTTCCTGATGGACGAGGCCGGCATCCGCTTCCAGATGATCCCGGTCGCTCTGATGACGGTGTCGACCATCGTCCTCGCCCTCCTGGTCACGCCCGTTCTCGGCACAGCCGGACCGGTGCTCGCGAACGCGGCATCCGTGCTGGTGTTCCAGATCGTCCCGCTCGCGGTGTACACGGCACGCCACCGTGAACGGCTGATGGGCACGACTCCTCGCCCGGAAGAAGAAGTCGCCACATGAAAGCGCTCGCCGCCCTGGCCTGCGTCATCATCGCGGCGCGCATCACGATCCAGCAGGGTGTCACCGCAGGAATCGTCCTGAGCGTCCTGCTGCTGCCGGTCTGGGTGGTCGCGCTCTGGCGACTCCGCGGCGGTTCCACCATCCTGTCTCTGGGGGTCCTCGCGGTCTTCAGCGGATTCGTGCTGACAGACTTCTTCGCCGCCGACCACCCGACCAGCGACTCGATGATGCAGCTGAACACGTTCTCACTCGTGGGGCTGCTCGGCGGCATAGGAGTCGTGGTGTGGGCCCGCAGCATCCTCGGGCCCGCGGCCACCGCGCTCTGGTACGGCTGCGGCCTGCTGGTCAGCGTCGTCACGCACGGCGTCAACACGGACAATCTGTGGAAGTTCGATCTGTCGGTTCCGGCCACGGTGATCGTGCTCGCGCTCTGCATGCTCAGCCGTCGCCTGTGGCTCGAGGTCGCCGCCCTCCTCCTGCTCGCAGTCGTCTCCGCGTTGAACGACTCGCGCTCCGCCGGGTCGATGCTGCTCGTGGCGGCCGCACTCGTGATGTGGCAGGCACTCGGCTCGAGACTCGCCAAGAGCTCCACCACCGTGCGCACGCTCGCCGTCTTCGGATTCGTCGCCGTGATCGGGTATGCCGCACTGCAGGCCTTCATCCTCGAAGGCTGGTTCGGCAAGGCTGCCGCGGTCCGTTCGGAGGCGCAGATCGCCCAGTCCGGCTCGCTCCTGCTCGGCGGGCGTCCGGAGATCGGGGCGTCCACCGAACTGCTCGCCGCGAATCCCTTCGGGCTCGGGTCGGGAACCGTCGCGAACGGAGTCGACCTGTTCATCGCCAAGTCGGGAATGGCGCGGCTCAACTACGACCCGAACAACGGCTACGTCGAGAAGTACATGTTCGGCGACGGCTACGAGGTCCATTCGATGCTCGGAGACCTCTGGATACGCTTCGGCCTCTTCGGCGCCGCGATGCTGATCGCGATGCTGGTGGTCGTCGCAGTCGGAACGGCAGGGCAGGTCGCTCAGCGGCAGGCGAGCGGCCTCACGATCTTCCTCACCATCCAGGTGTTCTGGGATTCGATGTTCGCCCCCTTCTTCTCGACCTCGATCTCGACCCTCATCCTGGGCGTCGCTCTCATGCTGGCCCCGCGCGCGCGGGATGCCGTGACCCGGTCTGCGAGCCCCGACTTCGTGAGCTTCGAACGCTGAGAATCCGCCCGGACCCGCCGTGCCGGAAGGCATCGCGGAATCCGTAGTCTCACAATGCAGAAGAGGGGCGCCGGCAGCCGGCGCCCCTCTTCTGCATTGCTGTGTCTTACGGCTTGGTGACGCTCAGGTCGTCCCACTTGAAGACCATCGAGCCCAGCGTGGAGGCCGAGGACAGGGTGTTCATGAGGCCGACAGTGCCCGCGGCCTGCATGCCAGCGGTCGTGTCGGTCGCCGTGACCTGCCAGGCCGCCGGTTCCGGATCAGTGGACTTCCACACCTTGGCAGCCAGGGTCGTCGGGCTGGCGCCCGTCGTCGAGTACGCCACGTTCAGCACGGTCCCCGGCGTGTAGGTGAATCCGGGCATCAGGTAGGAACCGAGTGCGACCTCGTCGCGCAGCAGGTACAGCCGCACGCCTCCGCCCACCTCGAACCGCACGCGGGCGGAGTAGTTCGAGGCTCCCACCTGACGTCCGATGACCGTCGCCGTCGCGGCGCCGCCGGTCGCGACCGCGTCCGCGGAGATCGAGACCCGGATCACCGTGTCAGTAGCCGAGACGCCGAGTCGCGCGATCCTCGTGTTCGAGGGCGTGAGTGAGACCGTCCCGACGCCGTCAGCGACTGCGAAGGATGCCGAGCCCCCGGAGAGCGCCCACGCCCCGCCGAGATCGGCCGAGCCCCAGCCTCCGGCGGCGACCGTCCTCGCGAACGCGTCGGATGCGAGGAGGTTCGCCGCCGGCGGCGCTGTGACAGTCACCTGCTTCACGACGGAACCGGTCGCGCCGGCGTTGTCGGTCACGGTCAGGGTCACGGAGTAGGTCCCGGCGGCCGTGTAGACGTGCGTCGCCGTTGCCCCTGTGCCGGTCGTGCCGTCGCCGAACGCCCAAGCGTAGGACTGGATGGTGCCGTCGGCATCGGTCGATCCGGTGCTGTCCGTCGCGACGGACAACCCTGTCGCGTTCGCTGTGAACGCGGCGACCGGCGCCTGGTTCGGCGCGGGCGCCACCGTCACGTCGATGGTCTTCGTCGACACTCCGCCGCGGTCGTCGGTCACGGTCAGCTTGACAGGATAGGTGCCGGCTGCCGCGTAGGCGTGCGATGCGGTCGGCCCCGTGGCCGTCCCCCCGTCACCGAAGGTCCAGGCGTACGACTGGATGGTGCCGTCGGCATCGGTGGATGCTGACGCGTCCACGTTGACCACGAGCCCTGCGGGCGTCGGAGTGAACGCGGCCGTCGGCAGCTGGTTCGGCGCGGTCGGCGACGACGGATCGACGACGGACAGCGAGTTCAGGCTCATGGTGGCCGTCGGCGTCGTGGAGGAGCCGCCGAGGTAGGTCAGCACGCCCACCGATCCGGGCGCCTGCAGGGCGCTCGTGGTATCGGTGCCCGACAGCTGCCACGATGCCGGTTCGGCATCGGCCGAACGCCAGACCTTCGCCCGGACGGTCGTCGGCGAGGTGCCGGTGACCTGCAGCCTGACCGAGAGCTCGTCGCCGGGCACGTAGGTCCCGGGCAGCACGTAGGAGGCGCCGATCGCAGCTTCACCGTGAAGGATGTAGAGCCGCATCGTGTTGCCCGCTTCGAACCGCACTCGTGCCGAGTAGTTGTCCGAACCGATCTGACGGCCGATGAGGGTCCAGGAGTACCCCGCGCCGGTTCGATCTACCGCGAACTTCGCGGTGAGGTCGGCGTTCTTCGACGACACGGAGTTGAGCATCGCGCCACGGGTGTCGTAGATGTTGGAGACGATGCGACCGGCCGAACCATCGACCGAGAAGCTCGCGTTCCCACCCGATGTGGTCCAGGCTCCGCCCTTGTCGGCCGTGCCCCAGCCGGTGGCTGCGGTGCGCTGGAACTGGTCCTCGGCGACCACGGCGAACTTCGGCGGCTCCACGGCCGTGACCTGCTTCGTCGCCGTCGCCGTCCCGCCGCGGTTGTCGGTCACCGTCACGGTCACCGTGAACGCCCCGGCTGTCGCGTAGTCATGGGTCGTGGTCGGAGTGGTCGTCGTCTTCGTCGCCGCGTCGCCGAAGTTCCAGGCGTAGGAGACGATCTGGCCATCGGAATCCGTGGACGCGGACGCGTCCAGAGACGCCGTCAGGTTCTCGATCGTGGCCGAGAGCGCAGCGCTCGGCAGCACATTGGGTGCGAGAGCCGCGGTCACCTGCTTCGTCGCGATCGTACTGCCCCCGCGGTCGTCCGTCACCGTCAACGTCACGGTGTAGTCTCCCGGCGTCGAATAGACGTGGGTCGCCGTGACGCCGCTGCCCACGGCGCCGTCACCGAACGACCAGGAGTAGGTCGCGATCGTGCCGTCGGAGTCGGTGGATGCCGTGGCGTCAGCCGAAACGCTCATGTGCGTCATCGTCGCGTCGAAGGCCGCAGTCGGCAGCACATTGGCCGCCTGCACCGTGACCGACTGCGTGATCGAATCGGTCGTGCCGCGGTCGTCGGTCACCGTGAGCTTCACCTGGTAGGTTCCGCCGGTGGCGTAGGTGTGCGCTGCCGTCGGACCGGCCGTCGAGGTCCCGCCGTCGCCGAAGGTCCACTTGTACGAGGCGATCGTGCCGTCGAGGTCCGTCGAGGTCGACGCGTCGAATGCCACGTCGAGGTTCGTCGGGATCGCGCTGAACGCCGCGGTCGGGGCCTGGTTCACAGAACCGAACGCACCCAGCTGGTAGTGCTCGTTCACCTGGGACTGCGTCAGCGCGGTGCCGTAGACCGCGACCTCGTCGATAGTCCCGGTGAAGGTCGTGGCTCCACCCCAACCGCTGTCGTTGCCGACCCGCCAGTATCCGTTGTAGTTCTGTGCGGCGGTGTTCGGGTTCGTTCCGACGACGGCGCCGTCCACGTAGAACGCCATCCCGTTGCCGGAGAGCTCACCGACGACGTGGTGCCACTGACCGTCGTTGTAGGTGCCCGATGTGCTGATCAGCGTCTGCCCGTTGTTGTAGACGCCGAAGTTGAGCGTCCCGTTCGGAGACATGTAGATGTGACGGTCGTTGCTGCTGCTGAGTCCGCTGTTGCTGTCGCCGAAGCCGACGATCTTGCCTCCGGCCGCGGTCGTGGTCTTGAACCACGCCTCCACCGAGAAGATCTGCGGGTTCACATACTGCTTCGTGCCTGCGAGGCGCGCCGTGGTCGTCCCTGTCGTCGGCGCCCAGCGCACCGCCGTGCTGGAGACGCCCGAGAGCGCACCGGCCTGCCCCTTGACGAGGATGCTCGTGCTTCCCGTGTACGTACCCGTCGACTTGTTCATGCCCGCGTCGACGGCCGTCGTCGCGGTGCCTGTCTCGCCCAGACGCCAGTAGAGAGTCGGGTCGAGGCCGAACACCGCTTTGCCGTAGCTGTCCGCGGGCGCCTGCGTCATCGTGGTCGAGCGTCCGCTGGCGACCCAGTGCGCATCGATCTCGCTGCGCGTGAGCGCCTTGTCGTAGACCGCCACGTTCGAGATCGCGCCGCTCAGGTAGCCGCTGGTGCCGACGTTGGGCCAGGAGCTGACCGAATCGCCGCCGATCCGCCAGTAACCGGTGTAGGCCTGAGCAGAGGTGGTGTCGGTACGCTCGCCGATCTTGACTCCGTCGACGTACAGCACCTGTCCCGCGGGGCTCAGCGAGGCCACGACCTGGTGCCACTTGTTGTCGTTGAAGCCGGTGCCGCTGGAGATCGTCCTGGTGGCTCCGGAGTACACCCCGAAGGTCACCCGACCGGAATTGTCCAGGTACACCTGCCGGTCGTAGCTCGACGAGTTGCCGGTCGCCGAGGACCCGAATCCGACGATCTTCCCACCGCGCAGGGAACTGGTCTTGAACCATGCCTCCACAGTGAACGTCTGCGGTCCGGGGATCGACGTGGACGTGCGCGCCCCCGAGCCGCTGCTGCCACTGAACGTGGTCGCGGTCGTCGCGGTCACGAGGTTCGGACCCGTGGCTCCGCGAGTGGCGCTCGCGACCACGAGGTCGTTGCTGCCGGCCCAGTCGAAGGCCGAGGCTCCGCTGGCCTCGTTCATGGGCCAGTAGTCCACCGCGCCGCTTGCCAGCACCGCGTCGTCGTAAGCGGTCGACACACCTGCCGCCGCTGTCGTCACGGGCACCCAATCGGTCTGCGTGCTGTTGCCGAACGCATCGATCGCACGCACGCGGTAGTTGTACGTGCTGCCGGGCACGGCGGAGGTGTCACGATACGACATCGCCGGGCGGGTCCAGAAATTCGAGAGCTGGTCGACCTCGTAGAGCGGTGTCGTCATGCCCTTGTCCTGGCGGAACACCTGGTAGTGCAGGCTCTGGTTGTCGCGGTCGTAGTTGGCGTTCCAGGAGACCCGGTTCACGCCGGTCTGGTTGGACGTCGCGCTGAGAGTCCAGGCGCCGCCCTGCACCTGAGGGCCCTGGGTGTTCGGGGCGACGTTCTTCTTCGCGAATCGGACGATGCCCTGCTGGGCCGTTCCGTTGACCTTCAGGAACTCGCCGCCGATGAGCAGATAGTCACCGGATGCCGAGACCTGCCACGGCCCCTGGGACTGTCCGGTGTAGCTGCCAGGAACGTACTCCGGGTACCACTGGAGTAGGGAAGGCGCCTGCTGGCCGGTGAAGCTCCGATAGCCCTGCGTGTCAGGGGTGATGACAGGTCCGGTGGGCGTCTTCGAGAACGCCAGGGAGTGGTGGTAGGAACGCGGATTCGTCTCGGGGAACGCGCCGATGTTGCCGCAGTAGTGCGGATGCCCGACGACGTAGATCGCGTCCGCCGTGGGTGCGACGTCATAGCTGTCGCCGTGGCAGTCCTCCATCCACGTGAGGCTGCCGTCGACCCAGCTGGCGCGGAACGAGCCTTCGAAGCCGTCCTGCGAGGTTCCGCCGTAGTCGAAGCCCGTCCCGTAGACGCTGTCTCCGTCGGATGAGAGCGAGTACATCGCTGCCACCGTGCCCGCATTGCGCAAGACGCTGTTCATCGCCCACGGCATCAGGGCGCCGGTGCTCGCGTCGAGCGCAGTGATGCCGCGGCCCGGGTTGGTCGAGCCGTTGACCGAGGTGAACGATCCGGCGACCACGACCTTGCTGCGGTCGGGCGAGACGACGACGCCCTTCGCGCCGTATCCGCCCTGCACGTCAGCTGTGAACCCGGTGACTGCGCCGGTCGACGCGGATACCGCGCCGACCTTCGTCCGCTGGGTCCCGTTGAGCGTCGTGAACTCTCCGGCGAGGTAGATGGTCGAGTCGGCGACGGCGATCGAGTCGATGCGTCCGTTCGCCTCAGGCGCCCAGTTCGTGATCAAGGCGCCCGTCGCCGTGTCGAAGGCGGCGACTCGGTAGCGCCAGGCGCCCGCAGCCTGCGAGAACATGCCCGCGACGTAGATGCGGCTACCGTCGGCCGACTTCTTGATGTCGAGGACCGTGCCGTTGGTGCCCGGGTTCCACGACGAGATCAGCGCCCCGGTGGTGAGGTCGTACGCGAGCAGGTTCGCGCGCGGGGTCTCGTTCGTTCCCGCCGGAGAGCCGGCCGGTCGCGCCTTGGCGAAGCTGCCGCCCACGTACACGGTGTTGCCGACGACCTCTTGCGCGTAGACCACGCCGTCGATCTGCACGGTGGGAAGGGCGTCGCCGGCGAATGTCTCGGGCGTCCCCGCCGCAGGAACCGTGTCGGCGACGGCGGCTGCCGGTACGACCAGAGCGCCGATGGTCAGAGCCAACGCCGTGGCGATCGCCCCCAACAGCGATGCGCCGCGCGAACGGATGACGCGCTTCTCGGCCGCAACGAAACGGCCACCCCAATTGATGTGCACTTTTTCTCCCCAGAGTTCTGCACAGCGCACACCTGAGCGGCGCTTCATGAAGACCGTCTCCCACAGACGACCTTTTCCCCTGGGCTGAGCATAGAGCAAAGCCTGCATATCGGCAAGACTCAGGTCGATCCGATATGTGGACCTTCGTCCTCATCGGCGTCCGGCGGGACGCGGGACGGGGAGCCGGACGGGCGGGTCAGCCGGCGGGTCCGCGGAACACGAAGGCGGGCTGACCGGCCCGGTAGTCGATCGTGAGCGTCACGTCACCGCGCTCATCCTCGGGAATCGTGTAGACGTAGACGCCCTCCGCGGAGTCTCCGGCTTTCAGCGTTCCCTCGAATGGCGCTCCGCCTGGTCGCACGAGCCCGCCGGCGGGGGTGCGCGCTTCCCCGATGTAGGCGTTCACGGCGATGAGGCCCAGATCGATCGCCTCGTCGGTGTCGTTGGTGATCGAGAGCGTGAACTGCACGGCCGGTCCACCGATCTCACCGGCCTGCACGGCCTCTCCGTCGACGGCCTTCATCGCGGAGATCCGGGCGACGAGCCCTTCGCCGTTGTCGGCTGGCGCGTCCGGGGAGACGGGGGCGAGTTCGGGCATGGTTCCCGGAGTCGCGGCGGGGTCCGGAGTGGGCGGCGCGCTCGGATCCGCGTCACCGGACGGCGCGGTCGGCGTGGCCGACGACGACGGGCCCGCGCCCGGATCCGTCTCGTCTCCGTTTCCGGAGGTGAGGGCGACGTACACGATGATCGCGACGACGATCGCGAGCGCGATGCCGGCCCACAACCAGATCCTGCGCCGTGGGCTCCGACCCGATCCGTTCGATGCTTCGACCATGCTCACGCACTCCCCTGACCCGGCCGTCGCGCTCTCGACGGACGGGGCGATTCTATCCGAACCCCGCGCACGCCGACCGAGGGATCAGTTCGCCCGCCTGGCGATGCGCCGCGCATCGCGCCAGCCGCGCCACACGGCGCCCACGGGACGCCACGGCCGCAGCAGCTGACGCTTGCCGCCGCGGAGGAGTATCTCCCGCGCGGCCGCGGTCGATACGGCATCCCAACGCCGCACGGTCTCGGAGTCGAAGAGCTTCTGTGCGAGCAGCATCCGGTTCCGGACGTTGTAGTAGTAGTACAGCGGCGACTTGGCATGGACGTCGGGGTCGCCGATGCCCTGCGTCCCGCCCTCGTCGTGCACGGCCTTCGCCTCCTCGACGAGGAGCAGCCGACCGCCGGCGTCCTCGATCCGCAGGGAGAAGTCCACGTCTTCCCAGTAGAGGAAGTAGTCCTCATCGAACCCGCCCACGGCGTCCCATGCGGCGGAGTTGATCATGAGTGCAGCGCCGGTGAGCCAGCGCCGCACTTCCGCGTGCGGATTCCGCTCGGACCAGGCCCGCCCGTGCGTGGCGCCGTCGCGGAGATCGAGCACGTGCCCGGCCGACCAGACCCGCCCCGCGCCGTCTGTGATGACCGGCGCCGCGACGATCTTCTCGCTCGAATCGACCGCGTCGAGAAGCAGGCGCACGTCAGGCGCGCCGATCGACGCATCCGGATTGATGAGCAGGAAGCGGGTCCGCCCGTCTGCCCGCGCAGCATCCACTCCTCTGTTCACGCCGACTCCGAAACCGACGTTCTCGTCCTGCAGGAGAGCGACCCATCCCTCTCGCTCCGCGAGCGCGCGGATGACGCTCGCCTCGTCGCTCGTGGAGCGGTTGTCGACGACGTACACGGCGACGTCGTCGAGCGCGCGGCTGGTCGGAACGAGGTTGCGCTCGAGCAGATCCGACGAGCCGTAGTTCACGACGATGACGGCGAGCGTCGTGTCGTCAGTCATTCCCGCCGCCGTTGCCGAGGCTGCGCATGTTCCGGAACCAGCGCACTGCGGCCAGCAGGCAGAAGGCGGCGGCGGCCGCGAAGAAGAAGGCGTACGCGAATGCGAAGATGCTCGGCCACCCCCACAGCACGTAGACGAGGCACACGATGCCGTAATCGACCGGAAGCAGGACGATAGAGCGCAGTGCGCCGCCACCGCCCTGTTGCGCCGAGGACGCGATCCCCTTCGACGCCTTCAGGAGGTCGTTCAGGATCATCCCGAAGAACGTCGCTGTCGCGCACACGGCGAAAGCCAGGGGCACCAGGACGTAGAGCGTGGGCAAGCCGCTGAAACGGTAGAGGCCGATCGCGGTCGCGATGGGGAGGGAGACGATCTTGATCGCGTCGATGAAGTGATCGAGCCACTCCCCCGCGAGCGAGCCGCCGCCGCGCAGCCGCGCGACCTGTCCGTCTGCAGAATCGAGGGCGTAGCCGATCGCCAGGAGCAGCCAGACGACGAGGCCGGTCCACCACGACGGGTCGACGAGGGCGAGCACGAGGATGCCGGAGAAGGTGAACACCGCGCTGACGGCGGTGACGCCGTTGGGCGAGAGCCCGATGCGGTACGCGACGGCGGCGAACACGCGTCCGACCGGCCGATTCACGTAGACGCTGTATGCTGGCGCGCCCTTCGCTCTGCCCTTCTGCGCGGACGACAGACGCCTCAGAGAATCCGCGAAGCTCTCGGTGGTCATTCGGCCCGTCCCCTCAGTCGAACCCCCGTGAGGGCCCTCATCCACCAGATAGAGTATGCCTTGCCGAGGGGGCCCGCATCTGGGGAGCGACGCCGACGCCTCGGCGAAGGGGAGGACTTGTCATGACCGTCGTCGACCCTCTGAGCAGAGCGCACAGGCCTCGGATCCTGATCAGCGCCTACGCGTGCGGCCCTGGGCAGGGCCCCGAGGCGTCAGCCGGGTGGGCCATCGCACGTGCGGCCGCCGAGACCGGGGACGTCTGGATCCTCACCCGCGAACGCTTCCGCGCGTCGCTCGAGGAAGCGCTGGCCGCATCGCCCGACCTCGCGGCCCGCGTGAACGTGGTGCACATCGACCTTCCGCAGCGGATCATGCGCTGGAAGCGGCGCGGCTGGGATCTGTACTGGTACTACGCGCTGTGGCAGCGGCTCGCTGGCCGGACCGCCCGGCGCCTGCATGCGGAAGTCGGATTCGACCTCGCCCACCATGTCACCTTCGCGAACGATTGGATGCCGTGCGGCGTAGCAGGGCTCGACATCCCTGTGGTGTGGGGACCCGTCGGCGGTGCCAGCCGTGTGCCCGTCTCGAAACTGCGACGATGGCTCGGAGCACGCGGCACCGTGACCGAACTCGCGCGCATCGCCCTCACCGCTCTCCCTCGAGCCGTCTGGGGTGACTCGACGGCCCGGCGCGCTGCCCTGGTCGTGGCGCAGAACCCCGACGTCGCTCGACGATTCCGTCATGCGCGAAACGTCGTGGTCGAGCCGAACGCGGCCTTCGCCGAAGAGATCCCCGCCCACCGGGGAAGCGACTCCGGCCGGACGGCCGTGTTCGCTGGCCGCCTGCTCGCGTGGAAGGGCGCGGCTCTCGCCCTCGAGGCCATCTCCCGCCCTGCGGCGGAAGGATGGCGCCTCCAGATACTGGGCGAGGGGTACGAACTCGGTCGCCTGCGCCGGCTCGCACGAAAGCTCCGTATCGAAGACCGCGTCGACTTCCGCGGGCATCTCACACGCGAGGAGACGCTGGAGAGCCTGGCATCGTCGGACGCGCTCCTGTTCCCGTCCATGCACGACCAGGCCGGATGGATCGTCGGCGAAGCGAGCGCAATGGGCATGCCTGTGGTGTGCCTCGACCTCGGCGGGCCTCCGACGCTCGCCCACATCAATGCGCGCGTCGTCAGCGCCGACGCCCCCGGGTTGCCCGATCGTCTCGCCGAGGCGCTGCGCGATGCGCAGACGAATCCCGGTCGCCCGCACTCGCGGTGGTCCGAGGCCCGGCTGCCGTCGGTCGTCGGTCAGTGGTATTCCACGGCTCTGCACGCGCGGCGGCGTCCGCTCGTCGTGATGGAGTCGCTCACCCGCCTCCGCCCCACGACGAATCCGTACCTGGTGCAGTTGTGTACCGCGCTGGACGATACCCCGGGCATCGAGCTGTCGTTCTTCTCCTGGCGTCGAGCGCTGATCGGGCGACTCGACGTGTTCCACGTGCACTGGCCGGAGCTGCTGGTCGGCGGCCACAAGCTCGCCGGGCGGATGGCCCGAAGAGTACTGACGATCGCCTTCCTGATCCGCGTGCGGCTGACTCGTGTGGCCGTCGTGCGGACGCTCCACAATCTCGACCGGCCATCCGACATGTCGCGACTCGATCTCGCGCTGCTCGACCGGCTCGATCGTCTGACGACGCTGACCATCACCCTCAACGACGACACACCGCTCCCCGACGGGCACGCACGCAGGACCATCCTGCACGGGCACTACCGCGACTGGTTCGCCCCTCATCCCGCTCCCGCACCGACGAAGGGCCGCATGGGCTACGTCGGATTGATCCGCCGCTACAAAGGCGTCGAGCAGCTCATCGGGGCCTTCCGCTCGTTGGATGCCGAGGGCACGTCCCTGTCGATCGCAGGGCGCCCGTCGACCGACGACCTGAAGTCCGAGCTGATCTCGCTCGCCGGCGGCGATGAACGCGTCGAGTTCGATTTCCGCTTCCTCGACGATGCGGAGCTGGTGCGCCGGATCGCCGACGCGGAGTTCATCGTTCTCCCCTATCGGCACATGCACAACTCGGGGACGGCTCTCGCCGCGCTCTCCGTGACTCGGCCGATCCTCGTGCCCGACAACGCGGTGAACCGCGCTCTGGCAGAGGAGGTCGGCGAACGATGGGTCCACCTGTTCGACGGGGAGCTCGCGGATGCCGACCTCGCCCGAGTAAGAGCAGCCATCGGCGAGGGAGTGAAGGGCGAGCCTGACCTGTCGCAGCGCGACTGGACCACGGTCGGCGTCGCGCACGCCGAGGCCTTCCGCGCAGCATCCACGCTCCGACGGGCCGGCTGATGGCGCAGGATCTTCGCATCGCGGTCGCCATCCCGACCTTCCGTCGACCTGAACGACTCGCGAGCCTGCTGGCCGCCCTGCCCGACCGCTTCGCCGAGCTGGAGGACGGCGTCAGCGTCGAGGTCTTCGTGATCGACAACGATCCGGATCGCAGCGCAGAGGCGCTCGCGACGTCCGACGACCTCCCCGTCGCGACGACCTACGCGCCGGAACCGACTCCGGGGATCGCGGCGGCGCGCCAGCACGCGCTCGAGGTGACGACGGGGTTCGACCTTCTCGCATTCATCGACGACGACGAGGTGCCGCGTCCGAACTGGCTTCGCGCCCTCGTCGACACCTGGCGTCGCACGGGCGCTGCGGCTGTGGCCGGACATGTGCGCACCGTGTTCCCGTCCGGGACCGACCCCTGGGTGCTGGCCTCCGGTCTGTTCGCGCGGCCGCTCCGCGAGGACGGCGAGTCCCTTCCCGCGGCCGGCGCCGGCAACCTCTTGCTGGATCTCGCCTGGATCCGGCGCGCGGGGATCTCCTTCGACGCGTCGCTCGGCCTCTCCGGCGGAGAGGACACGCTGTTCACCCGCGCCATCGTCCGTGCCGGCGGCCGCGTCGTCGCATGCCCGGCATCCGTCGCCGAAGACCTCTTGGAGGAGGGCAGGGCCACTCGACGATTCGCGCTCGCACGTGCACGCCATCACGGGCAGACCCAGTCCGTGATCGAGTTGCGTCTCGCCGACGGAGCCGTTGCGAGGGCGGTCTCGCGCGTGCGCAATCTGATCAAGGGCGCCGGATGGGCCGTCCGCGGCGCGCGGCGGCAGGCCTCCGGTGCTCTCACGCGCTCGCTGTCCCGACGCGCCGCCGGTTCACGGGAAGTTCAGCGCGGCATCGGCCTCGTGCAAGGCGCGCTGGGGGCCGCTGCACCCGAGTACGCGCGCGACAACGCTCCTCGCACCGGCGGCATCCGTGCGGTGCGAGCGGCGCTGTCCCGTCTCGCTCGCGCGTTCTCGCCCTTCTTCCGCTCGGTCACGGGCGTGCACACATCGCAGCCCGTGGTGGTGCTCACACTCGACGATGGACCGGACTCCGAGTGGACCCCTCGCATCCTCGACGAACTCGCGAAGCGAGGCGCCACCGCGACGTTCTTCGTGCTCCTCACCCGCACCCGCACCCACCCGGAGCTGGTCGAGCGCATCCTGTCGGAGGGTCACGAGATCGCCCTGCACGGCGCCGACCATCGCCGGCTGACGTCGTTCCCCCGGGCCGAGGGCTTTCGGATGCTGACGGAGTCGAAGGCCGAGCTCGAGGACCAGACCGGCCACTCGATCCGCTGGTACCGCCCGCCGTACGGCGCGCTCTCGGTCTCGACCTGGTGGGCTGTTCGACGCGCGGGCATGACTTCCGTGCTGTGGACGACGAGCGCGCTCGACGGTCGTGACGCACCGCATGCGGAACGGCTGGCGAGGGCGACATCCGGCATCTCCTCGGGCGCGATCCTGCTCGCCCACGACTCACGGGCTGCAGCGCAGGATGGCGCGGACGACCCCGCGATCGCTCCCATCGACCGCGCGCAGCTGATCTCGGATGTGCTCGACGAGTACGACCGCCGCGGCCTGAAAGCGGTATCCCTCGATCAGGCTCTGCGTTCCGGGCGTCTCCGGCGCCGCATGGTCCTCGTCGGCTGAGCCGCCTGCGACAGCGGTCTCAGCCGACGAGGTCGGATCGGAAGCGGCTCAGCGAGCCGTCACCGGCGGCGTCAGAGCGCCTACGGTGCGCGTCTGCGCCGGCACGCCGAGAGCGTCCGCGATGTTCGACGGCAGCGCATATGCACCGGTCACCGGGCTGACCGCCGTCAGCTGCCAGGTACCGGGATCGATCACGGGCGCTCCCTGCACGAGCACCGACTTCGCGTCGCCGCCGGTGGAGGAGCGGAACTCCTCGATCGTGGTGAAGCCGCGCGTACCGCTCGAACCCGCCGCCCAGCAGGCGAAGTTGGAGGGCGACGATGCCGAGGTCCGGTGGTACAGGTTCGCATCCTGCGAGACCCCGAAATCGTTGCCGAACCACTGGTTCGTCAGATCCTGCGTGAGCATCGGGCAGGCCTGCCCGCCGTACGACAGCACGTTGTTGCGCACCGCCACATCGCTGGTCACCCACGGGATCAGCGACCTCAGCCCCGACACCTCCTGGCGACGCTCGTCCTGCATGTAGGTGATCGTGCGGCCGTTGCCCGCCATGGTGTTGTTCCAGATGTCGACGTCGCCGGAGTCGAAGACGAACACGCCGCTGTTGAGGTTGTCGACGATGTAGTTGTCGGCGACCAAGGCTGTCTGGCTCAACTCGATCTCCAGCCCCTCGCGACCGTTTCTCGCGAAGACGTTGCCGGTGATCGTCAGTTTCGAGCTCGACACGTCGAACCACAGCCCGGTGGCGGCGACGTTGTCGGAGATGATGCTGTCACGCACAGTCACATCCGTGCCTCGCGAGATCTTCACTCCGCCGGCGACGGGCGTGTAGTTGAACTTCGAGGCGTTGTTGCCGGTGACCACGGAGTTCTCGATCGTCAGGTTCTCGGCATCGTTCACTCCGATGCCCAGCAGCCCGTTGCCGGTGACCGTCAGATTGCGGAACGTCTTGTCGTCGTTCCAGGCGAACAGTCCGACCGTCGCGTTGTCGCGGATCACCATGTTCTCCAGGGTGATCCCGTCGACCTCGGCGCTGACCGTGCCCAGGAGCGCGGTGGTGGTGGCGTAGCGCTGAACGCCGATCCCGCGGACGGTGGTGCCCGCGCCCTGGATCTTGATCGCCTTCGCGAGCGCGCTCGCTTCGACGCCGTGCCCGTCGGGGTTCGATCCGATGACCAGCTGACGCGCGGCCTGATCGACGAAGAACGTACCGGCGGTGACGGCCGAGCGGCTGCCGACCTGAGTCAGGCGGCTGCCATCGAACCAGACCTGATCCGGATATCCGGCCATCGGGTTCGCCTTGTTGACCCACCAGCTCGTCTCATCCTGGTTCGCGCTGAACGACACCCGCGGATCGAAGAACGTGCTCCACGGCGCGACCCAGGTCGCTCCGGACTGAGTCCATCCGGTGACGGGCCTCGAGCCGTCGAACCAGACGGCCTCGCCCGGTGCCGACTGGATCGTCAGCTTCTTGAAGAAGGGGACGCTGATGCTCTCCCGGTAGGTGCCCGCACGCAGAACCAGCGTGGAACCGCTGGGGGCGGCGTCGATCGCGTGCTGGACGCCGGCGACGGGGCTCGCCTTCGTCCCGGTCCCGCCGCTGCGCGAGCCCTCGGGAACGACGTAGATCGCATCGGCCGGCGCCGCGTACGCCGTCTGACCGACGGCGAGGGAACCGGCGCTCCCGTCGGCGGCGGGCGGTGTGACGGGAGGCGCAGGCGGCTCAGGATTCGTCGTCGGCGTCGGCTCGGGGGTCGGCTCCGCGGTGGGCTGCGGTGTCGGCTCGGCAGTCGGGGTCGGCGTCGGCTCGGGGGTCGGCTCTGCCGTCGGCGTCGGCTCCGCCGTCGGCGTCGGCTCGGCAGTCGGAGTCGGCTCTGCCGTCGGAGTCGGCTCCGCCGTCGGGGTCGGCGTGATCGTCGGCTCCGGCACGGGGGTCGGCTCCGCGGTCGGCGTGGGCTCCGGCACCGGCTTCAGGTCCGGGGAATCGACCGTGAGATCGTCCACCCGCAGGTAGATCGAGCGGTTGCCGCGGGACATGTAGGTCTGAATCCCCGGGGTGCCCGGTGCGCTGACGGCCTCATCAGAGCTGTCGGTCGCGGAGATCTGCCAGTCGGGCTGAAGGGTGCCGATGACCCACGCGCGGGCGCGGATCACGACGTCGTCGACGCCTTCGGTGTCGATCTCCACTCGGACCTGCGCGTTCTGAGGCACCTCTCCGATGAGCAGACGGTCCTGTCGGAGCACGGTCTGCACGTCGTCCTCGTCGTAGCGGGCGATCGAGAGCACTCCGCGGGCCTGCGTGTCGAGGCGGAAGCGCACGCCGTACGACCCGGTGCCGTTGTTGCGCGACGTCACGATGGCGGTCGCGCCGTGTCCGTCGGTCGGCACAGCGGAGAAGCTGAGCGTGGCGCCCACCACGCCGTCCGTGGATTCCGCGACGGTGGACTCGTGCATGGTCCGCTCACCGCCGTTCACCCGGATGCGCCCCGCATCATCGGCGACAGAGGCGACCCGGGTGGGTGACGACTCGTACTGATCGCCCCACCCCCGCTCCGTCGTTCGATTGAAGGCGTCGGTCCAGCTGGTCTGCGGACTCTCAGCTGATGCCGTCGGCGACGACGACGAGGCGCTGGCGAGCTGCGGCGTCAGAACGAGAGCGGCGATCGCTAGGGCTGAGAGGGGTAGGAGGGCATGGCGATATCGGGGGTTGCGCATACGGGTACCTGTTCGGGAGGGGGCGGCCGTTTCGGGAGGGGGGTAACCGGATCCGAAATATATAGATTCGGTAACGACCGAGTTCATCCAACACAGCCCACAGCGCATCCACAAACCTCTGGCGGACTTCTTTCGGGAAGTTGCCAGGTTGCATACTGGTTTCGGGAACCGGTTCCCTACAGTTCCCCCGGCCGAACGGCCTCGGCGTCGATGGCCTTGATGACGCGGATCGCGGCGGTGTCCGGCTTCGGCTCGACGCCATCCGCCCGCCTCCGGCTCGGCGCGTACACCACGAGCGAGTGGAACAGGAACCGCGCGAAGAACGCGACGATGAGCGACAGCCCGGTCGCGAGCACGCTGGAGATGTGCCAGGTCTCGACCATGAGGGCCATCACCGGGATGCGCAGCGCCGCTTCGGCGTTGTTGAACGCGAAGGAGGTGAGGAAGCGGATGCCGATTCCTCGAGCATCCGTCCGCATGTCGGCGAAGACGAAGCGCTCCTGCAGCAGGAAGTTCCCGACGATCGTGGCCTCGGCGCCGATGATCGCCGCCCACACATAGGGGATTCCCGCTTCGACGAGCAGCCACATGATGCCGAGGTTGACGACCGCGCCGATCACGCCGATCAGTGCGAACAGCGACATCTTGCCGAAGCGCAACCTGGCGAGATGCGCGACGAACGTGGCGCCCTGACGCATGCTCGCCTTGGAGGTGCCGTGGCGCCTCTCGGCGAACTCCATCGGAACCTCGGCGATGCGCAGATCGGTGCGGGCGAGGATCTCGAGGAGGATCTTGAACCCCTGCGGCTTGAGCGTGGCGAGGTCGAGCCGGGAGCGATCGACGAGGAAGAAGCCGGTCATCGGGTCGGTGCTGCGCGCCAGGCGAATCGGGAACATCGCCTTGGTGAGCCAGGTGGCCGCTCGCGAGACGCCGAAGCGCACGGCGGTTCCGAGTCCGCTCGTGTCTCCGCCGCCGATGTAACGCGAGGCGGCGACGACGTCCGCGTCGCCTTCGTCGTGTCGGTCGAGAAGAGCGGGGAGCAGCTCAGGCGGATGCTGGAGGTCGCCGTCCATGACGATGCAGATGTCGGATGCGGCCGCCTTGAGCCCTGCCACGACGGCCCCGCCCAGTCCGCCGGTGTTGTCATCTCGGTGGATCACCCGGACGGGGAGGGGAGCGTCGGCGGCGACCCTTCCGACCTCGAGTGCCGTGTCGTCGGTGCTGTCGTCGACGAAGAGGATCTCGGCGTCTCGTCCGGCCAATGCGGCGGCGGCGCGCGCGACGAGCTCGGCGACGTTGTCGCGCTCGTTGTACGTCGGCACGATGACCGTGACCTGTGCCACCACCTGCTCCCCCTCTGCGGCTTCGCACCTATCGTTTCATGCCTTGCTATGCGTTGAGAACCCGTCCCGACGATTTCGTAAAGATTCTTTCCTTGCTGGCGGTCTGCTGACATCGACGTCATCGTTCTGCTAGTCTGATCCGACGCGGCTGTGGGAGTCGCTGAGCGGATGGGGATCCGCTTCTGGGGAATACTGATCTGGGGAGATCATGGGGACGCGCATCGGCTATGCCGTTGGTGCCTTCGACCTGTTTCACGTCGGGCATCTGAACCTTCTTCGTCACGCCAAGCAGCACTGCGACATTCTGATCGCGGGCGTCGTCAGCGACGAGATGCTGCGCCAGGTGAAGGGCATCGAGCCCGTCATCCCTACGGCGGAACGTGCGGAGATCGTTCGACACATCTCGTTCGTCGACGAGGTCTACGTCGAGACCAGTCCATCCAAGATGGACTCGTGGCGCGACGTGCAGTTCACCCACTTCTTCAAGGGTGACGACTGGCGAGGCACCGAGAAGGGCCTGCGCCTCGAGCGCGAGTTCGCCGAGGTCGGGGTGGAGGTCGTGTACTTCCCGTACACCGCTCACACCTCGAGCTCATCGCTGCGTCGAGCGCTCGACGCGATCACCGCCGGCGCGACGCCGGTTGCGGCGGCCGGCCACTGACCCCCGCCCGTACCGCCTGTCTGCACCGCATGGCTGGGGGCCGGAATCTGGGGTTCCGGCATCCGTGCGTCGCTGCCGCAGGCGGTACGGAGTCGGGAACACGCCCGGCCCTCTCCCATCGCCGCCGCCGTAGGCTTGATGCATGACCACTCCTGCAGCATCCGAGATCACGATGTTCGGCGCCGACTGGTGCCGCGACTGCATCCGCACGAAGAAGCAGCTCGACGAGCTCGGCATCGAATACACCTATGTCGACCTGGTCGCCGACCCCGCCGCGGCAGACATCGCCAAGGAGATCTCGGGCCGCACCAACATCCCCGTCGTCGTGTATCCCGATTCCTCGCATCACGTCGAGCCCTCGAACGCCGACGTCGAAGCGAAGCTCCGCGAGCTCGCCCTGATCTGACGACTCATCGCGCCGCTACACTGGCGCGATGAGCACCGAGGCTCGACCCGAGCGAGCATCCGCCGCACGCCTCCCTGCGCGCACGATCGCGCTGTACGCGATCGGCTCGCTGGGAACCGGCGGCTATGCCACGCTGCCCGGGCTCGTGCTGACGTACTTCCTCACCGACAACCTCGGGGTCGCCGCCCTCGCGGCCGGCCTGATCGTCACCTCGGCCAAGATCTGGGACGTGGTGATCGACCCGCTCATCGGCGCCGCGTCCGATCGACAGCTGGCGAGCACAGGATCGCGGCGCGGGTTCATGATCACCGGAGCGATGACGCTGCCGCTGTTCTTCGCTCTCACCTTCGCCGTGCCTCCGTCATGGGGGCCGACGGCCGGAGCGATCTGCGTACTGCTCGCCTTCCTCGCGACGGCGACCTCGTTCAGCCTGTTCCAGGTGCCCTACGTCGCGCTCCCCGCCGAGCTGACCGGCAGTTACGACGAGCGCACTCGTCTGCTCGGCTGGCGCGTGATCGTGCTCACCGCAGCCATCCTGCTGTTCGGCGCGGGCGGGCCCGAACTGCGCAGAGCGGGCCCGGATCAGGTGATCGGATACCTGCTGATGGGCATCGCGGCGGGTCTGGTGATCGGCATCGGCATGTACGTGGCGTCGAAGACGGCGGATGCGGCGGCGAGCCGCGTCGCGCCCGCCTCCCCCACGGAGCATCCGCCGAGCGTGAGGGAGCAGTACGCCTCGGGATTCCGCGCCCTGCGCCGCAGCCAGCCGTTCCGCGCTCTGCTCACGACCTTCCTGCTTCAGGCGCTCGCGACGGGAACCATGCTCGCCGGCGCGCAGTACGTGGCCACTTGGGTGCTGCGATCGGAGGACGCCGTGACGCTGGTGTTCCTCGCACTCGTCGGGCCCGCGCTGCTCGCGACACCGGGTTGGACCTCGATCGCACGCCGCATCGGCAAGGAACGCGCGTTCCGCATCGCCAGCGCCGTGTTCACGATCGCCGCCGCCTCCATCACGGCGGCCGTCTGGGCTCCCGGTGCATGGATCTATGCATCCGTCGCCGTCGCCGGCATCGCCTACGCCGGTCTGCAGTCCCTGCCGATGGCGATGCTGCCCGACGTCATCTCGCACGACGAACGCACGAACGCGCCCGGGCAGGCCGGAACCTTCACCGGAGTCTGGACCGCAGGCGAGACCGTCGGCTTCGCCCTCGGTGCGACCTTCGTCTCGCTCACGCTCGCCGCGACCGGCTACGTGTCGACCGTCGCAGGCGCGACAGCGCAGCAGCCGGATGCCGCCGTCACCGGCATCGTGCTGAGCTTCAGCATCCTGCCCGCCGTGCTCATGGCCGCGAGCATCGTGGCTCTCTCTCGCTACCGTCTGCGCCGGAGCGACATCGAGGCCTGAGCCCGCAGCGGGACGAAACGCCTCTTCCGCACCCCGACCTCGTCCTCCGGCATAAGCTGGGATCCCGCTTTAAGGAGACGCCGATGACTTCTGCGACAACGCCCGCCACGAAGACGGATGCCGCCCCGCCTGTGATCGCCGAACTGAGTGATGGTCAGCGCGCGGATCTCGACACGGCGATCGGCGAGCTGCAGACCGGCACCTCGATCTGGTCGGCGCTGACGATCGCACAGCGTGTCACCCTGCTTCGAGCGGTGCGCACGAGCGTCGCATCCGCTGCCGAAGACTGGGCGAACACGGCGTCGGCTTCGAAGGGTCTCGATGCCCGGCATCCGCTCCGCGGCGAGGAGTGGCTGAGCGGCCCGTACAGCGTGCTCGGCGCACTCGACGCGTACATCGAGACGCTGTCCCGACTCGCGAACGGCACCAACCCTCTCGACGGCATCACGATCGACCGCGCGCCGGGCGGGCGCACGCGGGTCCACGCCTTTCCGCTGACCGGCATCGATCGATTCCTGTTGTCGGGTTTCACCGGCGAGGTATGGCTCGAGCCCGGCACCACGCCGAATCAGGCGCGCGCCGCCGCCGGGCTCGCCCAGCGCACGCCGACCGAATCCGGCGGAGTCGGCCTGGTGCTCGGCGCAGGCAACATCACCTCGATTCCCGTGCTCGACGTGCTGTACGAGCTGCTCGCGCACAACCGCACCGCTCTGCTCAAGGTCAATCCCACGCAGGACGCTCTGGTGCCGGTCTACAAGCGCGCATTCGCGCCGCTCATCGAACCCGGGCTCCTCAGGATCGTCCGCGGTGGCCCCGCGGTCGGCGCCTACCTGACCGGGCACCCCGATCTCGTCCACGTGCACATCACGGGATCGGCAGCGACCTTCGACGCGATCGTCTGGGGCGCGGGCGCGGCCGCCACACGCCGCCGACGCGAGAACCGCCCGCAGCTGAAGAAGCCGATCACCGCCGAGCTCGGCGGGGTGTCGCCGATCATCGTCGTCCCAGGCGATTGGACCGCCGCAGACCTCACGTACCAGGCTGAGCACATCGCCACGATGCGCCTGCAGAACAGCGGTCACAACTGCATCGCCGGCCAGGTCGTCATCCTGTCGAGCGACTGGGCGCAGGCCGACCAGTTCCGTGCCGAGCTCCGCCGCGCCTACGCGAACGCCCCCGAGCGACCGATCTGGTACCCCGGGGCGCCCTCTCGAATGGGGCTTGCGGCAGACGCCTACCCTGACGCGCTCGTGCTCGGCGATCGGGTGCTGGTCGAGATCGGCGACGGCGACGACTCCGCCGCCCTGCGCAGCACCGAGTACTTCGCTCCCGTGCTCGGCGTCGTCACCGTGCCCGGTTCCGGTCAGGCCTTCCTCGACGCGGCCGTCGCCTACGCGAACGACGAGCTGCAGGGCACGCTGGGCGCGAACCTGCTGATCGACCCCGCGACCGAGAAGTCGCTCGGCACGGGATTCGAGAGGGCGATCGCCGACCTGCGCTATGGCTCGATCGCGATCAACGGCTGGACCGCGTTCGGGTTCATCACTCCGACGCTCACGTGGGGCGCCTTCCCGGGCAGCACGATCGCCGACGTCGGCAGCGGGATCGGTGTCGTGCACAACGCCCTGCTGCTCGACGCAGTGGAGCGTTCGGTGATCCGCGGACCGTTCCGGCCGTTCCCGCGATCACTGCCCGGAGCCAACGGCGGAGGGCGGCTGACAATTCTGCCGAAGCCGCCCTGGTTCGTGTCGGCTCGCACCGGCGCCGACGTCAGCGAGGGGCTCACGAGGTTCCGGGCGAACGGCGGCGCGGCCCTGCTCGTGAAGACTCTGCTGAAGGCACTGCGCGCGTAGCCCGCCGAACCTGCGACCGAACACGCCACTGGTCACACCAACGGTGACCCGGCCCGGCCCAGCCCGCCACACCTGCGACCGACTACACCAACTGGTCACACCAACGGCGACATGAGCGCGTCGTCGCGAGCGACGCTCACCGGGGCCATCGCCCAGCGCACCGGGGCGAGCGGTCAGCGCGCCGCGAAGCGATCGGTCGCCGCGCGGAGGGCGCGCTGGATGCCGGGCTCGGCGGCTGAGTGCCCGGCGTCGTCGACGACCACGAACTCCGCTTCGGGCCAGGCCCGGTGCAGATCCCACGCAGTCATCATCGGCGTGCACACGTCGTGCCGCCCCTGCACGATCACGGCGGGGATGTGCCGGATGCCGTCGACCCCCGCGATCAGCTGCCCTTCCTCCCACCAGCCGCGATGGACGAAGAAGTGGTTCTCGATGCGTGCGAACGCGATGGCCCTGTGCGCATCCGACATCGAGGCGATCTGCTCGGCGTCCGGCACGAGCGTCACGGTCGAGGCCTCCCACGTCGTCCAGGCGACCGCGGCGGGTTCGTGCACGGCCGGATCGGGATCGAACAGCCGCCGATGGTACGCCTCGATCATGCGGGTGCGCTCGAGCACGGGGATGGGCGCGACGTACGCCTCCCACAGGTCGGGGTAGAGAGCTGCGGCACCGCCCTCGTAGAACCACTCGAGCTCCTCGCGTCGCAGCGTGAAGATGCCGCGGAGGACGAGCTCGGTGACGGCATCCGGGTGCGCCTGCGCGTAGGCGAGCGCGAGCGCGCTCCCCCACGAGCCGCCGAACACCTGCCAGGCGGTGATGCCGAGGTTCTTGCGCAGCAGCTCGATGTCGGCGATCAGATGCGCCGTGGTGACGTAGCGCAGGTCGGCGCCGGGATCGCTCGCGTGCGGCGTGCTGCGTCCGCAGCCGCGCTGATCGAGCAGCACGATGCGATACGACTCGGGGTCGAAGAACCGCCGCTGCCAGGGTGAGGTGCCGCTGCCCGGTCCGCCGTGCAGGAAGACGACCGGCTTGCCCTCGGGGTTGCCGCTGACCTCCCAGTACATGCGGTGGCCGTCGCCCACGAGCAGTTCGCCCGTCTCATACGGCTCGATCGGCGGATACAGCGCATCCAGATTCATCGTCATCGATCCTCCAGATCACAGACCTACCCCTGAACGCTACTGGGGTCCGAGCTGATCCCCTGGGAGCGTGAACGTCGCGGCGCACACATCGAGACCGTTCGCGTACCCGTTCGCGAACCAGAACTGCCGTTCCTCGCTGGTGCCGTGCGTGAAGCTCTCGGGGTTCACGAAGCCGCCGGACTGCTCCTGGATGTGGTCATCGCCGACCACGAGGGCGGCGTTGAGCGCATCGCGGCGCTGCTCCTCGGTGGACGGCTGCAGATAGGGGACGCCATCGGCGTCCTTCTCCTCGGACATGCGCGCGATCCACGCTCCCGCATAACAGTCGGCCTGCAGCTCGGTGCGCACGCTGTTGCTGTCCGGTCCGGTGCCGTTGTTCGGATACTTGTCCATCGTGCCGGTGATGTACTGGATGTGGTGCCCCCACTCGTGCCCGACGATGTAGAGCTGCGCGAGCTCGTTGGCGGATGCTCCGAACTGCTGCTGCATGAGCTGGAAGAACGTCGGGTCGATGTAGACCGTCTGATCCGGCGGGCAGTAGAAGGGGCCCACCGCGTTGGATGCCGTGCCGCATGCGGTCGTGGCCGACCCGTCCACGACGACCATTCCCGGCTTCACGTAGCCCGTGACGTTGTCCTCCCAGAACGCGTTCAGTGCGACTTCGGCTCCCGCCATGCGGCAGTCGACCTTCTCATTCGCGTCCTGACCGGTCTTGCACTCCGTGAGACTCGACTCCTCGGGCGAACCCGCACCCCCACCGCCTCCGCCGCTGCCGTCGCCGGACGGGATCAGTCCCGTCAGGTCGATGCCCAGCAAAGGCCCCGCGATCAGCGCGATGATTCCGAGCAGGCCGATGCCACCGGCGCCGGCGACGACGGCTCCCCGCCCGCGCCGACGTGTCGTGTTGGTCGAGATGTCGGCATCCGGATTGAACGTCATGGATCGAGGGTACTCCGGGGCGGCTGCCGTCGTAGGCTCTGAATATGACCACGACCATCACGATCACCGGTGCCGGCGGACAGATCGGCTACGCACTGCTGTTCCGCATCGCCGCAGGAGATCTCCTCGGTCCGGATGAGAAGGTGCGGCTGCGGCTGCTCGAGATCCCGCAGGGCCTCGGAGCCGCCGAAGGCGCGGCCCTCGAGTTGCAGGACGGCGCGTTCGGGCTGCTGGAGGACGTGGAGGTGACGGATGCCGCGGCCACCGGTTTCGACGGCTGCGATCTCGCTCTGCTGGTGGGCGCGCGGCCCCGCGGGCCCGGTATGGAACGCGGCGATCTGCTCGCGGCCAACGGGGGGATCTTCGGGCCGCAGGGCCGCGCGATCGCCGAGAACGCGGCGCCCGGAGTACGCGTGACGGTCGTGGGCAATCCGGCCAACACCAACGCGCTGATCGCCGCCGCATCGGCCGAGGGGGTTCCGGCCGAACGCTTCAGCGCGCTCACCCGGCTCGACGAGAACCGCGCACGGGCGCAGCTCGCGCAGACCCTGGGCATGCCGGTCGACACGGTGCGGCGAGTGCCGATCTGGGGCAACCACTCCGCCAGCCAGTTCCCCGACATCTCTCACGCCACGGTCGCGGGCCTTCCTGCATCCGAGGCGCTGGCGAAGATCGTCGGCGACGTGCCGACGTGGCTGGAGCAGACCTTCATCCCGCGCGTCGCGAAGCGCGGCGCCGAGATCATCCAGGTGCGCGGATCGTCATCCGTCGCGTCCGCGGCGAGCGCGACCATCGACCACGTGCGCGACTGGGCGCTCGGAACCGACGACTGGACCTCCGCTGCCGTGGTGTCGCACGGCGAGTACGGCGTTCCTGAGGGCCTCATGTCCTCGTTCCCCGTGCGGTCGATCGACGGCGAGTGGCACGTCGTCGAGGGGCTCGAGATCGACGACTGGGCCCGAACGCGCATCGACGCCTCGGTGGCCGAGCTCGTCGAGGAACGGGACGCGGTCCGGGCCCTCGGGCTCCTCTGATCCCGCTGCACCTCCGGCACGTCGAGACGGCGTATCCCGAGGCGCTCCGAGCAGGGCAGAATGGATGCCGGAGGTGCGCGATGAGCGAGACGAACGAGACGGCGAAGTCCACGGCATCCGTCGACGAAGCCCTGACCAGCCCTTTGCACCTGCCGCACGCGGCGGCCGAGTGCCCCAAGTGCTTCACCGAGCTGCAGCAGAACCGCGACTTCTGGTCGGCGCGCCCTGACGGGTCGCGTCTGGTCGGCCTCGTCGTGTCGCGCGAGGGGATGCCGTCGGTCGTCGAGCAGCGTGAAGACCTGACGCGCTTCGGAGTGCCGATCGAAGGGTTCCGGCATCCCGCCCCCGACATCCTCGAGAGCTGGAGCGACCGCATCGCCCGGCTGATCGCGACCCTGCGCACGGGCGACGTGCTGGTCGTGGCGAACATCAACGCCCTCGGCCGCGATGCGGAAGAAGGCAACCGCGCCGTGGCGGAACTGCGCCGCCACGGAATCATGGTGAAGGTGCTCAACCACAACGCGCGACACCTCGCCGACGCCTCCCGCTGAGCCGCAGACCGCGAGCATGCGAAAGCCGGCTGCCACCCGAGAGGGTGACAGCCGGCTCAGACGCTGACCGCGTCAGTGACTCACAGTGTCACCAACGGTTGCGGTTGCGGTTCTCCGTGGACTGCGCGTCGGACGAGTCCTGCGAGACCTGACGTCCGATGTCGTTCAGCAGAACCTTCATCTCGGTGAGAGCCGAGTTCCACTGCGCCTTCGCCTGGACGTAAGCCTCGGAGGCCTCACCGGTCCAGTCCGCCTGGAGCGGCTTGAGCGCGTTCTCCATGTCGTTGAGCTTGTTCTCGATCTTTCCTGCGCCTGCGACGAGGTCGGAACCCGCCGTGTCGACGGCGCCGAACTGCATCTTGTAGCCGTTACCACCCATGATGTCTAATCCCTCCGGTCTCAGCCGAGACGGCCCATGAACTTGTTCTGCGCCTGCGCAGAGTCGTCGTCGGTCTGCGTGTACGTCGACTGCGAGTCGCGAAGGTTCTGTTCGAACCCGTCGAGCGCGCTGGTGATCTTGCGTGACTTCTCCTGCCACGCCTGGAAGGTCTGCTGGAAGGCGGCAGCCCCCGAGCCGGCCCACGATGCGCTGATGCCGGACAGCTGGTTCTGAATCGCGTTCAGTTCACCGATGATGTCCGTCTTCGAGCTGTTGACGATACTGGCACCCCGCTGCAGGGCACCATCCGCTGCGGAAACTTCTCCGGCCACGGTCACCTCCTGGTCATAAGGGCCTGTTCGCCCCGATTGGTTCAGCCCCTGGAAGGGCCGTGACGCCGATGCCCGGCGACAAATAACACCTTACGGCGCTCGGGCGGGGATGCCCATGGGTAGCTCTGCCCACCTTCGCTCCATCTGCCCCGAAGGCCTAGAGGTGCGATGACGGCGCGTATGCGAGCTGCATCGTCTGCACTCCGCGCTCCCGCGTGATCACCTTCGCCCGCCCGGGAACGGCCGGCGTCGCCTTCACGTTGCCGATCAGCGGCCCCTCGTCGGGGCTTCCCGACAGCAGGATGCCGGGCACCGCGAGGTCGCGGAGCGTCTGCATGACCGGCTCGAACGTCGCGCGCGACGCCCCTCCGGAACGGCGTGCGAGCACGAGGTGCAGGCCGACGTCCGTCGCCTGGGCGAGCAGAGGCTGCAGCACGGCGATGGGGTTGCCCGACTGCGTGTTGACGAGGTCGTAGTCGTCGACCAGCACGTAGACCTCGGCACCCGACCACCACGAGCGGTCGCGCAGCTGCTGCGGCGTGATGTCGGGGCCCGGCAGCCGGCTGCGCAGGTACTCCGCGAGTCCGGCCAGCTCCTCCGATACCTGCTGTGCGGTGGTGTAGTAGCCGGCGAGGTACTCATCGGGGATCTCCGAGAGCAGCGCGCGCCGGTAGTCGACCACGAAGATCTGCGCGGACTTCGGGGTGGTCGTGCGCATGACTTCGCGCGCGAACGTCCGCAGGAAGCTCGACTTGCCGGACTGGCTGTCGCCGAACACGTACAGGTGCGGGTTGCGGCGCACGTCGAAGGCGCTGGGAGCCAGCGCGGCCTCGTCGACACCCAGCAGAACCTGGTTCTGCAGGGGCGTGCCCGCCGCGAGCTGCTGCAGCTGCGAGAGCTCGAGCATCTCGGGCAGTAGACGCAGCTTGGGCCCGCGCGGGCCCTTCCACGCGGAGTTCACCCTCTCGATCAGGTGCTCCACGCCCTCGCTGAGCGTGTCGGGGTCACCGGAGCCGTCCACGCGCGGCAGGGCGGTGAGCATGTGGTGCTTCGACGGCGCGAGTCCGCGCCCGGGGCGTCCGATCGGGACGTTCGCGGCCACCTTGCGGTCGATCTCGGAGTCGCTGGTGTCACCGAGTCGGAGTTCCAGCTTCGATCCGAAGGTGTCGCGGATCGCGGTGCGGAAGTCCATCCAGCGCGTCGTCGTCGCGATCAGGTGCACGCCGAACGTGAGCGCCCGACCCGCCAGCGCCTGGATCTCGAACTCCATGTCGTCGAACTCGGCGCGGATCGTGGGCCAGCCGTCGATCACCAGGAAGACATCGCCGTAGCCGTCATCCGCCCGTCCCTGAGCGCGCAAGCGCCGGTACGTCTCGATCGAATCGATGGCGTTCGCCGTGAAGTACCGCTCGCGGGCGTTGACGATGCCCACGACCTCCTGGAACATGCGCCGGAGCACGTCCGGCTGGTTCCTGCCTGCGACGCCGGCCACGTGCGCCATCTTCGAGAACGGCACGAAAGTGCCGCCGCCGAAGTCCATGACGTAGAACTGAACCTCCTGCGGCGTGTGGGTCAGTGCGATTCCGGTCACCACGCTGCGCGCCAGCGTGCTCTTGCCGCTGCGTGCGCCGCCGACGATCGCGAGGTGGCCTCCCGCGCCGGTCAGGCTCATCACGAGGCTGTCGCGACGCTGCTCGAGAGGGCGGTCGACGATGCCCAGCGGAATCGTCAGCGGACCCGCCTGACGCCAGCGGGGCGAGATCAGACCCAGTTGCGGATCCTCGATCAGGTCGCCGAGCATCTCGTCGAAGGTGGCAGGCACGTCGAGAGGAGGCAGCCACACCTGATGGGCGGGCATGCTCCGGCCCTTCATGAGCGAGACGGCGATGTCGAAGGTGACGCGCTTCTCGGGCGCCTCCGGCCCTGCGAAGCCCTGCGCGGGCGTCTGCTCGTCGGTCGTCTCCTGCGCGAGGACGGGAGCCGCGGTGAACGCCCTGGCTTCGATCGCGCGGACCGGCTGCCCGCTGTCGGCGGACTCGGGTGCAGAGCCGGGCTTGCGTCGTCGCGTCTTCGGCGGTGCGGAGACGTAGGCGGCCCGGAACTGGGTGAGCGTCTCGGCATCGGACTTCAGGATGCCGTGGCCGCCGCCACCGGGAAGCGTGAACGCGTCGGGCACGCCGATGACCGCACGTGAGTCGGCGCCCGAGAAGGTCTTCAGACCGATCCGGTACGACAGGTGCGAGTCGAGGCCTCGGAGCTTGCCCTCTTCGAGACGCTGGGTCGACAGGAGCAGATGCACCTGCAGGGATCGACCGAGGCGGCCGATCGCGACGAACAGCTCGGTGAAGTCGGGTTTCGCCGAGAGCAACTCGGAGAACTCGTCTGCGACGATGAGCAGCGCGGGCAGCGGTTTGAGGTCGGTGCGTCCGCCCTTGCGCGCGGTCTCGTAGTCGGTCACATTGGCGAAGTTGCCCGCATCGCGCAGCAGCTCCTGCCTGCGCGTCATCTCTCCCTGAATCGCGTCCTGCATGCGATCGACGAGCGTGAGGTCGTCGCCGAGGTTCGTGATGACGGCTGACACGTGCGGCATGTCGGCCATGCCGGCGAAGGTCGCGCCGCCCTTGAAGTCGATCAGCACGAAGTTCAGCGCCTCTGACGAATGGGTCATCGCGAGCGACAGCACGAGCGTGCGGAGCACCTCGGACTTTCCCGAGCCGGTGGCGCCGATGAGCATGCCGTGCGGCCCCATGCCCTGCTGCGCGGACTCCTTGAGGTCGAGGACCATGGGCTGCCCGGTTGCGGTCAGTCCGATCGGCACCCGCAGCCGATCTCGCGCCGAACGCGGCTTCCACGCCAGCTCCGGATCGAAGTCGCGCACATCGGGCAGCGCCAGAAGGTCGGTCAGCTCTGCGCTGATCGTGCGGCTGCCGCCGGCGGCATCCTCGTCCTGCGCGCTCTCGCCCAGACCGGTGAGCCGTCGTGCGACGGCCTCGGCCGAGGCGATGCCGAGGAAGTCGGCGGATGCGGAGACGGTGCCGACTCCGCGTCGGGCGACGGTGAGCTTCGAGCCCTCCTCGCCTTCGAGGATGAGCCGGATCGTGAGCGGGTCTGCGAGCTGGTCCCACTCGCGGGCGATGTCGATGACGGTCACGCCGTCGACTCCGCCTTCTTCGGTCAGGAGGTTCCCCGCCGGCAGGTCGACGCCGTCGGTGATGACCACGACGTGGGGCACGGCTCCGCCACCACGTCCGCTCACCGGGCCGCGTGAGCGGATGTCGGCGATCAGGGACTCGACCTCAGCCCACGAGGAGCCGATGCGGCGCGCACCTCCGACGGCATCCGTCCTGCTGTCCGACTGCGCGTGCGGCAGCCATTTGATCCATTCCCAGTACGGCAGTTCGACGCCGGAGGCGACGACGGCGATCTGCAGGTCCTCCGGAGCGGCGAAGGTCACCAGGTGCGCGATCATCGCCCGGGTCAGGCCGCGGGCACGGGTCACGTCTCCGACCAGCTCGATGCGCGCGCAGGTGCCGATGTTGAGCCCGAACGGCAGGTCGGGAACCTGATCGTGCGTGAGGACGAAGCGGTGCGCTGCGGAGGCGCTGACGGGATCGAGCTGAGCGAGCGGCGGGATGGGCGCCTCGTCGAGCGTCATGGCGAGCGGCTGGGTCGCCGTGCCCACTCGCGTCACCAGGAACTGCGGGTCTCCGACGGGTCGCTCCCAGACGCGAGAGCCCTCCTCGACGATGAACGGCAGCGTCTCGGGTGCGGGGAGGATCCACTCCTCGTACCGACGCTGTCGCGATGCGACCTCGCGCACCGCGTCGCGCGTCTCGGCGAGGTAGGCGAGGTACTCGCGGCGGGTGTTCTCGACGTTCGTGGAGTGCTGCGACTTCTGCCGCCACATCTGGCCGCCCACCATCGACAGCGCCATGAAGAGGAACAGACCGCCCATGATGTAGGTCCGGGTCGCGTCGCCGCCCTGGGTGAGGGAGAGCACTGCCACCGATCCGAGGCTGCCGACCATCGGCAGGGCCATCATGAGCGTGTTCGACGCGCCTTCGGGCTTCGGGAGTTCCGGTGCCTGCTGCAGAGTGAGTTGGCCGCCGGCCGGGGGTTTCGGCGCACGGCGATTACTGGTGATGCTCACGACTGGCCCTCCTCGAGTCGCTTACTATTGTGTCAGGATGCCGAGATGAACCGGTATGGGAGCTGCGGAACTTCGAGGGGCGGGGATGTCAGCGAAGACGATTCGCCTCACCGTCGCCGACGCGAACGGGCGACACGATCTGGTCGTCGCCGCTGACTCGACCGTGTCGGAGCTGCTCGCGGTAGGCGGAGTCGACCTGCGGCGATACGTCGGGATCACCACATCCGGCGCGGCGATCGATCTCGACAGCGAGGTGTCCGTCAGTCCTGGCGACGGCGGGGTGATCTGGCTGTTCGACCGCACCCAGACCGCGACGCGCACGGATCCGACGTCGAAGAGCGGCTCTCCTGTCGCCCGTCAGCACCACCCGCTGCTGCTCGCCCTGCTTCTGGTGGTCACCGCCGTCCTCGTCCTGTGCGCCGTGATCGCGCCGACGCCGCTGATCGTGTCGGCGGGCGCGGTGGTGCTGCTCGCGGGCGCCGTGGCCCTCCTCGCCCAACCGGTGGCGGACTCGACGATCTACGTCGCCTTCGTCGCTCCTCTGCTCGGCTGCGCCGCCGGCGCCGTGGCGCTCGCACCGTTCCGAGACGCCGGCGGCATGATCGCGGCTGGGGCCGTGGCGGGCGCTGCGCTCGCGTGCATGCGTCACGCCCAGGCGCGGGTGAGCGGGCCCGTGCCCATGGCGACGACGGCCGTCATCGCCATGCTGTGGTCGGTCCTCGCCGTCGTCGACACCGCGGCGTTCCTCGCAGGCGTTCCCGCGGCGACGATCACGGCTGTGCAGCTGGCCTGCGCCGTGCCGGTCTTCCACTACATCCGCGCCGCCGCGCTCGACGTCGACGCACACGACCTGATCGATACGCCGTTCGTCATCCGCGACGCGCAGGGAATCCGGTTCGAGACTCCGGTCGAGCCGTCTCCTGTGCACGCCGACGAGGCCGCCAGGCAGTTCCTGCTCGCCCGTCGCCGCTCGGAGGCGGGGATCATCTCGGCCTGCGCGCTCGCCCTGCTGTCGGCGCTGTACACCGTTCCGGCTGCGGTCGGCCCCTCCATCGAGACGTGGTGCGTGCTGGGCGGGGCTCTGGGAGCCGGCTGCTACTTCCTGCTCACCTCGCGCATGCTGCGAAACGGTCTCGCGCGCGCTGCCGCGCTCGCCGCGGGCACCGTCATCGCCGCGCTCGCGGCGGGCGCCCTGGTCATCACGTTGCAGCTCAGCGCCCTGCTGGTCGCACTGATCCTTGTGCTCGCAGGAGCCGTCGTGGGATGCCTGACGGTGCCCCTCGCTCGCGACTGGCGCTCCTTGGGCTGGTCGCGCACCGGAGACATCATCGAAGGCGTGCTCCTCGCCCTGGCTCCGGCGGCGCTGCTGTACGGTTCCGGGATCGCCGGACAGATTCTGGAGGTCTTCTCGTGACCATCTCTCCACCGGCAGCACCGCTGCGGTCGCAGGCACGGTCGGCGGCTCCCCGCGCGGTGACAGCGGCGGGGGTGCGCGCCACGGCGGGACAGCGCGCCGGCGCGTACCTGATCGACGTCGCGATCATCGCGCTCATCGGCACCCTGGTGGGACTCGCCACGGGTTCGCTCCTGCTGGTCGCCGTCGCCGTGATCGAACTGTGGGCGATCGGCTGGATCTGGGAGGGCCACACCGGCGCGACACCGGGGAACCTGATCTGCGGCATCCGAACGGTGCAGAAGAACGCGGATGTCAGCGTCGGCGCTCGTGGCCTCTTCTTCCGCAGCCTCGTGCTCGGCGTCTCGCACGTCGTACCGGTGCTGCTGCCAGTGGGTCTCACCGCCTCAGGGCTGCTCGACGGCCTCGCCGGGGCGCGCGTGATCGACGTGCGCAAGACCCGCCAGTCGGCGGCGAGCGGAGTGGGCCGTGACCTCGACCTCGAAGCGCGGGTGACCGGCGGCGGTTCCTCGACGAGTGTCATCGCAGCTCAGCCGGGAGTCATCACGCAGACTCCTCTCACACCACCACCCGCGCCGGGCGTCATCACGCACGCCCCCGGCACGCCGGCGCCCGCTGCTCCGACGTCCGCCGGCCAGGCGCCGATCGCACAGCCGCCGGCACCCGCGTCGGCGCCGCTCGTCGACGTCGGGGGCGTCCCGGTGTTCCAACTCGTCGACGGCACTGTGATCCAGGCGACGGGCTTCGGGTTCATCGGTCGGGCGCCGCGCGCTCCCGAGTCGATCCCCGACCCGATCCTCATCCGGGTACCCGACGGCACGAGGTCGCTGTCACGGACCCACGCGGCGTTCGGCATCGAAGACGAACAGGTCTGGGTGCAGGATCTCGGTTCGGCCAACGGCGCGTCGGTGCGTCATCTCGGCGGCAGCGTCACCGAGCTCTCGCCGCACGTGCCCAGCTTCCTCGTGCCCGGCGACGTTCTCGTGCTCGGAGGTGACGCCGAACTGGCCTTCCAGCGTGTGGCCGCGCGCGGGGCCCGGCCCGCGGCTGCGTCGTCGGCCGCAGTCCCTGCACCCGCCACACCTGCTTCTCCCCAGGAGAACGCGCCCTCCGCACCGCCGGTTCCGGAACCGGCGCCCGCACCTGCACCCGCGCCGGTGATCGCCATGCAGTTCCCGGACGGGACGACTGTGCCCATCCGGAGCCTGGGCTACATCGGGCGCGCTCCGCGCCTACCCGAGGGGGAGCACCCGGATGCCGCGCTGGTCGCCGTTCCCGGCGGCGACCGCTCGGTCTCGCGGACGCACGGACGTTTCGGCATCGTCGACGGGCAGACCTGGTTCGAGGACCTCGGTTCGGGCAACGGCTCGTCGCTGCGCACGCCCGACGGCCGTTCCGGTCCGATGACCCCCCACCAGCGCTTCGGTCTGCTTCCCGGCATGGTGCTGCAGATCGGCGACTGCGTCATCCGGGTCGTCACGGTCTGAGCCCGGCGGGAGGAACCGCTCCGGAGGCAGACGAAAGCCGCTCCACCCGCGTGGGCAGGGGAGCGGCTTTCTCGTATGGAGAGCGAAGGGCTACCAGCCGAGCTCTTCGCGTCCTTCGGACGTCGAACGCCCCGCGGCGCCGGCGGCTCCGATGTCGGGCACGGCCTCGTCATCGGCTTCGACCTCGAACGCCATCAGATCCTGGCCACGTCGACGCTTGCGCTTGTCACCACGTCCTCCGGCGCCAGCGCCGCCGGCGGCGCCTCCCGCCATGACTCCGCCGCGGCCGCCGTTCGCCGCACCGGACTGCGCGACGACTCCGGATGCCCCGGCGCCGCCCGCACCGCCCACGCCACCTGGTGCGCCGACCCCGCCCACCAGGCCTGCGCCGCCGCTCAGGCGGTTCGCGAGACCGGCGCCGCCGGCGAGACTCGCCCCTGCGGAGAGGCCGCTCAGGCCACCGCCGACCGATGCAGAGCCGCCTCCGCCAGTGCTTCCGCCGGGAAAGCCTCCGTTGCCGCCAGGTCCCACACCGGGCACTTCGCCCCCGATGTTGCCGTCGATGCGCGGATCGTCGGGGTTGTTCGGGTCGGGGAATCGCGGGTCGTCGATACGAGGAGGATCCACGACATGCGGAGGATCCACGACATGCGGCGGATCGTAGATGATCGGCGGGCGCCTGATGGTTCCGTCGCCGTCGCCGTTTCCACCGATGACTCCCGATCCGGTGCCGCCGCCTGTGACGCCTCCACCTGTTCCGCCGCCAGTCGTTCCGGAGCCGCCGACCTGCCCGTTTCCACCGGTCTCGTCGTCGTCTGAAGGATCCGGCTGGGGCTCCGGCTCGTCGTACTCGGTCGTCGGCATCCCGTCGATGATCTCCTGGAGGCGCGCGTCGAGAGCGGCGGCCATCTTCGCCGCCTGCTCCTCCTGTGCAGCAGCCGCCTGGTCCAGGTAGTACTGCTGAGCCTCGGATGCCGTCATCGTGACGCCGGGCGACACCTGCACGGGGCTGTCGGTCTTGGCCGCCATGTCGACGGTGCTCTGCTGCGCGGGGGTGAGTCCGGAATCGGGCAATCCCGCCGTGCCGCTCGCGGTGGCCGCGAGGGCTTGGTTCGCCTGCTCGAACGCCGCGCTCACCGCGCTCTGATAGTCCACGAACTTGTCCAGGTCGGCGCGGATCAGCGACAGCGCCTCGGCGACCGTCACGCCGTAGTCGCCTCCGAAGCCTTCTGTGCGTGCAGCCTTCTGGACGCTGGTCGTCGCCTCAGTCGTGGCCGTCTGCGCGGCGGCCTGCATCATCGCCTGTCCGGATTGGACACCGAGCACTGCGATGCTCGTTCGGTTGGCCTTCAGCCTTCCCAACCGCTCAAGGTTCTTTCCCATGTTCGCCCCCTCAGGCCTCGATCGTACGGGTGCCGAGAATCTTCTCGAGCTGTGCGGAGTACCCGTCCTTCTGGGACTCGTTCAGCTGGGTCGTCTCCTTGATGGCGAGAGCGATGTTCTCGGCTGCCGCTCTCAGGTTCGCCTCGATCGCATCCAGCCACTTGAGCGCAGAGGCGTACCTCGTCGTCAGCGCTGCGGCGAGTGCGACGGAGTTGCCGTCCGCGGTCCACAACGAGGTGGTCTGGCCTTCGGCGAGATTCGCCAATGTCGTCCGCGAGGAGACGATCGAATCGTACGCGTTCACCACCAGGTCGACCTGGGTCTCGGCGGTTTCCAGATCCATCTCCAAGAACCGCTGCATCTTGATCACCATTGCGTTTCCCTCCGACGTTGCGCACGACGATACTAGTCCGCGCACGCGGTACGTCTCCATGGGTAGCAGTCCCCATTGAGGAGCCCGTTCGGAGACGGCTTCGGGTCTGCGAACTACTGCGTGCTGCAGGACACCGTCGCTTCCGCGCTGACGCTTCCCATCAGCTCCCGTTCCTCCCCCTGAACGTCCATGGTGGTGACGTACTCCTGGAGAGCCTCGTCCGACAGGTCCGAGTCGTACACGTACTGCCCCCAGCAGGCGACCCACTCCGGGTCGTCATCGTATTGGTGCATGCCGGAACGCTGAAGGTCGGCAAGGATCGTCTCCCCCAGCTGATCCGGCGAGGGCCGTGCATCACTCGCGTCCGTCGTGGGCGAGTCAGACGGTTGCGTCGTCGAGGTCGACGACGTACCGGTCGGCGCGGGGCCCACGGGATCAGTCGCGTTCGCGAGCAGCGACGCGATCAGCACGATGGCGCCGATCGCCCCGCCCACGACGGACAGGATCATCCCGATGATCGACGGCCACTTCGGCGCTCCCTTCCGGAACAACCCGATCAGCGACACCACGAAGGCCGCGACCAGCACGAACGCCCCGACACCGAACGTCGCCGGAATACACGCCAGCACCGTGCCCAGTACCGCGAGGCCGAGGCCCACGAAACCCAGAACCGGCGCCACCCGGGCAGCAGGCGCGGGCGTCACGGGGGCGGCCTGCGGGCCAGTCGCGGCGTGGGCGGGAGCGTAGTCATCCGTCCACCGCGCACCGTCCCACCAGCGCTGCCGCCCTGAACCATCGTCGTACCAACCCGCCGGCATGCTCATCCGTGCACCCTCCTCAACGCCTCAGCTTTCACCACGCGAACACTCATCCTACGACCGCGACCACTCGCGACGACGACGGGCATCGGGGCTGCGGGCGGACTCAGGATGCTGCGCCGACGAACGCGTCCCGCGCGAACGCCTCGAGAAGATCGAGATCCTCGGTCGTGACGATTCGCGCCCCGACCGCGTGCTCGACGAGGCGCGAGCGCGCGGAGTCGGGCAGCTCGCCCGCCCCGTTGCGCTCCAGACCGCGGACGCCGTGCCGGCCGAACTTGTCGATCAGACTGCCGAGACGACGCTCGAGCTTCTCCTGCGACCAACCCAGACGGCCGGCGACCTCGTCCAGCGGAGGCAGCCGCACCGACCCCGGCGCGTTCAGCCGCAGCATCGGCTCGGCCAGCGCGGTCAGCACGATCCGCTGCATCGGCGAGAGCAGCCCTGAGACGCCGTCGTCGGCAGACGTCGTCCACGGAGTGGACACCTGGTAGAACGGAGTCTCGGCGATGAGGGTCAGCTCGTAGGTCGTCTCGCCCGCGGTGAACATCACCACGGTCGAGTCGAACACGAGCGGCATCGACCCGCCGGGGGCGAGCCACGACTGCGCCATCCCGTCAGCCGAGGCGACCGAGGCCGTCAGCCGCGAACCGACATTCGCCAGCCGCCAGATCCCCTCGTGCTGCGCGATCTCGAGAAAGCGCCGATGCACGTACTGGTTGTCGTCGATGGACAGATCGGCACCTCGGCCGATCACGAACGTCGTCCCCGCAGGGATGCGTTCGCGTCGACCGTCGAAGTCGAGGACGATCGCGCCGCCCGACGCCGCTCCGGCGCCGTCGACCCGTCCGATCTCCGCCGTCGTCATGCTGCCGTGTGGCGCGGCCATGCTCCGCCGGGGAAGGCGCTGGCGGCGCTGAGCTCACTGGTCACGGTGGTCATGAAGTCGGCGGCAGCCTGGTTGGCCGTCATGATGATGTCAACCAGGCTCACCACGTCGGCGATCATCGCGACGATCTCGGCGATGATCGTGACGACGCCGGCCGGTGCGCCCCACACCGACACGATCTCGGCGATGCCGAGGCCGACGCCGATCGCGGTCATGAGGACTGCGAGCGAGAAGTTCACCCAGAAGTCGACGATCGCGTCTGCGAACGTGTTCAGCTGCTCGTCGACCATCTCGCACTTCGCGTAGACGCTCTCGGATGCCGGGTTCTGCAGCTCCACTCGCGCGGCGTAGGCGTCGTGCGATGCGCCCGTCCAGTGCCCCGTGCTGGGCAGCGCGGTCAGGACGACGGTCGACGTGGCCACCGTGGCCGGGGTGCCGACGGTCTGCACCCAGCTCGTGCCGGTCTGGCGGAGCAGCGCCGGGTTGCCGACGAAGGCGAAGATCTGCGTCGTCTTCTGGATGGCCTCGTTGACCTTCTCGAACATCCTGCCGATCAGCTCGTTGAGCTTGTCGATCAGATCGCCGATCAGCGGGATGTGGCTTGCGAGCTCGAGGACGCCGTTGATGATGTCGACGACCGAATTCGTCTTGTCGAGGATCTCGTCGAACTTGGACGTCGAGCGGGCGACATCGCCCGCGTTGTCGCCGCCGCCGTGCGATCCGCTGCCGCTTCCGTGCGAACCGTTGCTGCCGCCCCTGCCGGCACCCGAACCCGGACCTCTGCGAGTACTAACCATGATGACGTCTTCCTTCAGTCGTGAGTTCTGCGATCAGCTGTTCAGTCGGGTCTGCCAGGCCGGAGCCGCGACCGGCTGGGCCGGCATCGGCTGACCGAAAGCGTCGAGCGGGGGGTGCAGACGGATCGCCTCGTCGCCCTCGCCCTCGGGGGTCGGAGTCGGCTGCCCGTCCGTGGTCGCCTCGTCGTCGCGCGGCTGCTCGGAGACGTCGCCATCTGCATCGGACTCGGATGCCGGCGCATCGTCTGCGTCGCCTGTGCCGCCGGTCTCATCCGTGCCACCGGTCTCATCCGTGCCGCCGGTCTCACCTGTGCCGCCGGTCTCATCCGTGCCGCCGGTCTCACCTGTGCCGCCGGTCTCGCCCGTGCCGCCGGTCTCGCCCGTGCCGCCGGTCTCGCCCGTGCCACCGTCGACGTCGCCGTCGATGTTCGCGTCGTCGACGATCTCCGCTTCTCCGCCATGGTCGAGGCCGGTGGCTTCGTGGTGAAGCTCAGCGGCCTGGTCGCGCAGTTCGGCAGCCTTGTCACGGAGCTCCGCAGCGTCTTCCCGAGCATCCGTCATCTCTTCGATGGCGTCGTCGCGGCTCTCTTCGAGCTTCGCGATCTGCTCGCGGATCTCCGCGGCTTCGGCGCGCTGCGCGGACGCATCGGCGCGCAGCGCTGCGGACTCCGTCCGCGTCTGCAGGGCGCCGGACTGGTCTCCCGCCGCTTCCTGCTGCTCGGCCTTCAGATCGAGCTCGGTGGCCCGGTACTCGGTCTCGGTCGCACTGCTGTCGAGCTCTGCGGCGCGCTCCTCGAGCTCGTCGATCTGCGCGTCGAGAGCCTCCGCCTGCTCCTGAGCCTTGTCGGCGTGCTGATCGGCCTGATCCGCCTGCTTGTCGAGCGCATCGGCGCGAGCGTCGAGCTGGTCGGCCTTCGCGTCGGCTTCGGCGCGCGCCTCCTCGTCACCCGTCTCGCCCTCGAGGGAGCCGTCCACCCGGGGGTCGTCGACCTGCGCCGATCCGCCGCCGGTCCCGCCACCACCGGTTCCGCCGCCGGTGCCACCGCCGCCTGTTCCGCCACCGCCTGTTCCGCCACCGGTGTCGCCGGTGCCGCCGACGTCCTTCTTCTCGTTCTTCTCCTCAGCGGCCTCCTGGTCGTCATACGCCTTGGCGGTCAGCCGGAGCGAGTCGGCGAAGCCGGTGTGCGCTTCCGGCGCCGTGCCGAGGACCGCGACCATGGTCGCCTGGAAGTTGTTGTAGGCCGCCGATGCCTGTCCGCCGATGAACGAGAAGGCCGCGGCATCGATCGTGAGAGCCTGGGCAGCGGATTCGATCGACGCATACGATTCCGATGCCGCCTCGAACTTGCCCGCGTCCTCGTACAGCGTGTTGGTGTCGACCTCGACACCCTTCTCGCTTCCCGAGGTGAAGGACGATGCTGCCGGCTGCGCCAGCGGAGTGGGCAGAACCGACTGACCCTGCGTGCTCGGCAGCGGCGTGGCCGTGGGCGTCTGCAGGCTCGGGCTGCTCATACCGCCGCCTCCGCCGGAGAAGAGATGCGTGCCCGCGCTCACCACCTCGTCGAGCGGGGTGGCCGCATCGAGCACGTTGCCGAACGCACCGAGGACATCGCCCTCCATGACGTTCTGACCGAAGTCGACGATCTCGTCGACCGGGTTGACCGCGTCGACGACATCGCCGACGGCATCCAGAATTCCCATTGCTGTGCTCCCTGCCTCAGCGGATCGCGCCCATGCGGCGCATCAGCTCGTGGGGGTTGTGCGCGATCTTCGCCAACTGCTCGATCGCGGGGAAACCCTCGTACTTGTTCTCTCGTTCCCGCGCGGACATCGCCATCACGTTGTTCATGGCGCGGACGATCTCTTTCTCGATCACTTCGTCGTTCGTGTTGCGCACCCAGCGCTCGTCGAACTTCACGGCCGAGATGGTGTCACCCTCGCGCGTGACGGTGATGGTCTTGGCCGCGTTCACGCCGTCGCGCGGCTGACGGGCGCGCTGCGCCCGGTACGCGAGGAAGTCCTGCTGCTCGGCGTCGGCCGCCGCGTACATCTCGCGCAGCTTCTCACGGCCCTCGATACCCCATGAAGAGCTCGGGTCTCCCAACTGAACCGGCTCGGGCGCGGGGAGAGGCGTCGCTTCGCCCTTGTCATCGGCGTTCTCGGAGTACGCCTTCATCCACTCACCGGCGCGCTGGCCGACAGCATCCTGGTAGCACGCGCTGATCACGACGCCGAGCGACTCTTCACCGATCGTGTCGCGCCAGTCCTCATCGAGCACCAGCGACTGAACGGCGCCGTTCGCGGCGAGAGTGAGGGCGACGGCTCCCCGCTCGTCCTTCACGGTGATCGGAGTCAGCCGTTCTGAAGCCGTGGCGAGCGCACGCAGTTCGCGCTGCAGCTCGCCGGCCGTCTGCTGCAGTTCCGCCATCAGACGGTTGGCGTCCGCCATATCCAAGCTGACCATGGGCTCCTCTTCCGTAGACCGTTGAGGCAATCCTACGAAGCGGTGCGCCATGACCATAGGGGGAGAAGTCCCCATGCCCGCGTTCAGCGCTGCGCGCGGCGCGCCCGCCCTCGTGCGAGCAGCAGCGTGATGACCGAGATCGTCGCGGCCGCGCCGAAGCCCCACCCGACGATCTCCCGCGCGGGATCGAGCGGGTCGGCGTCGGGCTCGATCGAGATGGTCCTGGTCGGCTCCGGCGTCGGCTCGGCTGCCGGGTACGCCGGAGACTGCGGACCGGGAAGCGACCCGTCGTCGACCAGGGAGAGCGCCTCCGCCGGGCGCACCTCGCCCCACCCGACCGTGTCGCTGCGCTCGGCCGGAGAGACGCGCATCGCCGACTGCGTCAACCGGAACGCCCACTGGTCGGGGGTCTCGGCCGGGTAGCGTGCGGCGACGAGCGCCGCCGCACCCGAGACCACGGCCGTCGCGTAGCTCGACGACGCCGAGTCTCCGTTGAACACGCAGTCGCCACCCGAGATGTAGGCCGAGGGCATCGACTGACCCGGGGCGGCGACGTCGACATGCGCCCCCGCGTAGGAGGAATCCGCATTCCACGTGCCGTCCGTCAGCACCGCCGAGACGGCAAGGGCGCCGGGCAGCTCTCCGGGGTAGAAATGCGCGGGGTCCGGGCTGTTGGCGTTCGCCGTGTTGCGGTTTCCCGCGCTCGCGACCACGAGCGAACCGCGCGCGTGCGCATAGGCCACCGCGTCGGCGTAGAGGTCGGCCGACTGGTCGTCGGACAGCGAGACGTTGATGATCTGCGCGCCGTGATCGGCCGCCCAGCGGATGCCGGCCACCACCGACGCCGCGGTCGGCCCCACGAGATCGCGCGAGGACTGCCCGTCCTCCGGCGCGGACTGGAAAGCCCGCACCGGCATGATCTTCGCCTCGGGTGCGATGCCCACGACCCCCGAGCCATCGGCCGGCCGGGCCGCGATCAGACCGGCCACGGCCGTGCCGTGGCCGAACAGGTCGTCGTCGGCGGGGGCGGAACCGTCGCCGAAGGTGCTGACCCCGGGAACGAGGGCATCGGCGAAGTGCACGTTGCCCGCCTCGACACCGGAGTCCACGACCGCGACGGTGACCCCGCGTCCGCGGCTGAGCGTCCACGCGTCCTCGAGTCCCAGCCGCTCGACGAGATAGCTCGACCCCGAGACCAGCACCTGCGACCCGGGGGTGCACTGCTGTCCTGCGTCGATCACTGGAACCGACCGGGCATCTGCATCCGCGATGAGCGAACCGGTCACTCCCGCGGTTCCCAGCATCGCCACGATGCCGACGATCGCCGCTGCGCCTCTCAGAGTGCGCGTGCGCATCAGCCCCCCTGCCCCGGCGCCGTCCTCTGCGCGATGGCCCGGCTGAGCGTCGGTCCCTGTTCGAGCAGCTGGGTCCACGAGGCGGGCACCGTCACCGAGTCCTTCGTCGAGTACCCCAGCAGCGCCAGATCGTCTGCCGTCTCGACGGGGAAGTACACGCCTGCTTCCGAGACGAAGCCGTAGGTCGCGCCCTCGCCCTTCGAGCGCGAGGTGATCGCCGCTCCCGCTCCGGGCATCACCCGCGTTCCCGGTTCGAGATCCTGCGGGCTGGTCGCCACCGACACGACGGGTCCGTCTGCCGTGGGCGTCATCTGCAGGCAGGCCGTCGATCCGTCGCCCGACGGAGCGGGGGCGTTCTCGGGCCAGTCCTCGGGAACAGCATCCGAGTTCACGTCGGCGAGGTCGGTCGCCTCGGCCACGGTCATGACGACGGGATCCACCCCGACGTACGCCGTCAGCAGCTGGCGCGCGAAGGGCGTGGCCGGCACGAGTCGTCCGTCCCCGTCGGCGATGTACTCGTTGACGACTTTGCCATCGGCCTGCGTCTGCACAGCTTGACCGACGACGAGGCCGGCGGCTCCTGCATCTTCACCCAGCTCGCTGCCCAGGTCGACGGCGAGGGGCGATCCCGGTGAGACGAGGTTGAGCCACAGGGCCGAGACGGTGGGCACCGACTTCACGTCGTCGATGCCGAGGAACACGCTCGCGACTACAGCGACGTTGTCCTCCGCCACGGCGTATCGCCGAGAGCCCTCGACGAACCAGTACCTGTCGCGGTCGTCCTTCACGAGGGCGCCCTGATCGAGCGAGCCGACCCGATCCCCGAGGAGCCGCGTCGACATCTCCAGCGGGCGATCGGCGGCGACGCAGCTGAGCCAGGCGTCGGTGTACTGCCTGTCGGGGGCCGGGAGGTAGTCGGGGGCGTCGTCGATCCCGACCGGAGACGGGTCGCGGCTGATCCCGTCGAGCTTGTCGGCCGGCACCGAGGTGATCTTCACGGAACCGACCAGAAGTCGGGCGCTGGCGAGATTCTTGACCGGATAGAGAGTGCCGTCGAGAGCCACGTAGCGGGAGCCCTCGCCCTGCACCACGATGATCGCGCCGTCCCGCCAGTCCTTCGGCAGCGTGCCGGAGAACGTGCCGATCAGCAACGAGACGATCACGGTCAGGATGCCGAGGGCGACGCTGACCACGACGCCGCGCAACGGCTTTCCGGGAGGCAGCTCGCGCCCGCCGGGGGCGCCGCTGACGAATGCGCGCTGGAGACGTCGACGGTTGAAGGCCTGTGCCTGCAGCAGCTCTGATTTGGATGCCATGGCTCAGAACCAGCCTCCGGCGATGATGGCCAGCGGCAGCAGCAGCGCGATCGTCGCCCACTCGGCGAAGTCGGCGAAGCGGGTCAGCGCCAGTCTCGTCTTCGGGTTCAGCAGAACGACCACGATGATGCAGACGGCCACCGCGGCGAGCCCGACGACGAGGCCCCCGATCCAGGAGGGGTGGGCGATGACGGCTGTCACGACTCCCATGGCCACGCCGGTGAGGACACCGGCGGCCACGGCCACGATGTCGAAACGCGAGTACACCTGTCGTGTTCCCAGGAACATGCCGATGTACGTCACCGCGCACAGGAGGAGCCCCCAGAATCCCGATGCGACGACCGGCACGGTCGCCACCAGGACGATCACGCAAAGCGAGATCCGCAGCGACACCTGATACCGGTGCGCACGGCTGTAGAGCTTCGCCACCTCGGCAGGAGAGATGTGCGTCGGAGCGTCGTACACCTCGGACTCGTCTCGCGCCGACACGACGCGCAGCGGCACCGAGGCCAGCGCCACCCAGGGGGCGCCGAGTCCGGCGATGCCTGCGATCGCCATCGCCGCCGCGAGCGTCCCCGCGACCGGTGCGTCGAGCCAGGTGATGACCGCGCCGATGACGAGGAGCACACCGCCGACCGCGATGGGGATGAGTCCGTACTCGCGCAGCTTCTTCAGCGCGAGCAGCGCGATCACGCCGAACACGAGCATCGCGGCGCCGCCGACGACGAGAGGCAGCCCCCAGGGGTCCGCGTCCGGAAGCAGCGTGTATCCGGCCGCCCCCGCGTAGACCGACGAGACAAGAGCCAGCGACATGGTCGCCTGCTGCGGGGCGCCGGTGCGCGCCATCACGAGTGCGCAGATCAGAAGCACCACCGCTGCGGCCCCCGCCCCGGCGGCCGTGATGATCGTGCCCGTGTCGACCCATGCCCACACGGCGGGCACCAGTCCGAGCAGCAGAAGCACGGAGGCGACCACGGTGGCGGTCGTCACAGAGTTCTGCAGCGACCAGGCCGGTGCGTTGTGCTCGACGGCATCGGCGACGGCTTCGACCAGGTCGTCGTAGCGCTTGGCGAGCGCCGCTGATGCACCCTGCTCGAGAACGAGGAGGTCGCCGTCCTGCACGCCCTGAGCGGCAAGCGTCCGGTCGCCGTCGAGCGTCTGGCCGTCGGCCTGGACGAGCCGGAAGCCCGAGGACGCCGAGTGGCTGTCGAGCATGCGCAGACGCCGCGTCAGCGAGGGGAGCACTTCGGCGACGGGAACGCCGCCGGGGACGCCGACATCGATCCGCTCGGATTCCCACTGCACCGACAGGCGCATGAGCTGCGATGATGCGGCAGCTGTCGTCTGAGGCGACATCGATCCCCCTGCTTTTCTTTGAACACGCGCGTTTCACACTATCGCGCGTACGGTCGGCCTCCGGTGCGGCGATACCGGCTGCTACGAGTCCTCGTCGTCCTCGGCATCCGCGATGGGCGCGTCAAGCAGGGCCAGGTCGTCCTTGGTCACCAGCCTGCTCGAGACCGCGTACTCGACCAGCCGGGCCTTGCGGTTCATCGCGAGCCTGCCCTGGCCTCCGCGCATTCCCTGCACGCCGATGCGGTCGAACTTCTCGCACACGTTGTCGAGCTTGCGGTTGAACCGCGTGCTGGTCCACCCGAGCCGCTGAGCCGCCTGCGCAGAACTGGGGATCTCGCTGGCGCCGGTGCCCTCGCGCTTGAGCGCGGGTTCGGCGAGAGCGAGGATCAGCATCTTCTGACGCGTGGTCAGCGGCACGTGCCCGATCGTCGACTGGCCGCCGTCCGCGCCACCGCTCGAGTCGATGCGCAGCGTCGGGGCTTGGGAGTGGATCGTGAACTCGTACGTCACGGGCCCGGCGGTGAACACGACCGTGGTCTGCTCGAAGACGATCGGCAGGCGCGCCCCCGGTGCCAGCCACGCGTTGACCCCACCCGACGAATCGGTGACGGTCGCGGTCAGCCTGGCCCCGACGTTCGACAGCCACCAGAGGCCGTCGTTGTGCGAGATCTCGAGGAAATGACGATGCAGGAACAGATTGTCGTCATCGAGTTCCAGATCCCCCTGACGCCCGACGTAGAACGGCTCCTCCGGTTGCGGTGAGTAGTACTCCCCCGCGAACTCGACTGTGATCTCCATCAGCCCACGCACCCCCTGACGGGCTCGGGCGTGGAACGCCCGTCAGCCCTCTTGATGAGCACCTCGATGCAGGTGCGCCCCGTCCGCTCCCCCTCCAGGGTGGCGTTCGTCTGTTCCACGATATGCGGTTCGCCCGGGCCGTCGAGCGTGACTTCGTACCAGATGTACGTGTCGCCCTTCTCCGGTGCGGGGTTCGTCCAGGTGAATGCGACGACGCCGCCCTCGTTCCCCCCTGTGACGTCTTCCGGCGCGGGAACGACCCCCGCGAGCGGGTCCTGCGGCTGCGGCGCCTCCGTGGTCGGCGTCGGCGCCGGCACGAGCGCACCGGTGAGACTGCTCGCGAGCACGATGCCGCCGACGACCACCACCACGCCGATCACCGCGATGAGCCACCCCCACCACGGCATGCCGCTGCGGCGCCGCTGCGGACTCTCCTGCACACCAGTGGGCGCTGCCGGCGCCCAGGTGGCAGCCGACGGCGCCTGCATCTCGGGTGCGACGACCGCGGGTGGGCGCAGGGCGGTGGCGTCGTCGTCCGGCTGCAGCGCGGCGGGCGCGCGGTGCTGGGTCGCCTCGAGCGCATCGGCCTGCGGCGGCCGATCGAACCGCGGCACCTCGACCGCGGCCCCGCCGGGCTGCTTGCGCAGGGTCGTGGCGGAGGGCCTGGTCGCCGTCGGGCTGTCAGGGTTGATGGAGCGGACATCGCGGACCCTGGTGAGCCCGTCGCCGTCGTCCTCGAGTTCCTCGGGCGCCGGATGTTCGTCGACGATGTCGATCGGCGTCACCGAGTGGGACAGCTCGATCTGCACCTTCTGCAGCGCGCGTGCGAAGGCGACGGCGCTGGGGAACCGGTCATCCGGGTTCTTGGCCATCGCGCGCTCGAGCACGCGCTGCAGGCTCTCCGGCGAGTCGGGCCGCCCCAGCGGCGGAAGGGCCGCCCGCTCGATGCGCTCGATGAGGTCGGCGCTGGAGTTGCGCTCGCCCGGGCGCTCGAACGGCGAACGCCCCGCGAGCAGCGTGTACAGGGTGGCGCCGAGCGCCCAAACATCGGTGCGCGGCCCGCTCTGCGGCGGCTCGGCGAAGGACTCGGGTGGCGACCACGGGATCGACATTCCGGAGGATTCCCCCGTGGCCTCGGTCGTCGAGGCGATGCCGAAGTCGGTGAGAGCGGGCCTGTTGTACTCGGTGACGAGGATGTTCGCCGGCTTGATGTCGCGGTGCAGGACTCCCGCGCGGTGCGCGGTCTCGACGGCGCCGGCCACCTGGATGCCGACCCGAAGCGCCTCCGCCACCAGGAAGGTCTCTTTGCGCGCGCGGATCTGGAGGTTCGGCCGGGGGCAGTACTCCATCACGAGATACGGCCGGCCGTCGCCCGCGACGCCGGACTGGTAGATCGTCACGATCGCCGGATGCGTGGACAGCATGGCCATCACGTTCGCCTCGTCGGCGAACTCCTGCGCAGCCTGCGGAGACGGGCGATCGGCGAGAAGCACCTTCACCGCGACTCGGCGGCGCGGCATCTGCTGTTCGTAGAGGAAGACGTCGGCGAAGCCGCCCGTCCCGAGCGGTTCGAGGTAGGTGAAGCCGGGCAGCTGCGGCGGCGGCGACGGACGTCGACTCACGAAAGGCCCTCGAAGACGATGGTCACTCCATCTCCCAGATCCACGACATCGCCGGACAGGACGAGGGTCTGCTCGCCGGGGTGCAGACGGACGGGGTCGGCGCCAGGGCGCAGCAGCGTGGAGCCGTTGGTCGTGTGGAGGTCGATCACGACGACGGATCCCGCCTCGGGGCGCACCTCGAGGTGGTTGCGAGAGATGTCCTGCTGCGGGCTCTCGACGGCGACCAGGTGCGGCATGCTGTCCCCGCTCGCGCGAGTCGAGCGCGGGCGGCGTCCGATGATCACCGTGCGGTCGAGCTCGACGACCTGACCTGTCGAGACCGTGATGCGACCGGCCGAGCCGGGCACGACCGGAAGCACCTGAGTGGCTGTCTCGTCGGATGTCGCGCGCTGCTGGCGGAGCGCTGCGAGCTCGGATGTCGAGATCGTCGCGCCGTCGTGGTCACCAAGGTCGGCACCCGGCAGCGGCGGGATCACGGGCGGAACAGCGGGCCCGGCAGGCTGAGCGGATCCGGAATGCAGCGTCTCGCCGAAGAGCTGCTCGAACTCGTCGATGTCGCTGGCCGGAGCATCGCCGGCGGGAGCGAACGTCTGCTCCGGGGGCTCCCAGGTGTGCTCGTCGAGGCCGTTGTCGTCGAGCGAGGCGTCGTGCTCCGTCTCGTCGGGCGACGATGGCAGCGACTCCTCCCCTGCCTCGAGGTCGGACACGGACGTTTCGTCCCGCTCCCCTCGCTCGGCGACCAGGGAGTCCTCGTCCGCAGCTGCGACGGGCGGGAGGTCGAACGGAGCCGTCTCGACGGGCAGGACCGCCTCTTTCGGGGCCTCCGGCTCCGCTGCCACGGACTCGGACGCCGCCGACTCGTCGTCAGGCGTCGGTTCGGAGCTCTCTGCCCCGTCGTCGAGGCCTGCTGCGGGCGTCTCGTCTCGCGGGGACTCCTCCTGAGCGGTCTCCGACGAGTCGAGGTGTCGCTCGGCCGACGGGAGGTCGGCGGACGGGATCACGACGGGCGCGACCACGACAGCAGGAAGCCCCCCGGGCGAGACGGCGAGCGGAACATCGGGCACGTCGTCGACATGAGGCGCCGACGGCACCCCGAACAGAGCCAGCGCCGGCGCAGGACCTCCTCCGAGAGCCGCGGCCGACGCGCCCGCCTCGATCTCGTCGATGCGCGGCGCAGGGCCCAGCACGGCGACGATCGGTGCAGCGTCGCTCGCCTCGAGCTCAGCGCTCACCGCAGCGGCACAGACGATGCCGCTCTGCACAGGCAGAGCGGAGGCGGCGTCCGTCTCCTCCACCGTGATCTCGATGCGCGTGGCGCCGGCGATGAAACGCTCGCTCCACGTCGTCACCTCGGCACCGGAGAACTCGTACTCGGCATCCGTCCCGCTGCTGACGCGGGCGACGACGCCACCGCGCAATGCGATGCGCACGTCGGTGCCCTCGGCCACGGCGGCGACGAACGGCGGCAGGGCGACGAACGAGCCCCCGGCCGCAGTCGTCAGCACGTCGACGACGCTCGCCAGCGTCTTCTCGGACGGAAGCCGGTCCCACAGCCGCGAGACGATGTCGCTGGGCACATCCGGCGGCAACGCGACCAGCGCGCCCGGAATCACGATCAGGTACCACTGTCCCGGTCGGTAGATCGTCTGCATCAGCGAACCCCTCCTGCTGCCTCACGTGGACGAGTGTCCATGTCGATGTCGTCGGTCTCGCGCGGAGCACCCGGCCGCGATGCCACCTGCACCGCATCCGCGATCACGACGGTGATGTTATCGCGCCCACCCGCGAGTAGCGCCTCGGCCACCAGCGCCTCGGCGGCCTGCTGCGGATCCGTGACACCGGTCAGGATCTCGCGGATGCGGTCGTCGCCGAGTTCCGACGTGAGTCCGTCGGAGCAGATCATCATCCGATCTCCCAGCTCGGCCGGGAACAGCCAGTAGTCGGCGTCTCCCGTGCTGCTCGCGCCGATGGCGCGCGTGATGATGTTGCGCCGGCGGTCGGTCGCCGCGGTCTCGGCCGTGAGCTCGCCCGCCTCGATCAGCTCCTGCACGACCGAATGGTCGACCGTGATCTGCTCGAGCTCGCCGTCGGCGAGGCGGTAGGTGCGCGAGTCGCCGATGTTGATCGCCAGCCAGTACCCCATGCCGTCGACGGACGCGACGACGACCCCGCTCAGCGTGGTGCCTGCGCGTCCGTTGCCGGTGGTCGACAGGTGCTCGACCCCGTGACGGGCCCGTTCCAGGGCCACACGCACCTCGTCGAGCTCGAGCGATGCGCGCCCGAGATACTTCGAGAACTCCTCGATCACGGTGGCGCTCGCGCGCTCGCCCGCTTCGTGCCCGCCCATGCCGTCGGCGACCACGAACACGGGAGCGTCGGCCAGGTAGGAGTCCTCGTTCAGGGCGCGGCGGAGGCCGGTGTGCGTCGCCGATCCTGTCGTGACGACCAGCCCCGGCGTCACGCGTAGCCGCCGATCACGACGATACGGTCGCCGATCTCGATCGCGTCTCCCAGACGCACGGGCACCCGCTGCCAGGACGGGCAGGCGATGCGCTGCCCATCGCGCACGATCGTCATGCCGTTGGTCGAGTGCCGATCGAGCACCCATCCCCCCGACACATCGGCGGCGGCCTCGAAATGGGTCTTCGACAACGACAGCGTCTCGTCGCGAACCGTCACCAGCACGGTGCCTGCCTCGGGCGCGGGGTTGCGGCCGAAGATCGTTCGACGGGTCACTGTCATGCGCGCGCCGTCGTCCCAGGTGAACACGAGGCCGTGCCCGGGAATGCTGATGCGTGTCGCCTCGATCTCGGCTTCGTGGGGATCGAGAGGGGCGTCGACCGGAGCCGCGGATGCGGGAAGCACCGGATGCGCTCCGGCATCCGGCCCCGAACGCACCCAGGAAGTCGCGGGCGCCACGGGAGCCGCGGGTTCGGGCTGTGCCGGCGCCGGTTTCTGGATGAGGGTCTCGTACAGCTCGGGATCGGTCTCCGAGTCGGCGGACTGCGGCGGGTGGACGATCGCGCCCGCGGGCGCGACCCCGGGCACGTATGCGATGGGCGAGTCGCCGCCCGCGGGTGCAGATGCGACCGGGGGCGTGTAGGCGGCAGGAGCCTGCGGAGTCGGGGGCGTGTAGGCCGGAGCTGCCGGAAGCACGGCAGGAGCCTGGTACGCCGGGGGCGTCGGAGCGCTCGGCGTCCCCGCGTCGTGAACCGGCGGCGCAGAGTACGGCTGCACGCCGGCGGACTGCGGCTGACCCAGCGCGAGCGGCGGAACCGGCCCCGGAGGAACGATCGGCACCGGCGGCACGCCGTGCGCGGGAGGAACCTGCGGCGCTACCGGAGCGGGAGGAGCGGGAGGAGCGGGAGGCGCGACCGGGGCGACCGGGGCACCGGCAGCGCTCGGCGCCGGCGCGTCCGCGAACGCGAACGCGAACGCGCCAGTGGGCGGTGTCGCGAACCCGCCCTGCACGCCCCCGGGGGCGGGTATCCCCGGGATCCCCGGCATCCCCTGCGGGATCGGAACGGCCGTCGTCGCGGGTGCCGGGCCGAAGTCGGGCACGGCGACAGGGAGCGGGCTCTTTCGCGCGTCGAGCACGACGGCCTTCGCCACACGGTCGTGCCAGCCCTGGAAGCGTCCTGAGCTGTCGAACAGCGGCGTGAAGTAGCCGACGATGATCCAGCCGGATACGCCGAACACGACGTTGCGCAGCAGTGCACGGCCGAATCCCACCGGCATCCCGTCCTCGGCGGACGCGAGGCGCACGCCCTGCGCGCGCATGCCGATGGATCCGGACTTCGCCTGCATGGCCGTGTACACGAGCAGCCAGGCCAGGAGCACGAGCAGCAGCGCTCCGTAGCCGATGGACAACACGATCAGCATCGCCTCGAACGACCCGGAGGTCCCCGCGATCACTCCGACGATCACCGCCGCGACGATCGCGACCCCTCCGGCGATGAGCGCATCGATCAGATAGGCGACCGCACGCCGCGAGATCGGCGCGATGCTGTCGATCGCTGGCTCAGTCATGGTGTCTCGCTCTCGGCTGAGGTGGACGTCTTCGTGCGGCTGCTGCCCTTGATCGTGCCAGGTTCACGGCGAACCCGCGCGGCTGCGGCATCCTTCAGATTCTGCATGCTGTTGGCGACGGCCGTCCCGCCGATCAGGGAACGCAGGTTGAGGCGAGCGCGCAGGCGCTTCCAGAACCCGGCATCCTTTCCGAGGCCTCCGACGATCCCGTCGACCTCGGCCCAGAATTCGTCGACCTGGGCCGGTGTCGGCTCGGAGGGGCCGAACACCTCGGCGTCCGCGCGGTCCGCGAGAGCCGTGACAGCGGGGATCGGGAGGGACGCGGCGAGGGTCGCCGCCTCCTCGGCGCGGGTGCCGCCCGGCGCCAGCCGGGCGCCGTAGTCGATCGCGCGGTCCGTGAGCTCGTCCCACCCGCCGGTGATCCGATCCGCCGTCCGAGCGGCGTTGCGGCGTGTGCGGCGCTTCGCCGCCTTCCACGCTCCGACCACGATGAACGGCGACGCGAGCAGGGCCATCACGCCGAGCGCGGTCCCGCCGATCGCAGCGATCAAGCCGAGCAGGGCGGCGAGGTTGAAGGTCTCGTCGTCGCCCTTGCGGTCGTCGGGAAGCGTCGGCGGCAGGTCGACCGGTTCCTGCGGCGGGGGCGGCGGCTGCAGCACCTGCGGCTTCGGGTCGACCTTGGGCTTGGTGTTCTGATCGTTCGGTACCTTGTCCTCCGGCGGGGTCGGGTTGAACGTCACCCAGCCGATGTCCTCGAAGTTGACCTCGACCCATGCGTGGACGTCATCGCCCGTCGCCGCGAACTCGGCCTCGCCCTCCTGGTCCTCGTCGGGGTAGTAGCCCATGACGACGCGGGCCGGGATGCCGACTTCGCGAGCGAGCAGCGCCATCGCGACCGCGTACTGCTCATCGTCGCCGATCATCTGGTCGCCGCCGATGAGAGTCGAGATGCGCTCCGAGGTGTGCCCGGCGCGCGAGAGCACCTCGCCTTCCAGGCCGTGGCTGAAGAATCCGCCGTCTGCGAGGAAGGTCTCGAGTGCCCGCACCTGCTCGATCGGAGACTCCGCTCCCGCGACCGTCTCGGCGGCGAGGGAGGTCAGCTCCTCCGGCACGTTGCTCTGCTTGGGCAGCGCGACCTTGCCGAAGTCGACGTCGGCGAGCTGCGTGTCGTCGAGCTTCGCCGGAATCACGGTGTCGACCGTGTACGTGTCGCCGCTGGTGAGCTTGGCCGTGACGACAGCGGTGCCCGTGTCGTTGTTGTAGTACCCCGAACGGCGCAGCTCATCGGCGCGCTTGCCGGTGAAGTCGATCTGGGAGACGGCGCCGGCATCCGGCATCCACACTCCGCTGTAGTCCTCGATGGCCACCTTCAACGTCACCGGGACGCCCTTCGCCTCGGGCGACATGTTCGAGCGCAGCGGGGCGAAGGCGCTCGAGGAGCCGGGGCCGCCATCGGTGACGTTGTAGACCTGGCCGTCGAACTGATCCATGACCGCGATCCGGATGCGCGCTCCCTTGGGCAGGCCGCTCACCGTGAACAGCGTGTCCTCGGACTCGTCGCGCACGTTCTTGCGGAACGACTGCAGGGGACTCGGATAGTCGTGGATGTTGAACGGGGGGATCACGATATCGCGGAACACGTGCCGCGGCTGAACCGGCTGGGCGATCGCGCTGGAGGCGATCCCTGCACCGCCGGCCACCGCGAGCACGGCGACTCCCGCCAGCAGTCTCCGCATGCGCATGTACGCCGCGCGGGCGGGGTCGACCTCGCTCACCGAGACGGCGGCGTTCTGCGGCGCCCACAGCTGACGCAGCGCGAGCCAGGAGATGGCGAAGATCGCGAACACGAGGCCCTGAGCCAGCGGGAAGGCCGGCTCGGGGGTCCCCAGAACGATCGCGAGGATCAGGACGACGCCCGCGGGGATCAGCGCCCAGCCCACCTGACTCAGCCGGAGGGCGAGGGATGCCGTGAGCACGGCGCCCACGAGCGAGAGCAGGAACGGCACGATGAGGTGGCCGTCGGCAGCAGCGACCGGCGCCACCGTGGTCAGCATCTGCTTCCACGAGGTGACGGTGCCCAGAGCGAGCTTCTGAAGCGTGTCGATCGTCGGAACGAACCCGAGGAACGCGGTGTGCGGCAGGGCGAGAGCCCCGCCGAACACGAAGTACGCCGCGACGGTCAGCCCGGTGATGATCAGGATGCCCCAGCGGCGCCAGGCCGCGACCGCGGCGATCGCAAGCCCCAGGAGTATGCCGCCGACGACGGCGGGAAGGTAGGAGGGGCCGGCGAACGTCGTCCAGAATCCGGTCATCGCGACCGCGGTGAGCACCGCGGCGGCGCCGAGGTCGAGGATCCAGCGGCGCAGCGGCAGCGCCGCGGGTGCGGTGGCGGGGGCGGTCATGCGAGCACCTTCTGCAGGGCGAGGGGGATCTGTTCCAGCGCGCCGATGGTCACGACATCGGCGTCTCCGATCCGCCGCAGTCCCGGCGTCGTCGCGGTGCGATCCGCGACCACCGCGAGCACTCTGGCGCCGAAGGGCAACCGCGAGCATGCCATGCGCAGATCGTCGCTGCGGACTTTCGAGCCGCAGATGAGCACCACGACGCTGGCGAGCGGCATGGTCCTCGCGAGCACGCCGGCGAGCTCGTCGATGCCGCCGCGGCGCGGGCGCGAGTTCTTGACGGCCGACAGCGAGTCGAGCAGCTGCTTGCCTGTGCCGGAGGGGAGCTCACGGCCCTGCACGCGCACGTCGACCCGTTGCGAGTCGCGGATCGCCCGCAGTC
>JAEKKN010000061.1 GCA_019510305.1 Microbacterium sp.
CCGACCCGATCCCGTTGAGTCCCGGCCCGAACCGTACGTAGACCAGGTAGACGTCGGCGTCGGCGCTGTGCGTCGAGAACACCTTCGTGCCGTTGATCAGCCAGCCGTCGCCGTCGGGGGTGGCGCTGGTGGTGAGCTCAGTGGCGGCCGAGCCGGCACCGGGCTCGCTCATGCCGAGCGACATGAGCAGGTCACCCGACAGCAGGCCACCCAGGTACCGCTCGCGCTGCTCGTCCGTGGCGTACTGGGCGAACGTGCGAATCGGCCCGAAGTTGCCGGCCTGCACGATGTCGGCGCTGCGGGGGCACTGGCTGGCCACCGCCTGGATGGCCGTGATCGCGGCCATGAGGCCGGCACCCTGCCCGCCACGATCCTCCGGAATGCTCAGTCCGAGCAGGCCTTGCTTGGCCAGCAGCCGAGCCAGGTCACGCGGGTAGTCGACGTCGTGGGCGCGCTCGAGCGCACCGGGCGCCAGGTGCTCGGCCGCGAAGGAGACGACCGAACTGCGGAGCTCCGCGAGCGTCTCGGCATCGATGGTCATGAGGTGCCTCCCCCGACGCCGGTGGGCGACGTGTGTAGCGCTGCGATGACGTGGCCTGCGTCGCTGGCCACGAGGTCGTAGCGGGTGAACAGCTGTGGGTCGTGGCCGGGGACGATGTGCGCAGGCGAGTCGGCCAGGGCCTCGATGCGCTCGTAGCCGTCGAGCACCTGCTCGAGGTCGACGAGCGCTGGGAACGGGTTGCGTCCGGCGATGTTGTCGAAGTAGTGCACGCCGTCGCACGCCAGCACGATCCAGCCGCGCTCGGTGTGGATGCGGGCCACCTGCAGGCCACGGGTGTGCCCGGCCACGAGGTGCAGCTCGAACCCCGGCGCGACGTCGTGGCGCCCGTCGACCGCAGTGACGGTGCCGGCGAAGAGGCGACGGATCACCGTGACGACGTCGTCGACCTCGAAGAAGTGGCTGAGCCGGTGGTGGCGCATGGCAGGACCGGCCGCGTACTCGAGCTCCGCCCGCTGCAGCACGACCTGTGCGTCGGGGAAGTCGTCGACGTTGCCCGCGTGGTCGTAGTGCAGGTGACTGAGGACGACCGTGCGCACTGAGCCCGGCTCGAGACCCACCGCCCGTACGGCGTCAGCCGCGCTGAGCTCGAGCTCGCGGCCCCGCCGCTCGCCTGCCTCGCGGCTGAACCCCGTGTCGATCACGACCAGCTCGTCACCGCACGACGCGACGAACACGATGAAGTCGATGGGCTCCGTCCCACTCCGCTCCGCCGGGTAGAGGTAGTTGTCGCGCGCCGGTCGTTGGGCGCTGGCGGTGCGGACGGCCCAGACCTGCCAGACCGGCAGCGAGCGGGGCTCAGGCACGACCCTCGATGACCTTGATCATGACCGGGTAGTAGGCGGCGCCCAGACCCGCGTCGTGCGCGCGCTGAAGGAGGTCCATCGTCTGCTGCGCGGCACCCACCGGCACGTCGGAGTCGGCGGCCAGCTGCAGCGCCAGCCGGAGGTCCTTGATCGCGTAGTCGACCGGGAACGCCCGCTCCGGGAACTCGTCCGGGATCATCGTCGCGGTCGCCGTGTTGCGCAGCGCGAAGCTGTCGGCTGAGCCCAGCGACAGGGTCGAGAAGAGCTTCTGCGGATCGACGCCGGCGGCGCGACCGATGGCCAGCGCTTCGGCGATCGCGTTCATGTTGATGAACAGCACCATGTTGTTCATGATCTTGAGCACCTGACCGGCGCCCACGCCACCCGCCTGCACGACGTCGGTGCCCATGCACGACAGGTAGGGCTGCAGGCCGGCGAAGGTCTCGTCGTCAGCGCCCACCGTGATCAGCAGCGTGCCTGCAGCGGCAGCCTGCCGCTGACGAGCCACCGGGGCGTCGACGAGGGTGATGCCACCGACCCGCAGCCGCTCGGCGAGGGCCCGGGTGCGCGTGACGTCGCTGGTGCTCATGTCGACGACGGTCAGCGGGCGCTCCGGAGCAGCCAGCAGCTGCTCGCACACCGCCTCGACCTGTTCGATGGACGGCAGCGACAGGAACACGACGTCGGCCTCGGCGCCCACGGCGGCGACGCTGTCACGAGCCTGTGCCCCGACCTCGACGGCAGCCGCGAGGGAGGTTGCCACCGGGTCGTACACGACGACGGGGCACTGCGACTTGCGCGTGAGGTTGGCGCACATGCCCGAGCCCATGACGCCCAGGCCGATGAAGCCGAGGGTCGTCATGTCACGTCCATGACGACGGCTTTGACCTGGGTGTAGTGGTGCACGGCATCGATGCCCTTCTCGCGTCCCAGCCCGCTGTTCTTGTAGCCGCCGAAGGGGATCTCGACCCCGGCTCCGGTGTAGCGGTTGATCTGCACCTGGCCGGCCTGCAGCTGCGCTGCGACCCGGTGTGCCGTGGCGACGTCGCGGGTGAAGACACCCGCGGACAGCCCGTACTCGGTGTCGTTCGCGATGCTGACGGCCTGCTCCAGCGAGTCGAACTCGAGCACCGACTGGACGGGACCGAAGATCTCTTCCCGGGCCACCGGCATGTCGTTGCGGACGCCCTGCAGCAGGGTCGGCGTGACGAAGTGCCCGCCGCCGGTCGCTCCGGCAGGCTCGGTCCGCTCGCCGCCGGTGACGACCTCGGCACCGCTCGAGCGGGCCGAGTCGACGTAGCCCAGGACGCGCTCGAACTGGCGCTCGGAGATCAGCGGACCCACGTCGGGCTCGTCGAGGCCGTGGCCGACGGACAGCCCGGCCATCCGCTCGGCGAGCATCCCGACGAGCTGCTCGCGGACGCGCCGGTCGACGAGCAACCGGGTGGTGGCAAAGCAGGACTGCCCCGAGTTGCGCACGACCGCGAGCGCCCCGGCCCGGGCCGCCGCCTCGAGATCGGCGTCCGCGCACACGATGGTCGGTGACTTGCCGCCGAGCTCGAGGTTGACACCGATGATCCGCCGGGCAGCGACCGCGCCGACCGTGCGGCCGGTGGCCACCGACCCCGTGAAGGTGAGGTGCCGGACGAGCTCGTGCTCGATCAGCACCGCACCTGTCGTCGTCCCGGCACCCAGCACGACGTTGCACAGACCTGCGGGCAGGCCGGCCTCGACCATGAGGCGGGCGGTGAAGACCGTCGTCAGCGGGGTCAGCTCCGACGGCTTGGCCACGACGGCGTTGCCCGCGGCCAGGCTCGGAGCGACTCCTCTTGCCAGCTGGGTCAGCGGCGCGTTCCACGGCGTGATGTGGGCGATCACGCCGAGCGGCTCGCGCACGGTGTAGGCGAACGTGCCCGGCGGCTGTGGGATGGTCTCGCCCTGGATCTTGTCGGTGAGCCCTGCGTAGTACTCGAAGTACCGCGCGCTGCCACCGATGTCGGCCCGCGACTGCGACAGCGGCTTGCCGGAGTCGATGGTCTCGAGATGAGCCAGCAGGTCCGCCTCACGGCGGATCGCAGCGGCCACGGCAGACATCCGACGCCCACGCTCCGGGGGGTCCAGCTGCCACCAGCGCAGGGAGGCCTCGTGCGCGCTGCGGACCGCTTCGGCCACCTGGTCCGCGGACGTCTCGGCCACGCGGGCGACGACGACACCGGTCGCCGGGTCGTCGACGTCGAGCAGGTCTGCCCCGGCAGCGGCTGGGAGGAACTGCCCGTCGACGAACGCGGTCAGCTCGAAGGGGAGCCCGGACCGCTCGAGGACCTCGGCGACGTCCGAGCGTGCTGTTGCCGTCACGATCGCCTTCCCGCGTCGGATGTTCGGCTCACGGAGAGCCGCTACCAAGACGTTATATTAGCTAAAGGAATCACCAAAGGGTAGGGCGGGGGGCAACTGGCGCCTGGCGATCAGCCGAGCTGGACCCGGTCGGAGCTGGGCAGCAGCTGGCCGCCGCGGGCCCGGCGCGCGTCGCGCTCGCTGATCTCGTGCTCGAGCCCACCCGCCAGGGTCCCGTCGAGGCTGACGCGGTAGAGACGCTTCAGCTCCTGGACGACCGAGGGGTTGCGCGACGCGATGGTCTCGCCGATCGCCTGCGCGGTGGCCACCAGCTCCTCGTGCTGCACGAGGTGCGTGACCAGGCCGTGGTGCAGCGCCTCGGAGGCGTCGAGCACCCGGCCGGTGAACGACATCTCGATGGCCAGGCGCGGACCGATGACCCGCGGCAGGCGGGCGGTCATGCCGCCGCCGGGCAGGATGCCGACCGACGCGTGGGTGTCGGCGAAGGTGGCCCTCTCGGACGCGACGAGGATGTCGATGCCCAGCGCCAGCTCGAGCCCGCCCGTCGTCACCGGGCCGTTCACGGCGCCGATGGTGGGCTTGGTCAGCGTTGCCACCCGAAGGATGAGGTCGGAGGCTCCCACCGGCGGTCGGCCAGTGGCGTTGAACTCGCGGATGTCGAGGCCGGCGCAGAAGGCCGGGTCGCTGCCGGTGATGACGATCGCCGCGATCTCCGGGTCCTGCTCGGCCCGTGTCAGCGCGGCGTCGAGCTCTGCCACCAGCGCGGAGTTGAGCGCGTTGCGGGCGCCCGGACGGTCCAGGGTCAGGCACGCGACCCCACCTCGAGCGTCGTAGCGCACAAGAGACGCGGCGGCCATCAGATGTCCTTCCAACGTTCGAACCGGTCCGGGGTGAACCCGGCCAGGACGGCCCTGCCGGCGATGACGCGCTGCAGCTCGAGGGATCCCTGGGCCACCTCGTAGAACTTGGCCTGCCGGTAGAGCCGCTCGACCGGCAGCTCACGGGTCAGGCCGTACGCCCCGCAGACCTGCAGCGCGGCGCTGGTCGTCTCGGTCGCGGCCCTGCCCGTGATCAGCCGCAGCGCGGCCACCGGGCCGGAAACCTCAAGACCGGCGTCGAGGCGTCGGGCGGTGTCGTGCAGCGCCGAGCGGGCCGCGAGCACTGAGGCGCTCATGTCGGCCAACAGGCCCCGGATCGTGGGGAACTTGTCGCCGATGGGCGTTCCGCGGTGGGTCCGCTGCAGCGCGTAGCGGGTGGCCTCGTCCAGTGCGCGCTGCGCGATCCCGACGTTGAGCGCCGCCACGCGCAGCTTCCCGAGCGCCTCCCCGGCGAGCATCACGGAGAAGCCGTCGCCCACGGCGCCGACCAGCCCCTCAGCCGGCACCTTGACCCTGTCCAGCCGCACCGGCCTGGCCTCGGCCGCCCCGTACGCGAGCACCTCGATCGGGGAGCCGGGCTGCCACCCCGGCTGATCGGTCCCGACGAGGAACGCGCAGGTCGCGCCGCTGTCGTCCCGGGCGAAGACCAGTGCCACCTCGGCCACTCCCGCGTAGGAGATGAACGCCTTCT
>JAEKKN010000062.1 GCA_019510305.1 Microbacterium sp.
ATTCCAGCGCGAACACCAGTGGCCCGCGCTCGACGGCCACGCACCCGCGCACCGCGTCGATGCGGCCGTCGGGGAAGGTGAAGCGCGGTTGCATCGGTAGCCGCAGCACGACTTCGTCCCCGGCCTGCCACTCGCGCCGTTCGGTGATCACCCCGGGGTCGACCGGCCGCGCGTCGGTGCCGACGGTGAGCGTCGCGCCGGCCGCCCAGCCGGGGACGCGCAACGACAGCGCCCACGGACGGTCGACGGAGTGGTCGATGCGCACCCGCACCGCACCGTCGTGCGGGTACGCCGTCGTCACCGTGAGCGCGACCGACCGGCCGTCGTCGAACCGGTGCTCGACCGTGCCCGACGCGTACTGGTGCAGCTGAAGCCCGTCGTCGTCGCCGGTCGCGACGTAGGCGCTCAAACTCGCGAGCGTGCGCGCCACGTTCACCGGGCAGCACGACACCTCGAACCACGGCGCACGCAGCGATGACGCCGCTCGCAGGCTGGGCCGGTCGGGGTCGGGTTCGGTGCCGACCTCCCGGCGGTGCAGCGTGTTGGAGTAGAAGAACGCTCGGCCGTCCTCCGACGGCGAGGTCGACACGACGTTGAACAGCGTCCGCTCGATCAGGTCGGCGTAGGCGGGGTCGCCGTGCGCGAGCAACAGGCGCCAGGCCAGCATCACCGACGCGACGCCGGCGCACGTCTCGGAGTACGCGCGGTCGGCCGGCAGGACGAAGTCCTCGCCGAACGCCTCGTCCTGGTGCCGCGAGCCCATCCCCCCGGTCAGGTACGTGCGGCGGGCGACCGTGCGCTGCCATTGCCGGACGACGGCATCGCCCAGCCCGTCGTCGCCGGTCTCGTCCGCGACGTCGACCGCCCCGGCGGCGAGATACAGCGCACGGACGGCATGACCGCGAAGCACCGGCGCCTCGCGGATCGGCACGTCGTCCTGGACGTACTCCCGGCCGAACTCCCTCTCCTCCAGCACGTGGTGGCCCCGCCGGTCGACGAACAGCCGCGCCTGGTCCAGATAGCGCGAGTCGCCGGTCACGCGGAACAGCTCGACGAGCGCCGGCTCGATCTCGGCGTGGCCGTCTACCGATGCGATGCCGTCCCCGCCGAACACGTCGCACACCAGGTCGGCGACCCGGCGGGCGACGTGGACGAGCGCGTCGTCGGGGTGACCGGTCCGGGCGCGGGCAACCGCGGCCTGGATGAGATGACCGGCGCAGTACAGCTCGTGCCCGGCCTCCAGATCCGACCACCGCGGGGCCTGCCCGGGCCGGCCGAAGCGAGTGTTCAGGTAACCGTCCGGTTCCTGGGCTGCGGCGATGCGATGGACGATCTCGTGGAACCGCCGTTCCAGGTCCGGCTCGGGCGCCCGCCCCAGTTCCCAGGCCATCGCTTCGAGCAGCTTGTAGATCTCGCTGTCGGAGAACTCGCGACCGCGCCGCGCCTGGGGTAGCCGGCCGGCCGCCGCGGCGTCGAAGTTGGCCAGCCAACCCGTCCGCTCGAGCCAGTGTTCGATGTGCGGCAGGATCGCCTCGCGGTTGCGGCGCTGGAACTCCGCCCAGTACCCGCCGGTGATCCGGACGTCGGTCAGCCCCAACGGGCGTAGCCGTCCCCGTCGCGGATTCACCGGCCGTCCGGCGTTCGGTGCGCGGTCCGGGGCGGCCGCGTCGAGGCGTGCGATGTCGAAGCTCATCCGGTCAGCCCTTGAGCGCGCCGGACATGAAGCCGCGCACGTACTGGCGCTGCAGCAGGACGAACAGCACGATGCACGGCAACGCGAGCACGACCACGCCGGCTTCGGTGGCGCCGTAGTCGATGATTCCCATGACCTGAGCGCGCAGGTTTGCGATGGCCACTGGCAGCGGCAGCTTGTTGGAGTCACTGATCAGCACCAACGGCGTGATGAAGTCGTTCCACGCCGCGAGGAAGGCGAACAGGGCCACCGTGATCAGCCCGGGGCGGACGCCCGGAATGAGCACCCACAACAGCGCCTTGAACGAGCCGCACCCGTCGACCAGCGCGGCCTCCTCGAGCTCGATCGGGATCGCCTCGAACGATATGCGCATCATGAACGTGGCGAACGGCAGCTGGAACATCGTCAGGACGAGCGCCAGCCCCAGCAGCGAATCGTCGAGCCCGATCCGGTTGAGCAGCACGTAGAGCGGGATGAGCAGGGTGGCGTACGGAACCATCAGGATGGCGAGCGTGAGCATGAACAGCGCGTTCCGGCCCGGGAAGGTGAAGCGGGCGAACGCGTAACCGCCCAGCAGCGAGGTGGCGACGGTGAAGATCACCGTCAGCACCGAGACGATGGCGCTGTTGAGGACGTACTGCCAGATGCCGGCCTGGTAGTGGGTGAGGGTGTCGTAGTTACCGAACCCCCAGCCGTGTACCTGCGCGGTACCGGCCTGTGGCGAGACGGAGCGCAGCCCCGCCCACACGAGCGGGAACAGGAAGATTGCGGCCAACCCACCGGTGAGCACGTAGTAGGGCGTGCGCAGCGCGAGGCCGGCGACCGCGGACCCACGCCGGCTCGGCGAGTTCACGTCAGCTCTCCTTTCCGCGCAGCCAGCGGAACTGACCGGCGTTGATCAGGAGCAACGCGGCCAGCACGATGATCGACAACGCGGCGGCGAGGCCGAGGTCGTTGCCGCCCTGGAAGGCGGCGTTGTAGATGAGTTGGACGATGGTCAGCGTGCTGTTGTCCGGGCCGCCCTTGGTCAGGATGTAGAACTGGTCGAAGGCGAGCAGCGAACCGGTGACGCACAGGATCGTGCACAGCGCGAGGGTCGGCCGGATGAGCGGCAGCGTGATCCGCCCGAATCGTTGCCAGCGCCCGGCGCCGTCCAGTTCGGCGGCCTCGTAGACGTCGGCCGAGATGCCCTGCAAGGCCACGAGGAGCAGCAGCATGTAGAACCCGGCGTAGCGCCACACGATCAGCGCGACGGTCGACCACAGCGCATGGTTCGGCGTGCCGAGGAAGGACACCGGTTGATCGGTGAGGCCGACCTTCTGCGCGGCGGCGCCGAACGGCCCGCTGTCCGGCGAGTACAGCGCGTAGAACAGCAACGACGCCGAGGCAAGGCCGAGGGCGCTCGGCACGAGGATCGCCGTGCGCAGGAAGCCGGTCCAGCGCGTCGATTCCTGCACCAACAGCGCCAGCAGCAGCGCCATCGCGATGAGGATCACCGTCGTCACGACGGTGTACTTGACCGTGAAGCGGACGGCGGGCCAGAACAAGCGTTGGTCGACCGCGGCGGTGAAGTTGTCCGGCGCGTTCACGCCCTTGTCGCCGGCGAACAGGCCCCAGTCCGAAACTGACATCTGCGCCACCAGCACCAGCGGGACCACGAAGAAGACGGCGACGAACGCCGCCGTCGGCGCGGCGTAGGCATACCCGGCCAGCCCGCGGCGCCGTCGCAGCGCTCGCTGCCACCGCCGTCGCGGGCCGTCCTTGGTCAGGCGGCTGGCGGCCGGCGCTGCCGGCGGTGCGGTCGGGGCTTGGATGCTCATCCGGTCCTCGTCGTCTGGGTGCGATGTGCGGGTGGCGCCGTGGAGGGGCGGCGCCACCCGCCGGACGTCCTCTACTGGCCGAGGACGCCCGAGATCGCGGCGTTGTCCGAGCCGACGTTGTTCTTGCCACCGAACACCTGATCGCGAAGCAGCGTGACCCACGGGCTGCCCGGTGCATTGAACGCCTGCTGGAAGTTCACCGCGATCGGGGTCTTGCTGTCCGCCGCACCGGCCACCTTGTTGATGGCCAGGACGCGCGGGTCCTTGCGCGAGTACTGGTTGTCGGCCAGGTCGGCCCGCGACACCGTGCTGTCATTGGCGGCCAGCACGTTGACCTGCGCGTCCTTCGACATCAACCAGGCCAGGAAGTTCCAGGCCTGCGCGCCGTGCGAGGAGTCCTTCGAGATGCCGATGCCGTCGCCGCCGACGAAGGTCGACTGGCCGCCGTTGACGCCTGGGATCGGGGTGACGCCGACGTCCACCGTCTTGGCCGCCGTTGCCAGCAGGGTGGCCGGGTACGGCATCACGCCGATCTTGCCCTGCTGGAACGCGGCGACCCAGGTCGCGCCCGTCTCGTCCTTGCTGGCGGGATCGACGGCGCCGGAGCTCCAGAGGTCGTGCCAGGTGGCGTACACCTGCTTCGCCGCGTCGCCGTCCAGCGAGGACTTCGTGCCGCCCGCGTTCATCACGTCCTGGCCGGAGGCCCACACCATCGGGAACCAGGTGAAGACGTTGCAGCCGCCGCAGTTGCCGCCGAAGTACGTGCCGTAGACGCCCTTCTTGTGCAGCGCCTGCACGGCCTTGGCCTGCTGCGCGAACTCGGCCAGGGTGGTCGGACCCTTGTCGGGGTCGAGGTGCGCCTCGCGGTAGAGCTTCTTGTTCCAGAACATCACCGAGAGATCCAGCACGAACGGCAGGACGTACTTCTTGCCCTGGTAGGTGCCGGCGGCGAGGTGGCCCTTGTTGATCTGGTTGGCGAACGACAGCTTGCCGATCTGGCTGGTCAGGTCGGCGAACAGCCCGGCCTTCGTCCAGTTGGGGACGTAGACGATGTCGGCCGCGAACAGGTCCGGGAGCTTCTTGCTTCCGGCGGCCGCGCCGACCTTGGCCACGTAGTCGTCGTTCGGGACGATCGTGAGCTTGACCTTGTTCTTGTGCGACTTGTTGTAGGCGTTGACGAGCAACCGCGCTTGGAACTCGAGCGGTGCTCGGGTCCATAGGGTGAGCGAGGTGCCGTCGTCCGTGCCCTGGACCCCGCCGGACCCACCCGGGTTGCTCTTGCCGTGGCTGCTGCTGCTGCAGGCGGCGAGACCTAGCGCCGCGACCGCAACCGCGGCGGCAACGATCGAGCGTCGGCGTTGCCGGCTGCTCGCGCGAAGGCTGATCATGGCTGCACTCCTTGGTCTCGCCCGTCCGTCACGGGGCCTGAATGAGGTTTCGGTTCGGCTTTCGGTGATGTGCCTTGTCCGATAGCGGATGCCACAGCTGTTCAACGAACGATCTCTTAGCTAGCAAGGGTTTCTGTCGCCCGTGCGAGTTCAGGAAGCGGAGCGGCCTGACTCCGAAAAGGTTTTCCTAACGTAGGACAGACCCAGTCCTCGGTCAAGCCTTCGAGGCGGTAGCCTTGCTAGAAGTTCGAGCGAAACTGAGGAAGGACGCCGCGGTGGGGCCAGCCAGGCAGCGCCCGAACGCACGGGCGGCCACCCTCGAGGACGTCGCCCGCCTGGCCGGCGT
>JAEKKN010000032.1 GCA_019510305.1 Microbacterium sp.
TCGAGAGCCTGAACCAGGCAGCGGAGAACGCGCGCCTCGGTTACATCACCAACAACGCGTCCCGCACCGACGCCTCGGTCGCCGAACATCTCACGGGCCTGGGTCTCACGGTGGCGGCATCCGATGTGGTTACCAGCCCTCAGGCTGCCATGCGCCTTCTCAGCGAGATGGTCCCGGCCCCGGCGACCATCCTGGTCGTCGGTGGTGACGGCCTGATCGACGAACTGCAGAAGGCCGGTTACACGCCCACACGCAGCGCGGAGGACTCCCCGGCCGCCGTGGTCCAGGGGTTCGCTCCGGAAGTCGCCTGGACGGATCTCGCAGAAGCCGCCTTCGCTCTGAAGGTTCCCGAGGACGAGGGCGGCATCCCGTGGATCGCCACTAACACCGACTGGACGATTCCGCGCGAACGCGGTGTCGCACCAGGCAACGGAACGCTCGTCTCGGCCGTGCACACGGCGATCGGCCGTCTGGCGACCGTCGCAGGCAAGCCCGAGGTGCCGATCTTCGAAGAGGCCAAGGCGCGCTTCGATGCCAAGAACACGCTGTTCATCGGCGACCGTCTCGACACCGACATCCTCGGCGCTGTGCGGGCGGGCATCGATTCGGCTCTGGTCCTGACGGGTATCGACCGGCCCAAGCACGTCCTGGCCGCCCCCGAAGGCTCCCGGCCGACCTACATCCTCAGCGATCTGCGCGAACTGCACCAGCCCTATCCCTCGGTGACGCAGAAAGATGACGTGCACTGGGTCAACCAGGCGGGCGTTCGGGTCGCCGGTGGTGACGTCGAGATCGTCGCCGAGGGGGACTCGCAGATCGATCTGCTCCGCGCGGGCGCCTCGGCGATCTGGGCCTCCGGCACGCCGGTGTTCGTGCTCCGGGTCCCGGAACGCCTGTACGACGATCCTTTCCACAGACCCTGACGTGGCGACGGTGCACCGTCGGTCGCCCCGCGTACAGTAGGAAGCGTGAGCGATGAGACGACGACTGCGCCGACCGATGGCCTGTGGAGCCGCCTGCGCCTGATCGAGGGACAGCCCCTCACTGATCGGGCCGCGGCCTACTCGGCTCTGCACGACGACCTCTCCCGGCGCCTCGAGAGCGGCGTCAAGCTCGAGCACCGCGAGGCCCCGGCATCACGATGACGCGCCTCGACGCCGCCCTCGCCGCGCGAGGTCTCGCGCGCTCGCGCTCTCACGCAGCGACCCTGATCGCCGACGGACTGGTCAGCGTCGACGGGCGTCCCGTCGTCAAGGCGTCCGCGCCGGTCGACGAGGGCACGGAGATCACTGTCGCGGGTGCCGACCACTACGTCGGACGCGCGGCGCACAAGCTCATCGCCGCCCTCGACGGATTCGCCATCCCGGTGCAGGATCGGCTCGCGCTGGACATGGGCGCATCCACCGGCGGGTTCACGCAGGTGCTGCGTGAACGGGGCGCGCGACGCGTGCTGGCGGTCGACGTCGGCCATGGCCAGCTGGCGGCATCCGTGGCCGCCGACCCGGGCGTGATTCTCGTCGAGGGCTACAACGTGCGGCATATGACCTCGGAGAATCTCGCGGCCGCCACCGGAGAAGGCATGGCGCCCGACCTCGTGGTCGGCGACCTCTCCTTCATCTCCCTCGAACTCGTCCTGCCCGCGGTCGCGGGCGTCGCCGCACCTGACGCCGACATCGTTCTTCTGGTGAAGCCGCAGTTCGAGGTCGGACGCACCGCTGTTCGCGGTGGACTGGTCACCGACCCCGCCACGAGAGCGGATGCCGTCGCTCGCACGGTCTGGAGCGCCTGGGACAACGGTCTCGGTATGCTCGGCATCCTGCCGTCGCCGATCCTCGGTACGCACGGTAACACCGAGTACCTCGTGCACCTCGCACCCGGCCGCGGCAGCGATCCGTCAGAATGGTCAGACCGTATCAACGCACTGGCAGGGAGCCGATGAACGAGCGCAACATCCTGGTGGTGGCGCACGCCGGCCGCGCGGATACAGTCGACGCGGCGCGTCGAGTGGTCGACGCGCTGCGAGAAGCGGGAGCCCGCCCCGTGCTCGCGGCAGACGACCGTGCGGAGCTCGCCGCCGTCGACCCGATATTTGCGGATGTCGATGTGCTGGGAGAGACGGTCGACCAGTCCGCGCTCGAACTCGCGATCGTCCTCGGTGGCGACGGCACGATCCTTCGGGCAGCGGAACTGGTGCGGGGCTGCGAGGCCCCCGTCCTCGGCATCAACATGGGCCATGTCGGCTTCCTCGCCGAGATCGATCGCGACGACATGGACGCCGCGGTCCGCCGTGTCATCGAGCGCGACTACGACGTCGAGGAGCGCCTTGCTCTGTCGGTGCGCGTCAAGGACAGCAGCGGTGCGGTGATCTTCGAGACGTGGGCGCTCAACGAGGCGACAGTCGAGAAGGCGAGCCGTGAGCGGATGATCGAGGTGGTCCTCGAGATCGACGGCCTGCCGTTGTCGAGCTTCGGCTGCGACGGCATGGTGGTCTCGACGCCGACCGGGTCGACCGCGTACAACTTCTCCGCCGGCGGACCGGTGATCTGGCCGAGCGTCGAGGCGATCGCCGTCGTGCCGCTGTCGGCACACGCGCTGTTCGCCAAGCCGCTGGTGGTGAGTCCTGACGCCGCCGTGGCGATCGAGATGCTCGAAGGCACATCGGGCGCGGGCATCCTGTGGTGCGACGGCCGCCGATCGCACGATCTGCCGCCGGGCGCCCGTGTCGTCGTGCGTCGTTCGTCGCGGCCGGTACGGCTCGCCCGCCTGCATCAGGCAGAGTTCACCAACCGGCTGGTGCGCAAGTTCCAGCTCCCCGTCGCGGGGTGGCGGGGTCAGAGTGCGGGAGCGCAGTCATGATCGAAGAGATGCGGATGCAGGGCCTCGGCGTGATCGCCGACGCCGTGCTGCCGCTCGGCCCGGGTTTCACTGCGATCACCGGTGAGACCGGCGCAGGCAAGACGATGGTGGTCACAGGGCTCGGCCTGCTGCTCGGGCAGCGGGCCGACTCGGGCGCCGTGCGAGCGGGCGCGGGTCAGGCTTCGGTCGCCGGTGTCTGGATCGTGCCCGAGCAGGGCACGGTGGCGGACATCGTGACGGATGCCGGCGGCGAGCTCGAGCCCGCCGGCGGAGGTGCGGCCGAGCTCTACGTGTCGCGCACGCTCAGCGCCGAGGGGCGCAGCCGCGCGAGCGTGGGCGGCCGAGCAGCCCCTGCGGGAGTGCTGTCGGCTCTGGCCGAAGAACTCGTCGTCGTCCACGGGCAGTCCGAGCAGCTGCGGCTGAAGTCGTCGACGGCGCAGCGCGACGCGCTCGACCGCTTCGGCGGTGCGCCGATCGCGGGCGCCCTCGCCGCCTACGGCGAGTCGTTCACGCGCTGGCGCGCTCTCGACGCCGAGATCACCGACATCACGCAGAACCGCGACCGACGATCCGAGGAGGCCACGCGACTGCGCGAGGCGCTGGCGCTCATCGAGGCGACCGCCCCCGAGCCGAGGGAGGACGAAGAGCTCACAGCACGTGCCGAGCGGCTCGCCAACGCCGAAGAGCTCAGGCTCGCGGCATCCGTCGCCCACGGAGCACTGTCGAATGAAGACGGCGAGCCCGACGTCTCGGCGCTGCTCGGCGAAGCCCGGCGCGTTCTGGAGCGCGCGTCCGATTCCGCCCTCACCGAGATCGCCCAGGCTCTGGCCGATGTCGGCTACCGAGTCGCCGACATCGCGGGCCAGCTCTCCGCCTATCTCGCCGACCTCGACGAGTCGGGCCCGCACGAGCTCGCTGCTGTCGAGGAGCGGCGTGCCGCCTTGGGCGTGTTGATCCGTGCTCACGGCTCGCTCGATCAGGCTCTCGAACTCTGGCAGACCGGCTCTCTCCGGCTCGCGGAACTCGACGACGACGACGACAGGCTCGGGCGCCTCGAAGCCGAACGCGATGAGGCCCGTGCCGAGCTCGACGCGCGCGCTGCCATTCTGACGGCCGCTCGAGCCGACGCGGCAGCCCGTCTTGGCGCCGCGGTGACGGAGGAACTGCACGATCTGGCGATGCCGGATGCTCGTCTCGAGGTCTCGGTGACTCCTGGCGCCGAGAGCACCCACGGTCGCGATGACGTGGCCATCCTGCTGGCCCCCCACCCGGGGGCAGAGCCCCGTCCCGTCGGGAAGGGCGCATCGGGCGGTGAGCTGTCGCGCGTCATGCTCGCGATCGAGGTCGTCATCGCGGGAACCGATCCCGTGCCGACGTTCGTGTTCGACGAGGTCGACGCGGGCATCGGCGGCGCCGCAGCGATCGAAGTCGGCCGACGACTCGCCCGGCTCGCCGAGAACTCTCAGGTCATCGCCGTGACCCACCTCGCACAGGTGGCGGCCTTCGCCGGCAACCACCTCTCGGTCGTCAAGGCCAATGACGGCGCGGTCACAGCCTCGAGCGTGCGACGCTTGGAGGGGTCGGAGCGCGAGGCCGAGATGGCACGACTGCTGTCCGGCCTGGCCGATTCCGACGCCGCACTCACCCACGCCCGAGAACTTCTCAGCCTCGGCGCCCCCACCTCCTGATAGGATCGAAGCCCGTGATGAACTCTTCTTCTGCGGGGCCCAAGAACGACACGACCAGGCACATCTTCGTGACAGGTGGTGTCGTTTCGTCTTTGGGCAAGGGGCTCACCGCCGCAAGCCTCGGCAACCTCCTCACCGCCCGCGGACTCCGCGTCGTGATGCAGAAGCTCGACCCGTATCTGAACGTCGATCCGGGCACGATGAACCCGTTCCAGCATGGCGAGGTGTTCGTCACCGACGACGGCGCCGAGACCGACCTCGACATCGGGCACTACGAGCGCTTCCTCGACATCAACCTGTCGCAGGCCGCCAACGTGACCACCGGCCAGATCTACTCGCAGGTGATCGCCCGCGAGCGGCGCGGCGAGTACCTCGGCGACACAGTGCAGGTCATCCCGCACATCACCGACGAGATCAAGCGCCGCATGCGCCTGCAGGCCGATGAGACGCCCAAGCCCGACGTCATCATCACCGAGGTCGGCGGAACGGTCGGCGACATCGAGTCGCAGCCGTTCCTCGAGGCGGCCCGTCAGCTTCGTCACGAGCTCGGCCGCGACAGCGTGTTCTTCGTGCACGTCTCGCTCGTGCCCTTCATGGGCGCCTCCGGCGAGCAGAAGACCAAGCCGACCCAGCACTCGGTCGCGGCACTCCGCCAGCTCGGCATCCAGCCAGACGCCCTGGTGCTGCGCAGCGATCGCCCGGTGAGCGAGAGCAACCGCAACAAGATCGCGCTGATGTGCGACGTGGACGTCGAAGGCGTGATCAACACGGTCGACCTTCCGAGCATCTACGACATCCCGTCCACGCTGAACGACCAGGGACTCGACTCGTACATCGTCCGTCGCCTCGGCCTCGCCGAGAAGGCTGTCGACGTCGACTGGACCCGCTGGAACCGGGTGCTGCACGCGGTGCACAACCCGAAGCACGAGGTCACGATCGGTCTCGTCGGCAAGTACATCGATCTGCCCGACGCGTACCTGTCGGTGACCGAGGCCATCAAGGCCGGCGGCTTCGCGCAGGAGACCAAGGTCAACATCCGCTGGATCCCCTCCGACCTGTGCGAGACGCCAGAAGGCGCCAAGGAGCAGCTGGCTCAGCTCGACGGCATCTGCATCCCCGGCGGGTTCGGCATCCGCGGCATCGAGGGCAAGCTCGGCGCGCTGAAGTTCGCGCGCGAGCAGGGCATCCCGACGCTGGGCCTGTGCCTCGGCCTGCAGTGCATGGTCATCGAATACGCGCGCGACGTCGCCGGCATCGCGGGCGCCTCGTCGAGCGAGTTCGACCCTGAGACGTCCGAGCCGGTCATCGCGACCATGGCCGAGCAGGTCGAGATCCTCGACGGCGGAGACCTCGGGGGCACCATGCGCCTCGGTCTCTACCAGGCCGCTCTCGCCGAGGGATCCCTCGCGCGTGAACTGTACGGAACTCCCGAAGCGTCCGAGCGCCACCGCCACCGTTACGAGGTCAACAACGCCTACCGTGCGCGTCTCTCGGACGCGGGGCTGGTCTTCTCGGGTCTGAACCCCGAGCTCGATCTCGTCGAGTACGTCGAGCTTCCGCGCGACGTGCACCCGTACTACATCGCCACTCAGGCGCATCCCGAGCTGCGCTCGCGCCCGACCGACCCGCACCCGCTGTTCCGCGGCCTCGTGGGCGCGGCCATCGAGCGGCACCGCGCCAGCGAGCTGTTCAGCGAAGATGACTGAGCTGCGCGACGAGCCGTTTGCGCCCGAGGTGCTGCAGAGCGATCTCGTGTTCCAAGGGCGCGTGTGGGATGTGGTCTCCGACCGCGTCTCCTACGGCGACGGTGAGATGGTGCGGCAGTACGTCAAGCACACGGGCGCCGTCGCGATCGTCGCGATCGACGATCAGGACCGTGTCCTGCTGATCCAGCAGTACCGGCATCCGATCCGTCATCGCGACTGGGAGCTTCCTGCCGGTCTGCTCGACGTCGCGGGGGAGGAGCCCCTTCTCGCCGCGCAGCGCGAGCTCGCCGAGGAGGCCGACCTGGTGGCCGCGCACTGGGAGCCGCTGATCTCGTCATGGACCACTCCTGGCGGCAACGACGAACTGATCCAGATCTTCCTGGCGACGGGCGTCGAGCAGGCCGCAGCCGTGCACGACCGCGAGGACGAGGAGGCCGACATCCGTCTCGAATGGGTGCCGCTGGCGGATGCCGTCGACGCTGTGCTCGCAGGGCGGATGCGCAACGGCATCCTCGCGATCGGTGTGCTCGCAGCCGCACGGCGCCGCGCGAAGGAGTAGCGGTGCAGCTCGAGCGTGCGCTCGACGCCTACCTGCGTCATGTCACGATCGAGCGTGGTCTCAGTGCGCACACGATCTCGGCGTATCGGCACGATCTCGGCGGCTACATCGAGTGGCTGGCGACGACCGGTGTCGAGGACACGTCGGAGATCACTCCCTCCGTCATCGGTCGGTTCATCGCGGAGCGTTCCTCGGCGAGCCCTCCGCCGGCGGCGACCAGCCTCGCCCGGCTGCAGTCGTCGGTGCGCGGCTGGCACCGCTTCCTGACCCGCGAGGGCATCGAGCAGGACGATCCCACCGGCCGGCTCCGCCCGCCCAAGGCGCCCCGGCGGCTGCCGAAGGCCCTGACAATCGATCAGGTCGAGCGCCTGCTCACCGCCCCGTCGGCTGAGGACCCGATCGGCATCCGCGACAGAGCGCTGCTCGAGCTGCTGTATGCGAGCGGTGCCCGCGTCTCGGAGGCGATCGGTCTCGACGTCGACGACCTCGCGCACGGCGATGTTCTGCGGCTGCGAGGCAAGGGGTCGAAGGAGCGCATCGTGCCGATCGGCTCGTATGCCAGAGCTGCGGTCGACGCCTACCTGACGCGAGTGCGCCCCGGGCTCGCTGCGAAAGGACGGGCATCGGCGCGACTGTTCCTCGGTGCCCGCGGCGCTCCTCTGTCGAGACAGAGCGCCTGGCTGGTGATCCGAGCCGCCGCGGAGAAAGCGCAGATCACCGCCGAGATCTCGCCCCACACCCTGCGACACTCGTTCGCGACCCATCTGCTGCAGGGCGGTGCCGACGTGCGCGTGGTGCAGGAACTTCTCGGTCATGCCTCAGTCGCGACCACGCAGATCTACACGCACGTGTCCGTGGACACCTTGCGGGACATCTACGCGACGTCTCATCCTCGCGCTGTATGAAAATGTCCCCCATTAGGGGGACGCGCGGGTTCGCAAAAGTCATTTATGCTTTCTCGGTATGCACCCCGGTCCTCTCGACTGGGCCGACGAAGGAGTAACGACATGCGTTCCACCGGTCCTCTTGCGGTTCTCGCCGCATCTGCGCTGGCGCTCACCCTTGCCGGATGCTCTGCGGGCACAGGCGGCGAACTGACCTACGAGGATTCACCCCTCAGCAAGTATCTGAGCTCCGCGTACGGCGGCGACCTGTCGCCTGAGGAACAGCAGAAGCAGTTCGAAGAGCAGCAGCGCAAGCAGGAGGACCTCATGGCCGAATGCATGGCCAAGGAGGGCTTCGAGTACAAGCCGAACGTGCAGAACGGCGGGATGGTCGTCGCCAGCGATGACGACGAGGTCAAGTGGGAGCCGGACAAGAAGGAATGGGTCGAGAAGTACGGCTACGGCATCGTGAACAACCCGTACAACGCCGAGGGGGCGAGTACCCCGGGGGAGGAGTACGTCGACCCGAACCAGGAATACCTCGATTCGCTGTCGGAGTCGGAGCGCACCGCGTTCTACGAGACGGCGTACGGGGTGCCGCCCGAAGAGGACGAGGTGAGCGAGGACGGCAGCTACGAGTACAACTGGGAGGACTCCGGATGCCAGGGCTGGGCGCAGCACGAGCTCCAGGGCGATGACCCCTGGCAGTCGGACGAGTTCGCCGAGCTCCGCGAGAAGATGAACGATCTCTGGACCAACACGCAGGATGCTCCGGAGTACAAGAAGCTCAACACGAAGTGGGCCGACTGCATGGCCGACGGTGGAGAGCCCGGCTTCACGGCGCAGATGGACGCGCAGCAGTCGATCTCCGACGCCCAGAACAAGCTCTACGAGAGCGCGTACGGGGACGGTACGACCGAGGTCGACCCTGAGACCGTCGAGGATCCCAACAAGAGCCCTGAGATGAAGGAGCTCGGCGAGAAGGAGATCGCTCTCGCGCTCGTCGATCTCGGATGCCGGGAGAAGACGAACTACATGGAGGAGTCTCTGAAGATCCAGTTCGCGCTGGAGGAGAAGTTCATCAAGGACAACAAGGCCGACCTCGAGGCGTTCAAGGCCGCTGCCGAGCAGAGCAACTGACGCATGAAGGACGACGAGACTCCCACCACTGAACTGCCCGACGACTTCTCGGAGATCATCGCCGGTGATGGCACGGCTCCGGATGACGCGGTTTCGGCCGATCCCGTCGTTGCCGACGCAGACGTCGACATGTCGCGTGTCAGCGGCTGGCGCCGTATCCTCCGCGGCAATCGCACGCTGTGGATCGTCGCGCTGTGCGCGGTGGTCAGCCTGGTCGCCGGACTCCTCGTGGGGCGGTTCCTGATCGCCCCCGCCGAGGCGTCGGAAGCTCCCGATCCCGGGCTCGTGACGGTGCCGGTGGAGTTCGGTTCGCTCAGCAACGACGTGACCCTCCGAGCCGATGTCGGTTACGCCGACGCCGTCGACGTGACGATCGACACGACCGGCGGCGGAAGCGTCGTCACGGGCTCCGTCCCCGAGGTGGGGGCGACCCTGAACCCGCTGTCGATCGCTCTCGAAGTGGTCGGCCGACCGGTCATCGTGCTCCCGGGCGAACTGCCTGCGTACCGCACTCTCCGCTTCGGAGTGTCGGGGCCGGACGTCGTGCAGCTCAAGCAGGCGCTCGTCAGCGTCGGAATCGACGCGGGCGACGTCGCCTCGAACCTGTTCGATCTTGCGACCGCGAACGCGGTCGGACAGCTGTACGCCCAGGCGGGGTACCCGGCGCCTGCGCCGGAAGAGGGCGCCGACGAGACCGTGCGCAGTGCGGAGCAGGGCGTGCGCGACGCGCAGAGCAGTGTCACGCAGGCGCAGCAGGCGCTCACCGCGGCCGGCGCCGGCCCGACGAAGCTGGAGAGCTGGCAGGCCGACGTCAAGGTCGCGCAGGCCGAGCAGGCGCTCGCTGAAGCGAAGGCGTGCACGCCGGGTGGGGAGTCACCGTGCCCCAGCATCCAGCAGGCCGAGTGGGATGTGCAGACCGCGAAGCTCGAGCGCGACCAGCTCTGGTCGGCCAAGAACACCGGCCCGGAGAAGGCGGCGCTCGACTCTGCTCGATCGCAGGTCGATGCGGCGAACAAGGCGCTCGAGAGCGCTCGTCAGTCCGTGCTGCCGTACCTGCCCGCGGGCGAGGTGCTGTTCCTCACCGAGCTGCCCCGCCGCGTCGACGCCGTGAACGTGAAGCGCGGCTCGACCATTCAGGGATCGGTGATGACGGTCTCCGGCGCCGCAGTGCGGCTCACGGGCGCGGCAGCCGAGGCGGACGCGCGGCTGCTGAAGGTCGGGGCCGAGGCCACGTTCGAACTGCCCGACGGCACGCAGCAGCGCGCCGTGATCTCCGAGCTCAAGCCGGGCAAGGACAACAAGGCACGATGGGATGTGCTCTTCGAGCCCGACCCGCTCACGCCGGAGCAGATCACGCAGCTGCAGGGCAACAACGTCCGCGTGCAGATCGCGGTCGGGGCCACGGAGGGCGATGTCCTGTCCGTGCCGCTCGCCGCGCTCACCGCAGGGCCTGGAGGGGAGTCCCGCGTCGAGATCGTCGAATCCGATCCGCGTGAAGGGAAGGATGCCAAGACCCGCACGGTCGTCGTGAAGACGGGACTCGCGGCCAAGGGCGCCGTGGAGGTGACCGCGGTCGACGGAGATCTCGAAGAGGGCGACCTCGTGGTGGTGGGACGGTGACCGCCGCGCAGGCCGTGGAGGTCGCCACGGGGACGGATGCCGAGCCCGATGCTGCCGACGACGCCTTCGTCGTCGAGCTCCGTGACGTGACGAGGTCATTCCCCGGCCCTCCCGAGGTGCAGGCGCTGAAGGCGGCGACGCTGCAGGTACGGGCGGGCGACTACATCTCGATCGTCGGACCCAGCGGCTCGGGAAAGTCGACGATGCTCAACATCCTGGGCCTGCTCGATCGTCCGAGCGTGGGGGAGTACCGCCTGGCGGGTTCCTTGACGGGAGATCTCTCCGACGACGAGCGGGCGGCCGTGCGGGCGAAGTTCATCGGATTCGTCTTCCAGTCGTTCCATCTGATGCCGCGCCGCACCGTCCTCGACAACGTGCTGATGCCGATGCTGTACAGCGGTGTGCCTCGGCGCGAACGCGAGTCGCGCGCACGCGAAGCCCTCGCCCGCGTCGGGCTGTCGCACCGCGTCGACTTCTTCCCGAGTTCTCTCTCCGGTGGCGAGCGTCAGCGCGTCGCGGTCGCGAGAGCCGTGGTGAGTGGTCCCAAGCTGCTGCTCGCCGATGAGCCGACCGGCAACCTCGACCAGCGGACCTCGGGAGAGGTGATGTCGTTGTTCGAGGAGCTGAACGACGACGGCCTCACGCTCATCGTGATCACCCACGACGACAACGTCGCGCGGCGGGCGCGTCGGAGCATCCGCATCGCCGACGGCCGATTGAGCGAGCTGTGAAGCGCCCCTCCTGGCGCCGGAAGCCGCGCACCAAACCGGGCTTGAAGCACGCCGACCGGTTCACCTTCCAAGATCTCGTGGCCGAGGCGACCGCCGACATCGGCTCGCGTCCTGCCCGTCTCGTGATGACGATCCTGGGCACCGTGCTCGGAATCGCCTCACTGGTCGCGACGATCGGCTTCGCGCAGACCGCTGCGGCGCAGATCGCGAGTCAGTTCAACGGCGCCGCCTCGACGCAGGTCGTGGTCACTCCGGAGGAGGCGAACTCCGGCTCGGCGAAGAAGACCGTCGCGGCGGGGCGACTGCCCTGGGACGCGCCGGAGCGCGTGTCGCTGCTGGCCGGCGTGGAGAGTGCGACACTGCTGGGCGAGGTCGAGTTCGCCGAGAACGAGACCATCACCGCCGTGCCCGTGAACGACCCTTCGGCGCCCGCGACTGCATCGCCGAGGCTGTACGCGTCGTCGCCCGAGCTGCTCGACACGGCAGGCGGGGAGCTCGTCACCGGTCGGTTCTTCGACGCGGGGCACGACGCCAGGGCCGATCGGGTCGCGGTGGTCGGCTCGCGACTCGCCGAGGAGATGGGCATCAACCGTGTGGATTCGCAGCCCTCGATCTTCGTCGCCGGCGTCGCGTACGCGGTGATCGGCGTCGTCGACGGATTCGAGCGCAAGAGCGAACTGCTCGACTCTGTCGTCATCCCGGTAGGAGCGGCGCGAGCCGACTTCGGTCTTGCGGCCCCGTCTGAGCTCGACATCCGCATCGTCGTCGGCGCGGGGCCGCAGGTCGCCGAACAGTCGGTGCTGGCGCTGCAGCCCGATGCGCCCGACACCCTCAAGACGCAGGCGCCGTCGGGTTCCTCCGACCTCAGCCAGAGCGTGCAGGCCGACGTGAACGTGGTGTTCCTGATCCTCGGCGTGATCGCCCTTCTCGCCGGGGGCCTCGGCATCGCGAACGTGACTCTTCTCGGGGTCATGGAGAGGGTGGGCGAGATCGGCCTGCGGCGGGCGCTGGGGGCCACCCGCCGTCAGATCGGCGCCCAGTTCATGGTCGAGTCGATCGTGATCGGCTTCATCGGCGGACTCATCGGTTCGGCGCTCGGAGTGCTCGCGGTCGTCGCGGTGGCGGTCGTGCAGGGATGGACGCCCGTGACCGATCCGCTGATCGCCGTCGCGGGGGCGTTTTTGGGCGCTCTCGTCGGCTGGGGCTCGGGGTGGTACCCGGCGCGACGCGCTGCTCGTATCGAACCGGTCGCGGCGCTGCGCGGCGCCTGACCCTTCACACGAACGGGGTGGCATCGGGTCTCCGACCAGCCACCCCGTTCGCGCGGATCAGAGGATCGCCGGGTCCGTCCGCCCGGTTCGCCGTTCGCCTGCCGCTACAATCGAGCAAGCACGAAGGAGCAGGAGAATCGGTGGTTGAGAACGTGGGATCGTCCAAGGCGAAGGCGAAGAAGGCCGACGACACACCCATCGGACCCACCGGCCGGCCGTACCAGGGTTTCGCGACTCCTGAGCCGCTGACGTCGCACGGCCCCGCTCGCATCATCGCTCTGTGCAATCAGAAGGGCGGCGTCGGAAAGACGACGTCGACCATCAACCTGGCGGCAGCGCTCGCCGAGTACGGGCGCAAGGTCCTCGCGGTCGACTTCGACCCGCAGGGCGCCCTGTCGGCAGGCCTCGGCGTCCAGACCCACGACGTGCCCACGGTGTACGACCTGCTCCTGGACACCAAGCGCGACGCGCACGACGCGATCGTGCACACCGGCGTCGAGGGCCTCGACGTGATGCCGGCCAACATCGACTTGTCGGCGGCGGAGGTGCACCTCGTGAACGAGGTCGCGCGCGAGACGATCCTGTCGCGCGTGCTGCGCCAGGTGACGGCGGAGTACGATGTCATCCTGATCGACTGCCAGCCGTCTCTCGGACTGCTCACCGTCAACGCGCTGACCGCTGCGCACGGCGTGCTGATCCCGCTCGAGTGCGAGTTCTTCGCGTTGCGGGGCGTGGCGCTGCTCATCGAGACGATCGACAAGGTGCGCGACCGGCTGAATCCGTCCATCAAGCTCGACGGCCTGCTCGCGACCATGTACGACCCGCGGACGCTGCACTCCCGCGAAGTGCTCGAGCGCGTGGTCGAAGCATTCGGCGACGACGTCCTTGAGACGGTGATCGGTCGCACCGTGAAGTTCCCCGATGCCTCGGTGTCGGGTGTGCCCATCACCGAGTTCGCGCCCGAGCACGCGGCCGCGCAGGCTTACCTGCGTCTGGCTCGGGAGCTGGTCGCCCGTGGTGCCGTCGCGTAGCGATGGCACCCCGCCGGAGGCGGCAGACGGCACTGCGCCCTCCGGCTTCCGCGTCTCGCTGTCGAACTTCGACGGCCCCTTCGATCTGCTGCTGAACCTCATCTCCAAGCATGAGATGGACATCACCGAGGTGTCGCTCAGCGCGGTGACGAACGAGTTCATCTCGTATCTGAAAGAACTCGACGGTGATCGGGAGCTCGATCAGGCGTCGGAGTTCCTCGTGGTCGCCGCGACCCTGCTCGACATGAAGGTCGCCGGCCTCCTTCCCCAGGGCGAGCTGGTGGATGCCGAGGCCGTCGCCCTGCTCGAAGCGCGCGATCTGCTCTTCGCCCGGCTGCTGCAGTACCGCGCGTTCAAGGAGGTCTCGGCCTGGTTCTCGCGATGCCTGCAGCGGGAGGACCGCCGCCACGCGCGGGCGGTTCGTCTGGACGAGAAGCATCGCAAGAAGACGCCGGAGCTGGTCTGGTCGCTGACCGCATCCGACTTCGCCGCCCTTGCGATGCTGGCATTCGTGCCCAAGGAGATCCCGCATGTCGGTCTCGATCATCTGCACGCTCCGCTCATCAGCATCCGCGAGCAGGCGGCGATCGTCGTGACGCTCCTGCGCGGAGCCGAGTCGCTGAGCTTCCGCGAGCTCGTCGCAGGGATCAGCGAGCCGGGCATCGTGGTGGCACGGTTCATCTCGGTGCTCGAGCTGTATCGGCACGCGGCGCTCTCCTTCGAACAACTCGAACCGCTCGGCGAGCTGACGCTGCGCTGGTCAGCCGACCACTGGTCGGACGAATCACTCGCGACCCTGGGGGCCGACTATGACCGATGACCCTTCGACAAGCTCAGGGACCCAGGGGGAACCCGTGGAGGCGCCGCTGACCGAGAAGGTCGAGGCCATCCTGCTCATCATCGACGAGCCGATCGGGCTGGTCGCGCTGGCGGCCGCCGTGGGCGCTCCGGTCGCCGCCGTCAGGCAGACCCTGGAGACCCTCGTCGCCGACTACGACGGAGTGGGCCGCGGCCCCCGCCGGGGGTTCGAGCTGCGCGAGGTCGGCGGAGGCTGGCGGCTGTACGTGCGAGATGACCACGACGACCTCGTCGCCGATTTCATCGGCGGTCAGGCGCCCGCCCGGCTCTCGCAGGCGGCGCTCGAGACGCTCGCCGTCATCGCTTACAAACAACCGGTGACCCGTAGTCAGGTAGCCTCTATCCGTGCCGTGAACGTCGATTCGGTCGTGCGCACGCTGCTCGCCCGCGGTCTGATCACCGAGATGTTCGCCGACTCAGAGACCGGCGCCATCAACTACGGCACGACCGACGCGCTGCTGCAGCACCTGGGGATCAACTCGATAGACGAGCTGCCCCCGATCTCGCCGCTTCTCGATGACGGCGCCGATGGTTTCGATGAAGGAGTGGTCCGATGACCGACAGTTCAGCCCCCGAGGGCATCCGCCTGCAGAAGGTGCTCTCCGCCGCGGGAGTCGCGTCGCGTCGCGTCATCGAGGACTACATCGTCGAGGGGCGCATCCGGGTGAACGGCGAAGTCGTCTCCGAGCTCGGCAGACGCATCGATCCCGAGAACGATCTGGTCGACGTCGACGGCACGGCCGTGCAGCTCGACGTCTCGAAGCGCTACGTCATGCTCAACAAGCCCACCGGCGTCGTCAGCAGCATGCGCGACGAGAGCGGTCGGCCGGATCTCCGCCGGTTCACGGAGGACTACGAAGAGCGCCTGTACAACGTCGGCCGACTGGATGCCGAGACCAGCGGCCTCCTGCTCCTCACGAACGACGGCGATCTGGCGCACGTGCTCGCGCACCCCTCGTTCGGCGTCACGAAGGTGTACATCGCGAAGGTCGATGGCGCCGTCACGGCGCAGACGATCTCGAAGCTGACCAAGGGCATCGAGCTCGAAGACGGACCCATCACGGCAGACAAGGCGAGGCTGCTCGACACCTCGCGCGGGTCGAGCCTCGTCGAGCTCACCCTGCACTCCGGGCGCAACCGCATCGTCCGCCGCATGATGGCGGCGGTCGGCCACCCGGTGACCGAGCTCGTGCGTCGGCAGTTCGGGCCGCTCCACCTGGGAACCCTCCCGGCGGGGAAGACACGGGAACTGACTAAAATCGAGTTGGGCGCGCTTCTTACTCTGTCGCGCCGTGATACCCGTGCCGGAACGAGCGACGGCGAGCAGCAGGAGAACGAGTGACCGACACGACCAGTGCGCCCAGCGCGGTCCGCGCTGCCGGCGCCGTCGCCGCGCGGATCACGGGCACGGTGCGCATCGTCGGCACCGGCCTGCTGGGCGCGAGCATCGGTCATGCACTGCGCGCGAAGGGTGTCGACGTCGTGCTCTCCGATACCTCGCCTGCGCAGCAGCGCCTCGCGATCGACTACGGCGCCGGTCGCGCACCCGCGGCGGGCGACGCGCCGGTGCTGATCGTCGTGGCGGTTCCGCCCGATGTCACTGCCGATGTCATCCAGAACGAGCTCGAGAATCACCCGGACGCCGTCGTCACTGATGTCGCGAGCGTGAAGCTCCAGCCGTTCCGCGCGCTGAGCGAACGCGGAGTCGACCTGCGGCGCTACATCGGCTCTCACCCTCTCGCCGGCCGCGAACGCGGGGGAGCGATCTCGGCACGCGCCGACCTGTTCATCGGCCGTCCGTGGGTGGTGTGCCGTGATGGCGAGACCTCCGCGGCCGACCTCTCGCTCGTCGAGGCCCTGGCTCTCGACGTCGGCGCGACGCCGCTCGAGATGACGCCGGAGGAGCACGACCGCTCGGTCGCGCTGACCTCTCACGTGCCACAGGTCGTCGCGAGCCTGCTCGCGGGGCGTCTCGCCGAGGCCGAAGAGGGCGCGCTGCGCCTGGCCGGTCAGGGCGTGCGCGACACGACCCGCATCGCGGCATCCGCTCCTGAACTGTGGGTGCAGATCCTCGGCGCCAACGCGGCTCCCGTGGTGGAGATCCTCGATGCTCTCGCCGCCGATCTGCGCGACGTCTCCGAGGCGCTGCGCGCACCCGAGGCGCCTGGCGCGCGGCGCGCGGTCGCCGAGACGATCCGCCACGGCAACGACGGCGTCGAGCGCCTGCCGGGTAAGCACGGCCAGAACCGCCGCTTCGAGTCGCTCGTCGTGATGGTCGATGACACCCCCGGCCAGCTCGGTCGCCTGTTCGGCGAACTCGGCGAACTGGGCGTGAACGTCGAAGATCTGCGTCTCGAGCACTCGCCGGGTGCGCAGTTCGGTCTCGCCCAGATCAGCGTCGACCCCGCCGCACTGCACGGGGCGATCACCGGACTCACCGAACGCGGCTGGCGGATCGCGGGGAACACGAATGACTGACCCTTCACTTCGGCTCGCTGACACTCGCTCAGCACTGTCGACAGACTCAGGAACCCAGATGACAGCGACGAAGTTCATCGCGATCGACGGGCCTGCGGGCTCGGGCAAATCCAGCGTCTCCAAGGCGGTGGCCCGCAAGCTCGGCTTCGGCTACCTCGACACCGGCTCGGCCTATCGCGCGCTGGCGTGGCATGTGCTCGACCGCGGCGCCGACACGGCGGATGCCGACGCGGTTCTCGCCGCGGCATCCGACTTCCCGGTGCATCTCAGTCTCGATGCGGACGACCGCACCGTGCGCGTCGGCGAGGCCGACGTCACCGAGGCGATCCGCGACCCTCGCGTCTCCGGCGCCGTCAGCGGCGTGGCCCGCGTGCCGGCGGTGCGCGAGCAGGTCAATGCGCTCTTCCGCACCCTTGTGGCGGAAGCGCCGTACGACGCGGTGGTCGTGGAAGGGCGCGACATCACCACGGTGGTCGCGCCAGACGCGCCCGTCCGCATCCTGCTGACCGCCGCCCCCGAGGTGCGCGCCGCTCGCCGTGCCGGCGAACTCGCGGGCGAGAGCGCCGAGACGGTGGCCGCCGCCCTGCACAAGCGCGACGCCTCCGACAGCGCCGTCGTCGACTTCCTGAACGCCGCCGAAGGCGTCGAAGTTGTCGATTCGACCGAATTGGATTTCACCCAGACCATCGATGCCGTACTCACGGTGATCGAACGACTCCGAGGAGCACCCCGTGGCTGACGACGAATACGAAGGCGGCCCTGACCACCTCGCAGAGAAGATGGACGCGCTCGACGAGCAGCTCGCAGAGCAGCGCGCCGAGACACTGCGAGCGGGTCTCGCCGACTACGACCTGGACGATGAGGACGCCGCGCTCCTCGCCGGCATCACGATGGGCGAGGACGGCATCCAGTTCATGCCCGCACTTCCCGTGGTGGCGATAGTGGGACGCCCGAACGTCGGCAAGTCGGCGCTCGTGAACCGCATCCTCGGCCGCCGCGAGGCTGTCGTCGAGGACACTCCCGGTGTCACGCGCGACCGGGTCACGTACAAGGCCGAGTGGAACGACCGGCGCTTCACGCTCGTCGACACCGGCGGCTGGGAGCCCGACGCCCGCGGCATCGACCGCTCGGTGGCCGCTCAGGCCGAGGTCGCGATCGAGCTCTGCGACGTCGTGCTGTTCGTCGTCGACGCTCTAGTGGGCGCGACGTCGACCGACGAGCACGTCGTGAAGCTGCTGCGCAAGAGCGGCAAGCCGGTCTTCCTCGTCGCGAACAAGATCGATGACGCGCGCCAGGAGCCCGAGGCCGCTGCTCTGTGGAACCTGGGCCTGGGTGAGCCGTATCCCGTCTCCGCGATCCACGGTCGTGGCGTCGCGGACCTGCTCGACACCCTGCTGAAGAAGCTGCCCGAGATCTCCGCGGTCGCCAAACAGGAGATCGGCGGACCGCGCCGCGTCGCGATCCTCGGCCGTCCGAACGTCGGAAAGTCGTCGCTGCTGAACCGGGCTGCAGGCGAAGAGCGCGTGGTCGTGAACGACCTCGCGGGAACGACCCGCGACCCGGTCGACGAGATCGTCGAGCTCGGCGGCAAGCTGTGGCGCTTCGTCGACACCGCCGGCATCCGTCGTCGCGTGCACATGGCGCAGGGTGCCGACTTCTACGCCTCGCTGCGCACCTCGGCCGCCCTCGAGAAGGCGGAGGTCGCGGTCGTCGTCCTCGACGTCTCCGAGTCGATCAGCGAGCAGGACGTCCGCATCATCGACCTGGTGCTGGAGTCGGGCCGTTCGCTCGTGCTGGCGTTCAACAAGTGGGACCGTCTGAACGACGACGACCTCGAGAACCAGGATCGCCGTCGCTACCTCGAGCGAGAGATCGAGCAGGACCTCGCGCACGTCGCCTGGGCTCCTCGCGTGAACATCTCGGCGAAGACCGGCCGTCACCTCGACAAGCTGGTCCCGGCGCTCGAGACCTCGCTGGAGAACTGGGATCGCCGCATCCCGACCGGCAAGTTCAACGCGTTCCTCGCCGAGCTCGTCGCCGAGCACCCGCACCCGCTGCGTGGAGGCAAGCAGCCGCGCATCCTGTTCGGCACGCAGGCCTCGACGCGTCCGCCGACGTTCGTGCTCTTCACCACGGGCTTCCTCGACCCGGGCTATCGCCGGTTCATCCAGCGCCGCCTGCGGGAGCTGTACGAATTCGAAGGCACGCCGATCGTGATCAACATGCGCGTGCGCGAGAGGCGCCAGCGCTGAGCTGTTCCGCTCTGTGTCGGAATCGACGACGTACCCCGGATGCTGTGAAAGGCTGAAGGGGTGACTGTCGTACCTCCTGCCGCCGGCGAACCGCGTCGGCCACTCGGCCCGCTGAACCCCGGTGACGCCTGGGTGATCGCGGACACGGGGGAGAAGTACTGGGGTCGTTTCGGCGCGGCGGGGCTGCTCGCCTACGATTCCTCGCGGGGCGTGCTGCTCCAGCACCGGGTCGCCTGGATCCACTTCGGCGGCACCTGGGGGCTGCCCGGAGGGGCGCTCCACGAGGGCGAGAGCGCGATCCGCGGAGCGGTGCGCGAAGCGCAGGAAGAGGCGGGCGTGCCCGACGGCTCGGTGCGACCGCGGTTCACGAGCGTGCTCGATCTCGACATCTGGTCGTACACGACGGTCGTCGCCGACGTCGTCGAGCCGTTCGAGCCGGTGATCAGCGACCCGGAGAGCGTCGCGCTGGCGTGGGTTCCTGTCGACGAGATCGATGCACTGCCACTGCATCCGGGGTTCGGGGAGTCGTGGCCGCTGCTGAGGTCGCTGCTCGACGTGAGGCCTGTTCTCGTCATCGACGCGGCCAACGTCGTGGGCTCGGTGCCCGACGGCTGGTGGAAGGACCGTGCGGCTGCGGCGGGTCGGCTGAGGGATCGCCTGGCCGGGCTGGCAGCGCCGGCGCGCGATCTCGGGCTCGACGCGACGACGTGGTTCCCACAGGTCTCGTTCGTGGTCGAGGGTCAGGCGCGGTCGCTGGCCGACGACGACGAGATCCTCGTGGTCAGGGCGGATGCCGGGGGCGACGACGCGATCGTCGACGAGGCGGTCCGGCTGACGTCGCTGGGGCGAGCGGTCACCGTAGTGACGAGTGATCGGGCGTTGCAGTCGCGGGCGGAAGCGGCAGGCGCTCGGACTCTGTCGGCGCGCGCACTGCTGAACACGATCGGGCGCTGAGGGCGCAACCGGGTCAGTCGAACGAGTCGTCGTCGCGTCCGCGCAACTTGTCGATCTCGCGGCGTTCACGTTTGGTCGGCCGCCCGGCACCGCGATCTCGCAGGCCGAGCGCCGCCTGCGGCTCGCGTTCGGGTGTGCGGTCTTCGTAGGCGAGGGCGGCAACTGGTGCGCCCACGCGTTTGACCAGGATCTGGCGGACGATGAGGATGCGGTCGAACCCCGAGATGCGGATGCGCACCTCGTCGCCGATGCGCACGTGCTGCGCGGCTTTGACCTTGTCGCCGTTCAGCCGGATGTGTCCCGCACGGCACGCCGTCGTCGCCGCCGAACGCGTCTTGTAGGCGCGCACCGCCCACAGCCAGCTGTCGATCCGCGCCGCGTCCATCAGCGGCTCCTCTCTCGGGCCGCGACGAGCGCGCCGGCGATGATGAGTCCCTGCCCGATCGTGTACGTGAGCATGACGGCGGGGCTGCTCCACTCGGGGAGCGCGTCGGGAAGGAAGAGCCGGAAGGCGAGGATCGAGTCGCTCGTCAGGAAGAACGCGCCGCCCACCGCGACGAGCGAGTGGCACCGAGTCGAGAACGCGGCTGTGCCGGCGAGCACGAGTCCGTAGACCGCCACGGCGACGAGCAGATCGCCTGAGTGCGGGCCGATCACGATGACCATGGCGATCCACCAGAGCACGTAGATGAGCGCCCACCAGGGCATCCGGCTCCGGGAGAGGTGACGGGCGAACAGCACGATGTACGCCACATGCGCGATGCCGAAGAACCCGAGCATGAGCGGCAGTTCGGGAAGTGAGGGGAAGAACGCGCCGGCACCGTCGCCCAGCCACGAGAACAGCAGCGCAGCCAGCAGCAAGACCGTCACCGAGCGTGGCTTCAGGCGCCGCGCCGACACGAGGACCGGGATCGCTAGGAGCGGCATCAGGGCGAGCTTCGTCGGCCCGGCCAGCGGGCTGTCAACGGCCAGCAGGATCACGTGGGCTGCCGAGAGGATGATGTAGGGCGCGAACGCCCACGCCAGTGCACGGGGCGTCATCAGGACTCGACGGTGACGTCGGCGACGCCGTCGTCGGGTGCGAGATGCACGGCGGGCCAGTAGCCCTCGGGGAAGTGCTCGCCGCAGTCGTCGATCAGGTGCAGGATGATCGTTCCGTCGGCTGCGGCCTCGATCGTCTCCAAGGCCAGGTCGGATGCTGCCTCGTCGAGTTCATGCGCCTCCGGCTCCCCGGTGCTGAAGCGGGTGACGACGGCATCCGAGGCCACGCGTCGAAGAACGTCGAGTCGGGAGACGACCTCGCGAAGCCGGGGGAGCAGCGGCGTCACCTCGGCGTGCGTCGTCGCCTCGATCATGAGGTCGACGTCGCCGCCGTCGGTGACGACCGAGCCGGCGTACCAGTCGTGCGTGAGGATCTCGCCGTCGGTCAGTTCCGTGGTCGCGCGGACGAGGGTGCCGAGGACGTCGTCTTCGACGATCGGATGCTGGTCGCTCATGCCACCACGCTAGCGGTCAGCGGTCAGCGGTCAGCGGGTGAGATCGAGTGCGACGAGCGTCCGCCCGGGCTTCATCTCGGACTTCTTCTCGAAGCCGGCGGCGAGATACGTGCCCAGGGTGCCGTGGAACAGATCGTTCGTGCGCATCTTCTCACCGCCCGTATCGACCGGATAGCCCTCGATCAGACGGGCTCCGGAGGACTTCGCGTGCTCGACGGCGGCGCGCAGAAGCGCGAGATTTATGCCCTGTCCGCGGTGTTCACGTCGCACGACGAAGCAGGTGACCGCCCAGACGCTGTCGTCGTCGAAGGGCTCTTCGGTTGCGGCCGCGATGATGCGCGTGCGCGGTACGCGCGCCTGAGCGGTGCGCGGACCGACGCGGATCCAACCGGTTGCCTCGCCGTCGACGTACGCGATGATTCCTGGCGGGGGACCCGCATCGATCTCGGCGTGCAGCATCTCGGTGCGCTGCTCTTTCGTGGTCTCGTTCCAGTCCTTGTTGCTCAGAACAGGCCAGATGCACTGGCAGCTCGCGCCGTCTCCGCCGCCGGTGAGGGCATGCTGCACATCGTCCCATCGAGGCGTCGTCGCCACCTCGGTCGTGATCGTCACCATGCACGCGACGCTACGCCCGGCATCCGACACACGCAACGCTCTCCGGTTCGCGAAGCGCGTGAGCATCAGGCTAAGATAGGGGAGTTGCCTGCGCGAGAGCGAAGGGCAACGGGCTGTGGCGCAGCTTGGTAGCGCACTTGACTGGGGGTCAAGGGGTCGCAGGTTCAAATCCTGTCAGCCCGACCAGAGAAAGGCCCGGAAACTCGTGAGAGTCTCCGGGCCTTCTGCATGTCCGGGAAGCGCCGACCACCTCCAAAACTCCTCCGAAGGCTTGCAGCCATATTCGGTTCGCCGACCTGGGCGTCATCCCTACTGGGGCACCTGTGACCGCCGTCAAGGTGCTCGTAGGCTGGGAGCATGCCTGCGTTCTTGTATCCCGCGTTGCCGGATCGCGAGGATGGGGCGCGGTTGGGTGGTGCTCCGCCATCGGTGATCGAGACGCATCCGCTTCTGGAGACGCATCGGTATCTGCTGACTCTTGCCGCGGGCTGCGCGTCGTGGACGGGCAGCCGTGAGGTGTCGGTGGTGTTGCGTGCCGGGTTCGGCATCGAAGATGAGGATGTCGTCTATCCGGACATGGCGATGCGGGCGATCGTCCACGACCCCTCACCGCGCGGCGGGCGAGACGACCTGGGGTGGCCGGGACTGCGTGCGACAGCACTCATCCAACGACCGGACGCCGCGTCCACGCCGGCTCTGGTGCGGATCGATGACCAACCCGTCTTGATTCAGGGGGAGCTTTCGTTCGCTGATGCAGTGCACGCCGATGGGCATCGATTCCTCTTTCAGATCGACGAGGAGGGGTGGCCCGTGGAGGGCGAGCTCGAGGACGTCATCGCGGAGTATCTGTGGGGCTACGGCTCGGTGTACTTCTACGGCACACCGGGCGTGGATGGGACCGTGCGCGACGTCGTCGCAGGCTTCCTCGACTTCTAGCCGAACGCGACAGCTGAGTTTGCCGCCCGCAGCCCTCGAAGTGCGATCGATAAACTGCCCCGGTGGGTACCGTCGAGTATCGCGATGCGTTGAGAGCCGTGCTCGACCCGATGTCGCAGTCCACGACGGTCCGGCTCTCCGCGCTCCATCGCGCAGCGACTGTCGGTGCGGATGGGATGCTCATCGAGGTGTTCGTCGATCAGGACGCCGAGGGCCCGTTCGGCGTGTGGGCGCGTTTCGAGGGTGCCGACTCACTCAGCCTCGATCGGCAACTCGGCGATGAACGGGAGCTGTTCAGCGTGATCTGGGGCGAGAAAGGCTGGGAGCCCCCGGTTCCGGCACGACCTGCCGCCTGGTCTCGAGAACAACTCGAAGACGCCGTCGTCGACGTCGTGGCCGAACGGATCGACCCGCTCATCCCGAGGGGAACGCCTGACCTGCGGTGGGAGGTCGTGACGCCGGACGGCGCCACAGACCCGATCCGGGTAGGGCTTAACGATGACTGATCCCTCCGGAACCGAAAGCCAGCCAGAATCGGTCAACACGGGACGCGACAGCGTGCCGAACGGGCGGCTCACGTTCCGCACGGTGTGGGGTGGTCCATCGCCACAGGCGGGCTTCATCGAGGAGCTTGCGCGGATAAAGCAGCACCTGCGCAATGTGGAATTCTCGTATCATCTCGACTTCTTCCTCACAGTCGGTGGCGAGATCACGCCGGTGCCCAGCCCGTCCGGGTTGCGGACACCGCGGGTGTTTCTGTCGCGACGAACAGCCACGGGAGAGATCCGGATCAGCAACGACGATGTCAGCACGGCCTCTGCGCCGATCGCCTTCCTGCGGCAGACGATCCACAAGGCAGTCGCCGATCTCATGAGTCGCATCGCTGCTCGAGACTCTGCCTTCGACGCGGACGCGGAGCGAGGGAAGATCGCGTTCCTCATCGATGAAGAGGCCACCCCCGATGTAGATGCTGTTCCTGATGCGAGGAACTCGGACTAGTGGCCTGTCCCCGTGTCGGGGATGCCGGTGGCATCGAATAACAGTCTCTCGACGACGCGGTTCCGTGCTGTCGGCCGCGCGATGATGTGCCTCAGCAGATCCTCGAACTGTGAGAACACGACATCCGCCTCTTCGAACTCCGGCTCCGCTCCGTGGACGATTGCTCCATCGTCGCGCACCGCGAGGTACTCGTATCCGCTGCGAACGGAGAGCAGGATCGGTAAGTGGCGCTTCCAGAAACGGGAGATCGCGGCTGCCTCATCATCCGTCGTCGCAGCTTCCATGCTCTGCTGTTCCCACTCGTTCCATGCGAACGCACCCTCGTCGCCGGTCGAGTAGTCGTGGCGGGATAAGAACCACACCGTCTCATCTGAGTTCGACAGGAGCGCGAACGAGGACACCCAGCGGATCACCGTTTCGGGTGCAGTGTGCAGCGCGGAAGGAACGCCCTCTTCCGCGGGCGTGGGAGGCTCGCACGTCCATCCGGCTTCCTGCAAGGATTCGGCGGCACGCTGGAAGAGTCCCGTCATCTTGTCAACATCACCGAGCAGCCTCTCAGGCAGGCCATCACGTCGTCGCGCCTGTGTTGACCCATTCCAGTGTCGACATCTTCGCCTCGATCGTCTCGAGTCCGATCTTCCCGCATCCGACCAGGGTGAGCCTGCGCAGTCGCGGGAGGTCGTTGACGGCGGCGATGCCGATGATCTTCTTGCAGTACTGGATGTTGAGGACCTCGAGTTGCTGGAGAGCAGCCAGCTCCGAGATGTCACCCAGCGCGGTGAGGTTCTTCAGCCGCAACGACTCCAACTGCGGGAGCGCGCTGATCCCGGTGATGCTCGTCAGCGTGCGTCCACCGATCAATCCGAGACGGCGAAGCCCGACCGGCTCGACGAGGCGGAATATCTGCTCGTCCGTAGGCACGTTCAACAGGTTCAGTTCTTCCAGCGGCAGTTCGAGCGCCTGCCGCACATTGTTCAGAGATCTCTGCGGGTAGAGGGAGAGCGCGCGGAGCCGGGGAAAGTGCTCGTTCTTGAATCGGAACGGTTCGCCGACGTAGAGGCTCTTCAGGTTCGGCACCACCACGTCCGGCCACACCAGGGTCCGATCGCCGATGTGCACCGAGAGATCTTCCAGACTCTCCGGAAGATCGCCCTGCCGCAGTTCGGTGACGACGGTGGGGAGGACCCGCCCCGGCCCGATGCTGAGGGCTTTCAACCTCGTCATCGCAGTGATGATCTCCGGGAGACGGTCGACGGGACCCTCGAGAGGAGACCACAGGTGCACATCTGTGATGCGTGACAGCTGCTCGGCGTCATAGGGCTGGTCGTAGAAGACGAGGTCTCTGTCCGGTACGTCGAACTGCTCCCGGTGCGCACTGTGCAACACCATGGTCCGCTTGCCCGTTGACGCCCTCATCCGCTCTCCCCTGAATCCGCCGGCTGTCGTCCACGCCAGGACCCAGATTACCGGCGCGTGCCGTCGTCGTTCCCGCCGAGCCGCGCCCGCAGCGCTTGCGCATGCTTCGCGCGCATCCTCGTCGTCGGGATAATGGAGGGGTGACATCGAATCGGGAGGTCGTGACCTACGACGGGTTGCCGAGCTCGGCGGGTGGTGCGCACTCGCTTCGCACCAAGGACCCCCGCGCGGCCTACGAGAGTGTGCAGGATTTCCTCGACGCCGCCGTGCTGACCGTCGGTGTACCGGAGATGTCCTTCCAGCTCTGGGCCGGAGGCCCGCCCGACGTCGGAGACCGCTTCGAATCGTTCGCGGCAGCGCACCTCGGTGGACCGCAGAGCCGGCAGCGTACACACACCCAGTGGCGGGTTCGCTCAGATGACGTCGATGCCACGCTCGACGCCCTGAGCAGTGCTGACTCTGGAGCGGTGACTACCCACGGGCATCCGCTGGCCTCCCTGGTCTGGACTGCTCGGGTGGCTCTGGTCGACCCTGCGACGGGAACGCCCTACGAGGGGATCGATGCCGAGGCGTTCGGTCGGTTCGCGGTGGATGGGTACGGACGCCTTCTCGGCGCGTCCGGGGTGCGTGCCATGTTCGGCACGACAGCCTCCTCTCTGTCGCTCTGGCTCGGATTCCCCGCCGACGACCGGTTACACGATGCTGCCGCTCATGTCCAGAAGCACCTGCCCGTCCGGCTGTCGGCGAAGCACTGGCGTCGGTGGCGTGCCACGAAGGATGGGCAGTCCTACCGGGCGACCAAGATCACGTCGCCACTGGCGTCATGAGCACACCGTCGAAGCTCCATCGGCTCTGCGTCTTCATGACGCCCGCGGATGAAGAACAGTTCAGCGACGCGCTGCGGACCAGTCTTCCCGCGGTGAGGTTCGTCGACGCATCTCAACAACCTGAGACACTCACTCCGACGTTTCGCTCGTCACTGAGCGAATGCACAGGCCCTCACGTGACCCTCGTGGACACGAGCATCGTCTCCGAGAGCATGTTTCATCGTGACTATGTGGTGCGTCACCCGTCCGGTCGGGGGTGGGTGTACGCGATCGTCGGCGCCGGCCTCGCGAGCCTCGTGCGGTCGCGTTCCGAGGAGGACGTCTTGTGGAACGGCGAGTTGCGGGCATCCGTGCCGGCAGGTGACAGCCGCACCGCCGAGTACGTTCGCGAACTGATGCGTGTGGTGCGCACCGGGGGGATGAGTGTGTTCGCGGTCGACCCGATGACGAAGAACATTGGGCGTCGCGCGGAGAAGAACTTCGTCGCGTGGCCGGCTGCCGCATCCCGTTTCGGGGCAAAGGAGGCCCCGCTGCTCACGAACGGCCCGACGGCGTGGTTTTCCGTGGAACGCTGACGGTTCGCGATTCCCGAATGGTTCCGGCTACCTTTTCGGCTGCGAACTCCGCCGCATCACTCTGCGGGGGCGCTTGCGCGGGCTGATCCTCAACGCAGAGGCTCATCAGCGATCGCTCTCCAACTGCTCGCGCATACCTAAGGCGGACGGATCGCGGCACCAGCGGACCGCCCGACCGCCCGGTGTCCGGTTGGTATGGTGTGATGGCGCCGAGTCCGGGGGAGTGGATGAGGGCTGCCGGCATGCGGTCCAGGGGTGGCTGGAGACGGCAAGAGGCAGGGGGACGACGCATGATCATTCGATTCGGACGCCCGACGCCATGGCGCAGCATCATCGTCGGACTGATCTTCGGCGTCGGGAGCACCCTCGTGGGCAGCGCGTTCTCACTCGTGGGCTCGCATCCCGAGAACACGCCGCTCATGCTGATCTTCCTGGCTATCCCGGCCATCGCCACCCCGCTCCTCATCGGATTCAATCAGTACGCGGAGTTCGACCAGCGGACCGGTCTCATCAGCATCAATGGCGCGACTCCCGTGCCGCTCACGCACATCACCTGGACGCGCACGATGACGAATCAGTGGAGCTTCAGCAGCCTCGAACTCGGGACAGGCCGGCAGCGAACTGAGCGATTCATGGTTGCCAACGGCCCCTTCGGGAACCCTCGCGTCGAGCGGGACGGGGTGCGCCATCTGCTCCCGTACACGGGCTTGCCGCGCCGAGGTGTTCCCCACCATGACTCGCCCGCTTCGCCGCATGACGGGCCGACGCTGGACGAGGTGATGGCCTTCGCCCACGAACGGCTTCGCTGATCGGTCGCCTTCCGGCCGGCGACGACGTGTACGCCCCATCCGAGGGGCATCCGATCGCCAACCTCTGCTCGCGAACGAGGCTGCCGCTTCCCGATGGCACACCGCAAGCGCACCCTGCGGGTGGGTTTCCCCCTGGAGTCAGGAGATCCTCGGCAGAAGGCACGGCTGTCGTTCGGCTTGCCGTGTCCCGATCGGCGGGCCGGCGCACCGCGCCCTTCCCTCAGAGGCCGAGTCGATCGAGACGTTCTTCGAACCGGATCTGCACATCCTCGGGTTCGTCATCCGCCGACTCGGTCCAGATCGCGTCGAGCTCCTTCTGCACCGACTCGGGGAGCGCGGCGAACTTCCGGTCCCACGCGGCGATCGGAGTCCAGTAGCCGACGACCTTGAACCTGGTCGGAGGCAAGGCGAGCTCCTTGCGCAGGTACTTCCGCACATCCCGCAGGGCGACGGTCTCGCCGGCGACCCACACGTATCCCTCGTCGAGCGGGAGCCGGTCATCGACGATTCCTCGAACGAGCTGGCCGAGCGCGCTCGGACCGCGACCGTTGCCGCCGATGAGCCAGGTGACCTCGACATCGGCGCCGACCTCGAACGGCATCCGGTCGTCTTCGTGAGGAACTTCGAGCAGTACCCGGGTGCGCACACCTGACGGCGCCTTCGCAGCGATCCGGGCAGCCGCGGGCAGACCCGTGAGGTCGGCGACCAGCACCTGCCACGTGATGTCGGCGGGCGGCGAGTACAGGCCGGTCGGAGAGTTCAGCCCGAGCACGTGGCCCGGTTCCGCGCGTGCCGCCCAGGGGCCCGCGACGCCGGCCTCGTGCAGCACGAAGTCGATATCGAGCTCGCCGGCCTCCGGCCGCACCGCTCTGATCGTGTACGTGCGCATCGGCGCCTCGGGCGCACCTTCCGGCGTCTCCCACCAGTCGCCGGCGGGCACCGGCAGCGAGACATCGGCAGGGTCGTCGCCGTGCGGGAAGAACACGCGCACGTATTCGTCCCCGATACCGGTGCTGAGGAAGTCCTCGACCCCTGGGCCTGCGAGCGTCACCCGGGTCAGGCTCGGCGTGAGAGCGGTGGTGCTGCGGACGATGCCGCGGTGGATGTTCACGGGTTCTCCGTCTCTTCGGGCTCGTGCGGAGTCCGAGTCTGGGTCGGGTGGGCGGACGTGTCCTGAGTCTGGGTGAGCCAGGAGCGCCGGTAGGGGCCGTCGGCCGCGACGAGCTGCTCATGCGTGCCGCGCTGGGTCGCCCTGCCGTCGGCGAAGACCACGATCTGCTCGGCCGTGGACGCCTGCTGCAACTGGTGTGCGATGAGGATCGCGGTGCGTCCGGAACGCAGCGTCGTGATGGCGTCTTCGACTGCGTCGCGGTGGTGAAGGCCGACATCGGCAGTGGGTTCGTCGAGGATCACCACCGCGGGGTCCGCGAGCAGCGCACGCGCGATCGCGAGCTGCTGGATGCGCCCCTCGTCCCAGGAGGTGATCGCGTCATCGGACGGATGCCGTTCGTCGTCGTTCTCCTGGGTCATCGCGTCGATGGCCCAGTCAGCGCCGACTGCGTGCAGCACGGCGACCATCTCGTCGTCGCTCGCGTCGGGGGCGGCCAGCCGGAGGTTGTCCGCGATCGTGCCGCGGAACTGGTGCACCTCTTGCGAGATGTAGTACGGAATCGCTCCGGAGGAGATGTGCACGCTGCCCGATGTCGGCGGGTGATGTCCTGCGACGACACGCGCGAGCGTGCTCTTGCCGGATCCTGAGCTGCCGACCAATGCGGTGGTCGTCCCCGGGTCGACGGTGAGCGTGACCTCGGCGATCCCGCGGCCCGTCGTCGGGTAGAGGAACGTGACGTCGTGAACTTCGATCTCGGCGGACACGGGCCGGGCGGCATCCAGTTCCTGGGCGTGGGCCTCCTGCGAGACCAGGTCGATCACACCGACGAGCCTCGCGAGGCCGATCGTCGCGCGCTGGATGTCATCGAGCCCGAAGATCAGTTGACCGATCGGACCGAACAGGCGGTGGAAAAGCAGTGCGGCCGTCGTGACCATGCCCACGGTGACGGCTCCGGCCGACTGCAGCAGGAAGCCGGTCGCCAGGATGGCCGACAGCCCGACGAGCTCGCCGCCGTTGACCCAGCGGAAGAGCCGGTTCGTCAGCTGCACTCCCTCGATCTGCATGCGGATCGACCCTTCTGCGCGCTCTCGCACACGGTCGAGCGCGTGCTCCTGCTCGTTGAACGCGGTGAGGGTCTCGATGCCCTCGACGGCTTCCAGCACCGCCTGGCTTCGAGCGGCCTCACGCACCCGCACTTCGCGGAAGACCACACGCGACCGCCGCAGGAACGCCCGGGTGGCGAGGATGTAGCACGGAGCCGAGGCGAGCCCGGCGAGGGCGAGCCAAGGGTCGAGCGCCGCCAGGGCCGCCGCGGACACCGCGATCGCGAATCCGGCGGACAGCAGGGTCGGCGCGACGTTTCCGCCGGCTTCGGCCACAGCATCCACGTCGCCGGTCACACGCGACAGCAGATCGGCGCTCTCGCCGTCATCGACGGAGCTGACCGGCAGTCGCATGGCCGAGGCGAACACGTCTTCGCGGAGATTCGCGAGCGCGTCTTGCACGAGCCCGGTGAGCGCGCGGTTCGCCCACAGCATCGTGACGGTCGCTCCGATGGCGCCGGCTCCCGCTGCGGCGACCCATCCTGCGATGGCAGGGAACCCGGCGTCGGTCGTGACGGCGTCGACGATGCGCCCGAGGCAGGCGGGCATCACGATGCCGAGAGCGGATGCCGCGAGGAAGAGCACTCCCACCACTGCGGTGCGGCCAGGACGCCGTCGCATCAACGCACCGACTGCTGCGCGCACTCGAGCGCTCGAGGCGATGGGGAGCAGCGTGCTGCGCGAGGAGTCAGTCATCTCGGGCATCCGATCCGGCAGCAGGGAGGTCGATGACCCGGTCGCAGGCGCTGAGCAGCAGAGGCGAGCTGGTGATCACGATCGTGGTCGCGGTGTGGTTCGCGAGGGCGCGGGCGATGTGCGCCTCGGTGATGGCGTCGACGGCCGAGGTGGGTTCATCCAGCACGAGCACGTCGGCATTCGAGTGCAGGCCCCTGGCGATGCCGATGCGCTGGCGCTGCCCACCCGAGAGCCGCCGTCCTGCTTCGCCGACCTGCGCCTCCCAACCACCGACCTGCTCGACCGTGTCGTGCAGCGCCGCCACCTCGACGAGCTCGTGCTCAGCGGCTGCGGCCGAGCCGCGACCGCGCACCGCCTCGAGCAGAGTGCCGCTCACGATCGTCTGGCGGTGCGGCGGGGCGACGACGCGACGACGGTACTCCACCGGGTCGAGGTGGGTGAGGTCGCGGATCGTCCCGTCGACTGCGATCGAGACCGTGCCGGGCACGGGGCGCGTGCGCAGGCCCAGCAGGCGGGACAGCGCACGCGCGGTGTCGCTGTCGGCCGGGCGGATGCCGAGCAGCTCGCCCGCCCGCACCTCGACGTGCGCCGAGTCGGCCGAGCCGGCTCGGAAAGTCAGCACGACATCGTCGGCGGATGCCGCGCGCTGCGCGCCGCCCGTGGCCGGCTCGTCGAGCAGGTCCTCTGCATCGATGACCTCGGCGAGGCGCTTGGCGGATGCCAGCTTGTGGATCCAGTTCGAGGGGAACGACCCCGCATGCGCGAGGTAGCCGCTGATGAACTGCGCGAGTCCGAGCACCGTCACGAGTTCGCCGATGCTGATGCGCCCCTCCGCGGCGAACCACGCCGACATGCCGGCGAGCGCGGTCGTGACCACGGCGGCGAGTGTGCCGCTGACAGCCTCGGCCGCGGCCAGCGAACGACCCGCCGCTGTCGCCGCGAGCCGAGAAACATCGCTCGCGGCGACGTATCGGCGCACAGCCTCTTCACGTGCGCCTATGCCGACGAGCACGCGGAAGCCGCTCATGAAGTCGGCCGCGACCGCACCTGCTTCGGTCGCCGCATGCTGCTCGGCGAATCCTCGACGTTCGAGCGGGCGTGAGACGACTCGCATCACGAGCATCATCGCGATCGTCGATGCGAAGACCACTAGCGTCGCGATCGGCGAGATCACGAGCATGGCCAGCGCCGCCCCGATGATCGCCGCGATCGTCGAGCACTGCTGCGCCACCGACCAGGCGACGCCGGCGACGCGATAGGTGTCGGACGTCACGAAGGTCAGCGCCTCACCGGGGGCCACCGCCCGTCGGGAGAGGCGAGGCCGCAGCATCCGCGACAGCGTCAGGTGGCGCAGCGCCTGCTCGCCGTAGCCGTAGATCGTCACCATGAAGCGCGACGCGGACTGATAGCTCACGGTCAGCATCAGGAACGTGCCGACCAGCACCCCGAGCCAGAGAGCGAGCGCGCCGGGGTCGGCGGGGAGCACCGCGCGGTCGATCGTGGCGCCGATGATCACCGGGATCGACGCCTCGGCGAGCGAGTGGACGACGAGGAGTGCGGTGGCGGCGGTCAGCGCGAGGCCGCGTCCCTCCGAAGCGAGCGCGATCGCGAAGAGCCGCCGGGGCGTGCGCGTCATGACGTGCGCCGGCCGAGCGGCAGCACCAGCGGGGTGCCGGACACGGGGTCGGTGATGACCTTGCAGGGCAGGTCGTACACGGCCTCGACGAGCTCGGCGGTGATGATCTCGCGCGGGTCGCCCTGTGCGACGATCCCGCCGTCGCGCATCGCCACGAGGTGGGTCGCATAGCGGGCCGCGTGGTTCAGGTCGTGCAGCACCGCGACCAGCGTCGTGCCGTCGCGGTGCAGATCGGCGAACAGCTCCATCAGGTCGATCTGGTGGGCGATGTCGAGGAACGTCGTCGGCTCGTCGAGCAGCAGGTGCTTGGTCTGCTGGGCGAGGGCCATCGCCACCCAGACGCGCTGGCGCTGGCCGCCGGAGAGCTCGTCGACCTGGCGGCGCGACAGGTCGGTGACGCCGGTCGCGGCCATCGCCTCGGAGACCGCGCGCTCGTCGACGCTGCTCCAGGTGCGCATCGCGTTCTGGTGCGGGAACCGGCCTCGGCCCACGAGGTCGGCGACGGTGATGCCGTCGGGAGCGATCGAGGACTGGGGGAGGAGCCCCAGGCGCCGCGCAGCCTCTTTCGGCTTGTACGTCTTCAGCTCCGCGCCGTCGAGCAGCACCGCGCCGGTGTTCGGACGCAGGAGTCGCGCGAACCCGCGCAGCAGGGTCGACTTGCCACACGCGTTCGGGCCGATGACGATCGTGAACGAGTCGTCTGGAACCTCGAGCGAGAGTTCCGAGATGATGGGGGTGTCCCCGTAGCCCAGGCTGATGTCGCGGGCCAGCAGCGAAGTGGTCATGGTGTTCCTTTCAGGCGCGGCGCGCGTACTGGGCGGCGAGCAGCCAGGCGAGATAGATGCCGCCGACCGACACGGTCACGACGCCGACCGGCACCGCGGCGAGCTGGGCGACGGCGTCGGAGACCACCACGAGCGCGGCACCGGTCAGCATCACCGGGGCGGTGCCCGTCGGCGTGTTCGAGCGGGTGAGGCGCTGTGAGATCTGGGGAGCCGCGAGCGCGATGAACGAGATCGGTCCGGCCGCCGCGGTGACGAGGGCGACCAGCGCCACGCCGAAGACCATCGCCGCGAAGCGCGTGCGTCCTGGACGGACGCCGAGGGCCGTCGCCGCATCGTCGCCCATCTCGAGCACCGGGAGGGTGCGGTTGAGCGGCAGGGCGGCGAGCGCGACCACGACGAACACGATCGCGGCCGGGATGAGCTGATCGAAGCCGAGCGAGGCGAGGGAGCCTGCGCCCCAGGTGGCCGCCATCATGGCTTTCTCGATGCTCACCGAGATCAGGATCCACGAGGTGAGCGAGCCGAGGCCGGCCGAGACGCCGATGCCGACGATGATCAGCCGGAACGACGACATCGTGTTCTTGCTCGCGAGCAGGTAGACGAGCAGAGCCGTGATCAGGCCGCCGACCAGTGCGCCTGCCGCCTTGAACATGTACGTGTTCAGCTCGAGCACGACCATCGTCAGGGTCACGCCGAACTGCGCGCCGATGCCGAAGCCGATGATGTCGGGAGAGCCGAGCGGGTTGCGGGTGAGCGACTGGAAGATGCCGCCGGACAGCGCGAGCGCCGCACCGCACAGCACCGCAAAGAGCACCCGAGGCAACCGCCACTCGAAGACGACCTGGCGGATGTCCGGGTCGGATGCGGGGTCGACGATCGCACGGAGAACTGACGGGAAATCCACCTCGTATGCACCGATCGTCATGGAGAAGAGACCGGCGACGATGATCACAAAGACCAGCACGGCGCACACGACGACCGAGCGCACCGGGATCAGGGCGGCCAGCCGGCTCGTCTCGATGCGGAGGAGGCGGCGGCCGAAGTCGACGGGGGTGATGGCTGCCGGGTGTTCGTCGGTCGTCGGCGTGGTGACGGGACGCTGGTCGATGCTCACAGTCCGCTCACCCGCTTGCGACGCACGAGCATGATCAGGATGGGGGCGCCGAGAAGAGCGGTGACGATACCCACGCGCAGCTCGCCGTTCGGCAGCACGACGCGGCCGAGGATGTCGGCGAGCAGGAGGAAAGCGGGGCCGACGATCATCGAATAGGTCAGCACCCACCGCTGATCGGGGCCGGTAAACCACCGCACGACGTGGGGGATCATGAGACCGACGAAGGCGATGGGGCCGGCGGCGGCGACGCTCGTGCCGGCCAGCAGGGTGACGGCGATGATGACGAGCACGCGGGTGACGCGCACACGAGCCCCGAGCGCCTGCGCGAGATCGTCGCCGAGGGCCAGCACGTTCAGGGAACGCGCGCACAGCAGGCCGATGATGAGGCCCGCGGCGATCAGGGGCGCAGCCCAGGCGAGCTGGTCGAGCGTGCGTCCGCCGATCGAGCCGACGCCCCAGAAGCGCATGACCTGCAGAGTGCCGGCGTCGCGCAGCACGATCGCGGTCGTGAAGCCGGTGAACGCCGCACCGAGTGCGACGCCGGCAAGAGTGAGTTTCATGGGGGTGGCTCCGGATGCTCCGAACGACCCGAGCGCGTAGACGAGGAGTGTGAGCACGAGGGCGCCGCCAAGCGCGAAGGGCACGTAAGCGCCCGGCGTCGTCAGCCCGAGCACACCTACGGCAAAGGTCACGGCGAAGGATGCTCCGGCGTTGACGCCGAGGATGCCGGGATCGGCGAGCGGGTTCCGGGTGAAGGCCTGGATCAGCGCACCGCAGACCGCGAGCGCGGCGCCCACCACGATGCCGAGCAGGGTGCGGGGGACCCGCAGCTCCATCACCATCAGGTGCAGCGGATTCTCATCGTCGTAGGAGAAGAGCGCGCTCAACACGGTCGCCGGATCGATCGCGCGGTTGCCGACCGCGAGCGATGCGATCAGAGTCAGCACGAGCACGGCTGTGGCCGCGAGGAGTCCGGCCGCGAGCGCGGCGGTGCGGCGCGGGGAGTCGTCGGCACGACCCCCCGCGCCGGTGTTCGAGACGTCGGTGCCGTCGTCCGTCGCCACCGGCGCCGGGGGTGAGGCCGACCGCGACATCTCGGAGGTCACTTCCCCGCGATCGTCGGCTCGCCCTGCAGTGCGGCTGCGAGGTCGTCGACGTACTTGGGGAGGATGTACTTCAGCGAGAGCACGGTCGGCGCGCTGATCGCGGATGCTTCTACATCGTCGGCGTAGATCACGTACGAGCCGGCCGCGATCGGCTCCCAGCGGGAGACGACTTTGTTCTCGACCGTGTACTCGCCCTCATCGGCGCTGCCGCCCCACGCGGCGAAGAGATCGGCCTGCACGTCGTAGAGCTTCTCCAGGCTGACGCCGGTGTACCAGTTGTCGCCCTCGGCGGTCGCGAGGAAGTCGTCCATGGCCGATGTCGAGGTGAATCCGAGGGCCTCGGTGATGCGCACGCGCGGGTCGTACTCGAGATAGACGCCAAGGTCGGTGCCGCCCTCGTTCAGGGTCAGACCCCAGACGAAGGACTTGCCGTCGAACTCGGGGTGCTCGTCGGCGAGCGTGGTGATCTGCTCCTCGGTCTCGGCGATCAGCTCCTCGGCTTTCTCGTCCTCCGACATCGCCTTGCCGATGGTGCGGGTCATGTCCTCCCACGTGCTCGGGTCCCAGGCGCGCTCGATGTAGGGGACCGTCGGTGCGATCTCGGTCAGGCGCTCGTACTGGACGTCGGTGATGCCCGAGTACAGGCTCAGGATGAGGTCGGGCTTGAGGGCCTTGATGGCCTCGTAGTTGGGGCCGTCATCGGTGAAGGGGATGATCTCGGGCAGCTCGCCGTACTCTTCGGTGACGTAGTCCTCGAACCACGGCTGGAAGCCGCTCTCGTCGGCGCCCCAGACCTCTTCCATGCCGACCGGGTTCGTGCCGAGGGCGGCGACGATGTCGGAGGTCATCCAGCCGAGGGTCACGATGCGCTGCGGCTTCTCGGGGATCACGGTCTCGCCATGAGCGTGCTCGATCACGACGCCGCCGGCATCGGCGGAGGTCGAGACGGAATCGGCGGTGTCGGCTGATGCCGCGCACCCCGTCAGGGTGAGGGTGGCGGCGATGGCGGCAGCGACGAGCGCGGCGCCTCGACGGGTCTTCGGGCGCGCAGAAGCGTGCGTCATGATTCTCCTTCAGAGAAAGGGGGAGGGGGTGCCGCGCCTGCGCGGCTCAAAGTTAGGTAAGCATGTCCTAACAGAATGATGCTAGAACGCGGATCGACCACCGAGTGTCGCCAAGCAGACGACTTATGTCGCCGAACCGACTCCACGTCGTGTTCCGAGCGGACCCCGGGCGTGTCGGCTGTCGAATCAGCGCCAGTACGCCTGATGCGCAGCGTCAGCCTGCACGCGAGTGACGTACTGCCGGGGAGTGGTGCCGAACCGATCCTTGAACGCCGCAGAGAACGCGCTCGTGGTGGCGTACCCGCAGCGGTGCGCTGCCGCCCCGATCGGGGTGCCGTCGACGATCAGCCGGGCGGCGAGCGTCATGCGCACACCGGTGCGCCACCGCCCGAACGTCATGCCGATCTCGCGCTGGAAGATGCGCAGCACGGTCCGCTCATGCAGCCCGTGCGCGAGGAACAGGTCCTGCGCGTTCAGGGGATCACCCGGCTCGGCGAGCACGGCCTGCACGAGTGCGCTTACACGTTCGTCGGTGGGAAGAGGCACTTCGCCCCAGCCGTCGAGGGCCTCCGGAGCCGGCTGCTGCAGCATCTCGATCAGCACCGATTGGATGCGCACGCGCAGATCGGTCGGCATGTCGTTGATGCCGAGGTGCAGAAGCATCTCCTGTACGGCACGCGGCACGAGCACCCGGCTGACGGCATCGATCGGCGCGGTGGCCGACGACGCGGGGAGGTACGTGTAGCAGCCGACCGAGTCGCGTTCGTGGTGGGCGGTATGCGGTGTGTGGGCGGGAACCCACACACCCTGGCCGGGGGCGAGCCGCCACATCGTGTCCTGAAGATGCACCCAGACAGTGCCGCGATAGCACCATGCGAGCATCGCATCGGCATGGGAGTGCGGAGGGGACAGAGGGCGGGTGCCCGTATCCTCTCCTGTCACGACTCCGGTGCCCATCAGGTACGGCGGTGCCACGGTCGACGGATGCTCCGGGCTCGCGTCCCAGTCATCCTGTCGGTATGAGTTCATCATGTGCTCCGGACGACCCGTCTGGGCCTGGATCGGGGCGAAAGGGTCGTCCCCGACAGGCTATCCGTTCGGTACATTTCCACGGTTCTTGCGCCACTTCGCACCTGCCATCGCGGTCAGCGCGGCAGGTATCGCAAGCCCGAGGAGGGCTCCGGCCGCGACATCATGAAAGTAGTGCACGCCCTCGAGCATCCGCCCGATGCCCACGATGAGCGCGAGAGCGGACGCGACGACCGTCACCGCGAGCGTCCGTGTCGCAACGGTGATCACCAGGAGGGCACCGAACGCGAGGGTCGCATGATTGGACGGCAAGGAGAAGTCCATCGCGGGGCACTCCGACGCGATCGGCCACCGTGTGCACGGCCGCGGCTGGGCGAACATCAATTTCGCTCCCTCGCTGACGACGAACGCGACGACGACCCCGATCGCGGCGAACGCCGTAGGTCTCCGTTGCTCCGGAGCTCGGCGCCACACCCAGACCAGAGCCGCAACCGTGCATACCGCCAAGATCACGAGAACACCGTCGGAGAGCGAGGAGACGCCTGCGATCTTCGAGCCCGCTGAACCCAACAGCCGCGTCACGGCGACGCTGAGACTCTCTCCCGGAAAAGGCGCAACGAGAACGACGACGGCCAGGGCCGCTAACACGAGAAGCGGAATGCGAGAACGCTCAGAGACAAGACTGTGCATCCTCGCAACCGTAGTGATCCATTCCTCGCAGCGAATCCGACCTGAGGATCATCCGGATCAGCCCCTGGATGTAGCTCGGAACGTGTTCTCCCGGGAATCCGCCGCGACGCTTGAATGTCAGGACGTCACCAGAGGAACACTGCCGACACTGCCGCGACGAGCCCGAGAACCGCAACGGGCCACCAGAACCACGCCCGTCGCGCGGGCAGGAACGGCATCCGCTGCCCTCGGGCAGACCGCAGGATGAGCACCCCGACGGCCGCGAGGGACGGTGCGAGCGCGATTCCCCACACCCAGCCGCCGACCGTGAACCACGGACCGCCGGTCCACAGCAGCAGGAGCCCGGATGCCGCCCACGCGAGGTCGCTGATCGAGGGAAGCCACGACTTCGCCCTCAGCGCGCGGATCAGCGCGATCGCTCCGAAGATCAGCGCGAGAGCGACGGCAGACCAGCCGACGATGGCGTTCGCTGCCGGGGGGCCCGGGATCGGGGTGCCTGTCGCGTACGCGACGGCGACGTCGTCGACGGTGGCGACGGTGTTCGACAACGCGATGAACGCCGTTCCGGCTTCGAGGTCCAAGGTCAGGAAGGTGCGAAAGCCTCCGGTTCCGCCGTTGTGCCAGGTCTGAGTGCCCGCCCCATCGAAGGACGGCGACGTGATCCATCCCCACCCGATGTCGGCGCCCGGTCCCATAGACGCCGTCGGCTCGAATGCGGCTGCACCCGGAGCCGTGCCGTCGAGGTTGGCCTGGGCCCAGATCGCCACGTCGGATGCCGTGGTGAATGTCGACGAGCCTGCAGGCAGATACCCCTCGCCCCACCAGCGCGGCGCCCGCGTGCCGTTGAGCAGGAACCCGGGAACGGCATCTGCGGGCACATCGTCAGCCGTGGCCGCGACGACGGTGTCGTCCATGCCCAATGGCCCGGTCAGGCGCTCTTCGAGCAGAGCGGCGTAGTCGTCGGCCCCTGCTGCCTCGACGAGTGCGGTGCCGAGCAGGGAGACGGCGAAGTTCGAGTAGAGCACACCCTGGTCGGGGTCGACGGGTGCGATGGCCGCGTCGGCGATCAGCTGCTCGGTGGTCGTCGACGCGTAAGGGTTCTCGTTCAGAAGCAGGTTCGAGAGCGTGTCGGCAGCGGCGGTCGCGCCCAGACCGGGCAGCCCGGAGGAGTGCTGCGACAGGGACGCGAGCGTCACATCTCCCGCCGGGGTTCCTTCGAGCGCACTGAGGTATTGCGAGAGGTGGTCGTCAGATGCGACCTCTCCGCGCTCGACGGCCTCGGCGAAGAGGGCGCCCGTGAACGTCTTGGTGATCGAGCCGAGCTCGAAGACGGTGTCGCGGTCGGGGGCTCCGGGGTTTCCGGGATCCGCGTCGCCGACGCCCGCGAAGACGGCGCCGTCGGGTCCGATCTCGGCGACGGACAGGGAGCGGAAGCCGTCGAAGCCGCCAGGAAGGGAACGGATGCTCTCGGCGAGGCGTTCGTCACCGGTCTGCGCCGCGCTCACCGTCTGATGCTGAGGGCCGAAGGCCGCGCCCGCAGCCACGGCGGCGATCGCTGCGCCGGCGAGCACGGCGAGCACCGGCATTGCGGATCGGCGAGGACGTGGGCCTGGTGCGGGCGGAACCGCGGAGTCGGTGAGGGTGGGGGAGGTCATGGTGCGGTGCTCCTCAGCTCGCGGCGATCATGGTCAGGACGAGTAGGGGGACGACGCGCGCAACAGGAACTTCGTAGTGCCCGCGTCGCGGCGAGGCGAGCCAGCCGGCGCTGACGAGCTGACGCAGATGGTGATAGAGCTGACCCGACGAGGCGAACTGGTCGAGTTCGAGGAGCTCGGCCGTCGTCTGCGTGCCGGCCAGGATGCGGCGCACCAGCTCTAGGCGCACCGGGTGCCCGAGTGCCTCGATCGGACGCGCGAGCTCGCCCCAATCCTTCGCGAGGAGATCCGCAGCGTGGAGACCGTACTGCCAGCGGACGGGGCCGGCCGGCACCTCGACGGCACCCGCCATCATCACGACACCTGGAGCGTGACGCCCGAGCGTGTTGACGAACCACAGCGGGTCGGTCGGGGCGTCCGGCACCACGTCCGCCCCCGCATCCGTCGCCGTCGCCGCATCCGTCGCCGCGGCAGCATCCAGGTCTCGGGCCTCGAACTGCGCTCGAAGGAGCTCGACCTCGCGTTCCAAACGGTCGACGCGCTGCTCGATCTCGTCGCGCGAATCAGTGTTCATGGCTGCAACAGTAGCAATAGTTCGTAATTACGAAGAAATCGAATGAAGTGATGGGTTTCATCGGAGGCGCGGGAGAGGGGCTGAGGTTCGGTCCGCCGCTCCCCAGTGCGGGCACCGTGGCTCGGATGCGGTCTATTACACTGGCGACGTTGAGGGGGCGACATGAGTATGCAGCAAGGTTGGTACGACGACGGTTCCGGGCAGCTGCGCTGGTGGGATGGCAGGCAATGGACGGAGCACCTCGCCCCCGCATCGCCACCAGTGGCATCATCTCAGGTACCTCTCGTGCGACGATCTTCCCCGGTGCTGGGAATCATGGCGCTCGGGTTGGCCATAGCAGGTACTGCGCTGGCAGTCATCCCGAGTGCGCTCGACGCTCACGGGTTCGTGATGCTGACCTCCTTCGTCTTCGGGATGCTGCTGCTGGCGGCGGCGTTCGTGATGTCGCTGATCGGCACTCTCCGCAAAAGCGCAGCGAAGTGGCTTTCGGGCATCGGGTTGGGATTGTCGACCGTGGGCGGGGTGACTGCCACGGTCGTCTTCGTCACGGCGATGCTGGGGAGTGTGGCAGGAACATCGCCGCCGGAAGCCACCAGTACCGAGCCTCCGTCGTCAGAAGCGGCGACGGAGCGCCGCTCGGCCGAAGAGATCGCCACCTTTCTCGAGCAGAACGTGCGCCCAGCAGACGACAAGGTCTACAGCGACTACCTGTTCGAATGCATGGGCAAGAGCCTGTACTCGTCCGATCTTTCGGACGACGAACTTCAGACGCTGTTGTCGATCGATGCGGATTCGCTCAAGAGCCTCGTCGAGCAGGATCCTGTGTGCTCCGCCGAAATCGCGACGGTAGTGGCGGGTGACATGCACGGTGCCGGCGCAGAGGTCTCCATCGGGTCCGGAGTCACTCTGCAAGTCACCGTGCGACCCGCGCAGCTCCGGGATGCCGAGCCCGTTCTCCCGGGCAGTCCGGTGACACAAGAAGACATCGATTACTCCTGGGGCGATGCCGCCCAGACCGACGGCCAGGTCGCGGTGGTGACGATCGTGGTGCGGAACAAGGGTGATGCCGCCCAATCGGACAACGGGGCATTCTTCTCTCTGCTCGACTCCTCGGGAAAGAGCATCACGGGCTCGGCCGGCATGTTCGGAACCCTCGACTACCCCTTCGATCCTTTCTACATCAGCGGTGTCGCCCCCGGTGGAGAGAAGACGTTCACTGAGGTCTATCCCGTGCGCGCTGCGGACATCGGCCAGGTCAAGGGCGACGTGCTGCTCATCAGTGACATGGGTGAGGGCTACGGTTTCATCATCGAATAGGGCCGGATCAAGGAATCTCGCCGTCGGCGCGGTGCCTCGATCATCCGACGACGGGAAGGGGCGCTGATGGATCATCGACCTCGCATACGGCCGGTGCTGACACCGGCGCAGGAGCGCGATCAGGTGATCCTCGATGCTGCGGCCGCGCGCCGCGCGGCGGGGGAGAAGGTGCGCGCCCTTCGCGGTGCCGAAGACGGCCGGCTGCGCATCTACACGAAGGCCGAAGCGGGCCCCGCATGGTCGCGATCGTCATCCTCGCGCGCGGTCTTCGCGCTGAACGGTCAGCTCGTGTTGTTCGCCATCATCTCTGCGATACTCGCGCTCATGGTCGTGATGGCCTTGCGGTTCGACGGGTCGGGACAGGGTGCGATCTTCGTCGGTGTCTTCGTCGTCGGAGCGGTCTGGGTCGCGACGGCCGTGATCGTGATCAGAAGCATCATCGCCGCGCGCCTGCGCCGGAGGAGCGGACTTCCCGCGCCTCGCCCGAACAGCGACCACCTCTGAGCGACGCTCCAGAAGCTCGAGTTCCGGATCGGCTGACACGTCCGCTACTATTTTGTTCGCATCGCTTACTTAAACCTGGTCCTGAGTCACCGGGCTCGATACAGTTCACTCGACGACTCGGCAGCGCTGCGGAGTGCACCCACGAGGAGAGATCATGAAGTTCTTCCAACGACTCGGACGGTCGATCATGCTGCCGGTGGCGGTTCTGCCGGTCGCCGCGATCCTGTCCGGCATCGGCTATTGGATCAAGAGCGCGGCCGGCGCCAACATCGTCAGCACCTTCCTCAGCGCGGCGGGCGGTGCGCTGCTCGACAACATGGCCCTGCTGTTCGCGATCGGCATCTCGATCGGCATGGCGAAGAAGTCCGACGGGACGTCCGCCCTGGCCGGTCTCGTCTCGTGGCTCGTGGTGACGACGCTTCTCAAGCCCGAGACGGTGGCGGCCTTCACCGGGGCGAAGCTCGACGACGTGCCGGCGGCCTTCGGCTTCGTCCAGAACGTGTTCATCGGCATCCTGTGCGGTCTCATCGGCGCCTTCTGCTACGACCGGTTCAAAGACACGAAGCTCCCCGATGCGCTGTCGTTCTTCTCGGGCCGCCGCTCGGTCGCGATCGTGACCGCCGCGTTCTCCCTCGTCGCCGCGATCGCCCTGTTCTTCGTCTGGCCCTTCGTGTACGGCGGCCTCGTCGCCTTCGGCGAGTGGATCGTCACCCTCGGCCCGATCGGCACCGGCATCTACGGCTTCCTGAACCGCATGCTGATCCCCGTCGGCCTGCACCACGCGCTCAACTCGGTCTTCTGGTTCGATGTCGCGGGCATCAACGACCTCAACAACTTCCTCGCAGGTGAGGGCACCTACGGCGTCACCGGTCAGTACATGACCGGGTTCTTCCCTGTCATGATGTTCGGCCTCCCCGGCGCGGCGCTCGCGATGTACGTGACGGCGAAGTCGACGCGCAAGAAGGTCGCCGCCGGCATCCTGCTCTCCGGCGCCATCTCGTCGTTCTTCGTCGGCGTCACCGAGCCTCTCGAGTTCTCCTTCATGTTCCTCGCGCCGGTGCTGTATGTGATCCACGCCCTGTTCATGGGCATCTCGATGGTGATCAGCCAGATACTGCCGGTGCGAATGGGCTTCGGGTTCTCCGGCGGATTCATCGACCTCGTGCTCGGCTGGGCCAACCCGATGGCCGAGAACCCGTGGATGATCCTCATCATGGGCGTCGCCTGGTTCTTCATCTACTTCTTCGTCTTCTACGTCGTGATCAAGCGCTTCAACCTGAAGACTCCCGGTCGCGAAGACGACGACGGCCTGGAAGAAGGCACCGACCTCGACCCCGCGGTGAAGGACGACATCTACCTCGCGACCGCCGGAAAGTTCCTCACCGCGCTCGGCGGCAAGGAGAACATCACCGAACTCGACAACTGCGCCACCCGGCTGCGGCTGGAGATCGCCGACGTCTCGAAGGTCGACGAAAAGGCCCTCAAGCACGCGGGCGCCGCCGGCACGATGAAGGCGGGCGGGCACTCCGTGCAGGTTGTCTACGGGCTGAACGTGCAGTTCGTGAAGGACGCGATGGAACGCATCATGTCCGGTGACGCGGCAGTTCCGGCCGGGTCTGCGGCGACGGGAGCGGTCCTCACGGCGGCTGCGCCGAAGACGGATGCCGGTGTGCGCACTCTGCGTCAACCGCTCGCGGGTACCGTGGTGCCGCTGTCGGAAGTGCCCGACCCGACCTTCGCGCAGGGGATCATGGGCCCGGGCGTCGCGATCCAGCCGAGCGGTGACACCGTGTTCGCGCCGGCGGACGGCACGATCGGGGCGACGTTCGACTCCGGTCACGCGATCGCACTGGAGCTCGACGACGGCACCGAGCTGCTCATCCACGTCGGCATCGACACCGTGCAGATGAAGGGCGACGGATTCGAGACCCTCGTGAAGAAGGGGGATCGGGTCACGGCAGGCACGCCGCTCCTGCGGTTCGACATCGGGAAGATCGCGGCGGCCGGATACTCGGCGGTCACTCCCGTGATCGTGCTGAACGACGAGAGCGCGACCATCCGGTTCGCCTGATCGGTCGACCGTGCCCGCCGGCCTTCGAGCCGGCGGGCACGGTCGTGCTGCAGCGGTGCATTTCTCTCAGCTTGCCCAGATCTTGCAGTCATGTAATATTGCACGTCTGCAAAAATATCTGAGCCTCCTGAAGGGCTGGAATGTCAACTGTCTCCACCCGCACCGGGTCCACCCCGGTCGCAACATCCGGTGCGTCGAAGCCGATCATGACGCACCGTCAGATCATGTTCGTGATCTACGGCCTCATGGCCGGAATGTTCCTGTCATCCCTCGATCAGACCATCGTCGGCACCGCGATCCGCACGATCGGCGATGACCTGCATGGGCTCGATCAACAGGCGTGGGTGACCACCGCCTACCTGATCACATCGACCATCTCCGTGCCGATCTACGGAAAGCTCTCCGACATCTTCGGACGGCGTCCGCTGTTCATCTTCGGCATCACGGTGTTCATCATCGGGTCGGTGCTGTCGACGTTCTCGTCGTCAATGCTGATGCTCGCGGCATTCCGTGCGTTCCAGGGAATCGGCGCCGGGGCGCTCATGTCGCTGCCGCTGGCGATCATGGCCGACATCCTGGCCCCGCGTGAACGAGCCAAGTACCAGGGCTACTTCTTCGCGGTCTTCGGCATCTCCTCGCTGATCGGCCCGCTCGTCGGCGGTCTCTTCGCGGGCGCGAACGAGATCCTCTGGATCGCCGGCTGGCGCTGGGTCTTCCTGATCAACCTGCCGATCGGCCTCATCGCGCTCGGCATGGTGATCGCGTTCCTGCACCTGCCGAAGATCGGCACGCACAAGAACCCCCGCATCGACTGGTGGGGCGCCACTGCGGTCATCGTGGCCCTGGTGCCGCTGCTGCTCGTCGCTGAGCAGGGACGCGAATGGGGGTGGACCTCCGTGGCGGCGATCGCGTGCTACGTCATCGGCGGTCTCGGCGCCATCGGGTTCGTGCTCATCGAGATCTCGATGAAGAACGACGCCATCATCCCGATCCGCCTTTTCCGCTCCAACACGTTCTCCTGGGCGACCATCATCGGCGTGCTCGTCGGCTTCGGCATGTTCGGCGCCATGATGACCATCCCGCTCTACATGCAGATCGTCGCAGGACTCACCCCGACCGAGTCGGGCTTCGCCATGCTCCCGATGGTGGTGGGCCTCATGGCATCGTCGATGGCGGCCGGACAGATCACATCGCGCACGGGCAAGTACGGGTTCTTCCCCCGCACCGGAACCCTCACTACCGCGCTCGGGTTCCTCATCCTGACGTTCGTGTCGGCCGGCACTCCCATCTGGTTCATGATGATCGGCATGTTCGTGGTCGGCCTCGGCCTCGGTCAGCTGATGCAGTCGCTGACCATGGCGAGCCAGAACGCCGTCGAGGCTCCCGACATGGGCGTGGCCACGAGCGCGGCGACCTTCTTCCGCCAGATCGGTGGGACCCTGGGCACCGCGATCATGCTCTCGGTGCTGTTCACCCTGCTGCCGACCAACATCACGCACAGCATGGGCGACAAGCCGACCCTGACCGCCGCCCTGGAGGCGGCGCTCGACCCGGCGGTCGCCGGCGCCGAGCAGAACAAGGCCGTCATGGCGCAGCTGTGGACTCCGATCGTCGGACCGCTGCAGGAGAACATCCAGACCCAGCTCGACGACGGGGCCGCCAAGGCGAAGACGGCGGCTTCGGACGCTGTCACCACTGCCGTGACGGACGCAGTGAACCAGGCGGTCGCGGCCGGCCAGGTGCCGGCCGGTGCGGCGCAGACGGTGATCGACCAGAAGGTCGCGGAGGCGCTTCCCGCTGCCGAGGCCGAGGCGCTGCGGGCGGTCGCCGACAAGGCGCACGCCTCCGTGGTGGACGGCGCGGTGTCGGTGGACTGGTCCGACGACACCCAGCGCACGTACTGGGTCGACAAACTCGTGCCCGACATCGCCGAAGAGATCGGCAAGGGGACGTCGGATGCGTCGAGCGGATCGAGCGATTCGGTCAGTGACACGTCATTCCTGAACGGCGCGGATGCGGCCCTCACGAAGCCGTTCATGGTCGGCTTCACCCAGGCGATCGATGTGATCTACTGGGTGGGATTCGGAGTGCTGATGCTCGCGTTCGTGCTGAGCTGGTTCTTCAAGGCTCCGCCGCTGCGGACGCGCTCCGCGCTGCAGGAACGGGCGGACGAGGCGGGATTCACCGCGACGGGAACGATCAAGGTGCAGAGCTGACATGACGAACGACCAGAGCGCAGGGGAGCCCTCGGGGCTTCGCGAACGCAAGAAGAGGCAGCGGCGCGAAGCCCTGCACGAGGCTGCCCTGCGCCTGGTCGAACGTCAAGGGCTCGACGGCACGACCGTCGAGCAGATCTGCGAAGAGGTCGGGGTTTCGCCCCGTACGTTCTTCAATTACTTCCCATCGAAAACGGCAGCAGCCCTCAACCTTCCCGAACAGATCATCTCGCCAGAGGCCGCAGCACGATTCCGTTCGACGAACGGCGAGCTGATGCCAGCCATTTGCGAACTCCTCGCCGACTCGATGAGCTCGGGGATCGAGCGCGTCAGGCTGAAGAAGCTGATCACCGACCAGCCCCAGCTTGTCGCCGCCTTCACCCAGTGGATGGGCGCGCTGAAGGCGGAGTTCCACGTTCTGGTCGAGGAGCGCGCGGGTTCCCCTGAGGTGGCCGACGCGGCGATCATGCTGGCTCTCGCGTCGCTGCGAACCCTCATGCACCGCCCGGCTGACGACACGCGACCCGACGCGGTGCGGCTGCTGGAGACCATGGATCGGCTCGTCGCGGTGCGCCACGTGACGATGGTCGAGTCGTAGGCGCACATCGGGGCGTGCGATGCCCAGAGGATGGACGATTCGGCGCGAGTGGCGTATACCGGAGACGAACGACCGAGACGAAGGAGCACGTCAATGACCCACCGCATCGGATACATCGTCGGCAGCCTCTCGCAGGACTCGATCAACCGCGTCCTCGCGAAGGCCCTCGTGCGCCTGGCGCCGCCGAGCCTGGAACTGACCGAGGTCTCGATCCGCGACCTTCCGCTCTACAACCGTGATGACGAGATGGATCCGGTGACCGCGGTCACCGACTTCAAGAAGGCGATCGAGAAGTCCGAGGGACTGTTGATCGTCTCGCCCGAGTACAACCGCTCGATCCCCGGTCCGCTGAAGAACGCGATCGACTGGGGATCCCGCCCGTGGGGGCACAACTCCTTCGCACGCAAGCCCACCGGCATCATCGGCGCCTCCACGGGTGCCATCGGCACGGCAGTCATGCAATCCTCGATGCGCAGCGTGCTGAGCTTCCTGAACGCACCTCAGCTCAACGCGCCCGAGGCGTACATCACGTTCGACCCCGAGGTGTTCGCCGACGACGGCCAGGTGTCGGATGCCGGGACGGAGCAGTTCCTGACCCACTACATGAGCGAGTACGCGGCGTTCGTCGAGCGGGTGCTCTCCCTCACCGCGCCCGGACACGTCGGAGATCGGGACTGATCTTCTCCGTCTTCGCAAGGGGATGGAGCCAGTCGGCGCGTCCGCCTACCGTCGAACCATGACGGTCGACGAGCAGGAGGAGCGCCCCGGAGCGCAGGAGTGGGTGCCGCAGAGCCGTGCTGTCGAGGATCTGCGGGACGCTGCCCGCGGGTGCCGCGGCTGCGAGCTGTGGCGGGACGCCACGCAGACGGTGTTCTCGGCGGGTGCCGAGGGCGCATCGATGATGCTGGTCGGCGAGCAGCCCGGGGATCGTGAGGACCGCACCGGAGAGCCGTTCGTCGGCCCCGCAGGGAGGATGCTCGATGATGCGCTCGACGAGGCGGGAATCGAGCGGGACGAGGTCTACCTCACCAATGCGGTGAAGCACTTCCGCTTCGAACCGCGTGGCAAGCGACGCATCCATGAGAAGCCCTCCACGGGGCACGTGGTGGCGTGCCGTCCCTGGCTGGAAGCCGAGGTCGCCGCCGTCGGGCCGCGCGTGATCGTGGCGATGGGAGCCACCGCCGCACGCTCCGTGCTCGGTCGACCGGTGAAGATCGGCGAGGTGCGCGGATCGGAGATCGACGCGTCCGACTGGCCCGACATGGCTGTTCTCGTGACCGTGCATCCCTCGAGCCTGCTTCGTCTTCGCGACGATGCCGACCGGCACTCCGCATTCCGGGCGTTCGTCGCCGATCTGCACGCGGCCGCGGAGCTCGCGGGGACCGCCTGACCGGTCAGCCGAGACGCTCGCCCACGAGGGCCGCGAGCGCAGCCGCGTCGTATGGAGCATGACCTCGGGCGTCGTTGTCGAAGTACACGTACACGTCGCGCGGACGTCCGTCCTCCGCGCCGGTGCCGTCAGCCCAGACCGTGACGCGATCGGCCCACTCGCGCAGCTCCGCCGTCGTGTACGCGCTGTGATAGAGCATCTCGGCCCCGTGCAGCCGCACGTAGGCGAAGTCCGCAGTGAGCGCGTCGAAGCGCGGCCAACGCCCCGCCGTATCAGCGACGACGAGCGCCACGCCGTGCCGCTGCAGCATCCGAAGGCTCTGCGGGTCGTCGAACGTCTTCGATCGCGGCTCGATCGCATGGCGGAGCGGCATCTCGGTCTCGGTCTCAAGCCACGCGCGCCCGTCGAGCCGAGCGTCGTGGTTGCGCGCGAGTTCCAGAGCCTCCCCGGTCGTGGCAGGAAGCGTCCGCAGGAAGTCGTCGAGCAGCTCGGGGTCGAAACGCAGCCGTTCGGGCAGCTGCCACAGCAGGGGACCGAGCTGCGGGCCCAGCGCCAGCAGGCCGGACGCGAAGAAGTTGGCCAGCGCCTGCTCGACGTTCTTCAGCCGGAGCATGTGCGTCACGTAGCGGGAGCCCTTCACAGCGAAGACGAAGTCCTCGGGCACGCTCGCGCGCCATCGCCGATAGCTGTCCGGTCGTTGCAGCGAGTAGAACGACCCGTTCAGCTCGACCGTGGGGAAGTGCTCGCCGATGTACTCCAGCTCTCGCCGCTGCACCAGACCCTTCGGGTAGAAGTCGCCGCGCCACCCGGGATACCTCCATCCCGATACCCCGACTCTGACGACACCCCGGGTCCGCCCAGCCGACATCATCGCGCGTCAAGCCCCTTGGCAGGCGGTCACGCGCAGGCGGAGGCTGGAAGGACACCGCAGGAGAAAGGATCTCGAGATGTCCGATGCAGGCGAACGGATCGACGACTTGAAGCCGACGGCCGATCTCGCGGAGCAGCAGCGCCCGGCCCTGGACGAGCCGGACGATCCTGAACGCGCGGTCTCGCCGGAGCCGGTGTCCGCACTGACAGAGGCTGATGCGGCTGATGTCGCTGACCAGCGCGAGGAAGTGCCGTTCGACGACGAGCCGGTGCCGGCCGAGGAGGCGGAGCCCGACGGCGGGGCGCTGCCGCCGATCGACGAGGACGTCGAGTAGCGCCGGTTCATCCGTCCGGCCATCTCAACGCCGCCACGGGTTCGCGAACCTCTCGGGGTTCGCGTGCCTCGTCGTCCGCCGGGTGGTCTTCGGCGACGATCACGTCCGCCCCCGTGAGCAGCGCCGCTCGAGCCAGGGCCTCCGCCTCCGGAAGGTGCTCCACGATCTGGGCGTCGAGGGCGTCCTGCTCGCCGAACGCGATCCACGGCGCCCTGTCCAGTGCGTCGAGAGTGCGACCGGAGTCCTGCATCCGGGCATCGAGCAGGAGCCGCTCGACCCGTGCTTCCCGCAGCGCCTCCACCACCGGCCCGAGTCCGCGAGCGCCTGATCGTCCGGCGCCCTCGGATGCGGCGGTGTCGACGGCGTCCTCGCTCCGCTGGAGGTGATCCCGAATGGCCTCCTCGATGGCCCTGTCCAGCGACTCCCGATCGGCGCCGGCGGCGTGGGTGTGGGAGTCGACGACGATGACGAGCTTCCGCGCCGCCACTCCCAACTGATCGATGAGCAGCTGGCGCGCGCGGATGTCGCCCGAGATCACGATGAACTCGGGAGAATGCTGCTGCGTGAGCGCGTCGACCAGCTCGGCGACATCGGCCTCGTTCTGCTTCCAGATCTGCTCGGAGCTGCGCTGATAGTTCGCCTGGGACCAGCCTCCGACGCTCACCTTCGGGAGCGCATCGGTGCGTCCCTCGATCGTCTCGGCCCATTCGGGCTCTCGCCCGGCCCGCTCCACGCGCACCTCCGCGCTTCCTCGCCCGGCCTCCACCACGAGATAGCGGATGCCGTCGGTGCGATCCCTCAGCAGGGGGAGCACGGGCGGGAGCATCGAGTGCCCGAGGAGCTCGGGGCCGGAACGGGGGCCCGGAAGGGATTCGTCGAGGATGATCTCGCCGTCCTCCGCGAGCACATAACGCGAGGAGGGCGCCGGAAGGCCCGGTTCGCGCTCGAGCGCGTCCTCGATCGCCCGGGCGTCGCCGTCGGGGGCACCGGCTTCGCGCAGGCGCCGAGTCACCGCATCTCTGCGCTGCTCCTCGACGACCTGCGGCTCCGGCCCGCATCCGTCGACGTAGGCGAAGGTCACCGCGCGGGGCCGTTCCATCAACGTCGTGATCTCTTCGCGCGCGATCATGATCCCGACTCCTCGCCGTCGTCCTCCCCGCCCGCGTCATGGCGAAACGCGCTCTCGACCGCCGCGTCGTCGGTGTCGTCGGGGAGCGGCTCGCTCTCCCGGAACGGTTCGGCGTGAGGGGCGCCGTGCCCCTGCACCATCCCGCGGGTCTCCTGCTCCATCTGCTCGTCGAGGCGCGGACCGTGCTTGGTGTTCCCGCGCTGCATGTCGCTCATCTCGCATCCTTCCTCGCTCGTCGTCGTTCGACGCTACGTCCGGAGGCGTTGGTGCGCGCCGGGGTTGACGCATGCGGATGCGGTCGCTATCGGGGCAGCGCGGTCGCGAGTGAGCGATGTCGCCGGCGCAGGTGAGCCCGCGACAGCGGGGCCGGGATTGGTTGCCCTCTCGAGTCATCCGCTCCCCAGCTGGATCTTCCCGAGAGGGCTCACCGCCCTTCCCGGACGGCAGGGGAGGGCGGCGAAGATTTCGCGGCTCTCATCGGCTGATTCCCCAGTTCTCAGCCTGTATCCCCGGTTACGCATACCAGAGTATCGCTCTTTTGTCATGTCCGCCATTTGGGGGACAAAGAAATATACGAAAGTTTCCGTCCAGGTTCGGGGTTGCCGTGGCGGCGGCGGACCATAGAGTGGATCCATGGACAGGACGCTGGTGCTGAACGCGCAGCTCGCCATCGCGCGAGGGCATCGCGTCGAGGTGTTCGAGCGGATCGTCGAGGGCGGGGAACCCGCGGTCCTCTCGATCGTGGATCTCGACACCGGCATCCGCTACCGCCGCGCTGAAGAGCCGCGAGGGGAGATCGTCCGCTGGATGGGACGGGTCCTCGAGTGCACGGTCGTGCTGGGCGGTGTCGGTGCTCATACCGAACTCGCCGTGGCTCCGGACGCGTCGGGAGGAACGGGAGCCCGAACGGCGCTGCGTGAAGCGGATGCGGCGGTCGACGCGGCGAAGGCGGAGGCTGACCGCTGGGGCGGGACGGACAAAGCGCCGGAGGAGCCCGTCGACCGGATCTGGTGAACGCTCCCTCCGTGTCCTCGGGGGAGATCAGCGGAAGTCTCTCGACCGGTGCGCGAAGCCCGTGCGCAGATCCTCGAACGCATCGGCGAGCACGTTCACGACGCCCTCGGTGGAGCGCTCCAGGATGCCGCGGATCACAAGTGCCGGAGAGTCGCGGGCGACGCGACGGTAGCGGCCCCAGACACCTGCCGAGCAGACCACGTTGACCAGTCCCGTCTCGTCCTCCAGGTTGATGAAGGTGATTCCGGCCGCGGTTGCCGGTCGCTGCCGGTGCGTGACGAGACCGGCGACCTCGATGCGCCGCCCGACCTCGTGATCCTGCAGCTCGGTGGCTGTGAGCACCCCGCGCTCCCGCAGCCCCGCGCGGAAATGGGTGAGCGGGTGATCGTCGGTGGACACGCCCGTCGACCAGAGATCGGCGGAGAGCTGCTCATAGCTGGACTGGTCGGCGAACAGCGGAGGCTGCACGGCGACGACCGTTCCGGGCAGATAGCGCGCGCGGTCCTCGGCGGCGGCGCCGGCGAGCCAGATCGCCTCGCGGCGCTGCAGGCCGAGGCAGCCGAAGGCCCCTGCGGTGGCGAGCGATTCCAGCTGAGCGGCTGTGGCATCCGTGCGCCGCACCAGATCGCCCAGGTCGCGGTAGAGGCCGTTCGCCTCGCGCTCGGCGACGATCCGTTCGGCCAGCTGCTGCCCGATGCCGCGCACGCCGCTGAGACCGAGGCGCACGGCGAAGCCGCCGTCACGGCGATGGGCGCCCGACTCGTCGGGCAGTGAACGGTCGAATCTTGCGGCCGACGGCTGCGGGTCGTGGAGGCAGGAATCGAGCCAGGGGCCGGCCGGGCCGGTCCGCTCGAGGATCTCGGTGGCGCCGGACGCATGCAGATCGGGACGCAGCACCTCGACCCCGTGTCTGCGCGCGTCTGATGTCAACGTCGACGCCGAATAGAAGCCCATCGGCTGCGACCGCAGAAGACCGGCGAGGAACGCGGCGGGATAGTGCAGCTTCAGCCAGGAGCTGGCATAGACGAGCAGCGCGAACGACAGCGAGTGCGACTCCGCGAACCCGAAGTTCGAGAACGCCTGGATCTGCGCGTAGATGCGGTCGGACTGTTCCTTCGACAGCCCCCGCCTCTTCATCCCCGCGTACAGCTTGTCCTTCACCCGCTCGATCTTCTCCTGCCCTCGCTTGGAGCCCATCGCCCGACGCAGCAGATCGGCCTCGTCCGCCGTGCAGTCGCCGATTGCCGTCGCCATCTGGATCAGCTGCTCCTGGAAGATCGGGATGCCCAGCGTCCGCTTCAGGATCGGCTTCAGATCGTCATGCGGATAGGGGATCGGATACTCCACAGGCTCCTCGCCGCGTGCGATCCGCTCGCGGTTCTCCTCATCGACCTGATCCTTCGCCATCTTGCGCCGGACGAACGGGTGCACGGCCCCGCCCTGGATGGGACCGGGACGGATCAGCGCGATCTGGATCGCGAGGTCGTAGAAGCATCGAGGCTGCAGTCGGGGGAGCAGCCCGATCTGTGCGCGCGATTCGACCTGGAACACCCCGATCGAATCGGCACGGCAGAGCATGTCGTAGACCGCCGGCTCCTCCTTGGGGATGGTCTCCAGCGTCCACTCCTCGCCGGTGGCGCCGTGCACCAGGTCGAAGCAGTGCCGGAGAGCCGCCAGCATCCCCAGCCCCAGCAGATCGAACTTGACCAGCCCCATGGATGCCGCATCGTCCTTATCCCACTGGATGACCGTGCGGTTCTCCATGCGCGCGTGCTCGACCGGCACCACCTCGCCCACAGGACGTGCGGTGAGCACCATGCCGCCCGAGTGGATGCCGAGGTGACGCGGTGCCTTCAGCAGCTCGCCCGCGTACTCGAGCACGTTCTCGGGGATGTCGTGGTCCTCGGACACCTCCAGCCCCGCCGACCAGCCATCGACCTGACGCGACCAGGAGTCCTGTTGACCGGGGGAGTAACCGAGCGCTCTCGCCATGTCGCGGACCGCGTTCTTCGGGCGGTACTGGATGACGTTCGCCACCTGAGCTGCCCGCTCCCTGCCGTACTGCTCGTAGGTCCACTGGATCATCTCCTCGCGGCGGCTGGAGTCGAAGTCCACGTCGATGTCGGGCTCCTCCTGCCGGGTGGTGGCGAGGAAGCGCTCGAAGGGGAGCCGGTAGAGGATGGGATCGACCGCGGTGATCCCCAGCAGATAGCACACCGCGCTCGCCGCGGCCGAGCCCCGGCCCTGGCAGAGGATGCCGCGATCCTTCGCCTCCGCGACGATTCCGTGCACGATGAGGAAGTACCCGGGGAAGTCCTTCTCCTCGATCACGTCGAGCTCCCGTGCGATCCTCTCGCGCCCCTCGTCATCGAGCCGCGGATACTTCGTCGGCACCGCCTCCCAGACCAGATGGCGCAGCCAGCTCATCGGAGTGTGCCCCGCGGGCACCTCCTGCTGCGGCAGCGCAGGCTTGGCCTGGATCAGGGGGAAGGCGGATGCCGCCGCCAGCTCGAGTCCGTACGAGATCGCCCCCGGGTAGCGCTGGAAGCGAGCTGTCATCTCTGCGCCGCTGCGCAGATGGGCTCCGCCGTGCGCCGGCAGCCAGCCGTCGAGCTCGTCCATGCTGCGCACCGCACGCACCGCGGCCACGGCTTCGGCGAGGCCCGCACGCTCGGGTGTCGCGTAGTGCACGTTGTTCGTGGCCACCACGGGCAGCCGCATCCGCCGGGCGAGTGAGGCGAGTTCGTCGTTGCGGCGGGAGTCCAGCGGGTCGCCGTGATCGAAGAGCTCCACGGCGACATGATCCCGACCGAACAGGTCGACCAGTCGGCGCAGGGGCGTCACGGCGTCCCCGGCCTCGAGCCCTCGGCGCACCGCTCCTTTGCGGCACCCGGTGAGGATCGTCCAGCGTCCGCTCGAGCTCGCCGCGAGCTCGTCGACGTCGTACACCGGCCTGCCCTTCTCTCCGCCCCGCAGCTGCGCGGTCGTGATCGCGCCGGAGAGGCGGTGATACCCCTCCAGCCCGTCGGCGAGCACGAGCAGATGCTCTCCGATCGGATCGGCGGCTCCGCGCTGTGGAGCGTCGAGCCCCAGCGACAGCTCAGCCCCGTACACGGTCTGCACCGACGCGTTCATCATGTCGGCGACCTCGGCGAACCGCGCGGCCCCGTAGAAGCCGTCGTGGTCGGTGAGCGCCAGAGCCGACAGCCCCAGACGCTCGGCCTCGACGAGCAGCTCCTGCGGAGAGGAGGCGCCGTCGAGGAAGGAGTATGAGGAGTGCGCGTGCAGTTCGGCGTAGGGCACGGCGTCGTCGGGGCGCGTGATCGGGGGAGGCGCGGTGTAGTCGCGCTTCCGACTCACCGGCCCCGGGTCGGTCCGCGTGCCGCGCGGTTCGGCACTCGGCGGCTCGTCGCCGCTGAGAGTGCGCTCGATCTCGCTCCAGGTGAGCGGCGGGTTGTGCCAGCCCATCAGCGGTACCTCCCCTCAGCCCACCAGCGACCGCCGGTGCAGAACACCAGCCAGGCGCGCTCGCGGTCGTCGACGATCTGCAGCCGGTGCCCCTTCTTGCCGCCGTCAGCCGCCCACCGCCGTTCGGCGATCGGCCACGGGCCCGCCCACGCCTGCACGCCGGCCCCGTCTATGCGCGCGGGCGAGGCGGAGAGCGAACCCCGGCCGTCGATGCCGATGCTCTCGCCCGTCGCCGACTCCACGCCGATGGGCCGTGGCGGGAGGAACACCTCGGCAGGCACCGGATCGGGCAGGCTCCCCGGCCACGGGCGCACCGGATCGCGGGGGGCGACGGCGCGCTCGCCCCAGGGCGTGAGCACCTGCCGATCGGCGAGCCAGCGTCCGCCCGCGATCGCGGCGGTGACCACCCCCTCGTGCCCGAGCATGGTCTGCACGCGGGAGACCGCGTGGTGCAGACGCTCGTCGGTGGCCGAGCCGAACAGGCCGGGCTGATGATGGGCCGCGTCGTCGACCGCGACCGGCACGATGCGCACGGCCACGATGCCGCCGAACGCTCTGGCTTCGTCGACGGGCGTCTGCGCAGACTCCGCAGCCAGCGCCTCGAGCTGCCAGCGCACGCGATCGACGAGATCCGCGGCGTCGAAGCAGGTCGGATGCAGCCACGACCGGGAGAACACCTGTCCGTTGTCGTCGGTCAGGTCGATGCGCACCTCGGTGCACACGGAAGCAGCGTCGTCGAGGGCGAGGAGCACGGCATCCGCAGTCTGCCGCACGGCGAAGGCTACCTGATCGGTGCCGGCCAGGGCGGGTTCGAACTCCACGGCCCGCACGAGCTCGGGATCGGGAGGCCGCGGAGCGGGCACCCGGGAATCCGCGCCGGCCGCCAGGGCGTGAAGGCGCGCTCCGCGCTCGCCGAAGCGATCGCGGACCTCGATGGCGTCGAGTGCGGCGAATCCGCCGAGGGTGTGCACGCCCAGGCGGGTCAGGAGGCCCGCGAGATGCTCATCGCGGAGCGCCTGCACAGGGAGAGGGGCGAGGAACTCCGCCGAGCGCCCTGCCGGGACGACCGTGCACGGCTCGGACCCGTGCGCAGCGAGCTCAGCCGTGAACGGGCCGTCGGCGACGCCTATCCGGGCTTCGGAGTACCCGGCCTCGGTGAGGATGTCGAGCAGCGCGCTGCCCGCCTCGGCCTCCCCTCCGTGGAAGCGTGCCAACCCTCTGGCGCGGATCACGGCGAGCCCGGGGCGCAGCAGCGTCGCCCCCGGTGCGTGCCGCTCGACGAGCCGCAGCACGGGGAGGAACGCGCGATCGTCCCTCGTCGGATCGTGGGGGAGCACCCGCAAGGCGGCGAGCCGCCCCTGGGCCTCTCTGCGACGCTGGCCTATGCGCACTCCGTGCTCGCGGGCGGATGCCGTGCACGCCACGACGGCGTTCGCGTGCACCAGTGCGGTGGGCGGATGCGGCGGCGGGCCGAGGGCGGCGCGCAGCGGCCAGTCGGGCAACCACAGGGCGAAGACGCGGAGCGGAGACGTCATCCGGCCACCGCCAGGGGGGCGAACCGCATCGGCAGCTCGGTGATGGCGGCGGGGGCCGTCTCGATCGCCTCGACCGCTCCGTGGCTTCCCGGCAGGCGCACCTGCACGCTCGAGGCGAGCGGAGCGCGTCTGATCTGCGCGGTCACGGTCGCCGTGCAGTCCTGGAGCAGCCCCCACCCTTCGCCGAGACCGTGCCAGTGCGGGTCGGTCAGTCGGATGCTGCCCTCGCTCTGCGGCCAGGCCTTGCTCGCCGCCGATTCGGTGACGAGCAAGGTGGTGCCGCGGTCGCGCAGCCGGGCGCTCAGTCGCGAGACGTCGGCATCGCGGACCCGTGAGCCCGGATGCACCGCGATCAGCGGGACGACCTCGGCGAGGGCGGAGGTCGCCGCCAGCCAGCGCTCTGCGGGGTTCGGCACGAGGATCAGCCGCTCGAGATCGATGCCGAATGCGGCGGCGGCTTCGATCCCGAGCGTCGGCATGCCGATCACCGCGCACCAATGCCCCTTCTGAGAGGCCGCGCTGAGCATCGCGAGGATGAGAGAGGGAGAGGGGGACACCGTGTAGGCGGAGCCGGTGAGCAGTCCGCCGTCGGGAAGCAGCGAGGAGAAGGCGGAGTGGAGGGGGAGCAGCGGATGCTCGCTGCGTCGCCGTTGCATGCGGCTGATCTCACGGCGCAGCCTCAGCACCTCTCCTGCGCGGACGTCGGCCGGCGCGGAGAGCAGTGGCGCTGAGTCGAGCATGTTCCCCATATCTCCATCTTCGAATCTATGTACTATTAAATCAAGTGGACGTGATGACGTTAGTTCGAACGTCCGACATCGCTCTTTCGAGTTATCCACACCCTCTGGGCCGCAGTATCCGCAGATCTCCTACCCTTCGAGGATGGATCCGCGCACCGCCCTCGTCGTCGTCGCGCACGTCGGCCTGGTCGGCGTCGGCGCGTGGCTGCTGGTGATCGACATCCGCACGCATCGACTGCCCAACCGCATCGTGCTGCCCGCCATCGCCGCGGTCTCGCTGCTGGCCGTGCTCGACGCCGTGATGACGGGAGACGACGCAGCCCTCGTCAGGGCGCTGTGGGGACTGCTGATCCTCGGCGGCTTCTACGCCGTTCTGCGTCTGGCCAGCAGATCGGGCATGGGTGGCGGCGACGTCAAGCTCGCCGCTCTCATCGGCGCCGTGCTCGGCTGGCACAGCTGGACGGCGCTCGCCGTCGGCGCGGCATCCGCTTTCGTGCTCGCCGCCCTCTACGCGCTGGTGCTCATCCTGCTGCGCAGGGCCACGGGTTCCACCCGCATCGCCTTCGGGCCCTGGATGATCATCGGCGCGGTTCTCGGCGTCGCGATCACGGCGGCCCGCTGGACGGGCAGATCATCCCCCTCGGCGACGCGGACGACAAGCTGATCATCCCCTACAGCGAGACGCAGGTGGTGTACAACCGCCGCGGCGAGCCCTCGAACACGGGTGAGAGCGACGGCCCCACCGAGATCGACTACTGGTACGACGAGTCCCTCGAGGAAATCAACCCCTCGGATGACTGAGACCCCCGACGGCTCAGGGCACTCCCGCACCGTCGAGGTCGAGCGCAAGTACGACGTCGATGTCGCCACCCCGCTGCCGCAGTGGCAGGGACTCCCCGGAGTCGACGCGGTGAGCGACGCAGAGGTGCGTGAGCTCGACGCCCGCTACCTCGACACGGCGGATGCCGCGCTCTCGCGCGCCGGCGTTGCTCTGCGCCGCCGCACCGGAGGGCCGGACGCCGGCTGGCACATCAAGGGACCGCGAGAAGGCGACGGCCGGCTCGAGATCGGCTGGTCGCTCGGTGAGGACGAGAGCGTTCCGGACGCGGTCATGGAGACCCTGTCGCGATGGACGAGAGATGAGCTGACCCCGCTCGCGCGCATCGAGAACAGTCGCACCGCCTATCTGCTCACCGGCCCGGAGGGCGTCGTGGCGGAGTTCGTCGACGATCACGTCCGCGCCACGGACCTCCGTCAGGGCGTCCGGCGCGAATGGCGGGAGTGGGAACTGGAGCTCGGTCCCGCCGCACCCGCCGATGAGGCGGGACGCGAAGAGCTGTTCGCCGCAGCCGAGAGAGCGATCTTCGCCGCGGGCGGGCGCGAGGCGGCGTCCGGCTCGAAGCTCGCCCGCGCTCTCGGATTCTGAGCCGAAGCGCAACCCCTTTCGCGAAGACCGCGGTGCATGCTTGAGTGACAGCATGCACCCACCTGTCAGGCTCCGCTCGCTGCACACGATCGTTCCCGACACCGTCCTCGTTCAGGACGAGGTGCGAGACGTCTTCGCCTCGCAGCCCGACATCGGGCGGCTGGCGCAGCGCATCGTCGGCGCGTCGTTCAACGGCTCCGGCATCGACTCGCGGCACACGGTGATCGACGAGCTGTCGCTCACGGCTGAGACCGACGATCCCGTCTTCTTCGACAGGGCGACCGGCGCTCTGCTCTCCCCGGGCACGAAGACGCGCAACGACGTCTACGTCCGCGAGGCGAGCCGTCTGTTCGTCGAAGCGGCGCGCGGGTCGATCGACGCCGATCCCGACATCCAGGCATCCGACATCACGCATGTCATCACGGTCTCCTGCACCGGATTCCACGCACCGGGCCCCGAGTACGAGATCGTCAGGGCGCTGGGGCTCGCCGACTCGGTGCAGCGCTACCACCTCGGATTCATGGGCTGCTACGCCTCCATGCCCGCGCTGCGCGCTGCGCGCCAGTTCTGCATCGCCGACCCCGAAGCCGTCGTGCTCGTGGCCAGTGTCGAGCTGTGCACCCTGCACCTGCGCTCCTCGGAGGACCCCGACACGATCGTCGCCTCTTCCCTGTTCGCCGATGGCGCGGCAGCGGGCCTCGTCACCGCACGGGACCTCCCGACGTCGGTCACGGCGCTCCGACTGGACCGGTTCCACACGGCCATCGCCCCCGAGGGTGAGAAGGACATGGCCTGGACGATCGGCGACAGCGGCTTCGAGATGATCCTCTCCACGTCCGTTCCCCAGATCATCGGAGAGACGATCATCGGCGCGCTGCGGCCGCTCTACGCGGGGGAGAGCGAGCTCGCAGCGGCCTTCGAGGAGGGACGCGTCGGCGATCGCGTCGAGCACTGGGCGATCCACCCCGGCGGACGCAGCATCCTCGATCGCGTGCAGGAGCGCCTGCACCTCACGGATGCGCAGCTGCACCCCGCACGAGAGGTGCTGCGCGTGAACGGCAACATGTCGAGCGCGACGATCCTCTTCGTGCTGAAGCACATCCTCGAGCAGCAGGATGCGCAGCCGGGAGAGCGCGTCGCCGCCATGGCGTTCGGACCAGGGCTGACGGCGGAGAGCGCGCTGCTGACGGTCGAGGCGCCAGAGGCGCCATGAGTCCCGATCTCTCGGTCCGCGCCGTCGCTGCGCACGAGCTGATGGACGACCCGCATGCGGATCAGCGGATGCTGGAGCACACCTACCGCCGGTTCGCGCTGATCAACTCCGTCGTGTCGCGCCCCGGTCTGCTCTATCGTCGTGACATCCGCCCGCGCGCCCGACGAGGGCGCGTGCGGATCCTCGACGTGGGGTCAGGCGGTGGCGACCTCTGCCGCATGCTCGCCGCCCGCCTGCGCCGGGACGGATTGCCGGCCCACATCACGGCGCTCGACGCCGACGATCGGGCGACACGATGGGCTTCGGCCCATGACGCCGGCGCAGCGGTGCGATATCTCTGCGCGCACACGGCCGACCTGGTGCGAGTGGGGGAGACCTTCGACATCGTGCTGTCCAACCACGTGCTGCATCACCTGGGACCCGATGAGCTGCAGCAGCTCCTCTCCGAGACGCGTGTGCTCGCGGGGGACGGCGGGCTCGTCGTGCACGGCGACATCGCACGCAGCCGGTTCGCCTACGTGCTCTTCGCCGCGCTCACCCTGCCGCTCGCGAAGAACCTGCTGGCGGGCTCGTTCATCCGCGATGACGGACTCACCAGCATCCGCCGGTCCTACACAGCATCGGAGCTGGCCGCCGTCGCACCGTCGGGCTGGCAGGTGCGCACCGGAATCCCCTCGCGCATCGAGTTGCGATGGGGACCGGCGGATGCCTGATCACGACGTCATCGTCGTCGGCGCCGGTCCCGTCGGCCTGCTGGCGGCGTGCCTGCTGCTCCAGAAGGGCCTCGACGTCGTGGTGTGCGAGAAGCACAGCGGGCAGGATCCGCGCACCAGGGCGATCGGGATCCATCCGCCCGGTCTTCGAGCGCTCGACGAGGCGGGCATCGGGGAGAAGGTGCGCGCCGAGGCGCTGGCGCTCAGAGGCGGCGATGTGCTCAGCCGTGGTCGGATGCTCGCCTCCGTCGATTTCGCGGATGATCGGCGGATCATGATCCTGCCCCAGCGGCGGACGGGGACTCTGCTGCGGGAGCGGCTCGTGCGTCTCGACTCCGACGCGCTGCGCCTCGGATGCTCTGCGATCTCGGCCCGAGACGAAGGCGATTTCGCTCGGCTCACCGTCGAGATCGGCGGGTCTCACGCCGAGCTCACCGCCTCGCTCATCGTCGCGGCCGACGGTGTGCGCAGTCCTCTGCGTGAGGGACTCGACGTGCCCTGGCGTGCCAGCGCCGGGGCGGCGACCTACGCGATGCTCGACGTCCCAGACGCCTCTGCCGTCGACCGTGCCCGGCTGCACTGCGAACCGGGAGGACTGGTCGAGTGCTTCCCGCTCACCGACGGGACGAGGCGGTGGGTGGCCCGTGAGGCGGATGGACCGCTCGGCGACGTCGACGCCTTCCGGGCGGCGATCCGGGGTCGCACCGGCGTCGACCTGCAGGTGCCGCCGGGAGCGCGGCCGGTCGTGTTCCGGGCGGCGCAGCATCGTGCGGACCGCGCCGTTCTCGGCCGGATCGTGCTTCTCGGCGACGCGGCGCACGAGGTCAGCCCGATCGGCGGACAGGGCATGAACCTCGGCTGGGTCGCCGCGCAGCGTCTCGCTCACGCGATCGGCGATCTCGGGGGCACGGGCGCTCCCGATCTCCGCGAGGTCGAGCGTGGCAACGCCCGCACGGCGAGAAAGGTGCAACGCCGGGCGCACTTCTACATGTCGATGGGCGCGCCTGCAGAGGGAGCCCGACTCGGCGCGCGCGAGCGGCTGATCAGGACGCTCGGCTCGCCGCCGTTGCGGGGGCGCATGGCGGCGATGATCACGATGGCGCGGCTGTAGCGCCCTCAGAGCAGGCGCCGCAACGAGAACGGGGTGACTGCGAGTCCGCAGTCACCCCGTTCTTCTTGACTCTGACGATCAGAAGTTGATCATGTGCCCTGCGAGACCGTGGAAGCCCTCCTGCAGCGCCTCCGACAGCGTCGGGTGGGTGTGCACGTTGCGCGCCAGCTCGAGAGCGGTGAGGTCCCACTTCTGGGCCAGCGTCAGCTCGGGCAGAAGCTCGGAGACGTCGGGGCCGATCATGTGAGCGCCGATGAGTTCGAGGTGCTCGGCATCCGCGATGAGCTTGACGAAGCCCACGGGCTCGCCGAGGCCGTGGGCCTTGCCGTTGGCCATGAACGGGAAGGTCGCGACCTTGATCTCGCGTCCCTCGTCCTTGGCCTGCTGCTCGGTGAGTCCGAACGAGGCGACCTGAGGCGAGCAGAACGTCGCGCGAGGCATCATGCGGTAATCGCCCAGCGTCTGCGTCTCGGCGCCGCCGATGGTCTCGGCCGCCACGACACCCTGCGCCTCGGCGACGTGGGCGAGCTGGAGCTTGGCGGTCACATCGCCGATGGCGTAGATGCCGTCGACGTTCGTGCGCATGTGGTCGTCGATGTCGATGGCGCCGCGCTCGGTGAGCTTCACGCCCGTGTTCTCCAGGCCGTAGCCGGTGACGTTCGGGGCGAATCCGATCGACATGAGCACCTTGTCTGCGGTGATCGAGCCCTGCTGGCCGTCCTTCGCGGTGTAGGTGACGGTGACGTCGGAGCCGTTGTCGACCACGGTCTCGACCTTGGTGGAGGTCAGGATGTCGACGCCGTAGTTCTTGTACTGCTTGGCGATCTCCTTCGAGACGTCCGCATCCTCGTTCGGGAGGGCGCGGTCGAGGAACTCGATGATCGTGACCTTCACGCCGTAGTTCGTCAGCACGTAGGCGAACTCCATGCCGATCGCACCGGCGCCGACGATGACGATCGACTCGGGCAGCTCGCGGGTCATGATCTGCTCTTCGTACGTCACGACGTTCTCGCTCAGCGTGACGCCGGGCAGCAGACGGACGGTCGAGCCGGTAGCGATGATGACGTTGTCGAAGGTGACCTCTTCGGTCGTGCCGTCGGCCTTGGCGACCGAGATGGCCTTCGGGCCCGTGAAGGTGCCGCGACCGTCGTACTCGGTCACCTTGTTCTTCTTCATCAGGAAGTGGATGCCCTTGACGCGACCGTCGGCGACCACGCGGCTGCGATCGAACGCTTTGCCGAAGTCGATCGTGAACTCACCCGAGATTCCGAAGAACTCGGCCTTGTGGTTCAGCGTGTGTGCGAGCTCCGCGTTCTTGAGGAGAGCCTTGGAGGGGATGCAGCCGACGTTGAGGCACACACCGCCCCAGTACTTCTCCTCGATGATCGCGGTGGACAGGCCGAGCTGCGCGCTGCGAACCGCAGCGACATATCCGCCAGGACCTGCACCAAGGATGACGACGTCGTAGTGTGGCATGCCTTCAGCCTATCGCGCCGAGAGGTCGTCCGATCCGGTCGTGGAGCGGTTTCCACGTCGTGAAAGAACGAGGATCACGACGGCTGCGAGAACGAGCACCCCGACGATTCCGAGCACCCAGAAGCCGACCGCGTCGCCGGAGGAGTCGGCCGGATCCGCGGCCTGCGTGTCGACGGCGTCGGCGGTCTGCGCGGCGGTCGCGGAAGGGGTCGGAGACGGCTCGGTCGTGGGCGCGGTGAGCGTGCTCGTGGTCACGGTGAAGGAGAACTCGCCGGAGGTCGGGTGGCCGTCGCTGGAGACGATCTTCCACACCACGTGGTACTCGCCTGCCGCACCGCCCGCCACGAGGGGCTGAGTGACGATCGCCCCGTCCACCGTTGCGGTCCCGTTCACGACCGAGGCGCCTGAGGCGTCGGTGACGACGAGTTCGGTCGCGCCGTCGCCGGTGATCAGCTTCTCGCTGAATGTGAGCGTGATCTCGGCAGGCAGGGTCTCGACCGTGCTGTCGGCCGCAGGCGACGAGGCCACCAATGTGTCATGTGCCGACGCCGAGAGAGGTGCGAACAGCACGAGGAACGTGACGAGCAGGGTCGCGGCGAGCGCGACGGGGGCGAACGGGATGCTGCGGGCGGCGGTTTTCACGGGTCCAGCCTATGAATGTCGTGTATGCGGCGGCTGAGTGCGAAGCGGCCTCCCGCGAGCGGCTCCGGATCGGTTAGTCTGGACGATCAGGAGGGCATAGTGACAGACAACGACAGCCGACCAGCCGGCGACGCCGCGATCCACCGTTCCGGCGAGCAGAAGCACGACGTGACCCAGACGTTCGGGCACGACTCGGACCTCTCCTTCGTGCCCTTCGGCGTCGAACTCACCGACGTGGAGCAGAGTGCCATCGCGGCTCTGCCCGCGGGCAGTGCACTTCTACTGGTCCGCTCCGGCGCACTCGCCGGCGCCCGCTATCTCCTCGACACCGACGTCACGACGGTCGGTCGTCACCCCGAGGCCGACATCTTCTTCGACGACGTCACGGTGTCACGCCGTCACGCCGAGATCACCCGTAACGGCAGCTCGTTCGAGATCATCGATCAGCGCTCCCTCAACGGCACCTATGTGAACGGCGAACGGGTCGACCGTGCCGCCATCGCCGACGGCGCAGAGCTGCGCGTGGGCAAGTTCCGCCTGAACTTCTTCGCATCACCCCTCGACCGCGCGGCGGCGAACGACTGATGGCGTCCTCTCCCGCCCGCGAACGCAATGCGTCCGCGGGCCTGCTGAGTATCGGCCAGGTCCTGGCCCGGTTGACGCCGGAGTTCCCCGATCTGTCCTCCAGCAAGCTGCGCTTCCTCGAGGTGCAGGGGATCGTCACCCCTTCGCGTACCGAATCGGGGTACCGCAAGTTCTCGCAGGCCGACATCGAGCGCCTGCGGCTGGGTCTCACCCTGCAGCGCGATCACTATCTGCCGCTCAGCGTCATCCGCGAGCAGCTTGACGAGGCCGAGGCGCCGGGCGAGTCCGCGGCGATCGTTCCACCCCCCTCGATCACGCCGGCTCCTCGCCGCTACCGCCGCGAAGAGCTCCTCGCGGCGGCCGGTGCCGGACCGCAGCTGTTGAACGATGCGATCAGCACCGGGGTGATGGCCGCGCAGGAGACCTACACCGAGGCATCCGTCACTCTGCTGCGCAGCCTCGTCGGCCTCGACCGCCACGGCATCGAGCCACGGCACCTGCGTTCGCTCCGTCAAGGCGCCGAACGCGAGGTCGCCCTCATCGAATCCGCTCTGTCGGCGCTGCTTCGCAGGACGGATGCCGCGTCGCGTGCGAAGGCGAGTGAGATGGCGCCGGAACTGGCGGGAAAGATCGACGAGGTGCGCTCGCTCTTCGTCAAGGACGCGCTGGCCCGGCTGCTTTCGTAACGAACTGGTTGCGACACACCTTCGGGGTGGCACGGATGTCATTGCCGGGGTCAGGGCACTGCTCTAGCGTGGAGGTATCAGCTTCCAGGGAGGACTTCAGATGAATGCGGACGAGCGTGCAGGCGACCCGCGGTTCGTGCCAGAGCTCCTCTTCACCGACGGCCTCCCCGCCATGGATGACGAGGTCGGCTATCGCGGTGCGGTAGCCGCTCGCGCGGCGGGCATCACCTACCGTCAGCTCGACTACTGGGCCCGTACCGAGCTCGTCGAGCCCACCGTGCGCGGCGCGAGCGGGTCGGGATCACAGCGTCTCTACGGCTTCCGCGACATCCTCGTCCTCAAGCTCGTGAAGAGCCTGCTCGACACGGGTATCTCGCTGCAACAGATCCGTACCGCGGTCGACGAGCTGCGTCGTGCCGGCATCCGCGATCTCGCAGGCACCACGCTGATGAGCGACGGCGCCTCGGTCTACCTGTGCACGTCGAACGACGAGGTCATCGACCTGGTCAGCCGTGGGCAGGGTGTGTTCGGGATCGCCGTCGGCAAGGTGCTCCGCGAGGTCGAGTCGACTCTTGTGCAGTTCGACCCGACTGCACCCGATCCCGTCGACGAGCTCTCGGCCCGCCGCTCCAAGCGGTCCGCCTAGGCACTACGCCGGCCCATCGGCGCCTCGACTCGACGGCGCCGGATACGGAGAACGCCCGCTCGATGAGCGGGCGTTTCGCGTGTCGGGCGGAGGTCAGGGTCAGGCGCCGGCCTCGGGAACCTGGATGCGTCCGGTGCGGATGATCCTGTCGAGCAGCGAGTCGAAGTCGGCTGCGAGCTCCTGCGCCGAGTCGCCGGGCCAGATGTGCAGCGGCTTGGCCGCGCCCTGAGCCTGCTGCAGCGACGTGCGCTCAGGAAGCTGCGGCGACAGCACGAGCGGGCCGAACATGTCGCGCAGCTCCTTGATGCGGAACTGGTGCTCGATGGACTGCGGACGCACGCGGTTCACGACGATGCCCAGGGGCTGCAGGCGGGGGGAGAGGCCGCGGCGGATCTCCTCGATCGCACGCAGCGCGCGGTCGGCGGCAGCCACGGAGAACAGACCGGGCTCGGTGACGACCATCACGCGGTCACTCGCCGCCCACGCGGTGCGGGTGAGGGCGTTCAGTGACGGAGCGCAGTCGATGAGCACGAGGTCGTAGTCGGCCTCGACGGAGGCGAGGGCCTCTTCGAGCTTCCAGACGTCGCGGACGCTGGGGTGAGGGCCGTCGAAGTTGATCGCCGAGGGGCTGCCGATGAGGACGTCGATCGTGCCGGGGTGCACCTTCGCCCAGCCGCTGGAGGTGATCGCCTGACGGACGACCTTCTCCTTCGGGTTGGCCAGGACGTCGGCGACGTTGAGTCGGCCGGCCACCTGGATGTCCATCCCGGTGGAGACGTCGGACTGGGGGTCGAGGTCGACGACGAGCGTCCGCACACCCCGGGCGAAGGCCGCTGAGGCCAGGCCGAGAGTGACGGTCGTCTTGCCGACGCCCCCCTTGAGAGAGCTGACGCTGAGTACGTGCACGGACTCCACGTTACCTTCCCCTAGGCTGGGGGAACACTCAGCCCCGCCCCATGCGCGTCGAAAAGGCCGTGCATCGAGCTCTCAGAGGTGTGCATGTTCAAGAAGATCCTTGTGGCGAACCGCGGCGAGATCGCGATCCGCGCCTTCCGTGCGGCTTTCGAGGTCGGGGCGAGGACGGTCGCCGTCTTCCCTCACGAGGACCGCGGCTCGGTCCACCGGCTGAAAGCCGACGAGGCGTACGAGATCGGCGAGCGCGGTCATCCGGTGCGCGCATATCTGAACGTCGACGAGATCATCCGCGTCGCCCGCGAGGCTGGTGCCGACGCGATCTACCCCGGCTACGGATTCCTCTCCGAGAACCCGGAACTGGCCGAGAAGGCCGCAGCGTCCGGCATCGTCTTCATCGGGCCGCCCGCGAACGTGCTCGAGATGGCGGGGAACAAGGTCGAGGCCAAGCGTCACGCGATCGAGGCCGGTGTTCCCGTGCTGCGATCGACCGAGGCGTCGGACGACGTCGACGCTCTCGTCGCCCAGTCCGATGAGATCGGATTCCCGTTGTTCGCCAAGGCCGTGGCCGGCGGCGGAGGCCGCGGCATGCGCCGCGTCGAGACCAGGGGCGACCTGGCGCCCGCGCTCGCTGAGGCGATGCGCGAGGCCGAGAGCGCCTTCGGCGACCCGCGGATGTTCCTGGAGCAGGCCGTGCTGCGTCCGCGCCACATCGAGGTGCAGATCCTCGCCGACAAGACCGGCGAGACCGTGCACCTGTTCGAGCGCGACTGCTCCGTGCAGCGACGTCATCAGAAGGTCGTCGAGATCGCTCCGGCGCCGAACCTGGATGACGGCATCCGCACCGCTCTGCACGCCTACGCCGTCGCGTTCGCCCGCTCGATCGGGTACGAGAACGCCGGCACCGTGGAGTTCCTGCTCGAGACGGCGGGGGAGCGCACGGGCGAAGTCGTCTTCATCGAGATGAACCCGCGCATCCAGGTCGAGCACACGGTCACCGAGGAGGTCACCGACGTCGACCTCGTGCAGAGCCAGATGCGCATCGCCGCGGGGCAGACGCTCGCCGACCTCGGTCTGCAGCAGAAGGATCTGCACCTGCGAGGGGCTGCTCTGCAGTGCCGGATCACCACGGAGGACCCCACGCAGGGCTTCCGCCCCGACACCGGCAAGATCACGACCTACCGTTCACCCGGAGGCGCCGGCGTCCGTCTGGACGGCGGGACCGTGCACCAGGGTGCGCAGATCAGCCCGCATTTCGATTCGATGCTCGCCAAGCTCACATGTCGCGGACGCGACTTCCCGGCCGCGGTAGCCCGTGCGCGCCGTGCACTGGCCGAGTTCCGCATCCGCGGCGTGTCGACGAACATCCCGTTCCTGCAGGCGCTGCTGGACGACGCCGCCTTCGTCGCAGGAGACGTGAGCACCTCGTTCATCGACGAGCGCCCCGAGCTGCTCCGCGGTCACGTCTCGAAGGATCGCGGCACGAAGATCCTGAACTGGCTCGTCGACGTCACCGTCAACAAGCCGCACGGCGTGCACCCCGGCGTTGTGGACCCGGCGAGCAAGCTCCCGAGGATCGACCTGTCCGCCGCACCCGCTCCCGGCTCCCGTCAGCGCCTGCTCGAACTCGGCCCTGAAGGGTTCGCGGCGAACCTGCGCGCGCAGTCCGCCCTGGCGATCACCGACACGACCTTCCGCGACGCGCACCAGTCGCTGCTGGCGACCCGTGTCCGCACCAAGGACCTGGTCGCGGCCGCTCCGTACATCGCCCGCCTGACGCCCGGTCTGCTGTCCGTCGAGGCATGGGGAGGGGCCACCTACGACGTCGCCCTGCGATTCCTCGGAGAAGACCCGTGGGAGCGGCTCGACAAGCTCCGCGCGGCGCTGCCGAACGTCGCGATCCAGATGCTGCTGCGCGGCCGCAACACGGTCGGATACACGCCGTACCCGACCGCCGTCACGGAGGCGTTCGTCGCCGAGGCGGCGGCCAGCGGCATCGACATCTTCCGCATCTTCGACGCCCTCAACGACGTCGAGCAGATGCGCCCGGCCATCGAGGCCGTGCGTGCGACCGGCACCGCGGTCGCCGAGGTCGCCCTCTGCTACACCGGAGATCTGCTCAACCCGGCCGAGGATCTCTACACCCTCGACTACTACCTAAAACTCGCGGATGACATCGTGGCCGCGGGCGCTCACATCATCGCGATCAAGGACATGGCGGGACTGCTGCGCCCCGCCGCCGCCGCGAAGCTCGTCGCCGCGCTGCGCGAGCGGTTCGACCTGCCAGTGCACCTGCACACGCATGACACCCCCGGCGGTCAGCTCGCGACTCTGCTCGCGGCCAGCGGCGCCGGAGTCGACGCGGTCGACGCGGCATCCGCTCCGTTGTCCGGCACGACCAGCCAGCCCTCGCTGTCGTCGCTGGTCGCCGCTCTCGCCCACACCGAGCGCGACAGCGGCCTCGACCTCGACGGCGTCTCTGACCTCGAGCCGTACTGGGAGGCCGTGCGCCGCACCTACGCGCCGTTCGAGTCCGGCCTGCCGGGGCCCACGGGCCGGGTGTATCACCACGAGATCCCGGGCGGGCAGCTGTCGAACCTCCGTCAGCAGGCCAAGGCGCTGGGGCTCGCCGACGACTTCGAGCTCATCGAAGACATGTACGCGGCGGCGGATCGCATCCTCGGACGCGTGCCGAAGGTGACCCCGTCGTCGAAGGTGGTGGGCGACCTCGCTCTGCATCTGGCCGCCGTGAAGGCGGATCCGGCGGACTTCGAGGCCCACCCCGAGAAGTACGACGTGCCCGATTCGGTCGTGGGGTTCATGGCGGGAGAGCTGGGCGACCTGCCCGGCGGCTGGCCCGAGCCGTTCCGCACGAAGGTGCTCGCCGGTCGTTCGGTGCGCACGGGCCTGACAGAGATCAGCGCAGACGACGAGGCGGCACTCGCCGGTGACAGCGCCACCCGGCGCGCTCGCCTGAACACGCTGCTCTTCCCCGCACCGGCGCGCGAGTACGAGCAGGCGCGCGAGCAATATGGCGACCTCTCGGTCCTCGACACGGGGGACTACCTGTACGGGCTCGTTCAGGGGCAGGAGCACCTGATCGAGATCGACAGGGGCGTGCAGCTCTACGTCGGTCTGGAGGCGATCGGCGATGCGGACGACAGGGGCATGCGCACGGTCATGACGACGCTGAACGGACAGCTCCGACCGGTGTTCGTGCGCGATCGCTCCATCGTGGTCGACGCGCATGAGGTCGAGAAGGCCGACACCTCGGTGACCGGTCATGTCGCCGCCCCGTTCTCCGGTGTCGTCACGCTGAAGGCCGAGGTCGGAGCGACGGTGCGCGCCGGGGAACCGGTGGCATCCATCGAGGCGATGAAGATGGAAGCCTCCATCACGGCGCCCGTCGACGGCGTCGTCGAACGTCTCGCGATCGGCGCCACGCAGCAGGTGGACGCGGGAGATCTTTTGGTCGTCATCAGCCCTTCGCACTAATCTTGTGCGGGCGAGGTCGTGCCTGGGGCGCGACGGGGCCGCACGAGCTGGGAGTGACACGTGACCACGAAGAAGACACCGCACGCGGATGAGGAGTCGACGGGGGTGCTCGACGACGCCGCGTCGCTGGACACCTCGGCGCTCGGAATCCTCGGCGGCACCGCTCAGGTGAGCGTGACCCTCCCGCAGACGGACGAGGATGACCTCGCAGACGAGGACGTCATCGACGGAGAGGTCGTCGACCTGATAATCGACGAGCCGGTTCTCGAGCCGGCGCCCGAGGCGCCGCCGGCACCGGAATCGGACGCCGTGCTCGAATCGATCGTGATCGAGCTGCCGGCCGAGGAGGCGCCTTCTGCCCGCACGGAGACGACGGATGCCGTCGATGCGGACCCGCACGAGGACGCGACGGTCGAACCGGTCGCCATGCCGGCATCGGTCGCGGCTCCGCTCGAGTCCGAGCAGGCCGCCGTGAGCCCCGACGGCGACGCAGACGCCCTCGCTGAGGCTGAGGCTGAGGCTGAGGCTGAGGCTGAGGCTGAGGCTGAGGCTGAGGCTGAGGCTGAGGCTGAACCTGAACCTGAGCCTGCCGGCGAGACGCCCGCAGCCGACCTCGTCGACGCGGAGGAGACCGTCACTTCCGAGAATTCCGCTCGGAAGCCCGCCGACGTCGTCGCGGAGGAGGCCATGGCAGCCGCCGCGTTCATCGCACGCGCCAAGGCCGACATCGAAGCCAAGGCTGCCGCAGCCGCGGCATCCGTCTCCCGACCTGCACTCGTGAAGGAGAGCACTGTCGTGGACACCTCGAAGAAGAAGCCGGTGGCGCCGCAGACGCGGGCCTCGCGCGCCGAGGTGGCTCTCACCTCGAAGCGACTGGACGATCTGGGCGACTCGTCGCGCGAGAGCGCGGATCTGCTCACCGCCGACCGCCTGCTCGACCCGCATCAGGTCACCAAGCCCGAGCCGGAGGGCGCCTGGAGCCACTTCCTCTACACGGTCTCCGGACGCCGCATCAACATCGGCGACGGCCGGCGAGCCCGCGAGCGCAAGGCTCTCAGCGCACGCATCTCCGCGCCGCTGTCCGGCGGCGCGCGATTCGTCCCCGTCCTCTCCCGCAAGGGCGGCGTGGGCAAGACGACGATCACGGCCCTGCTCGGGATGGCGCTCGCCGACGCGAGAGAGGACCGCGTCATCGCGGTGGACGCGAACCCCGATCGTGGAACCCTCGCCGACCGGATCGCCCGACCCAACCACAGCAAGTCGGTGCGCGATCTCGTGCGCATCCACGACGAGGTGAAGGGATATCACGACATCTCGGCCATCGTCGCACGCGATGCGACACGACTCGACGTGCTCGCATCCGACTCCGACCCCCGCATCGCCGAGGCCTTCAGCGACAGCGACTACCGCGATGTCGCTGACGTCGCGGCGCACTACTACTCGCTCGTGCTCACCGACACCGGCACCGGCATCGTGCATTCGGTCATGTCGGCCACGCTCGACCTCGCCGACCAGATCGTGATCGTGTCGGGGCTCAGCGTCGATGAGGCGCGTCTGGCATCCGAGACGCTCACGTGGCTGGAGACGAACGGCTTCGCCGACCAGGCGCGAGAGGCGATCATCGTGCTCAACCAGTCGACCCCCGGGGCCCCGCTGGTGCGCCTGAACGAACTCGAGTCGCACTTCCGCACCAGGGCGAAGAAGGTCGTGCGGATGCCGTACGACGCGCACATCGCAGGAGGCGGCACGATCGTGTTCACCTCGCTGCAGCCTGAGACCCGCGTGGCTGCGCGAGAGCTCGCCGCCCAGCTCGTCGAGGGCCTCCGGGCCAAGGCCGCCTGATGGCCGTCCGCGAGATCCGAGTCTTCGGCGACCCCGTGCTGCGAACGGTGTGTGCGCCGATCGATGAGATCGACGACGGCGTGCGGGCCCTCGTGGCCGACCTCGTCGACAGCGTCGAGCTGCCGGGTCGTGCTGGCGTCGCCGCTCCGCAGATCGGCGTCGCGCTGCGCGCCTTCAGCTACAACATCGACGGCGACATCGGCTACGTCCTGAACCCGGTTCTCACCGAGGTGCGCGGCGAGGCCGTGCCGACCGGCGAAGGATGCCTGTCGGTGCCGGGACTCTGGCACGATGCGCTCCGTCACCCGTGGGCGCGCGTCGAGGGCATCGACCTGGACAGCAACCCCGTGGTGATCGAAGGGGAGGGGTTGCTGGCGCAGGCGCTCCAGCACGAGACCGACCACCTCGACGGCAAGCTCTACCTGTCGCGACTCGATCCCGAGACCCGCAAGATCGCGATGCGCGAAGTGCGCGAGAGCTCCTGGTTCTGATCCTCCACGCATGACGAAGGGCCCCGCGGAAACGGGGCCCTTCGTCATACGTCGAAGGCTGCTCAGCCTCCGATGGCGACGTTCGTGGTCGCGACGGGCTCGTCGTAGATCGCCGAGATCTCGTCGGCGAAGTCGCTCATGATCACGTTGCGCTTGATCGAGAGCTTCGGAGTGAGGTGACCCGACGCCTCGGTCCATTCCGAGTCCAGGATCGTGAACTTGCGGATCGACTCCGCTCGCGAGACGCGGGCGTTCGCGGCGTCGACGGCCTTCTGGATCTCTGCACGGACTGCAGGGTTCGTCGATGCATCCGACAGGGACATGTCGGTGGGGAGGTTGTTGTTCGCCAGCCACGTGGGCAGCATCTCGGGGTCGAGGGTGACGAGCGCGGCGATGAACGGCTTCTGATCGCCCACGACGACCACCTGTCCGATGATCGGATTCGCGCGGATCGGGTCCTCCAGGGCGGCGGGGGCGACGTTCTTGCCGCCGGCGGTGACGATGATCTCCTTCTTGCGTCCCGTGATCGTGAGGAACCCCTCGGAGTCGAAGCTGCCGATGTCGCCGGTGCGGAACCATCCGCCCTCGCCGAAGGCATCCGCCGTGGCCTGCGGGTTGTTCCAGTACTCCTTGAACACGTTGATGCCGCGCACTTCGATCTCGCCGTCGTCCGCGAGACGGACGCCGACGCCGGGAAGCGCCGGTCCGACGGTGCCGATCTTCGACTTGTCCGCGAGGTTCACGGTCGCCGGGGCGGTGGTTTCGGTGAGACCGTAGCCCTCGAGGATCACGACGCCGAGGCTGTGGAAGAAGTGGCCGAGACGGGAGCCGAGGGGTGCGGACCCGGAGACGGCGTAGACGACGTTGCCGCCCATCGCCTCGCGGAGCTTGCTGTAGACGAGCTTGTTGAACAGGGCGAACTTCAGCCTCATGCCGAAGGGAACCGGCTTGCCCTCTTCGAGGAGCTTGGAATGTTCGATGGCGACGTCAGCCGCTGCACGGAAGATCTTTCCCTTGCCGCCGGCCTCGGCCTTCTGCTCGGCGGAGTTGTAGACCTTCTCGAAGACGCGGGGCACCGCGAGCAGGAACGTGGGCTTGAAGGAGCCGAGGGCGGGCAGCAGCTGCCGCGTGTCGGGCTGGTGTCCGGTGCGGACGCCAGCGTGCACATCGAGGATCGAGATGAACCGGGCGAACACGTGCGCGGTGGTGATGAACAGCAGCGTTGAGGCTCCGGGGGTCTGGACGACCTTGTCGAGCGCCTTCGCCGAATTGCGTGCCAGTTCGACGAAGTTGCTGTGCGTGAGCACACAGCCCTTGGGGCGCCCGGTGGATCCTGACGTGTAGATAAGAGTCGCGATGTCGCTGCCGACGGCGAGATTGCGGCGGCGCTCGATCTCGGCATCCGTCACCGAGGCTCCCTGCGCGGTGAGCGTGTCGATCGCCCCGAGGTGCATCTGCCAGACCTCGCGGATCAGCGGGAGGTCACCGCGGACCTCGTCGACGCGCGCGAAGTGCTCGGGCGATTCGACGACGAGGGCGATCGCGCCCGAGTCCTCGAGGATCCACTGGATCTGACTCGGCGAGCTCGTCTCGTAGATCGGCACCATCACTGCACCGGCGTAGAAGAGCGCGAAGTCGACGAGCGTCCACTCGTAGGTGGTGCGTGCGAGGAACCCGACCTTCTCGCCGGGCTGGATGCCCGCGGCGGCGAAGCCCTTGGCGAGGGCGATCACGGCGGTCTGGAAATCGGCGGCGGTGATGTCACGCCAGCCGGCACCATCCGGCACGGAGAAGAGAGCGCGATCCGGAGTGGCCTCGACCCGCTTCACGAGGATGTCGGCGATGTTCGCATCGGGGTCGGCGGGGACGACGGCGGGGACTTCAAACTGAACCACGGCAGCTCCTTCGGTACCGGTCGGGCACGGTGTTGCAACGAGTCTAAGGCATGGGACTCAATTTCATCCGGGGTGGGACTCAGTCGCCGTCGTGAACGGATGCCGGTCTCGGCGGAGGGCCAATGTGCCCGCGAACGGCGCAGCCATCCTCGCGAGCAACCATCTGTCCTTCGCAGACTCGATCTTCCTGCCCCTCATGCTCGACCGGTCCATGTCGTTCCTCGCAAAGAGCGACTACTTCACCGGCCGCGGCATCAAGGGCTGGGCCACGCGCTTCTTCATGAGCGCGACCGGCCAGATCCCGATCGACCGCTCCGGGGGAAAGGCATCAGAGGCGTCGCTGAACACAGGGCTTCAGGTTCTCGGTCGCGGCGACCTGCTCGGCATCTACCCCGAGGGCACGCGAAGCCCCGACGGAAAGCTCTATCGCGGTCGCACCGGCATCGCACGGATGGCGCTGGAAGCCAAGGTCCCGGTGATCCCGGTGATCATGGTCGACACGGACACGGCGATGCCGATCGGCCGCCGTGTTCCTCGCGTCATGCGGGTGGGTATCGTCATCGGCGAACCGCTCGACTTCTCCCGCTACGCAGGCATGGAGAACGACCGCTACATCCTCCGGTCCGTCACCGACGAGATCATGGTGGCGCTGCAGAGGCTGGGCGAGCAGGAGTACGAGGACGTCTACGCGTCGACCGTGAAGGACCGCCTTCCAGCCGCCGCCTCACGACGCTCCTGAGACCCGTCGACCACTAGGCTGGGTGCATGCAACAGCACCGCATCGACGCCCTTGACGCGTGGCGCTCGCTCCCCATCAAGCAGCAGCCCCAGTGGCCCGATGCCGAACGCGTCGCCGAGGTCTCTCAGCAGATCGCCGCGCTCCCGCCGCTCGTCTTCGCAGGCGAGGTCGACAACCTCCGCGACCGACTCGCGCGTGCGGCATCCGGCCGAGCCTTCCTTCTGCAGGGCGGCGACTGCGCGGAGACTTTCGCCGGCGCCACGGCCGAGCAGATCCGCAACCGGATCAAGACCGTGCTGCAGATGGCCGTGGTGCTCACCTACGGCGCCTCGATGCCCGTGGTGAAGATGGGCCGCATGGCCGGCCAGTTCGCCAAGCCCCGCTCCAGCGACGACGAGACACGCGGCGACGTCACGCTTCCCGCCTACCGTGGCGACATCGTCAACGGCTACGACTTCACCGAGGGCTCGCGTCGAGCAGATCCCGGCCGCCTGTTGCAGGGGTACCACACGGCCGTCTCGACGCTGAACCTCATCCGCGCCTTCACCCAGGGCGGTTTCGCCGACCTCCGCGAGGTGCACTCGTGGAACAAGGGCTTCGCGCAGAACCCGGCGAACCAGCGCTACGAGCGGATGGCGGCCGACATCGACCGCGCGATCAAGTTCATGGAGGCCGCCGGCGCCGATTTCGACGAGCTCAAGCGGGTCGAGTTCTTCACGGGTCATGAGGGCCTGCTGATGGACTACGAACGCCCCATGACGCGCATCGATTCGCGCACGGACACCCCGTACAACACCTCGGCTCACTTCCTGTGGATCGGGGAGCGCACGCGCGAGCTCGACGGAGCTCACGTCGACTACTTCTCGAAGATCCGCAATCCGATCGGCGTGAAGCTCGGCCCGACCACCACGCCCGAGACCGCTCTCGCTCTGATCGACAAGCTCGACCCGAATCGCGAGCCCGGCCGCCTGACGTTCATCACGCGCATGGGGGCAGGCAAGATCCGCGATGCGCTCCCGCCGCTGCTCGAAGCCGTGCGCGACTCGGGTGCGCAGCCGCTGTGGGTCACCGACCCGATGCACGGCAACGGCATCACGACCCCGACCGGCTACAAGACCCGTCGCTTCGACGACGTCGTCGACGAGGTTCGGGGCTTCTTCGAGGCGCACCGCGCGGTGGGCACGTTCCCCGGCGGCATCCACGTCGAGCTGACCGGTGATGACGTCACCGAGTGCCTCGGAGGATCCGAGCAGATCGACGAGGCCGCCCTTGCGACCCGCTACGAGAGTCTGTGCGACCCGCGCCTGAACCACATGCAGTCGCTCGAGCTGGCGTTCCTCGTGGCCGAGGAACTCGAGAAGCGCTGAGCTCTCTTCCGCAAAGACGAAGAACCGCCCTTCCGGATCGGAAGGGCGGTTCTTCGTCTCTGCCGGCGGCCGTCGTGCGGCGCGTACAGATGGAGCGGCGTGTGGGGTCAGCCGCGTGCGCGACGGCGCAGAAGAGTGAGCGCGGCACCGGCGATGAGCAGGACGCCGGCGCCGATCGCGACAGGCAGCAGCCAGGCATCGTCGCCACCCGTCGTGGCCAGATTCCCCGTCGAGGCCCCGCCGGTGCCCGGCGTCGTGACCCCTCCGGTGCCCGGCGCGGTCACGCCTCCGGCTGTCACGGTGATCCCCGTCCTCGCCGTGACGTCGCCGGCGACGGCGACGATCTCATGCGCACCCGCAGCGGTCGCGGCGGGGACGGTCGCGGTGAGGCGCAGGGCTCCCTGCGCATCGGTCGTCGCCGTCCCGAGGACCACAGGGTCGCTGTGCAGTTCGACGCGCACCGCGGTCTCGGAGGGGAAGCCGGAGCCCGTCACCTCGACCGTGTCCCCGGCCTTCACCGTGCTCGCGCTGACAGCGATGGAGGCCTCCGCAGGTGCCGTGACCTCGGGGAAGACGTCGGCGGCTGCGCCGAGCCGGAGGAACACGGTCTCTCCCGTCGCATCCTTCAGTCCGTCGTTGTCCGTGACGCCGTACAGGTGCCCATCGGCAGCGACGGCGAAACCCTCGAGCTTCTCCTGGGTCCATCCGGCGGTGGAGCGCAGAGCCGGCAGCACGTCGATCGCGGTCGACTTGTCGAGGACGGTCAGAGACTGACCGAAGACGGATGCCGCAGCGTCCGCCGGGATCTCGACGCGGGTGACGCGCTTGACGGCAGCGGCCGGACCGTTCAGCTTGTCGCGTTCCACGATCGCGAAGGTGTCGTCGTCGATCGCGGTGATCTCCGACAGCCCGATCCAGTCACCGCTCGCGGTGGTGTGCTCGAGGCGGTAGCCGAACCACTCCCACGCACCGCTCGCAGGGTTCAGACGCCCGATGCGGGCGACGTCGTCGCCATCGACTCCGCCGGCGGCGAGATCTGCGGGGTCGTTCCAGAGCGGACGCTGGATGACGCTCCAGACCCGCAGATCCTCGCCCTCGCCCGTGGTCGTGACGCCTTCGAAACCCCACTTGCCGACGTGTGCGGCGATCTCCGGGGGCAACGGGTACCTGGCGAGAACGGCTCCGCCCGCATCCGTGTGCACGATCGTGTCGCCGGCGCCCGATGCGCCTTCGACGGCCAGCCAGAACGTGCCGTCGGCGGACGCCGAGATGCCCTCGACATCGAGTGCCGCCGGTGATCCGTTCTCCGTCACCGCCGTCGCCGAGGTGATTCGCGCCGGCTCATCGGAGACGTCGACCGTGTAGATCGTCGCGGGGGAGACGACCGCGTCGCTGGCGGCGTAGACCACGGCAGGGTCGGTGGGGTGGCCTGACAGTGCACCGAGAGCCGACCAACCGATCGGCGCGCCGTCCACGACGTCCGAGACGATGCTCGGCTGCGAGGACTGACCGGCGCCGAACGAGAAGACGCTCACCGAGGCGCGCACGCCCGCACCGGCGTCGTCAGTCTCGCTCGAGACGACGAGCAGGTTCTTCGACGGCACGGGCAGGATGCCCTCGGGGCCGTTGGTGGTGAACAGGATCTGATCGAACCGCGGCGACGCGGGGTCGGTCATGTCGTACACCGCGACGAAATTCGATCGCTCGCTCGCGACGAAGGCGTACGGAGTGCCGTCGAACTCGGCGAAGGCGAGCCCTTCGGGTTCCGCGCCCTTCTTGGCCGCGCGATCCTCGTTGTGCAGGCCGTACTGCACGGCGATGTTCGCGAACGAGTTCCCCGCGTCCCACACAGGCTGGCCTGTCTCGGTGCTGAAGACCGTCCACCCGCGGGTGCCGCCCTTCCAGTCGCCCTCGTTCGCGGTGGCGACGAGGCCGTCGCCGACCCAGGCGATCGAGTCGGGCTCTCGAGGCGCCGCCGGCAGGGAGCCGGTGAGGTCGATGCGTCCGTTCTTGACCGTGTCCACGCCGGTGAGAGCGACACTGCCCGCCGAGAACACCGAGGTCAGCGACTTCGTCTCGAGATCGATCACGGCGATCCCGTTGTTCTCCTGCAGGGTGACCGCGAGTTCGTTGTCGTCGTTGATCGTGACGTACTCGGGCTCGGGGTCCTGAGGGGTGTCGAGTCCGGCCGCGGCGACGACAGGAAGCGGCACGCCGGCCTCGTCGAGGAACGGCACGGGCGTCGCTGTCCACGAGGCGGGATCGGCGCCGAGGTCGAGCACCTGCACGAAGCCGCCGGGGAGCTGCGGCAGGTCGCCCTTCTTCCCGCCTGCGGGCGCGGCATCCTCGTCGCGCTGGTTCTCCATCGCGATCGCAGCGTAGGCGCCGTCGTGAGAGATCGCGATCGAGTCGGGCTGGCCGCCGAGATCGATCGAACGCACCACGGTGCGGTCGGACGCGCGGAGCACGTCGAGACGCCCCTGGGGGTTCGCGAAGTCGCCGCCGGTCTCGTCGATCACGACGAGGATGAAGTCCCGGTAGGAGGCGACGGACGTGGGTTGATCGTCGGCATGGCCGAGATCGGCGAGCGACACGGTTCCTGTTCCCGTCGGTGTCGCGGGGTCGGTGACGTCGATGAAGCCGATGCGCTTCCCGATCGCATCCGTGTACACGACGGTGCCGTCTTCGGTGATCGTGGAGATCTCGGCGACGGTCTCGGCAGCGGGATCGACGCCTTCGGGCACGTTGAGGTACACGGGATAGGTCGCCGTGCGGATGAAGGCGCCTGACGGTGCGGGGGCTGCGGATGCCGGTGCTGCGGCGGCCGTCACGGCACCGGCCAGCAGGCAGGTCGCGAGCAGCGCGGCGGGAAGGGAACGAGAGGGCATGGGGACACACTCCAGGTGGGCGGGTACGGGCGTACTCGCCAGCGTGTTGCGGCCAGGCATCGTGGAGGTGCCGTCGAGGTGACGAACCCGCGTCTCGAGAGTGAACGGCGGGTGTCTTCAGATCAGTCCTTGAGACCCATCTGCAGCACGATGGTCGCGCCCTTGCGCTGCGGATCGGTCGGGCTGTACGACACGACCTTGGTGTTCTTGTTGTCGAGCAGATCCCACGCGACGTCGGGGATCATGGTGTCGCTCGTGTAGGTCCACTGGAATCCGGCGGCGCTCAGCGCCTCCTTCGCCTTGTCCCGGGTCATGCCCGTGACATCCGGGACGTCGTACAGCTGCGGGCCCTTCGACACGATCAACTGGATCGTGTCGCCCGGGCGCCACGATCCAGCCTCGGCGCGGTCGGCATGGCCGATGACCTTGTCCTTCGCGACGTCCTCGCTGAACACGGTCTGGCTCTCGGGGCTCACGACGAGGCCCTTGTCGGTGAGCGTCTTCGTCGCCTGATCGACGGTCATGCCGCTGACGTCGGGAACCGGGCCCAGAGACACCTGGATCGTCGCGGTGTCCTTCTCGAACACCGTGCAGCCCTGGTCGCAGCCGAAGGCGTCACCGCCGGCGCGGGGTGCGATGCGCACGTTGAGCACCTTGCCGCCGTCGAGGTCGTCGAAGTACTGCTCGTCGTCGGCGATGTCCAGGTTCGCCGCAGCGAGGATCTGCCGGACGGCCTCCACATCCTGTCCTGCGACGGCGCCAATGTCGTGCGAGGCGGGTCCCTTCGAAACGATCAGCACGACGGGCACGCCCTTGTCGAGCCGCTCGCCCGCTCCAGGGTCGCTGTCGATCACGACCCCGGCATCGACGTCGACTGAGAACTCGTCCTGACGCTGCGGCTCGAAGCCGTCGGCCGTCAGCGCGTTCGCGGCATCCTCGTACGTCATTCCGGCCACCGCCGGCACAGCGATCAGCGACCCGGGGCCGGAACCGAACCACCAGCCGACTCCACCTGCGACCGTCGCGAGGAGCAGTACGAGCGTGAGCAGGAAGGCGCCCCGTGCGCGCCGCTTCGACGAGCGTCGCCGCAGCAGTGTGGCGTTGTCGACCGACGGGGCGACCGCAGCGGTGGGATCGGCGAGGACCGCCGTCTGCGGCATGACCTTGGTGAGGTCCCCGGAGTCGTGCGTGCGCTGCGGAGCGTTCGTGGCGGCGACGGCAGGGGCGACGCCGAGATCGCGCTCGATCTCGCGCAGACGCTCCAGCATCTGCCCCGCGTCGTCGGGCCGCTCGTCGGGAGACTTCTCGGTCGCCCACAGCACGAGCTCGTCGAGCTGCTCGGGAACGCCCGGGTTTCGCACGCTGGGGCGCGGGACGGATTCGGTCGCATGCTGGAAGGCGATCTGCATGGGCTGCTCGCCCTTGTAGGGCTGCTCGCCGACGAGCATCTCGTACAGCATGATGCCCAGGGCATAGATGTCGCTGCGCGCGTCGGCGGTGCCGCGCGTGACGAGCTCCGGGGCGAGATACGCGATCGTGCCCAACAGCTGCTGCCCCGTCGCGGTGTTCGCCGTGGTCGCCCGGGCCAGGCCGAAGTCGCCGATCTTGATGCGACCGTCTTCGGCCAGCAGCACGTTCTCGGGCTTGACGTCGCGGTGCACGATTCCGGCGCGGTGCGCAGCGGAGAGACCCGCGAGCACGGCGTCCATGATCGTGATGGTCTGCGAGATGGTGAGGCGCTTCTGCTCGCGCAGCAGCTCGCGCAGCGTGATGCCGGGCAGGTACTCCATCACGAGGTAGGCGAGCTCGCCGTCCTGCCCCTGGTCGAAGACGTTGACCACGTGCGGGTTCGCCAGACGGGCGGCGGCCCGAGCCTCCTGGATGAAGCGGCTCTGGAAGTTGGAATCGTCGCTCAGGTGCGCGTGCATGACCTTGAGCGCGATGCGACGCTCGAGCCGAAGGTCCGTCGCGACGTACACCGTCGCCATGCCTCCGCGGGCGATGCGGGCCCTTACGCGGTAGCGACCGTCGACAAGTCGCCCGATGAGGGGGTCGGCCTGCTGATTGGTCGTCACGTCAAGATTCTAGGGAAGGGAGACTGAAAGCCCGCGGAACGGCTCGCCCCTCGGGCCTGACGGTTTGCCGCGAACGTCACCCGTGGAGGGCGAGCCACTGGTACGCCTGAGTCTCCCACTGCCCGTACTTGTCGGGATAAGCAGAGATCTGCACGGTCTGCGCCGCGACCGTGAACGGCAGGGATTCCCAGCCTGCGACGTCGAGCAGGCCGCGCGTGATCTGCCCGTTCGGGTCGCTCTGACCGCCGAAGAAGGCCCGCGTGCTGCGGTCGGCGTCGAGGATCTGCTCTGCAGCGCCCCATCCGGTGCTCGGGCGCTGCTGGAACAACCCGAGAGAGTCTCGATCCCCGTGATCGAGATTCCTCAGACCGGACTCGACCATCGCGGTGGCCAGGGCGATCGCGAGGCCGCGGTCCGAGACGCCGAGCTGACGGCCGATCGTGATGATGAGGGCCGCGTTCGCCGCCTGTTCGGCGTCGAGCGTCGCACTGAGCTGGCCGCCGGGCTGCACCGGGGGAGCGGAGACGACGATGCTCTGACCCGGATAGATGATCGACTGCGCGGTCATCGCGTTCCAGGCGTACAGCGACGCCGTCGTCGTGCCGTACTTCTGGGCGATCCCGAAGAGCGTGTCGCCCGCGACGACGGCGTGCGTCTGCGCACCGGCTGCGGAGGTCGTCACCGCCGCAGGGGCTGTCGCAGGTGCGACTGCCGGGGCGGCGGCCGCAGCACCCGAGACGAGCAGGCTCTGACCGGGGTAGATCACGGATGCGCGGGTGAGCGCGTTGGCGGCGAGCACCGCATCGACGGAGGTGCCGTACTTCTGGGCGATGCCGTATACCGTGTCGCCGGCCACGACGACGTGGGTCTGGGCGGCCGCGGGGACGGTGGCCGGTGCGCTCGTCCCGGCGAGGGAGAGCGTCTGACCCGGATAGATGACCGATCGCCAGGTGAGCCCGTTCCAGGCGAGAACGTCAGCGGTGCGCAGACCATGACGCTCCGCGATGGCGGAGATGGTGTCGCCGGGCTGGACGACGTAGGCCGTCGGAACGGAAGCTGGCACCACGCGGAGGGCCGGAGTCGACCGGATCTCGGAATGAACAGGGGCGACGTCCGCAGTGGCGGGGACGACCGCCATGCTCCCGGTGAGGGTGCCGATCACCGCCGCCGGCATGCCGATCTGCAGATAGCGGGTGCGTCGGGCTGCAGTGTTCAGTCTCACGGTTCCCCCTTGTTCGACGTCTGCCCACGCTGGCACGTATGTAAACAGAAGTCAACAAGAGTGACCCAAGTGAAAGTTGTTACTGGAGTGAAGATATGCGTCCTGCGCGCAGAGGTGAGATAGTTGGCAACGTGTCTGCACCAACTGAGAACGTGTCCGCCTGGCTGACCATGCCCGACCTCGTCGAGGTTCTCGACGAACCGCTCGGTCGTGTGCGCCGCTTGATCGACGAGCACTATCTGGTGGGCTCGAAGCGCAGCGGCGTCTTCGCCGTTCCCGCCGTCTTCATCGTCGACGGACACCCGCTCCCGTCGCTGCGCGGCACCATCATCGCGCTGCAGGACGCGGGCTTCACCGACGACGAGACCGTGGACTGGCTGCTGTCTGAGGAGGAGACCATGGGACGCTCGCCGATCGATGCGCTCCTCGCCGGCCACAAGAGCGAAGTGCGACGCATCGCGCGTACGCTCGCCTGATCAGGCCGAACGGGCTGTCGCGGCCCGGGCGAGATCGCGCAGGTCTCCGACCGCCGCGTTCTCGAGACGAGCGCCGGACAGTGCCCGGTCGGCGGCCATGGCGTAATCGTCGATCATCGTCTCCACGCGGCCGAGTGCTCCAGACGCCTTGATCGTGGCCTGCAGGAAGGAGATCTGCTCGACCGTGAGCTCGGGATCCCCGAGCATCTCGTCGAACAGGTTCCGTGCCGAGATGTCGATGCTCTGTCGCGTGAGGGCGACGAGCGCGGTGCGCTTCCCCTCGCGCAGGTCGTCTCCGGCGGGCTTCCCGGTGATCGCGGAGTCGCCGAAGACTCCGAGTACGTCGTCGCGCAACTGGAAAGCCATGCCCACGGGGTGCCCGAATCGTCGCAGGGCACTCAGCTGCTCCTCGTCGGCGCCCGCGAAGGCCGCGCCGAGGACGAGCGGCTGCTCGATGCTGTAACGGGCCGACTTGAGCGAGACGATGCGCAGGGCGCGCTCCAGGTGCGAGTCTGCGGCGTTCACGCTCCAGGCCGACTCCTCGGCGATGTCGAGGAACTGCCCCACGGTCACATCACGTCGCATACGTGCGTACTCGCGGCGAACGCGCGGGGCGAGAGGATGCCTCTCCAGCGCGTGCTCCAGCAGGTCGTCGCTCCATGCGACGAGGAGATCGCCGAGCAGGATGGCGGCGGATCGGCCGAAGGCCGCTGCGTCTCCGCTCCAGCCCGCATCCGCGTGCGCGCCCTCGAGAGCGCGATGTGCTGCCGGCCGCCCGCGGCGAGTGTCGGAATTGTCGATGAGATCGTCGTGCACGAGGGCAGCCGACTGGAAGATCTCGAGCGCGGCGCAGACGTCCCACACGGCGGGCGTCTCTGAGGCATCGCGATCGGCGAAACGCGCGACCGCTTGCCACCCCGAATGGCAGAACCGGGCGCGCAGCCGCTTGCCGCCGACCAGCGTGCGTTCGCCGGCATCGATCAGGGCGGCTGCGTCCGGACCGTACTCCACAGCCTCCGCGCGCATCCGCTCCACGAAGACGTGCAGGCGATCAGCGACGGCGTCGGAGACGAGTGTGGGTGACGGCACGACTCCCAGCATACGTAAAGCCAATCCGGTCCCGAACGGCTACCCCAGTCGGGCGAGGCGCGCGTAGAATGGTCGGAAGATACCCGAGGGGGACGAAATGCCACTCTCCGAACAGGAGCAGCGTCTGCTCGACGAGATGGAACGCCATCTCCTCCACAACGACGCCGACGTCGTGAGCGCGCCCAGCGGCGACCGCGCTCTGAGCTACCGCAATCTCGTGTACGGAGCCCTGTTGCTCCTCGTCGGGATCGGCGGTCTGATCGCCGGAGTCATCGTCGGCGACGTCTGGGGCATCATCATCGGCGTCGTCGCGTTCGCCGCCATGCTCGGTGGAGTGATGCTGGCGGTCACCCCTGTGCGCCGTCCGACGCCGGCCGCTCCCCGTGACGGCGTCAAGAAGAAGCCGCAGCAGCAGAGTTCCGCGTCGTTCATGGATCGCATGAACGACCGATGGGATCGCCGCCAAGACGGTCACTGACCTCTCCACACTTCACAGGCCCGGATGCTGAGCATCCGGGCCTTTTTGCTGTCCGCCGTCCGGGCTCCACACGGCTCCCCCTTTCCTCCACTGGCCCTCCACTCCTCTCCACCGCGTAATCACGCGGAATTCGAGCATGCGCGGAATCGAAAGTGCTGGTATTTCCCAGAAAGAGCGTAGGAATGTGGAGGGAAGTGGAGTAAAGTGGGGCGCACCTCGAGTTGGCCGGACGCAGAGGGGGTGATGGCTGATGTTGCTGGGAACGCATTCTCCGAAGCTGGACGACAAGGGACGGGTCATCCTTCCCGCGAAGTTCCGCGAAGACCTCGGCGGCGGCATCGTCGTCACCCGAGGGCAGGAGCGCTGCCTCTACGTCTTCAGCACGGCCGAGTTCGAGTCCATGCACGAGCGGATCCGTCAGGCGCCGCTCGCGAACAGGCAGGCGCGCGACTTCATGCGCCTGTTCCTCTCCGGTGCAAGCGCGGAGATGCCCGACAACCAGAACCGCATCACCATCCCGCAGCACCTGCGTCAGTACGCGGGGCTTCAGAAGGAGCTCATCGTCACCGGAGTCGGCGCCCACGCCGAGATCTGGGATGCCGAGAGCTGGAACGCCTACCTCGCCGCCGGCGAGGAGACCTACTCCGACCTCGAGCAGGAGGTGATTCCGGGACTCTTCTGACCACGGCTGTGATGCCCCGCCGCTCCCGCCCCGACACACTTCCCCGGTGCCGGGTCGAGAAGCGGAGGGGGATCAGAGCCGAAGGTCAACCCGAGAAAGATCATGAACCTCCGAGACATCCACACCCCCGTCCTGCTCGAACGCTGCGTCGAGCTGCTCGCTCCCGCCCTCCAGGCGGACGGCGCGGTGCTCGTCGACGCCACCCTCGGGATGGGCGGCCACTCCGAGGCACTGCTCGAGCGCTTCCCGAACATCCGCCTGGTCGGACTCGACCGCGACACCGACGCGCTGCGCATCGCGGGGGAGCGGCTCGCCCGCTTCAAGGACCGGGTGACGCTCGTGCACACCGTGTACGACGAGATCGGCCTGCACGCTCAGGGCGCGTCCGGCATCCTCTTCGACCTCGGCGTATCCTCGCTGCAGCTCGACGAGGCCGAGCGCGGATTCGCGTACTCAAAGGACGCCCCGCTCGACATGCGGATGGACCAGACCACGGGCCTCACCGCAGCCGAGGTCGTCGCGACGTACAACGAGGGCAACCTCCGCCGCATCTTCGAACGGTACGGCGAGGAGAAGCTGGCCGGCCGATACGCGCGCTTCATCATCGACGCCCGGCAGAAGAAGCCGATCACACGCTCTGGCGAGCTCGTCGACATCCTCATCGCGGCGACGCCTGCCGCGGCACAGCGTGCGGGCCACCCGGCCAAGCGCGTGTTCCAGGCGCTGCGGATCGAAGTCAACGCCGAGCTCAACGTGCTCGCCGACGCGATCCCTGCCGCGATGGATGCTCTGGCCGTCGGCGGACGCATCGTCGTGATGTCCTATCAGTCGCTGGAGGACCGCCTGGTCAAGCAGGCCTTCGCCGCGGGCGCCGCGTCGACCGCGCCGAAGGGGCTGCCCGTCGAGCTTCCCGAGCACGCACCGAAATTCAAGATCATCACCCGCGGCGCCGAACTCGCCGACGATGAGGAACGTGCTCGAAACCCACGGGCGATCCCCGTGCGGTTGCGGGCGGCAGAGAAGGTGCGAGAGAACACATGAGCCTGAACGCCACCGCACGCAAGCCGGTCGTCGCGCCAGACGCACCCGCTCGGGCACCGCGCCCGAATCTGACGCCGCTGCCGAAGACCACCGCCCGGCGCAAGCCGAAGCTCGCGTACGCCCTGGTCGCCCTGGGCGGGGCCATGGCCATCGGCGCCGCGCAGATTGGGCTGTCGCTCGCGATCACGCAGGATTCGTACACGCTCGCCTCGCTGAACTCCGAGCTGCGGACGCTGGATCTTCGAACAGACGCCCTGCAGGAGGAGCTCACGGGGCTCAGCTCTCCGCAGGCGCTGGCCACCAGCGCCGCGGCGCTGGGCATGGTCGTCGCCGGTTCACCGGCGTACCTGCGGCTCAGCGACGGAGCCGTGTTCGGCACCGGCACCGGCGCAGGGTGGGATTCCACGGTCAACCCCAACGGCGCGGGCGCCGTCAGCAACTCGCTGCTCGTCCCGCCCGCGCAGGCGGACGCGAACGACGGACCGGTCACCGACGATGCCGTGACCGGGACCGAGCAGCTTCCGCCGGCGATCACCGACGGCCTGCCGAGCCCTGAGACACGCTGACGACGCGCACAAGAGAGAACCGACGGAGAGAACCCATGACGACACGAGCAACCCGGAGTCCCCGGCGACGCACCGTCGTCGCCCTCGCCGTGATCCTCTCGATCCTGGGCGCGTTCATCGTGCGCCTCGTCGACATCCAGGTCGTGAGCGCGGATGAGCACGTGGCGCAATCGCTGGTGTACCTGGGCGACAAGACGACGATCCCGGGGCAGCGCGGCTCGATCGTCGACGCGAACGGGACAGTGCTCGCCGAGAGCGTGACCGTCTACGACTGGAACATGGACCCGAAGGCGATGAACGCCGTCGAGACCGACGAGGAGAACCCGCCCAAGCTCCCCTGGGCAGAGGCTTCCACGAAGATCGCCGAGATCATGGGCTTGAACGCGGACGAGCTGCGCAGCGGCGTGGAGGCTGCACGCGCGGAGAACCCGGACACGCAGTGGTACCAGCTCGCCAAGGGGCTCAACGCCAAGCAGTTCACGGAACTCAAGGCGCTGAAGCTCGCATACCTGCACTTCGATCCTCGCGAGACCCGGGTGTACCCGAACGGCGCCGTGGCCGGCAACGTGATCGGATTCCTCAACGGCTCGGGCGAGGCTCAGGCGGGCATCGAGCAGATGGAGACGCAGTGCCTCGCGCCGACGAACGGCGAGGAGACCTACCGCAAGGGCACGAACGACGTCGTGATCCCGGGCAGCGAGCAGCGGACGGATGCCGTGAACGGCGGCTCCGTGCAGCTGACCATCAACAGCGACCTCAACTGGTACATGCAGCAGATGATCGCGGAGGAAGCTCAGGCCCAGGGTGCTCAGGGCGGCACCGTCACGGTCGTGGAGGTCAAGACCGGCAAGATCCGCGCCGCAGCCGAGTGGCCCACGGTCGACCCCAACAACCTCAACGGCTCGTCGCCGAGCAGCTGGTACAGCAAGCTCTTCACCTACGCGTTCGAGCCCGGTTCCACGTTCAAGCCCGTGACGGCCGCCGCCATCATGGAGAACGCCGGAGTCACCCCGACCAGCCCGACGGTGTCGGCCTCGTCGAAGGAGCACTTCCCGAACGGCGCTGTGATCAACGACGCCTTCGTGCACCCGACGTACAACTACACGCTGGCCGGAGCGCTGATCGACTCGTCCAACGTCGCACTGTCGAAGTTCGGCACGATGGTCAGCCCGGATGTCCGCTTCGACTACCTGCAGCGTTTCGGCGTCGGCACGCAGACCGTCGGGTTCCCGAGCGAGACGAACGGAGAGCTGCATCCGACGAGCGAATGGGACAACCAGTCGTTGTACACGACGACCTTCGGCCAGCACTTCACCGTCACCGCCCCCCAGGTCGCAGGCGCCTACCAGGCGATCGCCAACGGCGGGGAGAAGATCGGCCTGTCGCTGATCGAGTCGTGCACCGATGCCGACGGCACCGTGCACAAGGCTGCTGCTCCCGAGAAGGAGCAGATCATCAAGCCCGAGACCGCGGCCGAGTTGACGCGCATGCTCGAGAACGTTGCGGTGCAGGGTGGAAACGCAGAGCGCATCAAGGTTCCTGGCTACCGCGTCACGAGCAAGACGGGTACCGCGCAGATCCCCGACGGCAACGGCGGGTACAAGGCCGGCGTGTACTACACGAGCATGGTGGGCTTCGCGCCGGTCGACGATCCGCAGTACGTCGTGATCGTCACTCTCGACCAGCCGACTAGAATCACATCATCGGCTGCGACGGCATCCGCCTTCCAGAAGGCGATGACACAGGTCATGAAGACCTACCGCGTGATGCCCTCGACCGTCCCGATGGACGCGCTGCTTCCCAAGTTCGAATAGCCGGCATATGCCGCGCATGGAGATGTCATGATCGCCCTGTCGCTCGCTGAGATCGCCGCCATCATCGGCGGTGAACTGCGCCTCGTCGACCCCGACACGGCGGACACCGTCGTGGACGGCGTCGTCGACACCGATTCCCGCACGATGGCAGAGGGGGCGATCTTCGTCGCCAAGCCAGGGGCGGAGACCGACGGCCACCGATTCGTCGGGAATGCGGTCGCCGCCGGCGCCGCACTCGCGATCGTCGAGCGTCCGGTCGACGAAGAGGTCTCGCAGATCGTCGTCGCCGACGTCGTGGCAGCCCTCGCGGCGCTCGCTCGCGAAGTCGTCGCGCGTGTGCGCGCGGCGGGGAGCCTCAAGATCGTGGGGATCACCGGCTCCAACGGCAAGACCACGACCAAGAACTTCCTCGCCCGCATCCTCGCCGACGAGGGCGAAACCGTCTCGCCGATCAACTCGTACAACAACGAGGTCGGCGCTCCCGTGACGATGCTGCGCGTCACGTACGGAACGCGGTTCCTCGTCAGCGAGTTCGGCGCCGCGGCGCCGGGCAGCATCGCTCATCTGGCCGGTCTCGTCGAGCCCGACGTCGCCGTCGTGCTGATGGTCGGCATGGCCCACGCGGGCGGCTTCGGCGGCATCGAGGAGACCGCGAAGGCGAAGTCCGAGCTGGTCGCTGCAGCGCGTCCCGACGGCACGGCCGTGCTCAACATCGACGACCCCCGCGTCGCGGCGATGCGCGAGCTCGCGAGATCGCGCGGCATGAGCGTGGTCGGCTTCGGGCAGTCGGCTGCGGCCGACGTGCGCGCGCACGATCTGGTCGTGACGGCATCCGGCACCACCTGCGAGATCGAGGCGGCGGGTGAGCGGATGCCGCTGCACCTGCGTGTGCTCGGCGCTCACCACGTCAACAACGCGATGGCCGCGATCGCAGCGGCCGGAGTGCTCGGCGTCGCAGCATCAGACGCCATCGCCCGTCTCGAGACCCTCGAGATCGCCGAGCGCTGGCGCATGCAGCCGATGGGCAGCGACCGCGTGCGCATCATCAACGACGCGTACAACGCGAGCCCCGATTCGATGGCCGCCGCCCTGCGTACGCTCGCGCAGATCACAGGCCCCGGTGAGCGCACGGTCGCGGTCCTCGGCGCCATGAGCGAGCTCGGCGAGACCGCGGGAGAGGAGCACGATCGCATCGGCCTGCTCGCGGTGCGGCTGAACATCCAGCGCATCGTGGTCGTCGGCCCTGAGGCGCGCAGGCTCTACATCTCTGCGATCGGCGAAGGCTCGTGGGACAGCGAGGCCGTGCACTTCCCCGATCAGGACAGCGCCTTCGAATACCTGCGCACCGAGCTCCGCGACGGGGATCGAGTGCTCGTGAAGTCATCCAACTCCGTAGGCCTCCGGCATCTCGGCGATCGTCTGGGAGAATTGTTCTCGTGAGGTCCCTCATCATGGCGGCGGCCATCTCGCTCGCCTTCACTCTCTTCCTGACCCCCGTCTTCCTGCGACTGTTCCGCACGTGGGGCTGGGGACAGGTCATCCGCACCCCCGAGGCGATCGAGAACCCCAGCCACGAGGCCAAGCGGGGGACCCCCACGATGGGCGGGGTGATCTTCATCCTCGGCACGCTGGTGGGCTACTTCACCGGCGTGTTCGTCGGCGGCGGTGTGCCCTCGCTTTCCGCCCTGCTGCTGATCTGGGTCATGATCGGATTCGGCGCGGTCGGCTTCATCGACGACTACATGAAGGTGCGCAGCCAGCGCAGTCTCGGCCTCTCCGGCTGGCGCAAGATCATCGGACAGCTGCTCGTGATGGTCCCCTTCGGCATCGTGGCTCTGAACTTCCCGAACCGGTCAGGGCAGACCCCGGCATCCGGCGCCGTCTCGCTCTTCCGCGACATCCCGTGGCTGAACCTGTTCGTCTTCGGCGTGATCGGCGGCTGGATCCTCTACCTGGTCTGGATCTCGGTCATCGGCGTCGCCACGTCGAACAGCGTGAACCTCACGGACGGCCTCGACGGCCTGGCCGCAGGCGCCGGCATCCTCGTGGTCACGTCCTACGGCCTGATCGCGTTCCGTCAGTTCCAGCAGTCGTGCGTGGGGGAGTCGATCGAGAAGGCGGCGATCGGCGGATGCTACGAGGTGCGGGATCCGCTGGATCTCTCCGTGATCGCTGCGGCCTTCGCGGCCAGCCTCATCGGCTTCCTCTGGTGGAACGCGCCGAAGGCGAAGGTCTTCATGGGCGACGTCGGCTCGATGTCGATCGGCGGGGTCATCACGGCGCTGGCGATCCTCACCCGTACCGAGCTGCTGCTCTTCGTGATCGCGGGAGTGTTCGTCCTCTCCTCGGGCTCCGTGATCCTCCAGCGCGCGTACTTCAAGATCACGCGCGGCAAGAGGCTGTTCCTGATGAGTCCCTTCCATCACCACCTCGAGATGCGCGGCTGGTCGGAGGTCACGATCGTCGTGCGCCTGTGGATCATCGCCGGACTCCTCGCGGTCTCGGCGGTCGGACTCTTCTACGTCGAGTGGCTCACCCGTGTCAGCTGAGCCGCGTCTTGCGTCGCTCACGAGCTGGAATTCCGACTGGTCGGGCCTCCGCGTGGCCGTGCTCGGGCTGTCGATGACCGGATTCTCGGTCGCCGACACTCTCGCCGAACTGGGTGCTGCCGTTCTGGTGCTCACCGAGTCGGCAGAGGAGGAGTACGCCCGGCTGCTGCCCGTGATCGGTGCGGACCTCGAGCTCGGTTCTCTCTCCAGCGTGCCCCAGGCTCTCGTCGACTTCGACCCCGAGGTCGTGATCGCCTCGCCGGGATTCTCGCCCGCGCACCCTGTGATCCGGTGGGCCCAAGAGCACGGCACCGCGATCTGGGGCGACGTCGAGCTCGCCTGGCGCGTGCGGGACAAGGTCACGCGCGCAGACGGCACCCCCGCGGAGTGGGTGCTCATCACCGGCACGAACGGCAAGACGACCACGACGCAGCTCACGGCGTCGCTGCTCGTCGAGGGCGGGCTGCGCGCCGCGCCGTGCGGCAACATCGGCGTTCCGGTGCTCGACGCGGTGCGCGACCCCGCAGGCTTCGACGTCCTGGTGGTGGAGCTCTCGAGCCACCAGCTCTGGTACATCGGCCAGTCTCTCCCCGAGGGTGAGCTGATCCCGTACGCCTCGGTGTGCCTCAACCTCGCCGACGATCACCTCGTCTGGCACGGAAGCGCGGAGGCCTACCGCGAGGCGAAGTCGTTCGTCTACCGCAACACGAAGGTCGCCTGCGTCTACAACAAGGCCGACGAAGCTACGCGACGCATGGTCGAGGATGCCGATGTGATCGACGGCGCCAGGGCGATCGGCTTCGACCTCGGAATCCCCGGCCCCAGCGACATCGGCGTCGTCGAAGGGCTGGTCGTCGACCGAGCGTTCCTCGACGACCGTGCTCGGAGCGCGCTGGAGCTCACCACGCTCCGCGATCTCGAGGAAGCAGGGCTGTCGGCCCCGCACATCGTGCAGAACATCCTCGCCGCCAGTGCTCTCGCGCGTTCGCTCGGAGTCGAACCGGAGGCCATCCACGCGGCCCTGCAGAAGTTCACGCTCGACGCGCACCGCATCCAGGTCGTGGCCCGGCATGCCGGCGTCACCTGGGTCGACGACTCGAAGGCGACGAACCCCCACGCGGCGGCGTCTTCGCTGCGCGCGTACCCCGGCGCCGTCTGGGTCGTCGGCGGAGATCTCAAGGGCGTCGACATCGCCGACCTGGTCGCCGATGTCGGGAGCACGGCCCGCGCGGCGGTCGTGATCGGCGTCGAACGCGAAGCCGTGGTCGCGGCATTCCGACGACACGCGCCCGTGGTGCCGGTCTTCGAGGTGGATGCTGGCGAGACTGGTCAGGTCATGAACCGTGTCGTGGAGATCGCGGCGGGGGTCGCTGGCGACGAGGGGACGGTTCTGCTGGCCCCGGCCGCAGCGTCCTTCGACCAGTTCTCCGGTTACGCGGATCGTGGCCGCCGCTTCGCCGAAGCGGTGCGGGAATGGATCGACCGGGGGAGCGCCGATGACGCAGGTGGCCCGAACCCCGCGCACTGATCCTCCTCGCGCCGAGTCGCGAGGATTCGCCGCACGTGTCTCGCTCGGCCGGCGGTTCACGCCGGTGTCGACCGAGTTCCTGATGATCGCGTCGACGGCCCTGCTGCTGACGATCTTCGGTCTCGTCATGGTGCTGTCCGCGACGAGTGCGGATGCCGTGTCCAAGGGCGCCAATCCGATGGACGGCGCATTGCGGCAGGGCATCTTCGCCGTGCTCGGCATCCCGCTCATGTTCGTGATCTCTCGTCTTCCGATCGCCTTCTTGAAGAAGATGGCGTGGCCGGCCCTGTTCGGGGCCGTGGCGCTGCAGATGCTCGTCTTCACGCCGCTCGGCATCGAAGACGCCGGAAACCGCAACTGGATCAAGGTCGCGGGCTTCACGCTGCAGCCATCCGAGTTCCTCAAGCTCGCCCTGGCGGTCTGGATCGGCTACGTGCTGATGCGCAAGCAGACGATGCTCGGCACCTGGCACCAGGTGTTCATCCCGGTCGTGCCCGTCTCGGCGCTGGCCATCGGCACGGTGCTCGCGGGCAAGGACCTCGGCACCTCGATGGTGCTCGTCCTGATCATGCTGGGCTGCCTGTTCTTCTCCGGCGTCAAGCTGCGACTGTTCATCATCCCGGTGATCCTCGGCGTGCTCTCGGTGCTCGCGCTCGCGCTGACCAGCGAAGACCGCATGCGCCGCATCACCGCTGTCTGCTCGGACATGAGCGATTACGAGAGGAACTGCTACCAGTCGATCCACGGAATGTGGGGCATGGCGACCGGTGGGATCTTCGGGGTCGGACTGGGCAACTCTCAGGAGAAGTACGGCTGGCTGCCCGCAGCGGGGAACGACTTCATCTTCGCCATCGTCGGCGAGGAGCTGGGTCTCATCGGATGCCTGGTCGTGCTCGCGCTGTTCGCGACCTTCGCGATCGGCGTCTTCCACATCATCCGCAAGACGAACGACCCGTTCATCCGTGTGGCCGCCGGCGGCATCACGGTCTGGATCGTCGGGCAGGCCATCTTCAACGTGGGCGTCGTCATCGGTCTGTTCCCCGTCATGGGCGTGCCCCTGCCGTTCATGTCACAGGGCGGTACCGCGCTGCTCGCCGTGCTCATCGCGTGCGGGGTTCTTCTGGCCTTCGCGCGCACGATCCCCGCAGTCGAGCGGGGTAAAGTCACCAGGTGACCACGTACCTTCTTGCCGGCGGAGGCACCGCCGGCCATGTCAACCCTCTGCTCGCCGTCGCCGACGGGCTGCGTGAGCGCGACGCCGCAGCATCCGTCCTCGTTCTCGGCACGGCCGAAGGCCTCGAGTCTCGTCTGGTCCCTGCTCGCGGCTACGAGCTGCTGATCGTCGACAAGGTGCCGTTCCCTCGCCGGCCGAACGCGCAGGCCGTAGCGTTCCCACGCCGCTTCCGGCGGGCGATCGCACAGGTGCGCGAGCACATCCGCGCGCACGGCGTCGACGTCGTCGTCGGCTTCGGCGGCTATGCCTCGGCTCCCGCCTACGTCGCGGCTCGCCGCGAGGGGATCCCCTTCGTGGTGCACGAAGCCAATGCGAAGCCTGGACTCGCGAACGTGCTCGGCGCACGGCGCGCCGCCGCGACCGGGGTCGCCTTCGACGGCACCCCGCTGCGCGGCAGCGAGGTCGTCGGGATGCCCTTGCGCCGGGAAGTCATCGAACTCGACCGCTCGGCCCGCCGCGACGAGGCGGCCGAGTACTTCGGACTGGATGCCGCAGGCCCCGTGCTCTTGGTGTTCGGCGGGTCTCTGGGCGCGCAACGGCTCAACGAGGCGCTGGCCGGCTCCTGGGCCGACATCCTCGCGGCGGGTTGGCAGCTGCTTCACGTGACGGGAGAGCGCAGCGAGCTCCCGGATCCCGAGGTGCCCGGCTACGCCCTGCGCCGCTACGTCGATCGCATGGACCTCGCCTTCGCGCTCGCCGACCTGATCGTGTCCCGTTCGGGTGCGGCGACGGTCAGCGAGATCAGCGCGCTCGGCATCCCGGCCCTGTACGTGCCGTATTCGGTGGGCAACGGCGAGCAGCGCCTGAACGCGGCGTCCGCCGTGGCAGCCGGCGCCGCCGAGCTTCTCGACGACGCGACCTTCGACGGCGACGCCGTGCGCCGAATCGTCGTCCCCCTGCTCGGAGACGCCGAGCGTCTGGCGAAGATGGCGGCATCGGCGGAGCAGGTCGGGACCCGCAGCGGCACCGACAACGTGATCGCGCTCGTCGACCGGGCGCTGGGCACCGCGAACCACGGCCGTTGAGCGAGCCCAGCGAGTCGACACGCAGATATGAAACGTAAACTGGAGAAGCCATGATCAGACCCGACCTCTCCCTTCCGATTCCCGAGAACATCACCTCCGCGCACTTCATCGGCATCGGCGGTTCGGGGATGAGCGGCCTCGCCCGGATGTTCCTCGACGCTGGCATCCGCGTGTCGGGTTCCGACCGCGCCGACAGCGCGAATCTGCAGGCACTGGCCGCAGCGGGGGCCACGGTCCACGTGGGCCACGACGCCTCTCATCTCGGTGACGCCGACACCGTCGTGCACACCGGTGCGATCTGGCCCGAGAACCCGGAGTTCGTGCTCGCCAAGGAGCGCGGCCTGCACGTCATCCATCGTTCACAGGCGCTGCACTGGCTGATCGGATCCCGACGACTGGTGTCCGTCGCGGGCGCGCACGGCAAGACGACGTCGACCGGCATGATCGTGACGGCCCTGCAGGCTCTCGGCGTCGACCCGAACTTCGTCAACGGTGGCGTCATCGAACAGCTGGGCACGTCGAGCGCCACCGGCACCGGCGAGCTGTTCGTGATCGAGGCTGACGAATCGGACGGCACGTTCCTGCTGTACGACACCGCAGTGGCGCTCATCACGAACGTCGACCCCGACCACCTCGACCACTACGGCTCGGACGAGGCGTTCCACGACGCGTTCGTGCGCTTCGCGGACGCCGCGACGGAGGCCGTCGTCATCTCGAGCGATGACCCCGGTGCGCTGCGGGTCGGCGCCGGGCTGTCGCACCCCAATGTGATCACGTTCGGCCTCGCCGAGAACGCGAACGTACGGGTCACCGAGGTGCGCGCTGAGGCCGGCGTGTCCGCCACGATCACTCACGCGGGAGAGAGCGTCCGCCTGCAGCTCGCCGTGCCGGGCCTGCACAATGCGATCAACGCCGCGGGCGCCATCACCGTGCTGCGCGCTCTGGGCTTCGGCTTGGAGGAGTCCGCGCGAGCGATCGAGGGATTCGCCGGCACGGTCCGCCGTCTCGAGAAGCACGGTGAAGAACGTGGCGTCACGGTCTACGACGACTACTCGCACCATCCGACCGAGGTGCGCGCCGCACTCGAGGCCATGCGCTCGATCGCCGGCACCGGGCGCATCATCGCCATCCAGCAGCCGCACACCTACTCGCGCACTCAGCACATGTTCCGGGAGTTCGCGGACGTGCTCGAGACCTATGCCGACCACACGGTGATGCTCGACGTCTACGGCGCGCGCGAAGATCCGGTTCCCGGTGTCACAGGAGAACTGGTCAGCGGCGCCTTCGACGATCAGGCCCACGTGCACTACGTGGCCGACTGGCAGCAGGCCGCTGACTACACGGCGAGCGTCGCGCGCGAGGGCGACTTCGTGATCACCCTCGGCTGCGGCAACGTGTACCAGATCATCCCGCAGGTGCTCGAGTCGCTGCGCGGATCCGCCGAGGGCTGATCCGTGCGTCGGCCCGCTCCGCTCCCGGTCGATCGGGAGAACGCTCGTGAGAAGGAGAAGCCGGCGCGGTCGATCTCCCGAATCCGCGAGATCGAGGAGCCCGTGGATGCGCCGGACATCGTCGACGAGGCCGTCGAATCGGAACAGCCGACCAGCGCCCGCGACGTCTGGCGTGCTGCCCGCGCCAGACGCCGGGCGCTGCGTTCCGAGATCCGTCGATTCACACAGCGGTCCCGTCGGCGTCGCGTCCTCTGGCTGAGCGTCGTCGGCGCGCTGATCCTGCTCATCGGCGGCAGCGTGGCGACCGCATACAGCCCCCTGTTCGCGGTGCAGAAGATCACGGTCGTCGGCGCGACGACGCTCGACCCGGCGACGGTCGAGTCGGCCCTCGATGCGCAGCTCGGCACGCCGTTGGCGCTCGTCGACACGAGCAAGGTCAAGGCGGCGCTGCTCGCCTTTCCGCTGATCGAGACGTACGCGCTCGAAGCGAAGCCCCCGCACGACCTCACGGTGCGGATCGTCGAGCGCACTCCCGTCGGCGTCATCCGCTCGGACGCCGGCTACACGCTGGTGGATGCCGCGGGGGTCGTGCTGTCCACCACGAGCGACCAGCCCGCCGGGCAGCCGCTGCTCGAGATCACGGGCGGAACCGATTCGCGCGCGTTCGAGAGCGCCGGCCTGGTCGTGCGCTCGCTTCCCGCTGATGTCCGTGCGGCCCTCACCGGCGTGCGCGCGAGCACCGCAGACGACGTGACGCTCACCCTGAGCTCGGGCCTCACGGTCGTGTGGGGAAGCGAGGACGAGTCCGCGCTGAAGGGCGTCACGCTCGCGAGAGCCATCGCGTTGAACCCCGAGGCGTCGACCATCGACGTGACCTCGCCCGAGGTCGCGGTCATCGGCTGACCGGTTTCGTCGGCAAAGGCGCGACACGCCCGCGTCGCTGCGGGCGCGCGCAACCGTGGCGCTTACCTTCGAACAAGAGAAACCGATACTGGGAAACACTTTACACCTCTAGTTGAGGTTTAAGGTTCACATTCCGATATCGGTCAGAAAACGTAGAAGGCTCGACTATTCGGAGGCCGGCCATGAGCCAGAACCAGAACTACCTCGCCGTGATCAAGGTCGTCGGCGTCGGCGGTGGCGGCGTCAACGCCGTCAACCGCATGATCGACCTCGGCCTCCGCGGAGTCGAGTTCATCGCCGTCAACACGGATGCGCAGGCGCTGCTGATGAGCGACGCCGACGTCAAGCTCGACGTCGGTCGTGAACTCACCCGCGGTCTCGGCGCCGGTGCAGACCCGGAGGTCGGGCGCCGCGCGGCCGAAGACCACGCGGAGGAGATCGAGCAGGCGCTGACCGGCGCCGACATGGTCTTTGTCACGGCGGGAGAGGGCGGCGGCACCGGAACCGGTGGCGCCCCTGTGGTCGCACGGATCGCGAAGTCGATCGGTGCGTTGACCATCGGCGTCGTGACCAAGCCGTTCTCGTTCGAAGGGCGCCGTCGCCAGAGCCAGGCCGAAGCCGGTGTCGCGAAGCTGAAGGAAGAGGTCGACACCCTCATCGTGGTGCCGAACGACCGTCTGCTCGAGATCAGCGACCGCGGCATCTCGATGATCGAGGCCTTCGCCACCGCCGACCAGGTGCTTCTCGCCGGTGTGCAGGGCATCACCGACCTCATCACCACCCCGGGACTCATCAACCTCGACTTCGCCGACGTCAAGTCGGTCATGCAGGGGGCCGGATCCGCTCTCATGGGCATCGGCTCCGCACGCGGCGCCGACCGCGCGATCAAGGCCGCCGAGCTCGCAGTCGAATCGCCGCTGCTCGAGGCGTCGATCGAGGGCGCGCACGGTGTGCTGCTCTCGATCCAGGGCGGGTCGAACCTCGGGATCTTCGAGATCCACGACGCGGCCGACCTCGTCAAGGAAGCTGCGCACCCCGAGGCGAACATCATCTTCGGAACGGTCATCGACGACACTCTCGGCGACGAGGTGCGCGTCACGGTGATCGCGGCGGGCTTCGACGGTGGCGGGCCCTCTCTGCGCCTCGACCCGATGGTCGTCTCGCGTCCCGAGCCCGCGGTCCTTCCCGAGGTCGCCCTCGCCGAGAGCGCGACCGAGAAGGCGGATGCCGTCGAGGTCGACACCACGCCGCGCTACTCGACGACCAGCATCGAGCCGGCCATCGTCGACGACGACATCGACATCCCTGAATTCCTGAAGTGACCTCGGAGCTGGGAGCGCGGCTGTCGGCGATCGATGAGAAGATCGCCGACGCCGCGCGCCTCGCCGGACGCGATGCGGGCGAGATCACCCGCATCGTCGTCACGAAGTTCCATCCCGCCTCTCTCGTGCGCGACCTGCATGCTCTCGGCGTGCGCGAGGTGGGGGAGAACCGGCAGCAGGAGCTCAGCGCGAAGACCGCTGAGCTCGGCGACCTCGACGACCTGCGCTGGCACTTCATCGGACAGGCGCAGACGAACAAGGCTGCGGCCATCCGTCGCAGTGCCGACGCCGTGCACTCGATCGATCGAGACCGTCTCGCCGATGCGCTGCATCGAGCGGCGGAAGACGACCGCATCCTCGATGTCCTGGTGCAGATCAACCTCACCGATGACCCCGGCCGCGGCGGCGTCGCGCCTGATGCGGCGGCTGCACTGGCGGAGCACGTGCTCTCCCTTCCGTCCCTGCGTCTGCGCGGAGTGATGGCGGTGGCCCCCCTCGACGAGGAACCCGCGTCGGCATTCGACCGTCTGCGCACCGTCGCCGACGGCATCCGCTCTCTCGACCCCGCCGCCGACTGGATCTCGGCGGGGATGACCGGTGACTTCACCGAAGCCATCCTCGCGGGCGCGACACACCTGCGGATCGGTTCCGCAATCACGGGACCCCGGCCGGACCGGGGTTAACCTGTGACAAGACCCGCCCGAATCGTTCGAACCGGAGGACACAATGGGTAACCCGCTGAAGAAGACCATGGTGTATCTCGGCCTCGCCGACGAGGAAGAGGTCTACGAAGAAGAGACGCAGGCCCCGGCCCGCTCGCACCGCGAGCGTGAGCGTGAGCGTGAGGAGCCGGCCCCGGCGCCGATCACGCCGCTGCGCCGCCCGGTCGCCGTGCGTCAGCCCGCAGGAGGGGCAGTGAACGAGATTCTCACCGTGCACCCGAAGCAGTACCGCGATGCTCAGCTCATCGCCGAGAGCTTCCGCGAGGGTGTGCCGGTCATCATCAACCTCTCGCAGATGAGCGACGCGGACGCGCGCCGTCTGATCGACTTCGCCAGCGGTCTCTCTCTCGGCCTCTACGGCCGTATCGAGCGCGTCACCTCGAAGGTGTTCCTGCTCTCGCCGGAGAACATCGCGGTGTCCGGTCACGGGGGAATCGCGCACGCAGACGCAGACTCTGCGGGCTTCGATCAGCAGTAACCCCGTGGGGCTCGTCTCACTGATCGCGAGCATCGTCCATCTGGCGCTGCTGCTGTATCTTCTGGTCCTCTTCGCGCGACTCATCCTCGACTACATCCCGATGTTCAATCGTGGATGGCGTCCGAAGGGTGCGGGACTCGTGGCCGCCGAGGTCGTCTACACCATGACCGACCCGCCGATCCGGTTCTTCCGGCGGATCATCCCGCCCTTGCGGCTCGGGACGATATCGCTCGACTTCGGCTTCTCGCTGACCGTCCTGGTCGTGCTGATCCTGATGAACATCGTGCGGATCTTCATCTGACATATCGCCGAGGAGTCCTTCCTGCCTGGGTGTCGCGACATCGCGGCTGACGGATGCGGGGGCTATGCTTGGCTGGCAGGTGCGCGCCCCGGGTTCGCGCCACATAACGAAACGCCGTTCATCGAACTGGCACCGAACTCATCGAAGGAGCCACCATGGCACTTACCCCGGATGACGTCGTCACCAAGCAGTTCCAGCACGTCCGCTTCAAGGACGGGTTCGACCCGGACGAGGTCGACGACTTCCTCGACGAGATCGTCATCGAGTGGCGCAAGGCCCTCGAAGAGAACGCTGAGCTGAAGGCGAAGCTCGCGGCATACGAGTCCGGCGAGGCTGCGGCCGCTCCGGCCGTCGCGCAGGCGCCGACTCCCGCTCCCGTCGTCGAGGCAGCCCCCGCCCCCGCTGCGGAAGCCGCTCCTTCCGGCTCCGCCACGGCGACCGCCGGCATCATCGAACTCGCACAGCGACTTCACGATGAGCACGTCGCCGAGGGCGAGGCGAAGCGCAACCAGCTCATCGCCGACGCCGAGAACGAGGTCAACCGCATCCGCTCCGAGGCCGAGGCCAAGCAGCGTGAAGAGACCGCACGCCACGAGCGCGAGCGCAACACCCTCGAGGCACGGATCACAGAGCTGCGCAACTTCGAGCGCGACTACCGCACGCAGCTGCGCAGCTACATCGAAGGACAGCTCCGCGACCTCGACGAGAAGTCCGCGTCGACGGACTCCACGCCGGTCTCCGCGATCGGTCTGTAAGGCGCCCTCTTGTCAGGACGCCGTCCCCTTCGTCGGTCGGCGGCCGGCACGATCGTTGCGATTCTCGCAGCGATCGTGCTGGCCGCCGATCAGTTTGTGAAGTACCTCACCGTTGCGAACCTGCCGGTCGAAGAACCGGTCCCCGTGCTCGGGGAGTTCCTCCAGCTGTACTTCATCCGCAATTCCGGAGCGGCGTTCTCGCTGGGCTCCGAGGTCACGTGGATCTTCACGATCGCATTGACCGTCGTCGCCGTCGTGATCATCTGGAAGGCCAGCGGACTGCAGTCCCGCCTGTGGGCGGTAGTGCTCGGCTGTCTGCTCGGAGGTGTGCTCGGCAATCTCACCGACCGTCTGTTCCGCGAGCCCGGCTTCGGAGTCGGGCATGTCGTGGACATGATCTCGATGCCGTGGATGCTCCCGGCCATCTTCAACGTCGCCGACATCTTCATCGTGACAGGCATGATCTCCGTCGCACTGCTCGTGGTGTTCGGTCTGCGATTCGACGGCACCCGCGAACGGGATCACGCCGTCGTCGAGACCGATGAGGAGGCCGAGGCTGCTGCGGCTTCCGCTGAGGCTGTCGACACGGATGAAGACGGCCCGTCTCCCGAGATCGACGCCGACGCTGCCGCCGAAGGACGCTGAGGGTGGAGTCGCGGTCGCTTCCCGTCCCCGACGGCCTTGACGGCGTACGTGTCGACGCGGCGCTCTCGAAGATGCTGGGTTTCTCGCGCACCTTCGCCGCCGACGTCGCTGCGGCGGGAGGCGTGAGTCTCGATGGAACGACCCTCGGCAAGTCCGACAAGCTCCGAGCGGGTGGCTGGCTGGATGTCGAGTGGCAGCCGAAGGAGGAGCCGCGGATCGTGCCGATCGCGGTGCCCGAGCTCGGCATCGTGTACGACGACGACGACATCGTCGTGGTCGACAAGCCCACGGGCGTCGCGGCGCACCCTTCGCTCGGATGGGAGGGGCCGACCGTCGTGGGCGCTCTCGCGGCCGCGGGCTTCCGTGTCGCGACGAGCGGCGCCCCCGAGCGTCAGGGCGTCGTGCATCGGCTGGATGTCGGCACGAGCGGTCTCATGGTCGTGGCCAAGACCGAGACGGCGTACACGGCGCTCAAGCGCGCGTTCAAGGAACGCACGGTCGAGAAGATCTATCACGCCGTCGTCCAGGGTCATCCCGATCCGCTGGTCGGAACGATCGACGCGCCGATCGGGCGGCATCCGAACCACTCGTGGAAGTTCGCTGTCACCCCCGACGGCAAGCCGTCCGTGACCCACTATGAGACCCTCGAAGCCTTCCGCGGCGCCTCGTTGCTCGAGATCCATCTCGAGACGGGGCGGACGCACCAGATCCGGGTGCATATGGCCGCGTTGCGGCATCCCTGCGTCGGCGACCCGTTGTACGGCGCCGACCCGACTCTCTCGGCCAAGCTCGGCCTGACCCGGCAGTGGCTGCACGCGCATCAGCTCGCCTTCACTCATCCCGCAACGGGGGAGCGGGTGCAGTTCGAGTCGGCGTACCCGGCCGACTTCGTGCACGCCCTCGAGGTGCTGCGCGCAGGCGAGTACTAGAAGCGCGCCCGAGTACTAGAAGCGCGCTCGAGCTGCGGCCTCGACCACGCCGTCGAGAGTCTGCTCCAGGAACTCCACCACGGCCTCGTCGTCGGCTCGCCGATCCACGATCAGCTCGAGCAGAGTGTCTTCAGTGAACGCGACCCAGGCGCGCAAGGCCACGCGGAGAGCAGGCGTATCCGCATTCCCGAGTTCCGTGAACGCCTCGAGAAGCCGCTGAGCGTTCAGCTCGCGGGATTCGTCGACGATCGCCCGCACCTCGGGCGCGCCACTGGCGACTCCGCGGATCAGGGATGAGAACGTGCCGCCGTGCTCGCGGACGAAGCCGGCGATGCGCAGCAGGGTGTCGTGCACGCGCTCGCGAGGAGCGAGCTCGGCACGCGGCTCGGTCGCAAGCAGCAGGCTGTCGCGAGCCGTCGTCACGATCGCGCGCTCGACGCCCTGTCTGCTCTCGAAGTAATGGAAGATCAACGCTCTCGATACGCCGGCACGCCTCGCCAGCTCGTCGATCGTGAGCTCATCGAGCGGATGCTCGGCGAGGAACGCCACACCGATCGCGATGAGCTGGGCGCGCCGCTGCTCGGGACTGAGACGGGAACGCGGCTCGGAAGTCATGCGAGAAGCCTAACCAGATCGGGTGTTGACTCTGAGTCAATTGCGTTTAGGATCGAGGAGGATCGCGCGTACGGAGTCGTACGCGCGAAAGAGGAGGATCGATGAAGTTCCCGAAAGTCTCGAAGACCCTGTCCAGGGCCACCGCGTCGCACGCGGGGCGCATCACGCTCGTCGCGGTACCGGTGGGCATCATCGCCGCCTCGCTGCTCGGAGGCGTTGCTCAGGGTGCGGTGCCCGTGTCGTTCGCGGTCTCCGGAAGTCAGTTCCAGATCGGCGCCAGCCAGCTCGAGGGCACCGGATTCTCGCAGTACGCGGGCGTGGCGACCGACACGGAGGGTGTCGAGCACACGGTCGCGATCGCGAACATCAAGAGCGCCACTCTCAGCGACCTGTGCCAGTCCGTCATCACCGAGACGCCGCTCGGTACGGTCGGAGTGCTGATCAAGGCGGGCGGGGGCGGCAAGCCGGCGACGGCCACCGACCTGCAGATCGGCATGACGGGGTTGAAGGGCGATGCTTCATTCGGCCAGATCCGCATCGGCGTCGACGCGTCGACGGTCAACACCGGCGCCAAGGGCAGCGCCGGCGACTTCGCGCAGGATTCCGACACGATCTCGATCGCGAACCTCCAGCAGACGGCATGGAGCACTCAAGCATCCGTGTTCACACTCACGGGGATGACTCTCGAGCTCACGGACGGCTCGCAGGGATGCTTCTGAACGGAGCGGATGCTGTGATGGAGGAAGACGTGGCCTCATCCGCGTCCACGACCGGAGGGTTCCGGGCATGGCGTCGGCAGCGGCCGTTCATCGGCGGGCTGCTGATCGCGATCGGCGGAGTGGAGATGTTCTTCTCCGGGCAGCTCGACATCGGACACCTGCACGTGCAGATGGGCATCGAGGGTATGCAGGCGACGATCATCCCGATCGTGCTGCTGCTTCTCGGCGTTCTCGCGATCTCCATGCCCGCGCACCACATCTTCTACGGCGTGATCGCCCTCGCGGTATCGATCTACTCGCTGATCGGCGTCAACCTCGGCGGCTTCCTCATCGGGATGCTGTTGTCGACCGTGGGCGGTATCCTCGTGGTCGCCTGGATGGGGCCGAAGGCCACGGCATCCGATGTCGGCGGAGACGCAGAACAGGCGACGTCGACGTGATCCGCCGACGCATGGGCGTCGCGGCTGCTCTTGTCGCGGTGATGGTGGCGACGCCGCTCACATTGGGGGCGGCATCCGCGCCGGGTATGCGTGACGCCGGAATCTGCATCCCGCTGATCTATTGCCCGCAGCCGACGCCTACTCCCACGCCGACGACGCCTGGCACGCCGACGACGCCCACGACGCCGGTGCTCCCGATCGAACCGACCGCTCCGGTCGATCCGTCGACGCCGGTCGTCCCTTCCGATCCTCAGGCGCCGCAGGCGCCCGTAGAGGCTGTCGAGGCGCCGGTCGACGCCGGAGCGCCGGTGTTCACCGGAACGCCGGCGTCGATGGGGTCTGAGTCGTTGTCGTTCACGGGACTCAGCGGCATCTCGATCGTGAGCGTGCCCACGGTCGACGGCGGCAGCATCCGCGCGCTCAAGATCAGTGCCGACTCCATCACGATCAAGGGATTCTCGCTCACCGTCCGCCCGCCGGACGGGCCGGGGCTCGTCACGACTGCCGACACGATGTCGCTGCAGGGCGATGTGTCGGTCTATATCGGATCGATCAGCGCCTCGTCGATGGGTGGAGCGCCGTTGACGATCGGGACCGACACGCCGCCGCCTCTGACGGACGTCGAGCCGGGACTGTTGAACGTGAGCATGGGACTTGTGGGCAGCATCGCCGATCTCATCACCTATTCGAATACGGATCAGAGGATCGTCGAGGCGGAGTAGTCCGCCATGTCGGTGGTGAGGGCCACACTGGATGCATGAGCATCGAGGTGCGCCCCGCCACCGATTTCGACGATGTCGCGACGCTGGTCGGGCCGAAGAACCCCGCGTCCAACGTGTGCTTCTGCTTGAGCTATCGGATCGGCAGCAAGGAGAACGTCGCTCTGCGGGGGAAGGCCAGGGCCGATCGCGTGAGGGAGCTGTGCGATCAGGATCCGCCGCCAGGCGTGATCGCCTATCTCGACGGCGAACCAGTAGGGTGGGCGGCGCTTCACCCGCGGCGAGACACGAGCTTCGCCCGCAACCGCCTCATCCCGCATGTCGATGATCTCGATGTGTGGTCGCTCTGGTGCTTCCGGGTACGACCCGGACACCGCAAGCAGGGCGTATCGCATTCTCTGATCGAGGGGGCGATCGCTTTTGCGCGTGAGCGTGGGGCGCCTGCGCTCGAGGGCTATCCGGTCGACAACGCAGGGGAGAAGGTGAACTTGACGATGGCGTACGCCGGCACCCGCTCGCTTTTCGAGTCGGCCGGCTTCTCCAAGGCCGCCGATACCGGTTCGGTGCTCGATGGTTTCCCGCGGGTGCTGATGCGGCTCGATCTGAGGTGAATCTCACGCGAATCGAGAAACCGTGAACTCATCGGAGACGCTCAGACAATAGACAGTGTGAGCACAGACAGCGAGATCATCAGACGATCTCTAGACCAGCCGGCCGCGTTCGCCGAGCTCTTCGACCGGCATGCGAGCGCGGTGAACGTATTCGCCGCGTATCGGGTCGGCCGGAGTGCTGCCGAGGACGTGCTGAGCGAGACGTTCCTGGTCGCATTCCGCCGGCGGGTGGACTTCGATTCAGGCGTGGAGTCGGCCCTGCCCTGGCTGCTCGGCATCGCGTCTCGGCTGATCCGCAGGCATCGAGCCGTCGAGGCCAAGCACTGGCAGTCGTTCGCCGCGTCGATCACTCAACAGGACCATTCCTCCCTGGGTGGGCTGGACGAGGCTATGAGCCGCGTGGATGCGGAGCGCGAGGTCGCGACGATGAAGATCCGTATCGCCGCATTGGCGCCGCGGGACCGGGAGACGCTGCTGCTCTATGCCTGGCACGGACTGAGCTATGAGGAGATCTCCGAGGCGCTCGGTGTGCCCGTCGGCACAGTGAGATCGCGGTTGAACCGCGTTCGGAAGAGGCTGGACTCCGGTCGGAGGATCCGGGCATTCGAGAAGCAGGAGCAGAAGGGAGAGACCGTTGGACGTGTTTGAGAAGGTTCAGGAGATCAGGCCTGAGATCGAGGGCGACGACGAGAACCTTGTGGCTGCGCGGATGCTGCTGCTGAAGGAGATGCAGGCGGAACTGAGACCCGCGCGATCTCGCACTGCGAGGCGGCCGTGGCTGCTGGCCGGAGCGGTGGTCGGCACGGCGGCGGCGGTGACGGCTGTCGTGCTCGTCGCCGGCGCCTTGAGAACGCCGGAGCCGGAACCGAAAGTCGAGGCCGTCCCGACCAGATCGCCGGACGCGACGCTGACGCCCACACCTGTGCCGTCGCCGGTTGCAGCGTCGGCACCCGAGGTGCTGCAGGGAGCAGCGATCGCGGCGGCGGAGTTTCAGCCGTCCGTGCTCGCGCCAGGACAATATCTGCGTCGATCATGGACCCACGAGACCCTGGGCGTCTACGACTCCTCTTTCGACACGTGGGGTCAACCCGGATACGGAGGGTCGCGAGAGACGGCTACCAGCGCGTGGGTGATCCGCAGCAGCGGTGCCGAGTACTCGCCCGCCGATCTCAGCGACTCCTGGTATCGGGAGTGGGGGCCGGCGGAGGTCGTGGCCGTCTTCGGAGACCAGCCGGAGGCCGAAAGACAGTTGGAGTCCGTACTGTCGATGGAGGGCAGCGGCGGGCATCCCCTCCATGCCGGAGGTGCGCCGTCGCTTCCGGAAAGCGGCGCGGAGGACATCCTCTGGTACTTCAACACCATGCCGAGGGATCCCTCGGCGATGATCGACTGGATCAAGGCCCGGCAGGGCGATGACTATGCAGGCTGGAACGATGGCAAGGTCGGTTGGCTGCTGATCGGGCTGCTGTCGTACAACGTCGGCGACCCCGGCCTGCGCGCCTCGATGTACCAGGCTCTCAGTCTCCTTCCCGGCTCAACAGTCGGGCCGGAGCAGCACGGCCTGCGCACCGTGACATTCGACTCGCACCTCGCCGGAGCGGACTCCGCCGAGACTTCTCTGACACGCTTCACCATCACGATCGACATCGCGACGGGGCTCGTCACGGAGATCTCGACGACGAGCGAAGTGGGCGAAGGGATGATCCCTGCCGACGTGCCCGATTCGCGGAGTACATACACGATGAGCGTCGTGGATGGACTGCCCTGAGCCCACTCGAACCGTTCTCCATCCCCGGGGATCTGAAGCGTGATCAGCGAAGCGAGATCGTTCGGCGGTGGCATAGGCGCAGCATCCGCTCTCCGAGCCCCGGCACCGACCTCCGGTGTCGGGGCTCCGCCGTAGACTCGAAGCATGGCTTCAGATTCCTTCGTGCACCTGCATGTCCACAGCGAATACTCCATGCTGGACGGTGCGGCGAAGATCGGGGCGATGACGCAGGCGGCCGCTGAGTACGGCATGCCGGCGATCGCCGTGACCGACCACGGGAACACCTTCGCGGCGTTCGAGTTCTACCGCGCAGCCCAGGCCGCCGGCGTCAAGCCGATCATCGGACTCGAGGCGTACGTCACCCCTGGGACGCACCGCAGCGACAAGTCCCGCGTGCAGTGGGGATCGCCCGACCAGAAGAGCGATGACGTCTCCGGTGCCGGTGCCTACACCCACATGACCATGTGGAGTCAGAGCACGCAGGGCATGCACAATCTGTTCCGGCTGAGCTCGCGATCGAGCATGGAGGGCTACTACTTCAAGCCCCGCATGGACCGTGAACTGCTGCAGACATACGGCAAGGGCCTGATCGCGACCACCGGCTGCCCGTCGGGTGAGGTGCAGACGCGCCTGCGGCTGGGGCAGTACGACGCGGCGCGCGCGGCCGCCGCCGAGTTCCAGGACATCTTCGGCAAGGAGAACTACTTCGCCGAGATCATGGATCACGGGCTCTCCATCGAGCGCCGCGTCATGACGGATCTGCTTCGACTGTCGAAGGATCTCGGCATCCCACTGGTCGCCACCAACGACTCCCACTACACGCACCAGCACGAGGCCGACGCGCACGCCGCTCTCCTCTGCGTGCAGTCCGGTTCGACCCTCGACGATCCGAACCGGTTCAAGTTCGACGGCGACGGCTACTACATCAAGACCGCCGCCGAGATGCGCCAGATGTTCCGCGACCACCCCGAGGCCTGCGACAACACGCTGCTGATCGCCGAGCGGTGCGAAGTCGAGTTCAACACCTCCGCCAACTTCATGCCGCGATTCCCGGTGCCCGACGGTGAGACAGAAGACAGCTGGCTCGTCAAAGAGGTCGAGAACGGCTTGCACTACCGGTACCCGAACGGCATCCCCGACAAGGTCCGCAAGCAGGCCGAGTACGAGACCGACATCATCCTGCAGATGGGATTCCCGGGCTACTTCCTCGTCGTCGCCGACTTCATCAACTGGGCGAAGGACAACGGCATCCGCGTCGGCCCGGGCCGCGGATCCGGCGCAGGCTCCATGGTCGCGTACGCCATGAAGATCACCGACCTCGACCCGCTCGAGCACGGGCTCATCTTCGAGCGCTTCCTCAACCCCGATCGCGTCTCGATGCCCGACTTCGACGTCGACTTCGACGACCGTCGCCGCGGTGAGGTGATCGACTACGTCACCCAGAAGTACGGCTCCGAGCGCGTGGCGCAGATCGTGACCTACGGCACGATCAAGTCCAAGCAGGCGCTGAAGGATGCCGGCCGAGTGCTCGGCTTCCCGTTCAGCATGGGGGAGCGGCTGACCAAGGCGATGCCGCCGCCCGTGATGGGCAAGGACATGCCGCTCGACGGCATGTTCGATTCGGCTCACCCCCGCTACAAAGAGGCGAGCGAGTTCCGCGCCCTCATCGAGACCGACCCCGAGGCGAAGACCGTCTTCGACCGCGCGCTCGGTCTCGAGGGGCTGAAGCGCCAGTGGGGCGTGCACGCCGCCGGCGTGATCATGTCGTCCGAGCCCCTGCTCGACATCATCCCGATCATGCGCCGCGAGCAGGACGGTCAGATCGTCACGCAGTTCGACTACCCGTCGTGCGAGACGCTCGGCCTGATCAAGATGGACTTCCTGGGGCTGCGGAACCTCACGATCATTTCGGATGCGCTCGACAACATCCGGATGAACCGCGGCGAGGAACTCGACCTCGAGCACCTCGCCCTCGACGACCGCGCGGTATACGACCTGCTCGGCAAGGGCGACACGCTCGGAGTGTTCCAGCTCGACAGCCCGCCGCTTCGGTCGCTGATGCGCCTGATGAAGCCCGACACCTTCGGTGACATCTCAGCCCTCATCGCGCTGTACCGGCCGGGCCCCATGGGGGCGAACTCGCACACGAACTACGCGCTGCGCAAGAACGGCCAGCAGGAGATCACCCCGATCCACCCCGAGCTCGAAGAGCCGCTTGCCGAGATCCTGCAGGAGTCCTACGGCCTGATCATCTATCAGGAGCAGGTCATGGCCATCGCGCAGAAGGTCGCCGGGTTCAGTCTCGGCCAGGCAGACATCCTCCGTCGCGCGATGTGAAAGAAGAAGAAGTCCGAGCTGGACAAGCAGTACGAGGGCTTCTCAGGGGGCATGAAGGAGCGCGGCTTCGGCGAGGGGGCCATCAAGGCGCTGTGGGACATCCTGCTGCCGTTCTCCGACTACGCCTTCAACAAAGCGCACTCGGCCGCCTACGGTCTCGTCTCGTACTGGACGGCCTACCTCAAGGCCCACTATCCCGCCGAGTACATGGCGGCTCTCCTCACGAGCGTCGGCGACTCCAAAGACAAGATGGCGCTCTACCTGAACGAGTGCCGTCGCATGGGCATCAGAGTCCTCCCGCCCGACGTCTCCGACTCGATCAACTTCTTCGCCGCCGTCGGCGACGACATCCGCTTCGGGCTGGGTGCAGTGCGCAACGTCGGCAGCAACGTCGTCGACGGCATCGTGAAGGCACGCAAGGACGAGCGGTTCACGTCGTTCCACCACTTCCTCGACAAGGTGCCGCTGCACGTCGCGAACAAGCGCACGGTCGAGTCCCTCATCAAAGCGGGGGCCTTCGACTCGATGGGAGACACCCGCCGCGCGCTCATGGAGATCCATGAGGATGCGGTGGAGGCCGCAGTCGACCGCAAGCGGAACGAGGCGCAGGGAGCCATCGGCTTCGACTTCGACAGTCTCTACGACGAGATGGAGGAGGCGCCGCCCGCGAAGGTGCCCGATCGTCCGGAGTGGATCAAGAAGGACAAGCTCGCGTTCGAGCGTGAGATGCTCGGCCTGTACGTGTCCGACCACCCGCTCGCGGGCCTCGAGGTCCCGCTGGCGAAGCACGCGTCGATCTCGATCCATGACCTCAACAACTCGGAGGACATGCAGGACGGCGATCAGGTGACGGTCGCGGGCCTCGTGACGAGCGTGCAGCACCGCGTGGCGAAGGCCAGCGGCAACCCCTACGGCATGATCACGGTCGAGGACTTCAACGGCGAGGTGACGGTCATGTTCATGGGCAAGACCTACACCGAGTTCCAGCACGTCCTCCAGCAGGATTCGATCCTGGCCGTTCGGGGGCGTGTGTCCCGACGCGACGACGGCCTCAACCTGCATGCGCAGTCGGCCTTCGCGCCGGACATCGGCTCCTTCGACGCATCGGGGCCGCTCGCTCTCGTGCTCGCCGAGCAGCGGGCCACGGAACGCGTGATGAACGAACTCGCCGAGGTGCTCCGTCGACACAACGGCGACACCGAGGTCGTGCTGCGCGTGCACCGAGGCGGCACGGCGAAGGTGTTCGACGTTCCCATGCCCGTCAAGGTCTCCGCCGATCTCTTCGGCGATCTCAAGTCGCTTCTCGGGCCCTCCTGTCTGGGATGACCTCGCTCGACCCGCGTGCGATCCTGCCGCGGGCCGAGCGGTCATGAAGCGACACCGACAACCATTTCCTGAGCATGCTCTCCGGCGCACCCGGTAGTATCGGGTCGCGTTGGGCGCGCCCCATCTCGCAGGTGCCGCGCCCGGACGAAAGGACCACTCTCATGAGCACGGACTTCCCCCTCCGCAATGACGAGAACCCCGAAGAGGACCTCGTCTCCGCCCCCGCCGACGACGAGGCCTTCATCGACGACGGCGTCCTGTACGACGACGAGGTGACGCCGGAGTACGGCATCCTCGGGTTCACGCTCCGCGAGCTGCTGATCGTCGGCGTCTGGATCGCGCACTTCGTGTTGTCGTTCTTCCCGATCGTCGTGAACTCTTCGCTCTGGTCGACGGGCATCGAATGGGTGCTGCCCGTCGGTGTTCCCACGGCTGCGGTCTTCCTGTTGGTGCTGCGGCGGTTCTCGCCCGACGGCATCCGTCGTGTCGGCTCGCTCGGGATCGACCAGTTCGCCTCCGTCGCCTTCTCGGTGGCGGCCATCGTCCTGGTCGGGCGGTTGTGGCTCGCGATCGCCGGAGCGATCGGCAGCGGGTTCTGGGCGCTGAGCTGGAGCGGCATCGCGCTCGTCGTGACCTCGCTCGCGCTCGTGGCGCTGACGGTCTTCGCGCCGATCATCCCCGGCCTCAAGGAGGACTTCCAGGGACGGCTCGTCACGCTCGCGCACCGCGCGGCGAACCCCGTGCGCCCGGTCATCGCCCGCCCCCGCCCCGAGCCTGTGGCCGTGGCGGCTCCGGCGGCCGCGCCGGAGAACGCCCCCCTGGACGTCGAGCTCTCGGGTGCGAACGCGACGGACGAGATCGCTCGCGTCGACATCGCCTCGCAGGTCCCGCTGTCCGCTCACGCCTCCGGTGGCGGGATCGGCACCGAGCAGGTCGTTCCCGATGAGGACTACACACCCGCATACTCGCGCCGATCGTCGAGCGAAGACATCGCCTACGACACCGACAGCATCGTCGCGCTGGTCACCCCCGAGACGGATGCCGTCGAGCCGATCGCTCAGACCGTCGCACCGGAACCGACCGCTGAGACCTGGACAGTCCAGGCTGCGGCCGCTGAGACCGCAGTCGTCGAGCCCGCAACCGAGCCCGCGGCCGCCGAACCGGCCGTCGAAGAGATCGACGTCGAGGCCACCAACCCGCGATACGCCGCGGCTGAACAGCAGCCCTTCTGGATCCTCGCGCCCACCGAGCGAGACGTGCACGACGAGCGCGGCGAGGCCATCTTCCAGATCGGACCGACGGCGTGGGCTCTCGTGATCGAAGACCGCGGCGGCGCCTACGTCGTGCGTCATGACGACGGGCGCATCGGCTACCTGCACGACATCTCCGACATCACGAAGGGCTGACGCGTTTGCGCACCATCGATCTGCGAGGGCGAGAGCTCTCGCCCTCCGACATGCTCGCGGCCGTTCCCCGCGCCGCTCAGGCGCGCGCGGAGGCGCTCGACACCGCCGCTCGCATCGTCGAGGACGTCCGCAACAGGGGTGAGCAGGCACTGCGCGAGCAGGCCGATCGCTTCGACCGCGTGTCGGGGCACGAGATCCGGGTCCCGAAAGAGCACATCGCCGAGGCGCTGGCTACGGTGGATTCCGGGGTCCGCGCGGCGCTCGAAGAAGCCATCCGCCGCGTGCGCCTCGCCTCGGCCGCCCAGGTGCCCGAACCCCGCACCACCGAGATCGGGCCCGGTGCCGTCATCACGCAGCGCTGGCAGCCAGTCGCTCGCGCGGGGGTCTACATCCCCGGGGGCAAAGCGCCGCTGTCGTCCAGCGTCGTGATGAACGTGGTGCCGGCACAGGTCGCGGGTGTGACCGTGGTGGCGCTGGCCTCTCCGCCTCAGGCGGCGTTCGGCGGACGCGTGCACCCGACGATCCTCGCCGCCGCGGGATTGCTCGGCATCGACGAGGTCTACGCGATCGGGGGAGCGGGGGCAATCGGCGCGCTCGCCTACGGCGTCGAAGAACTCGGTCTCGACCCGGTCGATGTGGTCTCGGGCCCCGGCAACAACTACGTCGCCTCAGCGAAGCGTGCCGTCGCCGGCGTGGTCGGCACGGACTCCGAAGCCGGAGCCACTGAGATCCTCATCGTCGCGGACGCCTCGGCTGATCCCCGTCTCATCGCCGCCGACCTCATCAGCCAGGCCGAGCACGACGAGCAGGCCTCCGCGGTTCTCGTCACCGACTCGCCGGAACTCGCGGAGCGTGTCGCAACGGAGATCTCGGAGCGCGCGGCGAGGACTCGGCACGCAGAGCGTGTCGCCGTCTCTCTGGCCGGCGAGCAGTCGGCGATCGTGCTCGTCGACGACCGCGCCATGGCCACCGCCTTCAGCAACGCCTATGCGCCCGAGCACCTCGAGCTGCACATCGAGGGCGCGGAGGAGGTGGCATCCGTGTTCACCAGCGCCGGTGCGGTCTTCGTCGGCGACCAGACCCCGGTGAGCCTGGGCGACTACATGGCGGGCAGCAACCACGTCCTCCCGACGGGGGGACAGGCGCGGTACGCTCCGGGACTCGGCGCCTACACGTTCCTTCGTCCGCAGCAGGTCATCCGATACGACCACGCCGCGCTCGCGCAGGTGCGGTCGGGGGTGGTCTCCCTCGCCGCGGCCGAGGTCCTCCCTGCGCACGGTGAGGCCGTCGAAGCGCGCTTCACGGATCCGTCGTCCGACTGAGCGGGTACGCTGAGACACCATGCACTGCCCCTTCTGCCGCCACTCCGATTCGCGAGTCATCGATTCGCGCACCAGCGATGACGGACTCTCGATCCGTCGTCGCCGACAGTGCCCCGAATGCGGCGGCCGCTTCACGACCACCGAGACGGCGAGCCTCAACGTGATCAAGCGAAGCGGCGTCATGGAGCCGTTCAGCCGTGACAAGGTGATCTCGGGCGTGCGCAAGGCCTGCCAGGGCCGTCCGGTCACGGAGGGCGACCTCGCGGTGCTCGCGCAGAAGGTCGAGGAGGCGGTGCGACAGACCGGTGTCTCGCAGCTCGACGCGAACGAGATCGGACTGGCGATCCTCGGTCCGCTGAGAGACCTCGACGAGGTCGCATACCTGCGGTTCGCGAGCGTCTATCAGGCGTTCGACTCGCTCGAGGATTTCGAGAGCGCGATCTCCGACCTGCGCGCCGATCATCTGAAGGCTCCTCGAGCCGAATAGACCCGCCACGCGACCGGTAATCTGGCAGTGATGTATCCGCTGCTCTTCCGCGCTGTCCTCTCGCGCTTCGACCCCGAGTTCGCCCACCACGCCGGCATGGCGGTGATCCGCGTCCTCGGCGTGCCGCCGTTCTCCTGGGTGACGAGCGCACTGACCAAGCCCGACCCCTCGCTTTCCGTCGATGCGCTGGGGCACACGTTCCCCTCGCCGTTCGGAATCGCCGCAGGCTTCGACAAGAACGCCGTCGGCGTGCGCGGACTCGCGGCGCTCGGCTTCGGCCACGTCGAGATCGGCACCGTCACGGCTATCCCGCAGGAGGGCAACCCCAAGCCGCGCCTGTTCCGCCTGATCGAGGACCGCGCGGTGATCAACCGCATGGGCTTCAACAACGATGGAGCGGATGCTGCCGCGCGCCGCCTCGCGAAGCTGCGACGCGGTGCTCCGAACACCGTCATCGGGGTGAACATCGGAAAGAGCCGCGTCGTCGAGGTCGAGAACGCGACGGCCGACTACGTCGCGTCAGCGACCAGACTCGCTCCGCTTGCCGACTACCTGGCGGTGAACGTGTCATCGCCGAACACGCCAGGGCTCCGCGGGCTCCAGGCGGTCGAGACCCTCGCGCCGCTGCTGCGGGCGGTCAAGAACGCATCAGGGAGCACGCCGCTCCTGGTGAAGATCGCTCCCGACCTCGCAGACGAGGAGATCACCGCGATCGCCGAGATGGCCGTCGCGGAGGGACTCGCCGGCATCGTCACCCACAACACCACGATCTCCCGCGACGGGCTGCGCACCGATGCCGCGACCGTCGAGTCGGCTGGTGCCGGCGGCCTCTCCGGGGCTCCGCTCAAGGCGCGTTCCCTCGAGGTGCTGCGGCTCGTGCGCTCGGTCGTGCCTGCCGAGTTCTGCGTGATCGCGGTCGGCGGTGTCGAGACTCCGGCCGATGTGCAGGAACGACTCGACGCGGGCGCCACCCTCGTGCAGGGATATACGGCCTTCCTCTACCGCGGGCCGTTCTGGGGACGCGAGATCAACAGAGGACTCCGCCGGCGCTGAGCCCTGGTCGCCGAGACGACGATGCCCCGTGCTCGAGCGAGCACGGGGCATCCGTCTGCCTGAAGGTCGGAGGTCAGGCGGGGCGTTCGCCGCGCTTGACCTGGGGTTTCGGCAGGCGCATGAATCGCATCTGCAGAGAGCGCATGGCGGCGTACCAACCCAGGCCGCGCTCCAGGCGCTCCTTGCCGAACTTCGCCGCGGCCTTGGTCTTCACGCGCCATCCGAGCAGGATCATCCCGCCGATCGCCAGAACCAGATAGCCCATCATCACGAGGTAGGCCCACGCCCCGACGGAGACGCCGCCGATCGCCCAGGCGGGGGGCAGCAGCGACACGAGGATGACGAGCACCATGATGCCCATCACGAACTCGGCGGGGTGCCAGCCGGAATCCACGTAGTCGCGCACCCAACGGCGCTGCGGACCCTTGTCCCGAACGGGAAGGTACTTCTCCTCGCCGGCGGCGAGGCCGGCCTGGGCGCGGTTGCGGCGCTCGTTCATCTCTGCCTTGGCCGCAGCGCGAGCCTCTTTGGTGTTCGCGACGAGCGGTCGGCGGCGTGCCGCCTCCTGCTCCGCGCGGGTCGGCGTCGCGCGTCCCTTGCCGACGGTCGTCTCAGGGGCGTCGTCGTTCGATGGAGGGGAAGCAGGGGTAGTGGGCACGAGGTTCCTCGGTTCGATTGCGGTGGATCACCTTAAGATTACTCGCATGACCTCTCCTGCTCTCCCCAGCGACAACGACCAGGCGATCCGGGAAGCGGTGGCGACCGGCATCCCGGCCGCTCTCAGCGATCTCGGCGACCTCGTCCGCATTCCCGGCATGGCGTGGCCCGCCTTCGACCAGACGCAGCTGCAGCGCAGTGCGGATGCCGTGGCCGCACTTGCGGAGGGCACCGGCGTGTTCGACGAGGTGCGCGTGCTGCGCGCGGCGATCCCCGGCACCGATGAGCATGGTCAGCCGGCTGTTCTGGCTCGACGGGCGGCGCGAGGCGGCAAGCCCACCATCCTCCTGTACGCGCACCACGACGTGCAGCCGCCCGGAGCGGATGAGCTCTGGGAGACTCCGCCGTTCGAGCCGACGGTGCGGGACGGGCGGCTGTACGGGCGCGGCGCCGCGGATGACAAAGCGGGAATCATGGCCCACATCGCCGCGATCCGCGCCGTCGCGGAGACGCTCGGCGACGACCTCGAACTCGGCATCGCGATGTTCGTCGAGGGGGAGGAGGAATACGGCTCCCGCTCGTTCGCGCAGTTCCTCTCCGACAACAAGGAGGCGCTCCGCGCCGACGCGATCGTCGTGGCCGACTCCGGGAACTGGGACTCCTCGACCCCCGGGCTGACCGTCTCGCTTCGGGGCAACGCGCGGTTCACACTGCGCGTGCGCACCCTCGACCACGCCTCCCACTCCGGCATGTACGGGGGAGCAGCGCCCGACGCGATGATGGCGACGATCAAGCTGCTGTCGACGCTGTGGAACGACGACGGCTCTGTCGCGGTCGAGGGCATGACGGTGCGAGACGCCGATACGCCTGAGTACAGCGAGGAGACCCTGCGAGACGAGGCGGGCTTCCTGCCGGGAACCGCGCCGATCGGCGACGGCACGATCCTCAGCCGGATCTGGAACAAGCCTGCCGTGACCGTCATCGGGATCGACGCCACCAGCGTGGCCCAGGCATCCAACACCCTCCTCCCCGAGGTCACGGTGGTGATCAGCTCCCGCGTCGCGCCCGGACAGACCGGTGAAGACGCGTATCGCGCCCTGGAGGCGCACCTGCGTCGGCATGCCCCCTACGGCGCGGAGCTCACGTTCTCCGATCTGGATCTCGGCGACGGATTCCTGGTCGACACCAGTGGCTGGGCCGTGGCACTGACCCGGGACGCCATGCGCGACGCGTATGGCGCGGCGCCGGTCGATCTCGGCGTCGGGGGGTCGATCCCGTTCATCGCCGATCTCGTCCGGGAGTTCCCCGAGGCGCAGATCCTCGTCACCGGTGTCGAGGACCCGTACTCCCGGGCGCACAGCCCGAACGAGTCGCTGCACCTCGAGACGTTCCGCAACGCGGTCGCGACCGAGGCGCTGATGCTGTCTCGGATGAACGAGATCGCACGCTGACCCTGCAGGGCGCACCTGCGGGTAAAATCTGAACAACAGCCGTGCGCGAGCGCGGCCCGGCAGAAGGAGCAACATGAGCGACACCACCCTGACCGCAGCAGAAACCACCAGCGCACACGGCGTGAGCCTCACCGACGCCGCGGCGACCAAGGTGAAGAACCTCCTCGAGCAGGAGGGTCGCGACGACCTCCGTCTTCGCGTGGCCGTGCAGCCCGGCGGATGCTCCGGCCTGATCTACCAGCTGTACTTCGACGAGCGCTTCCTCGAGGGTGACGAGACCGTCGATTTCGACGGTGTCGAGGTCATCGTGGACAACATGAGCGTCCCGTACCTCGACGGTGCATCCATCGATTTCAAGGACACGATCTCGGAGCAGGGCTTCACGATCGACAACCCGAACGCGGCCGGTTCCTGCGCCTGCGGCGACAGCTTCCACTGAGCGGATCACCCTCGGTCAACCTGCGTGGTTGGCATGAATCAGGTGTGAGGTTGCCCTAGACTTGGGTGTGCCCTGTCCGCAATCTGAAAGGTGCATCGTGCCCTCGAAACGCCGCCTTCGTTGGGCCGCACTCCCTCTGGGAGTCGTGGCAGCTGTGGCTCTGGCCGGTTGTACAACCGCCGAGCAGCACGGCTATCTCCCGGGCTTCGTGGAGGGTGGACCTGCAGCCACCAACCAGACCGAACGCGTGTCGTCGCTCTGGGTGAACTCCTGGATCGTCCTCCTCGCCGTCGGTGTGATCACCTGGGGCCTGATGGGCTGGGCCGCGATCGCCTACCGCCGTCGCAAGGGCCAGACCGGTCTCCCGGTGCAGATGCGGTACAACATGCCGATCGAGATCTTCTACACGATCGTGCCGCTCATCCTCGTCGTCGGAATGTTCTTCTTCACGGCGCGTGACCAGGCCGAGATCGAGGCCAAGTGGGACAACCCCGACGTCGAGATCACGGCGATCGCCAAGCAGTGGGCGTGGGACTTCCAGTACGACGGCGAGAAAGAGGACAACTCCGACGCCGTGTGGACCATGGGCATCCAGGCCCAGCCGAACGCGAACGGCGACATCGACCAGTCGCAGCTGCCCACTCTGGTGCTGCCGGTCGACAAGAAGGTCACGATCGACCTGCAGTCGCGTGACGTCATCCACTCCTTCTGGATCATCGACTTCCTCTACAAGAAGGACATGTACATCGGGAAGGACAACTCCTGGTCGTTCATCCCGACCCGCGAGGGCGAGTACAAGGGCAAGTGCGCCGAGCTCTGCGGCGAATACCACTCGATGATGCTGTTCAACGTCAAGGTCGTCTCGCAGGCCGAGTACGACGCCTACCTCCAGTCGCTCGAGGAGAAGGGCAACACCGGCGACATCACGGACGCATACGACCGTCTGTCGAACTACCCGGGCACGACCGAGAAGACCGACTCCACGGAAGGAGAGGAGTAAGCCATGTCGACCACTGAAGCACCCCGCACCGACGAGGCCTCCCACTCCCGACCGACGACCCTGCCCGCGCGCCAGGCCGCTCTCATGAGCTCCTCGCGCGTCGAGCAGAAGGGCAACATCGTCGTCAAGTGGATCACCTCCACCGACCACAAGACGATCGGGTACATGTACCTCATCGCCTCGGTGCTGTTCTTCCTCCTCGGTGGCGTGATGGCTCTGATCATCCGCGCCGAGCTGTTCGCTCCGGGGATGCAGATCGTCCCCACCAAGGAGCAGTACAACCAGCTGTTCACGATGCACGGCACGATCATGCTGCTGATGTTCGCGACGCCGCTGTTCGCCGGCTTCGCCAACGCCATCCTGCCGCTGCAGATCGGTGCTCCCGACGTCGCGTTCCCTCGTCTGAACGCCTTCGCCTTCTGGCTGTTCCTGTTCGGCTCGACCATCGCTGTCGCCGGCTTCCTCACGCCCCAGGGTGCGGCCTCGTTCGGATGGTTCGCCTATCAGCCGCTCGCAAGCGCCTCGTTCTCGCCCGGCGCGGGTGGGAACCTGTGGATGCTGGGTCTGGGAATCTCCGGTTTCGGAACGATCCTCGGCGCGGTGAACTTCATCACCACGGTCATCACCATGCGCGCACCGGGCATGACCATGTGGCGCATGCCGATCTTCTCGTGGAACACGCTCATCACGAGCCTCCTGATCCTCATGGCGTTCCCCGTGCTGGCTGCGGCGATCTTCGCCGCCGGCGCCGACCGCGTGCTGGGCGCGCACATCTACGACCCGGCGAACGGCGGCGTGCTGCTGTGGCAGCACCTGTTCTGGTTCTTCGGCCATCCCGAGGTGTACATCATCGCGCTGCCGTTCTTCGGCATCGTGTCCGAGATCTTCCCGGTCTTCAGCCGCAAGCCGATCTTCGGGTACAAGACCCTCGTCTACGCGACGATCGCGATCGCGGCGCTGTCGGTCGCGGTGTGGGCTCACCACATGTACGTCACCGGCTCGGTGCTGCTGCCCTTCTTCGCAGTCATGACGATGCTCATCGCCGTTCCGACGGGCGTGAAGATCTTCAACTGGATCGGCACACTCTGGCGCGGATCGGTCACGTTCGAGACTCCGATGGTCTTCGCCCTCGGCTTCCTCGTCTCGTTCGTGTTCGGCGGTCTGACCGGCGTGATCCTCGCGGCCCCGCCGCTGGACTTCGCGCTCTCGGACTCGTACTTCGTCGTCGCGCACTTCCACTACGTGGTGTTCGGCACCGTCGTGTTCGCGATGTTCGCCGGCTTCTACTTCTGGTGGCCCAAGTGGACCGGACGGATGCTCAACGAGCGTCTCGGCTACATCCACTTCTGGATGCTGTTCATCGGCTTCCACATGACGTTCCTCATCCAGCACTGGCTGGGCGTCGAGGGCATGGTGCGCCGCTACGCGGACTACTCGTCCTACGACAACTTCACGTGGCAGAACCAGGTGTCGACGATCGGTGCGATCATCCTCGGCGCGTCGATGCTGCCGTTCTTCCTGAACGTGTGGATCACGGCGCGCAAGGCGCCCAAGGTCACGGTCAACGACCCGTGGGGCTATGGCGGTTCGCTCGAATGGGCGACCAGCTGCCCGCCGCCGCGCCACAACTTCACGTCGATCCCGCGTATCCGCAGCGAGCGTCCCGCCTTCGACCTGAACCACCCGGAAGCCGCCGACTACCCTGTCGCCGGCGCCGAGCGAGAGGTGCACTGAGACATGCGCGACAACGTCATCCTCTGGTGGATCCTCACCGCGTTCTTCGCCCTGATCGGCGTGATCTACACGGGCTGGAACATCCTGGCCCACCCCGACCTCCCGCTCGTGAACCAGATCGAATGGGTCGGTACGGTCGCCCTGTTCTTCTCGGCCTTCATGGGCGCGATGATCGCGTTCTACCTCGACCGCACGCACTCTGCACAGGGGGGCGAACTGCCCGAGGACATCCTGACTGCTGACATCGATGACGGCGACCCGGAGCTCGGCGAGTTCAGCCCGTGGTCCTGGTGGCCGCTCGTGCTCGCCGGATCGGCGGCCGTGTTCATCATCGGTCTGGCCGTCGGGCACTTCCTGCTTCCGATCGGACTCGCGATCTTCGTCGTCGCGATCGTGGGCTGGGTGTACGAGTACTACCGAGGCAACTTCGCCCGCTGATGTGAGGCGAAGAAAAGGGCCCCTGCTTCGGCAGGGGCCCTTTTCCTATGCTGAACGGGCCTGTGGGACCGGTGCCGTCACGCGCGAGTGCGTACCCGGGCGATGCCGGTGAGCGGGTCGACAGGGCGTCGGTGCACCCCGTCGGCGTCTTCGACGGGGTAGCCCTCGCGCACCCAGTATTCGAAGCCTCCGATCATCTCACGGACGGCATACCCGAGCTTGGCGAACTCCAGCGCCCCTTTGGCGCCGGCGTTGCATCCGGGGCTCCAGCAGTACACGACGACCTCGGCGTCTTCGGGGATCTCGAGGGGGGCACGGGCGGCGATCTCGCTGTAGTGCATGTGGATCGCGCCTGCGACGCGCCCCTGAGCCCAGGCCTCGTCGGATCGTACATCGATCACGTAGATGCTCTCGCCCGCCTTGCGAGCGGCGTGGACGTCACTGGCATCCGTCTCGTAGGCGAGCTTGGCTGCGTAGTAGTCGGTGCGTTCGATCATGCATTCAGCCTAGATCTGAGGCCTCGGGCACGCGTCTCCCATTACCGCCGGGGATCGGCGGAATCCTGCCAGCGGGGGAGAGCGGCGGTCATCTGGATGCGGCGGCCGTGGGCCATGAGTCCGAGAGCCTCTTCCACATCGACCAGCGAGCGCAGGAAGTTCGTATCCGGTTCAGAGGGAACGAAGCCGCATGTCTCGTAGAACGGGCCGTTCCACGGCACGTCGGCATAGGTGCGCAGAGTGATCTGCGCGTGCCCCCGTCGAGCCGCTTCGTCGCGCGCCGCGTCGATGAGGCGGCGACCGTGTCCGCGCCGTGAATGCGAGGGAAGCACGGAGAGCTGCTCCAGGTGCGCGTGATCCTCGATCTCGAGCACCTGAACGAACCCGATCGGCGTGCCGCTGTCCAGATCCTCGGCCACGAGGACGAAACCAGGAGCGGATGCTCGGTCTTCGGCACTGGTCGGCCCAGGCCAGTCCGCCGGGGAGAAGCGATCGACGAACGCGGTGTCGGCGATCGCCTCGATGCGCTCGGTCGCGAGGTAGTCACCCGTCGACGCGGGACGGATGACGACGCTCACACCGCCACCGCCGCGACCGCCTCGATCTCGACGAGTTGGTCGGGATAGCCCAGTACCGTCACTCCGAGCAGGGTGCTGGGAACCTCGTGGTCCCCGAAAGCGGTGTGCACGACATCCCAGGCGGTGACAAGGTCGGCGCGGTCCGCGGAGGCGACCAGCACTCGCGTGCTGATGATGTCCGTCAGCGTCGCACCGGCGGCCTCCAATGCGGTGCTCAGCGTCTCCACGCAGCGAGCTGCCTGTGCCGCATAGTCATGGGGCGCCACCGTCCGCCCGTCGTCGTCGAGAGGGCAGGCGCCAGCGAGGAAGATCAGCCGAGACGCCGGTGTTGCCGTGGCTGCACTCGCATACGGCGCATCGGCCAGGGCGGAGGAACGGAGCAGCTGTACGACGGACGACACCTCTCGAGGATAACGAAAGAAGACCCCGTCTCGAGCGAGTCGAAACGGGGCCTTCCGGACAGCGGTGAGACTACTCGCCGTCGTCCGACTTCTTGCGGGGCTTCTTGACCGGCTCGGTGGCGATCACCGAACTTGGGGTGTTCGGCGTCTCATCGATATGGGTCTCTTCACCCGGTGACAGCGGAGCGTCCGGGAAGCCGGCGCGCTCGTGCGCGCCCTGGATCTCGGCGGCCTCGGTCTCTTCGTTCTGAGCCGTGACATGGTGCTGGTGGGAGTCGGCCTCGTCGATCTCCGCCTGCGTGAGCGGGGCGAGACGGTCTTCGTAGAACCAGCGTGAGATCGCGGAGCGCAGGTTCTGCGTCCACGGGATGCGGCCCTTGTCGTTGGGGCGGACCACGAGGGGCTCATAGCCGTCGACGTCGATGAGCTTCCAGCGGTCGTACGTGTCGACCGGCTGGTGCACCTCGATGAACTCGCCACCGGGGAGGCGCACGATGCGACCGGATTCGTACCCGTGCAGGACGATCTCGCGGTCCTTCTTCTGCAGAGCGATCGCGATGCGCTTGGCGACGAAGTAGCCGAGCACCGGGCCGATGATCAGCAGAGCCTGGAGCGTGTGGATCACGCCTTCCATCGTCAGCATGAAGTGCGTGGCGATGAGGTCGGACGAGGCGGCAGCCCACAGCACCGCGTAGAAGATGACTCCGGCCACGCCGATTCCCGTGCGCGTCGCCGCGTTGCGCGGGCGCTGTGCGAGGTGGTGCTCCCGCTTGTCTCCGGTGACCCACGCCTCGATGAACGGGTAGAGGGCCACGAGCACGATGAACAGGCCGAGGACGACGAGCGGAAGCAGGATGCCGAACGACCAGGTGCGGTCGAGGAACACGATGTCCAGGTTCGACGGAGCAAGGCGCAGCGCGCCGTCCGCGAATCCGATGTACCAGTCGGGCTGCGTTCCCGCCGAGACGGGGGACGGGTCGTACGGTCCGTAGTTCCAGATCGGGTTGATCTGGAAGAACGTGGCGATCAGGACGATCGTGCCGAACACGATGAACAGGTAGCCGCCCATCTTCGACATGTAGACCGGCATCATCGGGTAGCCCACGACGTTGTCGTTCGTACGGCCGGGGCCGGCGAACTGCGTGTGCTTGTTGACGATCATCAGCATGAGGTGCACGACGATGAGGCCGATCACGAGCAGCGGCAGCAGCAGGATGTGCAGCGTGTAGAGACGACCGACGATCGCGGTGCCGGGGAACTCGCCGCCGAAGAGCAGGAACGAGGTCCAGGTGCCGATGAGCGGGATGCCCTTGACCATGCCGTCGATGATGCGCAGGCCGTTGCCCGAGAGCAGGTCGTCGGGGAGAGAGTAGCCGGTGAAGCCCTCAGCCATCGCCAGGACGAACAGCACGAAGCCGATCACCCAGTTGAGTTCGCGGGGCTTGCGGAACGCGCCGGTGAAGAACACGCGGAGCATGTGCACACCGATACCGGCGACGAACACGAGTGCGGCCCAGTGGTGGATCTGGCGCACCAGAAGGCCACCGCGCAGGTCGAACGAGATGTTCAGCGACGACTCGAGTGCGGCGGACATCTCGATGCCGCGCATGGGCGCGTAAGCGCCGGTGTAATGCGTCTCCACCATCGAGGCCTCGAAGAAGAACGTCAGGAAGGTTCCGGAGAGGAACACGGCGACGAAGCTCCACAGGGCGATCTCGCCCAGCATGAAGGACCAGTGATCGGGGAAGATCTTGCGGCCGAGCTCCTTGACGAAGCCGGAGAGACTGGTGCGCTCGTCGATGTAGTTCGACGCAGCACCGACGAAGCGGCCGCCAAGGGGTGCCTTGGTGTCCTGCTCGTCCTTGGACAGCGTTGCGGTGCTCAATGGCGCTCCCAGAAGCTCGGGCCGACGGGCTCGGTGAAGTCACTGCGTGCGATGAGGTAGCCCTCGTCGTCGACGGTGATGGGCAGCTGAGGCAGCGGACGTGCAGCCGGGCCGAAGATGACCTTGGCGTGATCCGTCACATCGAACTGCGACTGGTGGCAGGGGCAGAGGAGGTGGTGCGTCTGCTGCTCGTACAGGGCGACAGGGCAGCCCACGTGCGTGCACACCTTCGAATAGGCGACGATGCCGTCGTAGGACCAGTCCTTGCGGTCCTCGGCTTCGGTGAGCTGCTCGGGACGCAGGCGCATCATGAGCACGATCGCCTTCGCCTTCTCCTCGAGGTAGCCGTCGTGGTGGCTGAGCTCGGCGAGATCCTCCGGGATGACGTGGAAAGCCGACCCGAGGGTGACGTCCGCCGCGCGGATCGGGGTGCCGTCGGGGTCGCGCACCAGGCGCTGCCCCTTGTCCCACATGGTCTGCTTCAACAGGACCACGGGATCTCCCGCTGTGGGGTCCTCCGGGGTGGAGTGCGGTGCGAGACCGCGGAACAGAGTGACCCCCGGAATGATCGATGCCACGACTGCGGCGAACAGCGAGTTGCGGATCATCGTGCGTCGCCCGAAGCCGGACTCCTCGTTCGCGTCGGCGAACGCCTTGATGGCCGCCTCACGGGTCGAGTCCTTGCCACGAGTGGGGTGACGGTACTCGATGTGCTCCTTGTCGCTCATCAGAGCCTTCGACCAGTGAATGGCGCCGAGACCGAGAGCGAGCAGCGCAAGGGCGATGCCGAGACCGATGAAGAGGTTGTTCTGGCGGATGTCGATCAGCGCGCCGCTCTCGATCGGGAACAGCATGTAAGCGGCGACCGCCCAGATGCTTCCGGCGAGAGACAGGTAGAACAGCGTGTAGACGGTGCGGACAGCAGCCTTCTCGGCGCGCGGGTCCTTGTCGGTCATCCGCTCGCGGTGCGGCGGCAGCCCGGGGTTCTGCACGGGATCGCTGACTGCGACACCCAGCCCCGGAGAGGGCTGGTAGGCCCTGTCAAGAGCCTGCGAGTCGTCGTCGTGTGCCATGGTGCTCCTCGTACGTTCCTCTTCGATGATTAAGCGTCAGTTGGACTTCGCCGTGATCCACACGGTGATGGCGACCAGGGCGCCGATGCCGAAGATCCACACGAACAGGCCCTCCGACACGGGTCCGAGAGACCCGAGCGACGCGCCGCCGATCTGCACGGACTGCTGCTGGAAGAGCAGTGCCGAGATGATGTCGCGCTTGTCCTCGTCCGACAGGTTCATGTTGCCGAAGACCGGCATGTTCTGGGGGCCCGTGACCATGGCGGCGTACATGTGCAGCGCGCTGGTCTCCGTGAGCGCCGGGGCGTACTTGCCCTCGGTGAGTGCGCCGCCGGCTGCCGCCACGTTGTGGCACATCGCGCAGTTCGCCTGGAACAGCTTCTCGCCGTCCTCGACCGTCAGCGTCGTGGACGCTGCGGCCTGGGTGTCGGTCGCAGCGAAAGCCGCGGACGTTCCGGCGTACACGGCGCCGGTGATCATGAGGCCTGCTCCGATGAGTGCCGCCTGCAGATCGAGGCCGTGGCAGGTGGCGCAGTTGGCGGTGAACAGCTTCTCGCCGTCTTCGACCGTCAGTGTGGATGCCGCAGCCGCCTGGGTGTCGGTCGACGCGAACGCCGCCGAGGCGCCTGCGTACACCGCGCCCGTGATCATGAGGCCTGCTCCGATCAGGGCTGCCGCGGCCAGGGGGCTACGGCGGCCGGAGGAACGGCGCTTCTTCTCTCGTGCCATCTCGGGGATCAGCTCCGCTCTTATTTCAGGAAGTAGATAACGACGAACAGCACGATCCAGACCACGTCGACGAAGTGCCAGTAGTAGGACACCACGATCGAGGACGTCGCCTCCTTGTGCCGGAAGTTCTTGACGGCGTAGGCGCGTCCGATGACGAGGAGGAACGCGACCAGTCCGCCGGTGACGTGCAGCGCATGGAAGCCGGTCGTCAGGTAGAAGGCCGAGGCGTAGGAGTCGGCGCTGATGGGCATGCCCTCTGCGACGAGCTGCGCGTACTCCCAGACCTGACCGGACACGAAGATCGCGCCCAGAGCGAAGGTGAGGAAGAACCACTCGACCATGCCCCATCCGAAGAGGCGGCGACGGCCTGCGGCGTTCTTCTCGCCCTTGGCGATACGGTACGGCTGCAGGTCCTCTGCGGCGAACACGCCCATCTGGCACGTGAACGAGGAGAAGACCAGGATCGCCGTGTTGACGAAGGCGTAGGGAACGTTCAGCAGCTCCGTGCGCGCCGCCCACAGTTCAGGGGAGGTGCTGCGCAGGGTGAAATAGATCGCGAAGAGTCCCGCGAAGAACATCACTTCACTGCCGAGCCACACAATGGTTCCGACAGCTACCGGATTGGGCCGCTTGATCGTTCTCGCCGCCGGGGCATACGTCGCTGAGGTCGTCACTCCTCCATTATGGCCGATCCGCAGGGGTGATTCTTGCACCGGAGCGCCTGGTTTTGCCTCTCGTGCACTTAGGAGACCCTAAGAAAAGCCTGCGAATCGGCGGTGAATCCGCGGGAAATCGCCGGACACCGTCTCACCTCGCGGTCACGGTGAACGGACTGCACGTTTTCTCGACGCCGATAGGATCGCACACATGGCTGATTCCCTGACCTGGTCCGACCTGCTCACGACCCTTCTGGAGCGGCGCGATCTCAGCGTGTGGGAGTCGACCTGGGCCATGCGCCGCATCATGCAGGGTGAGGTCTCGGAAGCGCAGCTGGCGGGATTCCTCGTCGCCCTTCGTGCCAAGGGCGAGACGATCGACGAGATCGTCGGCTTCCGTGACGCGATCCTCGAGGCCGCCGTACCTCTGCCCGTCTCCCCGGACGTGCTCGACATCGTCGGAACCGGCGGAGATCGTGTCGGCACGGTGAACGTCTCGACCACGGCGGCCGTGATCATCGGCGCCACCGGCATCCCCGTGGTGAAGCACGGCAACAGAGCGGCGAGCTCGGCGTCCGGATCCTCCGACGTGCTCGGCGCGCTCGGTCTCGAACTGACGCTCGACCCCGCAGCGGTCGCGACCATCCTCGACCGCACCGGCATCACCTTCGCATGGGCAGGAGCCTTCCACCCGGGGTTCAAGCACGCGGGCGCCGTGCGCGCGGAGCTCGGAGTGCCCACGGTCTTCAACATGCTCGGTCCGCTGTGCAATCCGGCGCGCGCCGAGGCGAACGCGGTAGGCGTGGCGCAGATCGAGCGGGTCCCATTGATCACGGGCGTGTTCCGCACCCGCGGCGCCACCGCCCTCGTCTTCCGCGGCGATGACGGCCTCGATGAACTCACCACGACCGGCCACAGCCGGATCTGGGAGGTCACGCGCGGTGACATCCACGAGCACGACCTCGACCCCCGCGACCTCGGCATCCCGCTCGCCGAGCTGTCCGATCTGATCGGCGGCTCTCCGGCGCACAACGCGCAGGTCCTGCGTCGCACGCTCGAGGGTGAGAAGGGAGCGGTGCGCGACATCGTGCTGCTGAACGCCGCGGCAGGCATCGTCGCCTTCGAGCTCTCACGGGATGCAGGGCAGGTGCAGCGTCCGATCCTCGATCGACTGCGTGAAGGCTATGAGCGTGCGGCGGCTGCTGTCGACGACGGCCGCGCGGTGGCGAAGCTCGACGAATGGATCGGCGTGAGCCGGGAGCTGGCCTCGGCCTGAGGATGCCGTGGAACCCGTAGACGCGCTGCTCGAGATCGCCTCGCTGCTGGAGCGTGAGCGGGCGTCCCGGTATCGGGCGAAGGCGTTCCGCGTCGCAGCCGCCGCGTTCCAGGATCTGCCTGACGACGTGAAGGACGACGCCACCAGGCTCAGAGCGGTCAAGGGGATCGGCGAGTCCACCTTCGCCGTGATCCGCGAAGCGCAATCAGGGATCATTCCGACCTACCTGGTCGAGTTGCGGGGAGACGTCGAACCCGAGATCGCCTCGACGCTGCGTCCGGCTCTCCGCGGCGACCTCCATGCCCACACCGATTGGTCGGACGGGACGACCTCGATCTCGGTGATGGCCGCGGCGGCTCGTGCCCTCGGACACGAGTACCAGGCCGTCACCGATCATTCACCGCGGTTGCGCGTCGCGCGCGGGCTCTCGGCCGAGCGACTGCGCTCGCAGATCCCGCTCGTGCGCGCCGAGTCCGGCGACGGCTTCTCGATGCTCGCAGGCATCGAGGTCGACATCCTCGACGACGGAGCACTCGACCAGGACGACGAGCTCCTCTCCGAAGTGGACGTCGTCGTCGCCTCCGTGCATTCACACCTGCGGATGGAGTCACGTCCGATGACGGCGCGGATGATCGCGGCGGTGCAGAACCCGCGCGTGAACGTCCTCGGGCACTGCACCGGACGACTCGTCGAAGGCGATCGAGGCACGCGGCCTCCCTCGCAGTTCGACGCCGCCGCCGTCTTCGCCGCGTGCGCCGAGAACGGCGTCGCGGTCGAGATCAACTCCCGTCCGGAGCGACAGGACCCGCCCGACGAGCTGATCGCGATCGCTCTCGACGCCGGGTGCCTGTTCTCGATCGACTCCGACGCGCACGCGCCAGGGCAGCTCTCACTGCTCGACCACGGCGCTCAACGGGCGGAGCGGGCGGGAGTGCCCGCGAGCCGGATCGTCACCACCTGGGGGCTGGAGCGTCTGCTCGCCTGGGCCGACTGACTCACTCTCCGATCGTGGCGACCGCGGCGATGGCGCGCGTCATCGATCCGCCCAGGTTCCACTTCTCGGCCAGGGCGGTCGCGGCATCCGCCTCCGCCGGATCGAGCGGGCGCAGCCCGACGGACGGCGGCTCGACCTCGAGCGACTTCGCGACCTCGACCACCGTCGGGGCGACGTCGAGATAGGCGGAGGAGGCCTGGATCTTCGCCCGCACGCCGGCGCTCATGCCCGCACCTGCCTCGGCAGCGGCGCGGATGCCGGGCAGATCGCCGTGCGCCTGCAGGAGCGTCGCCGCAGTCTTCTCGCCGACGCCCGCGACGCCCGGGAGGCCGTCGGATGCATCGCCGCGCATGGTCGCGAAGTCTGCGTACTGCGAGGGCAGGACCCCGTACTTCGCGACGACCACGGCATCCGTCACGACCTCGAGGTTGCTCATGCCGCGGGCCGTGTAGACGACCCGCACGTCGCGCGCGTCGTCGACGAGCTGGAACAGGTCGCGATCACCGGTCACGATGTCGACCGGGATGGTCGACTTGGTCGCGAGCGTTCCGATGACGTCATCCGCCTCGTGAGCGAGGACGCCGACGATCGGGATGCCCAGGAGACCGAGGGTCTCGCGGATCAGGGGGAGCTGCGCCTCGAGGGGGTCCGGGACCTCTTCGATGTCCGGTCCGGCCTCGACCACCTCGACCACTCGATGCGTCTTGTAGCTGGGGATCAGGTCGACTCGCCACTGCGGACGCCAGTCGTCATCCCAGCAGGCCACGACATGCGTGGGGTGGTACAGGGTGATCAGCTTCGCGATGATGTCGAGCAGTCCGCGAGCGGCGTTGATGGGGGAGCCGTCGGGCGCTGTGACCTTGTCGGGCACTCCGTAGAACGCGCGGAAGTAGAGCGAGGCGGTGTCGAGCAGCATCAGACGTTCGGTCACGGACCACAGTCTGACACGGAGCCGGATGCGCGCAGCATCCGCTTGTCCACGCCCCCGCGATATCTGGTAGCCTGAACTGTCACTCGTGGCAGGCCTATGCATGCCCTCGTGACGTAGCAACCAAATCCAACCGCTGTGTTGCATGCCGTCGGACGTGCGCGTCCGTTGCCCCGCAGCCCGAGTCTCCATTCAACAAGGACAACCCACTACATGACTACCGCAACGACCGCCCCGGCCACCAAGCAGGTCGCCATCAACGACATCGGATCTGCTGAGGACTTCCTGGCCGCGGTCGAGAAGACCCTGAAGTTCTTCAACGACGGCGACATCATCGAAGGCACGATCGTCAAGATCGACCGCGATGAGGTTCTGCTCGACGTCGGGTACAAGACCGAGGGTGTCATCCCCTCGCGCGAGCTCTCCATCAAGCACGACGTCGACCCCAACGAGGTCGTCAAGGTCGGCGACGAGGTCGAGGCTCTCGTTCTCCAGAAGGAGGACAAGGAAGGCCGCCTGATCCTCTCCAAGAAGCGCGCACAGTACGAGCGCGCCTGGGGAGACGTCGAGAAGATCAAGGAGAACGACGGCGTCGTCACCGGTACCGTCATCGAGGTCGTCAAGGGCGGCCTCATCGTCGACATCGGCCTCCGCGGCTTCCTTCCGGCCTCGCTCATCGAGCTGCGTCGCGTCCGCGATCTCACGCCGTACCTCGGCCAGGAGATCGAGGCCAAGATCCTCGAGCTCGACAAGAACCGCAACAACGTCGTGCTCAGCCGCCGCGCGCTGCTCGAGCAGACGCAGTCGGAGTCGCGCACCACGTTCCTGAACAACCTGCACAAGGGTCAGGTCCGCAAGGGCGTCGTCTCGTCGATCGTCAACTTCGGTGCGTTCGTCGACCTGGGCGGCGTGGACGGCCTCGTGCACGTCTCCGAGCTGTCCTGGAAGCACATCGAGCACGCCTCCGAGGTCGTCGAGGTCGGCCAGGAGGTCACCGTCGAGATCCTCGAGGTCGATCTCGACCGCGAGCGCGTCTCCCTGTCGCTGAAGGCGACGCAGGAGGACCCGTGGCAGGTCTTCGCCCGCACCCACGCGATCGGTCAGGTCACGCCGGGTAAGGTCACCAAGCTCGTTCCGTTCGGCGCGTTCGTGCGCGTCGCAGACGGCATCGAGGGCCTCGTCCACATCTCCGAGCTCTCCAGCAAGCACGTCGAGCTGGCCGAGCAGGTCGTCTCCGTCGGCGAAGAGGTCTTCGTCAAGGTCATCGACATCGACCTCGAGCGTCGCCGCATCTCGCTCTCGCTCAAGCAGGCGAACGAGTCGGTCGACCCCAACGGCACCGAGTTCGACCCGGCGCTGTACGGCATGCTCGCGGAGTACGACGAGAACGGCGAGTACAAGTACCCGGAGGGCTTCGACGCCGAGACGGGTGCCTGGAAGGAAGGCTTCGACGCTCAGCGCGAGGCTTGGGAGCAGGAGTACGCAGCGGCTCAGGCTCGCTGGGAGGCCCACAAGGCTCAGGTCGTCAAGGCGGCCGAGGCTGAGGCAGAGGCGGGCGCCGACTTCGGCGGCCAGACCTTCTCCAGCGAGGCGACCGGTGCCGGCACGCTCGCCGACGACGAGGCACTCGCGGCTCTGCGCGAGAAGCTCTCGGGCGGCAACGCGTAAGCATCTCACCCTGAACGGGCCGTCATCCTTCGGGATGGCGGCCCGTTCTGCATGTCCGCCGAGACGGGCCTCGGCGCATGCCAGGATGGAAGGCATGCCACTCATCGCTCTCACCGGCGGCATCGCCTCGGGGAAGTCGACCATCGCCCGGCGCCTCGCGGAGCACGGCGCCGTCATCGTCGACGCCGACGCGCTCGTCCGAGAGGTGCAGGCCCCGGGTACCCCGGTGCTGCGGCGTATCGCGGACGAGTTCGGCGCGGACGTCATCGCGGACGACGGGACGCTGGACCGGGCGGCGCTGGGGGCGAAGGTGTTCGGCGAACCGGATCGGCTCGCCGCCTTGAACGGCATCGTGCATCCGGCTGTGCGCGCCGAATCCCAGCGCCGATTCGATGAGGCGTTCCGGAACGATCCGGACACCGTGGTGGTCTATGACGTGCCGTTGCTGGTCGAGGCCCGGGTCGACGACCCCTGGGATCTCATCGTCGTCGCCCACGCGCCGGCCCCCGAGCGTCTGCGCCGTCTCGTCGAACTGCGCGGCATGGATCACGCCGCGGCTCAGGCGAGGATCGACGCGCAGGTGCCGGACGCACGCCGACTCGCGATCGCGGACGCGGTGATCGACACCGCCGGAACCCTGGCGAACACGCTCGAGCAGGTGGACGCGCTCTGGGAGCGGATCCGCGCGCAGTGACGTTCTCGGGCCACACCCCGGATTCCCGGGAGTACCGTCGCCTGATCCTCGGCCTCTTCTTCGCGGGGATCGCGACATTCGCCCAGCTCTACTCGCCGCAGGCGGTGCTGCCGCAGATCGCCGCGGATCTGGACGTCGGACCGGCGACCGCGGCGCTGGCGGTCTCGGCGGCGACGCTCGGCCTCGCGGCAGCCGTGATCCCGTGGTCGGTCGTGGCCGACCGGGCGGGACGGGTGCCGGCGATGGCCGTCGGCATCCTCGCCGCGACCGTTCTCGGTCTCGCCGCGCCGTTCAGCCAGGAGATCGCCGTGCTCCTGGTGCTCCGTTTCGCCGAGGGGGTGGCACTCGGCGCTGTGCCCGCCGTGGCTCTGGTGTACTTGAATGAAGAGGTATCGCGCAGACATGCGGCCGCCGCTGCCGGGAGCTATATCGCGGGAACCACCGTCGGCGGGCTGCTCGGTCGCGTGGTCTCGGGCGTAGTCGCCGACCTCTCGGATTGGCGTACCGGCGTGTGGATCGCGGGCGCGCTGTGCGCGGGGTCGGCCGCGCTGTTCCTCTGGCTCGCCCGCGGGCACGAGGATTCGTGCCCGGTCGGCTGCGCACGGCGGGCGGGCCCGGCATCCGCTCGCGCCTGCTCGCCCCATTGCGGTCCCCGCAGCAGCTCGCCCTCTACGCGCAGGGTTTCCTGCTGATGGGCGCGTTCGTCGCGGTGTACAACTACCTGGGCTTCCACCTCGCTGCCGCACCGTTCCTGCTGCCTGCGTGGCTGGTGACCCTGCTCTTCCTCGCCTACCTCGCCGGCACGGTCTCGTCGCCGTGGGCGGGACTTCTCGCATCGTCGAGAGGCAGGTACCCCGTACTGCTCGGCTCCATCGCGATCATGAGCGCGGGTGCGGTGCTGATGCTCGCTCCGCTCGCCGCCATCGTGCTGGCAGGGCTTCTCCTCTTCACTGCGGGCTTCTTCGGCGCGCACGCCGTGGCATCCGGCTGGACACCGGCCGCGGCCCCACCGGAGAGCCGGTCTCAGGCATCGTCGCTGTACTACTTCGGCTACTACGCAGGATCCAGTCTGTTCGGCTGGGCTCTCGGGCTCGTGTTCGGGTCTGCCGGCTGGCCATGGTTCGTCGGGACGGTCCTCGTGATGTGCGCAGCCGCCGCCTTCGTCGCGGCGACGGCTCTGCGTGCCGAGCCGAGCGGCTGGACGTGAGGGCAGAGCGCCTGGGCTCTGACAGAGTTGAGCGTATGCAGCATGGATTCCTCGACGCCTACGACGCCCAGCTCAGGACGGGACCAGAGACGGCGCACGCGTCGGAGCTGCGCAGGTACGGCCCCCTGCACCTTGCGGTCTTCGACGGGCGTCGAGGTTTCGTCACCTATGCGGATCTCGGCGGAGCGGATGCGGTGGGCCTCGGCGCGCTCGTCGACGCCGCGCTCGAGCATTTCCGTGACCGACCCGAGGTGGCCTCGGTCGAGTGGAAGACCCGAGGGCACGATGTCGCCGCCGGCCTCCACGAAGCGCTCGTCTCCCGCGGGTTCGCGCCAGAGGACCCTGAATCGATCATGATCGGAGAGGCCTCGTTGCTCGCCCAGCACGTCGAGCTGCCGGTCGGGGTCGCGATCCGGCGTGCGACGACGGACGACGAGGTGCTCGCCGCGGGGGAGATGCAGGGCCGGGTGTTCGATGATCCGGACTGGCGCTCGCGCGCGGAGTCGCTCATCGAGCGCCTCCGCCGCGACGACACGGCGGAGCTGTGGATCGCGGTCGCGGATGGCGCAGTGGTCAGCGCAGGGCGTCTCGAACCTGTCGCCGGCACCGATTTCGCCGGACTCTGGGGAGGCGCCACGGACCCCGGCTGGCGCAGGCGCGGCATCTACCGGGCGCTGACGGCGGAGCGCGCGAGATCGGCGCTGGCGCGCGGCACGCGCTACCTGCAGTCCGACTCCACCGAGTTCTCCCGTCCCATCCTCGAACGCGCAGGCCTGGTCAAGGTCTCGACCACGACGCCTTATGTGTGGACCCGCGCCTGAGCGGCGGCCCGCCGTCGTGATGAGCGCCGGCGCACCACGACGACCACGAGGACGACGAGTCCGACCAGCAGGAGCGCTGCGACGACGGGGATGACGATCGCGGCGGCTGCCAGCAGGAACGAGGCGCCGTCCTCGACCGTGCTGAGCACAGGGGCGGCGAGCCCCGCGGTCGTCGCGTTCGCCGCGACGCGGGCCGTAGCCTTCGTGATGTGCACGACGAGCGCGATCGCGATGCCGATCACGACGGGCACCCAGGCGTTGGTGGAGAAGAACGACGCGGGGTCGTCGACCGCGACGGTCTGCGCGCTCGCGCCGGCGCCGAACGCGATGCCTCCGGAAGCGGGACGGAGGATGCTCTGGACGACGTCGTTCACGGAGTCGAGAGCCGGGATCTTGTCCGCGACGATCTCGAAGAGCAGCAGCGCCCCGACGATCCAGAGCGCGAGGTCGCTGGACAGCCAGGACCAGCCCCCGGGCAGCTGCACCGCGGGGAGGAACCGGTCGGCGAGACCGAGCAGGAACAGGGGCATCCAGGCGTTGAGGCCGGCGGATGCCGCGAGGCTGGTGCCGATGATGAACTCGATCACGCCCCCAGACTAGGCGGCATCCGGCCTCGATGTCTGCGGCCCCGCCTACGCTGGAGGTATGCAACCCACGCGCAGTGTCCGTCCCTTCGAGGTCATCAGCGAGTACGAGCCTGCCGGCGACCAGCCGCAGGCCATCGCCGACCTCGCGGCACGCATCAACGCAGGTGAGACCGACGTCGTCCTGCTCGGCGCGACCGGCACCGGAAAGTCGGCGACGACTGCGTGGCTCGTCGAGCAGGTGCAGCGACCGACCCTCGTGCTCGCCCACAACAAGACCCTCGCCGCGCAGCTCGCGAACGAGTTCCGTGAGCTCATGCCGAACAACGCGGTCGAGTACTTCGTCTCGTACTACGACTACTACCAGCCAGAGGCCTACGTCCCGCAGACCGACACCTTCATCGAGAAGGACTCCTCGATCAACTCGGAGGTCGAGCGGCTGCGGCACTCGACCACCAATTCGCTGCTGAGCAGGCGCGACGTCGTGGTCGTCTCCACTGTGTCCTGCATCTACGGCCTCGGCGCGCCGGAGGAGTACCTGCGGGCCATGGTCGCACTGCAGGTGGGGGAGCGCTACGACCGCGACGCGCTGATCCGCCAGTTCATCGCGATGCAGTACAACCGCAACGACGTCGATTTCTCCCGCGGCAACTTCCGGGTCCGCGGCGACACCATCGAGATCATCCCGGTGTACGAGGAGCACGCGATCCGGATCGAGCTGTTCGGCGACGAGATCGAGGCGCTGTACTCGCTGCACCCGCTCACCGGCGAGGTGATCGAGAAGCTCGACTCGGTGCCGATCTTCCCCGCGTCGCACTACGTGGCAGGCACCGACGTGATCCAGCGGTCGATCGGCACGATCGAGGCAGAGCTCGAAGAGCGGCTCGCGGAGTTCGAGAAGCAGGGCAAGCTGCTCGAGGCGCAGCGTCTGCGCATGCGCACGACCTTCGACCTCGAGATGCTGCAGCAGCTCGGCTTCTGCTCGGGCATCGAGAACTACTCGCGACACATGGACGGGCGCGCGCCCGGTGAGCCGCCGCACACGCTGCTCGACTTCTTCCCCGACGACTTCCTGCTCGTGATCGACGAGTCGCATGTCACAGTTCCGCAGATCGGCGCGATGTACGAGGGCGACGCCTCCCGTAAGCGCACTCTCGTGGAGCACGGATTCCGCCTTCCGAGCGCGATGGACAACCGGCCGCTGCGCTGGGACGAGTTCAAGAACCGCATCGGGCAGACCGTCTATCTCTCGGCGACGCCGGGCAAGTACGAGATGGGCATCGCCGACGGCGTCGTCGAGCAGATCATCCGCCCGACGGGCCTCGTCGACCCGCACATCATCGTGAAGCCCTCGAAGGGGCAGATCGACGACCTCCTGGAAGAGATCCGCATCCGGGTCGAGAAAGACGAGCGCATCCTCGTCACCACGCTCACCAAGAAGATGGCCGAGGAGCTCACCGACTTCCTCGGCGAACACGGCGTGCGCGTGCGATATCTGCACTCCGACGTCGACACGCTGCGCCGGGTCGAGCTGCTCAGCGAACTCCGCGCCGGGGTCTACGACGTGCTCGTGGGCATCAATCTCCTGCGCGAGGGTCTCGATCTACCTGAGGTGTCGCTGGTCGCCATCCTCGATGCCGACAAGGAGGGCTTCCTTCGGTCGGGAACGTCCCTGATCCAGACGATCGGTCGCGCGGCGCGAAACGTGTCGGGTGAGGTGCACATGTACGCCGATCGGATCACGGACTCGATGGCGAAGGCGATCGAAGAGACTGATCGACGTCGCGAGAAGCAGGTGGCGTACAACCTCGAGAAGGGCATCGATCCGCAGCCGCTGCGCAAACGGATCGCGGATATCACTGAAGTGCTCGCCCGCGAGGGCGCCGACACCGCCGACATGATGTCGAGCCGTGGTCGGGCGAGCGGCAAGGGCAAGTCGCCCACACCCAACCTCCGCCGCACCGGAATCGCCGCAGAGGGCGCCCAGCAGCTCGAAGCGACGATCCAGGACCTCTCCGACCAGATGCTGGCTGCGGCTGGTGAGTTGAAGTTCGAACTCGCGGCCCGGCTGCGTGACGAGGTGCAGGATCTCAAGAAGGAGCTGCGCGCCATGGAGCGCGCAGGTCACGCCTGATCATGGTCGCCCGCTGATGGATGCTGCGGGGGAGGAGCTCGCGGACCGTGTCCGCGCCCTTCTCGGAACGGACCCGGAGATCGAGGAGCGTCGCATGTTCGGCAGCCGCGCGTTTCTGGTCGAGGGCAGCATCCTTGTCGGCGCACGGAAGGGCGGCACGTTGCTCGTGCGGGTGTCGGCGGAGCATGGTGCGGCTCTGATGACGCGGCCGGGCGTGTCCCCAGCCGTGATGGGAGCGAAGACGATGAGTCCTCGCTGGCTCGACGTCGAGGCGTCCGCAGTGGCGGATGACTCGGATCTGATGTTCTGGCTCGATGTCGCGCGCGAGGACGGACTCGCTCAGGCCTGAGGTTCTCTCGGCGTCAGGGGCAGTGCACGAGGGTCTTGGGTCCTGAGCGATCGATCTCGTGCTGCGTCATCGGTGCGCCGCAGAGCGGGCACGCGCGCTCCGCTCGTTCCTCGTTGCTCGGGGGCGGGGTCTTCTCGTATGGGCCGACAGACGCCGGACCCGCGAGCCGGACCAGATTCGCGTTGAACCAGGAGTAGAAACCGCCCGCCTCGCGAATGCGGGCGCGAAGCGGAGGGCGGTCGGAAGCAGTGGCCATGTTCATTAGTGTACTAACGATTAGTGTCTAGATATACTCGAGCGGTGACGGCATCCGATGATCTCCTCAAGCTCGAGAACCAGCTCTGCTTCGCGGTGGTGACTGCGGCACGAAATGTGGTGGCGATCTACCGGCCCATCCTCGAGCCCCTCGGGCTCACGCACCCGCAGTACCTCGTGATGCTCGCGCTCTGGGAGCGCGCCCCTCGCACGCTGAACGACCTCGCTGCAGATCTCGCCATGGAACCCGGCACGGCCTCACCGCTCGTCAAGCGGCTCGAAGCCGACGGGCTCGTCGTCCGGCAGCGCAGCGTCGATGACGAACGTCGACTCGACATCATGCTGACCGATGCCGGGTCGCGCCTGCGCGAGCGTGCAGTCGACGTCCCGCACCAGGTGATGGCGGCCGTCGGCATGGGCGTCGACCAGATCGCGACACTGCGAGACGGGTTGTCCGCGTTCGCGGGCCGGAGGAGTTCGGAGCCCGTGCGCACGCCTTAGGGTGAGGGGATGCGACGCCACGGATCGAGTCCCGAACGGGCCGTCGTGTGGCGCGGGGGACTGCTTGTCGCCGTCGTCGCTCTGTTCCTGATCGTGATGATCGCTGCCGCGATGCAGGGCGCTGCGCGGATCCATCCGATCGGAGGGACTCCTGAACCGCGGCCACTCGAGACGATGCCCGTATTGCCCGGGGCGAGTGGCACACCCACGCCGGAGCCTCTGCCGCCGAACCCGGTGACCGAGCTGCTCGGTGCAGTCATCCTGGGAATCCTCGTGGTGCTCGTCGGCGTCGGTGTGATCGTGCTGATCGTGTTGCTCGTCAGAACTCTCGTCGGAGCCTGGCACGATCGCCCGCTGCGCCGTCGCGACGGCGACGAGGTCGGACTCGCCATCGTGCACGCGTCGGTCGACCCCGAACCCGAGGTCATCGCAGCCGCGATCCAACGGGGCATCGCCGGGGCGCTGCGCGAGATCGACGAACGCCCGCTCCCCGAAGACGCCATCGTCGCCGCCTGGGTCGGGCTCGAGGAGAGCGCGGCGGATGCCGGATTGGTGCGCGGCGCGAGCGAGACCCCGGGGGAGTTCGCCGTGCGCATCATCACGCGTAGGGCGGGGATCACGGCTGAGGCCGAGACGCTTCTGCGCCTGTACGAGCGTGTGCGCTTCGGCGGGCACCCGGCGCTCGAAGACGACCGAGCCGTCGCCAGGGCGGCTCTGAAGAACATCGAGGTGGGCTGGCGATGAGCTGGTGGAAGACCTCGTTCGTCGCCGTCGCTGCTGCAGGCGCGACGGTCGTCCTCTCTGCGCTCGGGGTCGAGCTCCCGTTCGCGATCGGATGGGCTCTGGCAGGTGGCGCGGTTGCGCTGCTCCCGCAGCTCGCGCTCCCGGTCGAACCAGGCGCGGATGCTCCGCACGTCCCCGCGGATCGCGAGCGTCGGGCCACCGAGATCTCGCGCATGGCGTGGGCGCTGAACGCCCGCACGGGGCTCGCCGGAGAACGCGTCACGCGGCGTGTGCGCAGCATCCTGCGCCACCGCCTTCAGCGCATGGGGATAGATCCCGACGATCCGGCGGATCGAGCGCGCCGTGACGCCGTGCTCGGAGGCGACGTCTGGGACAGGCTCGCCGGACAGAACACATCGATCGCCGCCGTCGAACGAGCCCTCGACGCCATCGACCGCCTTTCGCCGACCAAGGAGAAGAAATGACGAACCCCGCCGCGATCGCCGAGACCGGCGCGCAGATCCTCGCCGCCGTCCGCACCGTGGTCGTCGGGATGGACGATCCGCTGGAGATCGCGCTCGCGACCGTGCTCGCCGGCGGACACGTGCTCTTCGAGGATGTACCCGGCCTCGGCAAGACCTTGGCCGCACGGAGCCTCGCGGCCGCCCTCGGCCTCTCTTTCCGTCGACTGCAGTGCACGCCCGACATGCTCCCCGGTGACGTCACCGGATCCTACGTCTACGCTCCGGACAGTGGAGACTTCGTCTTCCGCCCCGGTCCGATCTTCACCGGGCTCCTGCTGGCCGACGAGATCAACCGAACCACGCCGAAGACCCAGTCAGCGATGCTCGAGGCCATGGCCGAACGGCAGGTCACGGTCGAGGGAAACAGCTTCGCTCTCGAGCCTCCCTTTCACATCATCGCCACCTCGAACCCGATCGAGTACGAGGGGACCTACGCGCTCCCCGAAGCACAGCTCGACCGATTCCTGGTGCGACTGTCGGTGGGGTACCCGGGTCCCGGTGGCGAGACGCAGATCCTGCTGAACCGCGTGGCCAGGCAGCAGGAGGCGACGACTGTCGCACCCGTGCTCGACCCTCAGCGACTGCTCGAGCTGCAACGCGAGGTCGAGGCGATCCGCGTCGATCCCGATATCGCGCGCTACTGCGTCGAACTCACCCGCGAGACGCGCACAGCATCGAACGTCGAAGTCGGCGCGTCGCCCCGCGGCTCGCTCGGACTGCTGCTGCTCGGTCGAGCACTCGCCGCCCTCGACGGCCGCGACTTCGTCCGCCCGGACGACATCAAGCGCATCGCCGTCCCGGTTCTGGCCCACAGGCTCACGCTGACCCCGCAGGCCTGGGCGCAGGGGATCTCCGCCGCCGACATCGTCGCGGGAGTGGTGTCGCGCGTCGCCGTGCCGCCGACCGTCAGGGCGCTCGGATGACTGAGGCCTCGCCGCACCGCCCCGACATCGCCGCCATGGGCCTTCCGCTGGCGACATGGAGCGCTCTCATGATCAGGCAGGCGCGGCGCCGCGCTGACGTCGTCATGACGTTCAGCCCGATGCCCGGCGGCGAGGGCGAGGTCAGGACGGCGATCGAGGTCGACAGCGCGGCGGATGCCGTGGAACTGGTCCTCGTGCAGGCGCAGCGGCGGACCCGACGGCTGATCGTGCCAGCATCGGGCGGATCGATCATCGCCCGCAGCAGGGTGCTGCACTCCGGACCGATCCTGGCCGTACAGGCCGCGGCGCGCGGGGTGTCGGGTGACGGCGCCCTGCTCTTTCCTGCATCCAGGCCCACCGTCGCGGCGCGCAGCATCGCCCCGCCTCGTCAGGGCCTCGATGTCGTGCCGGTGCCGCGCACCCTGACCGGGCTGCACGGCGCCCACGAGGGGCGCCGCCCCGGTCAGGGCGGTGACTTCCGGGACATCCATCCGTTCGCGCCGGGCGACGAGCTCCGGCGTGTGGACTGGCGCGCAACCGCGCGCCTCGCGCGTCGACCGGGCGATCTCCTGGTGCGACGGACCACCGCCCTCAGCGAAGCCTCGGTGGTGATCGCGATGGACACGGCGGAGGATCTGGGGACGGTCGTGGCATCGTGGGGAACCGGCGACTTCGAGCGCAGCGGCGTCACCTCGCTCGATCGCGCACGCCAGGCCGCCGGAGCGATCGCCGCCGCCGCGATCGGCGAGGGCGACAGAGTGGCGCTGCACGTGCTCGTGTACGGCGGCCGTTCGCTGCGCAGCGGCGGCGGGGCGCGGCATCTCGCCCGGCTGGAGACGACCATCGCCGCGATCGGCCAGGCCGGCGAGGACGCGCGTTTCCGGCGGACGCCGCACGTTGCGCACGGCTCGGTGATCTATGTGCTCTCCACGTTCTTCGAGGGCGCGGCGGCGCAGACCGCGATGATGTGGCGAGCCGGCGGGCATCGCGTGGTGGCGGTCGATGTGCTGCCCGATCTGGACCTCGCCCGGCTGACGAAGACGCAGCTCATCGCGCTGCGCGTCGTGCTCGCCGAGCGGGAGAACATATTCGGCGACCTCCGAGGGGCGGGCGTCGACGTCATCCTGTGGTCCGATGAGGCTGCGGCCGAGTTGCGTGCAGCGGCGAGGAGCAGGAGATGAGGGCCAACGACACCGTCACGACCGGCGCTGCCGTCTCTTGGCTCGCGCTGCGGGTGGCGCTGGTCGTGGTCGTGGGCGCCGGCGCCGTCACACTCACCCCGCTGGTCGGCTGGTCCGTCGCGGCGGTGCTGCTGGGCGTGCTCGCCGTCGTCCTGCCGCAGTCGTTCGCAGCATGGGGGTCGGTGGCGTGCTTCGCCATCGGGATGCTGATCGCCGGCCCTGATCCGGGCCGCGCGATGATCGCCGTGCTCGTCGTGCATCTGATCCACATCCTGACGACGCTGATCCTCGTCGTCCCGGTCCGCGCTCGCATCGTGCTCAGGGCTCTGAGGCCGACGGCGCTCCGCTTCCTGGTCGTGCAGGCGATCGCCCAGCCATTGACGCTCCTCGTCATGCTGGGATCTGCGCGCGAAATCGTCGAGGCGCCGTGGGTCGTCGTCGCTGGTGCGGCGGCGCTGGTCACGCTCACCGTCGTGCTGATCGTGGGCTCGACAGGCGAGGAGAAGTGAGCAGCGGAGCCAATGTCCGTGGCCCCTCGTAGACTTGATCAGTGCCTATCGTCCCGGTTGCAACCCCAGGAAAACTCAGTGTTCGCGGTGCCCGCGTCCACAATCTCAAGAACGTCGACATCGACATTCCCCGCGACTCTCTCGTCGTGTTCACCGGCCTGTCCGGATCAGGGAAGTCCAGTCTCGCATTCGACACGATCTTCGCCGAAGGGCAGCGCCGCTACGTCGAATCGCTGAGCGCTTACGCGCGGCAGTTCCTCGGGCAGGTCGACCGACCAGACGTCGACTTCATCGAAGGGCTGAGCCCCGCGGTCTCGATCGACCAGAAGTCGACCAACCGCAACCCGCGGTCGACGGTCGGCACGATCACCGAGATCTACGACTACATGCGCCTGCTCTGGGCGCGCATCGGCATCCCGCACTGCCCGCAGTGCGGAGAGAAGATCCAGCGTCAGACGGTGCAGCAGATCGCCGACCAGCTGATGGAGCTCCCCGAGCGCACGCGCTACCAGATCGTCGCGCCGATCGTCTCGCAGAAGAAGGGCGAGTTCGTCGACCTGTTCCGCGAGCTCGGGGCCAAGGGGTACTCCCGTGCGATCGTCGATGGCGATCTGATCCAGCTCGCCGAGCCGCCCACGCTGAAGAAGAGCTACAAGCACGACATCGCCGTCGTCGTCGACCGTCTCGTGGCAGCCGACGACATCCTCGGCCGCGTGACCGATTCGGTGGAGACGGCCCTCGGACTCGCCGGTGGCGTCGTGCAGGTCAACTACGTCGACGCAGAGGGCGACGACGCCTGGCAGTCGTTCTCCGAGAAGCTCGCGTGCCCCAACGGCCACGCGCTCACCCTCACCGAGATCGAGCCGCGCACCTTCTCATTCAATGCGCCGTTCGGCGCCTGCCCTGCCTGCTCGGGCCTCGGCACCAGCATGTCGGTCGACACCGATCTCATGCTCGGCGACGAGGAGCTCTCGATCCGCGAAGGCGCGATCATCCCGTGGACGACGCAGGGCAAGGGACTGTTCCAGTACTACGAGCGTCTGCTCGAGGGCCTGGCGGCCGATCTCAACTTCTCGCTCGACACCCCGTGGCAAGATCTGCGGGTCGATGTGCAGGACGCGATCCTGCGCGGCGACAACTACAAGGTCACCGTCAAGTGGAAGAACCGCTACGGACGCGAGATGCGCTACGCCTCGGGGTTCGAGGGCGTCGTGCCCTACATCGAGCGACAGTACGCCCAGGCCGAGTCCGACACGCAGCGCGCGCGCTGGGGCGAGTACCTGCGCGAGGTGCCGTGCCCGGTGTGCGATGGCAACCGTCTCAAGCCCGAGGTCCTCGCTGTGCAGGTCCACGGGCACTCGATCGCCGAGGTCTCGCACCTGAGCCTCGCCGACGCCCGCGACTTCATGGAGACGCTGATGCTCACCGATCGCGAGGCGAAGATCGCAGCGCAGGTGCTCCGCGAGATCCGGCTGCGGCTCGATTTCCTGCTGCAGGTCGGCCTTGCCTACCTGAACCTCAGCCGCTCGGCGGGCTCGCTCTCCGGCGGCGAGGCGCAGCGCATCCGTCTGGCGACGCAGATCGGTTCGGGGCTGACGGGCGTGCTGTACGTGCTCGACGAGCCGTCGATCGGTCTGCACCAGCGTGACAACCGCCGGCTGATCGACACGCTGCTGAAGCTGCGCGACCTCGGCAACACGCTGATCGTCGTCGAGCACGACGAGGAGACCATCGAGGCGGCCGACTGGGTCGTCGACATCGGTCCCGGCGCAGGGGTCAACGGCGGCGAGGTCGTGCACTCGGGGCCCTATTCGGCGCTCCTGAGCGAATCCGCCTCGATGACGGGGGAGTACCTCTCCGGACGTCGTGAGATCCCGACCCCGAAGAAGCGCCGCAAGATCGACAAGAAGCGGATGCTGAGCGTGGTCGGCGCGCGCGAGAACAACCTCAAGAACGTCAACGCGGACTTCCCGCTCGGCTTGCTGACGGCGGTCACCGGCGTCAGCGGATCCGGCAAGTCCTCGCTCGTCAACGACATCCTGTATCAAGTGCTCGCCTCGCGGCTGAACGGGGCTCGCACGGTGCCGGGCAAGCACACACGCGTGTCGGGCCTCGACAACCTCGACAAGGTCGTGCACGTCGACCAGGCGCCGATCGGCCGCACCCCGCGGTCGAACCCGGCGACCTACACGGGCGTGTTCGACCGCATCCGCACGCTGTTCAGCGAGACGCCCGAGGCGAAGGTGCGCGGCTATCAGCCCGGGCGCTTCAGCTTCAACGTGAAGGGCGGGCGCTGCGACGCCTGCTCGGGCGACGGCACGATCAAGATCGAGATGAACTTCCTCCCCGACGTGTACGTGGACTGCGAGGTCTGCCACGGCAAGCGGTACAACCGCGACACCCTGGCCGTGCACTACAAGGGCAAGAACATCGCGGAGGTGCTCGAGATGCCGATCGCCGAGGCTGCGGAGTTCTTCGAGCCGATCCAGGCGATCCACCGGTACATGAAGACGCTCGTCGACGTGGGACTCGGCTATGTGCGGTTGGGTCAGTCGGCGACCACGCTGTCGGGCGGCGAGGCGCAGCGCGTCAAGCTCGCCACCGAGCTCCAGCGGCGCAGCAACGGCCGCAGCATCTACGTGCTCGACGAGCCGACCACCGGTCTGCACTTCGAAGACGTGCGCAAGCTCCTCGAAGTCCTGAACGGGCTGGTCGACAAGGGCAACACGGTCATCGTGATCGAGCACAACCTCGATGTGATCAAGTCGGCCGACTGGGTGATCGACCTGGGTCCCGAAGGGGGCTCCGGCGGCGGCGAGATACTCGCGACGGGCACTCCCGAGCAGATCGCGCGTGTCGATGAGAGCCACACCGGGCAGTTCCTCGCCGAGATCCTGGGTGAGGGGCGCGCCGCGCGGATGGCCGGCTGATGGCCGACGTGCTGCCCTACAAGCCGCGGGCGGGCGAGATCCCGACCGACCCCGGCGTGTACCGGTTCCGCGACGCGGACGGGCGCGTGCTCTACGTCGGCAAGGCGAAGAACCTGCGTCAGCGGCTGTCGAACTACTTCGCGCCGTTGCGCACCCTCCACGAGCGCACGAGGCGCATGGTCACGACCGCAGCATCCGTCGAGTGGACCGTGGTGCCCACGGACGTGGACTCGCTGCAGCTCGAGTACATGTGGATCAAGGAGTTCGATCCGCCCTTCAACGTGCGCTACAAGGATGACAAGTCGTACCCGTTCATGGCGGTCACCCTCGGCGACGAGGCGCCGCGGGTGATCGTCACGCGCAATCGCAAGATCCCCGGCGCGCGCTACTTCGGCCCCTACCCGAAGGTGTGGGCGGTTCACGACACGATCGACCTGATGATCAAGGCGTTCCCGATCCGCACGTGCAGCGACGCCAGCTACAAGCGCGCGATGCAGACGGGGAGGCCCTGCTTCCCCGGCCAGATCGGCAAGTGCGGCGGGCCCTGCTCGATGACGGTGTCGATCGACGAGCACCGTGCCATGGTCGACGATTTCGTCGCCTTCATGGCAGGGGGCGACGAGCGCTTCACCCGCGAACTGACGAAGCGGATGCTCGGTGCATCCGCCGACATGGACTACGAAGCCGCGGCGAAGTACCGTGACAAGCTCTCTGCGATCGAAGCCGTGCTGGGCAAGAGCGCCCTCGTGCTCGCGGCCGATGAGGACGCAGACCTCTTCGGCATCGCCGAGGACGAGCTGTCGGCGGCCGTGCAGCACTTCGTGATCCGCGGCGGACGCGTCCGCGGCGTCAGGGCGCTGACGATCGACAAGGAGATCGACATCACGGGTCCCGAACTCGTCGATCAGGTGCTGCAGCGCGCCTACGGAGACGCGCAGGACGTACCGCGCCGCATCCTCGTGCCCGTGCTGCCCGATGACGCCGCCGAGCTGGAGGAGTGGCTGCGCGAGCGCCGGGGCCGGAAGGTCGAGATCGCTGTCGCGCAGCGCGGCCAGCGGGCCGATCTCATGCGCACGGCGACGCTGAACGCGCAGCAGGCGCTGATCCGTCACAAGACCCGCCGCACGAGCGACTATGTCGCGCGCACCCAGGCGCTCACCGATCTGCAGGACGCTCTGGGGATGGCGGATGCTCCGCTGCGCATCGAGTGCTTCGACATCTCCCATCTCAGCGGGACGAACGTGGTCGCCTCCATGGTCGTGTTCGAAGACGGTCTTCCCCGCAAAGACCAGTACCGGTCGTTCAACATCGCCGAGACGACTGACGACACGGATTCGATGTACCAGGTGCTCACCCGGCGTCTCGCCTATCTCGACCGCCCGGAGCCGGAGGAGGACCTTTCGACGGGCTCGGCGATCCAGGACGAGGAAGGGGTCGGGCGACGGAAGCCGCGTTTCGCCTATCCGCCGCAGCTGCTCCTGGTCGACGGAGGCCAGCCCCAGGTCGCAGCAGCGGCCCGTGCGCTGCGCGACTCCGGTCACACCGAGATCGCCGTGTGCGGTATCGCGAAGCGTCTCGAGGAGATCTGGCTGCCCGACGACGACTTCCCGGTCATCCTGCCGCGCACGAGCGAGGCCCTGTACCTGCTGCAGCGGCTTCGCGACGAGGCGCACCGCTTCGCGATCACCCACCAGCGCAAGCGCCGCCGCAACGACATCGCCTCGGTGCTGTCGGAGGTTCCCGGGCTCGGAGCCTCGCGCATCAAGGTGCTTCTGAAGCACTTCGGCTCCGTCACCGCACTGCGCGCGGCAGCCCCTGGAGAGATCGAGAAGGTGCAGGGCATCGGGCCAGTGCTCGCGCAGAACATCCACACGCATCTCTCCAGTCGATAGGCTGGTCTCGGCGGGGGAGAAGGAGCAACGATGGCAGACGGGGACACGGGCGAGTTCCTCATCGTCACAGGCATGTCGGGTGCCGGGCGCACCACGGTCGCGAACGCGCTCGAGGACCTCGGATGGTACGTCGTCGACAACCTGCCGCCGCAGATACTGCGCCCGCTTCTCGACCTCACCGATATGGGCGGTGACGCGCTGCCGAAGATCGCCGCGGTCGTCGACGTTCGCGGACGCAACCTGTTCGACGACTTCCCGGGCGTGGCGAGAGCCCTTCGGTCCCGGGGATCGGTGCGAGTGCTGTTCCTCGACGCCTCCGACGACGTGCTGGTGCGGCGGTTCGAAGCCGTGCGCCGACCTCATCCGCTGCAGGACGACGGCACTCTCCTCGACGGCATCCGAACCGAGCGCGCCAAGCTGGCGCCGATACGCGAGGCGGCCGATCTCGTGATCGACACGTCCTCGCTGAACATCCATCAGCTGGCGACCCAGGTCTCCGACCTCTTCTCCGAAGAGGGAGCGGCGCGCCATCGCGTCACGCTGCTGAGCTTCGGCTTCAAGTACGGACTGCCGACCGATGTCGACCTCGTAGCGGACATGCGGTTCCTGCCGAACCCGTTCTGGAACGAAGAGCTGCGCGGTCAGACCGGGCAGGACGAGGCCGTGCGCGACTATGTGCTCTCTCGCGAGGGGGCGACCGAGTTCCTCGACGCGTACGCCGCCGCGCTCACGCCCGTGCTCGAGGGGTATCAGCGCGAGAACAAGAGCCACTCGACCGTGGCGATCGGCTGCACGGGCGGGAAGCACCGCTCCGTGGCGATGAGCGAGGAGCTCGCGCGACGCCTCGCGGCGGTCCCCGGAGTGGCCGTGAACGTGCGTCACAGAGACCTGGGCAGGGAGTAGCCGGGAATCAGTTCCGGGTAGGCTGGAGGTTTGCGTCGCGATCCGACGCGTGATCGTGAAGGAGTCCCGTGGCACTAACCACCGACGTCAAGGCTGAGCTCGTCAGCATCCGCAATGCACCCCCCACGGTGCGTGTCTCCGAGGTCACCGCTGTGCTCCGCTTCGCCGGCGGCCTGCACTCGATCGCCGGCCGCGTCGCCGTCGAGGCCGAGGTGGATGCCGAGGTGCTCGCCCAGCGCGTGGCAAAGGACCTCGCCGAGATCTACGGCGTGCGCCCGGAGATCGCCCAGGTGCAGTCGAGCACGGCGAATGAAGGCGCGCGCTGGGCGGTCCGTGTGATCTCCGCGGGCGAGACGCTCGCGCGCCAGACGGGACTTCTCGACCAGCGCCGGCGTCCTGTGCGGGGGCTTCCGAACCGGCTCACCACGGGGTCGCGGGCAGAGGTCGCCGGGCTCTGGCGTGGGGCGTTCCTCGCCGCCGGAACCCTCAGCGAGCCCGGGCGCTCGGCGATGCTCGAGGTGGCCTGCCCCTCGTCGGAGGCGGCCATGGCCCTGGTCGGCGCGGCCCACCGACTCGGCGTCGCGGCGAAGGCCCGTGAAGTGCGCGGGATGCCCCGCGTCGTCGTGCGCGAGGGCGAGGCCATCCGTAGCATCCTCAGCGAGATGGGGGCCCACCGCACGGCCGCCGCCTGGGAGGAGATGCGTCAGCGCCGCGAGGTCCGTGCCGGGGTCAACCGGCTCGTGAACTTCGACGACGCGAACTTGCGTCGCTCGGCGCAGGCCGCGGTCGCGGCGTGCGCGCGTGTCGAGCGCGCGCTGGAGATCCTCGCCGACGACGTGCCCGATCATCTGAAGGTCGCGGGCGAGCTGCGTCTTGCGCATCGCGACGCGAGTCTCGACGAGCTGGGTCATCACGCCGATCCGCCCATGACCAAGGACGCTGTGGCGGGCCGCATCCGCCGTCTGCTCGCGATGGCTGACAAGCGCGCCCAGCTGGAGGGCATTCCCGGTACCGAAGCAGCCGTGCCAGCGGGGCTGGACGTCTGAGGGTTCGACGAACTCAGCGACGCAGGCCTGACGAAGCGAGCCGGTCCCGAAAGGGACCGGCTCGCTTCGTCATCTGGCGGAAGGAACCCGACCACACGTGCGTTGTCGTCACTAGGATGAAAAGCGTCTGCTCCGCACCGCATTCGGTGGCGCGGAGGATCGGCAAGCGCCGCGGCGCGGCGCGGATTGGATGAAAGCGATATGGCTGTTTACACGCTCCCCGACCTTCCTTACGACTTCGCGGCGCTCGAACCGCACATCAGTGGCAAGATCATGGAACTCCACCATGACAAGCACCACGCGGCCTACGTCACAGGCGCGAACGCGGCGCTCGACGGTCTCGCAGAGGCTCGTGAGACGGGCAACCTCGCGAACGTGAACAAGCTCGAGAAGGACCTCGCGTTCAACCTCGGCGGGCACGTCAACCACTCGATCTTCTGGACCAACCTCTCGCCCAACGGCGGCGGAGAGCCCGAGGGGGAGCTCCGTGCGGCGATCGACGAGTTCTTCGGCTCCTTCGAGAAGTTCCAGGCGCACTTCACCGCGAACGCCTTGGGAATCCAGGGCTCCGGCTGGTCGGTGCTCAGCTGGGACTCGATCGGGCAGCGCCTGATCATCCAGCAGCTGTTCGACCAGCAGTCCAACGCGGCCCAGGGTACGGTGCCGCTGTTCCAGCTCGACATGTGGGAGCACGCCTTCTACCTCGACTACCTCAACGTCAAGGCCGACTACGTCAAGGCGGCGTGGAACATCGCCAACTGGGAGAACGTGGCTCGGCGCTTCGAAACAGCCCGTGAGAAGACCTCGGGCCTGCTGGTACTGTCGTAAACAAGACGGGCGTCCCGACGGACTCTGCCCGTCGGGACGCCGTTGTCCAGAATCAAGTTGAAACCGCGCGTATTGCGCACAAGAAATCAGGAGACCTTAGTGTCTGTCAAGATCGGTATCAACGGCTTCGGCCGCATCGGACGTAACTTCCTTCGTGCGGCTCTCGCACAGGGCGCTGACCTCGACATCGTCGCAGTCAACGACCTCACTGACAACAAGACCCTCGCGCACCTGCTGAAGTACGACTCGGTCGGCGGCGTCCTCGACGCCGAGATCAGCTACGACGACGACAGCATCACGGTCAACGGCAAGAAGATCAAGGCCTTCGCAGACCGCGACCCCGCCAACCTCCCCTGGGGCGAGCTGGGCGTCGACATCGTCATCGAGTCGACCGGCTTCTTCACCAAGGCGGAGCTCGCCAAGAAGCACATCGAGGCAGGCGCCAAGAAGGTCCTGATCTCGGCACCGGGCACCGGCGTCGACGGCACGTTCGTCATGGGCGTGAACGAGGACACCTACGACCCCGCCACGCAGCACATCATCTCCAACGCGTCGTGCACCACCAACTGCCTCGCACCGCTCGCGCAGGTCTTCAACGACGCGTTCGGCATCGACCGCGGCTTCATGATGACCGCTCACGCCTACACCGCAGACCAGAACCTGCAGGACGGTCCGCACGGTGACCTGCGTCGCGCGCGCGCCGCAGCGATCAACATCGTCCCCGCATCCACCGGCGCCGCGAAGGCGATCGGCGAGGTGCTGCCGGAGCTCAACGGCAAGCTGTCCGGCTCGTCGTACCGCGTCCCGGTCCCCACCGGCTCGATCGTCGACCTCACGCTGGTCACCGACCGCGAGAACCTCACGGTCGACGAGGTCAACGAGGCGTACAAGAAGGCCGCCGCAGACGGTCGCCTCGCTGGCTACCTGCAGTACAACGAGGACCAGATCGTCTCCAGCGACATCGTGCACAACCCGCACTCCTCGATCTTCGACTCCACTCTGACCAACGTCAGCGGCAACCTCGTCAAGGTCTCGAGCTGGTACGACAACGAGTGGGGCTACTCCAACCGTCTCGTCGACCTGACCGAGTACGTGGCCGAGCGTCTCTGAAGCTCAGACACATGACTCTGCGCACCCTGGACTCTCTGGGTCCGCTCGAGGGCAAGCGCGTCATCGTCCGTTGTGACCTGAACGTCCCGCTTCGGGATGGGGTCATAACGGACGATGGTCGTGTTCGCGCCTCGCTGCCGACTCTCAACGCACTCATCAACGCGGGTGCCCGCGTCATCGTGTGCTCGCACCTGGGCCGCCCCGATGGGGCCCCCGATCCGCAGTACAGCCTCGAGCCGGTCGCGCAGCGGCTGTCCGAGCTGCTGGGCGCTCCGGTCGCGTTCGCGCGCGACACGGTGGGCGAGTCGGCGAAGGATGCCGTCGCCTCCCTGGAGGACGGCGGAGTCGTCGTCATCGAGAACCTGCGGTTCAACGCGGGGGAGACGGCGAAGGACGATGCCGAGCGCGCCGCATTCGCGGGGCAGCTCGCAGAACTCGGCGACGTGCTCGTCTCCGACGGGTTCGGCGTCGTGCACCGCAAGCAGGCGAGCGTCTACGACTTGGCTCAGCTGCTTCCGTCGGCGGCCGGTCTGCTGATCGCCGCAGAACTCGACGTGCTCGACCGTCTCACCGAGAACCCCGAGCGCCCGTACGCGGTCGTGCTCGGCGGATCGAAGGTGAGCGACAAGCTCGGCGTGATCTCGCACCTGCTTCCTCGCGTCGACCGGATCCTCGTCGGCGGCGGGATGCTGTTCACCTTCTTGAAGGCGCAGGGCCACGAGGTGGCCTCGAGTCTCCTCGAGGAGGACCAGCTCGACACCGTCCGCGGCTACATCGCCGAGGCGGCCGAGCGCGGCGTGGAGCTCGTGCTGCCGACCGACGTCGTCGTGGCGGAGAAGTTCGCCGCAGACGCGGCGCACGAGGTCGTCGCGGCGGATGCGATCGAGTCGACGGCCTTCGGCGCGTCCGGCATCGGTCTCGACATCGGTCCTGAGACGGCGGCGAGATTCGCCGACGTCGTACGCGGTTCGAAGACGGTGTTCTGGAACGGCCCCATGGGCGTGTTCGAGTTCCCCGCGTTCGCAGCCGGTACCAAGGCCGTGGCACAGGCGCTCACCGAGGTCGACGGACTCAGCGTCGTCGGCGGCGGTGATTCGGCCGCTGCGGTGCGTCAGCTCGGCTTCGCCGACGACCAGTTCGGTCACATCTCGACCGGTGGCGGCGCAAGCCTCGAGTTCCTCGAGGGCAAGAAACTACCCGGCCTGGAGGTGCTCGGATGGGTCTGAACGCTCGTACCCCGCTGATCGCGGGAAACTGGAAGATGAATCTCGACCACCTGCAGGCGGTCGCGTTCGTACAGAAGCTGCACTGGACGCTGAAGGACGCCAAGCACGAGGACGGCTCGGTGGAGGTCGCGGTGTTCCCGCCCTTCACCGACATCCGCAGCGTGCAGACGCTGATCGACGCCGACAAGATCCCCTTCGCGCTCGGCGCGCAGGACCTGTCCGCACACGACTCCGGTGCCTACACCGGTGAGGTGTCGGGCGCGTTCCTCGCGAAGCTCGATGCGAAGTACGTCATCATCGGCCATTCCGAGCGTCGTGAGTACCACGCGGAGTCCGACGAGGTCGTGGCAGCGAAGACGAAGGCTGCGATCAAGAACGGCCTGGTTCCGGTGATCTGCGTCGGCGAGACGGCGGAGGACCTCGAGAAGTTCGGTGCGAGCGCCGTTCCGGCCGGTCAGCTCGAGGTCGCGCTGCAGGGGCTCTCGAAGGATGCCGACATCGTCGTGGCGTACGAGCCGGTCTGGGCCATCGGCTCGGGGCAGGCGGCGACGCCTCAGCAGGCGCAGGACGTCTGCGCGGCTCTGCGTGCGGTGATCGCGAAGGTCCTCGGCGACGACGCGGCTGCGCGGACCCGCATCCTCTACGGCGGATCGGTGAAGTCGTCGAACATCGCCAGCTTCATGCGCGAGCCCGACGTCGACGGCGCTCTGGTCGGCGGGGCGAGCCTCGTGGTCGACGAGTTCGCAGCGATCATCCGCTTCGAGAAGCACGTAGGCGTCTGAGCGTGTGGCGGGGCTCCGGCCTCGCCACACCGTATACTTGACCGTTACGGGGGCTATCCCGCCCCGGCGAAAGGCTTCTTCCTCGTGGAAATTCTCGAGTTCGTCCTGCAGGTGCTGCTGGGCATCACCAGCGTTCTGCTGACTCTCCTCATCCTGCTCCACAAGGGCCGCGGCGGCGGCCTGTCCGACATGTTCGGCGGTGGCATGTCCACCGCGGTCGGCTCGTCGGGCCTGGCGGAGCGCAACCTCAACCGCTTCACGGTGATCCTCGCGCTGATCTGGTTCGTGTCGATCGTCGCGCTCGGCCTCATCACGAAGTTCGAGGTGATCTGATGGCTACCGGCGGCAACGCGATCAGGGGCACCCGTGTCGGCTACGGCCCGATGTGTGAACAGGTCCACGGCTATCACGCCGACCGCATCGCGGTCTCCTACTGGGACGGCCTCGGCAACGAGACGGTCCGCTACTTCGCGGCAGGTCTGCCCGACGAGGAGATCCCGGAGATCATCGATCACCCGCAGTCCGGTCTGCCGGCCGGTCGCGACAAGGAGAACCCTCCGGCTCTCGCGAAGACCGAGCCGTACAAGACGCACCTCGCCTACGTGAAGGAGCGTCGCACCGACGAGGAGGCCGTCCAGCTCCTCGAGGACGCTCTCACACAGCTGCGCGAGCGACGCGGCCAGTAAGACATCGCAGAGAAGCCGCCGTGACCATCCGGTCGCGGCGGCTTCTTCATGTCACCGGCAGCCCGCCGCCGCGTCGATGTATGACTGCGGGGGATAGCCGTAGGCCCACACGCCGTTGGCGTCGTCGGTGTAGCCCATGCTGATCGCCCAGGCCGTGGCCCACTTCTCGATGCTGTCCTGCGTCGACGAGTCGTACATGTCCTGGCACTTCACGCTGATGGCGTGCCCGACCTCGTGGGCGACGAGCGACTTGCTCGTGATCGACGGCCACTGCTCGGCCACCGAATTCGACAGCTCGATCACCGCGTGGCCCGGTGTGGACCACCACCAGGTGGTGAGCCCGCCCATGCTGCCGTTGTCACCGACGCCGTTGACGATCGGGTTCCAGTCGAACTCGAGGAGCACCCCGGGCGCCAAAGACCTGGCGAACGCCTCGATTGCGAGGCGGTTTTGCATGAGCGGTCCCGCCTTCTCCGCAAGCTCCACCTGCTCAGAGGAGACGACCTGCGTGGCGGCGTCCTGAAGCGCGACGAACGAGGCGACGGCGTCCTGGTCGATCGACGTGACCTCAGCCAGATCCGCCGCGGACTCGCGCAGCGCGATCACCGCGTCGTTCTTCGCGGAGATGTGGGCGCTTTCGAACGGAGCGGCGGCCGAGGCGGCCGATGAGAGCAGCGTGATGCCGGCATCCGAGACGGACGATCCTGCGGTCTCGATCAGCGGTGATCGGTCGGCGAGGTCGTCATCGAGGTCGGCCAGATCGGCGCGGTCATCCGACAGGCGATCAGAGGCGGTGAACAGCTCCCAGAACCAGCCGGGCTTCTCCGTCCGGTCAGGGATCTCGGTGTCGAGCACCGTCTCGGTGTCGGCCACGACCTCATCGGCCTCGTCCACCGCTGCCGAAAGGACATCCTTGGATGCGGCGGGAGCGAGGGTGCCGTTGTCGCTCTCGAGGATCTGCGTCGCAGACGCGGTCACGGCATCGAGGTCGGTCGTCGACGCGCGAACGTCGAGGAGCGTCGCATGAGTCGAATCGGCCCGCGCCTCGAACTGCTCTGCCGCGTCATCGAAGCCGAGATTGCCGGCGAGCTGGAGACCGCCGAAGACCGCCCCGGCGGCGAACACGCCGACGATGCTGAGGATCAGGCCGGTGCGACGGCGGCGCGTCTTTCGACCCGCCGCAGCGGTTCCGGAGAAGTGCGTCGGCAGAGTGTGGACGCCGTGCGCTGCGGAGTGCGGATCGACCACGCATCCTCCCTAGTGAAAAGGCCCTCGCTGCGAAGCGAGGACCTGATCTGAGTGAGGGGGTGACGGGAATCGAACCCGCGCAATCAGTTTGGAAGACTGAGACTCTACCATTGAGCTACACCCCCGAACCGGCGAACCGGACTCAAACGACTATAGCGGACAGTGAAGAGTGCTCGCGTCCGTTAGACTCTTCGAGGCTGAATCTGCATGCGGATTCCCCGGGGCGTAGCTCAGTTTGGTAGAGCGCCCGCTTTGGGAGCGGGAGGTCGCAGGTTCAACTCCTGTCGCCCCGACACGGCTTCACAGGCCTGACAGCCGCGATTCAGCGCGGAAATCACAAGGAGAACACACCAGCATGGCGAACAACACCGTCGAGAAGCTGACCCCGACCCGGGTCAAGCTCAGCATCACGGTCACCCCCGAAGACCTCAAGCCCAGCATCGCCCACGCCTACGAGCACATCGCTCAGGACGTGCAGATCCCCGGCTTCCGCAAGGGCAAGGTTCCGGCCCCGATCATCGACCAGCGCATCGGACGTGGCGCGGTCATCGAGCACGCCGTCAACGAGGGCCTCGACAAGTTCTTCCGCGAGGCCACCGTCGAGCACAAGGTGCGCGTCGTCGGCCGGCCGTCGGCGGAGATCACCCAGTGGCCGAACGAGAAGGACTTCTCCGGCGATCTGCTCGTCGACGTCGAGGTCGACGTGCGCCCCGACATCGAACTCCCCTCGTACGACGGCATCACGGTGACCGTCGACGCCGTCGAGACCGATGAGGCGGCCATCGATGAGGAGCTCGAGCGTCTCCGCGCCCGCTTCGGCACTCTCGTGCCGGTCGACCGTCCCGCAGCGAAGGGCGACTTCGTCGAACTCGACCTCGTCGCCACGATCGACGGCGCCGAGATCGACCGTGCCGAGGGCGTCTCCTACGAGGTCGGCTCGGGCGAGCTCCTCGAGGGCATCGACGACGCGATCGAGTCGCTGACCGCGGGTGAGGACACCACGTTCCGCTCGTCGCTCGTCGGCGGCGACCACGCCGGCTCCGAGGCCGAGGTCTCCGTGACCGTCAAGGCCGTCAAGGAGCGCGAGCTTCCCGAGGCCGACGACGACTTCGCGCAGATCGCCAGCGAGTTCGACACGATCGCCGAACTCCGTGAGAGCCTCTCCGAGCGCGTTGCTCAGCAGAGCGTCTTCACGCAGGGTTCAGCGGCTCGCGACAAGCTCGTCGAGACGCTGCTCGAGAAGATCGACATCCCGGTGCCGCCGCAGCTCATCGAGGACGAGGTGCACAACCACCTCGAGGGCGAAGGCCGTCTCGAGGACGACGCGCACCGCGCCGAGGTGACCGAGGCGAGCGAGAAGCAGTTCCGCACGCAGGTCCTGCTCGACACGATCGCCGAGCAGGCCGACGTGCAGGTCTCGCAGGACGAGCTCTCGCAGTACCTCATCCAGTCGGCCTCGCAGTACGGCATGGCTCCGCAGGAGTTCGTCGAGGCGCTGCAGTCCTCGAACCAGCTCCCCGCGCTGGTCGGCGAGGTCGCCCGCAACAAGGCGCTCGCGATCGCCCTGGGCAAGGTCAAGGTCGTCGACACGAACGGCAAGGCCGTGGACCTGAGCGACTTCATCGTGACCGACGACGAGGCTGAGGCTGACGCCGAGGCGGCTGAGGCTCCCGCCGAGGAGAAGCCCGCGAAGAAGGCTCCGGCGAAGAAGGCTCCCGCGAAGAAGGCGGCGGCCGAGAAGGCCGATGCCGAGACCGCCGCGAAGCCCGCCGCGAAGAAGGCTCCGGCCAAGAAGGCTCCGGCCAAGAAGGCAGCCGACTCGGCTGAGTGATCGACAGATCGGATGAAGGGGGCGGATGCTGCGGCATCCGCCCCTTTCTCGTACAGGAGGACGACAGATGAACTGGGACGAGCGGATCGACGAGGTCTGGGCGGATGCGACGGGGGAGGAGGTCGGCGACGAGATCATCGCGCGCATCGACGCACTCGCCGCTGAACGCGGAGCGGATGATGCGCGGGCGGAGTTCGAGCGCGCGGGCGCCCGAGACTCCGCGGGTCGTCCCGCAGAGGCCGTGGTGCTGTATCGCCGAGCTCTCGAGCTCGGTCTCGATGCTGAGCACCGGCCGCAGGCGGTCGTCCAACTGGCCAGCTCGCTGCGCAATCTCGGTGAGTTTCCGCACCTTCCCCGGTACCACCGGTCGATGACGGCGTACGCTCACGACATCGCCGACGCCGACGCCTGATATGCCGACGGCGAACACGACCTGAACCCCGCGTTGTCGCCGGTAGATTCGAATCACTGAAACACGGAATCAGGAGCTGACATGGCTGCAGAACCCCTCCTCGCGACGAGCGTCTTCGATCGTCTGCTGAAGGACCGCATCATCTGGCTGGGCTCGGAGGTGCGCGACGAGAACGCCAACGAGATCTGCGCGAAGATCCTTCTTCTCGCGGCAGAGGACTCGGAGAAGGACATCTTCCTCTACGTCAACTCGCCCGGTGGCTCCATCACCGCGGGTATGGCGATCTACGACACGATGCAGTTCGTTCCGAACGACATCGTCACGGTCGGCATCGGCATGGCGGCGTCGATGGGTCAGCTGCTGTTGACCGCCGGCACCAAGGGCAAGCGTTACATCACTCCGAACGCCCGAGTGCTGCTGCACCAGCCGCACGGCGGCTTCGGTGGCACTTCGAGCGACATCCAGACGCAGGCGCAGCTCATCACCTCGATGAAGAACCGTCTCGCTGAGATCACGGCGGCCCAGACCGGGAAGTCGGTCGAGCAGATCAACGCCGACGGCGACCGCGATCGCTGGTTCACGGCCCAGGAAGCGCTCGAGTACGGCTTCGTCGACCACATCCGCGAATCGGCCTCCGACGTCATCGGCGGCGGCGGCACCGAGCAGGACTCGAAGTAAGCGGAAAGAGAAGGAATCACATGTACACACCCACCTTCCGCGCTGCCGGCAACCTCCCGTCCAGCCGCTACGTGCTCCCGCAGTTCGAGGAGCGCACCGCCTACGGCTTCAAGCGCCAGGACCCGTACAACAAGCTGTTCGAAGATCGAGTGATCTTCCTCGGCGTGCAGGTCGACGACGCGTCGGCCGACGACGTGATGGCTCAGCTCCTCGTCCTCGAGAGCCAGGACTCCGAGCGCGACATCACGATGTACATCAATTCGCCCGGTGGATCGTTCACCGCGATGACCGCGATCTACGACACCATGCAGTACGTGGCGCCGCAGATCCAGACCGTGGTGCTCGGACAGGCCGCATCGGCGGCATCCGTGCTGCTGGCGGCCGGCGCGCCTGGAAAGCGTCTCGCGCTGCCCAACGCCCGCGTGCTGATGCACCAGCCGGCGATGGGCGAGGCTGGGCACGGGCAGGCGTCCGACATCGAGATCCAGGCGGCGGAGATCCTCCGCATGCGCACCTGGCTCGAAGAGACCATGGCCAAGCACACGGGCAAGACTGCTGAGCAGGTCAACCGCGACATCGACCGCGACAAGATCCTCTCCGCGCCCGAGGCGCTGGAGTATGGGATCGTCGACCAGGTGCTCAGCTCGCGCAAGCGCGTCTGAGTTCCACCCCGAAAGGACGCCGGTCAGTCGACCGGCGTCCTTTTGCGCACCCAGCCGAGCGCCGTCTGCTCATATGAGCAAGAGAGTGCGCGGACGCGGTGAAGCGCCTATCCTGGTCGAGGAAGGAGGTTGCCGTGGAAGAAGAGCTTGTCATGGTTCGCGTCGCCGAGCTGTACTACGACGAGGACAAGACCCAGGACGAGATCGGCGCCCTCCTCAAGATCTCCCGATGGAAGGTCGGTCGGCTGCTCACGCAGGCGCGCGAACGCGGCATCGTCCGCATCGAGATCGTGCATCCGCGAGCCCGTCGCCTCGGGCTCGAGCGGCAACTGGTCGAAAGACACGACCTCGCGGCCGCCATCGTCGTGCCCTCGCCCGAGGGAGATGAGGGCACACTCGAGCGGGTCGCGCAGGCCGCAGCCGACTATCTGACCGCGATGCGCCCTGTGCCCCGCACGCTCGGTGTGAGCTGGGGGCGCACGCTGCGCGCCGTCGCCGAAGCACTGCCCGACGGCTGGGCGACCGGAGTGACGGTGGTGCAGCTCAACGGGGGAGTGAGCCTCAACCGCCGCTCCGGCGGAGCAGCCGGCCTCGCGGTCACGATCGCGCAGCGCGCATCAGGACACGTGTCGCTGCTGCCGAGCCCGGCGATTCTCGAACGGGTGGAGACCAAGCAGGCGATCGAGGCGGATCGCACCGTTGCGGCGGTCCTCGAAGAGGCGGCCGAAGCGCAGGCATTCCTTTTCACCGCTGGGCCGTGCGACGCGAGCTCTGCCCACGTCGAGAACGGCTATCTGACGGCATCCGACGTGGAAGAGCTGGCGCGCCGCGGCGCCGTCGGCGATGTCCTCGGCAGGTACATCGACGCCGACGGCAACATCGTCGATCCGCAGCTCGATGCCCGCACCGTCGGGGTCGACCTGGCGAGACTGCGCGCCGCCGCGCGAGCGGTCTTCGTCGCCACGGGCGAAGCGAAACATGACATTGCGCGCACAGTCGTCACGAGCGGCCTGTGCAGCGTCATCGTGACAGACGAGAACACAGCCAGAGCATTGTTGGAGGAACAGTGACGACCAAAGAACTCAGCCGCCGCAGCACGGTCGACGTGCTGGGCGGTGAGCCCGACGATGCGACGCTTCGCCGCTTCCTGCACGGACTCCCCGGTGTGGACGCGGTGGGACTCGAGCAGCGCGCTGCCGGTCTCGGCACCCGATCGATCAAGACCACCTCGAAGGCGTGGGCGCTCGACACGATCATCAAGCTCATCGACCTGACGACCCTCGAGGGGGCGGACACACCGGGCAAGGTGCGCTCGCTGGTCGCCAAGGCGAAGACGCCGGATGCTGCCGACCCGACGACTCCGCGCGTCGCCGCCGTCTGCGTGTACGGCGACATGGTCGGATACGCCGTCGATGCGCTGGGCGCCGTGCACGGCGATCCTGATGACGGACTGATCTCGGTCGCCGCCGTGGCCACCGCGTTTCCGAGCGGACGATCGTCGCTGGCGATCAAGCTCGCCGACACGGCGGAGGCGGTCGCGGCAGGAGCCGACGAGATCGACATGGTGATCGACCGCGGCGCGTTCCTCTCGGGTCGTTACGGCCTGGTGTTCGACCAGATCGCCGCCGTGAAGGAAGCGTGCCGTCGGGAGGACGGCAGCTACGCCTCGCTCAAGGTGATCCTCGAGACCGGCGAGCTGAACACCTACGACAACATCAAGCGGGCGTCATGGCTCGGCATCCTCGCGGGCGGCGACTTCATCAAGACGTCCACGGGCAAGGTGCAGCCGGCGGCGACGCTGCCCACGACCCTGCTCATGCTCGAGACGGTGCGCGACTGGCACCGGGGCACGGGCGAGAAGATCGGTGTCAAGCCGGCAGGCGGCATCCGCTCGTCGAAGGACGCCGTGAAGTACCTCGTCACCGTCGCCGAGACCGTCGGCGAGGAGTGGCTGCAGCCGCACCTGTTCCGTTTCGGGGCGTCCAGCCTGCTCAACGATGTGCTCCTGCAGCGTCAGAAGCTCGCCACCGGCCACTACTCCGGCCCCGACTACGTCACGATCGACTGAGGACGAGATATGTCATTCCTGGAATACGCACCCGCGCCGGAGTCGAAGGCGGTCCTGAACCTGCGCGACAGCTACGGCCTCTTCATCGACGGCGAATTCGTGGACGGCAGCGGTGCGAGCTTCTCGACCATCTCCCCGTCTGACGAGACGCGCATCGCCGAGATCGCCTCGGCCTCCGACGAAGACGTCGACCGTGCGGTCGCCGCCGCCCGTCGCGCCTACGACAAGACCTGGTCGAAGATGAGCGGTCGCGATCGGGGCAAGTACCTGTTCCGCATCGCTCGCCTCGTGCAGGAGCGCGCCCGCGAACTCGCCGTCGCCGAGAGCCTCGACAACGGCAAGCCGATCAAGGAGAGCCGCGACGTCGATGTGCCGCTCGTCGCCTCCTGGTTCTTCTATTACGCCGGTTGGGCCGACAAGCTCGACTACGCCGGTCTCGGAGCGAACCCGCGCGCGCTCGGTGTGGCGGGTCAGGTGATCCCGTGGAACTTCCCGCTGCTCATGCTCGCGTGGAAGCTCGCCCCGGCCCTGGCCGCAGGCAACACCGTCGTCCTCAAGCCCGCCGAGACCACGCCGCTGACGGCGCTGATCTTCGCCGAGATCCTGCAGCAGGCCGACCTGCCCGCGGGCGTCGTGAACATCATCACCGGTGCGGGATCGACCGGCGCGGCGCTCGTCCGCCACCCTGATGTCGACAAGGTGGCCTTCACCGGCTCGACGGGGGTCGGTCGCGACATCGCGCGTGCCGTTGCCGGAACCGGCAAGAAGCTCACGCTCGAGCTGGGCGGCAAGGCGGCGAACATCGTGTTCGACGACGCTCCGATGGAGCAGGCGATCGAGGGCATCGTCAACGGGATCTTCTTCAACCAGGGTCACGTGTGCTGCGCCGGCAGCCGCCTGCTCGTGCAGGAATCGATCCATGACGAAGTCGTCGACCGGCTGAAGAGCCGCCTGTCGACTCTGCGCCTCGGCGACCCGCTCGACAAGAACACCGACATCGGGGCGATCAACTCTGCGGCGCAGCTGGCGCGCATCCGCGAGCTCAGCGACATCGGCGAGGCCGAGGGCGCGGAGCGCTGGACCGCCGAGTGTGAGATCCCCGAGAAGGGCTTCTGGTTCGCGCCGACGATCTTCACCGGTGTCGAAGCCTCGCACCGCATCGCCCGCGACGAGGTGTTCGGTCCGGTGCTCTCGGTCCTCACCTTCCGCACGCCGGCTGAGGCGATCGCCAAGGCGAACAACACTCCGTACGGCCTGTCCGCAGGAATCTGGTCGGACAAGGGATCGCGCATCCTCGCCGTCGCCGACCGCCTGCGCGCGGGCGTGATCTGGGCGAACACGTTCAACCGTTTCGATCCGTCGAGCCCGTTCGGTGGTTACAAGGAGTCCGGGTTCGGCCGCGAGGGCGGACGACAGGGTCTCACCGCCTATCTCCAGGGAGCAGCATCATGAGCAAGCGACTCACCGTGCCCAAGACCTACAAGCTCGCGATCGGCGGAGCCTTTCCTCGCAGCGAGTCGGGTCGCACCTATGAGGTCGTCTCGGCCAAGGGCGCGTTCCTGGCGAACGCGGCCAAGGCGTCGCGCAAGGATGCCAGGGATGCCGTCGTCGCCGCTCGTGCCGCGGTGAAGGGCTGGTCGGGGGCGACCGCGTACAACCGGGGGCAGGTGCTCTACCGAGTGGCCGAGGTGCTCGAAGGGCGCCGGGCGCAGTTCATCGACGAGATCGTGGCGCAGGAAGGCGTTTCCGTCGCCGCGGCCGGAGCTCAGGTCGACGAGGCGATCGACCTCTGGGTCTGGTATGCCGGATGGTGCGACAAGTACGCCCAGGTCGCGGGCAACGCGAACCCGGTGGCAGGGCCGTACTTCAACATCTCCGTGCCGGAGCCCACCGGCGTCGTGGCGATCGTCGCACCGCAGGACTCCGCGCTGCTCGGCCTGGTCTCGGTCGTGGCGCCGGCGCTGGTCGCCGGCAACACCGTGGTCGTGATCGCCAGCGAACGGCATCCGCTCTCTGCGATCAGCCTCGCCGAGGTGCTCGCGAGCAGCGACGTGCCCGGAGGAGTCGTCAACGTCCTCACCGGTTCGCCCGCGGAGATCGCACCGTGGCTCGCCTCGCATCAGGACGTCAACGCGCTCGATCTCGCCGGCGCAGGCGACCTCGACTGGGTGGACATGCAGATCGCGGCGGCTGAGACGCTCAAGCGCGTCATCGCTCCGGGCGTCGTCGTGGCGTCGCCCGAGCGTATCGGCGCCTTCACCGAGGTCAAGACCGTCTGGCACACCAAGAGCATGGTCTGACGCAGGCGCTTCCGCGTATGTGACGCCCCAGCTGTCCGATGTCGCCCGATCGGGGTGACATCGGACAGCTGGGGCGAAATCGTTGAGGGGGCGCGTCGACGAGATGTTGCGAGCCGGCTACGAGCCGCCGACATCGCGGGTGCGGAAGCACGCCCAGGCCGCGCATGCAGAGAGCGCGGACCACAGCGCCATGACGAGTCCGCCCACGACGGGTGCGAGCAGCCCGAGGCCGGGATACGGCATCAGGAGCTGGATGCCGGCGAGGTCGGGCAGGAACCTGAGTGCGGGGATCGCCCCGACGAACGAGACGGTGATGCCCAGCACGAGAGGGACGAGAACGATCAAAGTCACGACGTAGGTACGCGCGAGTATCGTGATGCCCCCGGCGAGGACTCCGAGGAGGGTGTAGTTCACGCACACGCCCAGGAGGTTCCATCCCATCGCGGGTGTGAACTCCTCCGGCCTCAGACCGTGCTCTCCGAGGCTCGCCTGCTCGACGAGCAGCGAAGCACCGATCCCCAGGAATCCCGCGAGAGCGCACAGCACGCCGATGAGCAGGAGCTTGGCGGCGACGATCCGGCCACGTCGCGGAGTGGCGAGGACGGTGGTGCGCAGCTGACCGTCGAGGTACTCGGCTCCTGAGATGAGCGAGCCCAGCAGGATCACGAGAGGCTGCCCGAACCCTGCCGTCTCGAATCCGTGGGATTCCAGAGCGAACTGCCCACGGCGCGACGGATCGAAGGAGAGGCCCGAGGCGAGAGCGAGCATGGCGGGCACGACGAGCGCTGCGGCCAGCACCGTTCGGATGCTGCGCAGCGAGAACGCTTTCGTGAGCTCAGCACCCAGTGCGTGCCTGAACCGCAGGTGGATTGTCTGAGTCGGCATTCACAGGTCCCGTCGGCAGAACACGCTCGCGGAGACGATCAAGGAGACGACGGCCCACCCGGCGAGGACGGTTCCGCCGAGGCCCGGATCGAGGTAGAAGCCGGTCGTCGTGTCGTTGTACATCGCCGCCCCCGCGGTCGTCGGCAGATACCTGGCGCTGTCCCAGAATCCTGCGAGGAAGTCGCCGACGCCGATGATGAGAGGCACGATCAGGATGAGGGGCACGATCATCGTGCGGGCGAGGATGCCGAGAGCGAAGGCGATGAGTCCGGTGAGCGTCCAGGCGAGAACGACGCCGCCGATGCTCGCCCAGATCGGAGGGGTGAGCGCCCACGGGCTGATTCGGTCTTCTCCGGACGCGTGGGCGATCATGATCGTGCCGGTCATCGTGACGAACGCGATCGCGGCGATCGCCACCGCGAGAAGCGCTGCTTTCGTGACGAACACGCCCAGTCGTCTTGGCGTCGCGAGCAGGGTGGTGCGGATCTGCATGCCGCCGCCGTATTCGCTGCCTGCCCGGAGCGCCGCCAGGATGACGACGAGCACGTAGCCGAAACCCGCCATGTCGAAGCCCTGATACTCGGCAGGTATCGGTACGGAGCTGAAGAGCAGCTCGCTGTCAGAGGGATCACCCGTGGCGGGGGCCGAGTTCGCCCACGCCATCGGCCAAGTGCCCAGGATCGTGACGGACGCGATGATCCAGGTCGAGCGGGCAGAGAGGAGCTTCGTCATCTCCGAGCGTGCGAGCGAGATCATCCGTCACCCTCCGCGTCCGCAGCCGACAGCGGATATCCGGCCGGGTCGCGATACTCCGTGCTCTCGCCCGTCAACGCGAAGAACGCGGCCTCGAGGCTCGCATGCTCTCCGCTGATCGCTGCGCGCGTTCCTGCGGCGACGACGCGGCCGCGTGCGATCACGACGACATCGTCGGCGATGTCGTCCATCTCGCTCATCAGGTGGCTCGACACCAGCACGGTCCTGCCCTCGTCGGCGAGGGTTCGCAGCAAGCGACGCATCCATCGGATCCCGTCGGGGTCGAGACCGTTCGTCGGCTCATCGAGGACGAGAACGGCAGGGTCGCCGAGCAGTGCGGTGGCGATCCCGAGTCGCTGCCCCATCCCGAGAGAGAAGCCGCCGATCCGCTTCTTGCCTGCGTCCTGCAGCCCGGTGAGCGCCAGGACGGCATCCACGCGCGAGAGCGGGATCGCGTTCGACTGCCCGACCCAGCGCAGATGCGCGCGCGCCGTGTGCCCCTTGTTCGCACCGGGTCCGTCGAGCATCGCGCCCACCCGGTGCAAGGGACGATCCAGCGTGCGATACCGGGCGCCGTCGATGAGCGCGCTGCCCGATGTGGGGCGATCCAGACCGAGCAGGATCCGCAGCGTACTCGACTTCCCGGCGCCGTTCGGTCCGAGGAATGCGGTGACACGTCCGGCCGACGCGGTGAAGCTGACGTCGTCGACGACCGCGCGCCGACCGTGACGTTTGACGAGGTGAGCTATTTCGATCATGCATCCACTCCATCGCAGCCGTCTGGTGCGAGGATCACCCTCAGCGGTGAACTTCTCGTGCGTCGTCGCGGCGGCATCTTACCCCTGCAGGTGAGGCGCCCGTCGACTGCGGCTCTTACGCTGGCATGTATGGCAACCCTCGATCGACCCGCGCGCCCAGCGCCGCGCGCATGGGTTCCGCTCGCCCTTCTCGCTCCGATCCCGATCATCCCGGCACTCGTCCTCGACGCGAACGGCCTGCTCCTGCTCCTGACGGTGATCCTGGCCGGGCTGATCGGGATGACGGCAGCTCTGGTCTGGGCCGTGCAACGCGGTCGCAGGCAACGCCACGCGTATGAAGCGCGGCTCACGGAGTGGGCGGCCGAGCGCGCGGTGGCGCAAGAGCGACTGCGGATCGCCCGCGACCTCCATGACCTGTCCTCCCACGGCATCGGGCTCATCACGGTTCGCGCCAGCTCGACAGGCTTCCTGGAAGGATCGGACGCGGCGGCGGAGCGTGAGCAGGCACTACGGGACATCGAGCGTGTCAGCCGTCAGACCATGACAGAGCTGCGTCGGATGCTCGCACTGCTGCGTGCCCCCGATGACGTATCGGCGCCGCTCCGGCCCGCAGACACCCTCGCGACTCTTCCCGCCATCCTCACGGAGGCCGAGCGACACGGCCTCATCACCCGGTTCGAAGGCTCGGTTCCCGACGCCGCCGATCTGAGCCAGGACGCGCAGCTGACGGCGTGCGCTGTGGTCCGGGAGGGGCTTGCGAATGCGCTCCGACATGCGGGGCCCACGACGGTGACCGTCACTGTCATCCACGACGAGGGCCATCTCACGGTAGGCGTCCGCGATGACGGTCCCCGGCCTGGTTGGCAGGCGGAGCCGGGAGCGGGCCACGGGCTCACGGGGCTCCGAGAACGGCTTGCGACTCATGGCGGGAGCCTCATCGGTTCGTCCGACGGCGCGGGGTTCGACCTCCGAGCCAGAATTCCCGTAGGCGTCAGCAGATGACCTCGACTCCTGTCCGCGTGCTGCTCGCGGATGACGAGCCGCTGCTGCGGCAGAGCCTGCGCATCGTCATCGACAGCCAGCCCGATCTCGAAGTCGTGGGCGAGACGACTGACGGGCCCGACACGGTGGAGGCGGCCCGGAAACTCTCTCCTGATGTCGTGCTGATGGACATTCGCATGCCGGGTGGGAACGGCATCCACGGGCCAGCGGTTTCCTCCTGAAGGATGCTCACCCGGCCGTGCTGCTGGACGCGATCCGCCGCATCCACGCGGGCGAGGCGCTGTACGCGGCCACGATCCTCACCCGTCTCGTGGAGCACTACCTCGCCACGTCGACCCCAACGCGCGACGCAGGAGCGCTCGGCATGCTCACGCCCCGCGAAGGTGATGTGCTCACCTTGATCGGGCGCGGATGCTCGAACCAGGACATCGCGATCGAACTGCATGTCTCGGCCAACACGGTCAAGACCCACGTCAGCAATCTGCTTGCGAAACTGCAGGCGCGTGATCGTGCGCAACTCGTCATCGCCGCATACGACATCGGACTCGTCACAGCGAGGAAGTGAGGTCGGCTCTACGCTTCGAATCGAGCGGGCGCGTTCGCCTGGCGCGGACTCGGAACATATGGTCCGCGCCAATGCGTCCCGGTGTCCGATACAGCGGTTAGGCTCGGATGACGATCTCGGCATCCTGAGGAGGACGCGCATGGCCCGTATCGGTGAAAGCGCCGACCTGTTCAAGTGCTCGTTCTGCGGAAAGAGCCAGAAGCAGGTGCAGCAGCTCATCGCTGGCCCCGGTGTGTACATCTGCGACGAATGCGTCGAACTGTGCAACGAGATCATCGAGGAGCGGATGGCGGAGTCCGCCGCGACCGGCACGGCCGACTTCGAGCTGCCCAAGCCGCGTGAGATCTTCTCGTTCCTCGAGGAGTACGTGGTCGGGCAGGAGCCGGCGAAGAAAGCTCTCGCCGTCGCCGTCTACAACCACTACAAGCGCATCCGCGCCCATGGCACTCTGCAGCCGGCCGAGCAGAAGGCCGAGAGCGTCGAGATCGCGAAGAGCAACATCCTGCTCATCGGTCCGACCGGCTGCGGCAAGACGTACCTGGCCCAGACGCTCGCGAAGCGGCTGAACGTGCCGTTCGCTGTCGCCGACGCCACCGCTCTCACCGAGGCGGGGTACGTGGGTGAAGACGTCGAGAACATCCTCCTCAAGCTCATCCAGGCCGCCGACTACGACGTCAAGCGCGCCGAGCAGGGAATCATCTACATCGACGAGGTCGACAAGATCGCTCGCAAGGCCGAGAATCCCTCCATCACGCGTGACGTCTCTGGCGAGGGCGTGCAGCAGGCCCTGCTCAAGATCATCGAGGGCACGGTCGCCTCGGTCCCGCCGCAGGGCGGGCGCAAGCACCCGCATCAGGAGTTCCTGCAGATCGACACCTCCAACGTCCTGTTCATCGTGGCCGGTGCCTTCGCAGGCCTCGAGGACATCGTCTCGGCGCGCGTCGGCAAGCACGGCATCGGCTTCGGCGCACCGCTGCACGACAAGGGCAAGGACCTCGATCTGTTCGGCGAGGTGCTCCCCGAGGACCTGCACAAGTTCGGCCTCATCCCCGAGTTCATCGGTCGTCTCCCCGTGGTGACTTCGGTGTCCCCGCTCGACCAGAACGCGCTGATCGACATCCTGACGGGTCCGCGCAACGCGCTGGTCAAGCAGTATCAGCGCATGTTCGAGATCGACGGCGTGCAGCTCGAGTTCGAGGAGGACGCTCTGCGGTCGATCGCGGATCTGGCGGTCGAGCGCAAGACGGGAGCCCGCGGTCTCCGCGCGATCCTCGAAGACGTGCTCGGCCCGATCATGTTCGAGATCCCCTCGACCGACGATGTGGCAAAGGTGATCATCACCCGCGCTGCCGTCGACGAGGGTGCCGCGCCCACGATCGTGATGGAGCGCAAGCGCAAGAGCGCGTGAGCGTCTGAGCGGATGAGCGCCTCCCCGGAGCGCTGGCACGTCGTCTGCAGCGAGCTCGTGGTCGCGGACCGCTGGATCCGTCTGCGTGCAGATGACTGCCGGGACGCGAGTGCGCGCTCGATCGCGCCGTACTACGTGCTCGAGTACGGCGATTGGATCTCGTTGCTCGCTCTCGACGAGTCGGGCGATGCCGTGGTCGTGGAGGAGTACCGGCATGGCGCGGGAGTCGTCGCGGTGGGCACCGTCGGCGGTGGGGTGGAGCCCGGCGAGCGCCCGGCGGATGCCGCAGTACGCGAGCTGCGGGAGGAGACAGGGTACGCAGCGGGTGAGATCATCGACCTCGGCGCCACCTGGGCGAACTTCGGAAACCACACCAACCGCGTGCACCACTTCCTCGCACTCGGCTGCCGATGTGTCGGCGAACAGCAGCTCGACCCGAACGAGTCGATCGCCGTCCATGTGCTCTCGCCTGACGGTCTCGACGAGCACCTCGAGCAGAGTTACCACCAGCTCACCTGGTACAAGGCGATGGAGTGGCTGGGGCGCTGATGGGCACGTCCCGGTTGGAATCGGGAGAACTCGGCTCCGTCGTCGAGGTCTGCGACTTGCCGCCGCCCTGACCGTCAGGTCAGGGGCATAGTCATCCTTCCAGTCCCCGGCGCTTCAGCAGGGGAGCGATCTCGGCATCGCGGCCGCGGAAGTCGCGGTACGCCTCGAGGGGATCCTTCGCGCCGCCGACGCCGAGCAGACGGGAGCGGAATCGGTCGCCGTTCTCGCGCGTGAGGCCGCCGTTCTCGCGGAACCACTCGACCGTGTCGGCGTCGAGCACCTCGCTCCAGATGTACGAGTAGTAGCCCGCGCTGTAGCCGCCCGAGAACACGTGCGCGAAGTACGCGGACGAGTAACGGGTCGGCACCACGGGATCGTCGAGGCCGATGTCGGCGAGAGCCGCCGCTTCGAAGGCCGCGACGTCGTCGACCCCGGCATCCGTCCCGATCCGATGCCAGGCCTGGTCGAGCCAGGCCGCAGCCAGGTACTCGCTGGTCGCGTGCCCTTGGTCGAAGGCCTCCGTCGCCCGGAGACGCTCGACGACCGCGAGGTCCAACGGTTCGCCGGTCTCGTGATGACGGACGTAGTTGTCGAGCACTTCGGGCCAGAGGATCCACATCTCGTTCACCTGGCTGGGGAACTCGACGAAGTCGCGGAAGACGTTGGTGCCGGCGAAGTGCGGATAGGTGACGGTCGCGAACAATCCGTGCAGCGCGTGGCCGAACTCGTGGAAGAGAGTCGTGACCTCGTCGAGCGTGAGGAGTGTCGGCTCTCCTTCACCCGGCTGGGCGACGTTGAGGTTGTTCACGACGACAGGAGCCGTGCCGCGCAACCGCGACTGGCTCACGATCGGGTTCATCCACGCGCCGCCTCTTTTGGCGTCGCGCGTGTAGAGGTCGAGGACGTAGAGGCCGAGGGCGCTGCCGTCGGCGTCGAACACCTCGAAGACTCGGGCGCCGGGATGGTAGGAGGGAATATCCGCTCGCTCGGTGAACGTCACACCGTACAGCCGGGTCGCGGCGAAGAACACTCCGTCCTGCAGCACGCGCTCGGCCTCGAACCACGGCCGCAGCGCCGCCGTGTCGATGTCGTATCGCGCCGTGCGGACTTTCTCGGTGTAGAAAGACCAGTCGTGCGCCTCCACGGGGAACGCAACAGGTTCGGTCTCATCGACGATCGCCTGCAGGGCTTCCCGTTCGGAACGCGCGTTGCGGGCAGAGGGTGCCGCGAGCTCTCGCAGCATCCGCTCGACCGCCTCCGGAGTGCCTGCGGTCTCGTCGGCCGTCACGTAGGCGGCGTGCGAGTCGTAGCCGAGCAGCGCTGCGCGCTCGGCGCGCAGCCGTGCGATCTCGGCAAGGACCGGGCGGTTGTCGTTGTCGTTGTCGCGCGAGGCCCTGGCGAGGGATGCCGCCATGATGCGGCGCCGAGATTCGCGGTCGCGCAGCTGCGCGAGATAGGGGTGTCCTGTGAACAGCGGCAGCGAGATCAGATGCCTGCCGTCGAGACCGCGGTCGCTCGCCGCACGGGCGGCCGCGGACAACTCGCCGCTGCTGAGACCGTCGAGATCGGCGGCATCGTCGAAGACGACGGCCAGCTCGTTCGTGTCGTTCAACAGGTTGCGTTCGAACGTCGTGCTGAGCGTCGACAGCTGCTGATTCAGCTGCGTGAGCCGGGCCTTGGCCTCATCGTCGAGTGCGGCGCCCGCATGCGTCATCTCACGGAACCTGCGCTCGACCAGGTAGCGCTGCTCGGCGTCGAGATCGAGCGAGCCGAGCTGCTCGTGCACCTGCCGCACGCGCCAGTACAGCGCGGCATCGAGCGTGATCGCGTCGTCGTGCGCTGCCATCAGCGGGGCGAGCTCCTCGTCGACCGCCTGGATCTCGGGTGTCGCGTCCGCCGAGCTCACGGTGTAGAAGGCGTGCGCGACTCGGTCGAGCAGCTCTCCTGAGCGCTCGAGCGCCTCTATCGTGTTCTCGAACGTCGGCATCGACCGCACCATCGTGATGCGCGAGATCTCGCTCAGGTGCTCGGCGAATGCCGCCTCGAACGCAGGCAGGTAGTGCTCGGGCCTGATGTTCGCGTAGTCCGGGAGACCGTAGGGGAGAGCGGATGGCTGCAGCAGCGGGTTCGATGCGTCGGTCATTCCTTGAGCCTAGTCATCACCCGCTCCAGCGCCTCGACGACGATCCGCACCGAGCGTCGGCGCAGATTCTCCGGGCGTGCGAGCACGTCGATGAGGCGATGGGTGCTCACGCCCCGAAGAGGAAGACGGACGATGTCACGGTCGTCGACGCTGCGCGAGGTGTAGCGCGGCAGCATCCCGAGCACCTCGCCGGCCGCGACGACGGCTGAGACCGCCCCGTAGTCGTTGATGCGGTGGCGCACGTCGACGGCGCGCCCTGTGACAGCAGAGACGGCGCGCAGGACGTCGTCGGGGGAATAGCCGACACGGCTGGTCACCCAGGGCTGATCGATGACATCGACGGGCTCGACCCAGTCGCGCGAGGCGAGCGCGTGGGAAGCGGCGACGGCGACGTCGAGTGGCTCGCGGACGAGTGTGAGACTGCGGATGCCGGTGCTCGGCCAAGGATCGGAGTGCTCCATGCGATGCGCAAGAACGAGGTCGTAGCGGGCTGTCAGCGCGGGGAAGTCGCTTTGCGCGACGTCCTCGTCGGTGAGCTTCACGGTGAGTGTCGATCCGGTCTCCGACAGCTCCCTGATGAGGGAGCCGAACAGCGCCTGCCCGGCGCTGTGGAATCCGCTCACGGTCACGACACCGCTCGGCAGGGTCTCGAACGCGTCGAGAGCGCTCCGCGCTGCCGCCATCGCGTCGATCGCCTCGGTTCCCGCAGCGGCGAGCACTTCGCCGGCGGCGGTCAACGCGAGTCGTCGGCCGTCCTTGCGCGTGAGTGGAGTGCGAAAGCCCCGCTGAAGTGCGGCCAGATGCTGTGACACTGCCGACGGGGTGACATTCAGTGCGTCTGCGACAGCAGCGGCGCTGCCCAGCGCGCCGAGCTCGCGCAGAATCTGCAGCTGGTGGATCTCCATGAGAAGAGTTTAGTAACGACTATATGAATGATGCAGAAAGTCCCGATTGATCTACATCATCGGATGCACTGGAATCGGAGCATGAGGGCATTGTTCAAAGCCGAACGGGCACCCGGACTCGAACTCACCGAGCGTCCGGATCCGGTCGCGGGGGCCGACGAGGTCGTCATCCGCGTCCTGCGCACCGGAATCTGCGGGACTGATCTGCACATACGCCGATGGGACGAGTGGGCGGCGTCTGCCATCTCCGCTCCGCTGATTCCGGGGCACGAGTTCTACGGCGAGGTCGTGGAGGTGGGCCCGCTCGTGCATGACATCGCGGTGGGCGACCGGGTCTCGGGCGAGGGGCATATCGTCTGCGGCACCTGCCGCAACTGCCGCGCCGGTCGTCGTCAGATGTGCATTCGCACGATCGGTCTCGGCCTGCAGCGCGACGGCGCCTTCGCCGAGTACCTCTCGCTGCCGGCGACGAACGTCTGGGTGCATCACGCGGACGTCGCGCCCGAGCTCGGCGCGATCTTCGATCCGCTCGGCAATGCCGTGCACACCGCTCTCACCTTCCCGCTCATCGGCGAAGACGTCCTCGTCACCGGCTGCGGCCCGATCGGGCTGATGGCGATCGCCGTGGCCCGTCATGCGGGGGCCCGTTTCATCGTGGCCACGGATGTCAGCGCACCACGGCTCGAGATGGCGAAGCGGATGGGGGCGGACGAGGTCGTCGACGTCTCCATGCGCGACATCCGAGACGCCCAGCACGCCCTCGGCATGCGCGAGGGTTTCGACATCGGGTTCGAGATGAGCGGTGCGGCGACCGCCCTTCCGGCCATGATCGACAACATGAACCATGGCGGACGGATCGCGATGCTGGGGCTGCCGAACACAGGATTCGGCGTCGACTGGGGCAAGCTCGTGACGCACATGCTCACCATCAAGGGCATCTACGGTCGCGAGATGTTCGAGACGTGGAATGCGATGGGCGCGATGCTGCAGACGAGCGCGACGCTGCGCGAGTCGATCGGGCGGGTCATCGCCGAGGTCATCCCGGCGAAGGACTGGGAGAAGGGCTTCGCCGCGGCGGAGTCGGCGGGAACAGGGAAGATCATCCTCGACTGGACGCGGTTGTAGAAGAAGACGGAGTTTGTGATGTACGGAACATTTCAGAAGCACGTGACGGCGGAACTCGCAAGCATCGAGGAAGCAGGTCTCACGAAGCACGAGCGCGGCATCCGCGGACCGCAGAGCGCCGAGATCATCGCGGACGGCGCGGAGGTGCTGAACTTCTGCGCGAACAATTACCTCGGTCTCGCCGACGACCCCCGGATCCTCTCCGCAGCCAAGGGGGCGCTCGACGAGTGGGGCTATGGACTCGCCAGTGTGCGATTCATCTGCGGCACTCAGGAGCAGCATCTCGAGCTCGAGCGTCGGCTTTCCGGCTTCCTCGGCACGGATGATGCGATCCTGTTCTCATCGTGCTTCGACGCCAACGGGGGAGTGTTCGAGACGCTCTTCGGCCCGGAGGATGCGATCATCTCCGACGAGTTGAACCACGCCTCGATCATCGACGGCGTCCGGCTGTCCAAAGCTCGTCGCCTCCGCTACCGCAACCGCGACATGGCCGACCTCGAAGAGCAGCTGAAGGCCGCATCCGATGCGCGATTCCGCGTGGTTGTCACCGACGGCGTGTTCTCGATGGACGGGTACATCGCACCTCTCGCGGAGATCTGCGATCTCGCCGAGCGGTACGACGCGCTCGTCTTCGTCGACGACTCGCACGCTGTCGGCTTCGTGGGCGAGAACGGCCGTGGCACTCCGGAACTCTGCGGCGTCGCCGATCGCATCGACATCTACACCGGCACGTTCGGCAAGGCGCTCGGCGGGGCGTCCGGAGGCTACGTCGCCTCGCACTCCGACATCGTCGCACTGCTGCGCCAGCGCTCGCGGCCCTATCTCTTCTCGAACACTCTCGCCCCGGCGATCGTCGCCGGCACGCTGACTGCGCTCGATCTCGTCGAGGCATCGGCCGACGCGCGAGCACGACTGCGCGAGAACGCCGCGCTGTTCCGCGAGCGCATGGGCGCCGAGGGCTTCGAACTCCTGCCGGGGGAGCACCCGATCGTTCCGGTCATGTTCGGAGATGCCGCGTTGACCGCGCGCATCGCGACGGAGATGCAGGCACAGGGTGTCTACGTCACCGCCTTCAGCTACCCCGTCGTCCCTAGAGGGCTCGCCCGGATCCGTGTGCAGCTGTCAGCGGCGCACACGACTGAGCAGATCGAGCGCTGCGTGGCCGCGTTCGTCGCCGCTCGGGCATCTGTGAGCTGATTCGGGCAACATGCAAAGGAATCCTTGCAAAGATATCTTTGCAATGGTATCTTTGCATACATGACGACGAACGAAGAAGGTCGCACTCTCGACTCCGGAGCGCTGAAGGCGCTGGCGCACCCGCTGCGGGTGCGGATCTACGATCTCCTCAGTGAGCGGGGGCCGCAGACGGCCAGCACTCTGGCCGCGCTGATCGGGGAGACGTCCGGCGCCACCAGCTACCACCTTCGCGCGCTCGCGTCACACGACCTCATCCGCGAGGTCGCCGGTCGAGGCACGGCGCGCGAACGCTGGTGGGAACGTCCGAAGGGGCGCATCAATCTTCCCGGTCCTGACGAGCAGATGTCGCCGTCGAACCGGGCGGCCGCGCAGATCGTCACGTCCGAGTTCTTCCGGCTGCGTCACCGGACGCTCATGGACTACCTGAACCGATCGAGCGCCGACGTGCCGGAGGGCTGGGAAGATGCCGGGCTCGTCATGACGACGATGCTCGACCTCACCCCTGAGCAGATGGGCGCCGTCAAGGCGGAGCTCACCGCGGTGATCGACGCCGCCATCGAACGGTACCGCGGGCAGGAGACGCTGCCCGGAACGCGACGCGTGACTCTGCGCGCCGAGATATTCGACCTTCCGACGGCGAACAGCCGCCAGACGATGCCAGAGGAGTGATCATGACCACCGCAACGCTTCGACTCGCGACACCGACCCCCTTCGAGCGCGTCCTGCAGAGTGTCGCCCGCGGACTCTCCCAGCACGTCGAGCGCCGTGTAGCCGCGCGCGCCGCGCGCCGGGAGATCGCCTTCGACATGCTGCGCGAACAGCAGGCGCGACGCCACGATCCCCGTGAGGTGGAGCATCTGCTCGCGTCTGCGGGTCTCCCGCGCCGCTGACCGCGCGCCCCTTCCCGATGCGCGACGTCGGTCGTCAGTCCTCGAAGGGGCGGGAGACGACGCCGGATGCGGTCTGAAGGACTTCCCAGCCGGCGTCGAGTTCCGCGATCGCGCGTCCTTCGAGCCAGGTGAGGGTCCAATGCCCGCTCAGTCCACGCGCTTCCACCTCGGCGATCGCCGGGCGGAGAGCTGCGGGGACCGAAGCAGGCGGCTCCGATCCGGTCGCCCAGCGCGTGCCCAGCTGCATCAGGCGCCCTCGACCGGAGCGAGTTCGATCGCCGTGACGGCGAAGGCCTCGGCTTCGGTGAACTCGAGCTGCTCGATGCAACCCACCGCACGAAGGTCGTCGGCAGCCGCGCGCAGGGCATCGAGCTTGGCCGACGGCGCGGCGATCGCGGCCCGTGAGACGGGGGTCTTCTGAGAGGCCTTGGCCTCGGTCTTCGCGCGGCGGATGCCGATAAGCGCTTCACTCGCCGCCGACAGCACCGCGGGGTCACCCTCGATGCCGAGCGGCTCGGGCCAGGATGCCGTGTGCACCGACCCCTCCTCGAACCACGACCACACCTCTTCGGTCGCGAAGGAGAGGATCGGTGCGAGCAGGCGGAGCAGGGTCGACAGGGCCAGGCGCAGCGCGAGGGCGGCGGATGCCTGTCCCACGTCGTTCTGGTTGTACGCGCGCTCTTTCACGAGCTCGAGGTAGTCGTCGCAGAACGTCCAGAAGAAGGCCTCGGTGACTTCGAGCGCCTTCGCCTGGTCGTAGTTCTCGTATGCCTTCGTGGCTTCGGCGATCACGGAGTCGAGCGCCGTGAGCATCGATGCGTCCAGCGCATGAGTGACCTGGGCGCCCTCCGGCACGGGGAAGGACAGCACGAACTTCGCCGCGTTGAGGACCTTGATGGCCAGGCGGCGGCCGATCTTGACCTGCGTGGGATTCTGCGGGTCGAACGCCGCGTCCATGCCGAGCCGGCTCGACGCTGACCAGTACCGCACAGCGTCCGACCCATGCGTGTCGAGGATGTCCGCCGGCGTCACCACGTTGCCCTTGGACTTCGACATCTTCTTGCGGTCGGGGTCGACGATGAAGCCGCTGATCGCGGCGTTGCGCCATGGCGAGCGGCCGTCCTCGAGCGTCGAGCGCAGCATGGTCGAGAAGAGCCAGGTGCGGATGATGTCCTGTCCCTGCGGGCGCAGGTCGAACGGGGCGGTGAGCTGCCACAGCTCATCGTCGCGCTGCCATCCACCCGCCAGCTGGGGAGTGAGCGAGGAAGTCGCCCACGTGTCGAGGATGTCGGCTTCGGCCTCGAAGCCGCCAGGCACGCCGCGCTGGTCCTCGGCGAACCCGTCGGGCACGTCGGTCGTCGGGTCGATCGGCAGAGCCGCGTGGTCAGGCGTCAGCACGCGGGCGTAGTCGCGCTCGCCGTTCTCGTCGAGCGCGTACCACAGCGGGATCGGCACGCCGAAGAAGCGCTGGCGAGACACCAGCCAGTCGCCGGTGAGACCGCCGACCCAGTTCTCGTAGCGCACGCGCATGAAGTCGGGGTGCCAGGCGAGTTCATTGCCGTGCGCGATCAGCCGGTCGCGCAGTTCTGCGTCGCGAGCGCCGTTGCGGATGTACCACTGGCGTGTCGACACGATCTCGAGCGGGCGGTCGCCCTTCTCGAAGAACTTCACGGCGTGGTTGAACGGCTTGCCGACGGCGGTCATGTCGCCGGTCTCCTGCAGCTTCTCCACGATCTCCTTGCGAGCGGAGAACACCGTCTTGCCGGCGAGGTGCTCCTCGTACCAGGCACGGGCGTCTGCCGATCCGACCAGGGAGGGCGCCTCGGGGAGGAATCGTCCGTCGAGGCCGATCGTGGTCATGTTCGGCAGATCACGGCCATCGGCGGTGCGCAGCTCGCGCCACCAGATGATGTCGGTCACGTCGCCGAAGGTGCAGACCATCGCCGCGCCCGTGCCCTTGTCGGCGAGGGCGAGGTGGTGACCGTGGATCTCGATCTCCGCGTCGAAGAACGGCGTCTTGACCTTCGTGCCGATCAGATGCTTGTGCGGACCCTCGGGGTGCGTCACGATCGCGATGCAGGCGGGAAGAAGCTCGGGCCGTGTGGTCTCGATCGTGATCGCGCCGCTGCCGTCGGCGAACGGGAAATCGATCGTGTGATACGCCGCCTGCTGATCGCGGTCCTCGAGCTCCGCCTGCGCGATCGCCGAGCGGAAGTCGATGTCCCAGAGCGTGGGCGCCAGCGCCTGATAGGCCTCGCCGCGCTCGATGTTGCGCAGGAAGGCGAGCTGGCTCTGACGGATCGTGTCGTCGGAGATGGTGCGGTACGTCTGCGTCCAGTCCACGCTCAGTCCGAGCTGGCGGAAGAGCGCCTCGAACTGCTTCTCGTCCTCGACGGTCAGCCGCTCGCACAGCTCGATGAAGTTGCGGCGGCTGATCGGCTTCTGGTCGGCTGCGCGCGACGACTTGTTGTCGCCGCCCTCGAACGGCGGAGCGAAGTCGGGGTCGTAGGGGAGCGAGGGATCGCAGCGGACGCCGTAGTAGTTCTGCACACGACGCTCGGTGGGCAGGCCGTTGTCGTCCCAGCCCATCGGGTAGAAGACCGTCTTGCCGCGCATGCGCTCGAAGCGCGCCTTGATGTCGGTGTGGGTGTACGAGAACACGTGACCGATGTGGAGGGAGCCGGATGCCGTCGGCGGGGGCGTGTCGATCGAATACACGCCGTCGCGGCCCGACTGCGCGGCGCGGATGCGGTCGAACAGGTACGTGCCCTGCTCGGACCACGCCTCGTTCCACTTCGCTTCGAGACCTTCGAGTGCGGGCTTGTCGGGAATCACGGACATAAGGGAGGTCTCCTCGAGCGATGTATACGGCACTGTGTGAGCGTGCCTGAGTGTGGATGTGCTCCCAGTGTACCGACCGCGTAACGACCGGGCCGTACATCGACCGGGTCCAAGAATCGGCCGTAGAATCGGAGCATCCCGAATCGAACTTCCTGAGGAATCGTCATGCCTGCACGCCTCACGCGTCGCCTCCTTCCCCTCGCCGCGATCGCCGCGGCATCCGCACTCGTCCTGAGCGCCTGTGCGCCATCCGCCGGAGGGGAGAGCGGTGGCGACGAACTCGTATGGTCGATCGAAGGTGCGAATCTCTCGGCCGGGCACATGGATCCGCAGGTGAGCCAGCTCGACGTCTCGGGAATGGTTCAGCGCGCAGTGCTCGACTCGCTCGTCTTCCAGGAGGACGACGGCAGCTTCTCACCGTGGCTCGCCACGAAGTGGGACGTCTCTCCGGACAGCACCGAGTACACCTTCACGCTCCGCGACGATGTGACCTTCACCGACGGCGAGAAGTTCGACGCGGCCGCCGTCAAGGCGAACTTCGACCGCATCGTCGACCCCGAGACCGAATCGGCACAGGCGGCCAGCATGCTCGGCGCCGACTTCTACGACGGCACCGAGGTGATCGACGACTACACGGTGAAGGTCAGCTTCACGCAGCCGTACGCACCGTTCCTGCAGACGGCGAGCACGCCGCAGCTCGGCTTCTACTCGCCGAAGGTTCTGAAGGAGTCGGCCGACAAGCTCAAGGCCGGCGGCCCCGGCATCACAGTCGGCACCGGCCCCTTCGAACTGACCGAGTACACGCCCGACCAGGAGATCGTGTACACGCGCAACGACGACTACGCCTGGGGCCCGGGCCAGGAAGGCTCGAAGGCCCCGAAGTTCGAGACGCTCCGCGTGGAGATCCAGCCCGAGGCGTCGGTGCGCACGGGCGTCATCGAGAGCGGCGAGTCCGATCTCGCCAGCAACGTGCCGCCGAACCTCGTGGCGGGCCTCGATGACGCGATCACGGTCGACTCCGTCGAGTACCCCGGTCTGCCGTACTCGCTGTACCTGAACGAGAAGTACGGCGTCTTCGCCGACGAGAAGGTGCGGCAGGCGTTCTCCCGCGGAATCGACATCGACGCAGCCGTCGACGAGATCTACTTCGGACAGTTCCCGCGCGCGTGGAGCGTCCTCGGGTCGACCACACCCGGCTACGACGCCTCTCTCGAGGGAACCTGGCCCTTCGACCAGGATGCGGCGAACACTCTTCTGGACGAGGCAGGCTGGACCGCACGCGACGCCGACGGCATCCGCATGAAGGACGGCAAGCGCCTGTCCGTCCGCTGGATCGCGTGGACCCCGATCCCCGACGACCGCGCCGCTCTCGCGAACGCGATCCAGTCGGATCTCAAGGAGATCGGCTTCGAGGTCGTACGCGAGGAGCTCGAGCCCGGCGCCTACAACGAGCAGTACGGACCCAAGACGTTCGATCTGACCGATTGGGGCTTCTCGGGCGTCGACCCCGACTTCCTGCGCAATCACCTGCACACCGACGGGTTCCAGAACGCCTCGCAGGTCTCCGATCCGGCGCTCGACGCACTGCTCGAAGACGCTGTGGCCACGAGCGATCAGGGCGCCCGTGACGAGCTCTACACCGAGGTGCAGCAGTGGAATGCGCAGCACGTCGCGATCGTGCCTCTCTACAGCCCCTCGGCGATCACCGCCGTGGGCGAGCGCGTCAAGGGACTCGACTACGACCTGTACGGCCGGCCGCTGTTCTACGATGTGAGCGTCGGCTGAACCCCAGCGGTCGTTGAGCGAGCACAGCGGGCGCCGTACCGAGCGAGCGGAGCGAGTCGGAGTGACGAAGCGCGTGAAGGCGGTGCTGCTGAGGATCGCCGGGATCGCCGCATCCGCTCTCGCCGTTCTCTGGGGGGCAGCCACCCTCGCCTTCCTCGCATTCCGGGTGATCCCCGGTGACCCGGTGTCTGTCATGCTCGGGCCCCAGGCTCAGGTGAGCGACGCGGTCAAGGATTCCATCCGGACGGAACTGGGACTCGATCGACCTCCGCTGGAGCAGTACGCGGCGTTCATCGGGCGACTCGCGCAGGGCGACCTGGGCGAGTCGTACCAGCTGCGGATGCCGGTCGCCGAGGTGATCGGCAGACAGCTCGGTGCGACGCTGCAGTTGTCGGCGGTGGCTCTCGTCATCGCGGTGATCCTGGCTCTCACAGTGACGGTGCTGGTGCGGGGTCGGCTCGGGAGGGCGTTGGCCGCGGGCGTCGAGCTGGTCGTGCTGTCATCGCCGGTGTTCTGGATCGGCCTCGTGCTGCTCAGCGTGTTCGCGTTCGGGCTGGGTTGGTTCCCCGTATCAGGAGCGCGCAATCCGGCCACCATCGTGCTTCCCGCCGTCACTCTTGCGTTGCCGGTGGCCGCGCTTCTGAGTCAGGTGCTCAGAGACGGCCTGGTGCAGGCGGAGCGGATGCCGTTCGCCGAGACAGTCCGCGCACGCGGCGCCGGGCCTTCCTGGTTCACGGTGCGGCACGGACTGCGGCACGGCGGTGCAGGAGCGATCACGCTCGCCGCGTATCTGACGGGGTCTGTGCTGGGTGGTGCCGTGCTCGTCGAAACGGTGTTCGCACGCCCTGGGCTCGGACGCATCACGCTCTCGGCGATCAGCAACCGCGACCTGCCGGTCATCACCGGCATCATCCTGCTGAGCGCCCTGGTGTTCGTGTGCGTGAACATCGTCGTCGAGCTGTCGCATCCGCTTATCGACCCACGGCTGCGTTCACAGGACAGAGCTGCTCGATGAAGCGCGTACTGCTGTGGACGGCGGTCGCGGTGCTCGCCGTGATCGCGTTCGCGGCGCTCTTCCCCGACGTGTTGACCGCCAGAAGCCCACTGGAGACCGATGTGCGCTCCGCCCTGCTGCCGCCCAGCGCCGAGCATCTCTTCGGCACCGACCAGAGCGGACGCGATGTGTTCTCCCGCGTGGTCCACGGCGCCGGCCGGTCGGTGGGCATCGGGCTCCTGGCGACCGCTGTCGCTCTGATCGCGGGCCTGCTGATCGGTGCGATAGCGGGCGTCGCGCCTCGCGGCGTCGACGTCGCGATGATGCGCGTGAACGATGTGCTGATGGCCTTCCCTGAGTTCCTCGTCGCGCTCGTGGTCGTGGCCGTGCTGGGGCCGGGCGCGGTCAACATCGCGATCGCGGTGACGCTCGCGGCCGTCCCCGTCTACATCCGGCTCGCACGCGTGCAGACCCGGTCGCTGCGGCTCGCAGAACACGTCGAGGCCGCGCGGATCCTCGGAGTCCCGCCGCTGCGGGCGTTCGTGCGGCACGTGATGCCCGGTGTGCTCGGCTCCCTCAGCGTGCTGGCCACGATCGGAATCGGTTCGAGCATCCTCGCCGCAGCCGGCCTGAGCTTCCTCGGACTGGGACCATCAGAGCCGACGCCCGAATGGGGGCTCATGCTGGCGGGCGGGCGCAATGTGCTCGGCCAGGCGTGGTGGATCTCGGTCTTCCCCGGCATCGCCATCACGCTCACCGTGGTGGCGGCCACAGTCGTCGGTCGGGTGCTGCGCTCAGGGAGGGCCTCGTGAACCCGGCGCTCGAGGTGCGGGGGCTGCGCGTGAGCTTCGGCGGAACGCAGGTGGTCGACGGGGTCTCGCTCGCCGTCGAACCAGGGGAGTGCGTCGCGATCGTGGGGGAGTCGGGTGCCGGGAAGTCGCTCACGGCGCGGGCGCTTCTGGGGCTCCTCCCCGTCGACGCGTCGGTGCACGCTGATCGACTGCTGATCGACGGCGTCGAAGCCGACGGCATGGGCGAGCGCGGGTGGCGCAGACTGCGCGGTTCGCGCATCGCTCTCGTCTCGCAGGACGCCCTCGTGTCGCTCGACCCGCTCCAGCGCATCGGCCGTGAGGTTACGGAGGCCCGTCGGCTGCACGGTCTTCCAGACGGCCGCGATGAGGTGCAGGCGCTGTTGAGGCGAGTGTGGATGCCTGAACCCGAACTCCGAGCACGTCAGTACTCGCATCAGCTGTCCGGCGGTCTCCGGCAGCGGGCCCTGATCGCCTCGGCACTGGCGGCAGATCCGGCGGTCCTCGTGGCAGACGAACCCACCACCGCGCTCGACGCCACGGTGCAGGCGCGCATCCTCGCCCTGTTGCGGGAGATCGCGGATGCCGGCACCGCCGTGCTGTTCATCAGTCACGACTTCGCCGCCGTGCGCCGCCTCGCTGATCGCGTGCTGGTGATGCGTCGGGGCGTCGTCGTCGAAGAGGGCCCTGTGAGCGAGGTGCTGGAGAACCCGCAGCACCCGTACACGCGTCAGCTCATCGAGGCGACGCAGCATTCACCCCGAGACGTGCAGATGCCCGTGTCGGATCACGTACTCGTCGCGACCGGGGTGTCGAAGGTCTTCGGCGAGACGACGGCGGTGAGAGAGGCGTCGTTCGCGGTGCCGAAGGGGCGCACACTCGGCATCGTTGGGGAGTCGGGGTCAGGAAAGACGACGCTCGCGCGGATCGTGGTCGGCGTGGAGCGGCCGGATGCGGGCGAACTGCGCTGGGCGGGGGAGACCCGCGTGCAGCTCGTGCACCAGAATCCCCTGGGGGCTTTCGATCCGCGCTGGACGATCGGCCGGTCTCTCCGAGAAGCGCTCGCCGCGGGCGGCGTGCCGCGAGCGAAGCGCGCGGAACGGGTCGCCGAGCTCATGAACGAGGTGGATCTCGATCCTGTGCTGGCTCTGCGCCGGCCACTCGCACTCTCCGGTGGGCAGCGTCAGCGCGCGGCGATCGCCCGAGCGCTCGCCGCGGATCCGGACGTGCTCGTGCTCGACGAGCCCGTGTCGGCTCTCGACCCCTCCGTCCGCGAGCGGGTGCTGCAGCTGCTGGTCCGTCTGCAGCGAGAGCGCCGGCTCACGATGGTCTTCGTGTCGCACGATCTCGACGTGGTCGGTGCCGTGGCGGATGAGGTTCTCGTGATGCAGGACGGGCGGATCGTCGAGCAGGGCGCGACCGGTGCCGTGTTCGCGGCTCCGCAGCATCCGTTCACAAGGGAACTGCTCGCCGCCGGGTCGTGACCCTCAGTCCTTGACCTGGATGCCGATGCCCGCAGCGAGAACCGGCGCGAGCTGCTGAACCTGGAACGACGTCAGCGTGGTGCCGCGCAGGCTGTTGGCATCGAGGTAGCTCATGGCGTCGAGCCCTCGGAGGTCGACGTTGACCGCCCGCAGGCCGCGCGGATCCACTTCGTCGCTGGATGTTCCGGTGAAGCGCACCCGGGTCAGCTCTGCCTGCGGGAGATCGATCGTGCGAATGGCGCAGTCGACGATCTCGACATCTGTGGCCTTGGCTCCGCCGAGGTTCAGGTAGTCGAGGCGCAGGTCGCGCAGCTCGAGTTCGTCGATGCGCGCCTCGCTGAGATCGAGAGTGCCGATCCTTCCGCCGGAGATGCGCAGGCGTCGGATGCCGGACCCGCGCATGCGCAGCGAGGCGATGCGGGCGCCCGTCACGGCGACGTCGAGAATCGTCGCGCCGGTGAGGTCGACGGCATCCGCGTCTGCAGCGATCGTGCACTGCTCGAGCGAGGCGTAGGCGAGGTTCGCGGTGCCCGTGAGATCGAGCCGGGCCGCGAGGAGGTCTGCACCTCGCGCCGCCACGGCAGGATCGAGATCATCTGGCAGGTCGGGCGGCGAGACGCGCGGTGCGGCAGGGGATTCGGGAGAGCGAGCCATGATTCGAGCGTAGGTGTTGTCTTGGACACCGGTCGGCGGCAGCGCTTCGGAAGGCATCCTGCGCTTGAGAAGGACGTTCAGACACGGGGGATCCTTCCCTGGCGCAGTTGTCCGTCGCTGGAGCGGTTGAACCCCGCCACCACCCGCTCTGCACACCGCAGGGCTAGGACGGGTTCTCCACCGAACCGGGCGTTTCGCTGAGTCCGGGCGACCAAGCGGCCAGTGGATCCGGATACTGGCGGAGTGGCATCCACCGCTCAACTGCTCGCGCTCCTGACCGAACTCGGCGGGGTCGTGCGCGCTGTCGTGGTCGCTGAGCGCGGGATCTCGCGATGGGTTCTCGACGATGCCGTCGCGCGCGGTCAGGTGATCCGCCCGCGACGCGGCTGGATCGCTCTGCCCACGGCCGAGAGAACGCTGGTCGCCGCGGCGCGATTCGGCGTGGTGCTGACGTGTCGGACCCAGGCGAGTCTGCTCGGGCTGTGGGTTCACCATCACGGAGGGCCTCCGCATTTCGCCGTTACCCACAACGCCAAGCGCAAACTCGCGGTCGAAGCGAAACTCCACTGGGGCAGACCCCTCGTGCCGAGAGATCCCGGCGCGCTCGTGGATCCCATCGAGAACGTCCTCGCGAACATCGCCGAGTGCGAGCCCTTCGAGCAGGCGCTCGCCACATGGGAATCCGCGCTCAACAAGTCTCTGGTCACACTCGACGCCCTGCGCGGCTATTCATGGAAGCCCGCAGCGCGGCGGGTGCTCGAGCAGGCCATGCCCTTCGCGGATGCCGGGCTCGAGACGTATCTGCGAACTCGGCTCCGCTGGCTGAGAGTGCCGATCCTGACGCAGATCTGGATCGCAGGGCACCGCGTCGACACCTTGATCGGCGATCGTCTGATCGTCCAGATCGATGGTGCGCATCACGTCGGCGCACAGCGCTCGGAGGACATCCGGCACGATGCCGAGCTGCGGCTCATGGGCTACACGGTGATCCGGGTCTCGTACACCCAGATCATGTTCGAGTGGCCGATGGTACAGGACCTGATCATGCGCGCGGTGGCTCAGGGTCTGCATCTGGCGGTCTGAGAGCCAGCGCTTCGGAAGGCGAACAGCGGTTGAGCCGGACGATCGCAACAGAATCTTCCGTCCCAGGCGCGGTTTGCCTTCTAGGGTGCAGTCCGGTTGGAGGGAGAAGGAGCGGCGAGTGAAGAGGAGAGGGATGCGGCGAGCGCAGACCCGGGCGGGTGCGAGCGGATGCCGCCGCGCAGCGCGTACACTGGAGGGACGAGCATCGATCCGGCCATCACCGGGGAGCTCTCGGAAGAACGCTTTCGGCAGACGCAGCGCACGCGGCGGGTCGGAGTCAATAGAACCGAGCGGGGCAGGCCCGTCACAGCCGCAGTGAGAGTGGCCCCGCCGTGAGGCGCGGTAAGCGAGGTGGTACCGCGGTTCGCCTGGTCAGTGATCCAGGCAGATCGTCCTTGCGGCAGCATCCGCCACGACTCCTGCGAGACGACATGACCTACCCCCGCACCTCCGCCTTCGGCCCCGCGGCCGACGCTTCGACAGGCTCAGCGACCCAGGTCGTCGCACCGAGCCCGCGCTTCCCTGACATCGAGCGCGAGATCCTCGACTTCTGGCACGCTGACCAGACGTTCCGTGCGTCGATCGACCAGCGCGAGGGAGCCGACGAGTGGGTCTTCTACGACGGTCCTCCGTTCGCGAACGGCCTGCCCCACTACGGCCACCTGCTGACCGGCTACGCCAAGGACGTGTTCCCGCGCTTCCAGACCATGCTCGGCAAGAAGGTCGACCGTGTCTTCGGCTGGGACACGCACGGTCTGCCCGCGGAGCTCGAGGCGATGAAGCAGCTCGGCATCACCGAGAAGAGCGAGATCGAGGACATGGGCATCGACGTCTTCAACGCGAAGGCGAAGGACTCGGTGCTCGCTTACACGCACGAGTGGCAGGACTACGTCACCCGCCAGGCCCGCTGGGTCGACTTCGAGCGTGGATACAAGACGCTCGACCTCGGCTACATGGAGAGCGTGCTCTGGGCGTTCAAGACCCTGTACGACAAGGGTCTCGCCTACGAGGGCTACCGCGTGCTGCCGTACTGCTGGCGCGATGAGACGCCGCTGAGCGCGCACGAGCTGCGCATGGACGACGACGTCTACAAAGACCGCCAGGATCCGTCGGTCACAGTGTCGTTCCCGCTGGCCGGGGCGGATGCCGAGGCGAAGGGCCTCGCGGGCGTCCGTGTTCTCGCGCTCCTCGCGCAGGATCTCCTCGCCGGCTACGCGAAGGATCTCGGCTACGAAGACGCCGCGGCTGCGGCAGAGGCGGTCGAGCGCACGATCAGCGGTGCCGACCTCGGCGGGCTCCGCTACGAACCGCTCTTCGACTACTACGCCGACACCGAGACCTACGGCACCGAGAACGCCTGGCAGATCCTCGTCGACGACTACGTGTCCACCAGCGACGGCACGGGCGTGGTGCACCAGGCGCCCGCCTACGGTGAGGACGACCAGCGCGTGGCGGAGGCCGCCGGCATCCCGACCATCCTGTCGCTCGACGACGGCGGACGCTTCCTCTCGAACGTCACCGACGTCGCGGGCCTGCTGTGGATGGACGCCAACACGCCGATCATCCGTCTGCTCCGCGCAGAGCAGCGACTCGTGCGCGAGCAGAGCTACGTGCACTCCTATCCGCACTGCTGGCGCTGCCGGAACCCCCTGATCTACAAGGCCGTCTCCAGCTGGTTCGTCCGCGTGACCGACATCAAGGACCGGATGCTCGCGAACAACGAGCAGATCACGTGGGTGCCCGAGAACGTCAAGCACGGCCAGTTCGGCAAATGGCTCGAGGGCGCACGCGACTGGTCGATCAGCCGCAACCGCTACTGGGGCTCGCCCATCCCGATCTGGAAGAGCGACGACCCGGAGTATCCGCGCATCGACGCCTACGGCTCTCTCGAAGACCTCGAGCGCGACTTCGGCACGCTGCCGCGCAACCCCGAGGGCGAGATCGACCTGCACCGTCCCTACATCGACGACCTGACCCGTCCGAACCCCGACGACCCCACCGGGAAGTCCACGATGCGCCGCATCGAGGACGTGTTCGATGTGTGGTTCGATTCGGGATCGATGCCCTACGCGCAGGTGCACTACCCGTTCGAGAACCAGGAGTGGTTCGACTCGCACGCACCCGCCGACTTCATCGTCGAGTACATCGGGCAAACCCGCGGCTGGTTCTACGTGATGCACGTGCTCTCGACCGCGCTGTTCGACCGCCCGGCGTTCACCGGCGTGAGCTGCCACGGGATCGTGCTCGGCTCCGACGGCTACAAGATGTCGAAGTCGCTGAGAAACTACCCCGACGTCTCCGAGGTGCTCGACCGCGACGGCTCCGACGCCATGCGCTGGTTCCTCATGTCGAGCTCGGTGCTCCGAGGCGGCAACCTCGCCGTCACGGAAGAGGGGATCCGCGCCGGAGTGCGCGAGTTCCTGCTGCCGCTGTGGAACTCGTGGTACTTCTTCGCGACCTACGCTAATGCGGCGGAGGAAGGCGGATACGAGGCGTCCTGGAGGACCGACTCGACCGACGTGCTCGACCGCTACATCCTGGCGCGCCTCGGCGACCTCGTCCGCGAGGTGAAGAGCGACCTCGAGGGCCTGGACTCGACCACGGCATCCGCTCGTCTGCGGGACTTCGCCGAGGTGTTGACCAACTGGTACATCCGTCGTTCGCGCGACCGCTTCTGGGCCGGCACATCGACCGAAGCGTTCGACACGCTCTACACGGTGCTCGAGACCCTGTGCCGCGTGGCTGCCCCGCTCGTCCCGCTCGTGAGCGAGCGCGTGTGGCAGGGACTCACCGGCGGACGCAGCGTGCACCTGCAGGACTGGCCGGATGCCGACGCCTTCCCCGCCGCCGACGAGATCCGCGACGCGATGGACGCCGTCCGAGAGCTCTCGAGCGTCGGCAACGCGCTGCGCAAGAAGGAGAAGCTCCGCGTGCGCCTGCCTCTCGCACGCCTGACCGTGGTGTCGCCGCTCGCTGGGACTCTCGGACAGTTCGAGGACATCCTCCGCGAGGAGCTGAACGTGAAGTCCGTCGAGCTCGTGCCGCAGTCCGAGACCACGGCAGCCGACTACGGCATCGATCACCGCCTCAGCGTCAACGCCCGCGCGGCCGGCCCGCGCCTCGGCAAAGAGGTGCAGAAGGTCATCCAGGCCGCACGCAACGGCTTCTGGACCGAGGAGAACGGGATCGTCACGGCTGACGGCATCGCTCTGGAGCCGGGGGAGTACGAACTCGTGCTCGAGACCACGGGGCGTCCGGAGGGCGAGGCGCTCGCGATCGTCCCCTCCGGCGGCTTCGTGCTGCTCGACACGGCGACGACCCCGGAGCTCGAAGCCGAGGGCCTCGCCCGCGACGTGATCCGCGCCGTGCAGGAGACCCGCAAGAACGCGGGCTTCGACGTGAGCGACAGGATCCGGCTCGACCTGATCTTCGCGAGCGACGCGGATGCGGATGCGGTCGCCGCCGCCTTCGAGATCGCCGATGTCGCGGGGGAGACCCTGGCGCTCGAGCACGGAGTCCACCGCGGAGACGCCGGGGCGCCTGCTGCGGAGTTCACCGCCGTGATCCCTGCAGGGACCTACGCGAACCGCGGCGACTTCACGGTCGCCGTCAGCCGGATCGGAGCAGCCTCATGAGTGCGCGCGAAAGGGCGGATGCCGTCTACGAGGCGCTTCTGAGCCGGGCGGGGGAGCGCTGGGTGCAGCCGCGCAAGGAGCGCGTCGCGCGCATCCTCGCGTTCCTCGACGATCCGCAGAAGACGTACCGCGTCGTGCACATCACGGGCACGAACGGCAAGACCTCGACCGCGCGCATGATCGAGACGCTGCTCCGAGCGCACGACCTGCGCACCGGTCTGTTCACGAGCCCCCACCTCGAGCGGTTCACGGAGCGCATCATGATCGACGGCGAGCCGATCTCGGACGAGGCCGTCGCCGACGCCTGGGATGAGATTGAACCCTTCATCGGCATCGTCGACGCCGAGCTCGAAGCAGCCGGCGACGCGCCCCTGACGTTCTTCGAACTGCTCACGGTGCTCGCCTTCGTGGCTGTGGCGGACGCCCCGGTCGATGTGCTCGTGCTCGAGGTCGGCATGGGCGGTGAATGGGACTCGACGAACACGGCTGACGGAGACGTCGCAGTCTTCGCCCCGATCGACATCGATCACGCAGACCGGCTCGGAAGCACGATCGCGGCCATCGCCGAGGTCAAGGCCGGCATCATCAAGGAGGGTGCGGCCGTCGTCTCGGCCGAGCAGCCGGCCGAGGCCGCCGCGGTGCTGCGCCGGGTCGCCGCCGAGAAGAACGCCACGATCTCGTTCGAGGGAGCGGATTTCGGTCTCGCCGAGCAGAAGCTCGCGGTCGGCGGCCAGCTGCTGACGATCCGCGGACTCGCGGGAACCTACGCCGAGGAGTACCTGCCGCTGTACGGCGCTCACCAGGGCCACAATGCGGCCCTCGCGGTCGCCGCCGTAGAATCCCTGATCGGCGGCGGCAGCAAGCCGATCGCGGCCGACATCGTCACCGATGGCCTGCAGTCGGTGACATCGCCCGGTCGCCTGCAGCTGTTGGGCATCGCGCCGACTGTGATCGTCGACGCCGCCCACAATCCGCACGGTGCGGCCGCGCTCGTGCAGGCGATGGACGACAGCTTCGACTTCGACGAATGGGGCGTCGTGCTCGGCGTGCTGGCCGACAAGGACGCGGCGGGCATCGTCGCGCATCTGGCGCCGGCATCCGCTCACGTCTTCGCGACCGCGCCCGAGAGCGACCGCGCCAGCGACGCCGACGCCATCGCCGACCTCGTCGAGGCAGCCGGCCACAGGGCGAGTGTCCACCCGACGCTGGCCGACGCCGCCGATGCAGCGCGCGAGTGGGCGGCTTCATCGGATCGACGGGCCGTCGTGATCGCGGGGTCCGTCGTGCTGGCAGGCGAGGCGATCGCTCTCGCCGAGGAAGAGGACTGGAAGTCCGGGTGGCGCGCGTGAGACCGCAGCGCACGCTTGTGCAGAAGCTCGCCCCGATCGTCCTGGGCTTCGAATCGATCGTGGTGTTCCTCGCCGGCCTCACGGTGTTCGGTCTGAAGGCGCTGCCCGCGGGCGTACCGCCTTGGTGGGGCATCGTCGGCGGCGCGGTCATGGGACTTGCGTGCATCGCCGTCGCGGGGATGATCACGAAGCCGTGGGCGATCACGGCCGGCTGGGTGATCCAGGCGATCATCGCCCTGTCCGCGGTGCTCGTACCCTCGATCCTGCTCGTCGTCGTGATTTTCGGCGGCATGTGGGCGTATGCGACGATCATGGGGGCGAAGCTGGACGCACGACGCCCCGCCGCCGAATCCCCGACTCAGACAGAGAGTGAATGACATGGCCACCGAAGAAACCCTCGTCCTCGTGAAGCCCGACGGCGTCGCGCGCGGCCTCACCGGCGCGATCCTGGCTCGCATCGAGGCCAAGGGATATGCGCTCGTCGACATCCGCCTGGTCGATCCGGACCGCGACCTGCTCGCCGCGCACTACGCCGAGCACGAGGGCAAGCCGTTCTACGAGCCGCTGCTCGAGTTCATGCTCTCCGGACCGTCCGTCGCGATCCGTCTCGCCGGCAACCGCGTGATCGAGGGCTTCCGCTCGCTCGCCGGCACCACCGACCCGACGACGGCCGCGCCCGGCACCATCCGCGGCGACTTCGGCCGCGACTGGGGCCTGAAGGTTCAGCAGAACCTGGTGCACGGCTCGGACAGCCCTGAGTCCGCCGCTCGCGAGCTCGGCATCTGGTTCGACTGAATCTGCCCGGAAACACGTCGAACGCCCTCCCCGCCGGGAGGGCGTTCGTCGTTTCCGGTGAGGATCAGAACAGGCTGATGACCGACCCGATCACGTCGACACCTGCGAACTGCGCGAGAGCGATGATGAGCACGAAGGCGACGATGGAGGCGAGCGGCACCCACACGCCGAGGCGCTGCGCACGCTCGCGTGCGGACTCCGAGACGGGGAAGGTTCCGTTCTGGAACAGCTGCAGGACTGTGGAGAAGAACGTGGGAATGACGACCACGTACGTGAGAGCGCACCAGGGGCACAGCGTGTGCAGCTCGAAGAAGCTCTGCCCGATCAACCAGCAGATGAACACGAAGGCGCCGGTGATGCCGAGTCCGTACAGCGCCCAGAACCAGCGCGGGAACCTCGCCCCGGCGAGGATCGCGACTCCGACCACGAGCGGCGCCATCCACCCGGTCAGGCCGATGATCGGGTTCGGAAAACCGAACACCGAACCCTGCCACGACTCGAGATTGGTGCCGCACTGCAGGAAGACGCTGACATTGCAGTTCAGGTTCGCGTCGGGGTTCTCCAGCACGGCGAACTTGTCGAGGGTGAGCTGGAACGCCGCCCACCAGCCGAAGACGCTCGCGATGATCAGCCAGACGGCATAGACGACGGGGCGGGTGCGCTGCTCGCTCATATGTGGATTATCACAGTGATGGCTATGCATCGGGCGAAAGCGCACCGGCGAAAACGACGCGGAGCCGCCTGGATGCCGCGAACCGCGGCACATGGTGCGATAATGGCCTGTGATGCATCGCTCGGCACACGCCACGGCGCGCATCGACGAAGACTTCGGGGCCGGATGCCCCACGCGATCAGAGCCATGAGCCGGTCGCACAACCAGTGAGTTCGCGGCACCCGCGGGTGCGGCATGAGATTTCGCGGGCACCATGTGCCCCGCGCGAGGAGCAAGCCAGAGATGGCCGATGAGACCAATGACTACGACGCCCCCACCCTCGACTTCGCTGCGGATGCTGACGCGCCCGCAGCGGTAGTCCCCGACGCTCCGGAGACCTCCGCGGTCTCCGAGGCAGCGGAGGGCACCCAGCCGGAGGACGCCCCGGAATCGACTGACGCGCCTCAGGACGAGGCAGTTGCGTCCCCGGAGGCGAGCGACGCCGAGGCGCCGGAGGCCTCGAGCGATGGAACCACGGCTGAGCAGGCCGAAGAGGTCCAGGCGCCGGCTGATGCAGAGCCTCAGGCATCCGAGGTCGACGCGCCGGCTCAGTCCGCACCCGAGACGCCGAGCGTCGAGGAGCCTGCACCCGTCGAGACCCAGGTCACGGCCGTCACGCTCGGTCTGCTGCCCGAGGTGTTCGTCTCGCAGGTCTCGACCCAGCTGCACTTCTATGCTCCGGAGGTCGTGCCGCTGCCGGCCCGCACCGGACGCATCTTCGACCGCATCGCCGAGCGCGACCAGGAAGACGCCCCGGCATCCGCTCGTGGCCGTCGTCGTCGCCGCGGGGGCCCCGAGGGTGACGAGGAGCGCTCCGAGCCGCGTCAGCCCCGTCAGCGGGTGGTGGAGTACATCACCGAGCCGAAGGCCATCAAGGGCTCCACGCGTCTCGAGGCGAAGAAGCAGCGTCGTCGTGACGGTCGCGACGCCGGTCGTCGCCGTCCCGTCGTCACCGAGGCCGAGTTCCTCGCGCGTCGTGAATCCGTCGACCGCAAGATGGTCGTCCGATCCAAGAACGGCCGCACCCAGATCGGCGTCCTCGAGGATGGGGTGCTCGTCGAGCACTACGTCGCTCGCAACCAGGACGCGTCCCTGATCGGCAACGTGTACCTCGGTCGCGTGCAGAACGTGCTCCCCAGCATGGAGGCCGCGTTCGTCGACATCGGCCGCGGTCGCAACGCCGTGCTCTACTCGGGCGAGGTCGACTGGGACGGTGTGGAGACCGGAAACCAGCCGCGTCGCATCGAACTCGCGCTCAAGCCCGGCGACCGAGTGCTCGTCCAGGTCACGAAAGACCCGGTCGGTCACAAGGGCGCACGCCTCACCAGCCAGATCTCGCTCCCCGGCCGTTACCTCGTGTACGTGCCCGGCGGCTCGATGAACGGCATCAGCCGCAAGCTCCCCGACAACGAGCGTGCTCGTCTCAAGCGCATCCTCAAGGAGGTCCTCCCCGAGTCCTCCGGTGTGATCGTCCGGACCGCGGCGGAGGGCGCCACGGAAGACCAGCTCACCCGTGACGTGCAGCGGCTGACCGCGCAGTGGGAGCACATCCAGAAGCAGGTCGAGAATCAGCAGGCTCCCGCACTGCTGCACGCCGAGCCCGACCTGCTCGTCAAGATCGTCCGCGACGTCTTCAACGAGGACTTCACGAAGATGCTCATCCAGGGTCTGGACGCGCAGCAGACCATCCGCGCCTACCTCGAGAGCGTCGCGCCGGATCTGCTGGAGCGCGTGGAGCCCTACGAGGACGAGACCGACCCGTTCGACGCGTTCCGCATCACCGAGCAGATCGAAAAGGCGCTCGACCGCAAGGTCTGGCTGCCCTCGGGCGGATCGCTCGTGATCGACCGCACCGAGGCGATGACGGTCGTCGACGTCAACACCGGCAAGTTCGTGGGCTCGGGCGGAAACCTCGAGGAGACCGTCACGAAGAACAACCTCGAGGCGGCGGAGGAGATCGTCCGCCAGCTGCGCCTGCGTGACATCGGCGGCATCATCGTGGTCGACTTCATCGACATGGTGCTCGAGTCGAACCGCGACCTCGTGCTGCGCCGCCTGATCGAGTGCCTGAGCCGCGACCGGACGAAGCACCAGGTCGCCGAGGTCACCTCGCTCGGTCTCGTGCAGATGACCCGCAAGAAGCTCGGCCTCGGCCTGCTGGAGACCTTCAGCGAGGCGTGCGACGTCTGCGCCGGACGCGGTGTCGTCGTGCACCACGACCCCGTCGTGAAGCACCGCGCGCCGTCCAACGGCAACGGTCAGCAGAACCGCCGCCAGCGGGGAGGCAGCCCGCAGGGGCCTGCTCAGAGCGCGCCGCCCGTGCAGGTCACGACGCACAGCATCCCCGAGGGCGCGAAGTCCGCTCTCGCTCAGATCGCCGCATCCACTCGAGCGCCGCATGCCGACGAGGCAGCGGATGCCGTGGCGCCCGCTGCGGAGCAGGCGTCCGGCTCCGAGCGTGCCAAGAAGCCCCGCAAGAAGCGGGGTGGCGATCGCAAGGCGCCCAAGTCGCCGGCGGAGGCGCTTCTGGACTCGGTCCTCGACGCCCTGCCGGAGCCGAAGGCTCCCGGTCAGGGACGGGGCCGTCGCCGCGTCACCACGGCCGCGCTGACCGGCACGCCGGTGGCCGTCAACAACGACGCCTCAGCGCCGGTCTCTGGCGGGGATCCGCAGTCCTGAGGCGATGAGCCTGCGCACCAGCTCCTTGCCGGAGACATGGTGCGCGCCGGCGGCGACGAGCCGGGGGAGCATCTCCTCCGGCACGTCGTAGTGGTCGAGGTCGAAGGCGCGCGTAGGCACGCTCTGCGACCGAGCGAACGCGTGGAGCTCCTCGAGGCTCTCGTCGCTGACGAGATGCGCCCACAGCCGTCCGTGCGCGGGCCAGCGGGGGTCGTCGACGAGAACGGTCATGTGTCCAGCGTAGGTTCAGACACACCGCCTCGGGCGTTTTGCCTCAGTGCCCGGCATCCGGTAAAGTAGTCCCTTGGTGCGTAAGCCGCATCGTCCTCAATGGACGGAGCGGAGAGTCTTGCGTTCGCACCCGTCGCCCCGCGGCGCATGCAAGCAACAGTCTTCCCGTGAGATTCTCGGAGCCGACGTGCTCCCCAACGAAACAGGTATGAAGTGGTTTACGCAGTAGTGCGCGCCGGTGGGCGGCAGGAGAAGGTCGAGGTCGGCACGATCGTTCAGCTCGACCGTGTGCAGGCTGCCCAGGGCGAGAAGATCGAGCTGGCCGCTGTGCTGCTCGTCGACGGCGCCACGGTGACCACCGACGCCGACAAGCTCGCGAAGGTCAAGGTCACGGCAGAGGTTCTCGGCAACCTCCGCGGCCCGAAGATCATCATCCAGAAGTACAAGAACAAGACCGGCTACAAGAAGCGTCAGGGCCACCGCCAGGAGCTCACGCGCGTCAAGATCACCGGCATCAAGTAAGACCGAGGAGACCAGGACATGGCACACAAAAAGGGCGCAAGCTCCACCCGTAACGGTCGTGATTCCAACGCACAGCGTCTTGGCGTCAAGCGCTTCGGCGGCCAGCAGGTCCTCGCCGGCGAGATCATCGTCCGCCAGCGCGGCACCCACTTCCACCCCGGCGTGAACGTCGGCCGTGGTGGCGACGACACGCTGTTCGCTCTGGCCGCCGGTGCGGTCCAGTTCGGCGCGAAGGGCGGCCGCAAGGTCGTCAACATCGTCGCAGCAGCTGAGTAATCACAGCAGCACAGCAGTCATCCGATTCGGGGCGGGCTTCGGCCCGCCCCGAATCTGTTTTTGAGGAGAGAGAGACATGGTCACCTTCGTCGACACCGTGACGCTGCACTTGCGTGCCGGTAAGGGCGGCAACGGCTGTGTCTCCGTGCACCGCGAGAAGTTCAAGCCGCTGGGCGGCCCCGACGGCGGCAACGGCGGCGACGGCGGCGACATCGTGCTCGTCGCCGACTCCCAGACCGGCACGCTGCTCTCGTACCACCACTCGCCCCACCGCTCGTCCGGCAACGGAGGACCCGGTATGGGCGACCACCGCTCCGGCTTCCTGGGTGAGACGCTCGAGCTCCCGGTCCCAGTCGGCACGGTCGTGAAGAACCCCGCCGGTGAGGTGCTGATCGACATGATCATCCCCGGTGAGCGATTCGTCGTCGCCAAGGGTGGTCAGGGAGGCCTCGGCAACGCGGCCCTCGCGACGCCCAAGCGCAAGGCTCCCGGGTTCGCGCTTCTCGGAACGCCAGGATACGAGGGCGACGTCGTCCTCGAGCTGAAGACGGTCGCCGACGTCGCTCTGGTCGGATACCCGTCCGCGGGCAAGTCGAGCCTGATCGGCGCGATCTCGGCTGCACGTCCGAAGATCGCCGACTATCCGTTCACGACCCTGCACCCGAACCTCGGGGTCGTGCAGCAGGGCGACTTCCGCTACACCGTCGCTGATGTACCGGGTCTCATCGAGGGCGCGAGCGAAGGACGCGGACTCGGCCTCGAGTTCCTGCGGCACGTCGAGCGCTGCTCGGCTCTGCTGCACGTGCTCGACTGCGCCACGCTCGAGCCGGGGCGCGACCCGATCTCCGATCTCGACGTGATCCTCGCCGAGCTCGCAGCCTACGAGGTGCCCGAAGGTCAGACGCCGCTTCTCGAGCGTCCGCAGCTCGTCGCGCTCAACAAGATCGACGTGCCCGAGGCGCGCGACCTCGCCGACCTCGTCCGTCCCGAACTCGAGGCGCGAGGATTCCGGGTGTTCGAGATCTCCACGGTGTCGCACGAGGGTCTGCGTCCTCTGACGTTCGCGCTCGGCGAGATCGTCGAGAAGCACCGCGCCGAAGCAGCGCTGGAGGTTCCGCCGGAGCGGGTCGTCATCCGCCCCAGGGGCTCGAAGAAGGACTTCACGATCCGGGTCGAGGGCGGAACGTACGGCAACGTCTACCGCATCCTCGGCGAGAAGCCGGTGCGCTGGGTGCAGCAGACCGACTTCCAGAACGAAGAAGCCGTCGGCTTCCTCGCGGATCGCCTCGAGAAGCTCGGGGTCGAAGACGAGCTGTTCCGTCTCGGCGCGGTTCAGGGATCGACAGTGGTCATCGGCGAGGGCGACAGCATCGTCTTCGACTGGGAGCCGACGATGGCGTCGGCCGCCGAGCTGATGGTCGCCCCTCGTGGCACCGATCCGCGTCTGGCCCCGAACGCCCGCCGAACCACGTCCGAGCGCCGTGAGCACTACTACGAGCGCATGGACGCCAAGGCCGAGGCCCGTGCGGAGGTGGAGGCTCAGCGCCTCGCGGCATACCGCGAGGACGAGAAGTGACATCCCGCACCCGCGCGGATCTGTCCACCGCCTCGCGCATCGTCGTGAAGGTGGGTTCGTCCTCGATCAGCGGCGACTCCTCCTGGCGCATTCCGATGCTCGTGCACGCGCTGGCGGCCGCGCACGCCCGCGGCACCGAGGTCATCCTCGTGTCGTCGGGGGCGATCGCCACCGGCATCCCGTTCCTCCGCCTCGACGCCCGCCCCACCGACCTCGCCACTCAGCAGGCCGCGGCGGCCGTGGGGCAGAACATCCTGATCTTCCGCTACCAGGAGGCACTGCGCCCGTTCGACATCGTGGCGGGTCAGGTGCTGCTCACCACGGGCGATCTCGAGCACCCGATGTCGCGATCCAACGCACGTCGCGCGATGGAGCGTCTGCTCGGGCTCCGGATCCTGCCGATCGTGAACGAGAACGACACGGTCGCCACACAGGAGATCCGCTTCGGCGACAACGACCGCCTCGGAGCCCTCGTCGCCCAGCTTCTCGAGGCGGATGCGCTCGTGCTGCTCAGCGACATCGAGTCGCTCTACACCAAGCCTCCGACCGACCCCGGCGCCCAGCCGATCGACACGGTCGCCCCCGACGCGGATCTCGCAGGTCTCGAGTTCGGCTCGACCGTCGTGAACAGTGTGGGCACAGGGGGAGCCGCGACGAAGGTGTCTGCCGCGCGACTCGCCGCCGCATCCGGAATCGGCGTGCTCGTCACGAGCGCAGATCTCGTCGAGAGGGCCCTGAACGGCGACGAAATAGGAACCTGGTTCGAACCGGCCGTCTCCTAGACTGGCGGGATGACCGATCAGACCCCGCAGGTGCGCCTGGAGCGCGCCAAGGAGGCGTCTCGCGCCACGGCCGCTCTCACCAGCGACGACAAGGCGCGAGTGCTCGAGGCCATCGCCGTGGCGCTCGAGCAGAATGCCGCGCAGATCATCGAGGCCAACGGCAAGGACATCGTCCGAGGTCGCGAAGGCGGCATCGGGGAGTCTCTGATCGACCGTCTGCGTCTCGACGAGAAGCGCGTCGCCGCTCTCGCCTCGGCTGTGCGCGAGGTGGCAGCTCTTCCCGACCCGGTCGGGCGCGTCGTGGGGGGACATCGGATGCCGAACGGCGTCGCGCTCGAGCAGGTGCGCGTGCCGTTCGGGGTCGTCGGCGCCATCTACGAGGCCCGGCCGAACGTCACGGTCGACATCGCCGCTCTCGCGCTGCGGTCGGGGAACGCGATCGTGCTCCGCGGCGGCAGCGCCGCACTCGAGTCGAACACCGTGCTGGTCGCAGTGATGCGCGACGCGCTGGTCGGAGCGGGGCTGACGCCCGAAGCGGTGCAGACCGTCGACGACTTCGGCCGCGATGGCGCCAAGGCGCTCATGCACGGACGTGGATTCATCGACGTGCTCGTTCCCCGTGGCAGCGCGGGGCTCATCGAGACGGTCGTCACCGAGTCCACCGTGCCCGTCATCGAGACCGGTGCGGGCAACGTGCACATCGTGCTCGACGAGAGCGCGCCCGACGACTGGGCGCGCGACATCGTCGTGAACGCGAAGGTGCAGCGCCCGAGCGTCTGCAACGCCGTCGAGACGGTGCTCGTGCACCGTCAGGCGGCGCCTCGTCTGGTTCCTCTCGTCGCGAGCGCACTGCAGAGCGAGGGCGTCGCGATCCACGGAGACGACATGGTCGCGGGCCTCGTGTCGAACGTGATCCCCGCGACCGAGGAGGACTGGGCGACCGAGTACCTCAGCCTCGACATCGCGATGAAGGTCGTGGACTCGCTCGACGAGGCTCTCGAGCACATCCGTCGCTACAGCACGGGCCACACCGAGTCGATCGTGACGACCGATTCCCGCAATGCCGAGCGGTTCCTCGCCGAGGTCGACTCGGCCGTCGTGATGGCGAACGCGTCGACCCGGTTCACCGATGGCGGCGAGTTCGGCTTCGGCGCCGAAGTGGGCATCTCGACGCAGAAACTGCACGCGCGCGGTCCGATGGGTCTTGCCGAGCTCACCAGCACGAAGTGGTTGGCGCGTGGAGCAGGTCAGATTCGCGGCTGAGGACTAGACTTGGGGGCGCTGTACAGCCCGCAGGTCACGAATTGGAGCAAGGATGAACCTCGTCGCACAGATCGCGATGGCCGCCGCAGAGACCGAGCACCACGGAAACGTGGCGCTCGAGACGCTGATCTTCGGAGTCATCGCCGCGATCGTGTTCACCGCGCTCGCTCTGGTGACGCTGTCGTACAAGAACGTCGCCAACCGTCATTCGGCCAAGGCCGAAGCATTCGCCGCGAAGCACGGCAAGGACGGGCACGGGGCGGGGCACGGCCACTAAGACCGCATGAGCACAACGACCTCGCGCGCTCCGCGCATCGGCGTGATGGGCGGGACGTTCGATCCGATCCACCACGGACATCTGGTCGCCGCCAGCGAGGTCGCGCACTCGTTCGATCTCGACGAGGTCGTCTTCGTGCCGACGGGCCGCCCGTGGCAGAAGCAAGACGTGACCCCCAGCGAGCACCGGTATCTGATGACGGTGATCGCGACGGCATCCAACCCGCAGTTCACGGTCAGCCGGGTGGACGTCGATCGAGAAGGGCCGACGTACACCATCGACACCCTCCGCGATCTGAAGCGAGATCGTCCGGACGCCGAACTGTTCTTCATCACGGGAGCGGATGCCGTAGCGCAAATTCTCAGTTGGAGGGACCATGATGAGTTGTGGGAGCTCGCCCATTTCGTCGCGGTCTCACGTCCTGGACATGTCCTGAGCACAGACGGCCTCCCACCCGGTGACGTCAGCCAACTCGAGGTGCCGGCGCTGTCGATCTCGTCGACGGCATGCCGTGAACGGGTGCACGACGGAGAGCCGGTGTGGTACCTCGTTCCCGACGGGGTCGTTCAATACATCGCGAAGCATCATCTGTATCGGAGCAAGGCATGAGTACATCGGATCAGCAAGAGCACGGTCCGCTGACGCGCAAGCAGTTGCGAGAGATCCGACTGACGGGTTCGACGCCGGTCATCTCGGCAGAAGAGGCGGCGGCCGCAGCGGCAGCGCCCGCGGCGCCGCCCGTTCCCCCGCCGGTCCCGCCTCTGCCGCGTGCTGCGGAGCCGGCAGAGATCGCCCCCGCGCCAGGCGACGACGTCGATTCCTCCGGCGCTCCGCTGACGCGTCGTCAGATCCGCGAGCAGGAGCGGGTCAAGACCGCATCCGTGCCCGTGCTCGGTGGCGACGAAAGCGCTTCGGCTGCCGAGGAGTCCGCCCCGCAGGCTCCCGCCGAGGAGCCGATCGAAGAGGGCATCGAGGAAGAGGCTGCCGCCACCGACGTCTCCTCGGCTGAGTCGGAGGAGATCGTCTCCGGCGTCCCCGCGTTCGCGCCGCCGAGTTCTGCGTTCTCCGAAGACGAAGACGATGACGACGACGAGCAGGTCGACGTCGCTCCTGTGAGCGCCGCCGCAGCCGTCGACACGGTCGGCGACGTACCTCTCTCCGAGAGCACCGCGCCGGTCGAGATCGATCCCGCGCACGTCGACGACGATCCCGTGGCAGCCGTCGCGGCGCTCGGCATCGAGGTGCAGGAGCCGCAGGATACGGAGCACGACGACACGGACGACGTGCTCGCCGATGTGAAGCGCATCGACGACGCCGATCTGCCCGAAGGCGAGCGTCCTGTCGTGAGCGAGGCGTTCGGATACGGCGTCCTTGCGTATGCGGCTGAGCCGCAGCAGTCGTTCACTCCGTCGTTCGATGAGCTTCTCTCGGCCGACAGCTCCGGAGGCTCGCAGCACACCGCCTCCAACACCCTCATCTTCAACCCGCCGGCAGGGGAGGGGTCCCTCGACGGACCCGTCGCCTCGACCGGAGAGATCCTCGTCACGGGCTCCTACGAGCTTCCGCAGGGGATCGGCTCACAGGGCCACGCGCACGGCGTCGCCGACGGTAAAGACGTCGACTCCGTGCTGATCGACGGCGAGCTGCCTCCGGCTTCCTCGCCGACCCCGATCGCGGCTAGTGCCGCGATCAGCACCATCAAGCCCGCCGGTGAGGTCATCCGACCGCCGGCCCCCGAAAAGGGCAACAAGCTCATGCTCACCCTCGCGATCGTGGCGGGCGGTCTGGCGCTCGCGCTGGGTGTCGTCCTGATCGTCGCCTTCACAACGAAGTTGATCTGATGCAGTCACCTGAAACCGCCGAAGAAATGCTGCAGATCGCAGTCGATGCCGCCGTCAGCAAGGGCGGGGAGGATCTCGTCGCGCTGAACGTGTCCGAGCCCCTGCCGCTCGTCGACATCTTCCTGCTGGTCACCGGCAACAGCGAGCGCAACGTCGCCGCGATCGCCGACGAGATCGAGGACAAGCTCCTCGAGTCGGGGCACAAGCGCGTGCGTCGCGAGGGGCGAGCGGAGTCCCGTTGGGTTCTGCTCGACTTCGGCGACCTGATCGTCCACGTCTTCCACCAGGAGGAGCGGGTCTACTACGGCTTGGAGCGCCTCTGGAAGGACTGCCCGGTCGTGCCGTTCGAGCTCGCGGCCGACCCGGCCTGACATGCCCTTGCACCTGCTCACCGGAGCCGGTTCCGGAATAGGCTCGGTGGTCGCCCGACGACTGATCGACCGCGGTGACCAGGTGGTTCTGCTGGTGCGGGATGCCGGGCGCGCGCGACAGCTGGCGGAGCGGTTCCCCGGGGCTCAGACGCTTGTCGGCGACCTGTCGAATCCGGGCCGCCTGTCTTGGGCGCTGTCGAAGCAGGCGCTGCCGGAGCGCATCGATTCGCTGATCCATGTCGCAGGCGTGGTCGACCTCGGCGCCGTCGCCGATCTGCCGCCCTCCTTGTGGGAGCAGCAGCTCGCGGTGAACCTCGTCGGCCCGGCCGAGCTGACGAGGCTCCTCCTGCCGGTGCTGCGCGTCTCCCGTGGACGGGTGGTCTTCGTGAACTCTGGCGCAGGGCTCAATGCGCACGCCGGCTGGTCGGCGTATGCCGCGTCGAAGCACGGGTTGAAGGCGCTGGCGGATTCGCTGCGTGCTGAGGAGGCGTCGCACGGCGTGCGGGTCACCTCGATCTACCCTGGCCGCACGGCGACGCCCATGCAGGAGAAGGTCCACCAGCAAGAGGGGCGCGAGTACGACGCCTCTCGCTACATCGCCGCCGAGTCCGTGGCGACGACCATCCTGCTTGCGCTCGACCTGCCGGACGACGCGCATCTCACCGATCTCACGGTGCGGCCGACCGGGTGATCGTCATCCGGCTTCTCCGCCGGATTGTCAAGGGTCTTCACCTGTGCCACGGCGTCGGGCAGGCTCTCTTCTGAGAGAACCTGGAGGGCCGCAGGATGGTTGCCGATCCCGATCCACGCTATGTGCTTCGCCGTATCACGACGTCGGAGTGGGTGATCAACGACCTGAGGTTCGCTCAGGACGACACGAGGCATGTGGTGGCCTGCGTATACGAACTCGCGCCGACCGAGGTCGACGTGGTCTGGCTGAGAGACCTGCCGCTGCGGGGAACCTACGCGACCGCGTTCGAGGTGCTCGAAGATCTGGAGCGCATGCACGCGCCCAGCCGAGCCACGAAGCCGGTGCAGATTCCGCATCTGCCGCCGCTGATGGCGGATTGAGCTTCTACTCGTCGGCGTCGGCGTGCTCGCCCAGCCAGCCGCGCCGGCGGAACAGGGTGAAGGCGATCACGTCGATCACGACGATCGCGATACCGGTGACCAGCCAGCCGTACTCCCACCTCACGAGGGGGAGGTTCTTGAAGTTCATGCCGTAGATGCCGGCAATCACGGTCGGGATCGCCAGGAGCGCGGCGAACGCCGAGATGGTCCGCATGTCCTTGTTCTGGCGCGTCCCCACGTTGCTCTGGTGACTGGAGACGAGTGCGTCGAGGGACTCGTGCTCGGTGGACGTCAGCTCGGACACTCCGCGGGCGTCGTTCGCAAGATGAGCGAAGTACGGACGCAGATGCGGCTGCTGCTCTGTGAGCCGGGTGATGTGATCGCCCGATTGGCGCAGCGCCTCAGCGAGCCCGGATGAAGCTCTGTCGATCTGGCCGATGCGCTGCCTGAGCCGGTAGATGCGCTGGTAGTCCTCGCGTACGCGGCTGTCGAAGACCTCCGTCTCCAAGCTGTCCAGGTCCTTCTCGACGGCCGCCCCGAGTTCGACGAAGTCGCGCACCACGGCGTCGAGCACGCGATGCGCCGCAGCCAGCGGGGAGTCGACGCTCACGGCACCCGGCCCCTCGAGCAGCGCGTCGAGATCGCGGAACTCCGCCGTGTCACCCCTCTGCACGAGGACCAACTCGTCGGCGGTGAGGATCAGCGCCAAGTCGGTGTCGGTCATCGTCGTGCCTTCGTCCCCACGGTCGATGTCCCAGATCGAAAGGTACAGCTGCCCGTCGAACGACTCAGCCTTGGGCTGCTGACGCCCGGCGAGCAGATCGTCGATGACGAGCGGATGCAGGTCGAGGCGCTTCGCGATCTCCTCGAGCTCTTCGGGACCGGGGTTGGTCAGACGCGTCCAGGCACGCGAGGGCACGGGATGTTCAGAGGCCGTCGGACTCGGAGTCGCCAGACTCATCGTCCGCCTCCGATGCCAGGCGGTCGGCGCCGTAGCTGTCGACGGCGTCCTGGTCGGCATCGGCGTCGAGCACCGTGTCTCCGTCGACCTCGCGGGTGGGCACGTCGTCCGTCTCGTCGTCGGCGTCGTCGGGGAACGGAAGCGGGGGGATCGGATTAGACATGGTCTTCCTCCTCATGATCGGTGCGGTCACGATACGACGCCGGGCGGCGTCTGCAGAGAGGGTTGACCCGAGGACTGCCGAGCGCTAAAAGCGTCGCGCGGGTCGTGGAGCGACGCGCCCGGGCGACGATCGCCGATTGGTGCTCGCGGCGATTCGTGTTGTATTCTTTTCAAGTTGCCCCGGCTGGTCCGGGGAAGCAGATGGGCCTGTGGCGCAGTTGGTAGCGCACCTGCATGGCATGCAGGGGGTCAGGGGTTCGAATCCCCTCAGGTCCACCGAATGAAGGCCCTCGGCTCTGCCGGGGGCCTTCTGCGTACCCGGATGCGAAGCTCCGGCGGCGGGCGTCAGCGACGGCTTCCCAGTAGGCTGAAGGATGCCGTTCCCACCGGAGCGGCGTGTTTTGAGATCATCCGTTTCGGGAGCAGTGTGACCGGTACTCGAGCCGAAGCGGCGTATCTGCGCGCTCGTGCCGCGTTCAAGATCCCCACGCTCGATCTGCTGCACGGGCGCTATGCGCCCTTCGTCGTCGCGGTGCTGAGCATCATGTTCACCGCCGAGCGGCCGACGGTAGCCGTCGCCGATGCGCATGTCGAGGTGGGCGAGATCCTCGCCGAGCTCCGCGCGGCCGGCTACGAGCAGGACGGCCGGGGACTGCCGTCGACGACCGGGCGCGAGGTCTGCCGATACTGGGTCAAAGTCGGGTGGCTCGGCCAGCAGATCGAAGGCGACACAGAGGTGTACCGCTGCACGGCGCACGCGGTGCGGGCGCTGGAGATCGCCGATCTCACGGGCGGCAACACCCGAGTCTCGCACTCGCGCGTACGCACGCTTCTCGATGCCGTCGAACGGCTGGCGGGTGACGCCGACGACGACCCGACCAGACGGCTGGCCAGGTTGAGGGCGGAACGAGATGCTCTGGACGCGCAGATCGCGACGTTCGAGAACGACGAGGCAGAACCCATAGCCGACGACGAGCTGCTCGAAGAAGCCGAGAACGTGCTTCATCTCTCCCGCAGCCTCCCGGCCGACTTCACCCGGGTCGCCGAGTCGATCAAAGCGATGCAGCGCGATGTCATCCGTGATCTCCGCCGTGATGAACGGCCTACCGGCGAGGTCCTGCGCGAGTACCTTCTCCGTGGACAGCAGGTCATGCAGTCCACACGCGAGGGGCAGGCGTTCGCCGGCGCTCTGCGCGTGATCGGCGACCCCGAGCGGATCGACGCGCTCACCGAGCAGCTGCACGACCTGCTCTCGCGCCCGTTCGCGGACATGCTCGACGCGGCCCAGCGCGCGGAGCTCGACACGATCGGACGGCGAATGGAACTGGGCGTGCAAGAGGTGCTCACCGCCCAGCGGCGCGCTTCGCACGTGATCGCCGCCCAGGTCCGCACGCACGACCCCGCGCGCGACCGTCAGGTCGACGAGCTTCTGCGCGACGTCATCTCGGGACTCCAGACCTGGACGCAGACGCGTACGCCGGAGACCCCCGTCGAGCCGCTGCGCCGGTTGCCGATCGCGAGCATCGGACACCTGCGGCAGTCTCTCAGCGATGTCCGTCCGCCCGAGCCCCCGGCGCCACTCGCGGATCGTGGCGACGACGCCGTGTTCCTCGACGCGGACACCCGGGCCTGGGGCGGCCCTCGGTATGCCGAGCTGGAAGCCTACGTCGCGCGACTCGGCGACGAGTTCGACCTGGGTGAGGCGTTCCTCGGGACCGACGAAGACACGCGGCGGCCGGTCGATCTGCTCGGCCTGCTCGAGATCGCGCACCGCAACGGGATGACCGAAAGCGAGGACGTGTCGATCGTCGAGGCCCTGCGGCCGGACGGCACGACGCGGCGGTTCGCTTTCGCAGCGGTGACCGCACAGACGACGAAGAACTCTGCAATGGCCCAGGCGGCGAAGGAGCAGGCGGATGACTGACCACGAACCCACCACGGCAGAGGGCTTCATCGAGCCGGTCTCGATGGAGGAGGACCTCCCCGAGCTGTTCCCCGGCGACAGGGGCGTGCTCGATCCCGAGGTCCGCCGCACTCTCGCGCTGATCCTGCACCGCCGCTTCCTGCTGGCGGACCGCAACCGTCAGGAATGGCGCACTCTGCTCGATCACCAGACCGTGATCGAGTCGCGGCTCAACGATCTGTACATCCGTCTGATCGTCGATCACGAACACGGTCTCGCCTACAAGCAGCAGATCCGCATCGACGAGCTCGACATCCCGATCCTGCTCCGCGACACTCCGTACACGCGTTCCGAGACCCTCGTGCTCGTGCATCTGCGCACGGTGTACGAGCGCGAGAACGTCGCAGGCGAGGCGGCGCCGCGCATCGACATCGAAGACGTCGAGCAGACCGTGCTCAGCTATTTCACCGATGCCGACGGCGACATCGCGCGACGGCAGAAGGCCGTGCGCGACGCGATGCGCAAGCTGGCGAACGACGGCATCATCAGCGAGGAGACGACGGGCCGCTATCGCATCGGCCCGCTGGTCGAGGTCGTGCTGAGCGCTCAGAAGCTCACCGAGCTTCGGGACTGGCTGCGTGAGACGGCGGCCGGTCGGGCGGCAGACGCCGTCGAAGCCGAGGACACGCGGGAAGGCGTCCTGCCATGACGATGATCGAGACGCTGTTCGGACTCATCCCGCAGGGCTCCCGCGGCCAGCAGTGGTTGGCGGAAGACCTTCAGTTGGTGAACTGGGGCGGCTACGACGGCGGACCGCACCGTGTGCGCTTCTCTCCCGAGGCCACACTTCTGTGCGGAGGGTCCGGATCGGGCAAATCCACGCTCATGGACGCGTACATCGCGCTCATGATGCCGCACACGACGCCGTTCAACGGCGCCTCCAACGGCGGGGTCACCGGCCGCCCGCGCGGAGACGAACAGCGCAACGTGCTGTCCTACGGACGCGGAAAGCTCGACGAGACCCGCACCGAGGAAGGCACGAAGGTGCAGGTGCTCCGCGGCGACGGTGAGGACACCTGGACCGCGATCTCGATGACGTGGCTCGACCATGACGGCGCCCGGTTCACGGCCGTGCGCGCCTGGTACATTCCCGCGGGAGCACGGGTGCTCGAAGACACCGTGCGGGTGCGGGCGACCGTGCACGGCGCCTTCGATCTCGGCTCTCTCGAGCGCGCAGCCACCCAGCGCCTGACCGACGCATCCGTGCGGACCGCCGGCCTCGATCCGGTCGGCACCGACCGGGAGTTCTCAGCCCGCCTGCACGCGGTGCTCGGCATCGGGGCGGCCGGCGCCGGATCCAACGCGATGAGTCTGCTGGCGCGTATCCAGGCCGGGCAACAGATCACCACGGTCGACGATCTGTACAAGCGCCTCGTGCTCGAAGAACCCGAGACCATGCGCACGGCTGACGCGGTCGTCACCCACTTCGACGAGCTCGAGAGCACCCGTCAGCGCATGCTCGTCGCCCGCCAGCAGGTGGCGGCGCTCGAGCCGATCCGTGATCTCCGTCTGAAGATCGAGACCACCGCGGAGCGGATGCGCCTGATCGACGAGGTCGGCATCTTCGCCGATCCGTCTTCACTGGCTTCGCTGTGGCGAGCCGAGCGACGGATGGCTCTGCTGCGCGACGTCGAGGAGGAGCTGCGCGACCGCAAGCTGGCGCTCGACGCGTCGATCCGCGAGAAGCGCGTCCAGGCGGATGCGGCGGATGCCGAGCACGACGGACTCCGAGACCTGCTCCGCGAACACGGCGGCGACCGCCTGGAGACCGCGCAGCGCGAGCTTCGCGGGGTCGAGCGGCGCCTGCTGGAGGCTGAGGAGGCGCGGTCGCGCCTGGATCAGGACCTCCGGATGCTCGGCGTCGATGCCTCCACGAAGGAGCAGTTCGAGGCGCTGATCGCCCGGGCGCGCGCTGCGCTCGACGATTCCGCTGCGAAGGCGCGGGCTCGTGACGACTGGGCGCAGGCGCGGAGCGCCCGCGATGCGGCGTCGGCCGAGCTGTCGCGACTCGAACGGGAGCTCGCGGCATCCACGTCGTTCACCGGCAACATCCCCGCCGATCTCTACCAGTCGCGCGCGCGACTCGCCGAGGCCGCAGGGCTCGAAGCCCACGAGCTGCCGTTCGTGGGCGAACTCGTCGAGGTGCAGACCGAGTACGAGCCGTGGCGGGAGGCCTTCAACCTCGCACTCGGCGGGTTCGCGACCACCCTGTTGCTCGATGTCGCCCACGTAGACAGGTTCCGCGCTGCGATCGACAGTGTGCGGACGCCACGGCGCCTGAACTACCAGGGCGTGCACACCGGCATTCGGCCGGGACGCGGAGGAGCGGCCGACACCCTGCCAGGTCGTCTCGACTACAGCAGCACCCCGTTCACGGGCTGGTTGCAGCTGCGGCTCGAGGAACGGTTCGGTTTCGTCTGCGTGAACAGTGCGGACGAGTTCGCCGCGCACGATCAGGCCGTGACGATCACCGGACAGATCTCGCGAGGTGAGCAGGGAGCGCACGGCGGTCACGGGCGCGCGAACGTGCTCGGCTTCTCGAACCAGAGCAGACTCCGCGAACTGCGGGCCGCCGTGGACGCGGCTCGTCGCGAGCTCGACCAGGCCGAGGTGCGGCTCGACGTCGCCGCGGCCGATCTTGACGGCATCGACGCGCAGCGCGCGGCCTACGCGAAGATCGTCGACGTCACGTGGGACCGGATCGATGTCGACGCGCTGAACGCCGAGCGCGAGCGCTGGCAGTCGGTCGAATCCGATGTCGCACAGGCGAATCCCGACATCGCCGGTCTGCGCGACCAGATCGAAAAGGCGAAGAAGTCCATGACCCGATTGCGTGAGGAGATCGCGGCGGCGACCGTCGAGCGGAACCAGGTGGAATCGACCTGGGGCGACATCATCGACGACGTCGACGCAGCCCAGAAGCTCATCGACGAGGCAGCCGACGGTGCCCGCGCGTTCGACACCGAGCATGCCGCGTATCTCGATGACCGCTTCGCCGCGCCGAGCGGCAGCGCGGCCACGGCATCCGCTCGGCTGACCCGCTTCGACAACGCGCTGTCGAGTGCGGGCCAGCGTCTCGCCGAAGATCACTCGCGCGCCGTCGAAGCCCATCAGGAGCAGCGCGAAGGCATGCGACGGCTCATGCAGACGTTCCTGGAGCGCTGGGAGAATCCGAATCTTCTGGCCGACCCCGACCTGTACGTCGATGATTTCGAGAACATCCTCACCGCGCTCGAGACGAGCGGCCTCCACGAGCTCGAGGGCGAGTGGCGCGACAGCCTGCTGAAGCTCTCCGGCAACGACCTCACGAACCTCGATTCGACGCTCGCCCGCTCGCTGCGCGAGATCCGCGAGCGCATCGAACCGATCAACCGGATCATGCAGGATCTGCCGTTCTACGACGACGATCATCGGCTGCAGATCACCACGCGAGACAGTCAGTCCGAGGCTCGCAAGCGCTTCCGGCGCGATCTGCGCGAGGTCCGAGGACTCATCGAAAACGCCTCGACCGACGCCGAGCGCGAAAACGCGTATCGCAGGATGTCTCGGCTGATCGGACACCTGCGCAGATCGGCTCCGGACTTCAACGATCTCGTCGACGTGCGCAATCACGTGCGGGTGAGCGCCGAGCGGGTGACGGCCGACACCAAGCAGCACGTGGCGCTGTACGACCACATCGGGGAGAAGTCCGGCGGCGAGTCGCAGGAGCTCATCGCGTTCATCGTCGGCGCGGCACTGCGCTACCAGCTGGGGGATGCCGGCGCCGAACGCCCTCGCTACGCACCCGTCTTCATGGACGAAGCGCTGATCAAGGCCGACGCTCACTTCACCAAGCGCGCGATCGGCGCCTGGCGCGGTCTCGGCTTCCAACTCGTGATCGGCGCGCCGAACGACAAGTACAGCGCGATCGAACCGCATGTCGACGTGGAGTACGACATCCTCAAGGACACGCAGGGACGCTCGTGGGCGAAGCTGAAGGTCGGGCTCGCAGAGGAGCCGGCGCGGGCGTGAACGTCGGGTGAACTCTTCCGGTGACCCGGAGGCGTGAGCCGTGCCGAGTGCGAGACTCGCACCATGTCCGGCGAGCTCCTCATCCTGATCCTCGTGATCGTCACCGCCATCGGCTTCGACTTCACGAACGGATTCCACGACACCGGAAACGCGATGGCGACGTCCATCGCCACCGGCGCCCTCAAGCCCAAGGCCGCCGTCACGATCGCCGCGGTGCTGAATCTCGTCGGAGCGTTCCTGTCGGTCGAGGTCGCCGCGACGATCACCAAGGACGTACTGAAGATACAGACCGAGACCGGCGGTCTCGTCGAGGGCCTCAGCGCCCAGACGGCGATGACGATCATCTTCGCGGGCCTCGTCGGCGGCATCCTCTGGAACCTCATCACGTGGCTGCTCGGGCTTCCGTCGAGCTCCTCGCATGCGCTGTTCGGAGGATTGATCGGGGCGGGCCTCGCAGGCGCGGTGACGATCAACTGGGCAGGCATCATCGGCAAGATCATCGTCCCCGCCTTCCTCTCGCCGGTCATCGCCGGAGCCGTCGCCGCCGTCGGCACCTTCCTCGTCTACGCGATCACGAAGCGCGTGGGGGAGAAGCGTCGAGAGACGGGATTCCGCTGGGGCCAGATCGGCACCGCATCGCTCGTGTCCCTCGCCCACGGCACCGGTGACGCGCAGAAGACCATGGGCGTCATCGCTCTCGCGCTCATCGCCCACGGATCCCTCACCACTCAGGGCATCGAGGACGACGGCCTTCCGGTGTGGATCATCGTCGTCTGCGGCCTCGCCATCGCCGTCGGCACTTACCTCGGGGGCTGGCGGATCATCCGCACGCTCGGCAAGGGACTCGTCGAGATCGAGTCGCCGCAGGGCATGGCGGCGGAGGCGTCGTCGGCGGCCATCATCCTCACATCGAGCTCGATGGGCATGGCACTGTCGACCACCCACGTCGCCACGGGATCGATCCTGGGCTCCGGAGTCGGCAAGCCCGGGGGAGTCGTGCGCTGGGGCGTCGCGGGACGCATGGCGGCGGCCTGGCTCATCACGATGCCCGCGGCCGGCATCGTCGGCGCGCTGTGCTACTTCATAGCGAACGGCATCGGCGGGGTCACCGGCGCGATCACGGTCTTCGCGCTCCTGATCGTCCTCTCCGCGTACATGTATCTGCGCAGCCGTCGCCAGAAGGTCGACGCCTCGAACGTCAACGCTGAGTGGGACGGCAAGGTCGTCCCCGAAGCATCGGCCGCCACCGCAGCCTGAACGCACGCGAGAGAATCGGAGTCATCATGGACATCATCTGGAGCGACATCGCCCTCGCCGCCGGCCGCGTGCTGCTCGTCGGCGCGTTGTTCGGAGCCGGGCTCCCCGCGCTGTTCGCCCTCGGGCTGCGTCTGCACGCGGCCGGCGCGGGCGATCTCGACGGCGTTGAGCGCCGACCTGCGTTCACAGTTCTCGGTTACGTGCTCTTCGCGATCGTCGTCGCCGCGGTCGTCACCGGTGTGCTCTGGATCACCCGGTCGAGCCTGCACCACTATCTCGGCATCTCATTGTTCGGAGCCTGAGGAGATCATCATGACCGACACCGTCGTCTCGTCGATCCTCCGCTGGCTTCGCGCCGGGTATCCGGAGGGCGTGCCGCCGAAGGACTATTATCCGCTGCTCGCGTTGCTGCGCGACACCTTGAGCAACGAGGAGTTCGAGGAGATCATCTCGCGCATCGAATCGCTGGATGCCGACCCGATCCGCGTGCGGGACATCAGGGCGGCCATCGAACACGTGACCTCGGAACGCCCGGGTGACGACGACGTGCGAGCCGTCGCGGCCCGCTTGGCAGCGGTCGGATGGCCGCTCAGCGGCGGCGCACGCAAACGCGCCCAGGAGCACGCAGCCGAGAACCCGGCCGAACCCGAGAGGGCGCACGCGAATCCCGTGCAGCGCGCTCTGGCGTGGTTGCGGGCCGGTTACCCGGACGGCATCCCCGAGACCGACTACGTGCCTATCCTCGCCCTTCTTCGACGTCGTCTGTACGACGATGAGGTGCGGGAGGTCGCCGATGCGCTCATCGCGCACGACATCGAGCAGGACGGCGTCGCGTCCCGTGTCGATGCGCGGGTGCTCATGACGAAGATACTCGGTGAGCTGCCGTCCGATGACGACCTGCGCCGCGTCGAAGCCCGCCTTGCCGAGTCGGGCTGGAACCTGGTCTGAGGAGCACCCCTGCAAGCGGCGTCAGGACGCCGCACTCGTCGCCACGCACACCGGCTACACCCATTACCAGATCGCGTTCTGACGGCCTGCGGAACAACACGGCAGCCGAGGGCGTTGATGACGTCGTGAGCATCCTCGACAGTGTGGTGATCGGAGCAGGTCAGGCCGGTCTGTCGGCGTCGTACCACCTGAGCCGTCTCGGTATCGGTCACGTCGTCCTCGACGCCGACGACGAACCAGGCGGCGCGTGGCGGCACCGCTGGGATGCCCTGACGATGCGCGACGTGCACGGCGTGGCCGAGCTGCCTGGCGATGCTCCTCCGCCTCGCGACGCCCAGCGCGCGAACGTCGCGGTGCCGGCGTACTTCGCGGCCTACGAGAAAGCCCACCGGCTTCCGGTGGTCCGACCGGTGAGGGTCGATCGGGTCGACGACGAAGACCGCGTGCTCGTGGTGCGCGCGGGGGAGCGCGAATGGCGGGCGAAGACGATCGTGAACGCCACCGGCACCTGGACACACCCCTTCCTGCCGCACTATCCGGGAATGGAGACGTTCCTCGGAGAGCAGCTGCACACCATCGACTATCCCGGGCCCGAGCACTTCCTCGGCAAACGGGTGCTGGTCGTGGGTGGCGGCGCCTCTGCGGTGCAGTTCCTCGGCGCTCTCGCACCGATCACCGACGCCCTCTGGGTCACGCGCCGCGAGCCCGTGTGGCGTGACGACGACTTCACGCCTGAGGCGGGTGCTGCGGCCGTCGCGCTCGTCGAGCAGCGGGTCTCGCGCGGCCTGCCGCCGCAAAGCGTCGTGAGCGTCACGGGCCTCATGCTCCGCCCGCAGGAGCGTGAGGCCGAGCGCCTCGGCGCGTACGCCGCCCGCCGGCCGATGTTCGAGCGCATCGAGCCGGACGGCGTGCGCTGGGCCGACGGCTCCTTCGAACGGGTCGACGTGATCCTGTGGGCCACGGGTTTCCGCCCGGCCATCGGACACCTGGCACCGCTGCATCTGCGTTCGGCAGCTGGCGGGATCCAGCTCGATCGTGGCGGACGCGGCACGACGGCCGTCGCCGACCCGCGAGTGCAGCTGGTGGGGTACGGCCCCTCGGCGAGCACGATCGGTGCGAACCGGGCGGGGCGCTCGGCGGCGAAGGGCGTGCAGCGGATGCTGACGGCGGAACTGGCCAAGACGCGCTGACGTCTGCAGGAATCGTGATCGGTAGAGGGACTCGGTCGATAACCTGAGCACATGCTCCGAATCGTGTTCCTGATCGTCTGGCTGCTGCTGTCGACGTGGCTGCTCATCTGGACGGGCGAAGGCCTGTTCGGCGTGAATCAACGGCAGTCGATACTGCCCTTCGGCGGTGAGGACACTCTCGGCGCGCCGATCATGATCGGTGTCGCCTGGGGGCTGATCCTGACCTTCGGCGGAACCATGTCGGGGCTGGGGCGTCGCAAGAAGGTGAAGGGCGAGGCGCACATCGGCGTCGGCCGCATCGTCGAGGTCTCCCGCACCGGACTCACCGTGAACGACGTGCCGCAGTACGACCTCTTCATCAGAGTCACGCCAGGCAGCGGAGACGAGTTCGTCGCCCAGCTGCGAATGCTCGTCGATGCGAGCGACTTCGCGAGCCTGCAGGTCGGTCAGCCGGTGCCGGTGCGCTACAGCCTCACGGATCAGGACACGGTCGAGCTCGCCGACTTCAGCGACCCCGCCGTGCGCGACGCGATGCTCCAGTGGCGTATCGATCGTGGTCTCATCGACCCACGGCTCGTGAAGGCCAGGACGACGGGAACGCAGGTGCCGGCATCCGTGCTCGAGATGCGGCCGACCGGTCGCAGGCTCGAAGGGCAGAGCGAGCTCGCTCTGCGGGTGCTGATGGCGCCGGAAGGCGCCGAGACCTGGGAAGCCGAGACGACCGTTTTCGCCTACCCGCAAGCCCTCTCGCACTTCCAGGTCGGCGCTCCCATCTGGGCGTTCTACCGACGAGAGGATCCGCACACCGTCGCGGTCACGATCGAGAAGGAGGACGCGCGATGAACATCCTCGACACGCTGATCTGGCTGGTGAACTTCCCGGCCTCGCACGGCTACGCCATGGTGTTCATCGCCGGATTCTCGATCCTCGGGCTCTTCGCGATGTCAGCGGCGGGATCAGCACCCGGCGGCGCGCTGCGACGCGTCCGCGAGCGTGAAGGGCTCCTGAGGGAGACGGGCCCTCAGCCGGGGCGGATCACGGGTCGGCTCCGGCGCATCGGATTCCGCGTCCTCGCCTTCCTGATGCTCGCGAACCTCGTGATCGGCATCCTCAGCCTCACCGGTGTCCCCGTCACCCGGGCGTACATCTACGAGCATGGCCAGCCGACTGCCGCGACGCGTGACGGCGACTGGGTGACCTTCACGACCGCCACCGGCGTCGAATACACCCTGGAGAGCAACTTCTTCACGCCTGCCGTGTACCCCGACCGCGACGCGTACATCCCGTCGGGGGAGCCGGTGACCGTGCGCTACCTGCCGGGCCATCCGCAGGCGTTCGTGATCGACAGCACCCAGGGCCAGCGCTGACGTCGGGATGGGAGCGTAGGGTGAGAGCATGTCCCGAGTCATCGTCTTCGGCGGCCACGGCCGCATCGCACTCCTGCTCGCGCCGCTTCTCGTCGAGCGCGGCGCCGAGGTGACCTCGGTCATCCGGAACCCCGATCATTCCGCTGACGTCGCCGCAGGCGGGGCGCAGCCCCTCGTCGCCGACGTCGAGCAGCTCGACACGGCGGCGCTCGCGGAGATCATCCGCGGCCACGACGCCGTCGTGTGGTCGGCGGGCGCCGGCGGAGGCGATCCGCAGCGCACTTACGCGGTCGACCGCGACGCCGCCATCCGCACGATGGACGCCGCAGTTCTCGCGGAAGTGCCGCGCTACGTGATGGTCTCGTGGCTCGGCTCGACGGCCGATCACGGCATCCCGGAGGACGCCGGCTTCTTCCCCTATGCCGACGCGAAGTGGGCGGCCGACGAGCACCTGCGCGGCACCGACCTCGAAGGAACGATCCTCGCTCCTGGCACGCTGACCTTCGACGAACCGACCGGCCGCATCCGCCTCGACCCCGAGGGGCGCGGTGAGGTCTCGCGCGCCGACGTCGCCGCGGTGATCGTCGAGGCGCTCGACTCACCCGCGACGATCGGACGCACCATCCGCTTCGGCAACGGCACCGACGAGAACGCGGTCCCGATCGCCGAGGCCCTGTCGAACTGATGCCCCGGCGGCGTGCCGGTGCTGTCGCGCTCGCGATGATCGTCGCCGGTGCGATCCTGGGCGCACCCGTTCACGAGGCGTCGGCCTCATCTGCCGAGCATGCGGCCGTCGCGGGCGAAGCCGGCGGGCCTGCGGCGCGCGCGGCCGATCTCGTCGCGAGCATGACGACCGCCGAGCAGGCCGCAAGCGTGATCATGGGACACATCCTGTCGACCGACCCCGCCGCATTGAACGCCTACATGGCGCAGGGGTTCGGCGGATTCATCCTGATGGGCGCGAACATGCCTGCCGCGACCGCCGATCTGCCGACGGTCACGGGCTCTCTCACCGTGGACACCTCGCTGCCTCCGCTCATCGCGATCGACCAGGAGGGCGGGATCGTCTCGCGCCTGAGCGCAGACACCTATCCGGGTTCCACGGCGTTGAAGTCGCAGCCGGCCGATGTGACCGCGGCCGCTTTCGCCGCCCGCGCCTCCCTGGTCGCGCAGGCGGGCATCTCGGTGAACTTCGGCACCGTCGCCGACGTCACCGCTGATCCGTCATCGTTCATCTTCGGCCGTGCGCTCGGCACGGATCCGCAGGCGTCAGCCGAGCGCGTGGCCGCCGCGACGGCGGCGCAGGAGCAGTTCCTCGCCTCGACGCTCAAGCACTTCCCCGGTCACGGCGCGGCTCCCGGCGACTCGCATCACGCGATCCCTTCGACGAGCGAGTCCTTCGAGCAGTGGCGAACGTCGGATGCAGTGCCGTTCGCGGCCGGAGTGGATGCCGGCGCGTCGGTGCTGATGTTCGGCCACCTCACGTACACGGCCGTCGACGCCGCGCCCGCATCGCTGTCGGCCCGGTGGCACGAGATCGCCAGGGACGACCTGGGCTTCGAGGGCGTGATCGTGACGGACGACCTGGGCATGCTGCTGTCCTCCGGCATCCCCGAGTATCGCGATCCCGTCGCCGACGCGGTCGCGGCGCTTGCCGCTGGTAACGATCTGGTGCTCATGATCGCCGGGTCGACTCCTGATACGGCGGGGCAGATGGCGGCGGGGATCGTCGCGGCGATCGAGAACGGCTCCCTCCCGCCCGAACGTCTCGCCGATGCGGCGACGCGCGTCCTCACACTGCGGCTGAGTCTCTCCGCGGCGAGCGCGGACTGGGCGCTGTGCCCTACGTGCGAACCGGCGAGCTGAGCCAGGCGCCGAGCAGAGCCCCGCGCAGCACCGCACCGCGTTCGGCGAATCCACGCTGCTGTCGCACGTACTCGGCCTTGCCCTCCGGAGTCTCGATGCGAACGGGCACGACGTCCCAGCCTGAGAGATCGTAAGGAGCCGCCTGCATGTCGAGAAGCCGGATGTCGCGCGCCAGCTCGAACGCGTCGAGCAGCAGTTCGCCCGGGATCAGCGGGCCGAGCTTCATCGCCCACTTGTACAGGTCCATTCCGGCGTGCAGACAACCCGGCTGTTCGAACAGCGGCTGATCGTCTCGCGTGAGAGGACTCCGGTTGCGGGGGACGGCGTCGGGGGTGAAGAAGCGGAACGCGTCGAAGTGCGTGCAGCGGAGATCGTGGCTCTCGACGACGGCGTCGGTCGCGTCCTGGCCCAGCCGCAGGGGCACCGGATGCCGATGTTCGTCCTGGCGGTAGACCATGGCCCATTCGTGCAGGCCGAAGCAGCCGAACTGACCCGGTCGGGAGGCGGTGCGCCGCAGCATCCGCTCGATGAGGCCCGCGAGTTCGGGTTTGTCGGCGGCGAAGACGTCGGCATCGGGGGTGACGTCGTCGCCGCTCGAGGAGTACCAGCGCCAGGCGGTGCGCTCCGGAGCGTCCTTCAGGGTGACGCCCGCCCCCGGATGCCAGCGGCGCAGCTGCGCCGGCTTGTACGCGTAATACGTGAAGAGGAAGTCCCACACCGGATGCTTCTCGCGGCGGGACGCCCGTGCGCGGTGCTCTGCGGTGAGAGCATCCGCGCGCTCCTGATGGGCCTGCGCGCGCGCCGTCCAGTCGGCACGGGAGAGGATCATGTCAGTGCAGGATGCCGGCGTCGCCGAGCAAGTCACGGAGACCGGCGCCGTCCTCAGCGCTCACCCAGGGGGCGGCGTGCTCGGCGTGCTCCTCCTGGTCGGCGCGGCCGCCGGCCAGCACCGCCTCGGCGGGGAGCAGCCGTCGGATCGCGACCGCGGCGACCGAGTCGGGATGCTCTGCCATGAACTCGGAGTAGATGGCCTCGTCGTGCTGGCCGTCGTCGCCGATGAGCAGCCAGTGCACGTGCGGGAACTCTGCCGCGAGCCGGCGGAGGTTGGTGAGCTTGTGCTCGCGGCCGCTGCGGAACCAGCGATCGTGCGTGGGACCCCAGTCGGTGAGGAGCATCGATCCGTTCGGGAACAGGTGGCGGCCGAGGAAGCGCTTGAGAGTCGGGGCCACGTTCCAGGCGCCGGTGGAGAGGTACACCATCGGGGCGCCGGGATGCTGGCGCAGCAGCTGATCCAGGAGCACCGCCATGCCGGGGACGGGGAGGCGTGCGTGCTCGTCGACCACGAAGGAGTTCCATGCCGCGATGAACGGTCGGGGGAGCGCGGTGACCATCACGGTGTCGTCGACATCGCAGACGATGCCGAACGAGGTCTTCTCCGCCACGATGAAAGCCGTCGCTTCGACCGGCGTCTGGCCCTCGACCGAGACGGTGAATGTCTGCCAGCCCGGAGCGAGGTCGGCGTCGATCACGGCGTCGATCACACCGCCGCGATCGGCCACGACATGATGGGTCGTCTCGCCGATCCGCACGGTGACCTTCGCGAAGCTCACCGGGATGCCGACGAAGCTGCGCCAGCCGCGCACACTCGCGGGTTCGCCGGACTCTGTGCTCCGCTGCGGGGGCACGATCAGAACGCGGCCGACCACGCGGACCCAGCCGGGACCGCCGTAACCGGGGAAGGGCACGATCGTCGCGGCGCGGCCCCGACGGCGCGCTCGACCCTCACGCCATACGTGGAGGCGGTGTTCGAGTCGGGCGAACCAGTGGATTCTGGCGGCCGAAGGGGATGAGGCCATTGCCTCAGTCTTTCACGTCGGTGCCGGCTTCCGCGTCGTCGGAGTCGAGATGGCGTCGCTCCATACGGGCGATGACCTTCTTGCTGAGCAGGACGAGCAGCAGGAAGACGATGATGATGCCCACGAAGATGTAGCCGGCGAAGTGCACCTGATCGGCCAGCTCGTCGAAGCTGCCGACGGCGAGAGAGGTGATGCTGACGTACGCCGTCGCCCAGACCAGGCACGCCGGAGCCGTCCACGCGAGGAATCGCCGATACGAGTAGTGGCTCATCCCCACCGTGAGGGGGACCAGCGAGTGCAGCACGGGCAGGAACCGCGAGAGGAAGATGGCGATGCCTCCGCGGCGCGCGAGATAGCGCTCGGCCCGCACCCAGTTGTGCTCGCCGACGCGCCGGCCGACCCACGACGCCCGGATGTGCGGGCCGATCCACCGGCCGAGGCCGAACCCGATGCTCTCGCCGATCAGTGCGCCGACGACGACCGCGATCACCATGGCGATGCCCTGCAGAGGGCTGGTGATGCCGATCGAGGCGACCAGGACGACGGTGTCCCCCGGGAAGACGAGTCCGATCAGGATGCTCGTCTCCAGCATGACGGCGAGTCCGGCGAGCAGCGTGCGCGCAAGGGGATCGATCGACCGCATGAACTCGATCAGCCAGGGCACGAAGTCATTCACGCCACGAGACTACGCCGGGCGGCGCGATCTAGGCTGGAATGGTGCCCGAACCTCTGTCCGTCCGCGCTGTGACCGCACAGGTCGATCCGGCCGCGTTCTTCCTCTCCCTCGAGGCGATCTCGCCGGACGTGTTCTGGCTCGACGTCGGAGCGGGCGCCCGTGAGGGATGGAGCTTCATCGGCACCGGCGCGGTCGACCACCTGCCCGTCGACATGCGCATCGAGGGATCGGACGCGTCAGAGATCCCGTTCTCTGGTGGGTGGGTGGGCTGGTGCGACTACGAGACCGGTGCCCGAAACGCGGGAGCGCCCGCAGCGGAAGCCTTCGGCAGCGCCTGGCTGCGTGCCACGAGGATCGCGGCGTTCGACCATTCGACGGGGGAGACGTGGGCGATCGCGGCCACAGCCGATCTCGACGACTGGGCGGAGTCGCTCCGCATGCCTCTGCGACCGGCATCCGTTCCGCCCGTCCCGACCGCGCCCGCCGTCTCCGCACGTCACACCCCCGCCGAATACGCGACGCTGATCGAGGAGTGCCGTCAGCTGATCCGCGCCGGCATCGCATATCAGCTGTGCCTGACGACCCGGTTCACCGTACCTGGAGCGCACGACGCGGTCGCGGCGTATCTCCGATTGCGTGACGCCACCCCCGCGCACCACGGCGGCTTCATCCGCATCGGCGGCCGCGCGCTGCTCAGCGCGAGTCCCGAGCAGTTCCTGCATGTCGAAGAGGGAGTGATCCGCACGAAGCCGATCAAGGGCACCCGCCCCAGAGGTGCGGATGCCGAGTCGGATGCCGCGCTCGCCGTGGAACTGCAGGCGGATCCCAAAGAGCGCGCCGAGAACGTGATGATCGTCGACCTCATGCGCAACGATCTCTCGCGGGTGTGCGATCCGGGCACCATCCGCGTCGACGGCCTGTGGGAGGTCGAGAGCTACCCCGCGGTGCACCAGCTGGTCAGCACGGTGAGCGGCAGAGCGTCGGAAGGGACGACCGTGGGGATGCTGCTCGAGGCGACGTTCCCGGCCGGAAGCATGACAGGGGCGCCCAAGCTGTCGGCCATGACGCGCCTGCACGCTCTCGAGGGAGGTCCGCGCGGCGTCTATGCGGGATGCTTCGGCTACATCGGCGACGACGGCGGCATCGACCTCGCCATGGTGATCCGGAGCATCGTGATCGATGCCGGGCAGGCCGTAGTGGGTGCGGGCGGGGGGATCACCTGGCGCTCGGTCGCAGCATCCGAAGTCGCCGAGGTCGCCACCAAGGCCCGTGCGCCCCTGGCCGCACTCGGGGCCGGAATGCCTGCGCACTGGGGTTCGGATATCCTGAACTGATCCCGCTTTTTCCGTCAGATTGGTTGTGCGTTCGTTGTCTGAGACCTTCTCCACTGCTCCCGCCGAAGAAGAGGCACCCTCGGCGCACGCCATTCAGGCCAAGTGGCAGAAGTACTGGGCCGACAACGAGACCTTCGTCACCGGCGGCCAGGACGACAAGCGCCCGCGGCGCTACGTGCTCGCGATGTTCCCGTACCCTTCCGGCGACCTGCACATGGGGCACGCCGAGAACTACCTGTACTCCGACATCGTGGCGCGCTTCTGGCGCCACCGCGGACACAACGTCCTGAACCCGATCGGGTGGGACTCGTTCGGCCTGCCGGCCGAGAACGCGGCCATCCGCCGTGGTGCTGACCCGCGTGAGTGGACCTACCAGAACATCGATCAGCAGAAGGCGGGCTTCCGCGCCTACGGTGTCTCGTTCGACTGGACGCGGGTTCTGCACACCTCCGACCCCGAGTACTACCGCTGGAACCAGTGGCTGTTCCTCAAGCTCTACGAGCGCGGTCTGGCGTACCGCAAGAAGAGCCCGGTGAACTGGTGCCCCAACGACCAGACCGTGCTCGCGAACGAGCAGGTCGTCGACGGGCGCTGCGAGCGCTGCGGTGCAGAGGTCATCAAGAAGAAGCTGACCCAGTGGTACTTCCGCATCACCGACTACGCCGACCGTCTGCTCGACGACCTGAACCAGCTCGAGGGCTTCTGGCCGTCGAAGGTGCTGCAGATGCAGCGCAACTGGATCGGCCGCTCCATCGGCGCCGACGTCGACTTCCGCATCGAGGGTCGCGACGAGCCCGTCACGGTCTTCTCGACCCGCCCCGACACGCTGCACGGCGCGACCTTCTTCGTGGTCGCCCCTGACGGCGAGCTCGCAGCCGAACTGGCCGCCGAAGCGCCCGTCGAGGTGCGCGAGCGCTTCCAGTCGTACCTGGCCGACGTGCAGAAGACGACCGACATCGACCGCCAGGCCACCGACCGCCCGAAGACCGGCGTGTTCCTCGAGCGTTACGCGATCAACCCCGTCAACGGCGAGAAGCTGCCGATCTGGGCCGCCGACTACGTGCTGGCCGACTACGGTCACGGCGCGGTCATGGCCGTCCCCGCGCACGACCAGCGTGACCTCGACTTCGCCCGGGCGTTCGACCTGCCGGTCAAGGTCGTCGTCGACACGACGGCGCCGATCACCGGCGCCATGCCGGTGATCGAGGTCGACGACGAGGGCGTGCCGATCGACACCGGCGCTGCGCTGGACGAGCAGAACCCGGCGTCCACGGGCATCGCGCTGACCGGTGAGGGCCGGATGATCAACTCCGGGCCGCTGAACGGCCTGTCGAAGCGCAACGCGATCGCCCGCGCGATCGAGCAGCTCGAGGCATCCGGCACCGGCCGTGCGGCGAAGAACTACCGCCTCCGCGACTGGCTGATCTCCCGCCAGCGCTTCTGGGGCACCCCGATCCCGATGCTGCACACCGACGACGGCCGGATCATCCCCGTGCCGGAGGACCAGCTTCCGGTGAAGCTGCCCAGCATCGAGGGTCTCGACCTGTCGCCCAAGGGCGCATCGCCCCTGGGTGCGGCCGAGGGCTGGGTGCGCACGGTCGACCCCGAGACCGGTGACCCTGTGCTGCGCGACCCCGACACCATGGACACGTTCGTCGACAGCTCGTGGTACTTCCTGCGCTTCCTGTCTCCGACCAGCGACGCCGTCGCGTTCGACCCTAAGGAAGCGGCGCGCTGGGCGCCCGTCGACTCGTACATCGGCGGCGTCGAGCACGCGATCCTGCACCTGCTGTACGCCCGGTTCATCACCAAGGTCCTGTTCGACATGGGGCTGATCGACTTCACCGAGCCGTTCTCCAACCTCATCAACCAGGGCATGGTCATCCTCAACGGCACGAAGATGTCGAAGAGCAAGGGCAACCTGGTGCTGTTCCAGGAGGAGCTCGACGCGCATGGCGCCGACGCGCTGCGCGTGGGGCTCGCCTTCGCCGGTCCCGTGGAAGACGACAAGGACTGGGCCGACGTCTCGACCACCGGTGCCCAGAAGTTCCTGGCGCGCGCGATGCGCATCGCCGGCGAGGTGTCGAGCCCCGTCGACGTCGTCTTCGACGGCGGAGACGCGGCGCTGCGTCGCGCGACGCACAAACTGCTGTCCGAGGCGCCGGCGCTGGTCGAGCAGACCAAGTTCAACGTGCTGGTCGCCCGCCTGATGGAACTCGTGAACATCACACGCAAGACGATCGACGGATCGGCCGGCTCGGCGGACCCCGCCGTGCGTGAGGCTGCCGAGACGATCGCCGTGATGCTCGACCTCATCGCCCCGCACACCGCGGAGGAGATGTGGGAGATCCTCGGACACGAGCCGTCTGTGGGCCTCGTGACGTGGCGATCGGCCGATCCGGCACTCCTCGTCGAAGACAAGATCACCGCCGTCGTGCAGGTGGGCGGCAAGGTCCGCGCGCAGCTCGAGGTGCCGGCGCGCATCGGCGAGGCTGAGCTCGAGGCTCTCGCCCGCGCCGACGAGCGCGTGATCCGCTCGATCGGCGACAAGGAGATCGTCAAGGTCGTGGTCCGAGCGCCGAAGATCGTCAGTTTCGTCGTCAAGGGCTAGTCCTTCTGCACGGAACCGGCACTTCTCCGAGTTCTCCACGGGACGCGGATCTGAGGCTCCCAGAGACCGCGGCCCGCGCTTAACGTGGGCGGATGCCCGACTCGCAGCCGCCGCTCGCGCCGCCACGCAAGCTGCGGCTGAGCGTCGGCGCCGCGGTCGTGCTCGGCCTTGTCGTGCTCTCCGCCGCGGTCGGTCTCGGGATCATGCGGGGCCAGGCCGCGCCCACCGAGACGGTACCGCTGGCCGAGTCGACGGCGACTGCCACAGGAGAGCTGTACGTCCACATCCTCGGTGCCGTGCATGCACCGGGCCTCTACGTGCTCGAGCTCGACGCCAGGCTCGTCGACGCGGTGGCCGCGGCCGGCGGCACCACCGACGACGCAGACCTCACCGGCGTCAATCTGGCGCGGACTCTCACCGACGGCGAGCAGATCATCGTTCCGACGAGCGGGGCCGGCCAGGCGGGAGCACCCGTGGAGTCTCCCGGGGATACCCGGATCGACCTCAACACGGCGGATCAGGCGGCGCTCGAGACTCTTCCGCGCATCGGGCCTGCCTTGGCCGAGCGGATCATCGCCTGGCGAGACGAGAACGGCCGGTTCGCCTCGGTCGACGATCTGCTGGCCGTACCGGGGATCGGCGAGAAGATGCTCGAAGGCATCCGCGACGGAGTGCGGGTATGAGGCGCGACCTGCGCCTGCTTCCGCTGGCCGGTGCCGTATGGGCGGCGGCGCTGCTGTGCGTGTTCGTCCCCGCAGCCGCCGTCTGGGCCGTCGGCGCGGGCATCGTCGCCGCGATCACGGCTCTGGCGGTCTGGCGCCGCCGAGGCGCTCTCGTCGTCGTCATCCTCGCCTCTGGCGCCGCCGTGGCGCTGTCGGCGGCGCTCGCGCTGCCGGGGCGCGCCGAGGCGACGGCATGGGGCGGGCGGATCGTCGAGGCGACGGCCGAGATCACATCGTCCGCGTCGATCGGTCAGGACGGGCGGTTGTGGTTCGACGCACGGCTCACCGGCATCGGGTCGCCCGGCAGCGTTGCTCATGCCGCTGCCCCCATCCGCGTCGGCGTCGACCTCGGCGAGGGCTTCGACATGGGCGCGGGCATCAGGGTCACGGGACAGGCTGCGCAGACGGATGCCGGGGAACGATCGGCGATCGTGGTGTTCGCGAGCGCAGCCGAGGTCGAGCGGACGGCGAGCGGCGTGTTCGCTCTCGCGGCGGAGCTGAAGGGCGACTTCGTGTCGCGATCGACGGCCCTTCCCGAACCGGGAGCGGGACTGCTGCCCGGTCTGGCGGTCGGTGACACGCGAGCCGTGACCGCAGACCTGAACGATGACATGCGTGCGAGCGGTCTGAGTCATCTCACTGCGGTCTCCGGCGCCAACTGCGCGATCGTCGTCGGTGCGATGTTCGGGTTGGTGGCTCTGTGCGGCGGCGGCCGACGCCTGCGCGTGGCGATCGCGGTCGCGGCTCTTGCCGGCTTCGTCGTGCTCGTGACGCCGGAGCCGAGCGTGATCAGAGCGGCGGTGATGGCGGGCGTGGCGATGCTGTCGGTGCTGCTCGGGAGGCCGAGCGCCGGCGCGGGGATGCTCGCACTGTGCGCCGCCGGCATCCTGATCGTCGATCCCTGGCTCTCATCGACGCCCGGATTCGCGCTGTCTGTCGTCGCGTCGGGAGCGCTCATCCTGCTCGCCCCGCCGCTCGCCCACGGCATGGAGCGGTGGATGCCGCGGCTGGTCGCCCTCGCGGTCGCTGTGCCGCTCGCGGCGCAGCTGGCATGCGGGCCGATCATCGCCCTGTTCGCCGAACAGCAGTCGCTGGTCGGCGTCGCAGCGAACATGATCGCCGACCCCGCGGCGCCGATCGCGACCGTGATCGGACTGCTCGCGTGCCTGGCCGCGCCCATCCCGCCGCTCGCCGATCTGCTCGCGGCATCGGCATGGCTTCCCGCCGCCTGGATCGCGACCACGGCGACGGTGAGCGCCGAGCTTCCCTTGGCCGAGCTGTCCCTGATCCCGGGGATCGGCAGCGCCCTGCTCGTCGCAGCGGTCAGCGCGGCGTTCGCCGTGGTGCTGATCAGGCCGGGCGGCGGCGAGGTGCTGATCACGCCCCTGCGGTGGGTACGCGGAGCGTCGGCTGCGGTGCTCGTCGTGGTGTTCTCCCTCGGAACATCGCACGTGCTGCTCGCCGGTCCGCTCGCGACCGCGACGAGCCCGGACGGGTGGTCCATCGCCGCATGCGACGTCGGGCAGGGCGATGCGCTGGTTGTGCGATCAGAGGGAGAAGTCGCTCTTGTCGACACCGGTCCGGAGCCTGGCCCGCTCGAGGACTGTCTCCGTGCGCTCGGCATCGATCGCGTCGACCTGCTCGTGCTGACCCACTTCGACCTCGATCACGTCGGCGGCGTCGACGCGGTGCAGGGACGCGTCGGTCAGGTGCTGCACGGTCCGCCCGGCGAGGAGCAGGACGAGCAGATGCTGGCGCGTCTCGTCGCCGGAGGAGCGGAGCCGGTCGACGCCTTCGCGGGGCTTTCCGGGACTCTGGGCGGAGCCTCATGGAAGGTGCTCTGGCCCCAGCGAGGTTCGGCGATCTTCCCGCCGGGGAACGACTCGAGCGTCGTCATGCTCTTCGAGGACGGCGGAGTGCCGAAGTCCCTGTATCTCGGTGATCTGTCGGCGCAAGCGCAACGGATGCTGTTGCGCACCGCCCATCTCGGCAGCGGGTTCGCCGTCGTCAAGGTCGCGCACCACGGGAGCGCCGATCAGGACCCGGGACTGTACGAGACTCTCCGTCCGTCCGTCGCAGTGATCAGCGTCGGCGAAGGCAACGACTACGGCCATCCCCGCGAGGAGATTCTCGCCGTGCTCGACGCGCTGGGCGCTCACGTGCTGCGCACGGATCAGCAGGGGCGCGTGCTCCTCGGGATGGAGGGCGGAGAGCTCGAAGTGTGGACGGATAGGGGAGGATGACCCGCTCGAGCGGAGATGTCCTTCTGCTTCGGATCGTTCGGAGGCCGTTCGCGTGAGACACGTCTTCGCCTATCCCAAGGACGTGTCATTCGGTTCCGTCGGTCTCCGCACGTGGAGAATGGTCCGATGTACGAGCTCTTCGGGATCGCGGCGCTGCTGTCGGCGATCGCAGTCTCCGTGGCGATCGCCATCGGACGATGGCTCCCGCCGAGAGTCGTGCCCGAGTACTGGATCAGTCTTGTGACATGGGCGCGCAACTGCTGGTGTCCATGGTGGCCGTCTTCTGGATCGGGTTCTTGGGCATTTCGACGCCGCACTGTGCGCCGAACTGTGAGTGGGATCTTCTCGGTCTGAACTTCCGCGGGTTCATGATCGCCGCCGGGCTCATCCAGGTCATCAGCATGGTTCTCATCGTGCTGATGCGACGACGACGGCAGGTGCGGTTGGTGCCGGTCTTCGGCATCGCTCTCACCCTGATCCTGTGTGCACTCTCAGCGGTCATCGCTTACAAGGCGATGTTGTTCTTCTGAACGCCGCCGCTCAGTCCGGGAGCCTGCGGCGGTCCATCGGAGACAGCCCGCTCGGGTGAGTCTGTCGGCGGCCCCCGGTAGGCTGAGATCATGGCAGCTTCGCGTACTCCGGCACGAGGAACCGCGAAGGCGGCGAAGATCCCGCAGGTGTCATGGCGTGATCCGCGCCCGGCATCCGTCGTCCTGGTCTTCGGGCCCGAAGAGGTCTGCGCCGAGCGCGCGATCGCCGGGGTCCGCGACTATCTGCGCGCCGAAGACCCGGCGCTCGAAGTCAGCGACGTCCGTGCCGACGACTACGCCCCCGGCACCCTGCTGTCGATGACGTCTCCGTCGCTGTTCGGCGAGCCCCGTCTGGTGCGGGTCTCGGGCGTCGAGAAATGCTCCGACGCCTTCCTGCAGGAGGCGGTCTCCTATCTCGACCACCCGCAGGAAGGGGCGACGGTGGTGCTGCGGCACACCGGAGCCAGCGTCCGCGGCAAGAAGCTCCTCGACGCGCTGCGAGCCGGAACAGGCGCCGGCATCGAGATCGCGGTGCCGGCCATCAAGCGCGACAGTGACCGTGCCGACTTCGCTGCGGGGGAGTTCAAGGCGGCCAAGAAGCGCATCGCGCCGCAGGCGCTCCGGGCACTCGTCTCAGCTTTCGCCGATGATCTCACCGAACTCGCCGCCGCGTGCCAGCAGCTCATCGGTGACGTCGAGGGCGACGTCACCGAAGAGGTCGTCACCAAGTACTACGGCGGCCGGGTGGAAGTCTCGGCGTTCGTCGTCGCCGACACCGCCATCGCCGGCAGATACGGTGAGGCGCTCATCGCCCTCCGCCACGCCCTTTCCTCCGGAGCCGACCCGGTTCCCATGGTCGCGGCTTTCGCCATGAAACTGCGCACGATGGCCCGCGTCGCCGGCAACCGGGAGCCCAGCCGCCAGCTCGCGCAGCGCCTCGGCATGAAGGACTGGCAGGTCGACCGCGCCCGCCGCGATCTGGCGGGCTGGAACGAGCGCTCTCTGGGCATGGCGATCCAGGCCACGGCCAGAGCGGATGCCGAGGTGAAGGGCGCCGCACGCGACCCGATCTTCGCGCTGGAGCGCATGGTGACCGTGATCGCGACACGTCAGCCGTTCGGAGAAGACGCATGAGACTTCTGCTCGTCCGCCACGGACAGACGCCCAGCAACGTCGTCGGCGCGCTCGACACGGGCAGACCCGGCCCCGGCCTCACGGCGCTCGGACAGTCCCAGGCCGAGGCGATCCCTGGTGCCCTCGCCGACCAGGCAGTCGACGCGATCTACGCCTCCCCGCTGATCCGCACGCAGCTCACAGCGGCACCGCTCGCAGGCGCCCGTGGTCTCGACATCGAGGTCCTCGAAGGGCTCGAGGAGATCGTGGCGGGGCGCTGGGAGATGCACAACGACATGGAGGCGGTGCGCGCCTACATGGAGACGGCGAGTCGCTGGGCGGTCGGTGACCTCGACGCCGTGATCGATGGAGGCGAATCCGGTCACGAGTTCTTCGACCGCTACGACAACGCGATCGCGAAGGTCGCGGCGGCGAATCCTGCAGCGACAGCCGTCGTCGTCAGCCACGGCGCGGCTATCCGCGTGTGGGCCGCCGCGCGCATCGCCGGCGTCGACCTGTCCGAGGCGGCGAAGTGGCGCATCTACAACACCGGGATGTGCGAGCTCGACGGAGACCCGCAGAACGGCTGGCAGCTCGTGCGCTGGGTCCGGGAACCGCTCGGCGGCGTCGAGCTCGAAGACGCACGCGCCCTCGATGTCGATCCACCGGCGCTGCGCCCCGCTCGCTGACAACTGCTCTTCGCCCTGCTCGCTGGCTCGTCCGCAGCATCCGTGACCTATAAGGCGGCCCGCCCGCGGCACCCGTCGTGCTTTCAACCGGTCCCGTCCGCAGGCGCAGATTCCGTCTGCATGCCGAAAACACGGATCTCGGCGTGCAGACGGGATCTCACCCTGCAGGCGGGACGGACAACGAAAAAGCCCGCCTCGGAGGAGGCGGGCTTTTCATGAAGCGACGGCAGCTCAGAGAGCGGCGACCTGCTTGGCGATGGCCGACTTGCGGTTCGCTGCCTGGTTCTGGTGGATGACACCCTTGCTGACGGCCTTGTCGAGCTTGCGGGCCGCAGTCTTCAGCGCTGCCTCAGCAGCAGCCTTGTCTCCAGTGGCGACGGCGGCGCGGGCGGCGCGGACGTGCGTCTTCAGCTCGCTCTTCACGGCCTTGTTGCGCTCGTGAGCCTTCTCGTTGGTCTTGTTGCGCTTGATCTGCGACTTGATGTTTGCCACGTGTGGACGCTTTCTGTACAGGAGTTGTTTCGGAATGCCGGCTGGAGAAGAGGGCTCCTGCACGACGGTCGTGAGGGAAGAACCCACACGCAAGCCAAGAACCAAGCTTACCAGCATCCGTCCCGATCTCCCTAAATGGGGGCTGATCGCGAAACTCGGTCGCGCAGAACGTGGAACCGGGTGCAGAATCATCCCTAACCCGACATCGACGTCAAGGAACGTGCATGACACTCGCCCTCCCGCCCGGATTCCGTTTCTCGGCCGCCACATCCGCATTCCAGATCGAAGGATCCCGAGACGCAGACGGGAGAGGACGCTCCATCTGGGACGACTTCCTCGAGGCTCCTGGTGCGATCGTCGACGGCTCCACGGCCGACCCCGCGTGCGACAGCTACCGGCATCCGGAGTCCGACGTCGCCTTGGCCGCAGGGCTCGGGCTCGACCGCTACCGATTCTCGATCCAGTGGGCGCGAATCCAGCCCGAGGGGAGAGGCCGGGGCAACCTCGTGGCGCTCGATCACTACTCCCGCGTGGTCGATCTGCTTCTCGACGCCGGGGTGACGCCCTTCCCGACCCTGTACCACTGGGAGATGCCCGTCGCCGTCGAAGCCGACGGGGGTTGGCTGAACCGCGACACCGCGGCGCGATTCGCCGAGTACGCGGCTCTCGTCGTCGAGCGCCTGGGCGACCGCGTCTCGCACTGGTACACGTTGAACGAGCCGGCCATGACGACCCTGCAGGGCTACGCGACGGAAGCTCTCGCTCCCGGCAGGCAGCTGCTCTTCGGCGCACTGCCGACCGTGCACCATCAACTGCTCGCACATGCTGCCGCGTTCGAAGCGCTGAGGGCCGGCGGAGCGCAGCAGATCGGTCTCGTGAACAACCACACCTGGGTGCTGCCTCTGCACGACACCGACGCAGACCGCGCAGCCGCGCACATGTACGACATGATCCACAACCGCGTCTTCAGCGAGCCGCTGCTCGACGGCGTGTACCCCGACCTCGAGAGCCTGGGGCTGCCGCCGATGCCCGTACAGGCCGATGACATGGCGCGCATCCGGGCATCGTTCGACTTCTACGGCATCAACTTCTACAACCCGACGACCGTGACCTCCGCGGCCCCCGACAGTCCGATCCCGTTCGGCATCGTGCCCACGCCGGGGGTGCCGGTCACCGGCTTCGGTGCGGAATGGCCGATCATGCCGAGCGCTCTGCGCGATCTGCTCGTCGATCTGAAGAGGAGGCATCCGCAGCTGCCCCCCGTGATCATCGGCGAGAACGGCGCATCGTTCCCCGAGTCGGTGACCGCCGGCCGTGTCGATGACCAGAACCGCATCGACTACCTCACCGGCCATCTGGCCGCCGTGGCCGAGGCGATCGATGCGGGCGTCGATGTCGAGGAGTACACGGTGTGGTCGCTGCTCGACAACTGGGAATGGGCCGACGGGTACACCCAGCGGTTCGGGCTGGTGCATGTCGACTTCGAGACGGGCGAGCGAACGCCCAAGGCCTCTTACGACTGGTACCGCGATCTGATCGCCCGGCACCGCGAG
>JAEKKN010000033.1:0-58921 GCA_019510305.1 Microbacterium sp.
GTCTTCATCCCGATCCAGTGCGAGTACTACGCGCTGGAGGGACTGAGCCAGCTTCTCGGGAGCATCCAGATGATCCAGAAGCACCTGAATCCCTCGCTCCACTTGTCGACCATCCTTCTGACGATGTTCGACGGGCGCACCCGGCTGGCCCACCAGGTGGCCGAAGAGGTGCGCACCCACTTCCCGACGCAGGTCCTCGACACCGTGATTCCGCGCTCTGTGCGGGTCTCGGAGGCGCCGAGCTTCGGACAGACCGTGATCGCCTACGATGGGCAGTCCGCCGGCGCCGTCGCCTACCGCGAGGCCGCCGTCGAGATCGCGTCGCGTGCGACGCAGAGCAAGGAGAAATGATGGCGAAGCGCACAGGGCTGGGCCGGGGCATCAGCGCCCTCATTCCCACCGCAGATCAGGCCGAGCGCCCGGTGGACGTGTTCTTCCCAGGGGCATCGATCCAGAAGCTGGCAGAGGCGCAGCAGATCGAGGCGGATGCCGCGGCCGAACTCGAGCCGGTGCCCGGCATCCATCTGATTCAGATCGATCCGAATGAGATCGTCCCGAACCCGCGACAGCCGCGTACGCACTTCGACGCTGAACACCTTGCCGAGCTCGTGCTCAGCGTCCGAGAGTTCGGCGTGATGCAGCCTGTCGTCGTCCGCAAGAACAGCGATGGAGCCTACGAGCTCATCATGGGTGAGCGCCACACGCGTGCCGCGCGCGAGGCCGGTCTGGCGTCGATTCCGGCCGTCGTGCGGGACACGGCCGATGAGGACCTGCTGCGAGACGCGCTTCTCGAGAACCTGCATCGCTCCGAGCTGAACCCTCTGGAAGAAGCCTCGGCATACCAGCAGCTGCTCGAGGATTTCGGCATCACGCAGGAGGAGCTTGCGACGCGTATCGGGCGCTCGCGTCCTCGCATCAGCAACACCATCCGTCTGCTCAAACTGCCCGTGCCCGTACAGCAGCGTGTGGCCGCCGGTGTTCTGAGCGCAGGCCACGCCCGCGCCATTCTGAGCCTCGACAATCCCGAGGCGATGCAGCGTCTCGCCGACAAGGTCGTCAACGAAGACCTTTCTGTGCGTGCCACGGAGGTCGCCGCCAAGACCGAGCCGACGTCTCCGACCCGCACTGCGAAGGCCACGCCCGGCGCTCGTCAGGTCACGATCGAGTTCTCGTCGATACAGGATCTGAATCGAATTCTAGATGAGCTCGGCGAAGAGGGCTACGGCAGGAGCTGACGACCCGGTGACGGGTCGTTTCGCCTAGACTCGCGTCATCTTCGACGATGAGGGGGAAAGTCATGTCCAAGGTTCAGACCCCAGCCGGATTCCAGAGGCGAGTGGTCGCGGTCAGCATCGCCGCAGCCCTCGGCGGATTCCTGTTCGGATTCGACACCGCGATCATCAACGGCGCCGTCGACGCCCTGGCCGGGAACGTGTCAGGCTTCGATCTCAACGTCGGGCTGAAAGGGTTCGCGGTCTCGTCCGCACTGATCGGCTGCGCAGTCGGCGCGTGGTTCGCCGGGCCCATCTCGAACAAGTACGGGCGCATCCCCGTCATGGTCGTCGCGGCGGCGATGTTCCTCATCTCCTCGATCGGGTCGGGACTCGCGTTCAGCGTGGTGGACCTCATCATCTGGCGCGTGATCGGCGGATTCGGAGTCGGCGCCGCATCCGTCATCGCGCCCGCCTACATCGCCGAGGTGTCGCCGGCGAAGATCAGAGGGCGACTGGGATCGCTGCAGCAGCTCGCGATCGTCACCGGAATCTTCGCCTCTCTGCTCACCGACGCGTTGCTCGCCGGGATCGCTGGCGAGGCAGCAGCTCCGCTGTGGGGCCTCACCGCCTGGCGCTGGATGTTCATCTCGGCAGCCCTTCCCGCCCTCGTCTACGGCATCATGTCGTTGCGTCTGCCGGAGTCCCCGCGGTATCTGGTTCGCAAGGGGGAGATCGAACGGGCATCCGAGGTGCTGTCGACGGTCACCGGAACCCTCGACGTGAAGGGCAAGATCAAGGAGATCACCGACACGATCGACACTGAGCGCAAGGAGTCGCTGCGTGATCTTCGCGGCAGCCGCTTCGGCCTGAAACCGGTGGTCTGGGTCGGCATCCTGCTGTCGGTGTTCCAGCAGTTCGTGGGCATCAACGTGATCTTCTACTACTCGACCACGCTGTGGCAGTCCGTGGGGTTCGACGAGTCGAGTGCACTGCTCACCTCGGTGATCACTTCCGTCACCAACATCGTCGTGACCATCGTGGCGATCCTCCTGGTCGATCGCGTGGGGCGCCGGATCATGCTCCTGGTCGGTTCGATCGGGATGGCTGTCACGCTCGGCCTGATGTCGCTCGCGTTCTCGTTCGGCACCCTCGACGCCGCCGGCTCGGTCACGCTTCCCGATCCGTGGGCGACGGTCGCTCTCATCTGCGCGAACGGCTTCGTGGTCTTCTTCGGCTCGACCTGGGGTCCGCTCGTGTGGGTCCTGCTCGGCGAGATGTTCCCGAACTCCATCCGAGCGGGGGCCCTGGCTGTCGCAGCGGCCGCGCAGTGGGCGGCGAACTTCTTCATCTCGACGACGTTCCCCGCCTTCGCGGAGATCGGACTGACCTTCGCCTACGGCTTCTACGCGTTCTTCGCCCTGCTGTCGTTCTTCTTCGTGTACTTCAAGGTCGCCGAGACGAAGGGCAAGGAGCTCGAGGAGATGACCGACGATGCGAAGGTCGAGCGCCGCACACGCCCTGCACGCGCTTAGGCTGGAGGTATGACAGAGTTCGTTCCCCGCCGCGCCAGCCTCGAAGTGCTGCGTGCTGAGGCGTCGGACGAACTCGCCGTTCTCATCCAGGAGCGGCTGCTCGGGGGAGAGGACCCCTGGGAGTTCATGGAGGAGCTGCCGAGCGTCGACGAGCTCGTCGTCTACCTCCTCCGGGCCGACAACATCGCCGCGAACGACGGGGTGCGACCGAACGAGGCCAGGCACTACCGCGTGCTGCGTCAGATCGCGCTGGAGTATCCCGAGCTGACGCCCGCGGTGTGGGGGCTCCTCGATGAGAAGCAGCGCCATCGCCGCTGGGATCCGACCGTCGCGTCCTGACATGGGACGCAGAAAGGGCCGCCGCCTCCGAAGAGACGACGGCCCGATGTCTGAGGGGGACTCAGCCGATGTAGGCGGCGAGATCCTGCTCGAGGGCGAACTTCGGCTTGGCGCCGATGATGCTCGTCTTGACCTCTCCGCCGACGAAGACCTTCATCGCCGGGATCGAGGTGATCTGGTACTGCATCGCGAGCTGCGGGTTCTCGTCGACGTTCAGCTTGAGAACGGTGATCTTCTCGGGGTTGTCGGACTGGATCTCGTCCAGAACCGGCGAGACCATGCGACACGGGCCGCACCACTCGGCCCAGAAGTCCACCAGCACGGGACCTTCAGCCTGCAGCACGTCCTGCTCCCAGGTCGCCTGGCTCGTAGCCTTTGCACTCATCAGAGTTTCTCCTTGATTCGAGTTTCGTCCGCTACAACAACGGGCGAGAGGAAAGTGTTCCCGCCGCCTCAGGCGACGATTACCTCGGCGGCCTCGGCAGCGGGAACCTCCACCGAGGCGTCATCGAAATCGGCGAGGAAGTGCTCCGCGTCGAGGGCAGCCACGGTGCCGGAGCCTGCGGCGGTGATCGCCTGCCGGTAGGTCGGGTCGATCACGTCGCCGGCTGCGAACACACCGGGAACCGAGGTCTTCGACGAACGGCCGTCGACCCAGATGGTTCCTTCGGCGGTGAGCTCGAGCTTGTCGTGCACCAGGTGCGTGCGGGGATCGTTGCCGATCGCGATGAACAGTCCATCGAGCGGAAGGTCGCTGAGCGTGCCGTCGACCGTGTTGCGCAGCTGCACTCCGGCGACGGAGTCGCCTCCGAGCACCTCTGCGACCTCGCTGTTCCACACGAACTCGATCTTCTCGTTCGCGAACGCGCGCTCCTGCATGATCTTCGACGCGCGCAGGGAGTCCTTGCGGTGGATCACGTAGACCTTGTCTGCGAAGCGGGTGAGGAACGTGGCCTCCTCCATCGCCGAGTCACCGCCGCCGACGACCGCGATCGTCTTCTGCCGGAAGAAGAAGCCGTCGCAGGTGGCGCACCACGAGACGCCGTAGCCCGAGAGGCGCTCTTCGCCTTCGATGCCGAGCTTGCGGTAGGCGGAGCCGGTCGCATAGATCAGCGCGCGGGTTTCGTGCACCGCGCCGCTGCCGAGCGAGACGGTCTTGACAGGACCGTTCAGGTCGAGCGAGGTGACGTCGTCGTAGAGCACTTCGGTGCCGAACTTTTCGGCCTGCTCCTGCAGCTTCGCCATGAGTTCGGGGCCCTGGATCCCCTCCGGGAAGCCCGGGTAGTTCTCGACCTCGGTGGTGTTCATCAGCTCGCCGCCGACCTCGACCGAGCTCGCGATGAGCAGCGGCTTGAGGCTCGCGCGCGCCGCGTAGATGGCGGCGGTGAACCCGGCTGGGCCCGAGCCGATGATGATGACCTGACGCATGTGCTCTCTCTCTTCCCCGAAAAGGGCGTACGGCTGCTTCAACCAATGGTAACCGCGGGGCATTCCCTGGGTGGTTTCTGGTTCATCTGACTATCGGCGCCCCTTGCTGGGCTGCGACGCCCCCGTTCGTTGACGTGAACGAGCAGGGTCTCGAGGAGGGGACGGATGCCGTGGAACGGATGTCGGGGCTCAGCGCCCCGGCAGGAACCGGCGCAGCATCCGCGTCGCCACCTCGAGCTCGGGCGCGCGCAGTAGTGCGAGGATGAGCAGGTAGACCGCGACCGTGACGGCTCCGATGATGCCGGTGCCGATGGCTCCGAACAGCTTGTCCGAGTTGGTCCATCCATGCTCGCCTCCGAGCAGCAGGAAGGCGCCCCATCCCGCGAACCCCGCGGGGATCGCGGCGACGAGATACCGCAGCAGCGCCATGCCGGTACCGCGCATCTCTAGCCCACCCAGTCGACGCCGCAACAGCAGCATCGCGATAACTGTCTGGATGATGCCAGCGATGGATTGACCGAGTGCGATGGCGGCGCCCAGTTGCGCAAGCGGCACGACCAGCGGCGCGATCAGAGCCGTGACCACGATGATCATGCACTGCACGACCGTGAACCAGAACGGGGTCCGGGTGTCGCCGTACGCGTAGAACGTGCGCTGCACGATGAACAGAAGAGACAGGGGGAGCAGGCCCACGAGATAGCAGATCAGCACCGGAGCCGCCATCACCGCGAGGTCGCTTCCGTTGGTGAAGATCCGGGATGCCGGCACCGCAGCGGCGATCAGCGCCGCCGTCGAGACGACGATGAACAGACTCACGGCGCGAATGCATCGGGCGACATCAGCGCGAACCTCCGCGTCACGTCGCGCTGCAGCATGCTCGGAGATCTGCGTGAAGTACGGCGTACCGATCGAGATCGCGAAGATCGAGTACGGCAGCATGAACACGAGCCAGGCGTTCTGCATGGCGAACACCGACGGGCCCTCGCCCGTGGCGCCGTTGACGATGCGGGTCTGGACCCACCCGGCGATCTGGCCGACGACGACCATGAGGAACGTCCAGCCGGCGAGCTTGCCGACCTGATCGAGGCCGACGCCGCGCCAACGGAAGTCGGGGCGCAGACTCAAACCGGTCTTGCGCCACGCGAACAACAGCGCAACGGCCTGAATCACGATCCCGAGCGTCGCAGAGCCGGCGATGACGGCGATCATCCCGGGCGTCCAGGCGACGTCGGTGCGGTCGCCCCCGAAGAGCACGATGAAGATAACGAACCCGATGATCGAGATCACGTTGTTGGCGATCGGCGCCCACGTGTACGGCCCGAAGACGCGCCGCGCGTTCAGAGTCTCCCCTATGAGGGCGTAGAGGCCGTAGAAGAAGATCTGCGGAAGACACCAGTAGGCGAATGCCGTCGCGAGAGCGAATTGTTCCGGTGTATACGCGCCGCCCGCATATAGAGCCACCAGCCATGGGGCGATGAGCATCGCCACGGCCGTCACGCTCAGGAAGACGACCGTTCCCAGGGTGAACAGTTTGGAGATGAAAGCCCGCCCACCGTCCTCATGAGAGACGGCGCGGATGATCTGCGGAATGATCACCGCGGTCAGGATGCCGGTCTGGATCAGCGTGAAGAGGTTATTGGGGAGTTGATTCGCGACGCCGAACGCGTCAGCGGCACGGGAGCCGACCGAGCCGATCGCCGCCACGAGGACGATCGTGCGCAGGAGGCCGGTGACGCGCGAGACGAGGGTGCCCGCACCGAGAAGCGCGCTGGCGCGGCCGAGACTGCTCACTGGGGATCCTTCGCGGGGTCTGAGGGCTCTGCGGGGTCTGTGGGGTCCGACGGGACATCCACGGCCGTCGGCTCCACTTCGGTCGACGGGGCCCTCACCGCCGCGGCATCCACCGACGCGGCATCCGCCGACGAAGCATCCGCCGTCTCGGCATCCTCACCCTTGCGTCGCCGTCGCAGCGTGCGCACGACACCGAGGACGATCAGGATGACGATCAGGCTGCCGAAGATGGCGAGGCCGATGCCCTCCCACTCGGCGCGCACCGAGACACGTACGGTCTGCGACTGGCCGAGGGGCACTCCGGTGGGACTGGTGAGAGACAGGCGCAGGTCGAGCTCTCCGCTGCCGACCCTGGCCGACACGGGCACCTTGACCCTTGTGGTCGTCCCGGCCGGGATCGTCGCACGGGTGACCGACTCCACCTCGAGGCGCGGATCGCTCGGCAAAACAGTGAGCACGACGTTCACGGGCCACGGGAGATCGTTGCGCACACCGAACGGCAGGTCGGCATTCGCCGACAGCAGCTGGATCGTGCTCGACTGCGGGATGTCGACCGAGGCCAGCGTGTCACGCGTCGCCTGCCGGTGGTCGCCCAGAGCCTCGTCGAACCTCGTGGTGCTGAGGCCGGCGGCGATCGTCCGCATGATGCGGATGCGCTCGGGGCTCAACAGCACCTGCGGGTCGTCGAGAATCGTGGAGAACTGACCGAGTGTCTGCTCCTCCGAGAGGAGCAGCTGCAGCGAGGCTCCCCGGTCGTCGTCGATCTCCCCGTCCACCGACGCGGGGGCCGCAGGCGTGGAGCGCAGCGAGGTGAGATCGACACCCGGCGAATCGGTCGTCGTGACGACCTCGCGCAGCGCATCGGACGTGCGGTTCTCGTCGCGGTCGAGCCCGACCGCGAGGGGCGTCGAGGTCGTCTGCCCTGCGAGGAACAGATAGGCGTTGGCTGCGGCCAGAGACTGCGCGCGGGCGTCGGCGTCGGACTCTCCGGCCGCCTCTGACAGGGCATCGGATGCCGCGGCATCCGTCACGAGCACGTCTTCTGCCCCGGCCAGCACGTGCCCGGTCGTCGCGCCGTCGAGCGCGGTCGAGGGCAGGATGGTCGTCGCCGTCCCGGCGAGATAGGTGCGGAATGCGGCGAGGTCGTCGGCGGTGACATCCGCCCGCGGCCAGAGGATTCCCTCGGCCGCCCCCTCGATCGTCGTCAGTGCCGCGTCGTCCGGCAGCATCGGGCCGTCGGTGGCCGCCGGCGACGGCGTGCCCGTCGGGGTCGGGAGGGCAGACGCGGGGGGAGCGGAGGCGAAGTTCGCCGGGTCGAGGAAGGGCCCGAGAGTCGTCGGCGTCAGCAGGGCTGGCAGATCGGCCTGCGCCTGGGTCGTGGCGTCGGCGTCGCCGAACTGCAGCGCGAACCGCTCGTTCGGCAGGTTCTCGAGGCGCGTCAGCCATTCGACCGCAGTCGTGGGTGCGGCGGAACCCAGTACGCGGATGGCGGCGACGATCGCAGGGTCGATCGCGAGCACGGCCGAGGTGCCGCTGACGCCGTCGAGTTGCGCCGTGAGGTCGCCGTCGGCCGCCGTGAGCTCCGTCAGCTCGTCCGAGCCGAGAAGAGCGGCTCCGTCTGCCGGGGTCGCGGTGATCGGCACGAACACGGTCACGGGCGGGTGCGGATCAGCCGAGATCACCAGAACGCTGGTCGTCGAGACGTCTTCGCCCGACGCGCCGTCGGTGCCGCTCAACGCGGCTCGCACGGGGTAGACGCCGGGCGTGAGCGTCGCCAGGAGATCCTGAGAGATGCCGATGCTGGTCGTCGAGGACGACCCCGCATCCACCGGTTCGGTGCTGTCTTCGGCGATCACGTCGAACTCGCCTGCAACCTCGCCCGAGTCGAGCCAGGAGCCGACGGCCTCGGCCCCTGCCAGCGGGGTGCGGTTGATCGAGACCGTCACACGGCCCGAAGACAGCGAGGTGTCGGCGTCGTTCTGCACAGTGACGGATGCCGTCGTCGACAGCCCGGGGGAGAGGACGCCGTTCGATCCTGCGGACACATGCAGCACGGGCGGTTCGGAGTCGCTCTTCTGCGCTGCCTGAGCGACGGGACTGGCGACGACGCCGATGCCCAGTGCCATCGCGAAGGCGACGGTTCCGCAGGCGAGGCGCGCGCGGAAACCGTTCTCGGGGATGGTCACGGTCATGGGGGTCTTCCTCGAACGCCCGAGAAGGGGCTGATCGTGAGTGCTGACCTTGTGATTCTAGGTGGGCGCGTAGGAGAGATCCCTGAAGACGCGTAGAGTGACGGCCGTGTCCGACAGTGCTCCCCCCACGCCCGACCCCCTGTTGTGCGCCGCTCTGGCGGCCGATCTCGATTCGGCCGACTTCCGCTCCGAGCCCTTGCGTGGCCTGTGGGGCGAAGAGGCCGATGACGCGCTCGCTCGGGGGCTGCGCGAGCCGATCCTCCGTGCGATCACCGGCGATGACGGCGTGCTCGCGACGTTGGGCCGGTTGTTCGTCCTGGGCATGCCGCAGCCGCGTGAGGCCGTCGCGACAGCTCTGGCGCACGTGGGAGTCGACGGGATCGAGAGCCTGGGTCTGGCCGTCGCCGACCGGGATTCCGTGCGTCCCACTGCGCTGCTGCGACCGCAGTCGTTCGTCGACGCAGACGGCATCGGCGAGTGGTGGATCGCGAGCGATCTCGACGAGGTCGCCCTCGACGGACCGCTCCCGGCCGACCACGTCCTCGGTGTCGGCGGCGCCTCACGCACGCTCGCTGAGATCGTGACGCCCATCGAGGTCGACCGCGCCCTCGATCTCGGCACGGGATGCGGCATCCAAGCCCTCCTCGTCGCGCGGCACGCGGCATCGGTCGTGGCCACCGACATCTCCGCTCGCGCGCTCGCCTTCGCCGAGTTGAACGCACTGCTCAACGGGGTGCGCAACATCGAGTTCCGTCTGGGGAGCATGTTCGAGCCGGTCGAGGGCGAGGCGTTCGATCTGATCGTGTCGAACCCCCCGTTCGTGATCACCCCACGGGCTGAGGGCGTGCCCGAGTACGAGTACCGCGACGGCGGCCTGGTCGGCGATGCGCTCGTCGAGAAGTTCGTGCGCAGCGTCGCGGCGTATCTGACCGCGGGCGGCATCGCTCAGCTGCTCGGCAACTGGGAGTCGCGCGACGACGAGCGCGGACTCGACCGCCTCGCATCCTGGGTCCCCGACGACATCGACCTCTGGGCGATCCAGCGCGAAGAGCTGTCGCCCCTCGGATACGCCGAACTGTGGATCCGTGACGGCGGCACCACTCCGCGTGATGCCGCGTTCACGCCGCTGCTGTCCGCGTGGCTCGACGACTTCGCCGTTCGCGGCGTCACGGCCGTCGGATTCGGCTATGTCCTGCTGCGGCGTCCGCGGTCGTCGAGTGCAGGCTCGACTCGTGCGCCGCTGCGGAGGACGGAGCGGATGCCGCAGCCGGTGTCGAACGTCGGCGGAGCGCTGCGTCAGGGCCTCGCCGCCCACGATCTGATCGCCGAGGGCGGATTGCCCGACACCCTGATCACGGCCGCCGATGTCACCGAGGCGCGCCATCTGCTCCCCGGCAACGATGACCCGAGCGTTATCGAGCTGCGCCAGGGCGGCGGCTTCGGCCGTACGGTCGCCGTCGACACCGCGCTCGCCGCGTTCGTCGGCGCGTGCGATGGCGAACTGACCGTGGTCCAGATCGTCTCCGCCCTCGCCGACCTCTTCGAGGTGCCGCTGGCAGATCTGTGGGCCGACATCGAGCCCCGCATCCGCCAGCTCGTGCTCGACGGGTTCCTGCTCGGCTGAGCGGTGCGAAGGGAATAGCGCAGCATCCATTCTGTTGCATATAAACATGAAGGCTTTCGGATTCCTCTCGTTCGGTCACTACGCGGACGTGCCCGGTTCGTCGACGCGCACGGCCGGCGACATGCTGAAGCAGACCATCGAGATCGCCGAGGGCGCGGATGAGATCGGCGTCAACGGGGCGTATGTGCGCGTGCACCACTGGGCGCGCCAGGCCGCGTCTCCCATGCCTCTGCTGAGCGCCATGGCTGCGCGCACCAAGCGCATCGAGGTCGGCACGGGCGTCATCGACATGCGGTACGAGAACCCGTTCCAGTTCGCCGAAGAGGCCGCCGCCCTCGACTACATCGCCGACGGCCGTATCGCGCTGGGTGTGAGCCGTGGTTCACCCGAGACGGCGTTGCGCGGCTACGAGACCTTCGGATTCGTCGACGAGGAGGACACCGAGCGCGGCAGCGTGATGGCCCGTGAGAAGTTCGACCTGTTCCTCGAGGCGATCGACGGAGCGAGGGTCGCACCAGGGGACCCGCGGATGGTCGGGGCGGGTCACTACCTGTCGATCGAGCCGCAGTCTCCCACGCTGCGCGATCACATCTGGTGGGGAGCCGGCTCGCGCGCAACCGCTGAGGACACCGGGCGCAAGGGGCTCAACCTGATGAGCTCGACACTGCTCACCGAGGCGACCGGGCAGCCGTTCCATGAGCTGCAGCGGGAGCAGATCGATCTGTTCCGCGCCGCTTACAAGGAGGCCGGCCACACGGGTGCGCCACGTGTCTCGGTCAGCCGCAGCGTGTTCCCCCTCGTGTCCGACATGGATCGGGCGTACTTCGGGCTCCGCAGCGAGGAGAACGCCGACCAGGTCGGCATCATCGACGGATTCCGCTCCACCTTCGGCAAGACCTATGCCGCAGAGCCGGACGTGCTGATCCAGCAGCTCCTCGCCGACGAGGCCGTGATGGCCGCCGACACCCTCATGCTCACGATCCCGAATCAGCTCGGCCCCGCGTACAACCTGCACGTGCTCGAGTCGTTCGCGACGCACGTGGCACCGGCACTCGGATGGAAGCCGAACACGGAGGGTCCCGTTCAGGGCGACCCCGTCTGAGCAGGTCCGCGGCGTCCTCTTCGCGGAACCAGTGGTGGTGCGTGCGGCTGTAATGTGCACAGCGTGGAGCATCCTTTCGCGCATCTGAAGACCGAGATCCTCGACCTGGCCTTCGAACGCCGCGGTGAACGAGGCGGGTTCCCGGTGATCCTCCTTCACGGCTTCCCGTACGATCCCCGCAGTTTCGACGTCGTGGCCGACCAGCTCGCTCAGAACGGCGCGGATGTGATCGTGCCCTATCTGCGTGGGTACGGACCGACTCGTTTCCGGTCGGATGACACTCGCCGTTCGGGACAGCAGGCCGCGCTTGCCCGCGACCTGGGCGATCTCATCGATGGGCTGCATCTCGACAGGCCGATCGTCGCCGGATTCGATTGGGGAGGCCGCGCCGCCTGCGCCGCAGCGGTGCTGTGGCCGCAGAAGGTGGGCGGACTGGTCGCCATCGGGGGATACAGCGTCTACGACCCGCGGGTGATGGCGTCTGTGCCGGACGTGCCGGAACTCGAGGCCAGGGACTGGCATCAGTGGTATTTCCAGCTTGAACGCGGGCGTGAGGGATTGGCACGGTATCGTCGCGAACTCGCCCGGCAGCTGTGGAGCGAGTGGTCGCCGCAGTGGCGCTTCGAGGGGCAGACGTTCGAGGAGACGGCGGCCTCGTTCGACAATCCGGACTTCGTGGATGTGGTCGTGCATTCCTATCGGGTGCGATACGGACTCGCATCCGGAGACCCCGCATACGAGTCGATGGAGACGACGCTTTCTGCCCGACCACTCATCGACGTGCCGACGATCGTCATCGACCCGACTCAGGATGCGGTCATGCCGCCGTTGTCGCGCGAGGGACACCAAGAGCACTTCACCCAGTTGATCGACTACCGGCTGTCGCCGGCGGGTCACAACACGCCGCAGGAGGACCCGGAGACCGTCATCGCTTCGATCCTCGACTTGCACGCCGTCATCCAGTCCCGCTCGCTCTCGCTCTGAGGAGACGCGCCTGGTCACCGGCGAATTCCGACCCTGGCCAAGGCTCCAGCATGCCGGTACTCTGGCGCCATGCGTGCACACCGGGGTGGAATTCTTGCAGGAGTGATCGCGCTCGTCGCGATCGTGGTCGGAGTAGTGCCCGCGGCGGCAGCGACGACCACCTCGTGGGCGAGCTGGCAGCCGTTGAGCGGCTCGGCAGGCGCTTACACGTCGTCGGTGCAGATCGCGGCGCAGCCGGTGCTCAGCGCAACGGTCACGAGCGACTCCCGCGGGGGACAGGTCGGCGTCATCTCCGGAGCCTCGACCTGGCTCTCGGAGGGAACGCCGGTCGGAGCGAAGTACGGCAGCAGCATCAACCAGTCGTACGTCAACCTCCGCCCCAAGGCCGACAACGCCACCAGCCCGTCCACGACGACGTACTCGTTCGCGTCGCCCACCCCGGCATCGGGGTGGACGTTCGTGCTCGGCGACATCGACGCCGATTCCGTGCGCATCCACGCCGTGGCGGGCGACGGACACGTTCTCGATGCGACGGAGCTCGGTTTCCAAGGGGGCTTCAACTACTGCGCGCCGGGAGTCGCCGGAAAGCCGTCTTGCACAGGCGTCGCCGCCGACATCCCGAGCTGGGACCCGGCGACGCTCACGCTGACCGGCAATCAGGCGGCTGCCGACACCAGCGGCGCGGCCGCGTGGTTCGAGCCGTCGACCCCGATCAGCTCGCTGACGTTCTTCTTCACGCGGCGCGCCGGCTTCCCCGTGTACCAGACGTGGTTCGCGTCGATCGCGCGTGACATCACCGGCACCGTGACCGACGTCGTAGACGGGCCGCTCGAGGGCGTCGAGCTGACCCTCACCGACGCGAACGGCGCGGTCGTCGGGACCACCACCACGACTGCCGGCGGAACGTACGCGTTCCCGGGATTCGTCGCCACCGACGGCTACACGGTGCGCGTCACGCCGCCGGACGGCAAGATCTCCGAGAGCGCGGTCTCGCAGGACGTCGACCTGACGGACGAAGACGGTGTCGCAGACTTCACCGTGCGCGACATCGTGCCCGTGTCGGTCGAGGGACGCGTCACGGACGTCGACGGGAATCCGATCGCCGGGGTCACCGTGACGATCGACGGCCGCAGCACGACGACGGACGCGGACGGCCGCTACATCATCGACGAGGTCGAGGTCGGAGAGCACACCGCCACGATCACGACCCCCGACGGCTACACGCTCGTGACCTCGGCGCCGCCGTTCACCGTGCCCGAGGACAGCGAGACGCCGATCAGCGGCGTCGACTTCGTCGTCGCCGAGAATCCGTCACTGAGTGGCACCGTGCGATCGAACGGTACCGGCGTCGCGGGCGTCACCGTGACGGCATCCGGACCGGGAGGCTCGATGCTCTCGACCGTCACCGATGCGAACGGCGACTACTCCTTCCCGCGACTGCCCCTCGGCGACTACTCCGTCGGCATCGAGGTGCCGGGCGGGTACATCGCGTCGGGCCCGGTCGCCCGCGATGAGAGCGTCGGCGAGGCCGACGTCGAAGACGTGGACTTCGAACTCGCCCGCCTCGGAGCGATCGACGGCACGGTGCGCACAGACGGCGGAACCCCTGCACCCGGTGTGGCGATCATGGTCGAGGGACCTGACGGCTCGCACTCGCTCACCACGGATGCCGACGGCGCCTACGGTCTGGGCACGCTCCCGCCGGGGACGTACACGATCACGGTCACCGCGCCGTCGGGGAGCACGATCGTCGGAAACGCCACTCGGACCGTCGTGATCACCGCAGCCGGCGAGGTCTTCGGCGAGCAGGACTTCACGCTCGCCGCCGTCGTGGTCGCTCCCACGCCGACACCGACGCCCACTGACCCGGGGACGACCGGCAGCACCCGTCTTCCCGCCACGGGTCTCGCGCCCGAGACCTTCCTCTGGGCCGGCATCGGCGCCGTCGTGCTCGTGATCGGCGGAGTGCTCGTCGTGGTCTCGCGTCGCCGCTCGAAGGACGACTGACGGGCGGTCCGCCGTGTGAAGAGTCGGAGTCGCGTGACGACGCGCCGGCGGCGGATGCGGTGGTGCGGCGTGGCGCGCGGAGTCTCCGACTCTCCGCGCGCTGACGCGTGCTGATCCGGCCTCGTGCGCAGGTCAGCCGTCCTGGGGCGGTCCGAAAAGCTCCTCGCCGTGCTCGTGCAGCATGCGGAACGCATCGGCGAACGTCTCGGGCTCGGGCTCGTCGGGGCGACCGTAGCGCGCGATCAGCAGGCCGAGCAGTCCGCGGGCGGGCGGCGTCAGCGGCTTGTCGCGGTCGGCATCGACGGGCGGCCCCTGCTCGGGGTTCGGCGGAGTGTAGGCGGGTACCGTGATCGGCCAGTCGGACGGATGCCGCGGTCGGTCGAGGTTCACGACGTTCATCAGCGTGTTCGCCGAGGCGTCGCGGTCGTTCAGCGGCTTCAAGCCGTGCAGGCGCGAGAGCGTGGCGGTGACCGATCCGTGATGCATCTCGTCGTGGACGATCGTGCCGCGCTTCGTATAGGCCGATACGGCGATGGCGGGCACCCGGCATCCGAGTCGATCGAAGGCGAATCCCATCTCGCCATCACCCGACTCGGGGGTCGGCTTCGTCGCCGCGGGTGGCGGCACGTGGTCGTAGCAACCGCCGTGTTCGTCGAACGTGATGAGCAGCAGGGTGTTGACGGCGTTCGATCCGTGCGGCGAGGCGCTCGTGCGCACCGCCTCGTACACGTCGTGCACGAGGCGGTCGCCCGCACGCACGTCGGAGATGGCGCTGTCGAACACCGGATCCCCGTCGACGTCGCCCTCACGCAGCCTCCCGAACGGCGGGTGGAAGTCGTTGTGGTCGTAGACCATGCGAGGCTCGATGAACGCGTAGGCGGGGAGGCTGCCGTTCTTCGCGTCGGCGTAGAAGTCCTCCATCGTGCCGAAATGCGAGGTACGCCAGTACTTCTCGAGAGCCGCAGCGTGCAGCATCCCGGTGAACGAGACCAATTGCAGTTGGTCGAAGTAGACCTTCCAGGTGAGTCCCGCGTCTTCGAGACGGTTGAAGATCGTCGGCGTCTCCGGGGCGTCGAGCCACTTGCGGTACCCGCCACCGCCGACGTTCGTCACGAAGCCGTGCGACGTCGAAGCGTGGAAGAACGAACGATTGCAGAAAGTCTGCGACGGCACGGCTGCGTACCAGTGGTCGAAGACGGCGAACTCCGACGCGAGGGTCGAGAGCACGGGCAGCATGTCGGGCGAGAACGAGCCCATGATGTGCCTGGCCTCATCGACCGTCGGTTCGACCCCTCGCCGGAGCCGACGGAAGTTCACGATGTAGTCCTTCAGGAACCCCGACATGTCGGCCTTCGCACCGCGCTCGGGCGCGTTGAACGGCGCGGTCATCTGATCGATGAAGAGCTCCGCGTTTCCGGGCGGGTCGATCGTGCCGAACAGCTGCGTGTTGACGTGCGGGTACTCCTCGCCCGGATCCGGATCGGGGAGGCTCATGATCCGATCGGTCGGGCCCTGATAGACGTGAGCGTCGACGACCGTGCCGTCGGGCGCCGTGTTGCTGTGGGCGCCGAACGCGAGCCCGTCGAACTTCTCGCCTGCGGGCAGCGTGTCGGGGGTGTGGAGAAAGCCGAGCAGATTGTCGAAGGAGCGGTTCTCGCCCATCAGCACCACGATGTGGTCGAAGCCCGGTTCACTCCGGGGCGTGAGCGCCGCGAACGGGTCGGGCTCCGCCTCGAATCCGTGGTGGCCAGCGCCGTCGAGGGACGCTCCGACGGCTGCGCCGCCCGCGCCGCCGATCGCGGCGCCCGCCAGAGCGGCGCCGCCCAACTTCAGGAACCCGCGCCGATCGGTTCGTCCGCGGGAGTCGTCGTCGGTCACGTGCCGATCCTACGCGCGGCGCGTGGCGTCGATGAGAGGCGGCCGTGCGGGGCGTTAACCATCCGTTCAAACCGGGTGAACCGGGAGCAGTCATCCGGCAACCTCTGCGCCACGTCGAAGCCATAGAAAGGTCGGAGGCACGTCTGCCGATCGCTCTCTCCGAACAGGTCTCTCATGCTCTCTTCACCGCTCCGCCGCGCCCTCGCCAGCACCTTGAGCGCGCTGGTCGTCGCCACCGCGCTGAGCTCCGGCGTGGTTCCTGACATCGCCGCTGCCGCCATCAACGAGGACACGTCGTCACCGCAGCCCTCGCCTGAGCCGACGATGCCCGCAGAGGAGGTCGCGACTCCTACGCCGACCGCGGCGCCCGCCGACCCGACGCCGACCCCGGCTCCGACCGACCCGACGCCGACCGAAGACCCGAAGACTCCATCGACGGCGCAGCCGCCGGCATCCGATGTCGCGCCGCTCGTGGCACCGCAACCGACCCCCGCGAGCAATGCGAGCGCCTACTGGCCTCTCGTGATCACAGAGATCAACGGCGACAACCCCGGCGCCGACACCTACGAGTTCCTCGAGGTGACCAACACGACGGATGCCGCGATCGACCTCGAGGCCGCCGGCATCCAGATCCGGTACCACACCAGTCGCTGGAACACCGGCACCGTTCAGCCGCTGATCCACCTCGACGGCGAGACCGACGCGCCTGCGACCATCCCCGCGGGCTCCTCGGCCGTGTTCTGGATGAACTACGCGCCCGGCGATGCGCGTCGCAGCCTCACCAAGGATCAACTCCGCGCCTTCTACGGCATGGCAGCGGACACTCCGATCTACCGGTTCGGCCCGCAGGCGGGCTTCGCGAACGGCGGCGACCGCGGCTTCAGCCTGACCGATGCGAACGGCTCCACCCTTACACGCGCCTGGGTCCCGGCAGACGATGCCGTGGGCACCACGCCGTGGAATGCGCAGTTCGGCGTGCCCGACCTGATCGGGACCCCCGACTCCCGCCTGCTCGCCTACGACATCACCGGCGCCACCGCCCTGCCGACCCCCGGAGCGATCACGGTCGAACAGGTCACCAGCGCCCTCACCAAGCCCACGGATCCGGACTCGGACGGTCCCGTCCTGCAGATCACCGAAGTCGCCCCCGACACCGCGAACGTCTCGGGTTCGGACGCCTACGAGTTCATCGAGATCTACAACGCCGCCGACGCCCCCGTGAACTTCGGCGACTACGTGCTCAGTTACCTGACCACCGACAACGACCTGACCAACCCGAAGTCCAACGCGTCGACGCTGTGGCCCGCAAGTCCGGGGGAACCCGTGATCCCGGCGGGCGGCACGCTGGTGCTGTGGATCCAGAACCCGGCCGTGATCGCGGCCGGCCTCACCGCGGCCGACTTCAACAGCGCGTTCGGCACCGATCTCGAGCTGGGCGTCGACCTCCTCACGATCTCGTCGGGCGGCATGGCGAACGGGGGGTCGCGAGGCCTGCAGCTGCAGACGAAGAGCGGGCACGACATCTCTCGCGCCTACTATTTCGACGATGCGCAGACGACGGCGAGCACGGCCATCAAGTACTCATGGAACCCGGGCGCCGCGGCAGCCGCCCTGTGGACTCCTGCCGACCCCGCCGGCACCACGCAGACCATGCTCGGCCTGGCCGCGCCGACTCCCGGTGCAGTGACCGACGATCAGGTCGCCGTGTCGTTCGTGCCGTACCCCGCGCCGGGAACCGCGCCTGTGATCGTCGACCTCACCGGAGGATCCGAAGTTCCCGACACGGGAGGCATCGAGCTGGGCTTCGAGATCACCGACGACCTGCTTGTGCGCCGCGTGACTCTCACGGTCACCGACGACCTCGGCGGAACCGAGACGCGCAATCTCACGTTCTCCGCAGCCGGACGCTATCTGTACTCGATTCCGGCGGTCGATGTGTACGGCAAGCGCTGGGTGGAGTACACCGTCACCGCAGGCGACGGCAGCCAGGTCAGCACACTGGGTCCTGTGCGTCTCACGCTCGACGACTCCGCTGAAGAGCCCGTGCGGCTGAACGTCGCGGACGGGCAGTTCGTGAACGGCCAGACTCCCGTCGTCGCCACGACCGACGGCGACGTCGGGGCCCTCGAGCTCAGCATCGACGGCTCGACGATCGCCGACGGCACCGCATCCCTCGAGAAGGCCCCGGTGTTCGCGATCGAGGCGACGGCCACCGATGCGTTCTTCCGCAACGGCATCAAGCTCGGCGACAACGTGCTGGAGATCTTCGACGGGGGCTTCTACGACCGCATCGTGACGGTCGACGCCTCGGTCCCGGTCGACGAGGTGGTCAACGGCCAGCAGCTCACGATCGGGGTCTACGCGGGCACGAAGGCATGGCCGCAGCCCGACCCGAACGAGAACAACGACGACTACACGATCATGAATCCGCGTCTGGCGCTGCCCGACGGGCGTGTGCTGCGCCCCACCTCGTGCTCGGGTGCCGGTGAGGGACAGGAGGCCGCTGCTCGCGCGTGCCCGAATGACTCCGCCGAGCGGATCAACCTCAGCGACGCGAACCTCGTCTACTTCCTCGCGACGTTCACGATCCCCGACGACGCGTTCGACTCGGTCTCGACGATGTGGGACACGACAGCCGTCGCAGACGGACCGCACGAGATCACGGCGTCCGCCGGTCAGGCTGCAGCTGCCCGTGCGGCCGTCGCTGAGACCGTCACGCGCACAGTCGTCGTCGACAACACGGCACCCGAGATCACGACCAGCCTCGCCGAGGGCGAGTTGTACCGCGGACCCTTCACGATCGACGCATCGGCGACGGATGCAGGATCGGGTTTCGCGTCGATGACCGCATCTCTCGACGGCGAGGAGATCACCCTGCCGACGGATACCTCTTCGCTCACGTTGACGCCGGGCGACCACGTCGCGGTCGTCACGGCGTCGGATGCGGTCGGCAACGTGTCGACGAGCACCGTGAGCTTCACGACCGCCGACGAGCTGCCGCACACCATGCTCGTGAACCCCGCCGACGGCGCGGTGATCGAGGGCGACTCCGTCGAGCTCAGCGCGATTCCGGGATCCAACGTCGACGACCGGCTCGCGGTGTGCTTCGCCGAGGGTTACACGTACACGGCCGCCGACTCATCGGTGCATGTCGTCTCGGGCACCACGACCGACGCAAGCTCGACCGATCGTGAGGGTGAATCCCTGAGCGCCGACGACCTCGCCAAGCTGACCGGCGCCGACGGTCTCGAGGTCGCCGAGACCAGCGACACCGCCATGCCGTACCAACTGTTCACGGTCGCCGTGCCCGAGGGCGCCGACGAAGGCTCCGACGTGCGGGTGGCCTGGGCGGGCTCCGCGAACGCCGACGCGAAGGTGCTGCTGTACGTGCAGACCACCCGGGGTGCGTGGGAGGAGGTCGATCGCCATGTCACCACCGGGAAAGCGCCGACCAGCTTCACCCTCGACGCACAGGTGCCCGTCGCCGGGCACGCGCAGAATGGCCAGCTCACCTTCCTCGTGCAGCACTCGGAAGGGTGGGCGGCGACCGACCTGAGCGGCCGCGAGTCGCAGGTGACCGACTACAACGCCGGCGCCACCCCGCGTGAGCAGTACGACTTCACCCTCGCCTGGCAGTCCGACACGCAGTACTACAACAGCAACGAGGGCCACGGCGCCGGCACCGACGGTTCGGACACCTACTACCAGCACCAGATCGACATCAACGAGTTCCTCGTCGCGGAGCGCGAGAACCTCAACCTGCAGTACGTGACGCACACCGGCGACATCGTCGACAATCAGAACGAGCAGCATCAGTGGGAGAACGCGGATGCCGCCTACGACATCCTCGACGAGGCCGGTCTTCCGTACGGTGTGCTCGCGGGCAACCACGATGTCGGCCACTTCGACGGGGATTACGGACCGTACAGCTCGTACTTCGGCGCGTCGCGGTTCGAGCAGAACCCCTGGTACGGCGGCTCCTACAAGGACAATCGCGGTCACTACGACCTCGTCAGCGTCGACGGCATCGACCTGCTCATGATGTACATGGGCTGGCCCGACCCCAACGACACCGCGTCGAACTCGGCGGATATCGCGTGGATGAACTCGGTCATCGCGCAGTACCCCGAGCGCAAGGTCATGATCAACCTGCACGAGTACATGCTGACGACGGGCGGTCTCGGCCCGTTCCCGCAGCGCATCTACGACGAGGTCGTGGCGCCGAACGCCAACGTGATCGCCGTCGGGTCGGGGCACTATCACGATGCCTACACCCGGCTCGACGACTTCGACGACGACGGAGACGGCACGGCGGACCGCACCGTGTACTCGATGCTGTTCGACTACCAGGGCCTGCCTGAGGGCGGCCTCGGGTACCTGCGCCTGCTGCACTTCGACAACGAGGGCGGCCGCATCGTCGTGCGTACCTACTCGCCGTCGCTCGACGACTTCGACTCCGACGAGCCGTCGCTGAACAGCCCGGCGGGCATGCAGGAGTTCGAGATCCCGTACGCGGCGGGCGGCATCGCGCCGACTGCCAAGACCCTCGCGACCGACTCGTTCCGCGCGGATATCCTCACTTCGACAGAGGTCGGCTGCGCAGAGGGCGTCGTCAGCGGAGAGGCGACGGCGGTCACCTGGAAGGGACTCTCCGAGGGGACGCATGGATGGTTCGTCCGCACGACGGGGCCGTTCGGCGGCGTGGAGTACTCGGCGGTGCGCACCTTCACGACGATCGTCGGTGAGACCGGCGGAGGGAGCGACGGGAGCGACGGCGGGGCGGATTCCGGCAGCGGCTCGAGCGGTCCCGACGGCGGAGGCCTCGCCGCGACCGGTGCTTCGGGGCTGTGGCTCGGCGGACTCGGGCTCGCGGCGCTGGTGCTCCTCGCGCTGGGCGCGGGGATGTTGCTGCGCGGCAAGCGCAGAGCCTGAGCGTGCAAGGGACGGATGCCGCGGCATCCGTCCCTTGGCTCCGTCGGCGAACGCACTGCACTACCGTTGACGGCATGAGCCACGCAGACGACTCGTCGATCGACGCCAGGGTCGCAGCGGTCCGCAAGGATTACGCCGCCCGACTGAACAGGAAGTTCATCGTCTTCGCGGTGGTCGAGGGGGCGCTGCTCGCTCTCACCGTCATCGTGGTCTACGTGCTGGGCATGGTCGACCCCGACAACGGCCGCCTGGTGCTCGTCGGGGTCGCTCTGCTCGGCGGACTCGGGCTCAGCGCCATGCTCATGACGCACCTGCGCTCCCAGACGCAGGCGATCGCACAGGCCCGAGGAGAGAACCCGCTGTTCTGACGTGCGCCGTTCCCGGCGGCCAGACGTCCGGCATCCTCGTGTGCGAAAAGTCGGACTTTCGAGTCGACACGGCGGTGACGGATGCCGCGGCACGGCGTGTCACGCCACGGCTCCGACTTTTCACACGGCCGCCCCTCCCAAGTGAACCCGTGCGCGCCCGCCCGGTACGCTGGAACCCATGCTCAACATGGCCGACGGCCTCGCCCGTCTCGGCGCGCTCGCCGAGAATCCGGTCGTCCGCACCCTCGCCGAGGCGTTCGCCGCGGCCGGCTTCGACCTCGCCGTCGTCGGCGGGCCGGTGCGCGACGCCCTGCTCGGACGCCCCACGCACGACCTCGACTTCACGACGAACGCGCACCCCGACGACATCCTGAAGATCGTCACGCCGATCTCCACCGCGCGCTGGGACATCGGCCGTGCGTTCGGGACGATCGGCGCCCGTGTGCAGAGCGAACAGGTCGAGATCACCACGTACCGCGCCGACAGCTACGACGGCGTGACCCGCAAGCCCACGGTCGAGTTCGGCGACACGATCGACGGCGATCTCGTCCGGCGGGACTTCACCGTCAACGCGATGGCCCTGCAGGTTCCGGCCGTGAAGCTCGTCGACCCCACAGGCGGAGTGGAAGACCTGCTCTCTGGCGTCCTGCGCACGCCGACCGACCCGCACGTCTCGTTCGGCGACGACCCGCTGCGCATGCTCCGCGCCGCCCGGTTCAGCGCGCAGCTCGGCTTCTCGATCGAGCAGGCCACCGAACATGCGATCGCGCAGCTGCGCGAGACGCTCAAGATCGTCAGCCCCGAGCGCATCCAGGGCGAACTCGTACGCCTCATGCAGACCGACGACCCGGTTCGCGGCATCCGCGTCCTGGTCGACACCGGACTCGTCGACGAGTTCCTTCCCGAGATCAGCGCCCTGCGCCTCGAGATCGACGAGCACCATCACCACAAGGACGTCTACGAGCACTCGCTGACGGTGCTCACCCAGGCGATCGAGCTCGAGCACACGCGTCACCCCGGCGCCGCGCCCGACGTGCCGCTGCGCATCGCCGCCCTGCTGCACGACATCGGCAAGCCCCGCACCCGCAAGCTCGAAGACGGCGGTGTGGTGAGCTTCCACCACCACGACGTGGTCGGTTCGCGCATGGCCCGCAAGCGCCTGCAGTCGCTGCGGTTCGACACCGATACGACGGATGCGGTAGCGACCCTCATCGAGCTGCACCTGCGTTTCTTCGGCTATGCGGAGGGCGCGTGGACCGATGCCGCGGTGCGCCGCTATGTGCGCGACGCCGGTGACCTCCTCGAGCGCCTGCACATCCTGACCCGCGCCGACGTCACCACGCGCAACAAGCGCAAGGCGGCCCGGCTGGCGAGCGCATACGACGACATCGAGTCCCGCATCGCGGCGCTCCGCGAGCAGGAGGAGCTCGACAGCATCCGCCCCGAGCTCGACGGCAACCAGATCCAGCAGATCCTCGGCATCGCCCCGGGTCGGGAGGTCGGCGAGGCCTACCGGTTCCTGCTGGAACTGCGCCTCGACGAGGGAGTGATCGGAGCGGATGCCGCCGAGCAGCGCCTGCGCGACTGGTGGGCGAGCCGGAGCTGAGGCCCGGCGGCGACCGATCGCCGGGACGACGGCACGAGAGCGTGAGGACCGAGCACCTGGCGCCCGGATGCGAATCGCCGAGGCACACGGTACGTGAACCCTGTTCCCCCGCGACCGCCCTGCTCGTACACTGAGACCGTCCGCTCACGATGATCGGAGACCGCTGTGGCTGCGTCGTGGAATGCGTCACGGGATGCCCCGCCTGAGGCGTCGCGACTTTTGATCGAGCGTGCCCACGAGGAGCTCATCGCCGGGAACCTCGACGACCGCAGACTTCAGCAGGTGCGCCCGCTCGTGCGAGAGTCGTGGGAGCGTTCGTGGCGCAGTCGGGTCGGCCCGGAAGGCGCGCCGCAGCTCGAGCTGGTCAGCGAAGAGCTCGACCGCTATCGGCTGGCGCATCCGCTCGCTTCGGCGATGGACATGATCAGGGCGCTGCTGCTGCCCGGATCGGCGGAGGACTCCGGCGTGGTCGTCGCGGTCGGCGATCGGGCCGGACGCCTGCTCTGGATCGAGGGCGACAGTCAGTTGCGCTCGCTCACCGACGGAATGGGTTTCGTCGCCGGGGCGAACTGGGCTGAAGACGCCGTCGGCACCACGGCACCCGGCACCGCCCTCACGCTCGGTCAGTCCGTGCAGATCCGCGGGGCAGAGCATTACAACCGGCTCGTGCATCCGTGGTCGTGCACCGCGGCTCCGGTGCGAGACCCCGAGACGCACCAGCTGCTCGGTGTCATCGACATCACCGGCGGTGACGAGGTGGTGAGCCGGCAGGCGCGCCTTCTCGTCGACGCGACGGCGCGGGCGGTGGAGTCGGAGATGCTCGTCGCGAGGTTGCGTGAACGCGCCGATTCCTCCCGTCCGCCGACCCCCTCCCGCAGCGGCACGGGCACGTTGCGCGGCATCCTGCATGTCCTCGGACGCGATCGCGCCCGGCTCGAGACCGACACCGAGTTCGGTGAGAGGGTGATCGAGCTCAGCGGCCGGCACGCGGCCATCATGCTCATGCTCGCCGTGCACCGGCAGGGGCTGTCGGCCGAGCGGCTCACCGAACTCGTCTACGGCGAGGGGGCGTCGCCCGACACGCTCCGCCCCGAGATGGTGCGGCTGCGCAAGGTCCTCGAGCGCACGGCGTGCGGTCTGATCCCCGAGTCGCGTCCGTACCGGCTGCCCATGCCGCTGGAGACGGATGCGCAGGACGTGCTGTCACTGCTCGATCGAGGAGCGCACAGGGTCGCTCTCACCGCATACCGCGGCCCCGTGCTTCCCGAGTCGACCTCTCCCGGTGTGGAGGAGTTCCGCGAGACGGTGCGCGCCGCGCTGCGCGAAGTGATGTTCTCCGAGGCCAGCCTCGACGTCCTGCTCGCCTACGCCGAGATCCCAGAGGGGCAGAACGACGCCGAGGTGCTGAGGCTCGCACTCGAGATGCTTCCCGCGCGCTCACCGAAACGCGCCGCGCTCGTGGCCCGCATCGAGCGGCTCGAAGCAGAGGCCTGATCCGGCATCGCGCAACCCGATGCAACGTGACGCACGAGCGTGCAACGGTTGCAGACCTACCTTCGGACCAGAGCCGCGCAGCACCGACGCCGCGGCACCGTCGAAGGAGTCACGATGACCATCGTCGAAGAAGACGTGTCCACCGCCTACGCCGCCCCGGGGCAGCCCGGAGCCCTCGCGAACTATCGCCCCCGTTACGGTCACTACATCGGCGGAGAGTTCGTCGAGCCCGTGAGAGGTCAGTACTTCGAGAACGTCAGCCCTGTCAACGGCAAGGCGTTCACCGAGGTCGGCCGCGGCACCAGCGAAGACATCGACCGGGCGGTCGAGGTGGCCTGGAAGGCGTTCGCGAGCTGGGGCAAGACGAGCCCGGCCGAGCGCGCCGTCATCCTCAATCGGATCGCCGACCGCATCGAGCAGCACCTCGAGGAGATCGCGATCGCCGAGACGTGGGAGAACGGCAAGCCCGTTCGGGAGACGCTCGCCGCCGACATCCCGCTCGCGATCGATCACTTCCGCTACTTCGCCGGCGTCCTGCGGGCGCAGGAGGGCGGCATCAGCCAGCTCGACGAGAACACGGTCGCGTACCACTTCCACGAGCCGCTCGGAGTCGTCGGCCAGATCATCCCCTGGAACTTCCCGATCCTGATGGCGGTGTGGAAGCTCGCTCCGGCGCTCGCCGCAGGCAACTGCGTCGTGATCAAGCCGGCAGAGCAGACGCCGGCATCCCTCCTGTTCCTGTTCGACATCATCGGCGACCTGCTGCCGGCCGGCGTCGTGAACATCGTGAACGGCTTCGGCATCGAGGCGGGTGCTCCGCTCGCGCAGCACAAGCGCATCCGCAAGGTCGCGTTCACGGGTGAGACCACGACCGGTCGCCTGATCATGCAGTACGCCTCGCAGAACCTCATCCCGGTGACGCTGGAGCTTGGAGGCAAGAGCCCGAACCTGTTCTTCGAAGATGTCGCCCGCGCAGACGATCCCTTCTACGACAAGGCTCTCGAGGGCTTCACGATGTTCGCGCTGAACCAGGGCGAGGTCTGCACCTGCCCCTCGCGCGCACTGATCCAGCGCTCGATCTACGACGGCTTCCTCGCCGACGGGCTCGAGCGGGTGAAGAAGGTCGTGCAGGGAAACCCGCTCGATCCCGCGACGATGATCGGCGCGCAGGCGTCGAACGACCAGCTCGAGAAGATCCTCAGCTACATCGACATCGGCAAGCAGGGCGGCGCGAAACTCCTCATCGGCGGTGAGCGTGCCGATCTCGGCGGAGACCTCAGCGAGGGCTTCTACATGCAGCCGACCGTGTTCGAGGGCACGAACGACATGCGCATCTTCCAGGAGGAGATCTTCGGACCAGTGCTGTCGGTGACGAGCTTCAGCGACTTCGACGAGGCGATCTCGATCGCGAACGACACGCTGTACGGCCTGGGCGCCGGCGTCTGGAGCCGCAGCGGAGACACCGCGTACCGCGCGGGTCGCGCGATCGAGGCCGGCCGGGTGTGGACGAACACCTATCACCAGTACCCCGCGCACGCCGCGTTCGGCGGCTACAAGCAGTCGGGCGTCGGCCGCGAGAACCACAAGATGATGCTCGATCACTACCAGCAGACCAAGAACCTCCTGGTCTCCTACGCCGAGGGACCGATGGGCTTCTTCTGATCCGCACCACCGGGCGGGCGCGATCTCGGGACGCGCCCGCCCGGCATCATGTCTCGGCGAGAGGAGCAGACATGCACCAACGGGTGGACGTGACGGATGCCGCGGCATCCCTCATCCGCGAGCTCACCGCGCAGCACGGTCCGCTGATGTTCCATCAGTCGGGCGGATGCTGCGACGGCTCGGCGCCGATGTGCTATCCGATCGGCATGTTCATCACGGGGCCCGGTGACGTGCTGCTGGGGGACCTCGACGTCGGTCTCGACGATTCCGTCGAGGTGTACATGTCCGTGTCGCAGTTCGAGTACTGGAAGTACACGCATCTGACCATCGACGTGGTGCCTGGCAGGGGCGCCGGGTTCAGCGTCGAAGGGCCGACCGGCATGCGATTCCTGATCAGATCGCGGATGCTGGATGCCGCGGAGCTCGAGCACTTCGGTCTGAGCGCCTGAAACCCCCGACAGTGCGCGGACCGAGGGGGTCCTCCGCTACTGCGGAGACAGTCGGCGCAACCGTCCGGCGGTGACCGCGAAAGCGATCGCCAGCAGCACGTTCAGCAGCAGGCACGCGGCGAACCCGGCGCCTCCCGCGGCCGAGAACACGTCGGCGAGCACGGCGATCACGGCGACGCCCACGGCGAGTCCCGCCTGTTGGACCGTGGCGAGAAGACCGCTCGCCATGCCGGCCAGCTCATGCGGCAGCGAACCCATGATCGTGCCGATGAGCGGCGTGTACATCAGCGCCTGCGCGAATCCGAGCAGAAGCAGCGCGGGCTGCATGCCGAGCATCGACGGCGCCGGCCACTCGAGCCACACCATGAGGCCGATCGCGAGCAGCGCGACGGCCTGCACGATGGCGGACGCCCGCATGAGACTCGGCGCACCGAACCGGATCGCGAGTTGCGGCGACAGGAGCGTGCCGGTGATGAAGGCTCCGGCGAACGGCGCCAGGGAGATGCCGACCGCGAGAGGGTCGAGCCCGAGCCGGGCGGATGCCGTGGAGGAGAACAGGAAGACGAAGGCGCCGTACCCGGTGAAGAACAGGGCGGTGAGAAGGAGACCGACTCGCAGCATCGGAGTGCGGAGGACATCTCGGGGCAGCAGCGCCCTGTGCGAGGGGAGGCGGCGCTCCCACGCGGTGAGCACGATTGCGGCGAGCAGTGACGCTGCGAGGGAGGCTGCCGTCCACCACGGCCAGCCCAGGCTCCGACCGAGCCCGAGGGGAACGAGGAGCGCCACGATGGCTGTCGCGAGGAGGATGCTGCCGAACACGTCGATGCCCGGCTCCGAGGGCGAGCGCGTCTCGGGGATCAGCCCGGTCACGCACAGGACGACGATCGCGAGCACCCCGATGGCGGCGAAGGCGAGGCGCCAGGAGCTCGGACCCAGAGCGGCGAGAGCACCCGCACCGATCTGGCCGACCGTGGTGCCGACGCCCAGCACGGCGGCGTAGATCGAGGTGAGCCGGGTCCGTCTGGTGCCCGACGTGGTCGCCTGGATCGTGGTGAGCGCCTGCGGCAGCAGGAGTCCGGTCGCCACACCCTGAGCCGCGCGCACCACGAGCAGACCGGCCAGACCCGGAACCAGGCTCACGGCGAGCGATGTGAGGGCGAGCAGGACGAGCCCGGCCCGGAACAGCCGTCGCCGTCCCAGGCGATCGCCGAGCCGTCCGCCGAGGACGAGCACGGCCGCGAACCCCGCCGAGAACAACGCCACGAAGAGCCCGGCGGCACCGGCATCCGCTCCCACCTCCGTCGCCACGGACGGGGCGACGATCGTCGCCGCGCCGAAGATCACGTTGGCGAGCACGGTTCCTCCGAGAAGCGCGGTCGCCCCTGCGTCGGTCAGGCCGTCGGAACTCGCTCGTGGAAGGGAGATGGTCTGGGTCATGAGACCAGATTCGTCCTCATTCATCCAGGTATCCAGAGCGTGCTTATCATGGTATTGATGATGACAGCGGACAGCACGGCCACCGCCCGGCATGAGCTCGGAGCCTTTCTCCGCAATCGGAGAGAGAGGCTCAGTCCTGCGCAGGTGTCCCTTCCGCCTGGAGGCCGCAGGCGCACCCCGGGACTGCGCCGCGAAGAAGTCGCCGTCCTGGCCGGGGTGGGCGTCACCTGGTACACGTGGCTCGAGCAGGGCCGGGACATCCGCCCGTCCCCGGCCGTACTCGATGCGATCGCCGGGGCGCTGCGCCTCGATCTCGAGGAACGCGAACACCTCTGGGTGCTCGCGACCGGCCACGCAGCACCAGGCGCGCCGCTGTCGTCGATGTGCGAGGTGGTGACCGCCGACCACCTCGCGCTGCTCGCCACGCTCATGCCGCTCCCCGCCTGCATCCAGACCGCGACATACGACATCCTCGCCAGCAACGCGGCCTATCGCTTTCTCATCGACGACCTCGATGCCGTGCCCGTCGCCGACCGCAACTGCATGGTGCGGGCGTTCCTCGATCCGGTCTGGCAGCGCTCCTACGGCGACTACGACGCGGTCACGACCCGCATGGTCGCGCGACTGCACGCCGCGATGGCCGAGCATCTGGACGATCCGGCCTGGACCGGGCTGGTCGAGAGGATGCGCACGGAATCCACTCGCTTCGACGCGCTGTGGCAGTCCGGCGAGATCGCTCGGGACACTCCCCATGAGCAGGTGTTCCGCCATACCCGCGCCGGGTCGGTGCACGTGCGCTTCGTGCCGCTCTGGATAGATCGGGCGCGTTCGGTTCAGATCAAAGTCCTCCAGCCCGTCGATGCGTCCAGCGCGGAGGCCTTCGCCCGGATGGCGGCCGAACTCCACGACTCACCCGTCGTCACCGCGCGTCCGAAGGTGGCGGCGCGGCTCGAGTCCGCCCTCGTCGCCTGACGCCGCGTCCCATCCCGCACGGGTTTCGGTCTCGTTACGGTTTCGGGCACCCCCTCGGCATCCGGGTGCATGCATGTGCATGATGGTGCGATGAGCCCGTCCACCAGACGAGGCTGCACCTTCACAGATGGGGAGATTCATGTCTCTGCGTAAAAACACGCGAAGCCGCCTCGGCCTCGCCGTCGGCGCCCTCGGCGTCGCATCCCTGGTCCTCGCCGGCTGCGCAGCCGGCGGCGGCGACAACGGCGGGGGCGGCGGTGACGCCAAGGGCGGCGACATCATCGTCGGCACCACCGACAAGGTCACCACTCTCGACCCGGCCGGATCCTACGACAACGGTTCGCTCGCCGTGCAGATCCAGGTGTTCCCGTACCTGGTCAACACCGACTACAACAGCAACGAGGTCGTCCCCGACCTCGCCGAGTCGGCCGAGTTCACCTCGCCGACCGAGTACACGGTGACCCTTCCCAAGGGTCTGAAGTGGGCCAACGGCAACGACCTCACCTCGTCCGACGTGAAGTTCTCGTTCGAGCGCAACATCAAGATCGCCGATCCGAACGGCGCATCGAGCCTGCTCTACAACCTCGACAGCGTCGAGGCCCCCGACGACACCACGGTCGTCTTCCACCTGAAGACCGAGAACGACCAGGTGTTCCCGTTCATCCTCACGAGCTTCCCCGGCGCGATCGTCGACGACGAGGTCTTCTCGGCCGACGCCCTCACCTCGGATGACGACATCGTCAAGGCAAACGCCTTCGGCGGGGCGTACGTGATCTCCTCGTACGACTTCAACAAGACCGTCGAGTTCACGCCGAACGAGAACTACAAGGGACTGATCGACGCGCCGGTCAACAACAGCGTGGTGCTCAGCTACTTCGCCGAGTCCTCGAACCTGAAGCTCGCCGTGCAGCAGGGCGATGTCGACGTCGCCTACCGCAGCCTGTCGGCCACCGACGTCGAAGACCTCAGCGGCAACGACAAGGTCAAGGTCGTCGACGGGCCCGGCGGCGAGATCCGCTACATCGTGTTCAACTTCAACACGCAGCCGTACGGTGCGACGACCGCCGAGGCCGACCCGGCCAAGGCCCTCGCCGTTCGCCAGGCCGTGGCCGACCTCGTCGACCGCGACGCCATCTCGGAGCAGGTCTACAAGGGCACCTACACCCCGCTGTACTCGTACGTCCCCGAGGGCTTCGCGGGCGCGACCGAAGCGCTGAAGGGCCTCTACGGCGACGGAAACGGCGCCCCGGATGCCGACAAGGCGAAGTCGACCCTCGAGGCCGCCGGCGTCACCACTCCGGTGAAGCTGAGCCTGCAGTACAGCCCCGACCACTACGGCCCCTCGTCGGGTGACGAGTACGCCCTGGTCAAGTCGCAGCTCGAGGACTCGGGTCTGTTCGAGGTCGACCTGAAGTCGACCGAGTGGGTGCAGTACTCCGAGGACCGCACGGCTGACGTGTACCCGGCGTACCAGCTGGGCTGGTTCCCGGACTACTCCGACGCAGACAACTACCTCACGCCCTTCTTCCTCAAGGAGAACTTCCTGGGCAACCACTACGACAACCCCGAGGTCAACGACCTGATCCTCAAGCAGGCCGTCGAGCCGGATGCCGCGACGCGTACGGCTGACATCGAGAAGATCCAGGAGCTCGTCGCCGGCGACCTGTCGACGGTTCCGCTGCTCCAGGGCGCTCAGGTGGCCGTCGCAGGCACCGACGTCGACGGCGTGACCCTCGACGCATCGTTCAAGCTGCGGTTCGCCTCCATCACCAAGTAGCATCACGATCACGACCCCGTCCGCTTCCGCTCGCCGAGTCGAAGAGGGCGGGGTCGTTGATATGCGCGAAGGACCCCTCACATGACGAGCAACGTCGCTGCGTCGTCCGCCGGGACAACCCCGGCCGACGGCCTCCCGCCCGCCCGCACAGCCCGCCGCAGATCCGGCGGAACCTCGCTGGGGCGCTACATCCTCATCCGCTTCCTCCTGATGATCCCCACCGTGCTGATCCTGGTCACGGTCGTCTTCTTCCTGATCCGGCTCACCGGCGATCCGATCACCACCGCTCTGGGCGGACAGCTGACACCCGCGCAGCTCGCCGAGCGCATCCACGCCGCGGGCTACGACCGCCCCGTGCTGGTGCAGTACTTCGAATACCTGGGTCAGATCCTGACCTTCGACTTCGGGACCACGCTCACGGGCAACCGGATGCCCGTGACAGAGGTGCTCGTCACGTACGGCAGCGCCACGCTCGAGCTCGTGATCTACGCGCTGATCGTCGCGTTCGTCGTCGGCATCCCCCTCGGCATGGTCGCGGCCGCCAAGCGCGACCGCTGGCCCGACGCATCGCTGCGGGTCTCGGCGATCCTCTTCTACGCCACACCGGTGTTCTTCTCGGGCCTCGTCGCCAAGCTGATCTTCTCGGTGTGGCTGGGTTGGCTGCCCGTCTCCGGCCGCGCGAACGTGCGCACCGAGATCGCGCTGAGCAAGGAGGGGACCGGCATCTACCTCATCGACGCGATCGCCTCGGGCAACCCGGCATACGTGCAGGACGTGCTGCTGCACGCGATCCTCCCCGCAGCGACTCTGGGTCTGCTCACGGCGGGTATCTTCCTGCGCCTCGTGCGCACGAACCTGATCGGCACGTACAACATGCCCTACATCGACGCGGCCCGCTCGCGCGGCGTCAGCGAAGGGCGCCTGGTCCGCACGCACGCGTACCGTCCGGCCCTGATCCCGATCATCACCGTGATCGGGCTGCAGATCGCGCTGATGCTCGGCGGCGCCGTGCTCACCGAGACGACGTTCGAGTGGAAGGGGCTCGGCTTCCAGCTGGCCGCCTACCTCGGCGCACGCGACTTCGTCGCGGTGCAGGGCATCGTCGCGATGATCGCCGTGATCGTCGCCGTCACCAACTTCGTGGTCGACATCATCGCCGCGTTCGTCGACCCGAGGGTGAGGTACTGACATGGCAAAGCCCTCGCTCTTCGACCGTCTTCCGGTGATCCATCAGCTGCGACAGAGCGTCGGTCTGCAGCGCGGCATGCTCGTCGCAGGTCTCGTGCTGACCGGTCTCTTCCTGATCACCGCTCTCTTCGCGCCGTGGCTCGCCCCGTACAGCTACGACCAGCTCAAGGGCGCCGACGGCAACTTCGGCGCCCAGCAGGCGCCGAGCGGAGCGCACCTGCTCGGCACCACCGTCGGCGGCTACGACGTGCTCTCCCGTGTCATCTGGGGATCGCGCACCGCACTGCTCGTCATCGTCGTCGCGGTCGCGCTCTCGGTCGTGATCGGCGTGCTGCTCGGCCTCGTCTCTGGATACCTCGGCGGCTGGGTCGACCGCGTGCTCGTGGTGGTCGCCGACGCGATCTACGCCTTCCCCACCCTGCTGCTCGCGATCGTCGCGGCCATCGCGATCAGCGGCGGCCAGTCGGGACTCTGGCCCGGCGTGCTCGCCGCGGCGATCTCGATCACCGTGGTCTTCGTGCCGCAGTACTTCCGCGTCGTGCGCTCCGAGGTTCTGCGCGTGAAGGCCGAGGCCTTCGTCGAGTCGGCGCGGGTCATCGGCGCGTCCACGAGCAGGATCATGTTCCGCCACGTGCTGCGCAACTCCACCCGGACCCTGCCGCTCATCGTGACCCTCAACGCGGCCGAGGCCATCTCGACCCTCGCCGCGCTCGGCTTCCTCGGCTTCGGCATCGAGCCGACCGCGGCCGCCGAGTGGGGCTTCGACCTCAACAAGTCGATCAGCGACGTCGCGGCCGGAATCTGGTGGACGGCGATCCCGCCGGGACTCGCGATCGTGTGCGTCGTGCTCGGCATCACGCTCATCGGCGAGAGCCTGAACGATCTGGCCGATCCGCGTCTGCGCGCCCGTCGCCGGGCCGGTCGCGGCACGACGCCGGCCGATGCGGTCGCGGCGACCCAGCCGGTGACCCGAGAAGACCTGGGAGAGGTGCAGTGATGACGACAGCAGTGGACATCCGCGACCTGAACATCACGTTCGCGACCGACGGCGGCGACGTGCAGGCCGTGCGAGGCGTCACCCTCGACGTGCAGACCGGCGAGGTGCTCGCGATCGTGGGCGAGTCGGGCAGCGGAAAGACCGTGACGGCGAGGTCGATCCTCGGACTGCTGCCCGAGACGGCGATCGTGGGAGGCACGGTCATCCTGGACGGCACCGAGATCACGAGACTCGACCCTGCGGGCCTGCGCGCCGTGCGCGGGCCGAAGGCCGCCATGGTGTTCCAAGAGCCCTCGAGCGCCTTGAACCCCGTGTTCCCGGTCGGCTGGCAGCTCGCCGAAGGCCTGCGGGCGCACGGCGGCGTCAGCCGCAAGGCGGCCAGGGCGCTGGCGATCGACATGCTCCGGCGCGTCGGCATCCCCGAGCCCGAGCGCCGCGTCGACGACTATCCCCACCAGTTCTCGGGCGGACAGAAGCAGCGCATCGTGATCGCGATGGCCCTCGCGCTCAAGCCGAAGGTCATCATCGCCGACGAGCCCACCACGGCGCTCGACGTCACGGTGCAGGCGGAGATCCTCGAGCTGCTGCGCAGCCTCCGCGACGAAGAAGGCACCGCGATCGTGCTCATCACGCACAACATGGGCGTGGTCGCCGATCTCGCGGATCGCGTCGCCGTGATGCTGAACGGCGAGCTCGTCGAGACTGCGCCTGTGGCCGAGCTGTTCGCGGCTCCGCAGCACGAGTACACCCAGCGCCTGCTGGCCGCCGTGCCGCGCCTTCTGGTCACCGACCGGCGGGCGCCGGAGACGGATGCCGCCCCGCTCGTGGTCGCGAAGGATCTCGTGATCGAGTACCCCGGCCGGTTCGGCCGCGCGGCGTTCCGCGCCGTCAAGGGAGTGAGCTTCACGCTGTCGCCCGGCGAAGTGGTGGGGCTCGTGGGCGAGAGCGGCTCGGGCAAGAGCACGATCGGCCGGGCGATCGCGGGACTCACCCCCGTGTCCGACGGTTCGCTCGAGGTGCTCGGAATGGAGATGCTCGGCGTGCGCGAGCGGCATTTCCGGCCACTGCGCAAAGACCTCGGATTCGTGTTCCAGGATCCCGCGACGAGCTTCAACCCGCTGCTCACGATCGCGCAGAACGTGGCGGAGCCGCTGATCGTGCACGGCATGGCCAAGGACCCGTCTGACGCGCGCCCTCGGGTCGACGAGCTGCTCGACGCGGTGCAGCTGCCCGGCGCCTTCGGCGACCGCTATCCGCATGAGCTCTCGGGCGGCCAGCGTCAGCGGGCTTCGCTGGCCCGTGCGCTCGCGCTCGATCCCAAGCTGCTGATCGCCGACGAACCCACGAGCGCGCTCGACGTGTCGGTGCAGGCCAGAGTGCTCGAGCTGTTCGGCGAGGTGCAGGAGCGCTTCGGCTTCGCGACGCTGTTCATCACGCACGACCTGGCCGTGGTCGACATGCTCGCCCACAAGGTGGTCGTGCTGCATCGCGGCGAGATCGCGGAGTACGGACGCACGGCCGACGTGCTCGGCGCCCCGAAGGACGAGTACACGAAGCGCCTGATCGCGTCGCTTCCCGTTCCCGACCCGGTGGAGCAGGCGGTGCGTCGAGCCGAATGGGCCGCGTTGCACGGGTGATCGCAACCGCTTGCAACCTTCATTGGCATACCATATTGAACGCGGTGCACATACGTCAGCCCCCAGCTGACCGCACTCGCTGGCGGCTCGTCCGCCATGCAGAGGAGGTCCCCAGCTTCTTCTGATCCCGAGGGGGGATGGGGTGGGCGCTAATCCCCAAAGCAGCACCCACCCCCACACTCACCCCTCGGTGACCGCCTGACGCGACGTTCGCACTCCTCAGTGCATCGAACCGATGGCCCGCAGCGCGATCCACACGACGCCGAAAACGACAGCGACGACGATCGGCACCCACCGGAAGCCCCGCGAGAGCCGACGGCCCTCGTGCGCCACGCCAGGGGGCGGGGTGAGCATCCCCGCCGGCGCTGCGAAGGGCAGCGCCGTGGCATCCCTCGCCTGTCCCGCAGATGAGGCGAGCGGTGGATTCGCGACCAGCAGCCGCTCGTCGCGCCACCGCGCCCACTGGTCGAGTTTCACCAGCAGAGCCCCCACCGCGCCGAACAACCAGGCCCACGTCGCGGGGTCGAGAGTCGAGGCCTTGCGCTGCGTGTACAAGAACAGCCAGTCGTCGACGATCTCGACGTCGAGCTCGGCCGCGTTGTCGATGAAACGCGCCATGATGTCGGGTGTGAACAGGTAGAGGGCGTCGCTCTCGTACCCCTCGGGGCAGTACAGATCGAAGTACCGATCGAAGTCGCCCTCCAGCGACAGCCGCTGCGCCTTGCGGAAGGCGGCCGGCAGGTTGGATCCGAAGGAGTTGTTGCCCTTGGCATCGAGCACGATGTTCGGCAGCGGCACGTCGAGCTTCACCGCCACGTAGCCCCAGTTGTGCGTGGTCGAGTTCTTGCCCGATCCGGTCGTGTACTGGAAGTTCCCGAACTCGGCGAAGCGGGGTGTGGTGCCGCGGACGACATCGGTCGAGGCCCGGGAGCGGCCGATGCCGAAGACCATCCCCGGCAGTGGAGGGTCGGCGATCCTCGCCTCGTAGGTCATGCCGTTCGCCTGCGCGAAGCGGTTCAGGCGGTAGCGGGTCGTGCGCGCTCGACGCCAGCCGGCCAGCGAGAGCACGATGCCGAGCACGGCAGCGACGCCGATCAACGCGAAGGGGATCAGGCCGCCGCGTCCGCCGGAGACGGAGCCGGAGAGCACCGCGACCATGACGGACACGAGGACAGGCACCATGATGACCGCCGCGAGCGCGATAACGACGACGGCGATGATGGTCCTCGCGTTCATGGTCGTGGTCCCTCGTGCTCGCAGCTCGGCCGCGAAGGCCCGCACCGCCCGAGGATCGACCGGTTCTGTGAGGGGTCGGGCGTCGAAGGTCGCCTGCGTCGGCGGTGTCATCGGCGCGCCCCGACGGCGCGCAAGGCGAGATCCGTGAACCACTGCATGCGTTCACGCTACCCGCGGTGCGCCACAGCGCACGGGTGCGTCGCCGGGTGCGGCAGACTGTCCCCATGAGTCAGGTCGCCACCGTGCCCGCCGAGCGCGTGTTCCGCCGGCATCCGCTTCGCATCGCTCTCGGAGCCCTCGTGCTGTCCGCCGTGCTGTCGACGGCCGCTCTGTTCATCATCCCGGGATTCCTTCCCCGCACGATGAACATCTCCACGCGGGGCCGGATCGTGCTCGTGGCGGCGATCGTGCTGACGATCGCCGTGTGGGTGGGAGCCTTCTGGCTCCGGAACATCCGGGTGATCGTGCGTCCCGGCACGGTCGACATCGGACGGCCCGGAGGCATGCAGACATACGCCAGAGACACCACCGCGTTCCGGTCGAAGGTCACCGAGCACCGCACCAACGGCCTGCGCACGGGCACGACCCGCGCGCTGGTCGTCTGGACCGACGGACGCGAGACCGTGATCGACCTGCCCGGATTCTCGAGGACCGTCTTCAACGAGCTGATGGCCGAGCTCGCTCCGATCGCTCAGCCGCCGGCCGCCGATCCGGTCGCGGCCGCGCGCGAGCGCGCGAAACTGCCCACGACGTTCCGGCTCGACTCCTCGGGCGAACGACGCATAGGGCGCGGCTTCCTGATCACGGCGATCGTGCTGTTCGCGATGACTCTCGGCGTGACCCTGCTCGTGCTGACCCCGGGCTTCCTCGACGGCGATCTCTCGGCGCTCGTCCTGCTGATCCCCGTCGCAGGCATCGCCGCCATCGGCTTCGCGATCGGAGCCGCGCAGCGCTACCGGGCGGTGAGACGGACTCCGGCGCAGATCGTCGTGGGCCCGCACGGCCTGCGCATGGGCGAAGAGGACCATCCCTATTCGCTGCTTGCGCGCATCTGGCTGACGCCGCCCGCATATCCGGTGCACCGGATCCGGCTCGACAAGCGAGGAGGGCGAGCAACCACCTGCATTCTGGGTTCGACGCGTGTGACGATGACGCCGACCTACGAGGAATTCGTCCTCGCTCTGCGCTCCGAGACCGCAGGTCTGCCCGGCCTCGTCTCGCTCGATCTGGAGTGACGATGTTCGCGCCGGACTATCCGATCCGCACCGAGCGTCTGCTGCTGCGACCGATCGAGGCCGCCGATGCGGCGCCCATGCTCGACTACAAGGCCGACGCCGAGAACGTCCGCTACGTCCCGTACGGGCCGCTCACCCTCGCCGAGATCGAGGAGAGGATCGCCACGCGCTGGGCGGGGACCCGATTCGAGAAGCAGGATGACGCGGTGTGCCTCGCGGTCGAAGAGCGGGAGAGCGGACGCCTGGTCGGCGACGTCGTGCTGTTCTGGCGCAGCGAGAACGACCGAGAGGGTGAAGTCGGTTACATCCTCGATCCCCGGTTCTCGGGGCGGGGTTACGCGGCGGAGGCCGTGGCCGCTCTGCTCGCGGTGGGATTCGACGGACTGGGACTTCACCGCATCGCGGCACGCATCGACGAGCGGAACGCGGCATCCGTCCGAGTCGTCGAGCGACTCGGCTTCCGTCGCGAGGCCCGACTGGTGGAGAGCTCGTGGTTCAAAGGCGAATGGACGACGTTGCTGATCTACGCGTTGCTGGAGGACGAGTGGAGATCGTCCATAATCGAGGGGTGACCGCGACAGCATCCATCCCCTCCCTCGACGGCCGCCGATTCCGGATGGTCTCGTCGACCACCTCGGCGGTCGACCCCGACTCTCCGAGCGTCTTCAGCTACTGGGAGCGCGACGGCGCGATCTGGGGGGACTACGAGGGCGACACCGTCACCTTCGGCCGCTTCGTCGGCACGCGCTCGGGCGACACGATCTGGGTGTCGTTCGTCCACGTGCTCGCCGCGGATGGAACGGTGGTCACGGGCGACGGCGAGAGCGAGCTCGAGATCACGGATGCCGGGCTCATCCGTCTCGTGGAGCACTACGAGATGCACGGCGCGCCGCAGCTCAGCGTGTGCGAGGAGATCCCGGCGGCCTGAGCCGCGACGGCTTCACCGAGGCGGAAGGGTGTCGCGACCCGGCGTCGCGGGTGTCCACCGCGTCATGCCGAGCGGGATCTCGGTGTTCCGCTCCGGGAGATCGGAGGGGAGCAGGAACGACCGGCGCACGACCTCGTCGAGCACCACCACGCTCACAACCGTGCGCACCTCGGGCAGCTGGGCGATGACTCCGGTCGAGAACTCGTGCACACCGCTCACGTCCACTGCGCGGATCAGCAGCATCGCGTCGTGCTCGCCGGTGGTGATCGCGCACCACTCGACGTCGGGCATCTCCGAGACGCGCTCACGGAAAGACGTCCATGCCTGGGGGAGCACGGTGACGAAGACGAGCGCGCCGATCGACAGTCCCGCCTTCGCGGGGTCGATGCGTGCGCTGAACCCGGTGATGACGCCGTCGTGCACGAGAGACTCGACCCTCGTGTACGCATTGGCTCGGGAGATGCCCACCTTCTCGGCGAGGGCGGCGATCGAGACGCGCCCGTTCTCGCGGAGCACGTCGAGAATTCTGTACGCGATGTCGTCGAGCGGCATGGCACTTCGTCCAGATTGCTTCAGGACTTCGGCGTCCCTGCTGGACATATTGCACCTCCTGGCTAGGGCTGGAATCAGATCCAACCAGCGTTACGCATTCTTGATAGACAGATCGTCGCACATCATGGGAATCTGTTGAAGGTCGTCCACATCGGGCGGCCTACCCGAAATGTACTCCTCGCCCCTGGAGGCCACCATGGTGACGCGTCGCAGCACCTCTCTCATCGCCCTGGGAGCCGTCGCGCTCCTCGCCCTCGCCGGCTGCTCCGGCGGCAACTCCGCGAACAGCGGAGGCAACGCGTCGAAGGGCGACTCGCTCGTCATCGACACCGCCTTCTCCATCGAGACCGGCGACCCCGGCCACACCTACGACCCCACCGGCAACATGATCGCGAAGGCCCTCTACGAGACCCTCGTCGACTTCAAGGGCTCCGACGTGTCGACTCCGATCCCCGGTCTCGCGTCGTGGAAGCAGAACGACGCCGCGACCGAGTTCACCTTCACCCTCGAGGGAGACCGGGTCTTCTCCGACGGTTCGCCCATCGAGGCGAAGGACGTCGTGTTCTCCCTGCAGCGCATCCAGGGCATGGAGGATGCCAAGCCGAACTTCCTGCTCGGCGGGCTCACCGTCGCCGAAGTCGACGACAAGACCGTGAAGATCACCTCCGAGACTCCGCTGCTGCAGCTGCCGGCGATCCTCGCGAACCCGGCACTCGGCATCGTGAACTCCGATGTCGTGATCGACAACGGCGGCGCCACCGACGGATCGGACAGCGCGCAGAAGTACCTCGACGGCGCCTCCGCAGGCTCCGGTCCCTACGTGCTGGACACCCTCGACCTCTCCTCGCAGGTCGTGCTGAAGAAGAGCGACGAGTACAACGGCGACGAGAAGGCCGGTTACGACCGCGTCGTCGTGCGCAACGTCTCCGAGAGCGCCACGCAGCTCGCCAACCTCAAGGGCGGCGATTCGATGGTCGCGATGGATCTCAACGGCGACCAGGTCGCCGGTCTCGGCGACGGCGTGAAGGTCGACTCGGTGCCCTCGGGCCAGACCATCTTCCTGCTGCTGAACCAGTCTCCGGCCGTCGCCGGCGATCTCGCCAACGTGAAGATCGCCGAGGCGATCCGCTACTCGCTCGACTACGACGCCCTGCTCGAGCTCGCCGGAGCAGGCGCCGTGCAGGCGACCGGCGTGATCCCTCCCGGGTTCGAGGGCGCTCTCGAGTCCGGTGTGAAGCCGGACGCCGAGAAGGCCAAGGCCGCGCTCGCCGAGGCCGGTTACACGGGCCAGACGCTGAAGCTGCAGTTCCCGAACGACTACCCGGTCGGCGGCGTCGAGTTCACCCCGCTCGCCGAGCGCGTCCAGGCGCAGCTGAAGGACGCGGGCATCAACGTCGAACTGGCGCCGCAGCCCTTCGCGACCGAGCTCGACGCCTACGTCGGCGGCACCGAGGGCTTCGGCCTCTGGTTCTGGGGCCCCGACTACGCCGACTCGGCCAACTTCCTGCCCTTCGCCCCCGGCCTCAAGGTCGGTCTGCGCTCGGGCTGGGCGGCCGAGGCGAACCCCGAGATCGCGCAGATCGCGGCGGATGCAGCCAGCGCCACGGATGCGGCGACCCGCGCCGACGACTTCACCGCCTTCGCCGAGGCGATGCAGGCCGAGGGCCCCTTCGTGCCGCTGATCGTCCCGGGCCGCAACATCGCCACCGCCGACGACGTCACCGGTGCGGTGTACAACTCCGTCTGGGAGATGGACATCGCCGAGATCAACCCCGCCGGCTGAGGGCCTCATGACGACGGTGGCGGTGCAGAGACAGGCGCAACGGCGCAGGTCTCCGCTGATCGGATACCTGCTGCGCCGGATCGGCACCTCGCTGCTCCTGCTGGTGGGCGTCACGATCGTGACATTCGCGCTCACGAACCTGGTGCCTGGCGACCCGATCTCCGCGGCACTGGGTGAGGGCGCGTCGCAGAACCCCGCGACGCGCGACGCGTTCATCGCCGCGCACGGTCTCGATCAGCCGCTCATCGTGCAGTACTTCATCTACATGGGGAACCTCCTCCGAGGAGACCTCGGCACGTCGCTGGTGACCGGACGCCCGGTCACCAGCGACCTCGCCACCGCGGTGCCGGCGACGATCGAGGTCGCCATCGGCGCGATCATCCTCAGCCTCGTCGTCAGCATCGTGCTGGGCACGCTCGCCGCCTACCGCCGCGGGCTCGTGACCGATCAGGTCATCCGCGTCGTGACCCTCGTCGGTCTCAGCGTCCCGACCTTCTGGCTCGCTCTGGTCAGCTTCTACGTGTTCTTCCTGCAACTGCACATCGCCCCGGGTTCCGGGCGCATCTCGCCGTCGATCACCCCGCCGCCGACCGTCACCGGCATGTACACGATCGACTTCCTCCTGAACGGCGACGGCGTGGGCTACTTCGACGCACTGGCGCACCTCGCCCTGCCCGTCCTCGTGCTCTCGCTCGTCACCATCGGGTTGCTCACCCGATTCATCCGCACCTCGGTGCTCGAGGTGCTCGGCAGCGACTACGTGCGGGCGGCGCGGGCCAAGGGCCTGCCGGCGATGCGCGTCATCCTCGATTACGTGCTCCGCGGAGCCTCCCTTCCGATCCTCACCGTCGTCGGCGTCGCCTTCGGCTCGCTGCTCTCGGGCACGGTGCTCGTCGAGTCGGTGTTCGCCTGGCCGGGCCTGGGCACCTACGCCTACAACTCGGCGTCCAACCTCGACCTCCCCGGCATCATGGGCGTCGGTCTCGTGGTCGGGCTCATCTACCTCCTCATCAACTTCGTCGTCGACCTGCTGTACGGCGTCCTCGACCCGAGAGTGAGGATCGCATGAGCCGCATCGACGCCGCATCCGGACCCTGGCGCATCCGTCTCCGCTGGCCGCGCGCCTGGCGCACCCCGCTCGGAGTCATCGGCACGGTCATCGCCCTGGCGTGGGTCATCATCGCCTTCACCGCGCAGTGGTGGGTCCCGTTCGATCCGAACGCCCAGGCGCTGCCCCGCCTGCAGCCGCCAGGCATCGACACGCTGCTCGGCACCGACGGCAACGGCCGCGACATCTTCTCCCGCCTGATGACGGGTGCGACAGTGAGCCTGCCCCTCGCGCTCATGCTCGTGATCGCGGCGATGATCATCGGCACCACGATCGGCGCGCTCGCCGGATACTTCGGCGGCTGGGTCGACGAGACGCTCATGCGCATCACCGACCTCTTCATGGCGTTCCCCACCGTGATCCTTGCCATGGTGGTCGCGGCATCCCTAGGCCCGTCGCTGTTCAACGCGGTGATCGCGGCGATCGTCGTCTCCTGGCCGCAGTACTCGCGCGTCACGCGCAGCATCGTGCTGGGCCTGCGCGGCCAGAACTACGTGATCGCGGGGCGGCTGCTCGGTCACTCGCCGCTGCGCACGCTGTTCGTCGACATCCTGCCGAACATCGCCGGTCCCATGCTCGTGCTCGCGACCCTCGACATCGGCGCCGCCATCCTGCTGCTCTCCGGTCTCTCATTCCTCGGTCTCGGCGCCCAGCCGCCGACCGCGGAGTGGGGCTCGATGATCTCGGCCGCGATCCAGAACTTCGACGCCTGGTGGCTCGGCGTCTTCCCCGGTCTCGCGATCCTCACGGTCGTGCTCGCCTTCAACTTCCTCGGCGATGCGATGAGAGACGTGCTCGACCCGACCGCCGAGATGACGCACGAGAAGCAGGCGGAGCACAAGGCCGACGCGAAGGGAGCCATCGCATGACCGCGGCGCTCAGCATCCGCGATCTGACGATCGACATCGGCCGTCCGCTCGTCCGTGGAGTCTCGCTCGAACTCGAGGCCGGACGCATCCACGGTCTCGCCGGAGAATCCGGTTCGGGCAAGACGCTCACTTCGCTCGCCGTCCTCGGGCTCCTCCCGCGACAGGCCCGCACCGGCGGATCGATCTCCTTGGCGGGGGAGGAGCTGCTCGGCATGCGCCGGCGCGACCTCAACCGCATCCGCGGCAGGCGGATCGCCATGGTGTTCCAGGACCCCTCGGCGTCGCTGCACCCGCAGCTGCCCGTGGGGCGCCAGCTCACCGACCACCTGCGAGTGCATCTCTCTCTCACGAAGGACGCCGCGAGGACCCGGGCGATCGAGTTGCTCGAGACGGTGCAGGTGCCGAATCCGGCCGAGGCGCTGAAACGCTATCCGCATCAGTTCTCGGGCGGACAGCGTCAGCGCATCGCGATCGCGTGCGCGCTCGCGTGCGACCCCGACGTGCTGCTGGCCGACGAGCCCACGACCGCGCTCGACGTCACGGTGCAGGCCGGCATCCTGCGGCTGCTGCGCGACCTCGCGACCCAGCGGAACCTCGCGGTGCTCCTCGTCACGCACGATCTGGGCGTGATGAGCGCGATCGCCGACGAGGTCGCCGTCATGAAGAACGGTGAGATCGTCGAGCGGGCCGACCGCGAGACGCTGTTCCGCGATCCGCAGCACGAGTACACCCGCACGCTGCTCGCCGCCCTGCCTGGTTCGAAGATCGAAGAGGCCGATGGGGCAGACGAAGCGGATGCCGCGACCGAGGAGGCCGCAGATGAGTGAAGTCGCCGTCCTCGATGCGCGCGACGTGGTCGTGCGCTACCCGGGCAACCCGCCGGTCGTCGCCGTCGACAGCGTCTCGCTGAGCGTGGCGCCGGGGGAGACCGTCGCCCTGGTCGGCGAATCCGGCAGCGGCAAGTCGAGCCTCGCCCGCGCAGCCGTCGGCATCGAGAAGCTCGCCGGCGGCGCCGTGCTGTTCCACGACGCCCCCGTGACTCCGCTCGGCATCCGCCGCCGGTCGATCGCGCTCACCGGCATCCAGATGGTCTTCCAGGACCCGGCGACCTCGTTGAACCCGCGTCGCCGCATCGGCGACCAGATCGCCGACGGCATCGCGACGGCTCTGGCGCGAGGAGCTGCAGGCTCGACGGTCGAGGAGTGGCTCGAGAAGGTCGGGCTTCCCGCGAACGTGGTGTCGCGCTACCCGCACCAGTTCTCCGGCGGTCAGAAGCAGCGCATCGCGATCGCGCGAGCGCTCGCCGCGCGGCCGTCGCTGCTGGTCGCCGACGAGCCGATCTCGGCGCTGGACGCGTCGACGCAGACGAGCGTCGCCGGTCTCATGCGCGATCTCGTGGCCGAGGCGGGCGCCGGCATGCTGTTCATCTCGCACGACCTCGCCGTGGTCCGCCGCATCGCCGACCGCACGGTGGTGCTCTACGGGGGCCGCGTGATGGAGTCGGGCGCGACGGACCGCGTCTGGTCGAGCCCTCAGCATCCGTACACCCGGGCGCTGCTGGCGGCCATTCCCGAACCCGACGGGGCGGGGCGCATTCCCGAGGCGCCCTCGACGGAGGATCGGATGCTGTGGTCGGAAGTGGCTCCGGTCATCGACTGAGGCGTCGCGCTCCGAGCCCTGGCGGAAAAGTCGCGTCGGCTCGTCGGAGGCGGATCCTGTCGGTGTTCCCGTGCGATCGAGCTGTGGCTATCATGTCTCGGTGTCGGACCAGGAAGATCTGAGAACTGTTCCATCGCCTCCGCTGCACGGGGTGCGTGTGCTCGACGTGTCGACGCTCTTCGCCGGTCCTCTCGCGGCCACCTTTCTCGGCGATTTCGGCGCCGACGTGATCAAGATCGAGCATCCGGCACGACCCGACGCCGCCCGCGGGCACGGCCCGCAGAAGCACGGCGTCAATCTCTGGTGGAAGACGCTCGGTCGCAACAAGCGCACGGCGACGGTCGATCTGAGCACGGCGGCCGGCGCGGACGTGCTTCTGAGACTCGTCGCCGATGCCGACGTGATGATCGAGAACTTCCGTCCGGGCACTCTCGAGCGCTGGGGGCTCTCGCCCGAGCAGCTGTTCGCGGCGAATCCGCGGCTGGTGCTCGCGAGGGTGACCGCTTTCGGGCAATTCGGGCCGTACTCCTCACGGCCGGGCTTCGGAAGCCTCGCCGAGGCCATGAGCGGTTTCGCCGCGCTCACGGGCGATCCGGACGGCCCGCCTACGCTGCCGCCGTTCGGCCTCGCCGACGGCATCGCGGCGCTCGCCACTTCCTACGCTGTGATGGCGGCGCTGCGAGGTGCCGAGCGCGACGGCGTCGGGCAGGTCGTCGACATGGCGATCATCGAGCCGATCCTGATGCTGCTGGGCGGACAGATCACGGCATGGGATCAGCTCGGTCTCGTGCAGCCGCGCACCGGCAACAGGTCCGTCAACAACGCTCCGCGCAACGTCTACCGCTCGCGCGACGGCGTCTGGCTGGCGGTCTCGACGAGTTCGCAGTCGATCGCCGAACGGGTCATGACCGTGGTCGGCCGCACCGAGCTGACCAGGGAGCCGTGGTTCGGCTCGGGACACGACCGGGCGCAGCACGCCGACGAGCTCGACGACGCCGTGCAGGCCTGGATCGGCGCGCACCCCGCGTCCGAGGTCATCGATGCCTTCGAGGCCGCATCCGCCGCGATCGCACCGGTGTACGACGTGAGGGGAGTCGTCGATGACCCGCAGTACCGGGCTCTGGAGACGATCGTGAGAGTGCCCGACCCGCAACTGGGAGACCTCGCGATGCAGAACGTCCTCTTCCGGCTCTCGCGCACGCCGGGCTCCATCCGCTGGGCCGGGCGGCCGCACGGTGCGGACACGGACGACGTCTTGCGGGATGCGGGATTCTCGGATGACGACATCGACGCACTGCACGCGTCAGGCGCCGTGTGATGGATCTTCACCGCACGGGGCTCTACGTACCGGGCGACCGGCCCGATCGCTTCGCTTCGGCCGAGGCGAGCGGGGCGGACCTCGTCGTCTTCGACCTCGAGGACGCGGTGGCCGCCGAGCGCAAGGGGCGGGCCAGGGATGACGTGATCAGGTGGCTGGAAGCTCGCTCATCGGAGGTCGCGGTGCAGGTGCGCGTGAACGCCGGAGACGACGAAGACCTGCGCGCGGTCTCGACGCTGCCGCTCGACGTCGGCATCCGGCTGCCGAAGGTCGAGGATCGAATGCAGCTCGACAGGGTGGCCGAGCTCGCGCCGGGACATCCGGTGACGGCGCTGCTTGAGTCGGCGAGGGGTGTGCTGAACGCGCGTGCCACTGCCGAGCACCCGGCGGTGGTGGCGATCGGCCTGGGCGAGAGCGATCTGCGCAGCGACCTGGGCGGCGGCGAGCCGGTACTCGACCATGCCCGACTCACCGCGCTGTACTCCGCGCGAGCCGCCGGATTGCCGGCCCCGATGGCATCCGTCTACCCCGCGATCCGCGATCTGGATGGGCTCGCGGAAGACACGCGACGGGCGGCGCAGCTGGGCATGTTCGGGCGCATGGCGGTGCATCCGATCCAACTGCCCGTGATCTCGGCGGAGTTCGCGCCCACGGCCGCCCAGATCGCCTGGGCGCAGGAGGTGCTGCGACTGCTCGCGGCAGGGGGAGTGGCGACTCTCGCCTCCGGCGAGATGGTCGATCCGGCCATGCGCGGGCGTGCCGAGCGGATTCTCCGGGAGTACGTCGCAGGGCCTTGACACCCGGCACTCCCGCCGCCTAGATTCCCTGCAGCCCGACCAGCGCCGATTTGGAAACGTTTCCACGTCCGATCGCTGGAAACGTTTCCACTCGACGAGGAGCATCATGGGGACGAAGCCGACACTGCACGAGGTCGCCGCGACCGCCGGCGTCTCCCTGGCGTCCGCGTCGCGTGCGCTCACCGGACGCTCCGCGAGCCCCGAGATGGTGCGCAAGGTCCGCACCGCGGCCAAGCGCATCGGCTACCTCCCTGACGCCACCGCCCGATCGCTGCGCCTGGGCGGACACAGGCAGGTCGTCTTCGCGGTCGACGACATCGGCAACCCGAACTACGTGCAGATGCTGCGCGCGATCGAGGCGGAGCTGGGGGAGACCACGCGGATCAGCGTCTCCTCGACCGGCCGTCGCCCGGATCAGACGGTGGAGCTCGTGCGGATGCTGAGCATGGGAGCGGGCGACGGACTCATCATCTCTCCGCTGCGCGTGACCCCGGCGCTGCGCCAGGCGATCGCCGACACCGTCGTGCCGGTCGTCGTGATCGGCACGCTGCACTCCGATCTCGGCGTCGACAACGTGTTCGTCGACTCGTCGGTCGCGGTGGGAATGGTGGTCGACCACCTCGTCGAGATCGGTCGCACCCGCATCGGCGTCATCAACGGGCCGGGAAACACCAATCCGGGCGCCGCGCGTCGGGCGGGCTTCGCGGCCGCGGTCGAGCGCCACGCTCTCGCGCGCACCGATGCGCTGCAGATCACGGCCGCGGACTTCACGGTGGGAGCAGGCGTCGACGCCGCGGAACACCTGCTCGCCGCAACGCTCGACAGCGGCATCCCGATCGACGCCACCGTGTGTGCGAACGACCTCATCGCGATCGGCGCGATCAGCGCGGCGCGACGTCGAGGGCTGCGGGTACCCGACGACCTCGCCGTCACGGGCATCGACGACACCGAGCTCGCGGCGCTGTACAGCCCTCCGCTCACCTCGGTGTCGCTGCAGTCCGAGCGACGCGGAGGCATCGCGGCGCGTATGCTCAGCGAGCGATTCGCCGACCCGTCGCGCCCTCCCCGCCGCGAGACGGTGGACGCCACGCTCGTCATCAGGGCTTCGACGATCGGCGAAACCGCATGAGTGCCGGGACGAGCCGCACCAGGACCACGGCCGTTCCGCGGACGGGCGGGCTGGCCCGCTCCCGGCGCAACGAGGCGATCGGCCTCGTCGTGCCCACACTGATCCCGATCCTCGCGCTGAGCGTGGTGCCGCTGTTCATCGGCGTCGCGACGGCGTTCACAGACTCGCGGCTCGCACGTCACCACGACACGCAGTTCGTGGGCTTCGAGAACTTCATCTCGCTCGGCTCCGACGTGCAGTTCTGGCAGTCGTTCGGCATCGGCATGATCTGGGCGGTGACGGTCACCGTGCTGCAGGTGGTCGGCGGGCTCTGCCTGGCGCTGCTGCTGAACACGGACCTGCGATTCCGCGGGATCACGCGTGTGCTCGCGTTGATCCCCTGGGCCATGCCGCCGGTCGTCGTCGCCGTCATGTGGCAGATGATCTATTCGCCGACGAACGGCCCGTTGAACTGGCTGATCGAATCGCTGGGCGGTCCCGCCGACATCAACTGGCTCGGCGACTTCGGTCTCGCCCTCCCGGCGGTGATCCTCGTCGGCGTCTGGGTCGGCATGCCGCAGAACACCGTGGTCCTGCTCGCCGGGCTTCAGCAGGTGCCCGGCGAGCTGCTCGAGGCGGCCGCGGTCGACGGCGCGAGCACGTGGCGGCGCTTCGTGAGCGTCACGCTCCCCGCGCTGCGTCCGGTGATCTTCTCGATCGCGAGCCTGAGCTTCATCTGGAACTTCAACTCCTTCGGCATCGTCTACGTGATGACGGAGGGCGGTCCTGGCGGACGCACCATGCTGCCGATGCTGTTCACCTACCTCGAGGCGTTCAAGACCCGCAACACCGGTGGGGCCGCGGCGATGGGCGACGTGATCGTGCTCTTCCTCGTCGTCATCCTGGTGATCGCGCTGTGGCGCCAGTTCCGTCCGGAGAGGAGCGCGCGATGAGGGACACGACCGAGACCAGGACCCTGGTCACGCAGAACGCCACGAAGACCCAGCGGCGACGGGCCGACCGGCGCACGAGGAAGCCTCTGGTGCGTACTCTGCAGTATCTGGCGCTCGCCGCGTTCCTCATCTTCCTGGGGTTCCCGCTGGTGTGGCTCATCTCGACGGCATTCAAGTCCTCGGCCGAGATCAACTCGCTCGCCGTCAACCTCTTTCCGCTGCAGCCGACGATCGACAACTTCATCGCGGCGCTGGAGAGGCAGGGGCTCGTGCGTGCGGCCGGCAACAGCCTCATCGTCGCCGTCGCGACGACGATCGTCGTCACGCTGCTGTCGATCCCAGGTGCCTACGTGATGGCGCGCTACCAGGGGAAGCTGCGGACGATCGGCGTGGGCTACATCCTGGTCAGCCAGATCTTCCCGGTGATCCTCGTCGTGATCCCGCTGTTCTTCATCCTCCGCTCCGTAGGGCTCGTCGACTCGCTGCTCGGACTCGTGATCGTGTACTCGGTCTACACGCTGCCGTTCTCGCTCTGGATGCTGCAGGGCTACGTCGCGGCGATCCCCTTCGACATCGAGGAAGCGGCGGCGATCGACGGCGCGAACAAGGCGCGCACTCTCCAGCGGGTCGTGTTCCCGCTGCTGATGCCCGGACTCGCCGCCACCGCGATGTTCAGCTTCGTCTCGGCGTACAACGAGTTCTTCTTCGCACTCGTGCTGCTGCAGTCTCCCGAGAACTACACCCTCCCGATCGCGCTCAGCACCTTCATCGGCGGCGAGGGCAAGGTCGCCGTCGGTCCGCTCGCCGCCGGTGCGCTGCTCTCCAGCATCCCCAGCATCGTGTTCTTCACGCTGCTGCAGAAGCGCCTGGCCACCGGCCTGCTGTCCGGCGCGGTCAAGGGCTAGCTCCACAGTTCCCGCAGTTCCCGAACACTAGAGAAAGAGGTATGAAGTGAAGACGCTTCATCGTGCGACCATCGCACTCGCGGCCGCCGCCGCGACGGCCCTGGTCCTCGCGTCCTGCTCGCAGGGCGGCGAGACCGCAGACGACACCGCCGACGGCGAGCCGGTGTCGATCACGTTCCAGTCGTTCTCCGATCAGCCGGCCGCGATCCAGGCGACCAAGGAGATCGTCGACGCGTGGAACGCCGACAATCCCGACATCCAGGTCGAGATCGTCCAGGCCCCCACCGACAGTCTGGATGACAAGCTGACGACGCAGTTCGCGGGCGAGGTCGCGCCGGACATCATCCACTACGAGGTGCTCGGAATCGTGCCGTTCGCCAGGGACGGCTACCTCGCCGATCTGAGCGAGCTGCTCAGCGAGAAGACTCTCGACGACATCGATCCCGGCGTGCGGGAGTCGGTCACGGTCGACGGCCAGATCATCGGCGCCCCGACCGAACTGCAGACCTACGTCGTGTTCGCGAACAAGACGCTGCTCGAGGCCGCAGGTGTGGAGATCCCGACCGGCGACTCCATGTCGTGGGACGAACTGGCCGACATCGCCGCGGCGACCACCTCGGGTGACGTGCACGGCATCACGTGGGGCCTGAAGAGCCCCACCGCGGCGTTCATGAGCCTGGGGATGGGCTTCGGATCGGAGTACTTCACCGGCAAGGGCGAGGACATGAAGGTCGAGGTGAAGGATGCCGACCTCGAAGTGCCGAACCGCGTGCGCGACATGATCGAGGCGGGCTCCGTCGACCCGATCGGCGTCACGCAGTCGGGTTCCGACGTGCTCGCGACGTTCTACGCGGGCAAGGCGGCGATGACGGTTCAGGGCTCGTACCAGGTGGCCAACATCGCGACCGATGCTCCGGCAGGCATGGACTGGGTCGTCCTGCCTCCGCTCGCCGGCTCCGAGGGGGCCGTCCAGGCGGCCAACCCTCAGACGCTGTCGATCAACATCGATTCCCCGCATCAGAAGCAGGCGGCGAAGTTCCTCGACTACTTCATGCAGACCGACAACCTCGTGAAGATGAACGTCGCCGACGGGCTGATCCCGACGACGGTGTCGGCGCGCGAGGCGCTCGCCGAGCAGACCGCGGATCAGAACGGCTGGCCGGAGATCGTGAAGTCGGCAGAGGGGCTCGAAGGTCCCGCGTTCCTGCAGGCCAACGGATTCGTCCGGTGGAAGGACACCGTGGCGACCCCGGCGTTCCAGAAGTTCCTCGGCGGCGAGATCGACGACGAGGGCCTCGCGTCCGAGCTCGACGACGGCTGGGCACAGGTCAACGGTTGATGACGCCGGAGCGGATGCTCGGCATCCGCTCCGGCTCGAAGAGAGGAATGGCATGAGCTGGATTCGGGAACGCACGGCGGCCGTGCTCGCAGGGTCGGCGATCGGCGACGCCCTCGGTGGGGCGGCCGAGGGCTTCAGCCCCGAGAAGATCAAGGAGCGCTACGGGGGCCGGATCACCGGGATCGTCCCTCCGTATCACCTGGACTGGCAGACGGCCCGGCCCGTGAGTCCGTATCACAAGGGTGACGGTCACATCACCGACGACACCCTCATGACGCAGGCGCTGATCCGCGTGTACGCCGAGCGGCGGGATCACATCGACGCCTTCGCAGTCGCCGAATCGCTGGTGCCGCTGCTTCAGACGGAGATCCGCTGGATCCCCGAGCTCGAGCGCGAGTCGATCCTGCTGCAGCGGATCTTCCTCGCGGAGAAGTGGATGGTGGCGCGACTGCAGTACGGACACGTCGACCCGCGCGAGGCCGGGGTGGGGAACGTCGTCAACTGCGGCGCCGCGATGTACATGGCCCCGGTGGGGATCGTCAACGCGGGCAACCCCGAGGCGGCGTACGCGGAAGCCATCGACGTCGCCGGCGCGCACCAGTCGAGCTACGGCCGCGAGGCGGCCGGCGTGTTCGCCGCGGCCGTGGCGGCGTCCGTCGCGGTCGGCGCCTCCGTCGATTCTGTGATCGACGCCGCTCTGCGCGTCGCGCACGACGGTACGGCGGCGGCGATCCAGGCGGTCGTCGATGCGGCGAGATCGCTTCCCGACGATGCCGACGATGAGACAGTCGGCGCCGTGCTGCGCGACGCGATCCGTCCCTTCGACACCGTCGGGGACGCGTATCGCGAACCGCTCATGGACGCGCGGGTCCCCTCGCGCACGAAGTCGATCGAAGAGCTGCCGGTGGCTCTCGGCTTCCTGGTCGCGTATCGCGGTGATCTGATGCCGACCGTGCTGGGGGCGGTGAACTACGGGCGCGACTCGGACTCGATCGCCTCGATGGCGGGCAGCATCGCAGCCGGAATCGGAGGGGTCGCCGTGATCCCCGCCGACATCATCGACACGATTGCGACCGCGAGCCGCGTGGACTTCGATGAGTACGCCGCGCTGCTGTCGGATGTCGCCGAGGAGATCATCGCGGCCGACGGAGCCCGGGCGCAGGCTGATCTGCGCCGCATCGCCGCCCTTCAGGAGGCGTGATGCGTCTCACCTGGGCGCAGCCCGAAGACCTGGTGCCGCACGAACTGGTGCAGGCGAGGGCGGAGGGGAAGGACGTCTCCGCGATCGCCGCTCGGTGGGTGGAGGCCGGCGGCGGCCTCGATCCGGTGCGCGGCGGCGCGACGCCGGAGGCTCCTTCCGACCAGCTGCGGACGCTCGCCCGAGAGCTGCTCGTCGAGCTCGATCGGGTTCGGAGCGACAGCGAGGAACCGACGGACTGGCCTGGCGTGCACGCCATGCTCGACGGCGTCCCCGCGCCGACGGCGGTGGGCGGCGAGGCTCTCGCGGACCGGATGCTGGGGGCGTGGACAGGACGGTCGGCCGGTTGCCTGTGGGGCAAGCCTGTCGAGAAGATCCCCCGCGAGGGGATCGAGGAGATCCTGCGATCGACCGATCGCTGGCCGCTCACGGACTACTTCACGGCGCAGGGGCTGCCCGCCGAGGTCGCCGCCCGCTGGCCGTGGAACAGGAGATCGGCGGTGAACTCCCTCGTCGAGAACATCGACGGGATGCCGGAGGACGACGATCTCAACTACCCGCTGCTCAACCTCCGCGTCTTGGAGACGGCGGGACGCGGGTTCACCACCGACGACGTGGCCCAGGCCTGGCTGGCCGACCTCCCGGCCGGCCGCACGTTCACCGCCGAGCGCATCGCGTACCGCAACCTTCTCGACGGCTACCGCCCCGATGAAGCCGCCCGCGTGCGCAACCCGTTCCGCGAATGGATCGGAGCGCTCATCCGCACCGACGTCTACGGCTGGATCAACCCCGGCGATGTCGGCGAGGCCGCGCGCATGGCCTGGACGGACGCGCGCCTCAGCCACACGCGCAACGGCCTCTGGGGTGCGATGTGGGCAGCCGCCCTGGCATCCGCGTCGCTGGTCTCGCACTCCGTGGACGAGGTGCTCGCGCTGGCCGGGACCGTGGTTCCCGTCGACAGCGAGCTCGCCGCCGCCATCGCCCACGGCGCCGATCTCGGCCGTTCGGATCTCGACGACGCCGCAGCCCTCGACGCGCTGCACGCCGCGTACGGACGCCTCCACTGGGTGCACACGATCAACAACGCCGCGCTCATCGCGTTCGCCATCGCCCGCAGCGGCGGCGACTTCGCCCGAGGGGTGCCGCTCGCCGTGGTGGCAGGGTGGGACACCGACTCCGCCGGCGCGACGGTCGGTTCGGTGCTCGGGGGTCTGACGGGCTGCTCCGGGCTCCCCGAGCGATTCACCGCGCCGTTGCGCAACCGCATCGCCACGAGCCTTCCCGGCCTCGACGGCGTCGAGATCGACGACCTCGCTCGACGCACTCTCGCGCTTCTTCCTGCGCACTGACCCTCGAAGAGACAAGGACTTCCATGACTTCCCCCACGCCGAGCCTGCAGGACAGGGCTCGAGGCTCGCTCGCCGGGCTCGCGATCGGAGACGCGATCGGCCGGCCGGTCGAGGGCTTCTCCGCGGCCCAGATCCAGGCGGCTCACGGTCGCGTCACGGGCTATCTCGATCCGGAACCTGCAGGCAGCGACGACACCGAGTACGCACTGCTCACCGCGAAGACCGTGCAGCGCGTCGGCGTCGGGGCGACGGCCGACGACTTCGCGCAGACCTGGATCGAGGACGTGCTGCCGCAGGCCGACGACTTCAAAGGCGGCGGTTTCAGCGAGATGGCCGCGATCGACAACCTGCGTCGCGGCATCCGCCCGCCTCTGAGCGGAGACACGATGCACGGCTGGAGCGACGGCCTCGCCATGCGGGTGAGCCCGCTCGGCATCGTCGCCGACGGCGACGCGGACCTCGCTCGTCGGCTCGCAGAAGCCGACGGCGCCGTCAGCCACACGACAGAGGGCGTCTGGGCGGGGGTCGTCGTGGCGGTCGCGGTCACCACCGCGCTCACGGGGGCCGATGCGGAGGAGTGCTACGAGGCCGGCCTCGCGGCGATCCCCGCCGACAGCTGGACGGCGCGCAATCTCAGAGACGCCAGGGATCTGGTGCACTCCGGCCTCGACGACGACGCACTGGCTCTCGCCCTGCACGATCGGCTCGCCGTGGTCGACTACTTCTGGGCCGATCTCGCGCCCGAGGCCGTCGGGCTCGCCATGTCCTCGGTGCTGCACGCCCGGGGCCGGGCCGCCGACAGCATCCTGTTCGCCGTCAACATGGGACGAGACGCCGACACGACAGCCGCGATCGCCGGCTGCATCGGCGGTGCGATCTCGGGTATCGCCGATCTGCCGGACGAATGGGTGGCGGGCCTTCGGCCAGTGGCCGGATCCTGCATCCGTTCGATGCGCGGCATCCATCCGCTGGATGCCGCCGACACCCTGACCCGCATCGTCGAGGAGGCGCGCGCATGACCACTCCCGTGATCGATCTTCTCACCCGTGGAATCGTGGCGGGGGAGTCCTCATCGTCGATGAACGCCGACTTCCGCGTCTACGCATTGCCGCCCAAGCGCGTGAACCGCGTGCGGATCCTCGCCACGCTCGGCGACGCCGATCGCACCACCACAGTGCCGCGACCTTTCACGCACGCGGCGCCGCCGACCACGCTGCATCCCGGGGCGGGCGAGAACCTCGAGTGGTTCGCGTTCTCCGCGCGCCAGCATGCACGCGGATTCGGTCTCGTCGAATGGCGGGAACTCGCGGCTCTCGAAGCGGATCCCGAGGGCGGACTGCGGGCACGGATCGGAACCAAGCTCGCGCTGCAGAACCTCCGACGCGGAGCGGAGCCGCCGCAGTCCGGCCACGACAACGCCCACTACTTCGACGACATCGCCACCGTGCGGGCGCTCGCCGCGGTCGCGGTGCTCGGCGCGGACGCGGCCGAGGCGGCCGAAGCCGATGCGGCGGTCACGCACTCCCTCGATGGCGTGTGGTGCGCCAGGGCCTCAGCGGTCGTGTTCGGCGCCCTCCTCGACGGCGCTCCTCCGAACGACGCGGTTCGGCTCGCTGTGGAGCAGCTTCCTGAAGGCACGTGGAGCCGCCGCATGGCCGACGCCTCGCTCGCAGTCGCCGCCGAGTCGCACGGTCCGATGGACAGGGCCCGCCGACTCAGCACAGAGGTCGGCGACTGGGTGTACAGCTATCCGATCGCCGCTCCGGAGACGTTCGGTTTCCTGCTCGCGCACGTCGCCTCTGCAGCGGATGCAGCGGATCTGATGCTCGGCGCGCTAGCACAGCCGAGGAACGCGGCGTCGCTTCCGGCGCTCGCCGGTGCGGCTGCGACCGCACTGTTCGGAGACTCGTGGATTCCCGCAGGGGTCGACGCCGACGGCATCCGCCTGACCGGTCTCGGCATCCCCGCTCTCGCCGGACTCACGGTCGCAGAGGCGGTCGCACGATGATCGGGCCGTCGGCGTCATCGGGGGGCGACTCATGCGGGTGATCGTGGTGGGCAGCGCCAACCTCGACACCACGGTGCGGCTGCACCGTCACCCGGGTCCTGGTGAGACCGTGCTCGCGGAGGGCGAGGCGACGGGCGCGGGGGGAAAGGGCCTCAATCAAGCCGTGGCTGCCGCGCGAGCCGGCGCCCGGACACGATTCGTCGGCGCTGTCGGCGACGACGATGCGGGCCGCCGGCTCGACGAGGTCCTGCGAGGCGAAGGAGTCGACGCGAGACTCGCGCGCTCAGAACGTCCGACCGGGTCGGCGTTCGTGATGGTCGCCGAGGGAGGGGAGAACGCGATCGTCGTGGTGCCGGGGGCGAACGGCGACGTCGACGCGCTGTCCGGTCGCTTCTCGACGGCCGAGCAGGGAGATGTCGTGCTCGCGCAGCTCGAGGTGCCGATCGAGGTCGTGCGGGAGGCGTTCCGTGCGGCCAAGGAGCAGGGGGCGACGACGGTGCTCAACGCGGCGCCGAGCCGGGCGCTGCCCGCCGACGTGTTCGCGCTGATCGACATCCTCGTGGTGAATGAGCATGAGTGCCTCGATCTGGCGGGCGCCGCGGATGCCCTTCTCGAGGACGCCGCGGCAGTGCTCGCCTCTCGTGTGCCCACGCTCGTCGTGACCCTCGGCGCAGAAGGAGCGCTCGTGCGCGATGCCGCCGGCGAACGCCGCGTACCGGCGTTCGCCGTGACAGCCGTCGACAGCACCGCGGCGGGCGACACGTTCTGCGGAGCGCTCGCCTCGCGTCTCGTCCTCGGAGACGAACTCACCGCCGCAGTCGAGTTCGGCTCTGCGGCGGCCGCTCTGTCGGTTCAGCGGTCAGGGGCGTCGTCCTCGGCGCCGCGGCTCCCCGAGATCGAGGAGTTACTCGCTGCGCGGAAGCCCTGAGAACACACGAAGGGCCGGGGCTCGCGCCCCGGCCCTTCGCCGTCGTCATCCGCTCAGAGCGGGGCGACGATGTCCTGCTTGACGTCCCACTCGGTGACGACCGTGGTCGAGTCGACGACCGTGCCGCTGACCTCGGCCTTGGTGGTGGTGGCGAGAGGAGCGAAGTCCTTCGTGACCTCGAGGACGAGGTCCGACGAGACGCCCTGCATCTCGACCGCGCCCGAGAGCAGGAAGACCTGCTGACCGAGACGCTCACCCGTGCCGGTGACGGTGAAGTCGCCGGAGAGCAGGGTGGCGATCATGGTCGGGCTCGCCTGGGATGCGGCAGCCGCGCCCGTGCTGAGGCCGGCGACCATCGGGTCGCTCGACGTGGTGTCGGCGACCTGCCAGGCGCCGGTGGCCGTCTTGACCCAGGCGTCGTCGCCGATCACGATGATCGAACCCAGGGGAGTGGTGCTCTCGAGGGCCTTCTCCGCCGGGTTGTACTTGCCCGTGGTCTCCATGCCCATCACGCTGGTCGAGGCCGCGTAACCCGCGATCGACGATGCGGTGTCGGCGATGCAGGCGCCGAGGGCGGCTCCGTCGACGGTCGCACCCTCCTTGAGCTCGGGGCAGTCCGTCGCGGGAGCTTCGGCCTCCTGCGAGGCGCTGCTGCTCGGCTTGTCTTCGGCTGCGGGCTTGTCGGATGCTCCCGCGGAGCATCCGGTGAGCATGACGGCGGCGGCGAGAACGACGCCGACCCCCCACTTGTTGACGCGCATGGCGTCCCCCCTTCGGTCGTGTGGCGCCGACGTTCGACGGCACCTCCCCAGCATGCCAAGTGCTCCGCCCGGTCGCTGGCCGCAGCGCCGAGCTTTCTCAGGTAGACTGTGGAGGTTGTCTGCCCTCGGGCCCCCATTCGGAGGCCCGGACGGATGACGTGCTACACACCCTCCTGCTTCCGGGAAAGTCCCGGGAGCCGTTCTAGTCCGAAGGAGGTGGGTAAGTGACGCACCAGTACGAACTCATGGTCATTCTGACCCCCGAGATCGATGAGCGCACGGTCGCCCCGACGCTCGACAAGTTCCTGAAGGTCATCACCAACGATGGTGGCTCGATTGACAAGGTCGACATCTGGGGCAAGCGCCGTCTTGCTTATGAGATCCAGAAGAAGAACGAGGGCATCTACGCCGTCGTCAACTTCACCGCTACCAGCGAGGCCACGCAGGAACTCGACCGTCAGCTCAAGCTGAACGAGTCGATCATGCGCACCAAGGTGCTGCGGGCAGAAGAAGCTCAGGCGATGGTCGCCTCGGAGGCGAAGCGCTCCGAGGAGAAGGCTGCTCGCAAGGCCGCCAAGGCTGCGAAGGCGTAAGTCTCATGGCCGGCGAAACAGTCATCACCGTGGTGGGAAACCTCACGGCCGACCCCGAGCTGCGCTACACGCAGAACGGACTGCCGGTGGCGAACTTCACCATCGCATCGACGCCTCGGAACTTCGACCGCGCCGCGAACGAGTGGAAGGACGGCGATGCGCTGTTCCTCCGTGCGTCCGTGTGGCGCGAGTTCGCGGAGCACGTGGCAGGTTCTCTGACCAAGGGCATGCGGGTCATCGCGACCGGCCGCCTGCGTCAGCGCTCCTACCAGGACCGTGAAGGCCAGCAGCGCACCGCGATCGAGCTGGAGGTCGACGAGATCGGCCCCTCGCTGCGGTACGCGACCGCTCAGGTCACGCGGGCGGCGTCGAATGGCGGCGGCTTCCAGGGTGGCGGTCAGGGCGGTGGCGGGCAGCAGTCCCGTCCCGCGCAGCAGGCAGTGTCGGAGGAGCCGTGGTCCACGCCCGGCTCGTCGACCAGCGCTGACGCGTGGAGCACCCCCGGCAGCTTCGGCGACGACACCCCGTTCTGAACAAGGATCTCCGGATGCTTCGGCATCCGTCTCATAACTAAGGAAAAACTATGGCTGGAAAGTCGAGCGGCGACCGCCGCAAGCCGCGGAAGGGTGGCAAGCCCACCGCTCCCGCGAAGTCGATCCGGGTCGGCGTCATTGATTACAAGGACGTCGCCACGCTTCGCAAGTTCATCTCGGAGCGTGGAAAGATCCGCGCCCGTCGTATCACCGGTGTCTCCGTGCAGGAGCAGCGTCTGATCGCCCGCGCGATCAAGAACGCTCGCGAGATGGCTCTCCTGCCCTACGCCGGCGCTGGCCGCTGAGGGGTACGGACATGGCAAAGCTGATTCTCACGAACGAGGTCGCCGGGCTCGGAAGCGCCGGTGACGTGGTCGAGGTCAAGAACGGGTACGCCCGCAACTACCTCATCCCCCAGGGCTTCGCTACGGCGTGGACCCGCGGTGGCGAAAAGCAGGTCGCTTCGATCCAGGCTGCTCGTCAGGCTCGCGCGATCCACGACCGCGACGAAGCCGTGGCCCTGAAGAACGCCCTCGAGGGCACCAAGGTGCGTCTCGCCGTCAAGGCGGGCGCCGAGGGTCGCCTCTTCGGCTCCGTCAAGACCGAGCACATCGCGGATGCTGTCGCAGCCGCCGGTCTCGGTGCGATCGACAAGCGCAAGGTGCACATCACGTCGGCGATCAAGTCGACCGGTGAGCACGAGGCCACGGTTCGTCTGCACGACGACGTGACCGCTGTCATCACCCTGCAGGTCGTCGCCGCCAAGTAAGGCGCGACACCGCTCGAACGCCCTCTGTCCTCCGGGACAGGGGGCGTTCTGCGTTCCGGGTTCACGATGTCGGACGTCACCGTCTTGACGCCGGCACTGGCGGCCACGTATAACGGGGATATGCGGACAGTCTCACCCGGAAGACTGCGGTTCGCCGGCGATCTCGTGCGCGCGGACACCGTCGACGACCTCACGCGGAGGCTGTACGCCGGCATCGGCCAGGTCTTCGATTCCGTCGTGGTCGGATTCGACCTCCTCGATCCGGTCACGCACCGGCCGCATTCCACATCCGCGCAGGGTGTCAGCAAGTTCTTCCTTGCACGGTACGACCGCATCGCCCGTGATGACGACCCGGTGCTCAACCTCGCGATCGACAGCCAGG
>JAEKKN010000033.1:58933-81671 GCA_019510305.1 Microbacterium sp.
CAGGATCTCGCCTACAACCTGGCCATGATGTCTCGCGAGGAGTGGCAGGACTCCGTCGTCTACCGCGACGTGTTCTCCCTGCATCACATGACGGGTCTCGTGTACGCGCCGGTCATCGTGGCGGGGAAGGTCGTCGGCACCCTCAACCTCGGTCGCGCGGCGGACGCCGCCTCCTTCACGCCCGCAGAGTTGCAGGATGCCGGTGAGCTGGCCGCCCTCCTGGGATCGATCATCGCGGGACTGTGGCAGCGCTCGAGTATCGAGCGGGAGCTGTCGCTGATGCGTACGGCGCTCGATCTAATGACCGAGGCGGTCGTCATCAGCGATGTGCAGCAGGCGAGCCGCTACTCGAACCGCGCCGCCCGGAGCGTGCTGGTGGCGCTTCCCCCCGACGGCCCGTCCCTCGACGAGGCGCTGATGGAGATGCAGATGCGTGATCGCACGCACGACGACGGGGACGGCCTCGTCCAGCGCACCGTCGCCGTCGGCACCGAGGATGCCTTCGTCGCGTTCCTGCGCAGCGGCACCCGCTCCGACGAATTGCCGGAATGGCTGCACACCCTGCTCACTCCCCGAGAGCTCGAAGTGGTCGGGCTCGCCGTGAAGGGGCTCCGCGACGCGGAGATCGCCACCCGGCTGAACCTCAGCGTGCACACCGTGAAGGGGTATTTGCGCGAGGTCTTCAAAAAGACCGGCGCGCGCTCTCGTGTCGAGCTGGCCCGGATAGCCGCTGATACCACGCAGGCCTGACCCCTTCGAACGAGGGGGACTCGAAAGAGCATCCGAACGGGGCTGATCGCGGGGTCCGGGGCCGATCTAGTCTCGCTGTACGCGGTGCGGCCCCGGATTCGGGGTCGACCCGCCACCGCGAACATGCCTGCCGGAATGGCCGGCACAGACGACGATCACGATGAGGTGAACGATGATGTCGACCTACCCTGCCGAGACCTTCGCGAACGAAGACCCGCGATGACCGCTTCCGCCACCGAGACCCGCACCGAGAACGGGCTCCGCCCGAACTCCCTCGGCGTCGCCGGGATCGTCTTCTTCGTCGTCGCGGCTGCGTCGCCGCTGTCGGCCGTGCTCGGCAGCAGTCCCGCGGCGATCGGAGCCGGCAACGGCGCGGGTGCCCCGAGCGCCTACCTGATCGCCGGCGCCCTGCTGCTGATCTTCTCCGTCGGCTACTCCGCCATGAGCCGCAAGGTCACCTCCGGCGGTGGCTTCGCCGCCTATGTGCAGGCTGCGCTCGGCGAGCGGGCGGGACGCGCAGCCGGGTATCTCGCTTCGATCGCCTACCTGGCGATGCAGGCCGGGCTCTACGGCATCTTTGGCTTCTTCGCGAACTTCATCTTCGCCGGCTTCGGCCTGGATCTGCCCTGGTATGTGTGGGCGCTGGTCGCCTGGGCGCTGGCGAGCGTCCTGGCGCACTTCGACATCGACCTGTCGGCGAAGGTGCTCGGACTCGTGATGATCCTCGAGGTGCTGGTGCTGCTCGTCGTCTCGGTCGCGATCGTGTTCAGCGGCGGCGCACAGGGGATCGACGCGGTGAGCTTCACCCCCGCCGTCGCCACGGGCGGCGAGTTCGGCCTGGCGATGATGTTCGCCTTCGCGTCCTTCATCGGCTTCGAGGCGACCGCGATCTACAGCGAGGAGGCACGCGACCGCGACCGGACGATCCCGCGGGCCACGTACACGGCCGTGATCATCATCACCCTCTTCCTCGTCTTCACCGTCTGGAGCTTCGTGATCGGCTACGGCTCGGATCAGGTGCAGGATGCCGCGCGCGACGACCCCGACAACTTCGTGTTCGGACTCGCCGCGAGTTACGTCGGACCGACGTGGGCGATGATCATGATGGTCCTGCTGATCACAAGCTTCTTCGCCGCGCTGCTCGCCTTCCAGAACACGATCGCCCGCTACCTGCGTGTGCTCGCGGTACAGGGGTGGGCTCCGCGGGCTCTCTCGCGGACCCATCCGAAGCACCGGTCGCCGCACATCGGCAGCGCGGTGACGAGCGCGATCGCGCTGCTGGCCATCGTGGTGTTCGCTGTGCTCGGACTCGACCCCTACACGACGCTGTTCATGTGGTTCGTCGGCGTCGGCACCCTCGCGATCGTCGTGCTGCAGACGCTCACCTCGGCATCCGTCGTCGTCTACTTCCGCAGGAACGGCAGCGACCACAGCATCTGGCGCACGCTGACCGCGCCGGTCATCGGCACGATCGGGCTCGCGATCGCCGCGGTCCTCGTGCTCATCAACTGGCCGGCAATGGTCGGTGCGGACAGCGGCTTCTCCCAGCTGCTGCCGTGGATCATCCCGATCGCACTGCTCATCGGCATCGTGCTGCCGCTCTCGGCTCGGCGCGACCGCGCCGGCAACCCGACAATCGACTCCCGCGTCCTCTGACCCGGGCTCCCTCACGAAAGGAATCGTCATGGACCTCACCCTCACCCGACTCAACCAGCAGTACATCGGCGGCCAGTGGCGCGACGGGAGCAGCGAACGGCGGCTCAGTGTGCGCAACCCGTTCGACAACGCAGAGATCGGCGTCTTCACCATCGCCTCGAAGGCCGACATCGATGAGGCCTACCTCGCGGCCCGGGCGGCACAACCCGCATGGGAGGCGATGAGCGCGTACCAGCGCCGCACCGTCTTCGAGAACGCGGCGGCCATCGTCGAACGGCGCCGTGACGAGATCACCGCCCTCATCATCCGCGAGGTCGGCGGTACGGCGTTGAAGGCGGCGTTCGAGATCGGCCTGGTCATCGACGCCATCAAGGAGGCCGGAACCACGGGTTTCCGCATCCAGGGCAGCATCATCCCCTCGCCGGTGCCGAACACCGAGAACTACGTGTACCGGAAGGCGCTCGGCGTCGTCGGCGTCATCAGCCCCTTCAACTTCCCGTTCTTCCTCGGACTCAAGCCCGTGGTCGCGGCGCTGTCGACCGGCAACGGCGTGGTGCTGAAGCCGCACGAGGCGACCCCGATCACCGGTGGCACTCTGATGGCCGAGATCTTCGAGGAGGCGGGACTGCCCGCCGGACTGTTCAACGTCACCGTCACCGAGATCCCGGAGATCGGCGACTACTTCCTCGAGCACCCGGTGCCGCGGGCGATCGTCTTCACCGGATCCGCTCCGGTCGGCCGCCACGTCGGCGAAGTGTGCGCGCGTCACTTCAAGAAGGCGATCCTCGAACTCGGCGGCAACAGCGCCTTCATCGTGCTCGAGGACGCCGACATCGACTACGCCGTGGAATCCGCCACATTCAGCCGGTTCACACATCAGGGGCAGATCTGCATGTCGGCGAACCGCGTGCTCGTACACTCCAGCGTCGCTGCCGAGTTCCGGGAGAAGTTCGCCCGGAAGGTGTCGGGGCTTCGCACCGGAGACCCGGCCGATCCGGCGACGATTGTCGGGCCGCTGATCAACCGCCGCGAGGTCGAGAACCTGGAGCGGACCGTCGATGAGGCGATCGCCGCCGGCGCGAACGCCCTGGTCCGCCAGGGGAGCAGGGGCAACGTCCTTGGGCCCGTCGTGCTCGACAACGTGAAGAGCTCCGACGCGGTCGCGCAGGGCGAACTGTTCGGCCCGGTGATCCTCATCATGGAGTTCGCCGACGACGATCAGGCGATCACGATCGCCAACGACACCGAGTACGGCCTCAGCGGGGCCATCCACACCAAGGATCTCGCCAGGGGCGTGCGTCTCGCGAAGCGCATCGAGACCGGGATGGTGCACATCAACGACTCGACGATCTCTGACGAGCCGATTGTGCCGTTCGGCGGCGAGAAGAACTCGGGCATCGGCCGTCTCAGCGGACAGGCGACGATCGACGAGCTCACGACCCAGCAGTGGATCTCCGTGAACCACGGCCAGAGCCGTTACCCCTACTGACCGCACCTCCAGGCCATCGGGCTCCCTCCGGGGGGAGCCCGACCGAATCGACAGAACGGAGCTCCGCATGAGCGCCATCACCGCCATCACACTCGAGTCCGCCCTTGAGACCTTCTCCCGTCGCTTCGCGGACTCCGGAGAGCTCACCAGGCTCGGCAGATCGGCGATCCCCGGCGGATACAGCAGGAACTCGTTCAACTTCGGTCCGCACGCGATCTACGTCGAACACGGTGATGGTGCGCACATCACGACCGTCGAGGGGCATCGGCTTCTTGACCTGAACAACAACTTCACGGTGAACGTCCTCGGGCACAACCACCCCGAGGTGCAGCGGACGCTGCGGGAGGCGATTGAGGCCGGCATCTCCTTCGGCAACCCGGTGGCGATGGAGACCGAGCTCGCTCAGCTCCTCATCGACCGCATCCCCTCGATCGAGAAGGTGCAGTTCTCCTGCTCGGCATCCGAATCCTGCCTGAGTGCGATCCGGCTCGCCCGTGCATTCACCGGCCGCACGAAGATCGCGAAGTTCGAGGGCGGGTACCACGGCTTCACCGATCCGCTGCAGATCTCGTGGCACCCTGACCACGACGGGGACTGCGGCCCGGACGAGGCGCCGAAGAGCATGCCGGACAGCGCCGGCATCCCCGCGGAGGACGTGGCGAACGTCCTCGTGCTCACCCAGAACGACAGGGCGGGGACCGAGCACCTCCTTCGCACGCACGCGCGGGATCTCGCCTGCGTGATCCTCGAACTCGAGAGCGCCTCCGGAGGTGTGGTGACGCTGGACGTCGGGTACGTCGAGCTTCTGCGCGAGTTGACCGCCGAGCTCGGCATCGTGCTGATCTTCGATGAGACGGTGACGCTGCGCGCGGGCCTGCACGGGATGCAGGGCGACTATGGCGTCGACCCAGATCTGACCGTGATGGGCAAGATCATCGGCGGCGGCTTCCCGCTCGGGGCGGTCGGCGGATCCGCCGAGATCATGGATCTCCTGGAGACCGGTGTGGTCTCGATCTCGGGCACCCACCACGGTCACAAGATCGCGGTGGCCGCCGGCCTTGCGACCATGCGCGCCCTGGACGCTTCGGCTTTCGATCGTCTGAACGGGATGGCGGGCCGCGTGATCACGGAGCTGAACGAGTGGAGCCAGCAGCGGGGGAGCCGCTTCGCGCTGTACGGCGCCGGCATCTCGCACCTCGCGTACGGTTTCCTCAGGGAGCCCGGTCTGAGCATCCGCACCCACCGCGACTACTGGCGCAACTTCGACGGGACCAGCACGCAAGTCTGCTCGCTCGAACTCGCCAACCGAGGCTACTTCCCGGTCGCACGAGGGGACTTCTCGCTGTCGCTGCCCATGACAGACGACGACATCACCGGCTTCATCGACACCACGAAGGAGATCGTCGCCGGGATCGAGGGCTGAGGAGCTGCGCGCTCACTCCTGCCGGCGGATCGCCAGCAGGGGGAGGGTCGCCGCGGCCGCGCCCTTGACGTGTGCGGCACAGGCCCTGCCGGCCTCGCCGGAGTCGCCGCCCAGCACCGCATCCACGATGCGCTGCAGGGACCGCACCGTGGCCGCGCCCTGGTCCGTCGCCGACAGCGATACCCGGCGTGCCTGGCTGATGCGCACGTGCAGGCGGTCGACCGTGCGATGCAGCTCGGGATTGCCCGCGCCGTCGAGCAGGAGCGCGTAGAAGCGATCGGCGGCGCGCAGCGCGCGCGTGACGTCGCCGGCCTCGATCGCGTCCCGGATGGGGGGCAGGGCCTCGGCGAAGTGCACCTTCGCGTCGGCGCTCCCGCGGATCGCGAACAGCTCGCCGGCGAGGCCCTCGAGCACCGCGCGCACCTGGTAGATGTTCAGAGTCTCCTCGTAGTCGAGCTCACGAACTCGCGCTCCGCGGTTCTCGGTCAGCTCGACGATGCCCTCGGCCGATAGGTGCCGGAGGGCATCGCGCACCTTCGTGCGCCCGACGTCGTAGCGGAGCGTGAGCTCGCGCTCGACGAGCTTGGAACCGGGGGCGTAGTCACCGTCGGCGATCGCTCGACGAAGGGTCTCCTGTAGGTCCGGATTGTCGACAATCATGGCGCCATGATCTCGCACGTACCTGCAGTGGTCAAGCACGGAGGCCTCCACGGTCGAGATGATTGACGCGGCAGAGTGCCGCACTGAGCAACGGGGGACTCATTCGAGGGGGGTCGACTTTTCCGTCCCTTGGAGTGATTGAGCATTGTCGACAATCCTTCCTACTGTGTAGTCACACCGGCGCACGCCGAGGAAGGAGGAGCATCCGATGTACAACCTGCACAAGCTGCTGTGGGACATCCGCAAGAACCCCGAGCTGGCTCGGCGGTTCCGCACGAACCCGTACCCGATCCTCGACGAGTACGGCCTCGAGGGCGAGGCGCGCGAGGCGATGCTCGGACTTGACTTCAAGAAGCTCCACGCGATCGGGGCGAACCCCTACCTGATCTACTTTTGCGCTCTCCAGCTGCAGGTCGATCGCGAACAGTACTACGCGCAGATCCGCGAGGAGGACAACTGATGGGCACGATCCTTGGCGCCTTCGCAGCGTCGCATTCGCCGGGAGTCACCGGCTGGCCCGAACGGGCGGAACCGCGGAAGCGGGAGGCCATCGAGACCGCATTCGCCGAAGCGCGCCGGCGCATCGACGCCCTGCGCCCCGACGCGATCATCGCGATCTCCGTCGAGCACTTCACGAACTTCAACTTCGGCAACCTCCCCGCTTTCGCGATCGCCACTGCGGACAGCTACCTCGGTCCGGTCACCCCGGAGATGGCCGGATTCTTGAACGTCGAGCAGCACGACTACCCGGGCAACGGCCGCCTCGGTCGTCACATCTACGAGTTCGCGCTCGGCGCCGAGTTCGATCCGTCGCTGGTCGAGGGCGGACTCGCGTTCGACGAGAACTTCTGCGTCCCGTTCGCGCACCTCGACCCCGAGTCGAAGTATCCGCTCGTGCCGATCATCGTGAACGGCGTGAATCCGCCGTGGCCGACGGCGAAGCGCAGCTACGACTTCGGTGTCATGCTGCGCCGGGCGATCGAAGCGCAGGACGAGGTCGAGCGCGTGGTCGTCGTCGGCACCGGCGGGCTCTCGCACTGGGTCGGTCTGCCGGAATCCGGCCAGGTCAACGAGGAATTCGATCGGGACTTCATCGCCCGTATCGAGAGTGGTGACCCGGAGCAGCTGCGCAGTTACTCGCCGCAGGAGATCGATGCGGCAGGCAACGGTGCGCACGAGGTGCGCACCTGGATCGCCGCCGCCGGCGCCATCGGCGCCCCGTTCGAGGTGCTCGCCTACGAGCCGGTGCCGGAATGGCTGACCGGCACCGCCGTCGCGGCCGCGACGCCCGGACTCGACATCTGAGACAACACCAAACCGCGCCGGCATCCGCACCCGCACGCCGGCAACGATCAAGGAGACACACCATGAGCAAGCTCCCCAAGGTCACGGGCCGCGACATGCGCGGCGTGATGTCCTACCCGCCCACCCCGGCACTGCCCGGCGCCGACCAGGTCGAGGCGCAGAACACTGTCGACCTCGTCGAGACGGAGCGGATGGTCACGCAGCTGATCGCCGACGGCGTGGACGCGATCGCGCTGAACGGAACGCTCGGCGAGATGGCGACGCTCACCCTCGACGAGTGGAAGGCGTTCGCCGAATGTGCCGTGCAGACGGCCCATGCGGTGAACGCCGACTTCCCGATCTTCGTGGGCGCGACCACGCTGAGCACCCGCGAGACGGTGTCGCGGATGCGCTTCCTCTCCGACATCGGAGCAACGGGCACCCTGCTCGGTCGCCCGATGTGGGGCGAGATGGTGGCGCCCGTGATGGAGAAGTTCTACCGCGACGTGGCTGAGGCCGTCCCCGAGATGGCCATCGTCGTGTACGACAACACGGCGGCCTTTGGCGGCATCATCCCGCGCTCGGTGTACCGCACGCTGGTGCAGCTGCCGCAGGTCGTCGCCGTGAAGTACGCCGGCGGCGCCTCGGTCGGATTCCGGTACCACAACGACATGGCGCACACCGGCACGCAGTTCCCGCTGATGCCGATCGAGACCGACTGGTTCCCGGCCTGGGAGATGTACGGCGAGGAGCTCGTCGGCATGGCGTGGTCCTCGACCACCGCCATGGGACCCGACCCGGTCCTGCAGCTGCGCGACGCGCTGCAGCAGGGACGCACCGAGGACGCCCGCTGGCTCACCGAACGGCTGCGCTGGGCGCACGAGCCCTTCATCGTCGGCCAGGACTTCTTCGAGTTCGCGAAGTACAACATCCCGCTCGAGAAGATCCGCGTAAACAAGGCGGGCTACATCCACGTCGGTCAGAGCCGTGTCCCGTACACCGAGGACCTGGTGCCCCAGGTGCACTGGGACACCACCCTCGAGCACGTCGAGCGCTACAAGCTGATCAGCGCCGAGATCGAAGCCCGGCTGGGCGCTCGCCTGGCCGCGTAGCCCCCACCGAGCAGCAGGAGAGCGGTAGCCATCATGACGACGGAGTCGGCACCCCGGACCACGCAGGAGCGTCTGCGCGAGATCCGCGAGGGCATCGCGCAGGGGCGTTTCCCCGCGCACGTCTTCAACGATCAGGAGATCTTCGATCTCGAGCAGGAGCGCCTGTTCGGACAGGCATGGAGCTTCCTGGCGCACGAATCGGAGATCCCGAAACCCGGTGACTACGTCACCAGGTACATCGGGAACAACAACCTGATCGTCGCCAGGGACGAGCACGGCGAGATCCACGCGAATCTCAACATGTGCCGGCACCGGGGCAACATGATGTGCAAGTCGGAGATGGGCAACGCGTCCCACTTCCGCTGCTCGTACCACGGCTGGGTGTACAAGAACTCCGGTGAGCTCATCGGCGTCCCGTACATGGCCGAAGGGTACGAGGGCCGCCTCAAGAGGAAGGACTGGGGCCTCGTCAAGGCACGCGTGGACACCTACGCGGGCCTGGTATTCGGCACGTTCAACCAGGACGCGCCGTCGCTGGAGGAGTACCTCGGCGGGTTCCAGTTCTACCTCGACCTCTATCTCAAGCAGGGCCTCGCCGGCAGCGAGGTGCACGGGCCGCCCGATCACTGGATCACCGAGACCGACTGGAAGATCGCCGCGGAGAACTTCTCCGGTGACGGCTATCACACGCCGGTGGCGCACCAGTTCGGATTCAACCTCGGCTACTTCCCCTCATCGGGGGCGACGCACAGCCAGGGCTGGGCCGCCTGCATCCCCGGTCTCGGTCACGGGATCGGTCTCGGGCACACCCCGGGCTTCACACCGTTCGCGGGGTTCCCGGAGGAGCTCACCGAGGAGATGAAGCGCAGCTTCTCGCCCGAGCAGGTGGAGGTCTTCAGCAACACCCGCACGGCCGTGGGCACGGTGTTCCCGAACCTGTCCTTCCTCATGCAGCCGTTCAGCCTGGTGCCGGGTGAGGTCGGGGTCCGCTTCGTGACCATGCGGCTGTACCACCCGATCGGCCCTGGCCGCACCGAGATGTACTCGTGGTGCCTGGTCCCGAAGGACGCCTCCGCCGAGTACAAGGAGGCCGCGTACCAGGCGTACACGCTGGCGTTCGCGCAGGCCGGGACCTTCGAGCAGGATGACCTGGAGAACTGGGCGCGGGTGACGCGGATGGCGAAGTCGTCGGCCGCGCGCGACATCGAGTTCCCGTACCTGATGAGCCTCGACGCCCAGCAGGACCCGGACTTCCCCGGGCCCGGGCACGTGGTGAAGCCGTACGTCAACGACTCGAACTTCCGGAACCTGTGGTCCCGCTGGGCCGACTACCTGCTCGGGGAGGTCTGACCATGGGCGTGCTCAGCACCGTCGATCGGGTGACTCAAGAGGACATCCGCGAGTTCATGGGGCGGGAGGCGCTCGCGCTCGACGAGCGCCGATTCCGCGACTGGCTCTCCTTCCTCTCCGACGACATCACCTACGACGTGCCGCTGCGCGTGGTGCGTGAAGGGCTCGCCGAGTGGGAGCTGTCGCCGGACGGGCGGATCTTCCAGGACAACAGGCAGACCCTCGAGGTCCGCGTGCGGCGCCTGGAGACGGACTTCGCGTGGGCCGAGCAGCCGCCGTCGCGGACGCGGCACTACGTGACGAACATCCTCATCGACAAGGGCGAGAAGCCCGATGAGTACGAGGTCTCCTCGTACTGCCTGATCTACCGCAGTCGCGGGGACAGCCCGGACCCCAACCTGGTCTCCGCGTTCCGCAAGGACCTCGTCCGGCGCACCGCCGACGGCTACGAGCTCGCCCGCCGCTGGGCGGCCATCGATCAGGCCGTCATCAACGCGCACAACCTGTCCATCTTCATCTAGCCCGTCATCCCGCAGGAGGAATCATGTCCGAACCAGCAGCGCATGCGGAGAACCCGGATGCCGGTGAGGCGCTCGAGTACCCGCGCGACGGCGGTAATGACGGACCCATCATCATCGCGAACGAGTTCGCCGACGTGGTCGTTCGCAAGGTGCAGACCCGCAACGGCATGAGGCTCGAGATCTGGTCGCCGCGCCGCGGCACCTGCGTCCGCTACGACGCCGTCGCCCTCGACGTGCTCAGCTACCAGGAGCCGGAGTTCATCACGAACCTGCTGACGAGGACGCCCGGCGCATGAGTGCGACGCTCGCAGGGCGGCACATCCTGGTCACCGGCGGCGGCTCCGGCATCGCCCGCGCCGCCGCCGAGCGGTACGACCGGGAGGGTGCGATCGTCACGGTGCTGAACCGTTCGGTTACCGGAGCGGCCGCCGTGCGCGAAGCCTCCGGGGGCCGCATCCGCACCCTCGTCGGGGACGGCACCGAGCTCGACACCCTGCGCACCGCGGTCGCCGCCGCTGTTGACGGCGACGGCCGGCTGGACAACCTCACCTGCGGGATCGGCGTCTTCGACGACCGCTGCCGCATCAGCGATCTCGCCGGCGAAGAGCTCCTGGTGGCGGCGGAGGAGAGCTGGCGGGTGAACGTGCGCGCCACGCTCCTCGCGGTCAACGCCGCCGTCCCGGCATTGCGTGCCGCCCACGGTTCGATCACGCTCACCCTGTCGGAGTCGGCGTTCGCCGCGACCGGCGGCGGCGTGCTCTACGGGAGCTCGAAGTGGGCGCTGCGCGGCGTCGTCGACCACCTCGCCGCCGAGCTCGCCCCCGACATCCGGGTGAACGGCGTCGCCCCAGGCGGAACCGGGGGGACCCGGTTCGGCGGCCTGTCCTCGCTCGGTCAGACCCGTACCGCCGACCAGGTCGACGGGCGGAACGAGCGGATCGCCGCCGGCACCCTGCTCGGCATCACCGCGATGCCCGAAGACCACGCCGGCGCCTACCGGTTCCTCGCCGACCCCGTCGACGCGAAGGTCGTCACCGGCGTCGTCATCCGCACCGACGGCGGCAGGCGGCTGTAGCCGGCAGCCGCCCAGCGACCCACCCCACCCGAGACACCGTCCGAGATGAGAGAAGAAATGACCGAGAAGAGCATCGCGATCCGCAAAGTGTTCTCGCAGATCGAGGAGATCCGCACCGCGGCCGACCGGAGCGACGACGCAGGCCCGCTGCGCCGGGTCGCGGTCTGCGCGGTGATCGCGAACCCGTATGCCGGACAGGGCTACGTCGAGGACCTCTCGGCCCTCATTGAGGCTTCCGACGAGATCGGGCGGATGCTCGGTGCCGAGGCGCTGCGCCTGCTCGGCGCCCCGGTCGAGAGTTACGGCAAGGCCGGTCTCGTCGGCTCCGACGGCGAGCAAGAGCACATCAACGCAGCCCTCACCTCGGTGTTCGGCAACGCGTTCCGCGACGCCATCGGCGGCGGGGACGCCTGGATCACCTCCGTCACCAAGCCGGCTGCGGCCGGGGCGTCGATCGACGTGCCGATCGCGTACAAGGACGAGGTGTGGGTGCGTTCGCACTACGACGCGATGGAGGTGCGCGTGCCGGATGCGCCGCACCCGAACGAGCTCGTGGTCATCGCCGCCGTCGCCAACCGCGGGCGGATCAACGCTCGCGTCGGCGGGATGTCCGTCGCCGAGGCAAGGGAGAAGGGATTGTGAGCGGCTCCCTGGCGATCGTCGGCGCCGCGACCATCCTGTCCGGCCGCTGGCGCGCCCCGATCGTGACCGGCGCCGACACCGTCATCGTCCGCGACGGTGTGATCGCCGCGGTCGGGTCGCAGAGCGAGCTGCAGGCCGAGGTCGACGCCTCGCCCCTCGTCCTGGGCGCACAGGGCACGACGGTGGCGCCGGGGCTCATCGACTCGCACTGCCACGTGGTGCTCGGTGACTACACACCGCGGCAGAAGACCGTCGACTTCCTCGCCAGCTACGTGCACGGCGGCATCACCAGCGTCGTCTCGCCGGGCGAGATCCACGCGCCGGGGCGCCCGAGCACGGCATCCGGGGTGAAAGCCCTCGCGATCGCCGCGAAGGAGTGCTTCGACAACTTCCACCCGAACGGCATGACGGTGCACGCCGGGGCCGTCGTGCTGGAGCCGACCCTCAGCGAGAAGGACTTCGCCGACCTGCAGGAAGCCGGGGTGCATCTGGCGAAGTTCGGCTTCGGCCGGTACGCCGACCCGGCTGACGGGGCCGATCAGGTGCGCTGGGCGAAGGAGCACGGGATTACCGTGATGTCGCACTCCGGCGGAGCCAGCATCCCCGGCAGCAAGCCGATCACCCCGGAGCATCTGATGCTGCTCGCGCCGCACATCTGCGGGCACATCAACGGCGGACCGACCTCCCTGCACGAGGACGGAGTCGACCTGCTCATGGACCAGACCGACATGGCGCTGCAGCTGGTGCAGGCCGGCAACCTGCGTTCCGCGGTCAGGATCATCGACCGTGCCTTCGACAGGGACATGTTCGATCGGATCGTGATCGGCTCGGACACCCCGACCGGCACCGGCGTGATGCCCCTCGGCGTGATGAAGACCGTCGCCGAGCTGTCATCCCTCTCCCGGGTCGCCCCCGCGCTGGTGTGGGCGGCCGCGACCGGCAACAACGCGAACGTCTGGGACTTGCCTGCCGGGTTCCTCGAACCCGGCAGAGCAGCGGACATCGTCATCATGGACGCACCGTGGGGCTCCACCCGCGACGACGCGCTCGGCGCGCTGGAGGTCGGCGACATCCCGGGCATCTCCGCGGTCATCACCGGCGGGGTGGTGCGCACGCTGCGCAGCCGGAACACGCCGCAGGCCGCTCGTGCCGCCACCGTCACGCCGGCTCTGCCGCATCTGGATTCCTCGGGTCACTGACCCGCACCGCACGAAGGAGAAGCACCATGGCGTTCAAGATCACCGTCGACCTCCCCGCCTGCCAGGGCTACGCGAACTGCCTGGTGGAGGCGTCCGCGTTGTTCGACATCGACGACGACACGAACAAGGCGATCATCCTCGGCGACGAGCACGACGACGTCTTGCGCGGTCTGGCCGAGGCGGCCAAGCGCGGCTGCCCGGCGCATGCGATCCATCTCGAGGATCTCTGATGAAGAACGTGGTCGTCGTCGGCGGCTCTCTCGCGGGAGTGAACGCCGCGGAGTCGCTGCGTGAGCGCGGATACGACGGCGACATCGCGATCCTCTCCGCGGAGCAGGATCTGCCGTACGACCGTCCGCCGTTGTCGAAGGAGCTGCTCAGCGGGGAGAGCACCGAGGATCAGCTGCTGCTGCATCCGGAGCAGTGGTACCGCGACATGGACATCGACCTCCGTCTCGGCGCGAGGGCGATCGGCCTCGATGCGGGCGCCCGCATCGTCCGCTCAGACGACGGGTCGGAGATCCGCTACGACGGGCTCGTGATCGCGACCGGTTCGCGGGTCAAGTCGCTGCCGAGCGCCATCAAGGCTCCGCGACTGCACTCGATCCGCACTCTCGCAGATGTCCGGGCGCTGCAGCCGAAGCTCACCGCCGGACGCCACATGATCGTCCTCGGCGCGGGGTTCATCGGACTGGAGGCGGCGAGCGTCGCCCGTCGCTTCGACATGGAGGTGACGGTCGTCCAGTCGTCATCCCTGCCGCTCGCGCGCACCTTCGGCGGTGAAGTCAGCCGGTGGTACCGCAACCTGCATGAGCGCAACGGCGTGCGCTTCGCCACCGACAGTGCGGCCGCGTCGCTGTCCGGCGACGGCCCCGGCACGGACACCGGCACGATCGCCCAGCTCACCAACGGCGCCAGCGTCACCGGTGACATCGCAGTCGCGGGGATCGGCGCGAAACCCGCCGTCGACTGGCTCGCCGGCAGCGGCATCGAACTGGACGACGGCGTGAGGTGCCGCCCCGACCTCTCGACGTCCCTGCCGGACGTCGTCGCCGCCGGCGACGTCGCCCGGTGGCGCAACCCCGCGTTCGACATCGAGATGCGGGTGGAGCACTGGACGAACGCGGTCGAGCAGGGCCGCCATGCGGCGGGCACCCTGCTCGGTGAGACGGCGGCGTTCCGCTCGATCCCCTATCTCTGGTCGGACCAGCACGGCACCAAGATGCGCGCAATCGGGCACTTCTCCGCCGGTATGGAGCAGCGCACCGTGCTGAAGACCGATGACAAGCTCGTCGCCGTGTTCGGCGATGGCGACGTCATCACCGGTGCCGTGTGCGTCGGGTCCCCCAGGCACCTCGCGCAGTACAAGCAGGCGATCGCGAACCGGATGCCGTGGCGCGAGTTCCACGACGAACTCGCCACCGTGTCCATGTAGGCGCGGACCCGAGCAGTCTCATCACACCAACAGAAGACCACCGAAGACAACGACGTAAGGAGTCATCATGACGACGGCAACACAGGAATCGGCCGTGGCCACGGCACAGAACGGCGACGCCCTGTCGCTCATCGAGCTCTTCCCGCAGGACGAGGACTGGTCGCTGCAGACCATGCGCCTGCTCTCGCAGGTGGCGGTCGGCGGCGCCGACCTGTTCGAATGCGCGCGGACGGCCCAGCGCATCGGCACCGAGACCACGGACGGCGAGGTGTGGCAGCGCGAGTGGAGCCGCACGGGCAGGGAGATCGCGGATGCCGCGCAGGCGGCGCTCGACCGCGGTGAGATCACCACGGCCCGGCGCGCGTTCTTCCGGGCGATGAGCTACTGGCGTCACTCCGAGTTCTTCCTCGACTCCTCAGACCCGCGCCGCACCGAGGCGTACAACGAGGGCAGGAAGAACTTCCGCAAGGCGGTCGAGCTGAGCGGCGGGCTCATCGAGCAGATCGCCGTGCCGTTCGACGGCGTGGAGATGGAGGGCTACATCGTGCGCCCCGACGCCTCCGGCGTCGCCCGCCCGACCGTGCTGTTCCTCGGCGGTGCCGACTCCTGGGCGGAGGAGCTGTACTTCCTCGGAGGAACCGAGTTCCCGGCGCGCGGCATGAACGTGGTGATGGTCGATACGCCTGGCCGCGGCAGCTCTCTCCGGTTCAAGCAGCTGTACAGCAGGCCGGACTACGAGGTGCCCGTCGCGGCGGTCCTCGACTTCCTCGAGCAGCGGGATGACGTGGATGGCGATCGCATCGGCCTGGCGGGCGTCAGCTTCGGCGGCTACTACGCACCGCGCGCCGCGGCCTTCGAGCCTCGCGTGAAGGCCGTCGCCGCGTGGTGCGGAACCTGGAGCATCCTCACCGACTTCTACGAGTTCTACCCGCCGCTGCAGCAGCAGCTGCAGTGGCTGAGCGGCTCGAAAGACGATGCGGAGGCCCGCGCGAAGCTCGCCGAGTTCACGCTCGACGGCGTCGCCGACAAGCTGAAGATCCCCGTCTACGTCATGCACGGCACCGCCGACATCATCATGGACATCCAGGGCGCGAACCGCTTCGTCGAGGCGCTGACCAGCGACGACGTGACCGTCGACATCTACGACGGCGCAGGTTCGCTGCACTGCAGCTATGACTACATGTCCGTCGCCGGCGCTCGCCTGGGCGACTGGTTCCTGCACCGCCTCTGAGAGGGAGCGCCATGACTTCACGAACCGGCTATGTGTGGGACGCGCTCTACGGCTGGGCGGACACCGGCACCGGCGGACTTGCGCCGTCGAGTGTCGCGGACCGGCTGCAGCCGGTGGCTGCGCACGTCGCTCATCCCGACACGAAACGCAGATTGCATGAGCTGATCGCGACCTCCGGCCTGCTCAAGCGGCTGACGCCGATCGAGGCACAGCTCGCGCAGGAGGAGGACATCCTCCGCGTGCACGATCGCGCCCACTACGAGCGGATCCTGAAGGAGAGCGCCTGGCCGAAGGGCGGCGACGCCGGTGACGGCGGCTCGCCCTTCGGCCAGGGCGGTCATGAGATCGCGCTGCTCGCCGCAGGTGGCGCGATCGCGGCGACCCGCGCGGTGGTCGCCGGCGAGGTGAGGAACGCTTACGCACTGGTGAATCCGCCGGGCCACCATGCCGAACGCGCGAACGGGAAGGGCTTCTGCATCTTCAACAACGTCGCTGTCGCGGCGAGCTACGCGCGAGAGGTCCTGGGTGTCGGCCGCGTCGCGATCGTCGACTGGGATGTGCACCACGGCAACGGCGCGCAGGACATCTTCTGGTCGCGGTCCGACGTGCTCAACGTGTCGGTGCATCAGGACAACTGCTTCCCGCCGGCCTCCGGCCCTGTCGACGCACGGGGCGAAGGGGACGGCTTCGGCTACACCCTGAACGTGCCGCTGCCTCCCGGCGGGGGCAACGCGGTGTACGACTACGCGTTCGGCGAGGTGGTCGTTCCGGCGCTGCGCGCCTTCAACCCCGACCTCATCCTGATCGCCAGTGGATTCGACGCGTCGATCATGGATCCGCTGGCGCGGATGATGGTGCGATCCGACGGCTACGAGCGCATCGCCCAGCACGTCCTGGATGCGGCCGATGAACTGTGCGACGGTCGCGTCGTCGTGGTGCAGGAGGGCGGCTACAGCCCGTATTATGTGCCGTTCTGCGGGCTCAAGGTGCTGGAGCTGATGTCGGGGGAGCGCACCGGCATCGAGGACGCGTACATGCCGATCGTCGGAGGGATGGGAGGCGACGTGCTGCGTGACCACGAGCGGGAGGCGGTCGACGTCGCCGCGGCGCTCGTCGCCGACATCAGCTGAATCCCGCGACCGCGGACCCGGACGGGAGGATGCCCCGAGGTGGGGGACCACAAGGGGCATCCTCTGCGCCGGTGCACCGGTGCACCGGTGCTCCGAGGCTGCCGCGCTGCCCGCGTCACGCGTACTCAGAAGGCGGTGCGAGACGCCTGCACGGACGCCCGGGGCGGGTTCGGGGCTCTCGCCCCTGCTGTCGCAGCCGCCGGTCTCGGCTCGATCGACAAGCGCAAGGTGCACATCACGTCGACCATCAAGTCGACCGGTGAGCACGAGGCCACGTTCGTCTGCACGACGATGTGACCGCTGTCATCACGCTTCAGGTGGTCGCTGCCAAGTAACGCACGCCCTGTCGAAGCTCGAACGCCCTCCGTCCTCCGGGACGGGGGGCGTTCTGCGTTCTGAGGGCATCACGGATGCCCCGTGGTGAGGGCCACGGGGCATCCGTTCGCGTGAGCGCCGCGGACACCGAGCTGCCGAGGGGCAACCGCACGACGTCCGCTGATCCGGCGCATCGACGCGCCGGCAGGCCGGCATCTCCTCCCCCGAGGATGATCGGGCCTGCCGGGGTTTCGTTACGCCGTCAGTCGACGGCGGTGCAGCAGGCCGGTCCCGAACAGCAGGAGGAGTGCGGCAACCGCGGTGAGCCCGAGCGCTGGGGACCCTCCGGTGGTGGCGAGCGCGTCAGCGCCCACTGCGGTCGCGGCCGCTCCCCGAGCCGTCGTGCCGGGGTCGGAGCCGGGCGTGGTGCCGGGGTCGGAGCCCGGCGTGATGCCGGGATCCGTTCCCGGATCAGTGCCGGGGTCCGTTCCCGGGTCAGTGCCGGGGTCCGTTCCCGGATCGGTGCCGGGGCCCGTTCCCGGATCGCTGACTTCGCTGGTGCCACCGACCGTGATCGCATTGCCGCCGATCGTGATGGGAGCGCTCAGCGGCGCGGCGATCTGAGTTCCTCCCAGGATCGATCCGTTGCCCGAGGTCACGGCGCCGCCGAGTCCGGGGCCGGCAGCGGGAACCCCGCCGGAGCCCCTGGTCACGGTGCTGGTGCCGAGCGCCGAGATGGCGTTGCCGACGACGGAGACCGGTGCGCCGGCGGGCGCGACGACCTGGCTGCCGCCCAGGATCGCGTCGTCGCCGGACGTGGAGACCTCACCTGCAGGGGCGGAGGACGGCGCCGACGACGGGCCACCTGTCGAGGAGCTGGTGCCGAGCACCGACACGGCATTGCCCAGCACCGAGACCGGTGCGGTCACGGGTGCGACGACCTGGGTGCCGCTGCCGATCCCGTCGGAACCGCCTGTCACAGCGTCCAGCGGAGCTGAAGCGGCGGACGCCGGTGCTGCGGCATCCGCTCCTGTGGCCGTGCTGGAACCGAGCACCGCGATGGCGTTCCCCGCTACGGTGATCGGCGCGTCGACCTTCAGCAGCGCTTGGCTGCCCGAGAGCAGCCCCTCAGCTCCGTCGGTCGTGATGGACGGCACCCCGGCCGTCGGCGCGGTCTGGGGAACCGCGGTGGGTGCCTGGGGAGCCACCGTCTGAGGATCCGCGGCCGGGGTGCTGGTCGAAGACGTGCCGAGAACGCTCAGGGCGTTGTCCTGCACGGTGATCGGGAGGTTCACGGTGACCACGGCCTGACTGCCGGAGGCTGTGCCTGACGCGCCGCTCGTCTCCGCCGAGGGGGCGGGGGCAGGCGCGGGAGCCGTCGCTGGCGGCGTCTGAGAGGCCGAGGTGCCGAGAACGGAGATCGCGTTGCCCGCGATCGTGATCGGAGCCGAGATCGGCGCGATCACTTGGGTGCCGGAGAGGATGCCGTCCTCTCCATCGGTCTCAGCCGCGTTGGCGACCGAGGCGCCGAGCAGGGTGATCCCGCCGGCGATGAGCGTGCCCCACAGGGCCCGCTTCAAGAAGGTGCGCATGGTGATGCTCCTGACTGAGCTGTGTCGATTGATGGGATGCGCGCGGGATTCGGGTGCGCGCGCAGCACGTCATCTGTCGTCCGCGAGGGGACGACTCGACAGGGCGTCAGTCAGGAGCGACGTCGTGGTCGGCGACCGGAGACGTCGGCAGGGCGTCATCGGTCGCGCCGTGGTTCCGCTTCTCAGCACGAAGCGGGGGAACACCGTCGTCGCTGATGCGAGCGGCGGTGGCAGCTGTACCTCCGCCGGAACCGGCGGAGGAAGACGGGGAGATCGGCGTCGTGGGGGGAGCGGCGGCCGGGTCGCCGGACGGCCAGGGCGCGTCGCCGTCGGGACCCGCAGAACCGCCGTTGCTCGGATGCGCGGGGCCGCGAGCGGGCGCTCCGGAGGTGACTGCGACAGCGGACACCCCGACGGATGCCGTCGGCGCCGTGGGCGGACTCACCGTCTGGCCGTCGTCAGGATTCGGGGAGGCCGGAGTGATCGGTTCTGCGGGAAGGAGCGGCTCGAGGCCTTCGAGAACAGGCGGAACGGTTCCTTCGACCACGCCGCCGACGACGTCCGTGGTGTCGTCGACGATTCCGACCACATCGTCGATCAGCCGGGGCACACCGAGATCGTCGACGAGGTCGCCGACGATCGGGAGCCCGGTGACGACGTCAATGACAGGCGTGGTCACCTGGGAGACGGGAGTGCTCCCCACGACGTCGACGACAGGCTGCACGACCGTCTGGGCGGTGTCGGTCACCGCGGAGACGACAGGTGCAGTCGCCGGTCCGACGACCGGGACCTGCGCGACCGTCTGAGTGACCGTGGTGACCACGGCCGGCACGGTCTGTTGCACCGGGGCCGCGATGGCGGTGACGACGGGTGCGACGATCTGCGTGACCACCGGTGTCACGGGTGCCGTGACCGCCGTGACCGTGCTGCTCACGACGCCGGTCAGACTGTCGATCGGTCCATCCCCCTCATCCGCGTGTGCGGATCCGCCTCCGGTGAAGAGAGTGAACGCGGCCCACGCGAGCACAGCAGCGCCACCCCAGATGAGGCCGGTTGAACCGGCCCGGGTGGCCCGAGCGTCCACGTTCCACCTCCCCCTCTGAAGGCAAACGCAATCTCGGCGCGGATGCGTCGATGGGGTGAGACTACTCCCGCCGAAAGCGACTGTCCAGGAGCAGATATACGAGTGTTTCGGCATACGGCGTCGAGTGACGCGCCCGACCGCGGGCCCGGCTTGACTTTCCCCAGGTTCTGCACATGTGGACATCTGCACGACCAACCTTCAATCCCCGCTTGAGGCCGAATGTTGTACACAGGGTGGGGAAACTCAAAAGACCAGGTCATAAGCAATAAACCCGTCCAAAACTCTAGTAGTCCACCGGGTTATCCACATGCGTTGTGCACAGACACTCCGAGTTTCTCCGCATCCTTTCCACATAGTTATCCACAGGCTGTGTTGCATGGGGTTGACCGCGTGAATAGCGTGGTCGAGCGACCGAATGTCAGTGGATGCTGATTCGCTGTGCACCTGACTGGATGAGGTCGCGGAAGCACCCACTCGTCGCATCGAAGGGAAGCCTGTGTCGATCGCCGACATCTCGGAGGAACGCCTCGGAGGGCAGCGTCATCCGGAGCGGACTCCGCCGCACGATCTGCTCGCCGAGCAGAGCGCGCTCGGAGGCATGCTGTTGTCGAAGGACGCGGTCGCCGACGTGATCGAGACGCTCAAGGGCGCCGACTTCTACATCCCGAAGCATGAGCTGATCTTCGAGGCGATCCTGTCGCTCTACTCGCACGGCGAGCCGACCGACGTCGTCGCCGTGACCGACGAGCTCATCAAGACCGGCGAGCTCAGCCGGGCGGGCGGTGCCGACTATCTCCACACGCTCACCTCGATCGTGCCGACCGCGGCGAACGCGGGCTACTACGCCGGCATCGTGTCGGAGCGCGCGATCCTGCGGCGCCTCGTCGACGCCGGAACGCGCATCGTGCAGCTCGGCTACGCCGGTGAGGGTGACGCCACCGACATCGTCAACACCGCGCAGGCCGAGATCTACTCGATCACCGGATCTGAGACTGCAGAGGACTACGTGCCTCTGCAGACGGCCGTCGACGCGGCGATCGAGGAGATCGAGGCGGCCAACGGCCGAGACGGTTCGATGACCGGCGTCCCGACCGGCTTCCGCGAACTCGACGAACTGACCAACGGCCTGCACGGCGGCCAGATGATCGTCGTCGCCGCGCGACCCGCCATGGGAAAGTCGACGCTCGCCCTCGACTTCGCGCGGTCGGCATCCATCGGCCACAACCTGCCCTCCGTCTTCTTCTCGCTCGAGATGGGCAAGAGCGAGATCGCGATGCGTCTGCTCAGCGCCGAGGGGGCGATCCCGCTGCAGAACATGCGAAAGGGCAACCTCGACCCGCGCGACTGGACGACCGTCGCCGCGACCCGCGGTCGCATCAACGACGCTCCGCTCTACATCGACGACAGCCCGAACATGACACTCGTCGAGATCCGGGCAAAGTGCCGCCGGCTCAAGCAGCGCGAAGGCCTGCGCATGGTCATCATCGACTACCTCCAGCTGATGACCTCCGGCAAGCGCGTCGAGTCGCGTCAGCAGGAGGTCTCGGAGTTCTCCCGAAGCCTCAAGCTCATCGCCAAGGAGCTGCAGGTGCCGGTCATCGCGCTGTCGCAGCTGAACCGTGGTCCGGAGCAGCGGCAGGACAAGAAGCCCGCCATCAGCGACCTGCGCGAGTCAGGATCGATCGAGCAGGATGCTGACATGGTGATCCTGCTGCATCGCGACTCGGTCTACGACAAGGACGTGCGCCCCGGCGAGGCCGACCTGATCGTCGCCAAGCACCGTAACGGCCCGACCGCGACGATCACCGTCGCGTTCCAGGGTCACTACTCGCGGTTCGCCGACATGGCGCCGGGCGGCGACTTCAACTGACTGTAGGTTCCAGCTGGAGATGGCGGATTCCACGCCCAGTTGGCGGCGACATGGCGAATTATCGGCCAACTGCAACCTGGACCTGGGGTCCAGAACGAGGTCGCTACCGGCCTGCCCAGCAGGCTGGTAGGGGGAGAGATCTCAAGCCGTCGCGGAGTTGACGCGGAGCTTTGCCCTCCGGTCTGTGGGACGGCCTGCGTGCGGCAGTGTCGCGGTCCGGACTCGAGCAGGTTGGTGGCGGCGTGACGCCTCAGATTGTCTGGCGAGCGCGCGCGGCCGCGTACTCGCGGGCAGCGCGCCACCACGGATTCTCGTTGATCCGATAAATCTTTGTGCGTTCGTGGGGCGCACTGCCGACATATGTGATGAATCCGGCGTCGCGCAGTTTATGGATATTTGTGGTCACCACACTGGGGAGCAGCCCCGTGTTGGCAATGACGTGTTTCAGCCAGTACAAGGAGGCGACCGGGACGCCTGAGCAGATAGATCGACTGCGGATCCTTCTCTGGCTCGCACTGTCGAAGCACTCGGGATGCATCATCCCCAACGGTGCGGAGCGGCCCTTCGCTGTCACTCATGTACCGAGCACGAGTGGGCAGCGCGAGGGGCCGCATCCTCTCGAGACCCACCTGCTCTCCATGATCGCCCCATCGCGACCTCGGGCCACCCCGACGTATGTCGGCCCGAGCGGCGGCGACCGAAACGCGCGGCGCGTGCTCAGGCCGGACTTCTGGGAGATCAATTCTGCGACGCTCGGTGGAGCGCAGCGAGTGCTGATCCTCGACGACACGTGGGTCACCGGTTCGCACGCGCAGTCCATCGCCGCCGCGTTCGAACTCCGAGGTGTGCAAACGCGCATCGTTGTTCTAGGTCGTGCCCTCGATCCCACTCGCAACGATCATGGCGGGTACTTGAACACG
>JAEKKN010000034.1 GCA_019510305.1 Microbacterium sp.
GAGTAGCCGTAGGCGGTGCCGCGGGCGGTGCCGTAGATGCGGAGGTAGCGGCCGGTGCCGGAGAGGTTGGTGAACTCGTCGGTCCCGCCGTTGCCTGCGGCTTCGGTGGCGAGGGTGGTCCAGGTGGTGCCGTCGTTCGAGGTCTCGATGCGGTACTTGGAGGCGTAGGCGGCTTCCCATTTCAGGACGACCTTGTTCACGGTGGAGCCGGTGCCGAGGTCGATGCGCACCCACTGCGGGTCCACGCCCTCCACGCTCGACCACCGGGTGGTCGCGTTCCCGTCGACCGCCTTCGCGGCTTCGAAGCCCGTGCCCTCGACCGTCGACGCCGTGACCGGCTTGTTCTTCGAGATCAACGTCGCCGTGCCGGGGTTCTGCGTCGGAGACGCCGTCGGCGTCGGAGAAGACGTGGGGTTCGGGCCGCCGATCTCATCGAGCGGCCAGCGGGGCGTCGGGTTCGACGGGATGCTGAAGGCCTCGCCGTAGACCGACCAGTTCAACGGGGTGTCGAGGTTGAGGTTGCCCGCGCGGAGCCACACCCGCTGAGCCGTCTCGATGCGCGTGACGTCTTCGTGGGCCGCCTCCTTCTGCATCTCGATGACGCGAGCGTCGAGGAAGGCGTTGAGATACGTCGTCTCGTTGCCGCCCTCCGCCGGTGTCTTGGCCTTCTTCCTCGCCTCGGTGCGGATGTCCTGCATGCCGTCGAAGCCGTGCACGACCGCAGCGTCGTAGTAGATGAACTGGCCCAGTGCGCCGATCTTGTCGCTGAGTCCGAGATCGACCGAGGGGTCGAAGTACCATTCGCGGGTCAGGTCGCGCTGCGCACGCTGGAACGCGGCTTTGGCGCCCTCCGCCTTCCACGCCGCCTCATACGCGGACCCGAGACCGGCGTGCGAGTCGGTGCCGTCGACGCTGCGCAGCGCGGGGAGGTACTTCGCCAGCCCGTTGCTCGGGTACTTCTTCGTGTACCGCTCGACGAGCTCCAGCATGTCGCTCGTTCCCGAGGTGAACCCGATGATGCCGCCGGTGTAGCCGCGCCCGTCGTCGATGTCCTCGATGTAGTCGTACCGGTTGTACCAGTCGAGGACCGAGTTCTCGGCCGAGGTGACGATCTCCTGCGCGATCTCCCGCTTGACCGGGTCGCGCAGGCTGACGGTGGTGGCTGCCTGGGCTGAGGTGGCGATGAGGCCGCTGAGCGGTATCACGATCGCAGCAGCCAGCAGAGCCAGCAATGGTCGACGTTGACGCATGATTCCTCCGTGAGGGTTGGGGGGGTAAAGAATGTTTAGGAAAGATTCTTTACGAAGAGTTATACCGGAGGAACGTTCGTCACGCAATGGGCGGATGGCGCGGTTCTCCTGCCGTTCATCTGCGCTGCAGGTCTGTAGCATGCGGAGTACCCGACCATGAGACATCGAGGACATCGTGCCCACTCCCCCGACCGGAACCAGCGTCGTCCGAGCCATCAACGCCCGTGCCGCCCTGCGGCTGCTTCTCGACCGCGGTCCCTTGAGCCGTCCCGAGATCGCGGCCCTGCTCGCGGTGTCGAAGCCCACGGCCTCGCACCTGCTGACACAGCTCCGCGAGAGCGGCCTCGTCAAAAGCGACGGCAATCGCGACGGGGCCGTCGGACGCGCGGCCGAACTGTTCAGCGCGAACGAGACCGCGGCGTACGCCGCCGCCATGGATGTCACTCCGGAGCGCACGGAGGCCGTCGTGATCGACTTCGCGGGCTCGGTGATCGGCGCTTTCTCCCTCGACACGCAGGACGGTGTCGAGGTCGACCCCGCCGCGCAGGTGCAGCGCGCCTTGACCGGCGCGTGCGCGGATGCCGGCATCGCCGCAACCGCTGTCCGCAGAGTCGTCATCGGCATCCAGGGCGCGATCGATCCGACATCCGACCGCCTGCGCTTCGCCGCGCATCTGCCCGGTTGGCAGCGGCCGGGACTCACCGTCGCCCTGCAGGACAGCGTCGGCGCTCCCGTCGACATCGAGAACGATGTGAACCTCGTCGCGATCGCCGAACGTGCGCACGGTGTCGCGACCCGCGACGACAGCTTCGTCGAACTGTGGGTGTCGGACGGCATCGGCATGGGGCTGATGTTCGGAGGACGCGTTCATCGCGGCCTCACGGGCGGGGCCGGCGAGATCGCCGAGCTGCCGGTGCCCGGCGCGCCCGTGCCGCAGGAGACGAACGAGTTCGGGGCGAGCGGCATGCAGGCGCTCGCCGGCGCACCTGCGCTCGGCCGCGTGCTGGCCGAGCACGGGTTCTCGGCCGACACTGCGGTCCAGGCCATGACAGAGGCGGTCGCCGCCGGCGGCGACGGCGCAGCATCCGCCCTCGACGAGATCGCCTCACGGCTGGCCCTCGGCCTCTCGGCCGTCGTCGCGATCGTGGATCCCGATCTCATCGTGCTCGCCGGCGACATCGCGCTGGCCGGCGGCGAGCGGCTGCGCAGCCTGGTGCAGCATCACCTGCACGCGACCGTCGTCGCCCGCCCTCCGGTGCTGCTGTCGAGCCTGGACGGCAACCCGGTGCTCGACGGCGCACTGCGGCTCGCGCTCGAGCGCGTGCAGGACGAGGTTCTCGACACCGTCAGCGGCGGCCAGTCGAAGCCGGCAGGCGACGACTGACCGCGATCGCGGAGATCAGCCCTTGGTCGCGCCGGCGGTCAGCCCGCCGACGATGTACTTCTGCAGGAACAGGAACAAGATCATGACCGGGACGGCCGCCATCACCGCGCCGGCCGAGAACGCCGACCAGTCCGCGTAACGCGGGTTCGCGACGAGCTTCGTGAGCCCGACCACAAGGGTCTGCTTGTCGACGTCGACGAGCATGATGCTCGCGATCACGTACTCGTTCACGGTTCCGATGAACGACAGCAGCGCCACGACCGCCAGGATCGGAGCGACCAGCGGCAGGATCATCGTGAAGAAGATGCGCGCGTGACCCGCACCGTCGATGCGCGCCGCCTCGTCGAGCTCGATCGGCAGCGTGTTGAAGAAGCCGTACATCAGGTAGGTGTTCACGCCCAGCGCTCCACCGAGGTACACGAGGATGAGGCCGGTGTGCGTGTTCAGGCCGATGGCCGGGAACCAGTCGCCCAGCGTGGTCATGAGCAGGAAGATCGCCACGACCGCGAGCAGCTGCGGGAACATCTGCACGACGACGATCGTCACGAGTCCGACACGACGGCCCGTGAACCGCATGCGCGAGAACGCGTACGCGGCAAGCGCGCCGATGAACACGGTCGACGCACCCGTGATCACCGCGATCAGGAGCGTGTTCAGGAACCACAGGCCGTAGGGGTTCTGCGGGTCGCTGAGGATGCGCACGTAGCTGTCGATGCCGATGGCCGAGAACAGCTGGTTCGACCCGGTCAACGTGCCCCGCGGGTTCAGCGAGGCCGACAGCACGTACAGCAGGGGGAACAGCGCGAACGCGCTGACCACGATGGCGACGAGGTGACGCCATCCGGTGTCGGCGAACCACTGTCCGAAACTGCGCTTGCGCGGAGCGAGGAGCTGCTCGTTCGTGACGGTGCGGGCGGTGCTCATCAGTTCAGCTCCTCGAGTGCCTTGGTCTTGCGGAAGCTGATGATCGAGATCGTCGCCACCACGATGAAGATCAGGATGGTGAAGGCGGAGGCCAGACCGTAATCGCGGTTCTGGCCGGTGAAGGCCACCTTGTAGACCATCGAGATGAGGATGTCGGTGTGCCCGACCGGGATGTTCACGTCGTCGAAACGGGGTCCGCCGTTGGTGAGCATGTAGATCAGGTTGAAGTTGTTGAAGTTGAACGCGAACGACGAGATCAGCAGAGGCGCGACCGTCACCAGCAACAGCGGCAGCTTGATGCGGCGGAAGATCTGCCACGGGTTCGCGCCGTCCATGACGGCCGCCTCGTTGACCTCGGAGGGGATGCCCTGCAGCGCGCCCATGCACACGAGGAACATGTAGGGGAAGCCGAGCCACAGGTTCACGATCAGCACCGACACCTTCGCGAGCGTCGGATCCGTGAGCCACGGGATCTCGGCGCCGCCGAAGATCACCTGGTTGATGAACCCGAAGCTTTCGTTCATCATGCCGGCCCAGACGAGGGCGGAGAGGAAGGCGGGGAACGCGTAGGGCAGGATCAGGATGATCCGGTAGCCGTTGCGGAACCGCATCCTCGTGTTGTTGAAGACCAGGGCGAGCAGCAGGCCGAGGAAGAAGGTGGAGGCCACGGAGACGAGGGCGAACACGAACGTCCAGATCGTCACGGAGATCAGCGGGCCGCGGATGGACTCGTCGCTGACCGCGCGCACGAAGTTGTCGAAGCCGACCGTCGTCTGCCAGCCGGGCAGCAGCTGCTCGCCGTCGTCGGCGGTGAAGGCCCCGGTGCCGAGATCCGAGTACACGGTGCCCGTGTCGGAGTCGGTGATGGTGTCGGCATCCGCGTCGTACTCGAGCGTCGAGATGTACAGGTACCCCTTCTGACCGTCAGGGGCGCGAAGGCTGCCGTCGTTGGGGTCGTCGCTGAAGGGCACCGACAGCTTCTCGAGCTCGGCCGACAGCGTGAACACCTTGGCGAGCGGAAGCGTGGTCCATCCATCGGTGGCGACCGCCTGACCGCCCTCGAAGTCGGCGTCGACCTCCTGCAGAGGCTGTTCCGCGGTGCCGAGCAGGGCGTCACCGGAGTCGGGGTCGGTGACGAGAAGGCCGTAGGTGCCGAACTGCTCGACGACGGTCACGGGGTATGTCGGCGAGTCCTCGACGCGCTCCTGTGCAGACGCGAGCAGCGAGGAGATCGCCTGATCCTTGGTGCCGTTGTGTCCGGTGCCGTAGTTGGTGAAGCCGATGTACCCCGTGTAGAGCAGGGTGAACACCTGGAAGATCACGAGGAAGATGATGCCGGGCGTGAGGTACTTCGCCGGGATCATCTTGCGGGAGAAGTAGATCCAGTTGACGAGCACGGCGACCACGACGACGACGCCGAGGATCAGCCACTCCTGATGCGTGAAGAGCACGTACGCCGCGTACAGTGCGATCGCGTCGACGACGGCGAGCAACAGGATCTTCAGCAGAGTCCAGCCGATCGGCGCGGATGCCGCTTCGGCGATCTTCGCGGCCTGACGCTGGCGCTTGGTCGGAGGAGCCGTGGGCTCGGCGGTGTCTGTCATCTCGTCCCCGTCGTGGAGCTGCCGGGGCGGACGGCTGCGTCCGCCCCGGCAGGATGGTGCTGGTGGTGTCTTACTTGATGGCCGCGGTCACGTCGTCGACGAGCTTCTGCCACGTCGTCTTCGGGTCCGCACCGTTGATGATCGCAGCCTCGGCCACGCCCCAGAACTGCCACACCGAGCCCATGGCCGGGATGGCCGGCATCGGGACGGCGTCGGCGCCGACGGCCTGGAAGCCGGCGATGATCGGGTCGGAGGCAGCCTCGTCTGCAGCAGCCGTGAGTGCGGGCAGGACGTTGCCGGCCTTGAACAGCTCGAGCTGGACGTCCTTCGTGCCGATGTAGTTCACCAGGAAGTCGTTCGCAGCGACCTTGTTCTTGGACTCGGCGCTGACGAAGAAGCCCTTGACGCCGGCGAACGGCGACGCGGTCTCACCGGTGGGGCTGGGGACGGGGTCGATCGCCACGTTGATGCCCGCGTCGACTGCGGCGCCGACGTTCCACGGACCGGTCAGCCAGAAGGCCGCCGTGCCGTCGAGGAACTGCTGCTTGGCGATCTCGCCGTCGACGTCGGTGTTCAGGTTTCCGGTGCCGTTCTTGCCTTGGGCGGCGAGCCAGTCGGCGAAGGCGAAGCCGCCCTCGCTGCCGAGCTGCAGGTCAGCCGAGTCGTAGCTGCCCGAGTCGTCGGTGCCGAAGACGGGGGCGCCGAATGCGGTCTGGAACGGATACAGGTGGTACGGGTTGCCCTCTGCGCCCTGTTCGACGACGAACTTGCCCTTGGAGATCATGTCGTCGAAGCTCGTGGCGGCCGCCGGAACGAGGTCGGCGTTGCGCAGCACGGCGATGTTCTCGACCGCGTAAGGAAGCATGTAGACGGTGCCGTCGTAGGTCGCGGCCTGGAGCGCGACCGGGAGGTAGTCGGACGCCGAGTCGCCGAGTTCGAGAGGCGCGACGACGCCGTTGGTGGACAGCTCGCCCAGCCAGTCGTGCGCGCCCATGACGATGTCGGGGCCCTTGCCGGTCGGGACCTGCTGGATGAAGTCGTCCTTCATGTCGTCGACGGACTTGCCGACGAGTTCGACCTTCACACCGGTCTTCTCCTCGTAGGAGTCAGCGGCGCCCTGCAGCGCGTCGACGCGCTCGGAGTCGACCCAGACGGTCAGGGCGCTGGCGGCGTCGTCGCCCTTCGAGTCGTCGTCGCTGCTCCCGGTGGAGCAGCCGGCGAGCGTCAGAGTCGAAACCATGGCGATCGCGCCGAAGGCGGCGATGCCCCTCTTGTTCACCTTCATTGGTGTGAGCCTCTCTCAGTGCGTGTGGCCTGCAGGACTGCAAGCGCTTACAGTATGCACCGACATCAGCCTGATGCGCAATGGAAGTCCGTGTCGATACCAGACTGTGACCGCATGCGAGTACATGCAACAAGGTGAAAGCGCTTCCAAGACTGCGCGGAAATGGGCGGGTCGCTAGACTTTTGCCATGGCTGACAGTTCCTTTGACATCGTCTCGAAAGTGGATCGCCAAGAGGCAGAGAACGCCCTGAATCAGGCCCACAAGGAGATCGAGCAGCGCTACGACTTCAAGGGCACCGGTGCGTCGATCGCGTGGAGCGGCGAGCAGGTGCTGATCATCGCGAACACCGAGGAGCGCGCGAAGGCGGTGCTCGACGTGTTCCAGTCGAAGCTCATCAAGCGCGGCATCTCCCTGAAGAGCCTCGACTCGGGCGAGCCCTTCGCCAGCGGCAAGGAGTTCCGCATCGTCTCGAGCCTCAAGGACGGCATCTCCTCCGAAAACGCGAAGAAGATCGGCAAGCTCATCCGCGACGAGGGCCCCAAAGGCGTGAAGAGCCAGATCCAGGGCGACGAGCTGCGCGTGCAGTCCAAGAGCCGCGACGACCTGCAGGCGGTGATCGCATTGCTGAAGGGCAGCGATCTCGACATCGATCTGCAGTTCATCAACTACCGCTGAGGCGGGCTCGATCGGCAGGGAAACCGGCCGGATGCCGCGAGAACAGTCCGCGGCATCCGGCCGGTTCTCGTTTTCCCCACCCGCGATCGCATACTGATATACGGGTTTAGTTCGGAAAGACTGGGTACGTCGCATCCGGAGCGACAGACGATGTGTCTCGTGCATGATGCGCTGTCGGCTCAGCGCTGCGATCTCTGATCGCGGTTCACGCCTTGTGGGGACCGGGCCGGCTGACAGCTCCGTGCAATGCATCGACCATGGTCGGCGGGCGCCCCCTACGCTCGCCGACCACGGAAACATTTATTACGAACCATCTGGGAAATCCCCTGCCGCAGGACTCGTGTTGGCAATGCAGCGCACTTCGTGATGTAGTTGCCATCCGGGCGATTCATGGGGAACCCGGATATGGACATGCAACTGGGGGCGATCCATGAATAGAAGAGGACTGGGGTCCGGGCGCGGCGAGACGAAGCAGCTGCTCGCCGAGGAGGTCTTCGCGCATATCGCGTCGCAGATCGTCGACGGCACACTCGCGCCTGGGCAGCGCATCCGCGACGTCGAAGTGGCGGACGAGCTGCACGTGTCGAGGACGCCGGTCCGCGAGGCGCTGCAGCGCCTGGAGCGCCTGGGCATGGTGACGATGTACCCGAGCCGGTACACCGAGGTCACGGCGGTCACACCCGAGGTCGTCGCGCAGACGCTGGAGTTCGCCGGCTACCAGGCGGGAGTGACCACGCGTATGGGACTTGCCAGGGTCGACGATGCTGAGCGCGTGCATCTCGCCGGACTCGTGGAGGAGATGTACGCGGCGCAGGGCGGAAGCGACATCTCCCGCACTCGTTGGGCGGTGTTCTCTTATCTCAGTGATCGCTGCGACAATGCGCAGCAGCGATCCCTGATCCAGGACGCCGGCATCACCCTGTTCCGCAATCTGCGGGACTGGGATGTCCCGGAGGACGACCGGCAGCGGATGCAGCAGATCTATCGCGACTTCCGCGACGCCGTTCTCGACGGCGATGGCGACCGGGCCGAGCTTCTCGCCCGCGCGATGCACTACGTCTGATCGGCCGCCCGCGTAGGCCTCCTCGCGGGCCTCGTGCCGTGAGAGGAACACGTCGTGCAGGGCGCCGTCGATGCGCTCGACCGTCACGGTCGGACCGAGTTTCAGCGCCGCCTTGGCGATGTCGTCGACGACCAGCACGGTGTCGGCGGACGTGAGATCGGCCGACCATCGGGTCGGTGTCGCGGAGCGCGCCGACAACAGCACGCACACCGGCACGGCGATCGAGAGGCCGGCCGCGACTTTCGCGTGCCCGGCCAGGATGGCGCGGAACCACCCGGCGTGCACCGCCATGGTCTGCACCGGGCGCCAGGCCAGATTCACCTCCACCGGATCGTCGGGATCGGCGACTTCCTGCTGTGCCCGCGTGTAGAAGCCGAGATCGACCTGTGGTGCGGCCTCGAGAGGACGCAGCCGCGCCTGAAGTTCGGCCATCGGCGTGATCAGCGGACGGACCGACGCCACCTGGAACTCCAGCCACGGACTGTTCAGGATGACGGCATCGGCGGCGCCAGGGTGCCGCGAGGCCCACAGGCTCAGCGTGAGTCCGCCGGTCGAGTGCCCGAGCAGGACAAGACGACGGCCGGATGCCGTCCCTTCGGAGCCGCGGCCCATCGCCACGAGAGCCGCTTCGATGTCCTCGTCGTAGGTGGAGAGATCAGTGATGTAGCCGGGCGTCTGCCCCTGACGCAGGCTGCGGCCGTACTTGCGCAGGTCGAGAGCGAAGAACCGCGCACCGCGCGCTGTCCAGAAGCGGGCGAGGCGCTTCTGGAAGAAGTAGTCCGACCAGCCGTGCACATACAGCACGTCGACATCGTCGAGCGGGCGCCGCCTTGTCAACGGGTTCCTGAACCTGCCGAAAGGTCTGTCCCACCAGCCGGAATCAGTCGGCAGCGCTCTGACCAGCGTCGCGACCACCGGGCCTTCGTGATCGTCTGCGAGTTCGAGCGTCCGCTGCGCGAACTCGTCGCCGAGGACGTCGGGGATCCACTCAGACATGCGGCCAGGCTAGCCGACCGCGATCACTCCCCGCGGGAGACCCGCACCATCACGTCGCGCGGGACGACCTTGACCCGTGCGCGCTCCTGTGGGGCGCCCAGCGCGATCTCGTGCTCGTCGAGTCGGTGCCAGCCCTCGAGGTCGGTCCACTTCACACCACGCTCCTCCAGGAGCGCCGTCACGGAGTCCTCGGAGGGATCTTCAGGCTGCCACCAGGAGCCCTGGTCGTTGATGATGTGACGGACGGTCTCCATGGCGTCGGACTTGGTGTGGCCGATGAGGCCGACCGGTCCGCGCTTGATCCAGCCGGTCGCGTAGATGCCGGGAACGCGCTGGTTCGAGTCCTTCGCGAGCACCTGACCCTCGCGGTTGGGGATCACGCCGTGCTTCTTGTCGAACGGCACACCGGGCAGCGGCGAACCGAAGTAGCCGATGGCGCGGTAGAGCGCCTGCATCGGGACCTCGCGCAGCTCGCCCGTGCCGATCGCGCCGCCCTGGCCGTCGGGCTGTGTGCGCTCGTAGACCAGGGCTGCGACCCGGCCGCTCTCGTCGGTGCGCACCTCGACCGGACGCGCCCAGAAGTGCAGGTGCAGTCGACGGGATGCCGTACCGCCCGCGTTGTTCACGGAGTCGCGCTTGCGCCACGACTGCAGCACGCGATCGATGACCATGACCTGTTTGTTGCTGGCGACGGCATCCTTCGACGCCTCGTCGTAGTCGAAATCCTCGTCGTACACGACCATGTCGACGTCGCGCAGTTCGCCGAGCTCGCGCAGCTCCAGCGGGGTGAACTTCACCTGAGCGGGCCCACGTCGACCGAACACGTGCACATCGGTGATCCGGCTCGCCGAGAGCCCCTCGTACACGTTCTCGGGCACCTCGGTGACAAGCAGATCCTCCGCGTGCTTCGCGAGCATCCGCGCGACGTCGAGGGCCACGTTGCCGTTGCCCAGCACGCCCACGGATTCGGCGTCGAGCGGCCACTCGCGCGGCACGTCGGGGTGGCCGTCGAACCAGCTGACATAGTCGGCCGCGCCGTAGGAGGCGACCGCGTCGATCCCGGGGATGTCGAGCGCGGTGTCGCGGATCGCGCCGGTCGCGAAGATCACCGCGTTGTAGTGCTTCTTGAGATCGTCGAGCGTGATGTCCTCACCGAAGCGCACGTTGCCGAATAGGCGGATGTCGCCGCGGTCGAGCACGTCGCGCAGAGCCGTGATGATGCCCTTGATGCGCGGGTGGTCGGGAGCGACGCCGTAGCGGACGAGCCCGTAGGGTGCGGGAAGCTGCTCGAACAGGTCGATCGACACGTCGAACTTGCGCTCGGCCTTGAGCAGGATGTCGGCGGCGTAGATGCCGGCGGGGCCTGCGCCGACGATGGCGAGTCTGAGCTTGGTCATGAGAGTCCTTTCCTCACGCTGCGCGTGCGCGCGGCGGCATGGGGTCAGCGGGAGCGCTCGGCCAAGGACTCGGCGAAGCGGGTGAGTGCTTCTCGCACCGTGCCCTTGGGCAGCGGGGCGAGCGCGTCGATGGCGTCGCGGGTCCAGGTGAGGGCGAGCTCGAGGGTCTTCTGCGTCGAGCCGTGATCGCGCAGCTCGGTGAGCGGTCCGTCGAGGATCGAGGGGTCGGCGCCGTCGGCGATGCGCGCGACTCCGTCGTCGATGCGCGCCGCGAGTTCGGCGGATGCCGCGTCGGGCTCGGCCTTCAGCAGCAGGTAGGGCATGGTCGGCACACCGGCACGGAGATCGGTGCCCGGCACCTTGCCGGTGTCCTCTGGCTTCGCGGAGAGGTCGATCACGTCGTCGAGGAGCTGGAATGCGACGCCGATCTTCTCGCCGTAGACCCGCATCGGCTCCTCGTACTCGCTGGGCGCATGCGAGAAGATCACGCCGGCCTGCGTGGCTGCGGCGATCAGCGAGCCGGTCTTGTCGGCGAGCACCTGGATGTAGAACTCGATCGCGTCGTCACCGGGCTGCGCGCCGAGCGTCTCGTGCATCTGGCCGAGGACGAGCCGCTCGAAGGTGTCGGCCTGCAGGCGGATGGCCCGGTCGCCGTGACGGGCCATGAGCTGGCTGGCACGGGAGAACAGGATGTCGCCCGTCAGGATCGCGATGTTGTTGCCCCACACGGTCTGCGCGGCGGGAACGCCGCGGCGCCGATCGGCGCCGTCCATCACATCGTCGTGATACAGCGAGCCGAGGTGGGTGATCTCGAGCGCCTTGGCGATGTCGATCACGGCATCCGTGTTGCCCTCGCCGAGCTGAGCGGCGAGCAGGGTCAGCACGGGGCGGATGCGCTTGCCTCCGGCCTCGTAGAGGTAGCGGCTGGTGACGTCCGCGAGCGGGTCGGCGACGCGCACATCCTCGGCCAGCCCCGTCTCGACGAGCTCGAGCCCGTCCTCGATGGAGCGGGCGACGCGGCGCGCGGCCGGGCCGATGAAGATGCGGTCGCTGAAGCCGAGACGGCTCGCCAGTCGCGAACCCGGGGCGATGGGGCTCGAAGTCACGGATCCAGCCTACCTGGGTGCGATCACTCGGGCTTGCGGGCCCGGTGCAGGGCGACGATGCCGAAGGACAGGTTGCGATACGCCACGTCGGTCCAGCCCGCCTCGCGGATCCATGCCGACAGAGCGCGCTGGTCGGGCCAGTCGCGGATGGACTCGTTCAGATAGTCGTATGCATCGCCGTTCGTGCCCGCGACGCGCGCGACGCGGGGCAGCACCTGAGCGTTGTAGAACCGGTAGGCGCCGCGGAAGAGCTTGCCCGGTGGCGTCGAGAACTCGTTGATCACGAGCCGCCCGCCGGGCTTGGTGACGCGGAAGAGCTCGCGCAGCGCCTTCTTCGGGTCGTTCACGTTGCGCAGCGCGTATGACATCGTGACGGCGTCGAACTCGGCGTCGCCGAAGGGGAGGTTCGTGGCATCTGCTTCGACGAACGACAGATTGCGCATGCCGCCGTGTCGGCGCTGGCCCTCTGCGAGCATCCCGGGCGAGAAGTCGGCCGCGACGACCTCGGCACCGCTGCGGGCGAGGGAGGCCGACGACGAGGCCGTGCCCGCACCGAGGTCGAGAATGCGCTCCCCCGGCTTCGGGGCGACCGCGCGCGTCGTCGCGGCGCGCCAGAGCGCGTCATTGCCGACCGTCATGGCCGTGTTCGTGCGGTCGTAGCCGGCCGCGACCTGGTCGAACATGCCGCTGACGCGGGCGGGGTCCTTGCCGAGATCTGCGCGATTGGGCTCTGTCACACCTTCAGTCTAGGCGGGCCTCGCTGGGCGCTCCCCCGCCTAGGCGGGTCGGTCGAGGCCGAGGGCGACCAAGCGGTCGAGCCAGACATCCGCGGTGGCATCGTCGAAGGGCGGGTGCTGTTCACGCACCTGCTGCTCCAGCTCGAGCGCCAGCGCTTCGAGGTGGGTCATGATGTCAGCCGGGTAGCCGAACTCGGCACTGTGCTGCGCCCACTCGTCGCGGTCGTCGACCCAGGTTCCCCGCTCGCCCACCACGCGGACGACATCGAGATCCATGTCGACGCCGGTCGCGAGCAGCGGATCGTCCGACCAGCGCACATCCCACCCCAGGTCGATGTAGATGCGCATGCCCTTGGGATGATCGCGGTTCACCGTGAGCGCGTAGTCCTGTCGGCCGGCGGGGATCAGGGTGACGTTGGGGCTCCAGGTCGTGAACTCGCGCCCCGGCCGCGCGCTGTGCCATCCGACCGGCTGGCCGATCCAGTCGCCCCACTCGTCTGCGCCGAGGTAGACGCACTCGTGCCGCCAGTGCGGCGAGTCGTCCCATTTGCGCCACTGCGTGATCATCTCGGTTCCGGGTGCGGGACGTCCGTCGCTCATGCCTTCAGCGTACGTTCCCGTGCCGGAATCGCGATCTCGCCTCGAAGGTAGGCTGGAAGGGTGAGCACGAGGCTGGTCGTGGAGACCCGCGAGATCGACCCGGTCGAAGACCTTCTGGCGTACGCCGACCCCGCTGTACCCCTGGCGTGGCTGCGCCGCGGCGACGGCATCGTCGCGGTGGGATCCGGCACCGTCGCCGAGATCCGGGTTCCTCCGGGCGAAGACGTCGCGCGCTCGACGATCATCGCCTCGGCATGGCAGCGCCTCGTGCAGGATGCCGAGATCGACGACCCGCTGGGCCTCCCCGGCACCGGCCTCATCGCATTCGGTGCACTCACGTTCGATGAGGACTCGAGCGCCGACAGTGTGCTCCTCGTCCCCTCCACCGTCATCGGGCGCCACCGCGGGCGCAGCTGGCTGACCCGCATCCGCTCCTCCGATTCCGACGCGTCGCATGTGGCGGATCCGCAGACCTACGGCCCGCATTGGGCGGGAACCGTCGGCCCCGGCGCACAGAGCCCCCAGGGGTATCAGGACTCGGTGCGCGGCGCGCTCTCCCGCATCGCCGACGGCGAGCTCAGCAAGGTCGTGCTCGCGCGCGACCTCACCGGCAGCATCCCCGCCGGGTCCGATCTGCGCCGACTCGTGCGCGCCCTCTCGAGCGGCTACCCCGACACCTGGGCGTTCGCGGTCGACGGATTGATCGGTGCGAGCCCCGAGACGCTGGTCACTGTGCAGAACCGCACGGTGACGGCCCGCGTGCTCGCGGGCACGATCGGCCGCGGACCGGATGCCGACGCCGACACCGTCGCCTCGGCCCACCTCGCATCGAGCACGAAGGATCTCGATGAGCACGAGTACGCCGTGCAGAGCGTGCTCGCCTCGCTGCACCCGCACACGCGTCTGTTGGCGGCGAGCGAGCAGCCCTTCCTGCTGAAACTGCCGAACCTGTTCCACCTCGCGACCGATGTCGAGGGAGAGCTCGCCGAGGGCGAGTCGTCGCTCGACCTGATCGGCGCGCTGCATCCCACCGCCGCGGTCGCCGGCACCCCGACCCCTGCGGCGATCGCCGCTATTCGCGAGCTCGAGCCCTTCGACCGTGGCCGCTATGCCGGGCCGGTCGGCTGGGTGGATGCGTCGGGCAACGGCGAGTGGGCCATCGCGCTGCGCTGCGCCCAGTTCACCGCCGGCGCCGAGGACATCGCGGTCACGGCCTATGCGGGTGCGGGTATCGTCGCCGGGTCCGACCCCGAGTCGGAGCTGCTGGAGACGCGGGTGAAGTTCCGCCCGCTCGTCGACGCGCTCGCCTGACGTCGCTCTGCGACCAGAGGCTCGAGTGGCGCCTGCTGTCGCTCAGAACCGGAGGTTCCGGCACGAGGCGCCACCCAAAGCAGCAGCACGGGCCTCAGCTGGCGGCGAGGCGCTTCTTCTCGGCCGCCACGTCGAAGTCCGCCTTCGGCCACTGCGGGTCGATGTCTTCGAGGGCTGCGAGCAGCAGCTCCTGCACGGCCAGCCGGGCGTACCACTTGGCGTTCGCCGGAACCACGTGCCAGGGCGCGACCTCGGTCGAGGTGCGCTCGAAGACCGTCTGATACGCGGCCATGTACTCGTCCCACAGCAGCCGCTCGTCGACGTCGCCCGGGTTGTACTTCCAGTGCTTGTCCGGCCGCTCGAGCCGCTCCATGAGGCGTTCCTTCTGCTCGTCGCGGGAGATGTGCAGCATGACCTTGACGATCCGGATGCCGGATGCCGCGGCATCCGCTTCGAACTGATTGATCGCCGCGTACCGCCCCTCGATCTCCTCCGGCGTCGCGAGTCCCCGCACTCGTCCGATCAGCACGTCCTCGTAGTGCGAACGATCGAACACCCCGATGAATCCGGGCTCAGGCAGGCGCTTCGCGATGCGCCAGAGGAAGTCGTGCGAGCGCTCCTCGTCGGTCGGCGCCTTGAACGCGGTGAGCGAGACGCCCTGGGGGTCGACCCCGCCGACGACGTGACGCACGATGCCGCCCTTGCCGGCCGAGTCCATCGCCTGCAGCACGAGAAGCACCGCGTCCTTGGCGACGCTGGCGCGGCTCTCGGCGAACAGTCGCTCCTGCAGCTCGTTCAGGTCGTCGAGCCCGGCCGCGAGAGCGCGGGCGCCCTCGGCTTTGCCACCGGAGAACCCCGGCTTGCTTTCAGGGTCGACATCGGCGAGACGGAATCCCTCACCGACCTGCAGCTCGCGTGTCCAGGCATGTGCGTTCATGCACACATCATGCCAGTCAGCGCGGCAGCGGCACCTCGATCAGCTGCCGCCCCGAAGCAGGCGTCGTGAGCACCTGATCGAGAGCGGCCCTGGTCGTCACGCGGTGGTAGGCCCAACCGTAGGCGAGAGCGAGATGCTCGAGGTGCACGTCATGCGGAGTGTAGAAGGCGCGATCCAGGTCGGCTGGCGGAGCGGATGCGGCGACCTCGAGGCCGTCGAAGATCGTGCCGCCACCGTCGTTGCCGACGATCACCTGCAGCCGGGGCTGCGGTTCGTCGGGCGGCAGCAGCAGTGCGCCGACGTCGTGCAGGAAGGCGAGATCTCCGAGCAGCACCCGGGTGATGCCCTGCGCGCCCTCGGCCTGCGAGGCCGCAGCGATGCCGGTCGCCGTCGCGATGGTCCCGTCGATGCCGGCGAGTCCGCGGTTCGCGTGGACGGGCACCTTCTTGCCGCCGAGCACCGAGTCGGCCACGCGGACGAGGCGCGAAGACCCGAACACCAGCCGGTCGTGCGGCCACGTCGCCCGCCACACGGCGTCGACGAGCAGCTCGCGGTCCAGCGGGCGGCGCACCGCCTCGAGTTCGGCCTGCACGGCGTCGCGACGCGCGGTGAAGTCCTTGGAGGCGAGCCCGTCGACGTCCGGAGCGCGCTCGCTGAGATCGACGGCGAGAGCGGCGGATGCCGCCATCCATGCGCCGAGCCACTCGCGATCCGCCTCGCCGGGCGCGACCGAGACGGACGCCGCGGGCGTGGTCCGTCCGTTCAGATCCAGCGCCTCTCCCCCACGACGCACCGCGATCACCTCGACCTCGGAGCGGGAGAGCAGGCGGGCCGCTTCGCGGCTGAGGGTCGGGTGCCCGAGCACCACCGCGCGTTCGATCCGTCCGCCCAGCGCGGGGTCGTTCAGCAGCGCCCGGTATCCGTGCACGACGCGGCGTCCGAAGCGCGCCCCGCTCACGATCTCGGCGATCAGCGGCCACGAACCCTGGTGCGCGATCTCCTCGGCGTCGGCACCGGCGTCAGCCCCGGCGATCACGACGGTGCGCGGTCCCTGCTCGAGCACCCTCGCGGGCTCGGCGACGCGCAGGGGCACGGAGCCGGGTTCGACCTCGAAGAGCGGCACCGTTCCCGACAGCGGCTCACGCGCGGGCAGGTTCAGATGCACGGGGCCGGCGACGCCGGGCAGTCCGCCCTCGGCATCCGCTCCGCACGCCACCGACACTGCACCGGCCGCGAGACCCGACCAGTCCCCGTCGCCCGGCACGGGCGCGTCGAGCGACAGGCGCACGAACGGCGTGAACACCCCTGGTTGGATCGTCGCCTGATTCGCCCCGACACCGCGCAGTTCGGGCGGCCGATCGGCGGTGAGGAGCAGCAGCGGGACGCCGGCGTGAAAGGCCTCCATCACGGCAGGGAGCAGGTTCGCCACGGCGGTTCCCGAGGTGCAGACGACGGCCGTCGGAGCGCCGGTCTCGCGCGAGAGCCCGAGGGCTGTGAAGCCGGCGACCCGCTCGTCGATGCGCACGTGCACGCGGAGCAGGCCGCGTCCGTGGAAGTGCACCGCCGCGAGGGCGAGTGCCTGGGACCGGGATCCCGGCGAGAGCACGAGATCGCGCACGCCGTGCGCGATGAGGTCTGCGATCAGGGAGGCCGCGGCATCCGTCGCCGGAGAAGCCCTCACGGACGCGCGTCCGGGGCGTCGCCCTCGTCCTCGAGACGCGCGAGCTCGGCCTCGAGCTCGGCGATGCGAGCGTCCTGTTCCTTCTTGTCGATGCTCCGCAGGAACGCGGGGTCGTCATCGGGTGCGTAGGGCCGCGCGTCCTGGTCGCCGGCGCGCCGGCGTCCGATCGTGAACCAGAGGATCCCCCCGATCACCGGGACGACGATGACGATCGCGATCCACACGCCCTTGGGCACGCCGCGGTGCCGCGTCGCCGGCTGCACGGCGCAGTCGACGATGCTGAACACCCAGAACACGGCGGCCAGAAATCCACCGACGATCAACAATCTCGCCACCCTTTCAGTGTAGGCGCGTCACGACGCCCGGGGACCGCGTACCCCGCGTTGTTAGACTGCGCGGATCATGCCTCGCCCGCAGCTCCCGCACCGGACCGAGCGGATGCTGATCGTCAGAGTCGCCATCGCTCTCGGTCTCGCCGTGCTGCTCCTCGTGGGAGCCTGGTCGAACTCCCATGGCGAGAGCCGCGCAGGTTCCGCCCTCTGCCTGGCGTCGGGCGTCTCGGAGAGTTCGGTCTCCGATCATCAGGAGATCGCGGCGACCGACACCGCCATGCCGGACGCGGGACTCGTCGGCATCTGCGCGCTCGTCGTATTCCTGCTGGTGCTGGTCGCGCTGCGGCTGGTCAGCCCGCGGACGGCGTTCCGCCTCGGACGGAACGCCGTCGCGTCCGCTTCTCCTCGCGCCGGCCCCACGACCTTCCCGCCTGCCCTCACTCTCACCCAGCTCTCCCTCTCACGGACCTGATTCCGGGCGCTCCGCGCTGCCCCGATTCACTCACCCCTGTGTCTGGAGACCCCATGAAGACCTCGTTCAAAGCCGTCATCATCACCATCGCCGTCATCGTCCTGCTCGCCTTCGCCGCCATCGTCTACGCCATGAACCAGCAAGCCCAGAAGCCCACCGGAGACGGCGAAACCGTCCGTCCCGATTCGCACGTCCTCAACGAGGGAGGAGCGGATGCGGTCACCCTCGTCGAGTTCCTCGACTTCGAGTGCCCGTCGTGCGGGCAGTTCTTCCCGATCGTGGAGGACCTGCGCGAGAAGCACGAGGGCGACATCACGTACGTCGTGCGCTACTTCCCGCTGCCCGGCCACATCAACTCCACCCAAGCCGCGCTCGCTGCGGAGGCCGCGGCCCAGCAGGATCGCTTCGAGGACATGTACCGCACCCTGTTCGAGACGCAGCAGCAGTGGAGCGGGCAGCCGACCGAGACACCCGAGGTGTTCCGGACGCTCGCCGAGGACCTCGGTCTCGACATGTCCGCCTACGATGCGGCGGTCGCGGATCCGGCGATGCTCGAGCGCGTCCGCTCCGACAAGGCAGACGGAGAAGCCCTCGGCGTGCAGAGCACCCCGTCGTTCTTCATCGACGGGGAGCTGCTGCAGCTCACCGCCTGGGGTGATCTCGAGACGGCGATCGAGAAGGCGCTCGAGGACTAGACCCCGACGGCCGCGCGTTCCCCGGCCACACCGAGCGTCTCGCGCAGCGTGGCACCGTCCTCGTAGGACGTGCGGTAGGTGCCGCGCTCCTGCAGCAGCGGGATGACCTTGTCGGTGAACTCGTCGAGCCCGTGAGGTGTGAGGTGGCCGACGACAGTGAACCCGTCGGTCGCCCGTTCCTGCACATAGCGGTCGATGTCGGCGGCGACCTGGTCAGGCGTGCCGACGAAGGTGTGGTTCGCGGTGAGCCGGATGATGAGATCGCGGATGCTGAGCTTCTCGGCTTCGGCGACCTCGCGGAGCTTGGCGATCCGGCTGCGCACCGCCGCGTGCCGGTTCGCGAAGCCCTGCGCCGACTCGGCCCCGGTGTCGGGCTCGACGTCGGGCAACGGTCCGTCGGGATCATAGCCGCTGAAGTCGCGGTTCCAGACCTGCTCGAGGTAGGTGATCGCCGTCTCCGGGCGCACCTGGGCGAGAGCGATCTCGCGCGAGCGCTCGCGCGCTTCCTCCAGAGTGTCTCCGAGCACGAACGACGCCGCGGGGAGGATCTTGAGGTCGTCCTCCTGACGCCCGACCGCAGCGAGGCGTCCCTTCACGTCGCGGTAGAACTCCTGCGCGTCCTCGAACTCGGTGTGCAGCGAGAAGATCACGTCGGCGTGCGCGGTGGCGAAGTCGCGGCCGTCGGCCGAGTCGCCGGCCTGCACGATGAGCGGGCGATGCTGCGGCGATCGCGGCACGTCGAACCGCGCGTCGATGTCGAACAGGTCGCTGCGGTGCGCGACCTGCTCGATCGCGTCCCGGCGCAGGAACTCGCCGGTGTCGGCATCCGCGAGGATCGCATCGTCACGCCACGACGCCCACAGCCGCTTCGACAGCTCGGCGAACTCGGCGGCCCTGCGGTAGCGGTCGCCGTGGGCGAGGAACCCGCCGCGGCGGAAGTTCGCCCCGTGGAACGCGTCGGAGCTGGTCACGGCGTTCCACCCGGCACGGCCGTTCGAGAGGTGGTCGAGGGTCGCGAGTTGGCGGGCGAGCTCATAGGGCTCGTTGAAGGTCGTGCTCAGCGTGCCGACGAGCCCGATGTTCTCGGTGACCGCGGCCAGCGCGGCGAGGATCGCCAGCGTGTTCGGGCGCCCGAGCACGTCGAGATCGTGGATGCGGCCGCGGTGCTCGCGGAGGCGCAGTCCCTCCGCCAGGAACAGATAGTCGAACAGCCCCCGCTCTGCGTTGCGCGCGAAGTACTCGAACGACGAGAAGTCGATCTGGCTGCCGGCCGTGGGGTCGGTCCATACGGTGGTGTTGTTCACGCCGGGGAAGTGCGCGGCGAGGTGGATGCGACGGCTCATGCGGAGACCTCCTGTGCGGCGAAGCGACTGGACCGGAGCGGCAGGCCCAGACGCTGCCGCAGAGTGGGCGAGGCATCGTCGTCGTGCAGGATGCCGGCGGCGCGCGCCACCGGGATCACCTGCTCGGTGATCGCGGTGAGATCGGCCGGCAGGCGAGCCGGGCGCAGGCGGATGCCGTCGACTCCGGCCGCGGCGAGAGTGCGGAGCTCGTCGACGATCGTCGCCGCCGTGCCGATGGCGATGTGGGCATCGGTGGCGATCGGCGCCCGTTCCTCCAGGCGATCCCAGGCCTCGACGGCGGCCGCTTCAGTCGCCTCGATCAGCACGAGAAGGTCGGCGAACACGCGCAGCCTCTCTGGTTCGTCACGCACCTCGGCGGCGGCCTGCTCGACCTCGGCGACGATCACCGCCGCCTCCTCGGCGCCGCGAGGGGTGATGAACACCACGTCCGCGTGCTCCGCGGCGAACCGGTACGGGATGCTCTGATGTGCCAGGGCGGTGATCAGCGGCTGACCCTGCGGCGAGCGCGGGACGATCGAGGCGCCGGTGATCGAAAAGAACTCCCCCTCGAAATCGGCGTTGTGCACGCGTTCCCGATCGAGGAAACGGCCCGACTCGACGTCGCGGATGATCGCGTCGTCCTCCCAGGAGTCGGCGAGGCGACGGATCGCGTCGACGACCTCTCCGGCCTCCCGGAACGCCGCATGCCACGCGGAGTCGTCCTCGACGCGGCCGGAGGCGGGGAACCCGACGGGTCCGTCGCCTCGCCGGCCGAAGTTCGCCCGCTCCTGCGGAGAGGAACCGGCGACGACGCGGGCACCGGCCCGTCCGAGGCTCGCGTGATCGAGGGTCTGCAGACCGGTCGCCAGGTGGAACGGCTCGGGATGCGTCGTGGTCAACGTCGGGATCAGCCCGATCCGACGGGTGAGCGGCGCGAGGAACGACGCGACGAGCAGTGCGTCGAGCCGTCCGCGCACGCGGTCGCGGCGGATGCCGGCATCTGCCTCTGCGGTCCGCCCCTCGAGCGTGAGCGCGTCTTCGATCGTCGCGAACACGACCCCGGCGTCGTCGGCCGCGCGCACCAGGTCTCGCCAGTATCCCGCCGTCGTGAGCTCGGTCGGCCTCGCCGTGGGCTCGCGCCATGCGGCAGGGTGCCAGCCCGCTCCGTCGAGCGCGACGGCGATGTGCACCTTCTCAGTCATCTGTGGTTCCTTTCGATCACGAGGACGCATGTCCCGCGAGGGTCTTGTCAGCCCGCGAGCACGCGGTCGTCGACGGGCGTGCGCACCGCGAGGAAGGTGGTGTGCCGACGGAGGGTGAAACCGAGACGCTCGTACACGCGGATCGCACCGACGTTCGCCGCCGCCGCGTGCAGCAGGGCGCGGTCGCCGCGCTGCTGGATGTGGAAGGCCACGTCGAGCACGAGCCTCGAAGCGATGCCCTGCCCGCGGTGCTCGGCATCCGTGGCGACCGCGCTGATCTCGGTCCATCCCTCCGGATGCAGCCGCTCCCCCGCCATCGCGATCAGTCGCCCCTCGCGGCGGATGCCGACGTAGCGACCGAGCTCGTGCGTACGAGGGCGGAACGGCCCCGGCTGGTTGCGCTCCACCAGCGCGAGCATCTCGGGCACGTCATCGGCGCCCAGCAGCACCGCCTCCTCGTCGGGCCGAGGGCGCAGAGCATCCGTCTGCACGAGCTGCACGCCCGCACCACGACCGAGCTCCTGCCACCCCTCGGGAAGATCCGGGTCCGCACCTGATATCCCGATCTCCTCACCCGGACCGACGAGTTCGGTGAGCGCCTGCCACACCCTCGGGTGCTCCCAGGTGCGGACCGCGACGAACGGCGCGACCTCCGAGGGGTAGCGCCGAACGAGGTCGTCGCCGATCGCGAAAGACGAGTGCGGCCCCGTGAGCGCATGCCACGCGGGGTTGTCGAGGACGTCGTCTCCTGGTGCCGTGTGCGACATGGGATCGTTCCGTTTCATCGAGTGTCGAGATGGGTGTCCCCACGTTAGGAGCACACCGTCGGGTCAGGGGCCGCCAACCGCCGACTGTGTCGCCTCATGACCGAACACGTCGGCGCGTAACGATCGGCGTCGGTCTTTGACCACGCGCGTCAGCACATGACCACCGGCGCCCGCGGCACCTCGGGGCGGTGAGAACATCGCCCATCGGCATTCCGCCGCCCCCTCGCTGCAACCACGGAAGGAGCCCTGTCATGCCCGCCACGCCCACATCACGCTCGACGATCGTCCGCTACATCGCGTCGAGGCTCGGCCAGTCGCTGATCGTGCTCTGGGCGGCGTACACGGTGTCGTTCATCGTGCTGTATGCGCTGCCGAGCGACCCGGTGGCCCTGCTCGCCGGCGGCGACGCGAGCGATGTGACGCCGGAGCAGCTCGCCGAGCTGACCGCGCAGTACGGCCTCGACAAGCCGCTCGTCGTGCAGTACCTCCTCCGCCTCGGCGGAGTGCTCCGGGGCGACTTCGGCACCTCGATCGCGACCGGGCGCCCCGTGTCCGAGGTCATCGGCGAAGCCGTCTCCCCCACTCTGCAGCTCGCCGGGCTCGCCTTCCTGATCGCCGTGCTCGCGGGCGCCGGTCTCGCGGTGCTCGCCACCTATGTGCGAGGACGCGCACTCTCGAGCTTCCTGCTGGGCCTGCCGCCTCTCGGCGTCGCGATCCCCTCGTTCTGGTTCGGGCTGATGCTCATCCAGTGGTTCTCGTTCCAGCTGCCACTGTTCCCGGCGATGGGCGACAAGAGCGCCGTCTCGCTCGTCTTGCCGTCGATCGCCCTCGCGCTGCCGACCGGCGCCATGATCGCGCAGCTGCTCTCGAAGAGCCTGGCCACAGCCCTCGGCGAGGCCTACATCGACACCGCGCGGGCGAAGGGCGCCGACCGTCGTCGAGTGCACCTGCGACATGCGCTGCGCAACGCGGCCCTCCCCGCCATCACGATGACCGGCCTGATCGTCGGTCAGCTGCTCAGCGGCACGGTCGTCACCGAGACCGTCTTCTCACGCCCCGGCGTCGGCCGGGTCACGGCATCCGCGGTGCAGCAGCAGGACATCCCCGTGGTGCAGGGCATCGTGCTGTTCGCGGCCGCCGCCTTCGTTCTCGCCAACCTCGCAGTCGATCTCGTCTACCCGCTGCTCGATCCGCGCATCCAGCTGACGGCGGCACCGCGCCGCCGCCGTCAGACCCCCGTCCCCACGCACGCTGAGGCCCCCGTGGCCGCGGAGGCCGCCACCGACTTCGACACCGACGCCGTACTGGAGGCAGCACGATGAGCGAGACCACCGCCCTGCTGCCCGACACCGCACAGCATCCGGTCGACGGATTCGGTGCGACGGCGGGCGACCGCTTCCAGGACGCGGTCGCCGACCGCGCATCCCGCGCCGCCGCTCGACCGACGTGGACGAGCAGGTTCGGCTGGTTCGCCCGGCGGCCGGCAGCAGCGCTCTCCCTGCTCTGGCTGCTCGTCGTGATCGTCGCCGCGCTCTGGCCGAGCGTCATCGCGCCGGGCGATCCGCTCGTGGGCGTGCCCGCGGAGAACCTGCAGGGGCCGTCGGCGGCGCACTGGTTCGGCACCGACCAGATCGGCCGCGACCTGTTCACGCGCGTCGTGCACGGCACCTCGCTCACCATCAGCGCGGCGTCGATCGCCGTGACCGTCGGCCTCGTCGTCGGCTCGGTGCTGGGCCTCGTCAGCGGTTTCGCCGGTGGCAGGACGGATGCCGTCATCATGCGCGCCGCCGACGTGCTGCTCGCGATTCCCGGGCTGCTGCTCTCGCTCGCGATCATCACGGCTCTGGGCTTCGGCACCGTCAACGTGGCGATCGCGGTCGGCATCGCCAGTGTGGCGTCGGTGTCGCGCATCATGCGCTCCGAAGTCATGAAGGTGCGCAGTTCCGCGTACATCGAGGCCGCACGCGCCTCAGGCAACGGGTGGCTGCGCGTGCTCCTGCGGCACGTGCTGCCGAACTCCACGGGGCCGGTGATCGTGCTCGGAGTGCTCGAGCTCGGCGGCGCGATCCTCGCGGTGTCGGCGCTGAGCTTCCTCGGCTACGGCGCCCCTGCTCCCGCGCCCGAATGGGGAGCGCTCGTCTCCGGCGGCCGCGACTTCCTGCGAGGCGCCTGGTGGCTCACGACGCTCCCCGGCCTCACCATCGCCCTCACCGTGCTCGCCGCCAACCGGCTGGCGCGAGGGCTCGACGACGAAGGGACGGGCAGACGATGAACGCCCTGCAGCCTCTGCTCGAGATCGATTCGCTCTCGGTCGCCTACCGCACCCCTCGCGGCAGCATCGACGCGGTGCGCGAGGTGAACCTCTCGATCGGCGAAGGAGAGACCGTCGCGGTCGTCGGCGAATCGGGATCCGGCAAGTCCACGACCGTGCACGCGATCATCCGGCTGCTTCCGGATGCGGCACGCATCACCCGCGGATCGATCCGCTTCGAGGGCGCCGACCTCGCGCGAGCCTCGGGTTCGGCGCTGCGCGCCGTGCGCGGACGACGGATCGGGTTCGTGCCGCAGGACCCGACGGTGAGTCTCAACCCGGTGCAGCGCATCGGCGTGCAGGTCGCCGAGGTTCTCCGGGTGCACGGGCTCGCCGATCGCCGCAGCAGCGCACGGCTCGCGGTCGAGGCGCTCGAGCGGGCAGGCCTGCCCGACGCCGCCGTGCGCGCGCAACAGTATCCGCACGAGCTCTCGGGGGGAATGCGTCAGCGTGTGCTGATCGCGATCGCCATCATCGCCGACCCTCGACTGATCATCGCCGACGAGCCGACCAGCGCGCTCGACGTCACGGTGCAGCGGCAGATCCTCGATCACCTCGACGAGCTCAAGCGCGAACGCGGCTCGAGCCTGCTGCTCATCACGCACGATCTCGGCGTCGCCGGCGACCGTGCCGACCGCATCGTCGTGATGTCGCAGGGTGAGATCGTCGAGCAGGGCACTCCCGAGCAGGTGCTGCTCACGCCCCAGCATCCGTACACCCGGCAGCTGATCGCCGCGGCACCCAGCCTGAACGCGCGCGGTGCCGGAGCCCATCGCGAGCCCACACCCGAGGCGAGGCGGTCTTCGCTCGTGCTGCAGGGGCGGCCCGGCGATCCGTTCGCGGAGCGCGAGGCGGAGACGGCGGCTCTCGATGCCCTGGCCTCCTCCGTCGTCGATCCGGTTCTGCGCGTGGAGCGGCTCGTGAAGGAGTTCGCGCTTCCCGGTGCGGCCCGCGGAGTGCAGCGCGCGGTGGACGACGTGAGCTTCTCGATCGAACGGGGCCGCACCCTGGCCCTCGTCGGCGAATCCGGATCGGGCAAGACCACGACCGCGCGACTGGCGCTGCGCCTGGCCGAACCGACGTCCGGCGCCGTGCTGATCGACGGCGTCGACGTCACTGGGCTCCGGGGGTCCGCCCTCCGCCAGCTGCGCCGCCGCATCCAGCTCGTGCAGCAGAACCCGTACGCCGCTCTCAACCCGCGTCTGAGCATCGAGGCGATCATCACCGACCCGCTGCGGGCGTACCGACTCGGCACGGCCGCACAGCGCCGACGCCGGGCCGCGGAACTAGTCGACGTCGTGGCCCTGCCGTCGTCGGTGCTGCAGCGCAGGCCGTCGGAGCTGTCAGGTGGCCAGAGGCAGCGTGTGGCGATCGCGAGAGCGCTGGCCATCTCGCCCGAGCTCCTGGTTCTCGACGAGCCGGTCTCGGCGCTCGACGTCTCGATCCAGCATCAGATCCTCGAGCTGCTGAGCGGCATCCAACAGGAATTCGGGCTCAGCTATCTCTTCATCTCTCACGACCTCGCCGTCGTGCGCCAGATCGCGCACACCGTCGGTGTGATGCAGCGCGGACGACTGGTCGAATCGGGCACCGCCGATGAGGTCTTCCAGAACCCGCGCGCCGAGTACACCCGCACTCTGCTCGACGCGATCCCCGGTCGCCTCACGACCGCCCTGTAACCCCCGCACCTGCACCCGCACCCGCACCCGCACCCGCACCCGCACAAGGAGTCTTCATGAACCGCACCCGCATCATCCTCGTCGCCGCGCTGGCGGTGACGACCGGACTCGTCCTCAGCGCCTGCGCCGGCGCCGCCCCAGCCGGCACCTCCGACTCCGACGCCGCAGCGACCCCCGTCGACGGCGGAGACCTCACGTTCGCGATCGCGAACGACCCGATCTCGCTCAACCCGTCCGGCATCGGCTCGGGCAACGACACCTGGTACGTGACCCGCCAGCTCGTCGACTCGCTGCTCTACCAGAACCCCGACACCGGCGAGCTGGAACCGTGGCTCGCGACCTCGTACACGGCCAACGACGACGCGACCGCGTTCACGTTCGAGCTGCGCGACGACGTCACGTTCTCGGACGGCACGCCGTTCACGGCGGCGAACGTCAAGGCGACCTTCGACGACATCATCGCCGCAGGTGCTCTGAGCCAGTCCGTGAGCAGCTTCGTCGGCTACCAGGAGACGAAGGTCATCGACGACGACACGGTCGAAGTCGACTTCAGCACACCGAATGCCGCGTTCCCGAATTCGACGGCCGCGGTCGGCCTCGGAATCGTCGGAGACGCCACCCTCGCGGTGCCCTTCGCCGACCGGGCGGACGGGAAGTCCGTGGTCGGCACCGGCCCGTTCACGCTCGACACCTACACGAAGGATGTCGAGACCGTCCTCACTGCACGCGACGACTACGCCTGGGCGCCGGAGGCGCTCGGCAACGACGGTCGCGCCCACCTCGACACCGTGACGTTCCAGATCGTGCCGGAGGCGAGTGTGCGCACGGGGAGCCTGACCTCGGATCAGGTCGACGTGATCGGCGGCGTGCAGCCGAACGACGTGCAGACCCTCGACGATGCCGGGTACCCGCTGGTCTCACGAGGGAACCCGGGCATCAGCTTCGGCCTGTCGTTCAACCTCGCGCGTCCCGTCGTGTCCGACATCGCGGTGCGCGAGGCCATCTCGGCCGCCATCGACCCGAAGGTCGTGCGCGACACCGCGCTGAACGACCTCTTCCACGTGGCCACGAGCGCGCTCGCCAAGAACACCCCCTCGTGGGCTGATGAGAGCGAGCACTTCTCCTACGACCCGGACCACGCGTCCGAGCTGCTCGACGAGGCGGGGTGGACCGAGGGCGCCGACGGCATCCGCACCAAGGACGGCCAGCCGTTGACCCTCCACCTCGCCTGGATCACGAACTTCGGCCCCAACCAGACGTCGCTCGAGCTGATCCAGCAACAGCTCAAGGCCGTCGGCATCGACGTCGTGCTCGAGGGCAGCACGGTTCCCGAGTTCCTCGAGAAGCAGGCCTCCGGCGACTTCGACATCGTCTGGGGCAACCTGTCTCGTGCGGACGGAGACGTGCTGCGCACGCAGTACTCGGTGGCGACGACCAAGCTCAACATCGACGATCCCGAGCTCGAGGCGCTGCTGCAGGGCCAGCTCGCCGCGGGTGACAAGGCGGCGCGCGACAAGATCCTCGCCGAGGCGCAGGCCCGAATCGCGAGCCAGTACTACCAGATCCCGGTGCACGAGCTCACCTCGATCCTCTCGACGCAGTCCACCGTGCACGGCGTGTCGTTCGGCGCCGACTCCCGGCTGGATTCTCTCGTGGGCGCGTGGAAGGACGCGAACTGATGACCGAGCAGAAGATCATCGACGCCGGTTTCACACTCGCCGGAAACTACCCCGAGGCCGACCCGGTGGCCGGTCTCGAAGAGACGTTGCAGCTGTTCGAGTTCGCTGAGGAGATCGGCCTGCAGGTCGCCGGCATCCGCCAGCGCCACCTCGAGCGCGGTGTCTCGTCGGCGCTCACGTTCCTCGCAGCCGCGACCCAGCGGACCCAGGCGATCCGCCTGGAGACCGCGGTGGTACCGCTCGGCTACGAGACGCCGTTCCGGCTGGCCGAGGACTTCGGCACGGTCGACGCGCTGTCGAAGGGGCGGCTCAACGTCGGGGTGAGCTCGTCCGCCCCGCACGGGGCGCTGCTGCGCCACCTCGGCCGCCTGGAGGAGGACGGCGACATCGACGCCTATGTGCTGATCTCCCGGTTCCTCGAGGCGCTCGAGGGTCGCGCGCTCGGCGAGGACATCTACACCCCCTACGGCCCGCAGACGCCGCGCGTGCAGCCGCACATCCCGGGGCTGCGCCAACGGGTCTGGCTGGGGGGCGGCTCGGCGCGCTCGGTGCGCTGGGCGGCTGAGCAGGGTCTGAAGGTTCTGCTCGGCAACATCACCTCTGCCGACAACGGCGACGCGTTCGAGACCGCGCAGCGCGTGCACATCGACGACTACTACGCGCATTTCGCGGGCCCCGGCGAGCCGGCTGTCGGCGTGGAACGCGTGATCCTGCCGATCGACAGCGCGACTGCCGATCAACGCGAGCGATACACCGCCTTCGCCGACAGTCGCCACGAGCGCACGACGCAGCCCGTGAACGGGCATGTCTTCCAGCGCGACCTGTTCGGCACCGCCGACGAGATCGTCGATCGTCTGCTCGCCGACCCGGCGATCGACGGACGCACCGAGCTGCGAGTCGCCCTGCCCTATGCCCTCGCGCTGGAGGACTACCGGCAGGTCCTCTCGGACATCCGTCATGCCGTCCTCCCCCGCCTCGGCTGGGCGCCGACGGCATCCGCGCTCGCAAGCAGCAGCCCCGCGAGCACCGCCGCCTAGACCACCGCCGTACCCACCAAGGAGCACACAATGAGTTCACGACTTCGCATCGGCGTCGCCCTCGACGGCGCCGGCTGGCACCCCGCCGCCTGGCGGGAGCCGTCATCGCGGCCCGCCGAGCTGTTCAGCCCCGACTACTGGGTCGACCTCGTGCGCATCGCCGAGGAGGGCCTGCTCGATTTCGCCACCATCGAGGACTCCCTCGCCCTGCAGTCCTCCGAGCGCGGTGGCCCCGACGACCGCACCGATGAGGTGCGCGGCCGGCTCGACGCGCTGCTGATCGCCGCGCGGGTATCGCAGGCGACCTCGCACATCGGTCTGATCCCCACCGTCACGACCACGCACACCGAGCCGTTCCACGTGTCGAAGGCGGTCGCGACTCTCGACTACACGAGCGAGGGGCGCGCCGGCTGGCAGGTCAAGGTCTCGGGCCGTGCCGACGAGGCCGCGCACTTCGGCCGCCGGGAGCACCCCGGCACCGAAGTCTCCTGGGGCGATCCGGCGTTCGATGTCCTCGTCGCGGAGTTGTTCGACGAGGCGGCCGATGCGGTCGAGGTCGTGCGTCGGCTCTGGGACAGCTGGGAGGACGACGCCGAGATCCGCGATGTCGCGACCGACCGCTTCCTGGATGCCGACAAAGTGCACGAGATCGACTTCGAGGGGCGGTGGTTCAGCGTCCGTGGCCCGTCGATCACGCCGCGTCCGCCGCAGGGGCAGCCCGTCGTCGCCGCCCTCGCGCACGCCGAGGTTCCCTACCGCCTGGCCGCGCGTGCGGCCGACGTGGTCTTCGTCACGCCGACGGATGCCGCGCACGCACGCGCGATCCTCGACGATGTCGGCGCGGCGGCGACAGCCGTGAGCCGAGAGGGCTCGCCTCTGCAGGTGTTCGCAGACTTCGTCGTCTTCCTCGACGAGCGCGACGGCGAGAGCGCCGCCGACCGCCTGCGCCGTCTCGACGCCGTGGGCCGACCGCTCACGAGCGATGCCCGGATCTTCACCGGCTCGGCATCCGAACTCGCCGACGTCATCGCAGAGCTCGGCGCCCTCGGCTACGACGGAGTCCGCCTGCGGCCCGGCGTGCTCACCGATGATCTGCCGCGCATCGCCGGCGATCTCGGCGCGGAGCTGCGTGCTCGCGGGCTCTTCCACGACGCCTACGAGGCCGACACTCTGCGCGGCCTGCTCGGGCTGCCCGAGAACATCCCCAGCCGCTACGCGGCCGTCTGACCGAACCGGAGGAGAACGACATGAACACCAGATCACGCAAGCAGATCATCCTCGCCGCGTATGTCGGCGGGGTCAACGAGCACACCCTGTGGGAGCACCCGGATGCCGGGAGCCAGATCGACTTCTCGACGTTCCGGCACGTGGCCCAGACGGCCGAGCGGGGCCGCTTCGACTACTTCTTCCTCGCGGAGGGCCTGGCACTGCGGGCGCGCGCCGGACGCATCTTCGAGCACGACATCGCCGGCCGCCCCGACACCCTGCCGGTTCTCGCCGCGCTCGCGGCCGTCACCTCGCACATCGGACTCGTGGGCACGCTGAACGCGACGTTCAACGAGCCCTACGAGCTGGCCAGGCAGATCGCCAGCCTCGACCACCTCTCCGGTGGCCGAGCGGGGTGGAACGTGGTCACCTCGTTCGACGCGTTCACGGGCGCGAACTTCCGACGTGGCGGTTTCCTGCCGCACAGCGAGCGCTACGTGCGCGCCGAGGAGACGGTCGCGACGATCCGTCGGCTGTGGGACTCGTGGGCCGAGGACGCGATCGTCGCCGACAAGGCCTCGGGCGAGTTCCTCGCCGGTGCCGACGCCGGAGTGTTCGCGCAGACGAGCAGTCAGTTCGACATCGCCGGCCGCTTCACGGTGCCTCGCAGCCCCCAGGGCCGACCGGTCATCGTGCAGGCGGGCGTCTCACCCCAGGGGCGCGACTTCGCGGCATCCACCGCCGACGCCATCTTCTCGCCCTACGCGACTCTCGCGGAGGGCAAGGCGTTCTACGCCGATATCAAGGAGCGGGCCGCCCGGTTCGGCCGGGGCCCGGAGGAGATCAAGATCCTCCCGGCCGCCGGATTCGTGCTCGGTGATTCTCAGGCGGATGCCGAGGAGAAGGCTCGGCACATCCGCGAGCAGCAGCTGACCGACAAGACCATCCAGGTCACGTTCGAGCAGGTGTGGAACCGCGACCTGTCGGCGTACGACCCCGACGGACCGCTGCCCGACATCGATCCCGACCCGGAGGCGGCGCCCATCATCCAGGGCCGCGCCTTCGTGTTCCAGGATCGGTTCGAGACGGTGCGGAAGTGGCGGGAACTGGCCGATGAACGCGGCCTCACACTGCGCGGGCTCGCGCACGAGGTCTCGGGCAAGGCCGCGTACGTCGGCACCGCCGCGCAGATCGCCGATCAGCTCGACGCCTTCGTGCAGGAGGACGGCGGAGATGGCGTCGTGATCGGATCGCATATCGTGCCGGCCGGTCTCGACGAGTTCGTCGACCAGGTCGTGCCACTGCTGCAGGAGCGCGGTTCGCTGCGCACCGACTACGAGGGCACGACGCTGCGCGACAATCTCGGGCTTCCGGTTCCTGCACGCGACGCCGAGCTCGCCGGAATCGAGGCCGTGCGATGACCCTGCAGGCCGAGGTCGAGACGCACGACGACTTCGCTCAGGAGTGGGAAGCCTGGCATCAGACGCACGAGAAGAAGCGCGCGGATCCGCACGGCTTCCTCGCCGTCACGGGCCTGTTCTGGCTGACCGACGAGCCGACCAGGGTGCCGGGGCTGCCCGGCCTGTGGAGCACCGGGGTGGACGGGCCTGTGGTCGAGCTCGGGCCCGGTGAGGCGCTGCGGTTCGGCGAGACGCCGATCAGCGGGACCCACCGATTCGGACCGATCGCCGAGCGTGACGGCATAACGGTCGGCTTCGACGAGGGCGTTATCGAGATCGCCAAGCGCGGTGGTCGCGACATCCTGCGTCCGCGTCGCGCCGACTTCCCGTTCCTGCGCTCCTACGACGGGACCAGCGTCTTCACGGCCGACCCGAAGTGGCGGATACCGGCGAGGTTCGTGCGGTTCATCGTGCCGCGGGCGATCGAGGTGGGAGCGGCGGTCGACTCGCTGGCGCACGTGTACGACTCGCCGGGCTACGTCGAGTTCGAGGTCGACGGCGAGACGTTCCGGCTGCTCGCCTTCCCCGGGCACGCCGCGGGCTCGCTGTTCGTGCTGTTCACCGACGCGACGAGCGGCGTCACGACCTACAAGGCGAACCGCACCGTGACGATCGAGGTGTCCGACGAGAGCGACGAGACCGTGATCGACTTCAACCGGGCTGTGAACCTGCCGTGCGCGTACACGGACTTCGCGACCTGCCCGCTGCCGCCGGCCGAGAACCACCTGCGCATCGAGGTCGCCGCCGGCGAGAAGACCCCGACGGCGAGGGTCGAGGGCGTCTTCTCCGACGCGGGGATCGTGCCTGCGGCATCCCCCACCATCTGAGCTCTCGCTTCAGCTGTCGTCCCGAGTGCGCGTTTGTAGTCGCGTTCAGCCCACGCCCCGAGGTGCGCGTCATGGTCGCCTGCCACCGGAAAGGCGGCATCAACACGCACCTCGGCGCCGTGGCAGAGGCGCCCGCGAAGCTGCACCACATCCTCGCCTCCCACCACGCCCCGAGGTGCGCGTCATGGTCGCCTCCCGCCGGAAAGGCGGCATCACACGCACCTCGGGCGCCATGCCGGCGCGAGCATGCTCGTGCGAGGGAGGGTCGACTCAGAGATCCAGCCCGAAGGCCAGCAGGTCGAGGAACCGGCCCGGCTCGACCTCGATGCGGTGCTCACGCTCGTGCAGTCGGCGGAATCCGAGCTTCGCGTACAGCGCGTGGGCGCCGAGCATCTCCGGGCCGCTGTTCATCACGACCCGCTCGACGCCGCGCTCCTCCGCGAGCGCGATGACGTGCCGGGTGAGAGCTTCTCCGATGCCTCGGCCGCGCGCCGACGGCGCCACCGCGAGCTGCCGGAAGTCGAGTTCGCCCTCTCGCGCGAGTTCCGACAGGCGTTCGCCCGGACGCGGGACCCACACCGTGCCTATGATCGCGCCGGCGGCGTCTTCTGCGACCCAGACATCTCCAGACTCGACCCGCGCGGCGACGTCTCGCAGTGAGTGCAGGTACGCCGGCGACAGCTCGGAGTAACTCGAGCTGTACGCCTCTTCGGTGACCTGTCCGGCGACGTCGTAGTCGTCGGCCGTCGCGATCCTGATGACGAGGGTCTGCGGTGCAGCGGATGCCGTCACGAACGGGCCGCCTCGAGCGGCCGTTCGGCTGCGGCGTCGAGCCCCCACACCTCGGCGAGCAGCTCGAAGGAGCGCACGCGGTCGCGGGGATCGTGCGTGATCGTGGTGACCAGCAGCTCGTCGGCCGCAGTCACGCGCTGCAGCGTCGCAAGCCGTTCTGCGACAGCATCCGGATCCCCGACGAAACGGGTATCGAGGCGATCGGCGACGACGTCGAGCAGGTCGGGCTCGAACGGCTCGACGAGCGCGTCTTCGGGGCGGGGATAGGCGATGGCGCCCTGGCCGGCGCGGATGCTGTGCACCCATTCAGCGTAACCGCGCCCGATGCGTTCGGCGTCGGACGCGGTGTCGGCGACCAGCACATCAGCCGAGACGATCACGCGCGGCTCTGCGAGCGCACCGGGACGGAACGCACGACGGTACGCGTCGACGGCGTCGAGCACGAAGCTGCCCGCGACATGGTAATTGGCGCCGAAGGGCAGCCCGAGGCGTCCGGCGAGCTCAGCGCTGATGCCAGCGGTGCTGCCGTGCAGCCACACCTGGATGTCCTGTCCCTCGGCCGGGGTCGCGTGAATCGGAACACCCTCGGGTGCGGCATAGCTGCCGTCGATCAGGGCGAGGATGTCGAGGACGTCCTGCTCGAAGCGGTCGGCGTCGCCCGCCGTGCGGCGCAGCAGACGCGCCTGAGCGGTGAAGCGTGCGGCGTCGAACGCGAAGGGCTTCGCCGCAGGCAGCAGCAGCCCGTCGACCACGCGAGCTGCGCCCGCGGCGGGAGGAGGTGTCGCGGCGGCACCGCTGGAACCGGAGCGTCCGATGCCGAGATCGAAGCGCCCCGGATGAAGAGCGGCGACGACTCCCGCAGCCTCGACGACCTGGAGGGCCGCGTAGTTGCCGATGATCGTCGCTGCGGTCCCGATGCGGATGCGCTCGGTGGCCGCGGCGATCGCGGCGAGCAGCACGTGCGGAGCCGACCCCGCCACGCCGGGGTTCAGGTGATGCTCCGCGAGCCAGAACCGGTGATATCCGAGATGCTCGGCGGCACGCGCGAGCTCGATCGTGTCCCGCAGCCCCTGCCCCGGGGTCGACCCTTCGCCGAACGGGGAGAGATCGAGGATGCTGAGTGGCGTGCGGTCGGTCATGTCTGTGTCCTTCTCGGTGGCATTGGTGCGGGGAGGCGGCGGCGGGAGGAGAGCAGTGCGGACCGGCGCCCCTCACGCCGGCCCGCACCATCCGCTCAGGACTTGGGCAGTCCCTGCGGGTTGACCTCGGACTTCTCGATCCCCTCGGAGTCGAGGCCCCAGGCGTCGAGGAGCTCGGCGTAGGTGCCGTCCGCGATGAGCTTGTTGATGACGATGCTGACCGGCTCGATCAGCCCGTTGCCCTTCGCCGTGCCGGCCGCGATGCTGGCCGCGAGCGGCCAGCCGCCAGGGACGATGCCGACGAGCTTGGTGTCGCCGGTCTCACGCGCCGCCCACGCGGAGGTGGCGTTCGGGCCGAAGGTGGCGTCGACCCGTCCCGACTGCAGAGCGAGAACAGACGCCGCGTAGTCGTCGTAGTACTGCAGCTCGGCGGGCGCCTTGCCATCGGCTTCGAGCTCTTCATTCCACTTCAGCAGCACCTGCTCCTGGTTGGTGCCGGAGCCCACGACGATCTTGAGGCCCGAGATGTCGGCCGCCTCCTCGATCTTCTCGATGTCGCTGTCGGCCTTCACGTAGAAGCCGAGCAGATCCTGCCGGTAGCTGGCGAAGTCGAAGAGCTCCTTGCGCTCCTCGGTGACCGTCACGTTGGAGGTGATCAGGTCGTACTTGCCGGATTGGATGCCGAGGGGCCAGTCGGCCCAGGCCACGACGACCGGGTTGTACTCCAGGCCGAGTCCTTCGGCGATCAGGCTGCCGATGTTCGGCTCGGTGCCGGCAGGCAGCGTCTCGCCTTCCGGCACGTACGCGAGCGGCGGCACGTAGGCGGCGACCGCCACGGTGAGCTTGCCCGGCTCGATCGGCTCGAAGCCGCTCTTCTCGAGCGCCTCGACGGCTTCCGGGACGACGTCTCCCTCGATCCATTCGATGTCGTCCGCCGAGACGTTGGCCGACGTCGCCGCAGGTGTCGGCGTCGCGTTGTCGGCGACCGCCTCGGCCGGACGGTTGAGGGTGACGGCGGCCACGACGCCGACGATCGCGATGACCGCTGCCGCGGCCACTCCGATCGCGACGCCCTGCTTCTTGCTGAGTGCCATGTGAATCTCCTTGGTGAGTGGTGCTGCGGCGCCTGCTGTCAGGCGCCGCGTCGGGTCGTGCGGGTCAGCCCAGAACCTTGGCCAGGAACTCCTGGGTACGCGGATGCTGGGGAGCGGTGAGGACCTCGGCGGGCGGGCCCTGTTCGACGATCACGCCGCCGTCGAGGAACACCACGCGGTCGGCCACCTCACGGGCGAAGCCGATCTCGTGGGTGACGATGATGAGCGTCGTGCCCAGCTGGGCGAGATCGCGGATGACGTCGAGCACCTCTCCGACGAGCTCGGGGTCGAGTGCGCTCGTCGGCTCGTCGAACAGCAGCACCTTCGGCTTGAGCGCGAGGGCCCTGGCGATCGCGACGCGCTGCTGCTGGCCGCCGGAGAGCTGACGTGGATAGGCGTCCGCCTTGTCGGCGAGTCCGACCCGGTCGAGCAGGCCGAGAGCCAGCTCACGGGCGTCGTCCTTTGTCAGCCGCTTGAGGGCGATCGGCGCCTCGGTGACGTTCTCGTGCGCCGTGAGGTGCGGGAACAGGTTGAAGTTCTGGAACACGATGCCGACCTGCGTGCGCCGACGGAGGATCTCGCGCTCGTGCAGTTCGTGCAGCTTCTCGCCGCGGAGCTCGTAGCCGATCAGCTCGCCGTCGACCGTGACCGATCCCCGGTCGACGCTCTCCAGGTGGTTGATGGTGCGCAGCAGCGTCGACTTGCCGGAGCCGCTCGGTCCGAGCAGGGCGATCACCTCGCCGGGCCTCACGGTGAGATCGATGCCGGACAGCACCTCGACCCCGCCGTAGCTCTTGTGGACGTTGTGGATCTCGACGAGTCCGCGGGGGGCGGTCTCTGCGACGACGGTGGTCATCGGACTTCCTTTCCTGCAGAGGCGACTACGGGCGCGGCATCCGCTCCCCCTGCTGACGGCGGGGCGTCTCCCAGCCGCGCCCACTGCACACGGATCCAGTGCCGAGCCTGCTGGAGCGGGGTCGGCGGCAGTGCACGCACGGAGCCGCGGGCGAAGTGCCGCTCGATGTAGAACTGCGCGACGCTGAGGATGGTGGTGATGATCGTGTACCAGACCACCGCGACGAGCAGCAGCGGGATGACCCGGCTGTTGCGGTTGTAGATGACCTGCACGGCGTAGAACAGCTCGGGGATCGCGATCACGAACACGACCGATGCCCCCTTGACCAGGCCGATCACCTCGTTGGTCGCGTTCGGGATGATCGAGCGCATCGCCTGCGGGAGGATGATGCGGAACAGCCGCCGGGCCGCCGGGATGCCGAGGGCCGCCGCGGCCTCCTGCTGGCCGTGGTCCACCGAGATCAGCCCTCCGCGGATGATCTCGGCCGAGTAAGCGGCCTGATGCAGGCCGAGCCCGAGGATCGCCGCCGCGAAGGCGCTGATGAGCTGCACAGTCGGGAACTCGACGATCCAGAAGTCGGTCGTGAAGGGCGTGCCGAGTCCGAGCGTCGGGTACAGGTAGCCGAGGTTGTACCAGACGATGATCTGCACGACCAGCGGCACCGAGCGGAAGAACCAGATGTATCCCCACGCGGCCGAGCTCAGCAGGGCCGACTTCGACAGCCGCCCGAGCGCGATGATCGTGCCGAGCACGAAGCCGACCACCGCCGAGACCGCCGTGATCGACAGCGTGTAGCCGATGCCGATCAGCACAGGGCCGGAGAAGAAGTACTCGGCGAACGTGCCCCACATGTAACGGTCGTTCGTGACGAGGCTCCAGGCGAACTGGGCGACGGCGAAGACGATCACCGCGGCGATCGTCCACCGCCACCAGTGGCGGGTGTGCACCACGGTCACGGCGCCGAGATCGACCTTCGTGCGGTTCTCGACGGGACGGTCGATCTCGGGATCGACCGGGGCGCCGACGGGCGGAGCGGCGGTGTCAGTCATGATGATCCTCGTGTTCCCCGCAGCGCCCGGTGCGCCGCGTGAAGCCAAGCTAGGGTCATCCGCGCCGCCCGTCCCAGCCGCGATTCACACGTCGCAACCGGCCGACGCACGCCGTAACCGAGAGGCTCGCCCCGTAACACGACGGGGCGAGCGGTCAGGCGTTCCGGAGGATCTGGTCGGTCACCCTGACCGAGAAGTACAGGGCGTCGACGGGGATGCGCTCGTCGGCGGCGTGGAACTCGCCGAACACGTCGAAGTCATCGGGCACGCGCAGGGGCACGAAGCCGTAGCCGCGGATGCCGAGCTGAGCGAGGTGCTTGTTGTCGGTGCTCGCGGGCAGCAGATACGGAACGACGAGACCGCCGGGATCCTCCGCCGTGATCGCGTCCTGGAGGACCTCGAGCAACGGTGCGTCCAGGGGCGATTCGATCGCGGGAACCGGACGCCCCCAGGCGATCTCGACGTCGTCGCCGACGATCCCCGCCAGCTCCTCGTGGAGCGCGGCATCGGCCCCCGGGAGCACCCGGATATCGAGGCGCGCGATCGCCTCGGCGGGGATCACGTTGGTCTTGCCGCCCGCGGCGAGCACGGTGGGTGAGACCGTGTTGCGCGCCGAGGCGCCGACCAGAGACGCGACGAAACCGAGGGTCTCGAGCTCGGCGTCGAGGTCGGCTGCGGAGAAGCGGATGCCGCGGTGCTGGCCGAACACCTCGAGGAAGCGGTTCAGGGCCGGTGTCCGCACGACGGGGAACTCGTGCTCCCCCACCGCCGTCACCGCACGAGCGAGGCGCACGACGGCGTTGTCGGGGGTCGGCCGCGAGCCGTGCGCGGCATGGCCTCGGGCGGTGATCGTGGCCCAGGTCACGCCCTTCTCCGCCGTCGCGACGAGGTAGGCGCGGCGGTCGTCGACGAGCGGAACCGAGAAGCCGCCGACCTCGCTGATGGCCTCGGTCGCACCGGCGAACAGCTCGGGACGGTTGCGGACGATCCAGCGCGCGCCCCACACTCCCCCGGCTTCCTCGTCGGCGAAGAACGCGAAGATGAGGTCCCGTCGGGGCACGACGCCCTGTCTCCGGTACTCGCGGGCGATCGCGAGGATCGTGCCCGCATAGTTCTTCATGTCGACCGCGCCCCGCCCGTACAGGACGCCGTCGTGGATCTCGGCGCCGAACGGCGGGTGGGTCCAGTCGGCCTCCGCCACAGGCACGACATCGAGATGCGCGTGCACGACCAGGGCACCGGCATCCGGATCCGACCCTGCCAGCCGTGCGACCACGCTCGCCCGGCCCGCCTGCGGCTCGACGAGTTCGACGCGGTAGCCGACCTCCTCCAGCTTCTCCTTCACGAACAGCGCAGCGCGGGTCTCGCCGTCGCCGATCGTGGCGGCCTCGCCCGTGTTCACACTGTCGATGCGGATGAGCGCTCGGATGAAGTCGAGGGCCTCGTCTTCGAGAGGAGTGGTCATCTCGGGACTCAGTGCTGGTGCTCTGCGCGCGCGTCGCCCGCGAGCTTGAATGCGAGCCGGCCGTGCGCGTAGCCGCCTCCCGCTCGGATCGCCGTGGCCACCCAGGCCGCCTCGGCGAGCTCGGCTTCGGTGGCCCCTGCTCGCACGGCGTTCTGAGAGTGACCGTCGATGCAGTACACGCACTGGGTCGTGATCCCGACGGCCAGCGCGATCAGCTCACGGTACTTCAGCGGGATCTCCCGGCCCTCCGTGGCGAACACGGCCTGATCGAAGGCAGCGAACGCGGCGAGGATGTCGGGCGTCTCGTTCTTGTAGACGCGGGTGAAGGTCTTGTCTGCGGCGCGATCGAAGTAGTCGGACACGTGCTCTCCTCGGGAATTCTGGCCGCGCGGGCGCCCGGCGCTCCCTCACGGTAACCGCGGCGAGGAGAGCGGATGACACGCGATGACGCGGATCGTCATCCCGCGTCTCGGAGCGTCTTCGACGATCGTTCATTGCGTCGCATGTCGCCAGGTTGCACGACGGCCCACCGTGCCACCCCCAGGGGCGAGACTCGTCGCATGGCAGATGTGATCGACACGGGGACCCTGCTGCGCGACCGCTACGGCGTCGACGCGGATGACGAAGCGCTGCACCTCGACGACTCCGGCACGATCCGGGGTCTGCTGGCCCACCGTTCGGTGCGCGCGTTCGAGCGGCGTCTCGTGTCACCGGCGATCGTCGACACTCTGATCGCGGCGTCGCAGTCGGCGTCGACCTCGTCGAACCTGCAGTCGTGGAGCGTGGTGATCGTCCGCGACGAGGCCCACAAGAGCGCGGTGGCCGCGCTGGCCGGCGATCAGCAGTTCATCCGTGAGGCGCCGCTCTTCCTCGTGTTCGTCGCCGACTGGGCCCGGGGAGCGGCGATCTCGCGCAGCCGCGGCGAGGCGTCCGAGGGCATCGACTACTTCGACAGCACACTCGTCGCGACCATCGACGCCGCGATCGCGGCGCAGAACGCGGTCGTGGCCGCCGAGTCGCTCGGTCTCGGCGCCGTCTTCGTCGGCGCGGTGCGCAACCGCCCCGACGAGCTCTCCGCGCTGCTGGAGCTGCCGGACGCGTCCTACCCGGTCGTCGGCGTCGCGGTCGGCTGGCCTGATCCTGCGAACCCGGCGCGGGTCAAGCCCCGCCTCCCGCAGTCGGTGGTCCGCCACGACGAGCGGTACTCGGCGGCATCCGTCGACGACCTCGCCGACTACGACGACGCGCTTCGGGTCTTCAACGAGTCGCAGGGGCGGACAGGGAGCTGGCTCGATGCGGTCGTCGCCCGCGTGCGCAGTCGATCGGCGCTGCACGGGCGTGTACGGCTGCGCAGCATCCTGTCTTCCCGCGGGCTGCCCTCGGCATGAGCGGCGAGGCCGGGGTGACGGAGTGGGACGCGCGGAGCCCTGCGCTCGAAGGGCAGTCTCCGCCGCTGCTCGAGCGAGTGTGGGCGAGCACGCTGCCCGAGCTCTCACGGCCGGTCGTGTCGGCGCACGCGCCGCGACCGCGGCTGCTGACCCTGAACGAGGAGATCGCGCGTGAGCTGGGTCTCGCTGCGGAGTACCTGCGATCGGATGCAGGCGTGCGCTTCCTCACCGGCGAGGCGTACGATCCGGGATCGACGCCGGTCGCGCAGGTGTACGCGGGGCACCAGTGGGGTGTGTACAAGCCGATCCTCGGCGACGGGCGCGCCGCGCTCCTCGGCGAGCGTCGCGACCGCCAGGGGCGTCTGCGCGACGTGCATCTGAAAGGCATCGGCCCCACGTCGATGTCGCGGGTGGACGGCTTCGCCACTGTGGCGCCGATGCTCCGCGAGTATCTGATGGGCGAGGCGATGCACGCGCTCCGGGTCCCCACGACCCGCGCGCTGGCCGTGGTCGCGACCGGCGCGCCACGCGAGCTCGACGGGGTCGTGGCGCCGGGAGCGGTCCTCGCACGCACAGCGGCGAGCCACATCCGCTTCGGCTCCTTCGAGTACGCCCGCGCGCACGACGACCCCACGCTGCTGCACCGCCTCGCCGATCACACGATCACCCGCCACCACCCGCACGCGGCGTCCGCCGAGCATCCGCATCGGTCTCTCCTCGACGGCATCGTCGAGGCCGTGGCTGCCCTGACCGCCGACTGGATGAGCCTCGGGTTCGTGCACGGCGTGCTCAGCACCGACAACGTGCTCGTCTCGGCGGAGACCATCGACTACGGCCCTTGCGCGTTCCTCGACGAATACGAACCGGGGGCGCACTTCAGCTCGATCGACCGGTTCGGCCGATATGCGTACGATCAGCAACCCGCCATCATGCGTTGGAACCTCGAGCGATTGGGCGACGCGTTCGCGCCGCTGCTCGCCGATGATGCGGATGCCGGCGAGCGGATCGCTCAGGAGATCGTCGCGTCGTTCGACGCGCGCTACCGCGTTCATCGTGGGCGGGCGTTCCACGCGAAGCTCGGTCTCGATCACCGGGTCTCCCCCGCTGTCGCGTCGGATCTCGCGGACGACGCGCTCGCGCTGCTCGCCGAGCATGCCGTCGACTTCACCGGGTTCTGGCGCGACCTGGCGGCCGCCGCGGACGGCGACGAAAGGCCGCTGCGCTCCCGCTTCCTCGGCCCCGTCGCAGAGCTCGACGGATGGCTGATCCGCTGGTCGTCCCTCGATCCCGATGCCGACCTCATCCGGGCGGCCAACCCCGTCTACGTTCCCCGCAACCACATCGTCGAGGAAACCCTCGAGGCCGCCACCGCAGGCGACCTCGAGCCCTTCGAGCAGCTGCTCGATACGCTCCGCGATCCGTACACCGAACGGACCGGCGGCGAGTACCGGCGCTTCGCCCTGCCCGCCCCTGAGGGAGCCGCGCGCCACATCACCTATTGCGGGACGTGATCGACGACCGGATGCGCCGCCTCAGTCCATCGGGATGAGGATGATCCGATCGTCGCCATCGCCCGGATCTCCGCGGCCATCCGTGTTGTTCGTCAGCATCCAGACCGCGCCCTCCGCGACCAAGACGTCTCGCAGCCGCCCGAATCGGCCGAAGTAGTCCTCGGTGCCCGACGCGAGATCGTCGAGCGGCACGCGACGCAGCCGCTCTCCGCGGAGGTTCGCGATCAGGATGTCCGAACCGGTCACCGCGATTCCGCTCGGGCTCGCCTCAGAGGGTCGCCACTGCTGCACGGGATCGATGAAGTCGCCATCGCCGGCGGTCCCTTCGACCTCCGGCCAGCCGTAGTTGCCGCCCGGTTCGATGACGTTGAGCTCGTCCCAGGTGTCCTGCCCGAACTCGCTCGCGTACATCATGCCTTCGGCATCCCACCCGATGCCCTGCGGGTTGCGATGGCCGTAGCTGTACACCGGCGAATCCGGGAAGGGATTGTCTGCCGGGATGCCTCCCTCGGCGGTGAGACGCAGGATCTTGCCCGACAGCGCCTCGACGTCCTGCGCGCTGTCGCGCTCACCTGCGTCACCCGTCGTGATGTACAGCATCCCGTCAGGTCCGAATGCGATGCGCCCGCCGTTGTGGTTCGACGCGGACGGGATGCCGTCGATCACGCTGGTGGGCTCCCCCAGCGAGAGCTCGCCGGGCTCACCGAGAATCGTCCTGCGCTCCACGCGGTTCTCCTCCACGCCCGTGATGTAGGTGAAGAGCTCGTCATCGCGCACGGCCAGACCGAGCAGCCCTCCCTCGCCGCCGGGCGCGACGCCGTCGATCACTCCGACCTCGTGCCGCTCACCGTTCTCATCGAACTCGAGCACTCGGACGCTGTCGCGTTCGCTGACGAGCAGAGCGTCGCCGTAGAACACCATCGACCAGGGGGTGTCCAGCCCGTCGGCGAACGTCACGGGAGCGGGTGCGGACGCTGAGACGACCGGGGCCTGCGGCGTACAGGACGTGAGCAGCAGCGCGGATGCCGCGGCGAGCGCCCCCGCGATGATCGATCGTCCCCGCGTCCGTCTCCCGCTGGTTCTTGTCATACCCCCATCCAACGCGTGCGGTCGGCGTGACGGAAGAGCCTTCGCGGCCTCTCGACGTAACCTGGCATCCACACCCGAGGACTCACGGCACGAGGAGGACACGTTGACCGCCATCACCATCCGGCCGATCTCAGCGTCCGACACGGGCGAGGTGCTGACGCTCCAGCGCGCCGCCTTCGTCTCGGAAGCGCAGATCTATGCAGATCCCGACCAGCCGCCGCTCACGCAGTCACTGCCCGAGCTGGAGGCAGAGTTGCGCACCGCGAAGGGCGTCGTCGCCGTGCTCGACGGAAGGATCGTCGGCGCGCTGCGCGCCCGTGAAGGCGACGGTCTGCTGCAGATCGGCAGGATCGCGGTCGCCCCCGACGTCCAGGGCGAGGGAATCGGAAGGCGGCTGCTCGACGCGATCGAGGACGACACCGACTGCGAAGAGGCCGAGCTGTTCACCGGCAGCCTGAGCGAGGCGAACATCGCGCTGTACGAATCGTGCGGATACCGCGAGACGGAACGAATCGACCAGGGCGACGGCACGGCGCAGGTCTTCATGCGCAAGCGGCTGCGCTGAGCGGCATCCGCCATCGCTACGCTGGGCGCATGATCGAGGAGCGCTCCCCCGCGACGGGAATCCTCGCCGTGCTGCGACGGATACCGGCCACACTGTGCATGGTCGCCGTGATACTGGCGGTGGGCGTCGTCTCTCGCGGACTCTGGGCTCCGTTCGAAGACGCCGACCTGTTCGAAACCATCGCCTACGGTCTCCCCGCGTTCAGCGAGGGCAGATGGTGGACGCCCCTGACCGGCACGTTCTTCGTGAACCAGCCCTGGGTCTACGTGTTCACGATCTCCGGTTTCTGGGGCATGGCCTATCTCGAGTTCCGTCGGGGAGCAAGAGCGGCGCTCGCCTACTACTGGGTCGGACAGCTCTTCGCGATCCTCGCGACCGCCGCGCTGCTCCTGATGCTCTCGCAGTTCGAATGGGAGTGGGCGCAGACCCAGGCCGCCGCTCTCGATGTGGGGGCGTCCGGCGGCACGATGGCGTGCATCGCCGCCGCAGTCGGCCTGTTCCGCCCGCCATGGCGCGTGCGCGGCTGGCTCGTGCTGCTCGGCTTCGTGTTCATCGCGATGCTGTTCTGGGGTGCGATCGCCGATCTCGAGCATCTGCTCGCCGTGCTGCTCATCCTCGCCGTCGATCGGACGCTGCGTGTGCGCCGCACGACCGTGCGCGAGCAACGGCTCATCGCGGTGATCGCGGTGCTCGTCCTGGGTGCGATCGAGATCATCACGATCCTGGTGCCCACAGACGGCCCTTTCGGCCCGACTTCTCCCGCCTCCGGCGGCTTCATCGACCTGGCGATCGATGTCGTCGTGATCGCCGTCCTCGTGAGCGGACTCCGCAGAGGTCGCCGCTGGTCATGGGTCCTCGTCATCCTCCTCGGACTGTTCAACATCCTGGTGGCCGCGCTGGTGCTGACCTTGATCACCCTGACCAGCCAGACCCAGGTGGATCTGCGCTGGGACGGCGAGACCGAGCTCGCTCTCGCGAACGGGTTCCTCTGGCTCGTCCTGCTCGTCTACCTCGTCTGGGTGCGGCGCGCGTTCCGGGCGAGGCGCCGGTCAGGGATCGGCATGTCACCGGCCCCGACCGTCGAGGACCTCACGGCCGAGCTGCGCGCGCACGGCGGCGGAACGCTGTCGTGGATGGCGACCTGGGAGGGCAACAGCTACGCCCGTACAAGCGGAGGGATCGTCGCATATCACCGTCGGAACGGCGTCGCGCTCGCGCTCGCCGATCCCGTCGGACCTGCCGAGACTCGGGCCGCGGCGGTGCAGGAGTTCGTGCACGCAGCCGAGCAGGCGGGCCTCATCCCCTGCTTCTTCAGCGCCGACGATGCGACGCGTGCGGCTGTGCCGTCGGGCTGGCGCAGTCTCGTGGTGGCGGACGACACGATCGTGGATCTGCCGGGTCTGACCTTCACCGGCAAGCGCTGGAACTCCGTGCGGACCTCGTTGAACAAGGCCGGTCGTGAGGACATGACCTTCCGCCTCACCCACCTCAAGGCCGAATCGTGGGGCGTGCAGCAGCAGCTGCGCGCGATCTCGGAGGCCTGGGTCGGCGACAAGGACCTCCCCGAGATGCGCTTCACGCTCGGCACGCTCGAGGAGGCGGAGGCGCCGGAAGTGCGTCTGGCGTTGGCCGTCGCACCGAACGGCGACGTCGACGGATTCCTGTCGTGGCTGCCGATCTACGGCGAGCACGGCGTCGTGCGCGGCTGGACGCTCGACCTCATGCGGCGCAGGGACGGTGGATTCGGTCCCGTCATGGAGTACCTCATCGCCTCATCGGCGCAGCAGTTCTCCGACGAGGGGTGCGAGATCATGTCGCTCTCCGGCGCTCCGCTCGCCCACGACTATCCCCCGGACGCCGGAATGATCGCGGCACTGAGCGAGCGGCTCGCCGAGGCTCTGGAGCCGGTATACGGCTTCGGCTCGCTGCACCGCTTCAAGCAGAAGTTCCACCCGCGCTACGAGACCATGTACCTGCTGTTCCGCGACGAGAGCGATCTCGCCGCGATCGGCGGGGCGTTGACCAGGGCCTTCCTGCCCGACGCGACGCTGCGGCAGTTCGCAGGTGCAGGCCTGGAGCTGGTGCGCGGGACGCGCGACTGAGCGGTTCAGATGTCGCGAGGCCGGCGGCGCATCTGCTTGACATCGGTGCGACGCTGCTTCGCCTTGAGCCGTCGCTCCTTCGACCCGCGGCTCGGCTTCGTGGGTCGACGCGGGGGCGCCGGCGGCCGGAGAGCCTCGGCGATCAGCGCGGCGAGACGCTCTCGCGCAGCGTCGCGGTTGCGCAGTTGCGCCCGGTGCTCGGATGCCGCGATCGTCAGCACGCCGTCGACCAGCCGCCCGCCGAGACGCTCGAACAGTCGCTGCCGCTGCGCCGGAGACAGTGCCGATGAGGACGCGGCGTCCCAGACGAGCTCGACACGCGAGTTCGCCGTGTTGACCCCCTGCCCGCCGGGCCCGGACGACCGCGAGAACCGCCACGACAACTCGGACTCGGGGATCACGACCCCAACCGAGACCCGTAGTCCTGGGCGGTGAGAAGCAGGCATGGGTCCATCATCCCCGACAGGAGGTGCGCATGGATCGTGTGGACGCGACGGCGGGAGTCGAACCCTACGCACACCCGCAAAACGGCGCGGGCGTTCCGTCGATGCTGCATATTTGCAACGATCCTGGATCAGTGGGACAAGTCCGTTGTCAAATGTTGTCACGGCGTGCCCCGAGACTGTTTATCGCCTGCCCTTCTTTCGCCCCTCTGCGCGTACCGCACTGCCCGCTCCGTACGGGCGCGCCGCGATGAACGACTCCAGGCCGGACGCTCGGATTCGCTGGTTCTTGCGCGGGGGTGCCTTCGTTCTCATGCTTTCCCTCGCGGTCTACCTCGCGATTCGGGGCCTGATGCTAGACGATCGGCTTGACTAGATCGACGACGTCCTTACCGCTCCCCCGAGCACCGCTTCAGTGACCGTGCGCCGGGCAGGGGTTTAGGGCCTGGGGTGTCTTCCGCCTCTAGTAATCTCTGGTGGAAGGTCCGCGCTCGTTGATCTCATCGAATACCCGCTTCTCATGTCGGCCTCGAAGGGGTCTACGGAATGCGCAAGTCTTCGAAGGGGTCTTCGGGTTATGATGACACTAACTAAAGACCTACCACCAAGAAACACCCTGCGACCACACGAATCCGCAAAGCGCGCAGAGGTGTTTATGCTGCTCGACCAGGGATTGTCGCGGAACGGGATTGTTCGCCGTGCAGCAGTCTCCGGTGCGACGATGTCGAAGGTTTGCACTGAGGAGGGTCGCGCGTTCGATCGTTCGAAGACCGCTCTCGCGGGGTGCAAGCCGGTGCCCTTCCGGCGGTCGAGTGCTGCTGCCACTATGGTCGAACCATGATTCAGCTATGGAGCGCCATCGTTGTCGCTCTGCTCACGATCGTCCTCGGTCCGCTGCTTCGAGGTGAACTCAGTGGCAAGCTCATAAAGCGAGTCGCCGCCCACGTTGAACTTCGGGAGAAGATCACGGATGTCCCCGACGCTCTCGCCGACTTGGACCATCTACTCTCCACGGAGATTGCTGTGCTCCGCGAGCGCGAGGAGTATCGCCTCACCCGCAAGGTGAACGGCGCGAACGTCGCGGCACTGATCTTCGTTGCCCTCCTTGGCGGCGGTGGCGTCTACGGGCTCATCACAGCAGGGATCGCCGTCGGTGGCGGGTGGGGAATCACCCTTTATGTGCTTGCCGTGATCTACGGTCTCTTCTTTGTCGCGCTGGCGGCCGTTGGCACGCGAACGGTTTTCAGCCCACCGAAGGAGAACGAGTCCACAAGCTGATCCGTATCTGGACGGGCTCCCGCAATCTCCTGTCTGCCGAAGATCCCGACCGAGCGCTGAGGTGCAAGTGCTGCTCGAGGAGCTTGAGCGTGCGCTTCACGCAGGTTCGCTTTCATCGCATCGATCGCCGTGCCACTCGCGTCGGCAACCTCAGCCAGCATGCGTTTCCGCCACTTCATCGGCCACTTCTCGAGCGCCTGCAGGTGACGCGCCTCGCCGTTAATGATCACGCCGGCGGAACGCCTCCACCAGCCGTTCCATGATGAACGCGCCTGTCGCCTCGGCGTCGATCAGGTTCAGCAACACGGGAGGCGTCTGGCCGCCATCCTTTGACGGCAGGAGGCCCGCGGCGCGAGCCCCCTCTGCCCGTGCACGTGAGATGTGGAGCGCCCCTGCCGTCACAGTCATCGCCGCACGCCTCGGGTTCTTCTCCAGCTCCAACTGGTAGCGGTCAGCAAACACCTCAAGGTCATCCTGCTGCGCGCCTCGCGCTCTGGCACGGCTCTCGGATAAGTTGCGCGCTCCTCGGTCGCACGCCTGATGGGTGGGCCGCCTTCGTCCTATGGCGAGACGCAAGCCTCTCATCGTCGTTGGGGCGCGTGGGCCCTTTACGCCGGCGGGACACCCTCATCTCAATTGAGGGCCCGAGGGCTGCGCGCATCCACGAAAGACCCCTGAGCGGATTGGCTCAAGGGTCTTTCGTGATCGCTTAGAGACCGAGGTCCGCCAGGCGCTGCGCTGCGGCACGAAGAGCGTCATTCGGCTCCCGGTCCTCAGCAAGGATTCGCTTGATCTGCCCAACTTCTGTCGCGGTAACGCGCAGCCTCTCTTCAGAGATGACCGATCGAGCTCGAGACACCGCTGCATCGATGAAGAAGGCAGTGCGGTCAACCCCCTGAAGCGTCGCAGCCTCGTCGATAACCTCTAGGGCGTAAGACGAGATTCGCATGTTCACGCGCGCACTGTTTGGAGCTGTGGCTGTAGCCATGATTTCCTCCGTGGGTTGTTGTACATCCAATGTAAGCACGTTGTCTGTACAGGAATCAAGTTGAGAAGACTTTTCTGACTTCTTTCAGAGAAATCAGAAGATGGTTGGGGTGGTCCACGAAACGCTCGAAGCCGTACTTCTCGTAAAAGCGCGCCGCACTGTCGTCGATGGCGTGTACGACCACAAACTGGACCCCGATGTCCTCGGACACACGGACGCAAGAACGGAGCGCGTGTAGCAGGAGCATCTCCCCCAGATGCTGCCCTCGAACAGACTCACAGCAGGCGAGCCGTGCCAGCAGAACACACGGGATGGGGTACTTCTGTGGAACAGAGAAGGCCCGTGCCAACTCTTCGCCCACGAGGCTGTACGCCGTCTGCGCATAGTAGCCGTATACGCGGCTATCGCCGTCCTTGAGGAGAACCCGAGTAAGGGTTGACCCCTTCTTCCCAGACTGGTTCGCCTGCCTCTTGAGCCACTCGTTCAAGTCCGCGACGCCGCAGTCGAACGGCTCTCTGTCGTGCTGACTGCTGTCGAGCGTCTCTATTGACCACACGCCCCGAATCTATCGCGAGTTGATGGATTCGTTGAACTACTCGCTTCTCTCGGACAGTGGTCTGGCAGATCCACGCCGGCACGACTTCGGGTTTCCAACGGAGGTACTTGCCGATTCATCGCGGGCGTACTCCTTCGCCCACCAGTTGTAGATCGTCTTCACCGGCACTTGCAGCAAGTCGGAGACCTGCGCGACGGTCATCTGCTGATTCAAGCTCCGACCACAGGGAAGCCCCCGACTCACGAGAGTCGAGGGCTTCCCTCCTCAGGGCTGCCGCTTCTGCCCTCGTGACGCCAGCACCTCGATCAGTTCCTCGGCGAACGGCGACTCCCCCAGGACGAACCCGTTGATCTCCTGTGAAATCGACAGCAGTGCGATCACGTTCGCGTACGCGATCCTCTGATCGACGGTCTTCAATTCAGATTCTCTCGGCAGCGCATCCAAAGCCGAATTCCACATGTTGGCCGTGTCCATCGCCAGTCCCCTCTCTCGTTGCCCGCGCCTTGCGCCCGGATCGCAATCACCCTAGGAGCGTCCTCCGACACCGACCGCCGGAACGAGCCGCGCAGCGAGCCAGGCATCGAGGTCGGCGGGGTAGTAGGCGTTGAGCCGTCCATTCTTGAACGACGTGGGACCGGTGTCGCTGCACTTCATGACGTGGGTGTCTGCGGCTTGAGGCCGACGTACTCGGCGACCCATCACTCGTCAGCGATTCGGTCGAACTGCTCCTGATCGTGTCGATCGTCTCGCACTGTTCACACATCGCCGCACCAGGCACGTAGGCCCCCCGCGCCGCGACGTACTCCTATTCGGCGACGGACTCGTGCATGTTCCGCGACCACGCACGAGCGAAGGATCCCGTTCCTGGTTCGTCACCGCGCTCGAGACGGCAGGACTCCCCCGCATGACGATCCATGACCTGCGGCACACGGCGGCGTCGCTCGCGATCTCGGCCGGCGCGAACGTGAAGGCCGTGCAGCGGATGCTGGGTCACAAGTCCGCGGCGATGACCCTCGACGTCTACGCCGACCTGTTCGACGACGACCTAGAGGCTGTTTCGGATGCCCTCGATCAGGCTCGCGCGTCGTCGAATGTTGCTGTTTCGTTGTCACAGAGCGCCACCGGGAACGCGACGAAGCCCCGCCAGCCCTGATTTCCAGGGCGAGACGGGGCTTCCGACGTGGACGCGACGGCGGGAGTCGAACCCGCAACGCCTTCAGTTATGAGCCGAGGCCCGGGACCGCCCGGATCGCCGCGATGATGACCCCGACGCTACCGCGCGGATCGAGCTCTGGCCAGGAGCGTTGCCTGGGATAACGCTATGAGTCCGGCGATGACCGCGACCGTCACCCGACGACATCCGTCGCCGGAGCGTCGAGGGCGCGCAGCATCCTCTCCACCGCCTCGCGGAGTTCTGCACGCCACGGCTCGGGGAATGTCGTGGTGTACTCGACGCCCTCGGGTATCCACAGCAGCGCGTACATGGCGTCGCGCCAGTCGGACCCGCCGAAGGGCCAGCGGGTGCGCTGTGCGTCCTCTGCCGTCGCGCCCTGCGACCAGACTCCGAAGCGCTCCTGCATCTCGTCCAGGGGCAGGTCCATCACGGCATCCGCCTCGACCTTCTGCGGCGACCAGGAGGAGGCGACGAACACCCGCTCCTCGATCTCCTCGGGGGTGATCGGCCTCCTCGCGAACAGCACGCGGGTGTGCTCCACCGTCTCGATGCGATCGACGCGGAACGTGCGCCAGTCGTCTCGATCGAGATCCCAGCAGAGCAGGAACCACTTTCGTCCGGCGGGAGCCAGCGCGTGCGGCTCGACCCGGCGGATGCTCTCGGCTCCGGCCCCGTCGACGTACCGCAGCCGCAGCCGCTCGGTGTCGCGGGTGGCGAGCGCGATCTCGCCCAGGACCTCGGGCGAGACGACCGGGGCGTCGCCGATGCGTGGGGGCTGCACGGACTCCGCGAGCGCGTTCACCCTCCGACGCAGCGCCGAGGGCAGCACCTGCTCGAGTTTGGCGAGGGCGGTGAGCGTGACCTCGGCTCCCCCGACGAGCTGCTGGGTCGCGGCCACGCGCAGCCCGATCGCCATCGTCACGGCCTCGTCGTCGGTGAGCAGCAGCGGAGGGACCGCGCTGCCCGCCTCGAGCCGGTACCCGCCGGCCGCACCCGGCGTGGACTCGACACGGTATCCGAGGTCGCGCAGCCTGTCGACGTCGCGCCGCACGGTGCGCTCGGTGACACGGAGCCTGCTCGCAAGCTCAGTGCCGGGCCAGTGCCGGTGCGTCTGCAGCAGATTGAGCAGGGCGAGTGCGCGGGACGTGGTGTCGGACATGTCTCAAGAGTCCCAGATATTGCGGACAGTATCTGTCCTGGTTGCCTTCTAGCTTCGAGTCATGGCAACTGAACCCATCATCGAAACCGAGGGCCTGACCAAGGTCTTCACCGTCAAGAAGACGTCGGTCGACGCGGTCACCGATCTCTCCTTCTCCGCAGCACGCGGCGAACTCGTCGCGTTCCTCGGCCCCAACGGCGCCGGCAAGTCCACGAGTCTGCGGATGCTGACGACGTTGATCCCTCCGACGTCGGGCACGGCACGGGTGGTCGGGCACGACATCCGCACCGACCCAGCGGGAGTCCGCGCCCGCATCGGCTACGTCGGCCAGCTCACGAGCGGCAGCTTCTCCCAGCGGGTGCGCGATGAGCTGATCAGCCAGGGGGCTTTCTACGGCATGTCCAAGCGCGACAGCGCGCGCCGGGCCGATGCGCTCATCGAGTCGCTCGACCTCGGCTCCTTCGCCACCAGGACGGTGCAGCAGCTCAGCGGCGGGCAGAAGCGCCGTCTCGACATCGCGCTCGGGCTCATGCACGCCCCGCCCCTCATCTTCCTCGATGAGCCGTCCACGGGCCTCGACCCGCAGAGTCGGGCGAATCTCTGGGATCACATCCTCGACCTGCGCGCTCAGCACGGGACGACCGTCTTCCTCACCACTCACTACCTCGAAGAAGCCGACCGTTACGCAGAGCGGGTGATGGTCATGGACAAGGGTCGAATCATCGCCGACGACGACGCCGCAGCCCTGAAGGCGACTCTCGCGGGAGATGTGCTGACGTTCGGCTTCGCCGACGAGGCGGATGCTGCGCTCGCTCGCTCCGTCGTCGCGACCCTGAGCACCGCCGCGGTCTCCCTCGACGGAGACTCGGTGTCGCTCGCGGTGCCGGAGGGCGATCGCCTGCTTCCGGTGATCGTGCGGGAGCTGGACGCCGCAGGCATCCTCGTCCGCCGCGCGACCGGGGTTCCGCCGACCCTCGACGACGTGTTCCTCGCCCTCACCGGTCGCACGCTGCGCGAAGCCGGCGAGGGTTCATCCGACGCCGCATCCGAGACCACCCCCGAGATCGAGACCGCCCAGACAGGAGTCCTCTCATGACCACCACGGACACCCTCGTACGTCCGAACCTCACCAGGGACACGAAGAACGTGCTGATCAGGGAGCTCAAGCCCGTGCTCCGAGATCCCTTCACGCTCATCTTCAGCCTGCTCCAGCCGCTGGTTTTCCTCGGTCTGTTCGCGCCGCTTCTCGTGGGCAGCTCGGGTCGTCCAGCCGACGAGACGCTGGCGTGGTTCGTGCCGGGAGTGCTCGTGATGATCGTGCTGTTCGGCACCGGCGCCACCGGATCCAACCTGCAGTACGAGATGATGACCGGCTCGCACGAGCGCACCCTCGTCGCTCCGCTCGCCCGCTCATCGCTGCTGGTCGGCCGAGCGCTCAAGGAGATCGCGCCGATCGTCGTGCAGGCGCTCGTGATCTCCGCTCTCGCCTGGCCGTTCGGCTTCGCGATCGATGTGCCGGGGCTCATCGTCGGGCTCGCGCTGCTCGCCGTGTTCGGGGTGGGGCTCGGCTCCCTCTCGTACTCGCTGGCGCTCGCCACCAAGGATCGCGAATGGCTGTTCTGGGGCGTGCAGCAGGCGCTGATCTTCCCGTTGCTGATCCTGTCGGGCATGCTGCTGCCGCTCGACGAGGGACCGGGGTGGATGCGCGCGGTCGCGTCGATGAATCCGGTGAACTGGGTCGTTCAGGCCGAGCGGGCGCTGTTCGCCGGTGATCTCGGCGACGTCGCGGTGCTGTGGGGCTGGGTCGCCGCCCTCGCGGTCGCGGTCATCGGGATCACGGTCGGCGTGCGCGCCATCCGTCGCAGCAGCTGATCGAGCCCAGCCTTGCACCCGCGCCTCCCGTCCCGGATAACGGGCGGGAGGCGCGAGTGCTGCGAGTTCGGACCTATGCGGTGCGCAGCTGCGGGTAGAGCGCCTCGATCGGCGCGCTGAGGCCGGCCTTGAGCTGCACCGAGGTCTCGTCGGCGAGGACCTCGTACTCGCCGCGCTCGGTGGCGTCGAGAACCGCGCCGACGAGGTCCGCCGGGTCTGTCTTCGGGTCGTCGACGTGGGCCGCCATCGCCGTGTCGACGTAGCCGACGTGCACTCCGACGACGTGGACGCCAGCAGGCGCGAGCTCGAGGCGGAGGGAGTTCGTCGCGGACCACAGCGCGGCCTTGGTGGCGCTGTAGATGCCGCCGACCGCGTACCAGGCGAGCGCGGAGTGGATGTCGATGATCGCCGCACCCGGGCGTCCGGAGAGCAGCGGCGCATAGGCACGGGCGAGGAAGAGCGGGCCGAGGAAGTTCGTCTCCACGTTCCGGCGGATGTCCTCGTCGGAGTGCGTGAGGATGCCGGCCGAGGGCACGGATGCGCCCGCGTTGTTGATGAGCACGGTCACGTCGGGGGCGGCCTCGACGACCGCGCTGATCGAGGCGGGGTCCGTCACGTCGAGAGCAAGGGGCACGACACGGTCGTCGTTCCATTCGCGCGGGCTGCGGGCCGTGGCGTACACCTTGGCCGCTCCGCGCGCCAGCGCCTGTTCGACGAAACGGGTGCCGATGCCCCCGTTCGCTCCGGTGATGAGGACGACGGCGCCGGTGAGTGAAGGCATGAGCGGATCTCTTCTCTTGTTGCGACAATGGGTGATGAGGAATCGCGTAAGCGACTCAACTCATAACTGAGTCAATTCAGTTTCTATTCCCAGAGTCCCAGAGTCCCTGATCCCCAGAGATCGCTCAGCGCCGGATCGAGTCGTGGAACGGATTCGGCTCGAGCGTGTAGTCCGTCGAGGCGTCCGACCAGGTGCCGAGCCCCGGCGCACGGCGCCGATCGCGCACCGCGGCCATGGCACGTGTCGCCGGCACTCCAAAGGCGAGGGCGGCGCGACCGCTCAGGGTGCGGTCGTCGCGCCCGAGGACGCTCGCCCGGTGCCACGCGGCCTTGACCGCTCCCCCACGCCCGTACCGCACGGGTCGCGCCGGAAGCGCGCCCGCCCGTCGTTGCGCCACCAGTTCCTCCACCCGCTGCCACCAGGTCGACTCGGACTCGGGGTGGAAGTAGTTGTCGCGCAGCCAGTTCGGATGCGGATGCCGGAACCGCCCCGCGATGACCTCGCTCCGCCCGCCCAGCAGACCGCTGCCGACGAACACGGTGTTCAGCAGCGACTTGCTGACCCCGAACGAATCGAGGGCGATCACCGGCACGCCGAGCGCTACCGCCTCGATCGCCGCGGTCGAGCTCACCGTCACAAGGCCCGCGGCCGTCGACAGGGCGTCGGCCATCGAATCGTAGGAGACCACGAGATTCGACGGCCTCCTGCCCTCGAGCAGGTCGATGTAGGCGTCGTGCTCGAGATGCGTCTCGGCCTCGCCGGGCCGTGAGCGCAGCTTCACGACGACCCGACGGTTCGGATCCGCGTTCGCCGCCTTCACCAGGGTCGCCGCGATCTCCGCCCGCTCTTCGCGCTCCATCGGCACGAGCGCCTGCGAGGCGAACACCAGATCCGTGGCCGGTGGTCGGGGCACCTGGCCCGCCGAGCGCTCAGCGACGAGAACCCCGCGCGCCCCCGCGGAGCGGACGAGCTCGGGCGACAGCATCCGCGCCCTGGTCTTCGCGAACGGCAGCGTGGCGAGGGCCGTGGGCACCTGCACCCCGATGCGACGGCCGAGCTCTTCGAACGCCCACTCCTCCCGATGCGAGTGCACGACGAGCAGGTCAGCGTGCCGCCGGTACTCGAGCGCTCCGCGCTGCGCGGGGATCGCCATACCCGGGAGCCCCGCGACCGTGACAGGCCGTCGGGACAGCGTGTCGATCACGCGTCCCATCAGACGCACGAACGGGCCACGGCCGGCGAGCAGGACGACATCGGGGCGCTGAGCCTCGAGCCACGGACCCGCTTCGCGGAACGCGATGCGCGACACCGACGACGCGTCGAGCCCTGCGCCGGCGAGCGCAGTGCGCTCCTGCGCAGCGCTCGCCGTCAGCGGCGTCTTCACCAGCAGCAGATGCGCACGGATGCCGGGCACGCTGCCGAGCAGGGATGCCGACCATTTGACGAACGAGTCGGCATCCGCGACCGCGACGACCCGCAGCGGCTCGCTCATGCCGGAACGCGACGCAGCTTCGCCATCGGCGCGCGCTCGCTGTCGAACACGCGCTTGACTCCGTCGCCGAGCGCCTTCTCGATCACGCGGATGTCGCGCACCAGGTGCTCGAGCCCCGCGGGCTCGAGCGAGGCCGCATGATCGGAGCCCCACATCGTGCGGTCCAGCGTGATGTGCCGTTCGACCGCGACGGCGCCGAGCGCGACGGCGGCGAGGGAGATCTGCAGGCCACGCTCATGACCGGAGTACCCGACCGGGATACCGGCGTAACGATCGCGCAGCGTGGAGATCACGCGCAGGTTCGCCTCTTCCGGCTCCAGCGGGTACGTCGAGGTCGCGTGCATGAGGACGACACGGTCGGTGCCCAGCGCCTCCAGCGCTCGGTCGATCTGCTCGATCGTCGACATGCCCGTCGAGAGGATGATCGGCTTGCCCGTCTCACGCAGGCGGACCAGCAGCTCGGTGTCGGTGAGGCTCGCCGAGGCGACCTTGTGGGCGATCACGTTCAGGTCCTCGAGGAAGTCGACGCTGGGCACGTCCCACGGCGAGGCGAACCAGTCGAGGCCGAGCATGGTCGCGTAGTCGCCGATCTCGATGTACTCGTCGCGGCCGAACTCGACACGACGGCGGTAGTCGAGGTAGCTCATGGTTCCCCACGGCGTCTCGCGCGGCACGTCGCGCATGTGCTCCGGCGTGGAGATCTCCGGCGTGCGCTTCTGGAACTTCACGGCGTCGGCTCCCGCCCGCGCCGCCACGTCGATGAGCTTCTTGGCGATCTCGACGTCGCCGTTGTGGTTGAGGCCGATCTCGGCGATCACATAGGCGGGATGGCCGCCGCCGATCACGTGCGATCCGATGCTGACAGTCATGATTCCTCCGGTCGTCGAATGCCTTCTCTCCTGGGTACGCGCCGAGAGTGAACATCGCGCGACGCCGGGGTTACCGGAGCGCGTCAGCTCGACAACACGCGTTCGACCAGTTCGCGAACAGCTCCCCTTCCGCCCTCGCGGGACAGCACGGCCCTCGCCTCCGCGATCACGAGCGGATGCGCGTTCGCCACTGCGACCGGCCAGCCGACGATGCGCATGGCAGGCAGGTCGTTCACGTCGTTGCCGAGGTAGGCGACGTCGGCGAGGTCGAGGCGGTTCTCGGCGGCCCAGGCACGCAGGGCTGTCGCCTTGTCGTCGATGCCGTGCAGCACCGGCACCTGCAGCTTCTCGGCGCGAGCGCGCACCACGGCGTTCACCTCGGTCGAGAGGATCAGCATCGGCACTCCAGCCTTGCGCAGCAGCGCGACCCCCATACCGTCCTCGCGGCTCACCTGCACGCGCTCTCCGCCGTCCGCGTCGATGATCGCCGTGTCGTCGGTGTGGACTCCGTCGAAGTCGGTCACGACCGCCTTCACCGGGATGGGATGCTCCGCCTCGTGCAGTGCAGCGAGGGAGCGGGCGATGCGCAGCTGCTGCTCGTCGTCGATCTCGATCGCCGTCCACTCCGGGACTTCTGCGATGGCCGTGCGGCCGAAGAACCGATGCCCGCTCTGGCGGAACCCGGCCGCCGAGAACACGTAGAACGCGCCGGTCTCGAGATAGTGCGGTTCGCGGTCCTGGCGCCGAAGCCGGTACGCGGCGTCGTGATTGATCGCCAGTGCCGCGCCGTCGGCATCCCTCCGCCAGAGGAATCCGTAGGTCTCGAACGCCGAGAAGACGCTGTCGGCCTCGCCATTGCGCACCTGCGCGACCGCCGCGGCCAGGGCGTCGGGCGGGATGAACGCTGAGGTCGCCTGCAGGAAGGCGATCACGTCGACCGGTTCTCCTGCGGAAGCGAGCTCGTCGAGAGCATGCATGATCGCGCTCTCGGATGTCGCCGTGTCCCCGGAGATCTCCGCAGGGCGGCGGATGACACGCGCGCCTGCGGCCGCGCTGACTCCGGCGATCTCGTCGTCGTCGGTCGACACCACGACGAGATCGATGCCGTCGGCGGCGAGAGCCGCGCGCACCGCCCTCGCCACGAGAGGCACCCCGCCGACCTTCTGCACGTTCTTTCGCGGCACCTGCTTCGACCCGCCGCGCGCGGGGATGATCGCCACTGTCGTCATCGTCCTCGTATCGCCTTCCATGCTCGTCCAGCCCGACGTCTGACGCCGAGCGCGGTCAGCCGCAGCTCTTCGGCCCGTCCGATGCCGCCCGCCGGCCGGAGCGCGCGCTGCACCGGAGTCGGCGCGGGGGCGCCTGGTAGACGCAGCGCGGCCAATCGTGCGGGCCCGAAGTAGCGATCGCGCTCGGTCTGCTCCAGCGTTCCGAGCAACCGCTCGGCCCGAGGGCGCAGGTGGGCGGCGATCTCGGGCTGCATCGCGTATCCGACCGCATCGACGAGGAGCTGCAGCGCCCCGACATCCGTCCACCTGCCGTCCGTACGGGTGAGTGCGTCGACGATCGTGGCGGGTATCCGGTTGCTGTTCTCGAAGGGGGTGAGGCGGGAGAGCACGGTTTCGTTCCCCGCCGATCCGATCTCGCGCCCCTGCAGGGCGCGGACGGTCGGGAGAGCGGTGGAGAAGCCTGCGACCACCGCGAGCGCGTCGAGACGTTCGGCGAGGAGTTCCGCGGCGAGCGGGCCCCGGTACTCGACGAACTCGACGTCGTGGAACGCGGCCCTGCTCCGAAGGGCATCCGTGAACCGAGGCCGCGCAGAGGGGTGGGGCTTGAAGACGATGCGCTCCGGCGACCAGGAGACTGCGCGATCGATCATCTCGACCTGCATCGCCACCTCCTCGGTCTCGGTGGCGAGTCCGAGCGCAGCCAGGTACTGGCCGAGGACGAGCACGGTCGACGAATCCGTGTCGAGCGATTCGCGATCGGCCGTCTCATCGGCCGTCTCGGCGAGCGCCGCGCCGAACAGCGCGGCCGGCACCGGCACCGCGGAGGCCAGCGGCGATCCCACGAGCGGCGTCACGCCCGGCACCACGTCGGCGTAGACCACGCGCACGATGCGAGCGGCGATCGTGTGCGGCAGCTTCACCCGCATCGGCGAGTAGGTCATCAGGCCATCGCCGACGATCGTGACGGGCGCTCCGGGGAACAGCGTCATGAGGGTCCGAGCCGGTGCCACCTGCGGGCTCTGCACGAACAGCTCGACCTCTCCCCGATCGAGACTCCACGCCCTGGTCAGCAGACGCTCGAGCACGGGCAGGTCGGCGTCGCGCGGCCTCCACGAACTCGGATGCGTGGCTCCCAGCAGCTCATCGAGGTCCTCGATGCGGTCGAACCGGTCGCGCAGCGACCGCAGGGCGGGATCGGTGCGGATGCTGCGGCTGATCTCGGGTATCCGCGACGAGGTGAACGGCACGAGCACCCGCTCGCCCCTCGTGCCGAGCAGACCGCCGTCGATCGCCGCCGCGGCAGTGGCAAGCCCATAGGCGCTGTGCACCGCGAAGATCTGCGTCATGCGCGACTCCTCGCCCTGCGCAGCAGCGGTGCGAGCACACGGCGGCGCGGTCCGTCCAGACGTCCGACGACGGCATCGACCTCGTCGACGGGCAGGCGGCCCAACAGCTCGCGGATGCCCGACCGCATCTCCCCTCGCAGCGAGGGCGTCATCCGTCGCGCACGCACGAGGTGCCGCGAGCTGAGCGCGAGCACCGTCCAGGTGGCCTTGGGCAGGAAGCGCCCCGCATCGGCATCCGCCTCGACCACGTCGATGACTTCTCTCATCGCACGCACGAAATCGAGCTGCCGCCGATCGCGCACCTGGGTGAGCGAGGTGGGGACACCGCGACGGTACAGCAGAGCCGGCGCGTCGACGACGGCGAACGACTGCGCCTGCAGATGCAGCCGCCAGATCCATGGTCGGTCCTCAGCCGTGAACAGGCCGGTCGAGAAGCCGGCGAGGCCCTGGTCGATGACCCGGCGGTGGAACATCCCGGCCCAGGCGAACGGGTAGTCGACCATGGTGGGCTCGTGCTCCGGAAGAATCGCGTCGCGCGGGGAGGCGACCCGTTCACGCCACGGGAACGGTGCGCGTTTCACCATCCGCTTCGTGCCGGTGACCGTGACGTGGTCGGTGCGCACGAAGTCGCAGTCCAGTTCGCGCAGCCTCGCGGAGAGCACCTGCAGCCGCAGCGGCTGCATCCAGTCGTCGCCGTCGAGGAAGCAGAAGTGATCTCCGTCGACGTGGTCGAGTCCCTGGTTGCGCGCACTGGCGAGCCCGCGCGGGCGAGGATTCGTCAGCACGACGGCGTCGTCGAAGCGATCCGCGTAGCGGCGCATCAGCGCACCGGTGTCGTCACGCGACCCGTCATCGATCATGATGACCTTGAGGGCGGAGGTGTCCTCGAACTGCCGGGTGAGGGTCTCCAGCGTGGTCCCGATGTACGGGCCGGCGTCCTTGGCGGGGACGATGACGGTCACAAGTGGCGTACGCATGGTGCCAGGGATGGTCGCACGCGTTCGTGGCCGATCGGGGACGACGAGGTGAACGCCGGGTGTCCTCGCCCTGGTTCCCAGGTCGATCGGCGACGATGGACGCATGCCGCACCCGCACCGCCCCTCGTGGAGACCCGTGCTGCGCCATGGCTCCGACGTGCGCTGGCTCACGGCGCGGTCGTGGACGAACCGTTGGTATCCGCAGGGCGTCGACACCGGCCTGCTGCAGGGGCGGCGGATGCTGGCGATCAGCTGGTTCCGGCAGGATCGGAACCGCACGCACCTCGCCTCACGGGTCTCGTTCATCGACCTCGCCCGTCCGCGGCGCTTCGACGTGGCGCTCGCGATCGAAGGCGACGACGGGGCGCTCGAGCCCGCGCGGATCCACGTCGGCGGGCTCGCATGGTTCGGCGATCGGCTGTTCGCCGCCGCGACCAGGCAGGGCGTCTGGGAGTTCGATCTGGCCGGCGTCCGACGTGTCCAAGGGACGACCGCACGACGCCTGACCGGCGGCTCCCGCTCGAAGACGCTCGTCGCCGTGCGCGCCCGCGAGCATCCGATCGATCTGCGCTGTTCGTTCGTCGGGCGCGTGTTCGATGAGGCGGGGCGTTCGCTGCCACGTGTGCTGATCGGCGAATTCCGCTCAGGCGAGGAGGGCCGGATCGGGGAGTTCGAGCTGACTGCGCACGGGTTCGCTCCGGTCCGAGAGTTCACCCCAGGTGTCCGTCATATGCAGGGCGCGGCGCTCTGGGGACAGGACATCCTGATCTCGCAGTCCGACGGCCTGCGGCCGGGTGCGCTGTGGCGCGGGAGTTTCGGCGCAGTCGAACCAAGCGCGACGGCACTGCCCGCGGGGTGCCAGGACCTCGCGCTCGACCCGCACCTCGGCATGCTCTGGTCGCTGGGTGAGCACCCGTGGCACCGAGTCGTACGCGGCGTCCCCTTCGCTACGCTGGGAATCGGAGAGGATCGCGCATGACCGCTACACGACAGCGCCTTGCAAGGCGCGCGATCACGGCTCTGCTCGTCGGCCTGATATGCGCCCTGCCGCTCACCGGATGCTTCGTGATCCCGCTCATCGACGACCGATCGCCCTTCGACGATCCGTTCGGCACCAGCACGACCGACGTCGCGAACGCGCTGCCCGTCGTTCAGGAGGCTCTCGAACTCGTCGACACACAGGACGGGCTGTGGCGATACGAGGTCCTGCGCGGGCAGGGGAACTGCGAAGGCGCGTGCGATCTGCACGTCGAGGTGCGCGTCGTCCCCTCCGGCATCCTCTCTGCATATCCGGAGGTCGATCTTGAGAGCGACCCTTCGCTGATCATCGTTCCCGAGCAGGTGCTGCGCGATGTGCTCGTGGCCGTCGTCCCGGCCGCGGAGCAGCAGCGGGTCGATGTTCGTGTGGTGCCGGGCAACGGCGACGCCGGCAGCAGCGATCTCGGCGACGCAGCCGATGCTCTGTTCGGGCCGCTTCCCGCCGATGGGCTCTCCGAGGAAGCGTTCGAGGTCGACGTGAACCACTCCGATGAGGTGTCGGTCAACGCGAACACCCGGGATCAGCAGAATGTCCTCGAAGCGATGGGATTGGCCTGACTGCGGACGCTGCCGCGCCCAGGCGAAAGTAGACTGAAAGAGTGAAGCCCGCACCGATCCTCGTCTACTCCGTGCTGCGGTTGCTGGCGTTCCTCCTCCCGCTCGCGATCCTCTGGTACTTCTTCCCGATCTTCCGCGAGCTGTGGTGGCTGGCCGTGATCTTCGCCGCGCTCATCGGTGTCAGCATCTCGATGCTGTTCCTGCGCGCGCCGCTGTCCGAGGCGTCGGCCGACCTCTACGAGCGCAGGCGCACCCGCACTACGACGGGCCAGGAGGACGCCGAGGCCGAAGACGAGGTTCTCGACAAGGACGCCGAGGCCTGAGCCCCGGCGTCAGCCGACGAACGCCCAGAACAGCGCGCCGGCGTACAGCAGCGCCGCGAGCGAGGTCAGCGCGAGCGCGATGACGAGTTCCGCCGGCTTGCGGTACGTCCACACGATCAGCAGCGCGGGCAGGGCCGCGAGCAGGGCGAGCAGCGCGATCCACGCGATCGGGAAGAGCAGCGCGAGCAGCACGGCGATCACGAACGGCGCGAGCACGAACAGCGTGAACAGCACCTGCGTCGCGCGCTTGCCGATCAGCACCGTGAGGGTGCGCTTTCCCACCAGGCGGTCCTGATCGATGTCGCGGAGATTGTTGGCGAGCAGCACTGCGCACGCGAACAGCCCCGCGGCGATCGCCCCGAGCCACGCCTGCTGCGGCAGCGCGAAGATCTGCACCCACGTCGTTCCCAGTGTCGCGACGAGGCCGAAGAAGACGAACACGAAGACCTCGCCGAGGCCGAAGTAGCCGTACGGGCGCTTGCCGCCGGTGTAGAACCACGCGGCGATGATGCACACGGCGCCGACCGCCAGCATCCACCACTGCTGGGTGCGGATCACGATCGCGATGCCGACCAGCGCGGCGAGCGAGAAGAACACCAGTCCGATGATCAGCACCGTGCGCGGCCTCACGCGACCCGACGCGGTCAGTCTCGCAGGACCGACGCGGTGGGCGTCGGTGCCGCGGATGCCGTCGCTGTAGTCGTTCGTGAAGTTCACGCCGATCTGCAGGAACACCGCGACCGCGAGACAGGCGAGCGCGATGACCCAGTGGAACTCCGGCCCGGTGCTGCGGGCGGCTCCGGTGCCGATCACGACCGGCGCGATCGCGAGCGGCAGCGTGCGCAGACGGGCGGCGCCGATCCAGTCACGGGCCGTCACCGGGCCCGCCTCGACGATCGGCTTCTTCGCCGGGTTGCCGCTCGTGCGGGTCGCTGTACGAGTGCTCTTCTTCTTGCTCGCGCTCTTGTTCTTGCGCTGTGAGGATGCTGCCACGGAGGAATCCTAGTAGGCGTGGCTTTGCGGGCCGCGTTCAGTCCTCGATCTCGAACGGCATCCGTTCCGGAGGAGAACTCGCGTTCAGAAGGAGGAATCCGCGCAGATCCTCCTCCACACCGCGAGTTCTCCTTCCGAACGAGCGCGGCGGATACGACAGCGGGTGGCTCAGCGCCGGGTGAACGTCACGTGGGTGACGCCGCTCTCGGCCACCTCATTGCGGACGGCGTAGTCGTTCTCGAGCCCACGCAGGCCGTCCCAGATGCGTTCGCCGCTGCCGATCACGAGCGGGGCGACTGCGAGGTGCATCCGATCGATGAGCCCTGCGCGCAGGAACTGCCGCACGACGTCCACGCCGCCTCCGATGCGCACGTCCCCGTCGCCGGCGACTGCGGTCGCCTTCGCGAGCGCCTCCTCCGGCGTCGCCTCGAGGAAGTGGAAGACCGTGCCGTTGGCGAACTCGATCGACGGACGCGCTGTGTGCGTCAGGACGAAGACCGGCACGTGGAACGGCGGCTCATCACCCCACCATCCCTTCCAGTCCGGATCATCGCCGTGCTCGTGCAGGCCGAACATGCCGGCGCCCATGATCTCGGCGCCGACCTCTTCGAAGTATGCAGCCGCGTAGTCCTCGTCGAGCCCGGTCGTCCCCTCCCCGGAGGAATCGCCGAGCACCCGGGCACGGAAGGTACGGGTCGCCACGTAAGCGGCGACGAGGCGGCCCCAGTCGTCGCCGAACGGGTTGTCGGGGGTCTGGTCGGTGGTGGTCGCGAATCCGTCGAGTGAGATGTTGAGGTCGGCGCGAACGGCCATGGTGGTTCTCCTTGCCGTGGAGTCAGAGAGCGGGCTTGGTGTCTTTGCCGTCGAGCCACAGGGTGTCCGAGGCGTCGGCGTGCGCACCGTCGGTGCCGACGTGCTTGGCGCTGATCTGCGGACCCTTGGTGATGACGTGCACGAGAGCCATTCCGTATCCGCGCGAGAGGTCGTAGTCGGCCTTCAGCCACTCGAGGATCGGGGTGGCCTTGGTCTGCGGGCCGAACCCCTTCTCGGTGGCGAGGCCGGGGAACTGGCGGGGTGTGAGCCCGGTCTTGGTCTCGATGTTGTCGAGGTATGCCTGGAACGACATTATGAGCCGCAGCATCCCGTCGCCGATGTTCGTGAAGCGATGCGGCACGAACGCGGGCCCGGTGGCGGTGTCACCCGCCTCGGCGACGAAGGTGTCGTCACCGACCGTGATGCGAGCGGTGCCCTCGAGCACCACCCAGGTCTCAGAGTAGGGGTGCCAATGCAGTCCCGGGCCCTGACCTGGCTGGTTCTCGACGTAGAAGTACGAGACATGCGCGCCGTGCTCTGCGCCTTCGAACTTTCGGCTGAGGCCGGTGCCGATTCGGATGTCGGCGCCGGCGACGACCGATGCGGGAAGCGGTGTCCTGTCCATGCCACCAGTCTCGACAGCCGCACGACGAGTCCCTAGAGTTTCGATGTGGGTCGAAACATGCCGATCGAAGGCGTCGAGCATCCCGATCACCGGGTCGAATTCGAACTGAGCCCTGGCGACATCCAGGCGGTGCGGTTCGGCATCTCCCCTGGCCATGAACTCGCCCATGCCGTACGGGTGCTGCTGCGTCCGGCGCAGCATCCGCTGCAATGGGGGTGGCTGCGCTCGGTGCGCGAGAACCTTCCTCGTGACAGCTTCGCGGTGCTCGCCGCCGTGATCGGCGACGACGGCTATCTTCCCGATTTCCTCACGGCGACCGCGAGCTGGGAGATGACCCCGGAAGCCGAACTCGACGCCCTGCGGGCGGCGTCGCTCGAGGGCATGCGGGTCGACTTCGGCAAGATGGTTCTGCGCTCGACGGGCGCACGACAACAGGCCCTGCGCGAGATGCAGGAGCACCCGATCCGGGCGCGGGCGATCATCGCCGGCGCCTGGTCGGAGGTGTGGGAGGCCGCGCTCGCACCCGTGTGGCCGCAGCTCGAGCGCATTCTGCGCGCCGACATCGTCGTGCGTTCGCGCGCGATCGCGACCGGGGGCATCGCCGGCATGGCGGGTGATCTGCACCCGAAGGTCGGCTGGGGCGACGGCGCCGTGCGCGTGTCGCTGCGGCGGCACAGCGAGCAGGTCGACTGCCGCGGCAGCGGTCTCGTGCTGGTTCCCTCGGTCATGTCCTCGTGGGGTTGCATGGTGCTCACCGAGCCGCCGGCGCAGCCGACGCTCTTCTACCCTGCCCGCGGAGTCACCGCGGGGTGGGCTAAGGACGCGATCGAGGTCTCCGCCGCGCTGAGCGCATTGCTCGGTCCCGCCCGAGCGGAGATCCTGCTCGAGGCCGGCAATGCGCGCACGACGTCGCAGGTGGCGAAGGATGCCGGCATCGCGGTCTCGACGGCATCCCACCACCTCACCGTGCTCCGTGGCGCGGGTCTGGTCTCTTCGGAAAGAGACGGCGCCCGAATGCTGCACCTGCGCACGCCGCTCGGCGAGGCGTTGGTCGGCGCGACCCTGTGACGAAAGGTGCCTACCCTTGGCGGCGAAGAAACTCGATGACAGCGCGCCCCGCGGCTTCAGGCTCTTGCTCCAGCGGGTAATGACCGGAGTCCTCGAGAACGACACCGGTCACGTCCTCGGCGAAGAGACGGACGCCGTCGGCGACGGCGGAGCCGAAAGCGAAGCGTCCGCCGAGCGCGAGCACCGGCGCGGCGACCTGATCGGCGACGAGCGCACGGACATCTCCGAGGTCATCGCTGCCGGTGCGGTAGTAACCGAGGCCGGCCTCCAGAACGCCCGGTGCGGAGTATGCCTCGATGTATGACCGGACTGTGTCGGGATCGAGCCCCGCCGGACCCGCGCTCTGCTCGAGGAACATGCCGTAGTAGGCGGCTTCACGCCCGGGGACGAGCTGTTCGGCGAGACCGGTCGCACGATTGACGGGCCCGTGCCAGGTCGGGTAGTGGCTTCGACCCGGCTCAGGAATGTCGATGTCGATCCCGGGAAGGATCTCTTCCTCGACGACCAGGGCGGTCACCGCGGAAGCCAGCTCGGCGGCGAGAATCACGGCAACTGTGGCGCCCCAGTCATGACCGATCAGCGCGAACCGCGTGATCCCCCGCTGCGCGAGCAGGTCTTTCAGCCAGTGCGCAAGATCGGCCTTGCGGAAGCTCGTGGCTTGAACGGGCTTCGCGCCGAGACCTGGCAGCGTGATCGGCACCGCGGCGAAGCCCGCCTGATCCAGAAGGGGGAGCAGATGCCGCCAGTGCGCCTCGGTGACGGGCCAGCCGTGCAGCAGCACGACCGGCAGACGGGATGATCCTGCAGTCATCGTTCTATGATGCCCGCATCCTCGGGCGTCGATCGAGGTCGTCATCCTGAAAGGCGCCGCCGTCACGCGGACTGCCGGGCAGGAACGCCTATGGAGTGTTCTCGACCGGGATGATGGGCCGATGCTCGTAGTAGGTCTGCAGCACGACGGTGGTGCGCGTGCTGACATTGGCTTCCAGCCGGATGTCGCGAACCAGCTCCTCCAGGGCGCGCGGCGACGGAACCCGGACGAACAGCATGTAGCTGGCGTCGCCGGCGATCGAGTGACAGGCTTCGATCGCCTGCAGATGCTCGAGCAGCTCGGGGGCGTTGTCGGGCTGAGCGGGATCGAGCGGAGTGATCTCGATGAAGGCGGACAACGGGGTGCCCACCTGTTCGGGGTCGACGACCGCCCGGTAACCCGTGATGACGCCGCGGGTCTCGAGGCGTTTGAGCCGTGACTGAACGGCTGACACAGAAAGCCCGACGGCGTCGGAGAGCTGGGCGAGTGTGGCGCGCCCGTCGCGCGAGACCGCGGCGAGGATGGCGCGGTCGACAGAGTCATCCATGCATGGAATAATATCGGGAGAACCCGGCTATCACCGGAATATTTCCTGCATTTCATGATCGGAGGTCCCGATGTCCCTCACCACCACTCACAGCAACGCTCTCATCGGCGAACCCGAGGTCGTCGAGGACGCGTCGACTGCTGAGCAGTCCGCCGCCTGGGCCCAGCTCAAGGACGCCGCGATCGCGATTCGCGAGATGCAGATCAAGGACGGCTCGATCCCCGACGTCGCGCACCACGACGCCGCCCGCCAGTTCGTCTCCGCGATCGCCTCCGGCATCCGCGCACTGTCCCCTGCCTTCCCGCACGACGCCGAGTATCTCGCCGCGTCCATCGTGGACTTCGAGCGCTGGGCGGACTCCGGTTTCGGCGTGCCCGACTTCCTCGACTCGCTGATCGCGTTCCAGCCGCAGCAGAACCGCGTCGACGGCATCCGTCACCTCGTCGTCTTCCCGATGTACACGCAGAACGGCTCGAGCGACCGCCTGGTCGAGGCGCTCATCGTCGAGACGATCTGGCCGGAGTTCATCGGCGCGCTCGAGGCGGGCGACTACGGCAACAAGCTGTTCGTCTCGCTGCGCCTGATCGACTTCACCCCCGGCTACGACACGAACTCTGCGGTGCTGTTCCCCGAGACCGTCGCGATGCGCGAGATCCCCTCGTTCACGTGGGGCGCGATCTTCCAGGACCGCGAGGCGGCCCGCTACCGCCGCGTCGTGCGCGCGGCGTCCGAGATCACCAACCTCGAGCTGCCTGAGCGCGCCGCGGCGATGCTCGACGACCAGGCGCTGACCGAGCGTGCGTTCGTGATGTGGGACATCATCCACGACCGCACGCACATGCGCGGAGACCTGCCGTTCGATCCCTTCATGATCAAGCAGCGGATGCCGTTCTTCCTCTACTCCCTCGAAGAGATGCGCTGCGACATGACCGCGTTCCGCGAGTCGGTGAAGATCGAGCGCGCCCTCGCGGCGCGCATCGAGGCCGGCGAGGAGCTCACGGCGAGCGAGCAGGAGATGCACGACCACGCCGGGCTGGTGCAGTACGCCGTGATCTTCGACCGGATCTTCCGCTTCGCGATCACGGGCAACCGCACGCGCAACTACGACGCGGTGGGAGGACAGCTGCTGTTCGCCTGGCTGCATCAGCGGGGCGTGCTGCACTGGACCGACACCGCCCTCGCATTCGACTGGGACAACGTCCCCGACGCGGTAGTCGCGCTGGGCGACGCGATCGACGACCTGTACTGGCACTCGATCGACCGCCCGAAGATCGCGCACTGGCTCGCCGCCTACGAGCTCGTCCGCGGAACGCTCACCCCGCACCCGGCATCGCAGTGGGCTCGCGGTCTGAGCAACGAGATCCTCGCCGGAGCCCCCAAGGGCTACACGGATGCGGTGATGGACGACGAGTTCCCGCTGTCGATGTTCTTCGAGACCCTCGACAAGAAGATGAAGCCCGTCATCGAGTCGACCGTCGGCATCCGCGGAACCGACGACTGAAACCGCTCCCCTGCCCACGTCACGCCCACGAGCGAGCGTGACGTCTCGCGGAGGATGTGACGGGCATCGGAGATATCCCAGGGAGACCTCCGAAGCCCGTAACATCCTCCGCAGTGCGTGACACCCGCCCTTGAGGAGGAACCCCATGAACGTTGCAGGGCGCACGATCATCCTCGCCGGAGCGACGAGCGACGCGGGACTCGTAGTGGCCACCCGCCTTCTGACCGCCGGTGCGCGCGTGGTCGCGACCGGCCGCTCTGCCGGGCGCCTCGAGCCGCTTCGCGAGGCAGGCGCTCAGGTCGAGGTCGCCGACGCGACATCTCTTGAGTCGATGGCTGGGCTGGCTGCGCGCCTCGACAGTGTGGACGCGGTGATCCCGCTGGTCGGCGGGTGGCGCGGAGGAGGCGGCCTGTCGGGGCAGACGGATGCCGACTTCGACGCGCTGATGCCTGCGCTCCAGGCAGTTCGCGCCACGAGTCGCGCATTCAACGGTGCCCTGCAGGCCTCGGATGCCGGCCGGTTCGCGATCGTCTCGTCGTCTGCCGTCGCGCGACCTCTGGCCGGCGGTGCGAACTACGCCGCGGTGAAGGCCGCAAGCGAGGCCTGGACGCGGGCGGTCGCGCACGGATTCGCGAAAGCTGCTCGGGATGGGCAGGAGCCCCTGCGGGCGGCATCCGTCGTGTTCCGAGTCAAGGCGCTGGAACCGGAGGCGCTGGCCGCCGCCGTCGTCGCTCTGTGGGACACGGACGCCGCCGAACTGAACGACACCATCATCGAGCTGTAGGCCCACGCTCACGCGCCGGCGGCGAGCAGGCGGTCGGCCGCGGCCCGCACCCGGCCGCGCAACTCCTCCGGGGCCTCGATCACGGTCGCGCCGTCGACAGCCGCGATCACGGCAGGCAGCCAGTCCAGCCTCTCGGCGCGGATGTCCGCGCGGTGCCAGCCCACCTGCTCGCCGGCGAGAGGGGTGAGCCTCGCGACGGACTCCGGCAGGTGTCGCCTGATCTCCTCGTGCTCGGCCCGGATGCGCAGCACTACATGCCACCGGTAGTCGGCATCAGCGAAGCCCTCGACCAGCCGCGCAGCGGCATCCCGCGGCTGCGCGGGGACGGGGAACGTCTCGACCAGCGCACGGGCGGTGCGGATGCGGTCGACGCGGAAGACTCGCTCGGCGGCGCGCTCGAGGTCGAGTCCCACGACGTACCAGCGGCCGCTCCGGGCGACCAGGTCGTACGGGTGCAGCACTCGCCGCGACGGCTCGTCAGCAGCGTTGCGGTATCGGATGTCGAGGGCTCGGCGCGTGCGCACCGCGTCGGCGACCGTGAGCAGGATCGACGCATCGGGTACGTCTTCTGCGGCCGGCTCCCGAACCACGGTGCCGGCGAGCAGTGCATCCAGGCTCCGGGTTGCCGTAGGCGGCAGAGACCGCACGATCTTGGCGAGCGCGGTCCGCGCCGGGAGCGTCTCCCCCTCGTCGGTGGACTGCGCGCGGAGCAGGCTCAAGGCGACGGCGACCGCTTCACCCTCCTCGAGCATGAGCGGTGGCACGCGGTACCCGGGCGCGATGCGGTACCCGCCGTAGCTCCCTCGCACCGACTCGATCGGAATCTCGAGATCGATCAGCTGTGTCACGTAGCGGCGGACGGTGCGCTCTCCCACGCCGAGGCGCTCGGCGAGCTCGGCCACCGTGCGGGTCTGGCTCGACTGCAGCAGCTCGAGCAGCTGCAGCACACGGCCTGTCGTCCCCGTCATGAGTCCTATCATCTCGCAATACCGGACAGAATCAGCCCGGTATCTTTTCTAGCCTTCTGACGGGCTCGAGATCCCGGGCCGAACATCACAAGGAGAGAAACCATGCAGCTTGCCGCCACCCGCATAATCACCGACGACGTGGATCGTCTGGTGGACTTCTACGAGCGCATCACCGCCCTGAAGGCGGTTCGACTGCATCCGCTGTTCGCGGAGCTGCGCACGGCATCCGCGACCCTCGCCATCGCGAGCTCCGCCACCGTGCCTCTGCTCGGCGAGAACGCCGCGGAGGCCGGAGCGAACCGCTCCGTGATGCTCGACTTCCTCGTCGAGGACGTCGACCACTCGGCGTCGTCTCTGCGACCGGTCGTGACCGAGTTCGTCAGCGGCCCCGCTGACATGCCATGGGGCAATCGCTCTCTGCTGTTCCGCGATCCGGATGGCAACCTGATCAACTTCTTCTCGCCGACGGGCGCCGAGGCGAGGTCGCGATTCGAACGCTGAGGGCGACGGCGGCGAAGATCGTGGCAGTCTGAGACGACGGATGCTGCGGCGTCCAGTCACGTCGACACCGAGGAGTCCGATGAGCGACAGCACCGAGACCCCGGCCATCTCCCGCCGCGCGCAGAGCGACCGGCTCAAGGAGCGCATCTATCTGGCGTTCGTGGCCCTCGCCGTGGTGCTCGCACTCGGATCGCACGAGGTCACCGCGGCCGATGCACTGACGACGCTCGCCGTGACGACCCTGGGCACCCTGCTCGCGGTTCTCGTCGCCGACGTCATCTCGCACATGATCATGACCGAGCGCACCATGACCCGCGGCGAATTCGCGCATGCCGTCTTCGCGAGCTTCGGCGCGCTGTCAGCCGTCGCCGTACCCGTGGTCGCGCTGCTCATCGCGTTGATCGGATGGTGGTCGACCACGATCGCGCTGCGCGTCTCGGCTGCGGGGCTCATCCTGTCGCTGGTCGTGATCGGATTCGCCGGCATCCGGCGCGTGCCGATGATCTGGTGGCAGCGCCTCCTCGCGCTCGGCGCCGAGGCGGTCGTCGGACTCGCCGTCGTCGGGCTGCAGACGCTCGCCCACGGCTGATCAGGCGCGGTCGTCGCCGGGAGCCTCGATGCCGTCCGCTCCCGCCCTGCCGCCACGCGCCGACACCGGGTCGATGGGCGCCGAGGCGCCAGACGGCGCTGCCTCGAGGGAGGGCGAGGCAATTGCATCCACCTCCCCCTCCCCCGCTTCTTGGGCGGGCGCGTGCGCGTAGAGGTCGGTGAGCTTGCGGTATGAGCGGGTCAGGAAGGCGAGTCCGCCGGCGACGACCATGATCAGGCCAGCGAACAGGCAGATCAGTGCGATGCCGCGCGCTTCTCCCTCACCCAGCAGCCACCCCCAGTGCCGGTCGCCCTCCGGGGTTCGCATGTACGGGATGATCAGGAACTCTGCGATCGGTGCGATGAGGAATGCGGTGACCGGAGCGGCCGCCGCCTCCATCGCGGCTGCGACGCCGAACACGCGGCCCTGCCGGTCGAACGGCACCACCTTCTGGATGATCGTCTGCTCGGCGGCCTCGGCGGGCGGCACGAGCGCCATGTACATCCACATGCCGATCACGTACAGCGGCCACCACTCGCGCAGCATGAAGACCGCGCCGAGCAGCCCCATCGCCATCACGATGAGAAGCAGCGTGCGCATCGGCTTCGCCCCGAGGCCAAACTTCGCCACGAGCCCGCCGCCGATGAGGAATCCGGTCGAGGCGAAGGCCAGTGCAAATCCCCATGTCTGCGCGTCGAAGAGAGTGAGGCCGTAGGGGTCCATGAGCGCCATGTAGACGCCGCCGATGAGGTTGTTGAACGTCGAGAAGATGATCAGCGCGAACAGCCCTGGCGCCAGCCTGATCGCCTTCACGCTGCCTCGGAAGTCGAGCGCGCTCGACGCAGTGGGGTCGGGTTCGGGTGTGCCCTCGGGGATGCGGATGAACAGGAGGTGCACGAAGGTCAGCGCCATCGCGGCGATCGCGATCGCGAGGGTCCAGCCCATGCCGAGGAATCCGATCGAGAGGCCGGAGAACACGCTGGTCACCAGGAACGCGAGCCCCTGCACCGTGCCGACCAGTCCGTTCGCGTTCGCGCGCTTGTCTTCCTCGACCAGCAGGATCACGAGGGCGAAGAGCCAGAACCACGGACCCCCGAGGTCGAGCAGCGCGGCCTCGGGCTGCCAGAGGTACAGGACCCCGGCGACGAGGAACGCGGCGGCCGAGATGACGCTCGAGAGCAGCATGACGGTGTGCTTGCGGTGGCGGTCGACGATGGTGCCGAAGATCATGGCGAAGAACGCGATGAACAGCATGTACGCGCCGCCGATGATGCCGGTCGCGAGCACCGACCGGGTCTCGATGTACACCCAGAATGTGAGGGCGAACCAGAGGAAGCTCGTCGTCACGTTGGCGATGAGCGTGTTGAGGAGGACGTTCGTGAACGCCGTCTTCGCTGCGGTGCGCTGCATGATTCGAGGGTAGGCGGGGCCGCCGACATCCGGTAGAGCCCGTTGCGGCGGATCGCGCGGGCGTCGAGCCCAAATAGACTTGGTCAGTGAGCATTCAGCATGACCCCGCGATCCGGGGATTCGCCAGCGACAACTACTCCGGCATCCACCCCGATGTCCTCTCCGCGATCGCGGCCGCCAACGGGGGCCACCAGGTCGCCTACGGCGAAGACGCCTACACGACGCGCCTGCAGGAGGTCTTCCAGTCGCACTTCGGTGGGACGGCGCAGGCATTCCCGGTCTTCAACGGCACCGGCGCGAACGTCACCGGACTGCAGTCGATGCTCCCGCGTTGGGGCGCGGTGATCGCGGCCTCCACGGCGCACATCAACGTCGACGAGGGCGGCGCGCCCGAGAAGATCGGCGGCTTCAAACTGCTCACGGTTCCCACCGACGACGGCAAGCTCACCCCCGAG
>JAEKKN010000007.1 GCA_019510305.1 Microbacterium sp.
CGACCCGAAGCCCCAGATCGTGACCGTCGCGCCGGCGAGCGTGTAGAGGTCGCGGGTCGCCGGCGCGGCCTGTGCGGCGATGAATTCCTCATCCCAGAGGTGGGCGTGCTGCGCGTCCTGCAGACGATCGAGTCGGCGGACAGCGCTGAGGATCAGCGCCAGCGCGTGCTCGGCGACCGGCCCGTCGTGCAGCGAGCGCCCCGAGCAAATGCTCACATCGGCGGCGAACCCGGCATTCAGCACGACGTCGGCCCCCGACGCCAGCGCCTGCACGAGCCTCAAAGCGGGCAGGGTGCGCGCAGCATCCGCCAACTGCTCCGCCGAGTTGTGCCAGGCGACGAGGACCTCGGCGTCGCGATGCGCGGCCGGCACCGCTGCGTTCACGTCGTAGACGACGACGTCGTCACCCGCCCGCAGGTTCAACTCGATCGTGTTCGGGATCAGGATCTTCATGCGTGCTCCTTCAACTGACCAGCAGCGAGCCCTTGGCGGGCTGATCGCCGTCGCGCCGTTCGATCGCGCGCAGCGAGCGGGCCACGAAGGCGGCGATCTTCTTCGCCCCCTCGAACCGGAAATGCGTGTCGTCGGCGAGACCCTCCGGCCAGGCCGAGGTCTCGCCCGGCGCGTAGTGCGACAGCAGGGGAGCGGATGCCGTGTCTCCCAGTTCCTCGTAGAGCCAGGTGGTGAACACGGTGAGATCGATCAGCGGCACGTCGAGCTCATGCGCGAGGTCGCGCACGGCGTTCGGATAGTCGCCGTGCGTCGGCGTGACGACGTCGCCGTCGAACCATCGTCGCTCGACCGAGGTGCACAGCACGGCTCGCGCTCCGCGTTCCCGGGTCTCGGAGACGAATCGGCGCAGGCGGTCGGCGTAGCCGCCGCGAGATGCGAGAAGCTCCGGCTCCTTCTGATCGTTGTGACCGAACTGGATGACGACCGTGTCGCCCTCCTCGACCTCGGCGATGAGCGCGTCCCACGAGCCCGAGGTGAAGCTGTCGGTCGTCGCTCCGCCGAACGCGAGATTGCGCACCGGGGCGTCGACGTAGCCGTCCAGCGCGTGGCCCCAGCCCGACATCGGCTCTTCGGCCGGCTTCATCGGCGCGACCGTCGAGTCCCCGGCCAGGTGGTAGGTCATTCCGTGCTCCTTCGGTGGATCGACCGGTCTGCGACCGCCTGCGTCGATGGTATCGACCAGTTCCCGAAATGCTTCTCCTGACCCGGGGGGAAGGTATTCGGCGAACAGTCTGTTGGAGAAAACGCCACGGCAGTCGGACCCCCGCTCTGCCGCATCCTGCGGGGGAGCGGAGGCCCGAAGCGGTCACTGAGCCGCGAAGACTTCGGATCCCGAGATGAAGGTGCGCACCACCCGAGCCGTGAGCAACGACGAGGCGCCTTCGACGAACAGGTCGGCGTCGAGAACCGCGAAGTCGGCGGCGTGGCCCACTGCGATGCGCCCGCGCCAATCGCCGTCGCCGACCGACGCGGCCGCATCCCTCGTGGCATGGGCGATCGCCCGATCGAGCGGCAGAGCGTATTGAGGGTGGGTGGCCGGGAGCGAGGGATCGAGCGCGGAGCCGCGTGTCGCCGCCACATACAGGTTCGCGAGCGGGTCGTAGGGGGCGGTCGGGGCGTCGGTCGAGAATGAGAGCAGCGCCCCGGCGTCCTCGTACTCGGGCCAGGGGAACGCCCGCTCGACGCGGTCGTCGTCGAGCTGCGCGGCCCAGTTCGTGAAGATGGCGGGGTCGGCGTGGACCGGTTGCATGGACGCCGTGACTCCGAGCCGCGACATCCGCTCGGCCGTGCCGGGTGCCGCATATTCCAGGTGTTCGATGCGATGGCGACGAGGGCGGTCGCCGTTCACGGTGATCGCGTTCTCTATCGCGTCGAGCCCGAGCGTGCTTGCCGCGTCGCCGATCGCGTGCATGGCGATCTGGAGGCCCGCGGCATCCGCCGCGGCGACGACCGGGAACAGCCGCTCGGCCGGCCAGATCGGGTCGGCGTTCGAGCCGTCGGCGTACGGATGCCCCATCGCAGCGGTGCACGCATCGATCGTGCCGTCCACGATCAGCTTGATGCCGATGACACGGACGCCGGGGTTCTCCGCCGCCGCGAGCTCTGCGGCGCGAGCGACCTGTGCGAGGTTCTCGTCATCCTGTCCGGTGTTGAGGATGAACCAGTGCGCGTCGATCCGCAACGGCATGGCCCCGCGAGCGGCGGCCCGTTCGAGCGCTGTGAGCCCGTTCTCCTGGAAGGCCATGTCCACAGCCGCCGTGACACCGGATGCCAGGTACGCGGCCACGACCCGGTCGATGTCGGCGTCGCGCTGTGCGTCGCTGGTCGTCGCATCCCGATGCGTCCACGCGAGCTTCAGGGCGGTCTCGTACAGCATCCCGGTGGCCTCGCCATCGGCATCCCGTTCGATACGTCCGCCGATCGGATCGGGCGTGTCGCGCGTGATGCCGAGAGTGGCGAGCGCCGCGCTGTTCACCCAGCACGAGTGGTAGTCGTTCGCGAAGAGGTAGACCGGGATGTCGGAGACCGCGGCGTCGATCATCGCGGCCGTCGGAGCGCCGTCGATGGAGTCGAAGAGCCAGCCACCGCCGTAGAGCTCGTCGACGACGTGCGCTCTCGCCGCCCGCAGTCGCTCCTGGATCTCCTCGAGCGTGCCGGCATCAGTGAGGCCGACCTGGCCGAGCGAGCTGCCCATCAGGAGCAGGTGGGTGTGCGCATCGGTGAAGCCGGGCAGCACGAGCCGGCCCTCGAGATCGACGACCCGATCGCAGGTCGGAGAATCGTCCTCCGTGCCGACGAAGACGAATGAGCCGTCTTCGACGACGACGACGTCGGCCCACTGCCGCTCGTCGGCGGTGAAGAATCGGGCGTTGCGGTACAGCGTGCGGGTCATGCGGAGATCTCTTCCTTGTAGGTGTTGGTGGTGGTGCGCTCCAGGCGCGTGGCCAGCAGGGCGATCGCCCCGGACGGGACCGCGAGCGCGAAGCTCGCGATGCCGAGGGTGGTCGCGAAGTTCTGGTAGCCAAGGACGCTGATCAGCGCGGCGCCGACCACGGGTGTCAGGGCCGACCCGACGAGGTAGACCGACAGCAGCGGCGCCGACCAGCGCCCTCCGGCGTCGAGGGCTGCAGAAGTCGCGATGAAGTACATGAATCCGAGCGCATAGACGACCTGCCATGCGATGAACACGATGGTGAACGCGGTGGCGTCGGTGATGAAGCCTTCGATGATCTTCAGGACGCCACCGACCAGCATCAGCACCACCAGTGGCACCGCACGACCGAGCCGGTCGCCCACGATCATGAGAAGCAGCGCGGCCATCAGCCCTCCCGCGGTCGCCCCGCTGAGCGCGACGCCGAGCCCCTCGGGGGTGAGGCCCGCCTGATCGGCGCCCATCACACCTCCCATGGCCCACAGGGAGTCCTCGCTCACAGCCCAGAGCGCGAAGGCGACGAGCAGTCCGAACCCGGCGACCGTCACTGCGCGCGACCGTGCAGGTGAGAGGCGGACCGCGCCTGTCGACGGCACCTCGATCGGCATGGCCTCCGCCACGGCAGCACCCGCCTGCGGATCGATGACGGGCGCTGCGGGCAGCCACGCCGAGAACAGCAGCGCGATCAGACTGAATAGGGCGATCGCGCCGAAGACGGCGATCGGAACGAGCCCGATGAGAGGGATGACGGCGATCACGATGGTGATGAGACCTCCCTTCACGAGGCCGCTCAGGCCGGCCACACGTTCGGGATTGCGGAACGCGGCCATCGCCGCGCCTGCCGCAGCGATGGCCCCACCCGCTCCGAGGCCGCCGACCAGGAGGCCCGGAATCAAGAGGGCGGGAACGAGGGCGGCCGTGCCGAAGCCGAGTGTGGCGACGACAAGACCCGCTCGGGCGACGTTTCTCCGGTGAGGGCCGGCGCACAGCGGCGCGATCGCCAGACCTGCCAACGCAGTGAGGAAGAGGCTCGCCGTGACGATCCAGCTGGACGTCAGGACATCGGCGTGAAGAGCGGTCTGTGCCGCGGTGATCATGTAGGGCGAGAGGTTGACACCGACGTAGCCGGCGATGCCCACGGCGAACGTCGCAGTGGCTGTGGGGAGACGCAGTGGTACTCGTGTGCCGAGATCGATTGCTGTCATGGAGGACTCCAAGGGCAGGTGGTGCACGACGGTGTGCGGGATCGGGAGAGGCCGGGGGTGCGTTCGTGGAGCACGTGTTCGTAAACGAATGGTGTTCGTAAACGAATGGTGTTCATTAGTATGCACGGAGGAGGAGTCGCAGGGAAGCCCCGGTGTTGCGACGACGTTACGTTCGGCTGAGAGTGAGTCACCCATGCCCAGACCATCCACTCCGCTGCTGTCGCCGGAGATCATCGGAGACGCCGGGCTCGCCCTGTCTCGCGCCGGCGAGCCGTTCGGAGTCAACGCGATCGCGAGACGACTCGGAGTGCGGCCATCGTCGTTGTACAACCACGTGGACGGCATGGACGGGATCGTCGAGCTCATCAGAGGCCGGCTCCTGGCGACCTATCGTCTCGAGGTGTCCGGGGACAGGTGGGAGGACTACGTCCTCACGATGCTTCGCGCATTGCGTCAGATGTACGCGGATCATCCGCGACTGGTCCCGCTGCTCGTGGGCAAGACCATCACCAGCCCGGACGTGATCGAGGTGTACGACGACCTGGCGACGGTGCTCGCCGAGGGCGGCTTCCCCGAAGATGAGATCCTCTCGGTCATCGCTGTCGTCGACGCGTTCGCGATCGGCTTCGGCCTCGATCTCGCCGCGCCGGACGACGTCTGGCGGCCGGAACAGGAGACGCGCACGCTGGGACGCCTCATCGATTCGGGCGAACGCGGCAGAGAGCGTGCGGACCGCACATTCGAACTCGGTGTGTCTGTTCTCATCGATTCGCTTCGCGCACGACTGACCGCGTGACGCGGGTCCGCCTCGGCATCCGCCCCGCTTCTCGGGTATTGTCACCGCCATGGCCACAGCGACGACGCAGACCAACCAGCGCGAGGCATTCGGCTCGCGGAACGTCTTCATCCTCTCGGCGATCGGATCCGCCGTCGGGCTCGGAAACATCTGGCGCTTCCCCTACGTCGCCTACGAGGGCGGCGGTGGGGCGTTCCTGATCCCGTACCTGTGCGCGCTGCTGACCGCCGGCATCCCGCTGTTGTTCTTCGACTACGCGATCGGTCACCGCTTCCGCGGATCGGCGCCGCTCGCATTCCGGCGCATGCACCGCTCGGCGGAGACGCTGGGCTGGTGGCAGGTCCTCATCTGCGTGGTCATCGCGGTCTACTACGCCGTGATCATCGCGTGGTCGGCGATGTACACGTGGTTCTCCGCCCAGCTCACCTGGGGGCCGGGCAACGAGAACGACTTCTTCTTCGTCGACTTCCTGCAGTCGGCCGACGTCGCCGAGACCGGCGTGTCCACCCAGTTCGTGCCTCAGGTCGGCATCCCGCTGATCGTGGTCTGGCTGGCCGTCATCGTCATCATGTGCCTGGGCGTCAAGAAGGGCATCGGCCGCGCGAACATGATCCTGATGCCGCTGCTGACGGTGATGTTCGCCGTGCTGGTCGTGCAGTCGCTGTTCCTGCCCGGCGCCCTCGACGGGCTGACCGCCTTCTTCACGCCGAACTGGGAGGCCCTCGCCGACCCCGGCGTCTGGGCATCGGCCTACGGGCACATCTTCTTCTCGCTGTCGGTCGCCTTCGGCATCATGGTCACCTACGCGTCGTATCTCAAGCGCAAGACCGACCTCACCGGTTCCGGCCTGGTCGTCGCCTTCGCCAACTCGGGCTTCGAGATCCTCGCCGGCATCGGCGTGTTCGCGGCTCTCGGATTCATGGCGCAGGCGCAGGGCACCGAAGTCGCGGGCGTCGCCTCCTCCGGCATCGGTCTCGCGTTCATCGCCTTCCCGACGATCGTCTCGCAGGCGACCGGAGGTTCGATCATCGGAGTCCTGTTCTTCGGCGCTCTCGTCTTCGCCGGAGTCACCTCTCTGATCTCGATTCTCGAGGTCATCGTCGCAGCTCTCCAGGACAAGCTCGGGTGGAACCGCATCCGCACCACCCTCACGGTCTCCCTCCCGCTCGCCGTCATCTCGATGGCCCTGTTCTCGACGACCACAGCGCTGTCGGTGCTCGACACCGCCGACGCGTTCGTGAACGCCTTCGGGATCATGGCCGTCGCCCTCGTCGCCGTGATCGTCGTCGCCTGGCTGCTGCACAAGCTGCCTGCGCTCAAGGAGCACCTGAACCGGAGATCGAGCTTCTCCGTCGGTCGGATCTGGATGCTGCTGGTCGGCGTCCTCGCACCGCTCGTGCTCGGCTACCTGTTCGTCAGCGAGCTGATCGCCAAGATCACGACACCGTACGGCGGCTATCCCGACTGGTTCCTCGGGGTCTTCGGCTGGGGGATGGTGATCTCGCTCGTGATCCTCGCGGTGCTGCTGTCGCTTCTGCCGTGGAGCGGGCGCTCGCACGCGAAGGACGACGCCGACTACGACGAGTTCCTCGCCCAGGAGCATTACGAACCCGATTCGGAGACGAGCACGATACCCGTCGCCTCCGGCGAGCAGAGAGGAGCGGCGTCATGACCCCCACCGCGATCGTCATGATGATCGTCGCGATGGTCACCGTATGGGGTGGCCTGATCGCGGCGATCGTGAACCTCGCCCGCCACCCTGAGGTGGCCGAGACCGAGCCGGAGTCGCCGCCGGTCGAGCTGTAGCGACTCCGCCGAGCGACGCGCGGGATAGTAGCTTCTTCTCGCGGGTCGTGGCAATCCCGTTGGCGAGACGGAACGGGCTTCCTAACTTGGGCTTCACAACCCAGAGTCAGGAGCCGAGATGTCCGCCACCACCAGAACCGCTCACGGCTCCGCTCAGCGGGAATCCACGACGACCACGAACGACGTTCAGGCCCCCGCCGAGCCGGCGTACGAACTCGTCGACCTGGATCGCTACATGATCATGCATGATGGTCCCGTGGGCTATGTAGAGGTCGTTCCCCCCGTCTTCGTCTGCTATGCGGGCCACCCCTATGCGAAGGCCGAGGAGGTCGCGCAGAAGCACGACTTCCAGAGCGCCGTGCAGACGGTGATCGCGCACGCCGTCTCGGCGCGACGCGCTCGGCTCACCGCATGACGCTCGAGGTCTGGCCAGGGTCGGCATATCCGCTGGGGGCGACGTTCGACGGTCAGGGCACGAACTTCGCGCTGTTCAGCGAAGGCGCCGAACGCGTCGAGCTGTGTCTGTTCGACGACAAAGGCGGCGAGCAGCGCGTCGACCTCACGGAGGTCGATGCGTTCGTGTGGCACGGCTATCTCCCCTCGCTGCAACCCGGCCAGCTCTACGGATACCGCGTGCACGGGCCGTACGATCCGACGCAGGGCACGCGGTTCAACCCGAACAAGCTGCTGCTCGATCCCTACGCGAAAGCGGTGTCGGGGAAGATCACCTGGGGGCAGCCGGCGTTCGGCTACGACTTCGGCGACCCCGACTCCCGCAACGACGACGACTCGGCCGGGATCATGGTCAAAGGCGTGGTCGTGAACCCCTTCTTCGAATGGGCGGGCGACCGGCCGCCGAAGATCCCCTACGCGCAGACCGTGATCTACGAGGCCCACGTGAAGGGGCTCACCGAGCGGCATCCGGGTGTCCCCGATTCCCTGCGCGGCCGGTACGCCGGCATCGCGCACCCCGCGATCATCGACCACCTCACCCGCCTCGGCGTGACGGCGATCGAGCTCATGCCGGTGCACCAGTTCCTCGACGACGCCGTGCTCGAGGAGAAGGGCCTGTCGAACTACTGGGGCTACAACACGCTCGCATTCTTCGCGCCGCACAACGCCTATTCCTCGAGCGGCGAACGCGGTCAGCAGGTGCAGGAGTTCAAGGCGATGGTGCGGGCTCTGCACTCGGCGGGGATCGAGGTCATCCTCGACGTCGTCTACAACCACACCGCCGAGGGGAACCACCTCGGACCGACGTTGTCGTTGCGTGGCATCGACAACGAGGCGTATTACCGGCTCGAGAAGGACAAGCGGTACTACACCGACTACACCGGCACCGGGAACAGCCTGAACGCAGGCAACCCGCACGCGCTGCAGTTGATCATGGACTCGCTGCGGTACTGGGTGACCGAGATGCACGTCGACGGCTTCCGGTTCGACCTCGCCTCGACCCTCGCCCGAGAGTTCTACGACGTCGACCGGCTGTCGACCTTCTTCGAGCTCGTGCAGCAGGACCCGATCGTGTCGCAGGTGAAGCTCATCGCCGAGCCCTGGGACGTCGGGCCCGGCGGCTACCAGGTCGGCAACTTCCCGCCGCAGTGGACGGAATGGAACGGCAAGTACCGCGACACCGTCCGCGACTTCTGGCGGGGTGAACCGCAGGCGCTGGGCGAGTTCGCCTCGCGCCTCACCGGATCGGCCGACCTGTACGAGCACTCGGGGCGGCGCCCCGTGGCATCCATCAACTTCGTCACCGCCCACGACGGCTTCACGCTGCGCGATCTCGTCTCGTACAACGACAAGCACAACGACGCGAACGGCGAGGGCAACGCCGACGGGGAATCGCACAATCGTTCCGACAACATGGGGGCGGAGGGGCCGATCGACGACCCCGCGATCAATCGGCGGCGGGCGCGCCAGCAGCGCAACTTCCTCGCCACGCTGCTGCTCTCGCAGGGCGTGCCGATGATCTCGCACGGAGACGAGCTCGGCCGCACGCAGGGCGGCAACAACAACGGCTACGCGCAGGACAACGAGACGACGTGGATCGACTGGGATGCTGCGGACACGCCGTTGATCGAGTTCACTGCCGCGCTGGCGCGGCTGCGCAGCGCGCATCCGACGTTCCGCCGCAGTCGGTTCTTCAACGGCCGCCCGGTGCGGGTCGCCGACGGCGAGCGCGTGCCCGACGTCGTCTGGCTGCGGCCGGACGCCGTCACGATGCAGCCGGAGGACTGGGACTCGGGGTTCGGCCGTGCGGTCGGAATGTTCCTGAACGGACGCGGCATCCGGGAGAAGGACGAACGCGGCCGCCCGGTGACCGATCTGAACTTCATCGTCTACTTCAACAGCGGCGATGACCGCGTCGAGGTGACTCTTCCCGACGACAGGCACGGCGACAGCTGGGAGGTCGTGGTGGACACGGCGGGAGAGGCCGACGAGGAGCAACCGCTCTCGGCCGGCGGCGGGTTCACGATGGAGGCGAAGTCGCTGCTCGTGCTCCGGGCCGTGGGAGACGACGAGGGGCCCGTCGACGACTCGGTGGAGGCGTCGCTGAGGGCGCAGAGCGAACACGGTGAAGCGCTCGCCGGAGAGGCGGATGCCGGAGAGACGGATGCTGGCGCGGTGACCGCATGACTCTGAAGCCGCTGTCGACGTACCGACTGCAGATCACGTCCCGGTTCCCGCTCGACGAGGCCGCCGCCGTCACGGAGTATGTCGCGGCTCTCGGCGGCGACTGGGTCTACCTGTCTCCTCTGCTCGCTGCCGTGTCGGGGTCGGATCACGGGTATGACGTCGTCGATCACTCGCGCGTCGATGCCGAGCGCGGCGGGGCCGAGGGACTGCGCCGCTTCTCATCGGCCGCCCGTGCCGCAGGCCTCGGCATCCTGATCGACATCGTGCCCAATCACATGGGCGTGTCGGAGCCCCGGCAGAACGCCTGGTGGTGGGACGTGCTGCGCCTCGGCGCGGAGTCACGGCACGCCCGTGCGTTCGACATCGACGGACGGCTCGGCGGCGGGAAGGTGCGGCTGCCCATCCTCGGCGCCGCTCGGGACGAGGTGGTCGCCAGGGGAGACATCACCGTCGACCCGACGCCGGCCGCCGACGCGCCGGACGGCACGCTGAGCTACTTCGAGCACGTGCTGCCGCTCGCTCCGGGAACAGCACGACTCGTGGGCGACCTCCCGGCGCTGCTCGCCGCCCAGCACTACGAGCTGCGCTTCTGGCAGGACCAGTCGGCTGAGCTCAACTACCGCCGCTTCTTCGCGGTGTCGGAGCTCGCCGGTATCAGGGTGGAGCTTCCCGACGTGTTCGCGGACTCCCACCAGGAGATCCTGCGCTGGCTGCGCGAGGGTCTCGCCGACGGGCTGCGCGTCGATCACCCCGACGGCCTCGCGGATCCCGGCGGATACCTCGAACGCCTCGCCGACGGCACGGGCGGCGCCTACACGCTCATCGAGAAGATCTTGGAACCGGGCGAGGAGCTCCCGTCCTGGTGGCGCACCGACGGGACCACCGGCTACGAAGCGCTCGCGGTTCTCGACCGCATCTTCGTCGACTCCGACGGTGTGCAGGCGCTCTCCGAGATCGACGAGCGGTTGCGCGCGGAGACGGGATTGGCGAGGCCGGCCTCATGGCCCGATCTCGTGCACGACACCAAGCGGATGGTCGCCGACGAACTGCTGCAGTCGGAGGTGCGACGGCTGGTGCGAGTGCTCCCGATGGGCGTCGTGGGAGCGGCGGATGCGCTCGCCGAGATCCTCGCCTGCTTCCCCGTGTACCGCTCATATCTTCCGGCCGGACGCGAGCACCTGCGGCATGCGGTGGCCGAGGCGGTCCGGCGGCGTCCCGATCTCGCGGAGGCGATCGAGCAGCTCGAACCCCTGCTCGCCGACCCCGATCTCGAGGTCGCAGAGCGGTTCCAGCAGACGAGCGGCGCCGTGATGGCCAAAGGAGTGGAGGACACCGCGTTCTACCGGTTCACGCGGCTCGGGACGCTGACCGAGGTCGGGGGAGACCCCTCGCAGGCCGCCCTCTCGACGCGGGAGTTCCACGCCGCGCAGCAGGCGCGGCTTTCGGCCTGGCCGCACTCCATGACGACTCTCTCGACGCACGACACCAAGCGCTCGGAAGACGTCCGCGCGCGGCTCTCGGTGCTCTCGGAGATGCCGGAGCGCTGGGCCGAGGTGCTGGGTGAACTGCGCGCTGTGGCGGGTTCGGGGCATGGGCCGATCGATGCCCTGTTCTGGCAGGCGGCAGTGGGCGCGTGGCCGATCTCGACGGACCGGCTGCTCGCCTACGCCGTCAAGGCTGCACGCGAGGGTGCGGAGGCGACGGGGTGGCAGCATCCGGATGCCGCATTCGAAGAGCGCCTGGCGAAGATGGCGGATGCCGCGAACGGCGCCGCCGCCGAGATCCTCGCCCGGTTCGTCGAGGAGATCGCGGGCTTCGGCTGGTCGAACTCGCTATCGGCCAAGCTGCTTCAGCTCACCGGCCCGGGGGTCCCAGACGTCTACCAGGGCACCGAGCTGTGGGATCTGTCGCTCGTCGACCCCGACAACCGTCGCCCGGTCGACTTCGTCGCCAGGGCTCGCATGCTCGAGTCTCTGGACGCCGAGGTCGCCCGCGGCATCCTTCCCCCGGTCGACGTCTCGGGCCGGGCGAAGTTGCTCGTGACCTCTCGCGCGCTGCGCCTGCGACGCGACCACCCCGAGCTGTTCCGCGCCTATCGCCCGCTGGCCGTCACCGGCGCGGCCTCCGATCACGCGGTCGCGGTCGATCGCGGCGGGGTCACGGTGGTCGCCACCCGCCTGCCTGCGGGACTCGCACTGGTCGGCGGCTGGCAGGACACTGTTCTGATGCGCCCTGAGCTGCCGGCGACCGACGTGCTCACCGGGCGGCGGATCGAACCGGGGCCGGTCCGCCTCGCCGAGCTGCTCGAGAAGTACCCGGTGGCCCTGCTGGAGGACGCCCGATGATCGAGGTGTGGGCGCCCCTGGCGCGCCGCGTGCGGGTGCGCCTTCTGGGCGACCAGGGCGCGACGATCGACGAACGCGAGCTCAGGCGTTCTGAGTCGGAGGGGTGGTGGCGCGCAGAGCTCGAACTGGCCGACGGCGACCGCTACGGCTTCGTGCTCGACGACGGAGCTCAGGTGCGGCCCGACCCTCGATCGCACCGGCAGCCCGAGGGCGTGCACGCGCCATCGGCCGCCTTCGACCCCGCGGCGTTCGCCTGGACCGACGCGGCGTGGACAGGGCGGCAGCTCGCTGGTGGCGCGATCTACGAGCTGCACATCGGCACCTTCACCCCCGAGGGGACGCTCGACGCTCTGATCGGCCGACTCGACCACCTCGTCGACCTCGGCATCACGCACGTCGAGATGCTCCCCGTCAACGCCTTCAACGGGCGACGGAACTGGGGATACGACGGCGTGCTCTGGTACGCCGTGCACGAGGAGTACGGCGGCCCGCGCGCCTATCAGCGCTTCGTCGACGCCGCGCACGCCCGCGGACTGGGCGTCATCCAGGACGTCGTCTACAACCATTTCGGCCCGAGCGGCAACTATCTGCCGGAGTTCGGGCCGTATCTGCGCGAGGGACGGAGCAACCCGTGGGGTGACGAGGTGAACCTCGACGAGCCGGCCGTGCGCCAGTACATCATCGACAACGCGCTGATGTGGCTGCGCGACTTCCACGTCGACGGCCTCCGTCTCGATGCCGTGCACGCGCTGAACGACGACCGGCCCACGCACATCCTCGCCGAACTCGCCGAGCGCACCGAGGCGCTCTCCGCTCAGCAGAACCGGCCGCTCAGCCTGATCGCCGAATCCGATCTCAACGATCCGACGCTCATCCTTCCGCGGGAGGCCGGCGGCTACGGTCTCACGGCGCAGTGGTCGGACGACTGGCACCACGCGATGCACGTCGCCCTCACCGGCGAGACCACGGGGTACTACGACGATTTCGCCGCCCCCGAGGCGGTCGCCAAGGTGACGCAGCACGGGTTCTTCCACGACGGCACGTTCTCGTCTTTCCGTGGGCGGCCGCACGGGCATCCGATACCGCCGACGGTGCCGACGTGGCGACTCGTCACCTACATGCAGAACCACGATCAGATCGGCAACAGAGCTGCCGGCGACCGGCTCGGCGCGAACCTGACGCCCGACCGGCTCGCGGTCGCCGCCGTTCTCGCCCTCACCGCACCCGGCACTCCCATGCTCTTCATGGGAGAGGAGTGGGGTGCATCCACGCCGTGGCAGTTCTTCACCTCGCATCCCGAGCCGGAACTCGCGAAGGCCACAGCGGAGGGGCGCATCGCCGAGTTCGAGAAGATGGGCTGGAATCGGTCCCTCGTGCCCGACCCGCAGGACCCGGCGACGTTCGATCGCTCGCATCTGAACTGGGAGGAACGCCAGCAGGGCGAGCACGCGCGCCTGCTCGATCTGCATCGGCGGCTGCTCGCGCTGCGCATCCAGCGGCCCGAGCTCGCCGATCCCGACGCCGCGAAGACCGCCGTCACCTCGATCCGCGACGACGGACCGCCGCGTGCCCGCGCGTTTCGCATCGAGCGGGGTGCGGTGTCGGTGCTGGTGAACCTGACGAGCGAACCGGTTGCGTTCGACGTGCGACCCGGTGATCGGATGCTGCTGTCGACCCGCTCGGCGGACCTCGACGCGGGCCTCCTCGAGGTCCCGCCCGATGCAGCCGTCGTGGTCGGGCCGGAGCTCGCCGCTCAGCCGGTGGGCCTGGACACGAACCGCATGAGCTTGTCATAGCGGGCGCGCAGCGTCGAGGCGTCTGCCCGGATGCCTCAGCCTCCGAGCGCCTGCGTGGCCTGCCGCGCGGCTCCGAGCGCCACATACTCGCCGGGATCCGGCACCTCGACCGGCAGCCCGAGGACCTCGGGCGCGATGACGCGCACGGCCTCGGACTGCGCTCCGCCGCCGATGAGCAGGGCCCGCTCGAGAGGTATGCCGAGATCGCGCAGAGCGTCGAGACCCGCGCCGAGGCCTCGCAGCATGCCTTCGACAGCGGCACGGGCGAGATTGGGCCGCGTGGTCGACGCGAGCGTCATCCCGGTGAGGGATGCCGTGGCATCCGGCAGGTTCGGCGTGCGCTCGCCCTCGAAGTAGGGCACGAGCGTCAGACCATCGGCCCCAGGAGCGGCCTGCAGCGCGAGGTCGCTGAACTCGGCATGGCCGACGCCGAGCAGCGACGCCGTGGCGTCGAGCACACGAGCGGCGTTCAACGTCGCGACCAGGGGGAGGAAGTTGCCGGAGGCATCGGCGAAGCCGGCGACCGTGCCCGAGGGATCGAAGACGGGAGACTCGCTGATCGCGCACACCGTTCCCGAGGTGCCGATCGAGACGACGACGTCGCCGACCACGGCGCCCAGCCCGAAGGCCGCGGCGGCGTTGTCGCCGGCGCCGGCCGCGACGCGGCGGCCACCGGCATCCGTCACGCTCTCGTCGTGGCCGAGAACGCGCGGCAGCACCGCGTCGTGACCGAGCGCCGCGACGAGCAGCTCGCGATCGTACTCGCCCGTGCGCGGGTTCCAGTAGCCCGTGCCCGAGGCATCCGAGCGGTCGGTGACGAGCTCGTCGAGCGCCGGATTCTCGGGCCCGAATCCGCGCAGCCGCCAGGTCAGCCAGTCGTGCGGCAGAGCGACCGCGGCGACGCGGGCGGCGTTCTCCGGCTCGTTGTCGCGCAGCCAGCGCAGCTTGGTGATCGTGAACGAGGCGACGGGCACCAGACCGGTGCGCTCGGCCAGAGCCGAGGCGCCGAACTCCGCGATCAGATCGGCGGCGGCTCCCGCCGAGCGGGTGTCGTTCCAGAGCAGGGCGTCGCGGATGACGCGGCCCTCGGCGTCGATCGCGACCATGCCGTGCTGCTGGCCGCCGATCGACCAGGCCTCGACGCCGTCGAGGCCACCCGCCTCCGCGAGCGCCGAGTTCAGCGCCTGCCACCAGGCCTCGGGGTCGACCGCCGTGCCATCAGGATGCGACGCCCGTCCGGAGCGCACGACGGCTCCGGTCGAAGTGTCGACGACGACGACCTTGCAGGACTGGGTCGACGAGTCGACCCCGATCACGAGTGCCATTCCGGCATCCTCTCGATTGCTTCGGGTGTGTCCAGGATTCAGGCCGGTCGCACCTGTGGTCGGCTTCGGTCGCTGAACCCGTCGGTTCTGTGACCGGCCCGGTGTCCGGTCACGCTTGTGGTCGACTTCTGAGGCCGAACCAGCCGGTTGTGTGACTGGCCCGGTGTCCGGTCACGCTTGTGGGCGGCTTCCCACCCGCAGCGTGACCGGAACCGCGCGAGATCGGTCAGCGAGCGCCGAGGAGGTGCTCGGTGGCGAGCTGCTGCAGACGGACGAAGCCGAAGCCCTTGCCGCCGAAGTACGAGTTCGCGTCGAAGTCCTCGTAGGCCGAGCGGTCGGCGAGGAAGTCGTCGTAGGTCTCGCCCTCGGCCAGGGTCGGCGTCGACAGCTCGTCGACACGAGCGGCGGCGAGCGCCTCCTGCACCTCGGGGTCGGCGCGGAAGGCCGCGGCGCGCTCCTTCAGCAGCAGGTAGGTGCGCATGTTCGCAGCGGCCGACTCCCACACGCCGTTCTCGTCTTCCGTGCGGCTCGGCTTGTAGTCGAAGTGACGGGGGCCGTCATAGGCGGGCACGCCGCCCGGGCCGCCGTTCTCGAGCAGGTCGACGAGCGAGAACGCGTTGTGCAGATCGCCGTGCCCGAACACGAGGTCCTGGTCGTACTTGATGCCGCGCTGGCCGTTGAGGTCGATGTGGAACAGCTTGCCGTGGAACAGCGCCTGTGCGATGCCGGCCGTGAAGTTGAGCCCGGCCATCTGCTCGTGCCCGACCTCGGGGTTCACGCCGACGAGCTCGGGGCGCTCGAGCGAGTCGATGAACGCGATCGCGTGGCCGAGGGTCGGCAGCAGGATGTCGCCGCGGGGCTCGTTCGGCTTCGGCTCGATCGCGAAGCGGATGTCGTAGCCCTTGTCGGTCACGTAGTCGCCCAGCAGGTTGACGGCCTCGCGGTAGCGCTCGAGAGCGGCGCGGACGTCCTTCGCGGAGTCGTACTCCGCACCCTCGCGCCCGCCCCACATGACGAACGTCTTGGCGCCGAGCTCGGCTCCGAGGTCGAGCTGGCGGAACACCTTGCGCAGGGCGTAGCGGCGCACGTCGCGGTCGTTCGAGGTGAAGCCTCCGTCTTTGAAGACCGGGGCGCTGAAGAGGTTGGTGGTGACCATCGGCACGATCAGACCGGTGTCGGCGAGAGCGCCCTTGAGGCGGTCGATCTGCGTCTGGCGCTCGGCCTCGGTCGAGCCGAAGGCGAACAGGTCGTCGTCGTGGAACGTCAGACCGTAGGCGCCGAGTTCGGCGAGCTTCTCGACGGCGTGCACGACGTCGAGGGCGGGTCGGGTCGGGCCGCCGAA
>JAEKKN010000059.1 GCA_019510305.1 Microbacterium sp.
GAATCCGCCGCCGCCGCGTTGAGCGAGGCCACAGAAGCCGCCAAGACCTTCGACGCGCCGCGCCTGCGCCAGGCGCACACCCAGCTGCTCGACCAGCTCGGCGCCGCCCGCCGCGACCTGGCCGAGGCCAGCGCGGTGCGGCGCGACCGCAGCACGCTCGGCGACCGCGCGCGCCAGGCCGCGGCGAGCGGTGCCGATGAGCCGGTGCCGGCCGGCTATGAAGACATGGCCGGACGCTACTTCCAGGCTTTGGCCGGAGAGAAATGACCATGCGCACCTCCTTCCTGCTGCTCGCTGCGCTGGGCAGCCTCGGTGCCGCCGAGAACCTGGTGCTCAACGGCGATTTCGAAGCCGCCGATCCGAGCGACGCGACGCGCCCCAAGGCGTGGGGCCGCATCGACGGCCTGGGCGTGCGCTGGGCGCCGGCGCCACCCGATGCGACGGGTGTCAGCGCGGGCAAGGCGCTGCGCTTCGACACCGCGGTCAGCGAACAGGACATGGTCGCCCGCTGGAAGGCGATGGGCAGCACCGAGTGGGACGTGCCCGATGCCTCCAAGGGACCGATCGGCGCGACCTACGGCCTGTCGCTGTACAGCGACGCGATCCCGATCACCGCCGCCACGCCGTACCTCGTGACGGTACGCCACCGCGGCCCCGGCGGCGGCAAGGTCTGGGTGCGCGGCTACGCCAAGCGCGGCGATGCCATGAAGCGCGTCTACGAAGCGCAGACCGAACTGCCGGCCGGCAAGGACTGGCGCGCGACGACCTACGCCTTCGATCCGACGCGCCACACGCCGCAGGTCACCGAGGTGAAGATCATGCTCTTCGCCTACTGGCCCGCCGCCGAGAGCTGGTTCGACGATGTCGGGCTGCGCGTCGCGACGCCTGAAGAGCTGGCCGCCGAGGACGCGCGCAAGAAGCGCTGAGCTGCCATCATTTGCTGAGCCACGCCTGACCCTGCCACCACGCCAGCTCGCCGGCGAAGCAGGTGCTGTAGCTCAGCTCGGACCATTGGTAGCGGCACAGGGCGGCACGGATCGCCGGCGCGCAGGCGCGCGCCTCGGGCGTGTCGCCGCCGAGCGTGACGATCCAGCAGGCGAACAACGGCTCGGCCATGTTGAGCAGTTCGTAGCTTTTGCGCGGTGACAGCCGATCCCACAGCTCGGCCTGGGCCTTGGCCACCGCGATGGTCTCGCTGACGTTGCGCTGCTCATGCCACAACGGCAGGAGCTGGCGCCAGTCGGCCTGGAAGGCCGGCCGCTCGGCGAGCGACCACTTCTGCTTGCTGATGCGACCGGCGGCGAAGGCAGTCCAACGCGCGAGCCCGGCGCGGTAGCGGGCGGCCAGAGCAGGATCCTCCTCCCATGCGGCAAGAGCGGCGAGAGCGGCCACCGAATGGCCCTTGGTCCACAGCATGAAGAAGTCCCACTGCGGGGCGGCGTGCTCGTTGATCATGTCGCCGTCGGCGCACAGCTCGAGTCGCGACGGGCTGCCGGGCTTGGCGTGCTCGTCGCGCAACTGACGGTACAGATCGAGCCACGCCCGCTCGCCGGTCAGGTCGTGCAGCGCGCGCACGATGAACAACAGGCGCGGGGCGGTCAGCGGCGTGAACGCGGCAAAGCCACCACGCGGCCCGAGCGTCGCCGGATCGCTCGGCGCCAGCCAGCCATTGTCGCGCAATGCGCTGCCGACCCGCACCATGGCGGCGAGCAGCGTGGTGCGCTCCTCAGGCGTCGGCAGCGGGCTCTGCAGGTAGCGCCACAAGCCGTAGAACCACGGCAGGGTCTGGTCGTCGGAGCCGGTCGGCGGGTGGCTGCGGCCATCGTCGCCGACCCCACGCGCGATGAACGCGGGGTGCTCACCGACCGAGGCGAGCAGCAGCAGCCCGGCGGCGGTGCGCCTGGCGCGCGCGGCGACCAGCGGATCGCGCGTCGCCTCCCAGCGGCCGACCAGCCCGGCGAGCCACAGGCCGGAGAAGAACGCGCCGTTCTCGATCGGGCACCACCATGCCACGCCATTGGGCTTGGCGGCCTTCAGCTCCTCGGCGGTCGGCAGCGCCACCGTGCCGTCGGCCGCGGTGTAGTCGAACAGCAGGCCGTGCGGATCGCTGAAACGCGTGCTCAGCTGCTGGTTCAGCGCATCGACCGCCGCCCGCGCCGCCTGCGGACCGGGATCGGCCTCCGCGCCGGCAGCAGTCACGGAGACGCCGAGCACGCAGAGCAGCGCCAGCAGGGAGATGGTGGTCATCGTACAGTCCTACGCCGAGCATCGGCCGGTGTTGGGCTGCAGACTACCCGGGCAGCGCCAAATCGCCTGTGGCTGGTGCATGGTCAGGACCAATCCCTACTCACACCGTCCAGTGTTCGAGATCGCGGCTGCGCGCGAAGGCGATGGCCGCGCCGTGCTCGTTCGCCGCGGTCGGGCGGTCGCCGTGGAAGGCCATCAGCCAGTCGCCGTCCTCGCGGCGACGATCGACCACCATCGCCGCGGTCGGTCCACCCGGAGCCCACGGCACGTCCGGGAAGTCGATATAGTGCGCATCATGCCAGGACAGGAGGTCGGTCGAGCGCGCCACGCCGATGCCCCGCCCGGGCCGGCACGGCGAGAAGAACAGGACGAAGCCGTCGTCAGTCGCAATCACGCAGGGATTCTCGACCGTGCTGCCATCGGGCGTATCCGCCGTCCCGAGGATCGGGCGCTGCGGGCTGGCCTCGCTCCAGGTGATGAGGTCGTCGCTCACCAGCAGACCGAGCTGTCCGGCCGCCTTGTACAGGCACCACCAGCGCCCGGCATGGGCGATCAGGTAGGGATCGATCTGGCGCGCTGAAGCCGTCCATGCCACGCGGCAGCCGGCGGGGCTGATCGGCCGCGGTGCGGACCACGTCACGAGATCGCTGCTGGTGGCGAGCCACAGCCGGGCGGATTCATTGCCCCAGGTCGCACCGGGGTCGATCGGATAGGATTGCAGGCACATCACCCAGGCATCGCCGGCACGGACGATGCTGCCCGGACTGGACCAGTTGTCCGGCCCCGGAGCGAAGATGGTGCGCGTGCTCCATTGCCGCAGGTCGTCGCTGACCAGCAGGTCGATGCCGAGGCTGAAGGCGTGCCCGGCCGGGCGGACAGTGGTGCAGAACAGGTGGCAGCGGCCCGCGTGGAAGACCAGCGCGGGATCGCGCAGCGCCTCAGCAGCGCCACGATCGATGAGCGGGATCGGCATACCTCCATTCATGGCCGCTCGCGCACGCGGAACAACGGAAAGAGCCGCGGATCCTTGCTCTCGCCGATGCCCGGCGCGAGCTGCACCCAGCCTTCGCGCACCCCGCCGTCGTTGTCGTTGGCGATGAGGTTGAAACGGAAGCCGGCGCGCAGCGCCGCCGCATCGAGGCCGAAGCGCGCGCACGGCAGGTCGAGGCGATAGCGCATCCCGCCCGGCAGCGGGTCGACGGTCGCGGTGAAACCCTGCGCCGCATCATGGTCGCCCGGTGGTGCGCTCCACGCGATGCGCATCACCGTGCCATCATCGCTGCGCCGGGCCACGCCGAGTTCCCAATAGCCGGGACGCCCGGGCACCTGGAGCGCGAACTGCACGCCATCGCCGCGCCACTGGTCCGCCGGCTTCTGCAGCTGCACGTGCTCATCATCGCGCACCTCGACCTGGAGATGAATCGCCGCATCGGCGTGCCACCACCACAGGCGGGCACTGAGGTCATCCAGTCCCTGCCAGACGTGCGCCGTCAACGCGGGGTCGTTGCCGCACACATTGGTGATGTCGCTGCGTCGTTCGAGCACCTGATCCGGCGCCCGCCCGTCAGCCGGTGCGCTGCCGATGTCGCGCATCACTGCCAGCGGCTGGCGCAGCACACCGTTCCACGGCCCGGCGCGCCAGGTGAGCGCTGCGGCCTGACCAGTTCCACCACCGACCGTGACCGCGAGCGGCACCTCCATCGTACCACCGGCGGACAGCGTGATGGTCCGCTCGTTCTCGCCCGTCACCGTGTCATTCCACGCCAGCTGGAGGTTGAGCGCGATCGCCAGGGGATTGCGCGCGACTGCGACGAAGGCCGCCGGCTGGCCGGGCGCGACCATCGCCTCGCCGCGCAGGTGCAGCAGCGGCACCAGCTCGGGCAACGCGTCGCCCGCCGGCAGTTCGAGATAGCGCGGCTCAGCAGTGAGCTGCAACACGGCCACACCCTCGTTCACCACCAACCCCGCATCGCCCCCCTGCAGATCGACCAGCCGGCCCGCTCCGCCGACACGCAGGGCGAACGGCTCGTCGGCCTGCTGCACGTCCTCGCGCCATAGCACCGCCACTCGGCCGGCCGGCGTGGCGAACACCAAGCCATAACGCCCGGCACCGAGCGCGAGGTCGCCGAGATGGTGGGCGCCGCGCAGCCGGCGCACCAGCTCGGCATAGGCGCAGAACGCCGGATTGGGCTGGAAGTTCCACGCCAGCAGGCCGTAGTTGTGCTCCGGCTCGCGCGGGTTGGCGCCATCGTTGCGCAGGTCGTACCACGTATAGCCGATGGCGTCGCCGGTCAGCACCCACACCATCTTCTTGACTAGTTCCGCTGCCTGAGTGCGCCGTGCCGCGTCATCGCCGCCTTAGGCGCACATCGCAGTCTCGTTGAAGTAGAGCGGGCGCGGCGTGGTCATGCGCTTGCGCAGCCGCGCTAGTTCGCCCTCGACCGCCGGCTT
>JAEKKN010000035.1 GCA_019510305.1 Microbacterium sp.
AGCGTCATACCCGGCCGCAGTCCATACGTCGAGAATCTGAGAGACGGAGCGTGCATTGTCGCCGGTGCCGAAATCGAGGATCGTCTCCCGTTGAACTCCGTCGCCTTCCAGACATGACGCCGATATCGGCACCGCCGAGGAAGCGTCGATCGGCACTCCGGTCCCGTCGACGACCGTCCCGATCGACGCCTCGAAGGAGTCGGCGATGAGATCGCGCACGGCGGCATCCACGTCCTCCGACGACAGCGGTGTCGGCGTGATCGTCGGGGTCGGCTCCGATGAACTGCGAAGACCTGCGGGGTTCGACATGCCGCACTCACGTCGGCTGTCATCGAACACAGGCAGAACGATCGGGGGTGCGCCACCAGCGCCCACACTCGACGAGTCGGTCGCATAGCGCAGGACCCACTTTCCGTCTTCCTCCCTGAAGGCATACGTGCCGTTCGCGAAGGGCTTGTACCCGTCGTCTCCCCAGGAACGCCCCACGTGCGTAACGACGACCGGACCTTCACGGTGAAAGACGACTCCGTTTGACGCGAACAAGAACGAGCGCTCCACGGCGACGTAGCCGGTGTCGCACCCCTGATACACCAGCGGGGTCACCGTCATGTCCGATGTGACCAGCAGCACGAAACCCGCCAGTGCAGTCGCGCACGACGCGGCGATGCCGCCGAGGATCGACATGGGCAGCATCCATCGCGGTACGCCGACGCTCCAGATCCCGACCGTCAGGGCGAGCAGGGCGACAGCCATAGACGACGCGATCAACGACGTCCCGTCGGCAGAGCCGATGAGAACGGACGCCGCACCAGATGAGCCCTCTTCGACGCCCACCACGCTCACGAGCACAGCGGCGGCGACGACGAGCACTCCGCCAGCCCACCGGGCCACACTCCGACGAGTATTCATGTACCGTGCCGCGTCGATCAGCCTTCTCCCGGCCGTCCCCACGATCCGCCGCCGGGAGGCGTCGGACACACTGCATCCACTGGCGTCGCCCCGACCTCCGCGCGGATCGCGGATCCCTCCGGCGTGGCGACGTAGGTGAACGCGATGCCCTCGAATGAATCGCCTCCGGGCGTCACCCCGGTCGTGACATTGTCGTACCCGCCCTCGTCTGTTAGGGGCGCGGGAAAGTTGGGGACCAGTCCAGGAGTCGGATGCTCCTTCATCCAGTTCAGCGCTTCCACCGTCGACATGCCCTCGACGCTCCAGTAGCCGGTCGCTGTCAGCGTCGGGGTGCAGACCCATCCTTGGAACGACATGGCGAACTCGTCGCTGGTGCTCTTCTCCGACCGCACGGCGCCGGGCGGCACGGTAGTCGTCTCGAGCCACATGTCGGCGCGCTGCTGCGCCTCGAGCTCGGCGGCTGATGCCTCCGCCGTGGCGCTCGGCAGCGGCGACGGTTCGCTCGAAGCCGTCGACGTCGGCGCGGTCGACGACGCACAGCCGGTCAACAGTCCGATCAGCGCGGCAGCACCGATGACCAAGATCCCCCCACGAGTTCTCATGGCTCGGACCCTACACGATCCGATCAGCCCCCGACATACTCCGCCAGGTGCTCCCCCGTCAGCGTCGACCTCGCCGCGACGAGTTCCGCCGGCGTTCCCTCGAAGACCACGCGGCCGCCATCGTGCCCCGCACCGGGACCGATGTCGATGAGCCAGTCCGCATGAGCCATGACGGCCTGATGGTGCTCGATCACGATCACCGTCTTCCCGGATTCCACCAGTCGGTCCAGCAGGCCTAGGATGTTCTGCACATCGGCGAGGTGCAGACCGGTGGTGGGCTCGTCGAGGACGTAGACGTCGCCCTTCTCCCCCATCTGAATCGCCAGCTTGATGCGCTGCCGCTCGCCTCCCGACAAGGTCGACAACGGCTGACCGAGCGACAGGTAGCCGAGCCCCACATCCTCGAGTCGGCCGAGGATCGCGGCGGCCGCGGGCAGCTTCGCCTCACCCTCCGAGAAGAACAACCTCGCTTCGGCCACCGGAAGATCGAGGACTTCGGTGATGTCCTTGCCCGCGAGCTTGTACTCCAGCACGCTCGCCTGGAACCGCTTGCCGCCGCAGTCCTCGCACGGCGTCTCGATCGTGTCCATGAAGCCGAGTTCGGTGATGATCACCCCGGCGCCCTTGCAGGTGGGGCACGCGCCCTCCGAGTTCGCGCTGAAGAGCGCAGGCTTGACGCCGTTGGCCTTGGCGAAGGCCTTGCGGATCGGCTCGAGGAGCCCGGTGTAGGTCGCGGGGTTGCTGCGGCGCGATCCCTTGATGGCACCCTGGTCGATCGCGACGACGCCGTCGCGCTTCGACACCGAGCCGTGGATCAGCGAGCTCTTACCCGAGCCGGCGACGCCGGTCACGACGGTGAGAACGCCCTTCGGGATGTCGACGTCGACGTTCTGCAGGTTGTTGGCCGCGGCGCCACGGACTTCGATCGCGCCGTCGCCGGTGCGAACCGCACCCTTCAACGCCGCTCGGTCGTCGAGGTGCGTTCCCGTCTTCGTCCCGCTCGCCTTGAGTCCCTCGACCGTGCCCTCGAAGCAGATCTCGCCACCGGCGCTCCCGGCGCCCGGTCCCAGATCGACGACGTGATCGCCGATCACGATGGTCTCGGGCTTGTGCTCGACGACCAGAACGGTGTTCCCCTTGTCTCGAAGACGCAGGAGCAGGGAGTTCATCCGCTGGATGTCGTGCGGATGCAGCCCGATCGTCGGCTCGTCGAAGACGTAGGTCACATCAGTGAGCGACGAACCGAGATGGCGGAGCATCTTGATGCGCTGCGCCTCTCCTCCGGAGAGCGTGCCCGAGGGGCGTTCCAGTGACAGGTAGCCGAGCCCCAGCGTCACGAACGCGTCGAGATTGGCGCTCAACGCTTCGAGCAAGGGGCCGGCGCCGGTGAGCGTGAGCCCGCGAACCCAGTCGGCGAGATCCGTGACCTGCATGCGGCACGCGTCCGCGATGCTGATCCCGTCGATCTTCGACGATCGCGCGCCCTCTGTGAGCCGGGTGCCGTCGCACTCCGGGCATGTCGCGAAGGTCGCGACGCGCTCGACGAAGGCTCGGATGTGGGGCTGCAGCGCGTCGAGATCCTTCGAGAGCATCGACTTGGTGATCTTGGGGATCAGGCCCTCGTAGGTCATGTTGATACCGGAGATCTTGACCTTGGTGACGTCTCCGTAGAGGAAGAGATGCCGCTGCTTGTCGGAGAACGACGAGATCGGCTTGTCAGCAGGATAGAAGCCCGACTCCGAGAAGCCCTTCACCATCCAGCCGTCGGCCGTGTACCCCGGCACCATGACCGCGCCCTCGTTCAGCGATTTCGACTCGTCGACGATCTGAGCCAGGTCGAGGTCGGAGACCGCTCCCCTGCCCTCGCACCTCGGGCACATGCCGCCGAGGTAGATCGCGTCCTTGACGATCTTCTTCTCGCCGCCGGGACCGGTCATCACGCCGCTCGCCTTCTGCGTCGGGATGTTGAACGAGAACGCGGTGGGGCCCCCGATGTACGGCTGCCCGAGCTTTGAGAAGAGGATGCGCAACATGGCGTTCGCGTCGGTCACAGTGCCGACCGTCGAACGCGGATTCGCTCCGAGCCGCTCCTGATCGACGATGATCGCCGTCGTGAGCCCCTCGAGCACGTCGACGTCGGGGCGCGGCACCGATGGCATGAAACCCTGCACGAACGCGCTGTACGTCTCGTCGATCATCCGCCGCGACTCGGCGGCGATCGTGTCGAAGACGAGCGAGCTCTTGCCCGACCCCGACACTCCCGTGAACACCGTCAGGCGTCGCTTGGGGATGTCGACGCTGACCTCTTTGAGATTGTTCTCCCTCGCGCCCTGGACCCGGATGATGTCATGGGCGTCTGCGGGGTGTTCGACGGTCATCGTCATCCTCTTCTTGGTTGTGTCAGGCGCTCTGCTGCAGACGCACCATATTGCCAGCCGGATCGCGGAACGCGCAGTCACGCACGCCGTAGGGCTGATCGATCGGCTCCTGCACGATGTCGGCGCCCCGGGATTCGATCGCCGCGAAGGCCGCGTCCACGTCGTCGGTCGCGAGGACGATGCCGCCGAAGCTGCCCTTCGCCATGAGACCGAGCACGGTGGCGCGCTCCTCGTCGTTGATGCCCGGGTCGACGGCGGGCGGCGTGAGGACGATCGCGGTGTCGGGCTGCCCCTGTGGGCCCACGGTGATCCAGCGCATCCGGTCGTAGCCGACGTCCTTGCGGACCTCGAACCCGAGCACGTCGCGGTAGAAGGCGACGGATGCGTCGGCATCCGTGTGCGGGAGGAAACTGGCGTTGATGGTGATGTTCATGATGATCAGGCTAGGTGCGCGTCGGTGCGCGGCGCTTCTTGATTCCTGATCGGTCTGATGACCTGCTTCGCCAGGAACGTCGGGATGCCGTCGACGTCAGCGGCTCGCGCGCGGTAGACGCTCGGTGAGACGCCGACCAGCTCGCTGAACCGCGTGCTGAAGGTGCCCAGCGAGGAGAACCCCACCTCGAAGCACACGTCGGTGACGCTGATGTCACCTCTGCGCAGCAGCGCCATCGCGCGCTCGATGCGGCGGGTCATCAGGTACGAGTACGGAGACTCGCCATAGGCGTCTCGGAACGTGCGGCTGAGATGCCCCGCCGACATGTGCACTCCCCGCGCGAGCGCCTCGACATCGAGCGGCTTCGCATAGTCGCGGTCGATGCGGTCGCGCACCTTGCGCATCAGCACCAGCTCACGCAGCCGCGCATCATCGACAGGAGTCACACGTCGATCCTGCCATGTCGCCGCATGTACTCATATATCGCTCTGCGACACCCCGCCGCAGGTCTCCCCCGCTTCGTCGCAGCCGAGGGCTACGCTGGGGCACATCCCTCACAGGATCTTCCCAGAAAGGGTCTACACATGTCCGAATCCCTCGCCGCCGACGCCAAGGCCGCCTTCAAAGCGGTCCGCGTCTCGCTCGCCGTCTCGGGCGCGTTGTCGCTCATCGCCGGCATCGTCCTGCTGGTCTGGCCGGTCAAATCGATCGTCTTCGTCACCGGCATCTTCGCCGCTTATCTGATCGTCGCGGGTCTCGTCTACATCGGGCTCGGCATCTTCTCGAGCTCCAAGGGCGGATGGGCCCGTGCCGGGCACATCGCCCTCGGCGTGCTCTACATCGTGGCCGGCGTGATCGCCTTCTCGAACCTCAAGGAGGCAGCGGTCACCTTCGCCCTGATCACGGTCGTGTTCATCGGCATCAGCTGGCTGTTCGACGGCATCGTCTCACTGACGCTGCTCGGGAACGACGGATCGCGCACGTGGACGCTGCTCTACGCGATCCTCAGCATCATCGCGGGTGTCTTCGTGCTCTTCAACGTGCTCGCCGCAGGCATCTGGCTGTGGATCTTCTTCGGCGCCTCCCTGGTCGCGCTCGGCATCGTGCAGATCATCCGCGCGATCACGCTCGGGCGTGACGCGAAGGCTGTGAAAGACGCCGTCACCGGCTGACACTTCGCCGTCGACGCAGATCGGCCCCGAACTGTTCGCAGTTCGGGGCCGATCGTCTCTTTTAGCGGATCATTCCGCGACGAAGCCGCTGACGTCGCCGACGAGACGGGTGTTGTCGACGGGAACCGGGTCGATCGCCGCCTTCGCGACCTCGGCCGCGAACTCCGACACGTTGTAGAGCTTGCCGGCCGACTCACGTCGCTCGGAGATGGCGCCGGGGTTGGCGCGCTCGAGAAGGGTCGCCGTGATCGTGCCCTCGATCATGTCGCCCGAGACGACGGTGAAACCGATGCCCTTCTCGGTGAGACCGGGGATGAGCTCGCGCAAGGCGTCTTCCCCGGCACGCTTCGAGAGCGCGACGGGGAGGTACTCGGGCATCGTCGGGGTCGTGCGGATGAAGTGCGCCTGGTGGCTCGTCACGAACACGACGCGCGCCCCCTCACCGAGAAGCGGCGTGGCCGCGTTCAGCACGTTCAACTGGGCGTCGCGGTTGAGGGTGAGGGCGTAGTCCTCGGCCATACCGGACTCCATGCCGCCGGAGGCGTTGAGCACGAGCACATCGAGCCGGCCGAACTCGTTCTTCACGGCGTCGAACATCTCCGCCACGGATGCCGGGTCGGTGAGGTCGGCGCCCACCACGAGCACACGGCGGCCGAGCTCGCGCAGCTCGTTCGCGAGCTTCTCGGCGCGCGGAGCCTTGTTGCGGAAGTTGATGACGACGTCGGCTCCGGCCTCGGCGAAGTAGCGCACGGTGTCGGCGCCGATGCCGCGCGACGAGCCGGTGACAAGAGCGACCTTGCCGTCGAGGGAACCTGCGGGAAGAACGTCGGACACGGTGACTCCTTGAGATGCGCTGATCGCCGCGAGAACGCGACCCACTCACATTACCAACGGCCGCCCGGGGCACCCTCGGCGGCGCTCAGCACCGTGATAGGTTGACCGCAAAGGAGGCCGCATGAACGATGTCACGACTTTCGTAGAGTTCATCGACCAGTGGGCATGGATCGGGTGGCTGGTGCTGATCGCCGTCTTCCTCGTGATCGAGATGCTGTCGTTGGACTTCACCTTCCTGATGCTGAGCTTCGGAGCGGCAGTCGGCCTCATCACCGATCTGATCGGCATCCCCGTCTGGGCTCAGGTGATCATCGCCGCGGCCGCGGCGGCCCTCTTCATCCTGTTCATCCGGCCGCCCCTGTTGAAGAGGCTGCATCGCGGTGAGGACCCCACGAAGTCGAACGTCGATGCGCTCATCGACCTGCGCGGCCTCGCACTGCAGGAGATCACGCAGGTCTCCGGCCAGGTCAAGCTCAGCAACGGCGACACCTGGACTGCCCGCACAGCGTCTCCCGTCGCCATCCCCACTGGAGCCACGATCGCCATCACGGCGATCAACGGCGCCACCGCCATCGTCCGTCCCGTCAACGACTAGGAGAACCAGTGGACGACTCCAACTTCATCCCCACCGCGATCGGGTGGATCCTCGCGATCGCCGTCATCATCTTCGTGGTGGTGACGCTCGCACGCTCGATCCGCATCATCCCCCAGGCGACCGCCGGCGTGGTGGAGCGGCTCGGCCGCTACCACAAGACGCTCATGCCGGGTCTGAACATCCTGGTGCCGTTCATCGACCGTCTGCGTCCGCTGATCGACATGCGCGAGCAGGTCGTGTCCTTCCCGCCGCAGCCCGTGATCACCGAAGACAACCTGGTCGTCTCGATCGACACGGTCGTGTACTTCCAGGTGACGGATGCTCGCGCGGCGACCTACGAGATCGCCAACTACCTCGGCGCTGTCGAGCAGCTCACGACCACGACGCTCCGCAACGTGGTCGGCGGTCTGAACCTCGAAGAGGCGCTGACCAGCCGCGACAACATCAACGGCCAGCTGCGCGTCGTCCTCGACGAGGCCACGGGCAAGTGGGGCATCCGCGTCGGACGTGTCGAGCTCAAGGCGATCGATCCGCCCGTCTCCATCCAGGATTCGATGGAGAAGCAGATGCGCGCCGAGCGAGACCGCCGTGCCGCGATCCTGACGGCCGAGGGCTCCAAGCAGTCGCAGATCCTCGAAGCCGAGGGCCAGCGCCAAGCCGCCATCCTCCAGGCCGAGGGCGACAAGCAGGCCGCCGTGCTGCGCGCGCAGGGTGAAGCCGAAGCCATCCAGAACGTCTTCACCGCCATCCACCAGGGGCAGCCGGACGACAAGCTCCTCGCCTACCAGTACCTGCAGATGCTGCCGAAGATCAGCGAGAGCTCCTCGAGCAAGCTGTGGATCATCCCGAGCGAGCTCACCGAGGCGCTCAAGGGCATCGGCAGCGCGTTCACACCGAAGCCGCCGACGGGCACGCCGGGCGCGTGACGCACCCGTACTTCGCGAAGACACGCCACCCTCGAGTCCTCGCCCACCGCGGTCTTCTCACCGCGGCAGGCGAGGACTCCGGTGTGTGGGAGAACAGCGCGGCCGCTTTCGCCGCGGCTCATGCCGTGGGAGTCGAGTACATCGAGACCGACTGCCATGTGTCCGCCGACGGCGACGTCGTGCTCTTCCACGACCCCGACCTCACCCGTCTGAACGGCGACACGCGCGCCGTCGCCGAGATCGGCACGCGCGAGCTGCGCGCCATCTTCGCAGACCACGGCGGACTGCTCACGGTCCGCGAGGCCCTCGATTCCTTTCCCGGGGTCCGCTTCAACATCGATGTCAAGACGGATGCCGCTGCGGAGCCGCTCGGCGCGCTCGTCGCGCCGCACGCTCATCGAGTGCTCGTCACGAGCTTCTCGGATGCGCGACGGCAGGTGGCGATCGCTGCGGCCCTTCGCGGCGGCGCCGCCATCCGCCCTGCGACATCCGGTGGCAGCCGCACCATCGCCGCAATGGTGGCTCTCTCCGCTCTGCACCTCTCCCCCGGCCGCGTTCTCCGCAGCCTCGACGCACTCCAGATCCCCGAACGGCAGCGGGGCATCCGAGTGCTCACCCCCGCCCTGATTCGCGCCGCTCACCGACACGATGTCGAGGTCCATGTGTGGACCGTGAACGAGGCGTCCGAGATGACACGTCTGATCGAGGCCGGTGTCGACGGCATCGTCTCCGACCGTGCAGACCTCGCCCTCGAGACGCTCGCCGCTCCTTAGGTCGTCGCGCTGGGATTCACCTGTGAATCCGCGCGAGAACACGTCTTCTCGGATGAGAAGCACAGGCTCGAGCGTTATACCTGACAGCGACGAGAGGACCACACAATGGCAGATCGCAGCCTGCGCGGCATCCGACTCGGCGCCCAGAGCCTACAGAGCGAAGAGGGCGTCGTTTTCATGGAGCGCCGTGAAACCACCTACACCTGTGACACATGCGGTCACGTCACGAACCTGATGTTCGCGGCTGACGCCGAGCCGCCCCAGACCTGGGAGTGCCGCTCCTGCGGCGCCGAGGCCCGCCTGAACGTCGACGGCCACGCCGTCACGCTCGAGGTCACCGATGAGAAGGCCGCACGTACGCACTGGGACATGCTCCTGGAGCGCCGCACCCGCGCCGAGCTCGAAGAGCTTCTGGAAGAGCGCCTCGCGGTTCTCCGCGCGCGCCGCGGCGCCGGCGAAGACCCGACCCGGCAGAAGATCGGCGCCTAAGCGCGCCGGGAGCGCCACCACCCGATGAGAAGCGCTCCCATCCCGCCCCATAGCAGCAGCTGCTGAATCCAGGGGCTCAGCACGACACCAGCCGTGAGGCCGGAGCGAAGCTCGACATCTTCGAGCATCGCCCCGGCCTCATCTGCATCCAGGGCCGTCACGGTCGTCCCGTCGGGGCGGATGATCTGGCTCGTGCCCACCGTCGAGATGTTCACCACGCTGCGCCCCGTCTCGATCGCGCGCATACGCGCGAAGGCGAGTTGCTGCAGGTTTTCATCCGTCCCGCGGAAGTCCGCGTTGTTCGTCTGGAACACGAGAACTTGAGCCCCGTCCGTCAGGCTCTGGTGCACCAGGTCGTCGTAGATGACGTCGAAGCAGATCGCCAAGCCGACCTTCGCCCCGTCGACATCGACGATCGGCGGGTTGACTCCCGGCGTGTACTCACGGCCGATCAGCCCGATGAGGTCGGGCACGATCGCGTAGTAGAACGCCCGATCCGGCACGTACTCGCCGAACGGCACAGGATGCCGCTTGTCGTGCGTCTGCTCGGCTGTGCCGTCCGGCATCCACAGCATCGAGGTGTTGAAGTAGAGGTCGTCACGACCCGTGGCGGCGTTCGCCAGCAGCGGGGCACCGATGTTGTTCGCGACACGAGTCATCCGGCGCGCGGTGGCCGAGTCCTGGAACGGGTCGTAGTCGAGCGACCCCTCCGGCCACACGAGCAGATCGACGTCTTCTCCGTACAGCGGCTCGGTCGCAGCGGTCTGGGCATCGATCACCGAGTAGGGCTCGCGCTGGTCGAAGTATCCGGTCGGGCCGTTTCCCTGCACGGCGGCGATGCGCATGGAACCGGCCCCCGCTGTCGGGAAAAGCGGTGTGAACAGCAGGACGGCCACGACCGCAGCGGGAGCGACGAGGCGCATCGGACGCCGCCAGACCCCGAGACGCGTCGTCTCGATCAGCATCGCCACCAGCAGCACCATGAGGAAGCTCAGCCCGCTCACGCCCAGCCATGACGACACGGGCGCCAAGGGGCTCTCAGCCTGCGTCATGCCCAGACGCGCCCAGGGGAAGCCGCCGTACGGCCAGTTGCCGATGAACAGCTCACGGCCGACCCAGAGCGCCGCCACGACGGCGGGAAGCACGACGAGTCGCCCCGCAGGCCCAGGGAAGGCTCGAGGCAGCCAACGGTAGGCCAGGGCGATCGGGATGAGCGCGATCGCCGTCAGGCCGCCTTCGACGATGCTCAGCGCTGCCCACGGGATCGGGCCGAGATAGCGAGAAGTCCACGAGACGAGCAGCGCGAAGAAAAGGATGCCGTACACGAGCCCGACCAGGAGCGCCCCGCCTGCACGTCGGCCGATCAGCGCCAGGAGCAGGAGAACGACCGCGGGGAACGCGAGGACCCAGATCGCCGGTCCGGGGTAGGAGGCGTACATCAGCAGAGCGGCAGCGGCGGCGGCGGGCAGCGCCAGAGGAAGAGGAAGCAGCGCGCGCGGGCGCACGGACGTGTCGGACATCGGAACCCCGGTCACATCGACGAGTAGGCGACGATGCCCCGACGGATGCCGTCGAGGGCGACTCGGGCGTTGCGGGCGAGGGCGGCGTCTTCGGCGACGATCGAGAGCTGATCGAGGAGGTCGATGGTCTGCTTCGCCCAGCGGACGAAGTCCCCCGCGGCCATGTCTGCGTCGATCAGCACGCGGTCGAGCATGCCGCCGCGCGCCCAGGAGTGCATGGCGCCGGCGAGGCCCGGGGCCAGCGGTTCAGTGCCGGGCAGATGGTGGTCCTTCTCGAGGTCGTCGAGCTCGGCCCACAGCGTCGTGGTCTTGTCATATGCCGTGCGGAACGCGCCGCGTGGGAGGTTCCGCTCCCCCGCGTTCGCCTCGTCGCGCCGCGGCTCGTACACGAGGCAGCAGGCCATCGCGGCGAGAGACGGCGCGTCAAGACCCGTCCAGAGCCCCTGGCGCAGGGACTCCGCGACGAGAAGGTCGCGTTCTCCGTAGATGCGGCGCATCGTGCGCCCGGCATCCGTGAGCGACGTCTCACCGTCGACCACGGTGAGGTAATCCAGCGTCTCGAGCACCTCCACGACCCGGTCGAAGACACGAGCGACCGTACCTGTACGGGTCTCGATCTGACGACGGATGCGGTCGGTCTGCCGCTTGAGCTTCCAATAGCGCTCCGCCCAGCGGGCGTGATCCTCGCGGTCGGGGCAGCGATGGCATCCGTGGCGCTGCATCTGGCCTCGAAGCGACTGGATGCGTTTCATGCGTGTGTCGCGTGCACCGCGCGGCGCATGCGCATCCTGACGGTTCTTCTTCTCGAGGTCGCTGAGCTCACGACGGATCGCACCGTACTCGACGAAATCACCGTGTTCGCACTCCATCGCCTTCTGGTAGCCGGCGAGCGATTCCTCGGCGTCACGCACCTGCCGCGCCAGGCCCACCACGGCACGGTCGGCCTGGAACTGCGCGAACGACGACTCGAGGATCTGGCGGGCCCTGCTCTTGCCGAACAGATCGATCAGATTGACCGCCATGTTGTACGTCGGGCGGAAGCTCGAGTTCAACGGATAGGTGCGGCGAGAGGCGAGCGCTGCGACCCCCTGCGGGTCCATGCCCTCGGTCCACTGCACGACCGCATGGCCCTCGACGTCGATGCCGCGGCGTCCCGCGCGTCCGGTGAGCTGCGTGTACTCCCCCGACGTGATCGCGACGCGGGCCTCGCCGTTGAACTTCTCCATCTTCTCGAGCACGACCGTGCGCGCCGGCATGTTGATGCCGAGCGCCAGCGTCTCGGTCGCGAACACCACCTTGACGAGCTTTCGCCGGAAGAGCTCCTCGACGACCTCTTTGAAGGCGGGGAGGAGTCCCGCGTGATGCGCCGCGACGCCGCGCTCGAGGTCGTCGAGCCACTCCCAGTACCCGAGGACCCCGAGGTCCTCGTCCTGAAGGGAACGCGTGGACTCCTCTACGATCGCGCGGATCTCTGCGCGCTCCTCGGCCGAGGTCAGCCGGAGGCCCGAGCGACGCACCTGCTGCACGGCCGCGTCGCAGCCGACGCGGCTGAAGATGAAGAAGATCGCCGGCAGGAGATTCGCGCGATCGAGCAGGTGCACCACGTCCGGCCGGTCGACGCGCTCGATGCGTCGGGCATCGGGCCTGCGCCCGCCACGCTGCGGCCGCTGCGCCTGCCTGCCGGCGTGCCGATCGCTGCGATACGACTGGGCACGTCGGTTGTTGTCGTAGTTCGAGCCGGTGGAGGAGCGGATGCGCATGAGCTCCTGATTGACCTTCGTCGTGGCGAGGCCCGCGCGTTCATCGAACAGCGGCAGCAGATCGTCGCGCACGAGCACATGCTGCTCGAGGGGAACCGGGCGGATCTCGGAGACGATCACCTCGGTGTCGCCGCGCACGGTGTCGAGCCAGTCGCCGAACTCTTCGGCGTTCGACACGGTCGCGCTGAGCGACACCAGACGCACATGCTGCGGAAGGTGGATGATGACCTCTTCCCACACCGCCCCGCGGAAGCGGTCGGCAAGGTAGTGGACCTCATCCATCACCACGTAGCGAAGGTCGCGCAGCGCTGCGGAATCGGCATAGATCATGTTGCGCAGGACTTCGGTGGTCATCACGACGATGCGCGCGTTGCCGTTGATGTTGGTGTCGCCGGTGAGGAGCCCGACCTGATCGGCACCGTACACATCGACGAGTTCGCGGAACTTCTGATTCGACAGAGCCTTCATCGGCGTCGTGTAGAAGGCCTTGTCGCCCGGTGTCTGCATCGCGAGATGGATCGCGAACTCGCCCACGATCGTCTTGCCCGCTCCCGTGGGGGCGGCGACGAGCACACTGTGTCCTCGTTCGAGAGCGTGACAGCCGGCGACCTGGAACGGGTCGAGGTCGAAGCGCTGACGTGCGGCGAAGGCGCTGGTCTGCGGGTGCTCGGACGCCTCCCGCGCCGCAGCGTAGCGCTCGGCGGGCGAGCTCACGAGACGTCCGGCGGCAGGAGCCCTGCAGCCGCGTCCTTCTTGCGCTTACGGCGGTCGAAGAGCATCGAGAGTCCGGCCGCGGCGAAGAACAGGACGATGAGGATGCCGGCGAGCATGAGCATGCTGACGACGTCGGCAGCCGGAGTCGCGAGAGCCGCGAACACCGTCGCGATGATGATAGCGACTCGCCAGCCCTTGAGGATCGCCCGCCCTGAAATGACCCCGGCCAGGTTCAAAGCGACCAGGAACACCGGCAGGACGAAGGAGACGCCGATGACGATCATCAGCTTGAAGACGAAGTCGTAGTACTCCTGGGCGGAATAGAAGTTCGCTCCGCCCTCGGGGGTGAAACCCCACATCAGTTCGATGACGTGCGGCATGATCATGATGCCGAGATAGCATCCGCCGAAGAACAGCGGCACGGCCGCGGCGACGAAACCGACGGTATAGCCGATCTCCTTACGAGTGAGCCCCGGCATGATGAATGCCCAGATCTGCCAGAGCCAGACCGGGGCCGAGATGAAGAGGCCGATCGAGAAGGCGATGCGCATGCGCATGTCGAAGGCGGCGGTCACCGTCCCGAAGTTCAAAGCGCTGAAATCGTCGCCGCGCTTGTCAGCGATCACGCGGATCGGCTCTGTGATGAAGTGGATCACAGGGTCGGCGATGAAGAATGCGACGATCATGCCGACTAGCAGCGCCAGAGCAGCGAGCATCAGTCGCTTGCGGAGCTCGACGAGATGCGCGCCGAGCGTCATCCGCCGATCCTGAGTCGTCTGGGGCATGGCGGGCGCCTCGATCGATCCCACTGGTGTCAGGCGCGAGGCGGAGTCTCAGGATCGGCGCCCGGGTCCTTCACGGAGGCGGGGTCGGCCGCAGTGGAAGACGCAGTCGTTGCGTCGTCTTCCTTCATCGCCTTGATCTCCCCCTTGAAGACACGCGCCGACTGGCCGACGCTCTTCGCGAGCGCAGGCAGCTTCGCGGCGCCGAACAGAAGAAGGATCACCGCGAGGACGATCAGCAGGTGCCAGCCTTGCATTCCAGCAAACATCTCTATATTCCCGTCGTCGTTGGTGGTTTCTGTCAGTCTAACCGGCGTCGCTGCCGTCAGGTCGGTAGTAGAGCGCGAGTCCGGCTGCGGCCCAGTCGTGGGTTGCCGCTCGGGCGATGCCAGGCTCGACGACTTCGAGTGCGCCGCCGAACCTTGCCGCGAGGCGTTTGATGCTGCGGGGATCGGCCAGGTGCAGCCGTGCCGTGACGATGCCGCCCTGCGCCTCCACGCCGTCGACCGAGAAGAAGGCGCCCAGAAGGGGCGCAAGACGCTCGGGAATGCGCACCGTGACCTCGCCGTCGTCGGCAGCTGCGGAGAACGCCTCGGGGACGGGCTCTCCGCGATGGGTGATGGCGATGTCTGTCAGCTGCGGGTCGCTCACGCGATCGAGATGGAAGGTGCGCATCGCCTGACGCAGATGGCACCAGCCCTGCAGGTACCACTGGCCGTTGGTGATGAGGATCTGCACGGGATCGACTGTGCGGGTCGTGGGCTCGGCATCCGGAGCCTTGTAGGTGAACGAGACGGCGACGCCGCCCTGCACACCAGTCGCGACCACCGTGCGCACCTCGTCGATCGCCGTGGGCGCCACCACGACCTCCGCCGGGGCGTCGGCTGCTCCTCGGGAGAGCTTGGCTATGAGGCCCTTCACGAGACCGGTGTCGGAGACCGCGGGCACCGCGGCGACCATCTGGAGGCCGGCGAGCAATGCGGCGGCTTCACGGGCGGTGAAGCGCGGAACTCGTCGAAGCGCCACATCGTTGGTGATCTCGATCACGTCTTCGTCGTCGAGCAGATCCCAGTTGATGTCGAACATCTCCTGCGGCTGCTGCCAGAATCCGGAGTCACCGGGCAGGCCGATGACGGTGAGCTTCTCGACCATGGACCGCATCTCTTCGCGGCCGACGCCGAACTCTGCCGCGGCCTCGTCGAGCGAGACCTGACCGTGCTCGAGCAGATACGGCACGAGGGTCAGATAGAGCCGCACGCGGTCGGCAGCGAGCAGAGGCTTCGGTTGCGCGCTCATCGGTCCACCTCCGCGTTCGCCTCGACGACGGCGTGCAGACGCGCGATCACGGCATCGCGCAGCGCGATCGGTTCGACGACACGGACTTCTGGGCCGTAGGAGGCCAGTTCGTCGGCGAAGATGTGGACGTCGACGAAGGGCACGGTGATTCCCTGGACAGCCGGCTTCGCGCGGCGCCCCAGCCGCAGGGAGGCCTCGGTTCCCGGAGTCACCTCGAGAAGCGCCGAATTGCTCGCGGCGACCTCCTCGAGTCCGGCGATGGCTCGATCCCCCGCTCCTTCTCTCAGTGCAGGGTCGAAGGAGACGGTGGTGATCTTCACCGCACCGACGATGCGGCTCAGCAGGAACGTGCGATCTCCCCCGGCCTCGACGTCGACACCGAAGACGTGCCAACGGGCTTCGTAGTCGACGAGGGCCAACGGGCGGATGCGGCGGGTACGGGCAGCGTCCTCCCCCGGCTTCAGGTAGTCGAAAGTGACGACGCGGCTCTTCTCGATCGCCTCCTGGAGCGGCGCGAAAGCGGCGTCCCTCGCCGTGATCCGGGGAGCGAAGCCGATGATCGGCTCGTCGCCGTCGATACCCAGAGCTCGGATCTTGCGGACGCCCGCCTGGGCGTCTCCCGAGACCGATTCGGCGCTCCACACGCTGCCGGCGAGCTGCAGCACGGCCAGCTCGGCCGGAGTGAAGTCGATGTCGCTCGGCAGATCGTATTCCGCCTGAGGGATACGATACCGGGCCTCCCGGAGGTCGTTCGGGTCGCTCGCCTCGCCGATGGTCTCGACGGGAACACCCAGCTTGCGCAGCTCGTCCTTGTCGCGCTCGAACATTTTCTCGAGTGCATCCGAACGCGCCCCTGCATCCGCTCGCTGCCGGTACCCCGAGACGTTGTCGAGGATCTGCTGCTTGGTGAGCCCGATCTCCGTGGCCATCAGCGCCACGACGAGGTTCGTCAGGCGCTCCTCCGCGGGAATCCCGGCTGCCATCACTGCTGCTGCTGAGGTGCCGCTGTCGTGATGCCGAGGATGTCGACCACGAGAACCTGCGCGGGCGACGAATCGGCCGCGGGCGTGACGATCATGATCTGCGAGCCGACGGTCGCCCCGACCATCTCGGGAAGCGGCGACGTGACGAGAGACGTGGAGCCCCAGCTGGTGCCGGCGACGCTCTTGTCGTCCCAGTTCAGCACCGTGTGGTTGACGACCACGAAGTCGCCCTCCTTCACCTTCGGGCCGTCACCCTTGATGAGCGTCTGCACGACGGCCTCCTTGGGGGCCGCGGAATCCGGGATGATCACGCCGGGTGTGCCGTCGGGTGCGCGCACGACGGTCGGCAGACCGCGCGCGTCGTTGAACTGCGGGGTGCCCTCGGCCTTCGGCAGGAACACGTGCCCGATGTCGAAGACGATCACGATGCTCCCGGCGTCGGCCTGGGCGCCCATGTCCTTCGGCGTCAGCAGACCGACGACGCGGCTCCCACCGGTCGCGCACTGCAGAACCTTGCTGAGCGCCGGGGACACCTGGCTCCAGTAGGCGATGTCGTGCGGCTGCGTCGTCGAGGCGTCGTAGCCGGTGGTCTGCAGCTTGTCCCCGGTCTCCCCGTCGTACGTCGTGACGTTCGCGATGAAGGGCTGGTTCGCGCTCACGACGGCGGTGCCGTCGCCCACGACAGCGTCGACGAACGTCGAGGACTTCGCCGACACGGGGGCGTAGACCTCGACCTTCGGCTCGGAGCCCACGTCGCCCGAGGTGCTGACCGAGTCCGCCAGGGTCGTCGAGGCGTTCGCTGTGCGGTCGCAGACTGCGCCGTCGAAGGAAGGCGTCGAGGAGCAACCCGTCAGGGCGAGGACGGCAAGGCTGAGGGACGCCAGAGCGGCGGAGGTTCTACGCACGGGCTCAAGCATATTCCGTCGCGTCGCCGGTGTCGCGCGCTGCGGCGGCGAGGCGTGCTCCCTCGGCGGCCTTCGCGGCCTCGCGAGCGCGCTTGCGCAGGTTCTTGTCGTTGATCTCCCGATCGCCCACTGCACCCGGCGTCCACAGCTCGACGTCCTCGTCTCCATAGCTGCTCTTCGACGCACGCCGCTTCACGGATGGAGCGATGGCCCCTGGCGCGAGACGGCGGGCGGTGAGCAGGAATCCCGTGTGCGCGACCATCCGATGATCTGGGCGCACTGCGAGGCCTTCCACGTGCCAACCGCGCACCATGGTCTCGGACGCATCGGGATCCGTGAAGAGCCCGGTGGCGCGGATGTACTCGGCCACCCGCGAAAGCTGGGTCGCTGTCGCGATGTAGCAGAGCACCACTCCCCCAGGTGTGAGGGCGTCGGCGACGACGTCCATGCACTCCCAGGGCGCCAGCATGTCGAGCACGACCCGGTCGACGGTTCCCGCCTCGAATTGCGCAGGCAGCTGCTCGGCGAGGTCGCCCACCACGACTTCCCATGTCTCAGGCGTCTCTCCGAAGAACGTGGCGACGTTGCCCCGCGCCACGTCTGCGAAGTCGTCTCGACGCTCGAACGACACCAGCCGACCGGCCGGACCGATCGCTCGCAGGAGCGAGAGCGACAGAGCACCGGACCCGACGCCGGCCTCGACGACGACCGCACCGGGGAAGACGTCGGCCTGCATGACGATCTGAGCGGCGTCCTTCGGGTAGACGATCGCAGCGCCTCTCGGCATGGACATCGCAAAGTCCCTCAGCAGCGGGCGCAGAGCGAGGTAGTCGTGGCCGGAGCTGTTGGCGACGACAGAGCCGTCCGGCAGTCCGATGAGATCGCGGTGCCGCAGGACGCCGTGGTGCGTGTGGAGCTCGCCGTCCTCTCGGAGCGTCACGGTGTGCAGACGCCCCTTCGGCCCCGTCAGCTGCACACGATCGCCTTCGCGGAAAGGTCCGCTCGGTCGCTTCGCTGTGGATTGGGTCATCGGGTGGCTCCTGTCAGAGACGTCAAGCGGGTGAAGAGATCGGCGATGTCGGATGCTCCGCGCTCAGCGAGCGTGGGCCACAGCTCATGCGCGCCGACGCCGTCGAGAGAGACGATATGCGGCACGCCGAGTGCCACTGCGCCAGAGGCGATGCCGGCGCGGAGGCCGGTGGGAGAATCCTCGATCACGACAGTGTCGGAGATGTCGACACCGAGCAGGGCGGCGGCCTGGAGATAGGGCTCGGGATGGGGTTTCGAGTTCTTCACATCATCGCCGGCGACCACGATGTCGAAAGCCTCGAAGTCGATGAGATCGACGACTCCGAGGGCCATGCGCCGCAGCGACATGGTCACGAGGCCCGTGCGGATACCGGTGGCCCGCAGGTCATGCAACAGCTCCCGAGCGCCGGGGCGGAACGGCACGCCCTGCGTCCGCAGCGCCTCCTGGACGGCATCCGTCAAGCGCGAGATGATCGCCTCCGCGGCCATGTCCACTCCGGCGTTCTGCAGGATGATGGCGCTGTCGATCAGGCCGTTGCCGACAAGCTGCAGAGCGTCGTCGTGGGTCCAGCTGCCGCCGTAGGACTCGACCAGGGCCGTCTCGGCAGCCATCCAGTACGGCTCGGTGTCGACGAGTGTTCCATCCATGTCCCAGAGGACTGCGCCCGGCTGTCTGCTCACTGAACCATGTTAGCCGTGGCTGCACCGGCCCCCCTCGCCGCGGACTAGCCTGGAGGGATACCCCGTCCACCGTCATGAAGGGAGCACACGATGGATGTTCTCGGTTCCCGCATCATCATCGCCGCCTTCGACGGCTGGAACGACGCAGGCGAAGCCGCGAGCGGAGCCATAGCGGCGCTGCGGTCGATGACCGACTACGACCTCGTGCACTCGATCGACCCCGAGCTCTACTTCGACTACCAGTACACGCGCCCCGCCACGAAGATGGACGGCGAAGGGCGACGTCAGCTGACCTGGCCCGAGGCCGGTCTCTGGCGCCCGCGCGATCCGGCGACGGGTCCCGAGTTCTGGCTGCTCACGGGTGTCGAGCCCGCACGCACCTGGCAGTCCTTCGCCGCGGAGTTCATCGACGTCGCGCTTCGCGATGACGTCACGGGGCTCGTGACGCTCGGAGCGATGCTGTCGGATGTACCGCACACCCGGCCCATCTCGATCTTCGCGTCAAGTCAGAACGACGACGTGCGCGAGGCGTACGGGCTGGAGCGATCGCTCTACGAGGGGCCGGTCGGCATCCTCAGCGTGTTCGAGCACTTCGCCGAGAACGCCGGCATCCCGACGGCCAGCCTGTGGGCCAGCGTGCCGCACTACGTCGCCTCGGCCACGCCTTCGCCCAAGGTCACCCTCGCCCTGCTGGACCGCCTCGAGGAGCTCACCGGGGTCGACGTGCCCCGCGACAATCTTCGCACCGAGGCCGCAGCCTGGGAGGCGTCGATCGACGCCGCCGCGGCTGACGACGAGGACATGGCCGAGTACATCCGCCAGCTGGAGCGCACCCGTGACACCTGGGACTCGCCCGAGGCGTCCGGCGATGCGATCGCGCAGGCGTTCGAACGCTACCTGAAGCGGCGCGGCGACGGGCCGGGCGACCTCAAGCGGTGAGGACCCCGGTGCCGAGCAGCACCAGCAGCGCGGTTCCGAGCAGCACGCGGTAGATCACGAACGGCAGGAAGCTGCGCTTCGAGATCCAGTTCATGAAGAACGCGATGACACCCAGAGCGACGACGAAGGCGATGCCGGTCGCCGCCAGCGTCTCGCCGAAGGAGAAGTGCTGGTTCGGTGCGTCCCAGCTCTTGTACACCTGGTAGAAGCCGCTGCCGAAGACGGCCGGGATCGCGAGAAGGAAGGCGTACCGTGCTGCGGCGGCGCGCTCGTAGCCGAGGAACAGCCCCATCGTGATGGTGCCGCCGGAGCGCGAGACCCCGGGGATCAGAGCAAGCGCCTGGGCCAGACCGTAGCCGATGCCGTGCGGGTAGGTCAGATCGTCGAGAGTGCGGCGCTTGGCGCCGACGTGATCGGCGATCCCGAGCAGGATGCCGAACACGATGAGCATGATCGCCACGATCCAGAGCGACCGCAGCACGCTCTCGATCTGGTCCTGGAAGAGCAGACCGAGGACGACGATCGGGATGCTGCCGATGATGATCATCCAGCCCATCCGAGCATCGGGATCGTTGCGGGGCACCTTGCCGGTGAGGGATCGGAACCAGTGCGAGATGATCCGCACGATGTCGCGCCAGAAGAACACGACGACCGCGGCTTCCGTCCCGATCTGCGTGATCGCGGTGAATGCGGCGCCCGGGTCTTCTCCGGAGGGCAGGAAGCTGCCCACGATACGCAGATGCGCGCTGGAGGAGATGGGCAGGAACTCGGTGAGTCCCTGGACGATGCCGAGGAGGAGGGCTTCGAGCAGGTTCATACGGGGCCTTCTGTGCGGGCTGCGCCGGCGGGAGTCGGGCGCTCAGTACGAGCGCAGCAGATCGGCCAGCACCTGCTGACCGAAGACAAGCGAGTCTACGGGTACTCTCTCGTCGACGCCGTGGAACATGCCCGTGAAATCGAGATCGGCCGGCAGCCGCAACGGTGCGAAGCCGTAGCCGGTGATGCCGAGGTAGGCGAGCGCCTTGTTGTCGGTTCCGGCGCCGAGGAGGTACGGGATCACCGGTACGCCAGGGTCGTGCGCACCGAGGGTCGCGACCATGGCATCGACCAGTCCGCCTTCGAACGGCGTCTCCATCCCGATGTCCTGCACGACGATCTCGATGGCGATGTCGTCGCCGACGATGCGCTGCAACTCGGCGAGGACGTCGTCCTCGGTGCCCGGGATCACGCGCACGTCGATGAGGGCCTCGGCGCGCTCGGGGATCACGTTGTGCTTGTACCCCGCGCTCAGGACCGTCGGGTTCGTCGTGGTGCGGAACGTGGAGCGCAGGAAGGCTTCGGCAGGTCCGGCTGCGGAGGCGAGGGCATCGGGGTCGTCCGTCGAGCGGCCGGTGAGCTCGCTGAGTCCTTCGAGCAGGGCCCTCGTGGTGTCGGTGAGCTGGATGGGCCAGCGGGTGCGGCCGATCGCGGCGACGGCTTCGGCGAGCTTGGTCACCGCGTTGTCGTCGTGTAGGCGGCTGCCGTGACCGGCCCGTCCCTTGGCGACGAGACGGATCCAGATCATCGCCTTCTCGCCGACCTGAAGCAGGTATGCGCGCCGGTCGTCGACCGTGATCGAGTATCCGCCTACCTCGCTGATCGCCTCGGTCGCACCGGCGAACCACTCCGGTTTGTTCTGGACGACGAGCGCGGAGCCCTCGACGCCGCCGTTCTCTTCGTCGGCGAAGAACGTGATGATCAGGTCGCGCTGGGGCTGCTCCCCCGAGCGGATGATGTCGGCGACGGCCGTGAGGATCATCGCGTTCATGTTCTTCATGTCGACGGCTCCGCGGCCCCACAACATCCCGTCCTGAACGATGCCGGCGAACGGGTCGACGCTCCAGTCCTCTGCGACCGCAGGGACGACGTCGAGATGGCCGTGCACCACCAGTGCCGGCTTGCTGCTGTCGCGCCCCGCCACGCGGGCCATCACATTCGTGCGGCGCGGGATGGGCTCGTAGTACTCGACCTCGAGGCCGAGCTCTTCGAGATACCGGCCGACGTACTCCGCCGCCTCGCGTTCACCCTTGGCGTTGCCGCCGCCGTAGTTGGAGGTGTCGATGCGGATCAGCTCGCCGGCGATGCGGACGACCTCGGGGAGCGGCTGAGCAGTCATGGCTCCAGGCTATCGAACCCGGGTGGCGCGCCCGGGAGTCAGGGTCGGTTTCAGAGAGCCCCCGCGCTCGTGCTAATGTAAATCTTCGTTCGGCAACGAACATCCAACACCTGCGCGGGTGGCGGAATGGTAGACGCGCTAGCTTGAGGTGCTAGTGCCCGATAGGGCGTGGGGGTTCAAGTCCCCCTCCGCGCACAAGACGAAGAAGAGCCCCGATCCGGACGGATCGGGGCTCTTCTTCTTTGTGATGGCCGTGCAGCGGAACGACTGCGCTCCCGCCTATCGATGCAGCCAGGTCCGCGATCGCACGCCGCCGCTGAGCAGTCGTTTGGCGGTGTACATCTCCTCGTCCGCCGCGGAGATCAGCTCGTCTGCGCTGGGCCGAGGATCGTCGGCGCCCGTCCACGAGATCACGCCCACGCTGGCGGACAGCGGCATCCCCTCCGCAGCCCCCGCCAAGGGCGCGGACACGGCGTCTCGCACACGACCGGCGAGCCCGCTGGCGTCGTCGCGGTCCACATGATCCACCACGATCACGAACTCGTCTCCGCCCAGGCGCCCGATCGCGTCACCCGAGCGGCAGACGCGCACCAGACGCTCCGCGACGGTGCGGAGCACCTCGTCGCCGGCACTGTGGCCACGCAGGTCGTTGATCGCCTTGAAGCCGTCGAGATCGAGGAAGATCACGGCAGAGCTCCGCTCCGAGAGATCCGCGGTGGTCAGCAGCTCGGTCAGGCGGGCGGACAACCCCGCTCGGTTGAAGAGACCCGTGAGGCCGTCGTGAGACGCGTCGTGGCGAAGCCGGTCCTGCAGGCGCAGATGTTCCACGACGCGTTCGGCTTGGCGCGCGAGGGCGACCAGCGTTCCCGCCTCATCCGGACCGAGTGTGCGCGGCCGACGGAACCAGCAGCAGATCTCGCCGATCACCCGTCCGTCCTGCCGCACGACGGGCGTCAGGATCAGGGATTCCACCCCGGCTCGGTTCAGGGCGTGAGCTGAACCCGGCAAGGTTCGCACGATGTCGTCGGGATCGTGGCAGATCACCTGATCGGAGCCAGCCCTCAAGCCCTCGTCCTGGTCGACGCCGAAGGGAGGGTCACCCCACGTCGAGACGCCCCCACCGTGGTCTGCAAGTCGCACCACGGTCCACGCCGATTGCGTCGCCTGTCCTGCAGCATCGATGAGAACGCGGCCGAGATCCTCGAGACCGCGGGCCACGGCGAGCCGCCCTGTCGCATCCTGCAGCAGGGCGAGTTCACGGTGCGCGGCATCAGCCGTGCGACGAGTCTCCACAAGCTCACGTTCGAACGCAGACCGCCCGATCGCGTCCATGGCGACGATCACTATGCGCGCACTTCCGGCGTCATCGACCCGCCGATCGGCATTCACGAGGAGCGGATGACGACTCCCATCCGGGCGCCGTATCTCGAGGACGAGTTCACGCACGCGGCCCTTCTCCACCAAGCGGGGCACCACCTGGGTCTCGTAGAGCATGCGTGCCGCCGGCGGCATCCACTCGGTGAGATTCCGGCCGACGAGCGAGTCCTCCCCCGCGCCCAGCCAGTCGAGCGTCTTGCGATTGTGGACGAGCACGACGCCCGTCATGTCGACGGCGAGGATCGCGGCCGGGGCTGCGTCGACGAGATCCGCGGCCGACTCGCCACCGGTCACAGGGCGTTCCTGATGACCTCGGTGACCAGAGCAGGCTCTGTAAGCAGAACGAAATGCCCCGCGCTGTCGAGCTGCACGAGGTCGTTCGAAGGGATGCGGGTGCGCAGGTACTCCCCGATGTGGGGCGGGCAGATGATGTCGCCCCGAGACTGGACGATCGTGCAGTGCACAGGGATCTCGTCCAGCCGACGCCGCACATCGCTGAAGAAGACGACGCGGGCGAAATGCACGGCCACGCGCTGAGCCGTTGTCGCGAAGAGCGTACGCACCCTGTCGACGACTTCAGGACGATCGTCGCGGGCGGTGACCGCCGGAGCGAGCGACGAAGCCCAGCTCGGCTGGTTCGTCTCGATCGCGGCTAGCAGGCCGAGCACGTCATCTCGGCTGAAGCCGCCGACGTAGGCCTCGTCGTCCACGTACCTCGGCGACGGGCAGACCATCACGATCTCGCGGAACAGCTCAGGACGACGGATGGACGCCAGGGCCCCGATCATCCCGCTGATCGAGTGGGCGACGAGCACCGCGCTCTCGGCCGCGACGGCATCGAGGACCTCGATCAGATCGTCGGCGTAGCCCTCGAGCGCATCGTAGCGGCGCTCGTCATAGGAGCCGAGGTCAGAGGCGCCCGACCCCACGTAGTCGAACAGCACGACACGATGGTCCGCTGCGAACGTCTCGGCGATCGGCCGCCAGATGGACTGATCGGTGCCGTATCCGTGAGCGAAGACGATGACATCCGCGTCGACCGGCCCCAGGATCGTCACGGCGTTGCGCCGCATGATCTCCTCGACTGATGGCTCTCCTGGTCGATCCGCGAGTACGTCCGTCACGGCATCCGCCCTCTCATCTGCTGTCACGCTGAGACTACGGCACAGAAACGCCCGGGAGAGCCGTTCGCCACGATGGGCGCCGCTAGGCCGCGCCGACGCCGAACACCAGCCCGAGCACGTACGTGATCGCCGCCGCCCCGAACCCGATCGCCAGCTGGCGCAGAGCCCGGCGCAGCGGCGGGCCACCGGAGAGGATCCCGACCATCGCCCCTGTCGAAAGCAGGGCTACGCCGACGAGGATCAAGGCCACGATAACCGCCGTGGTCCCCTGCAGCCCGAAGAGCCAGGGCAACACCGGCACGATCGCCCCCGAGGCGAACAGCAGGAAGCTCGAGATCGCCGCGGTCCAGTCGCTGCCCACGATCTCGTGGTCGTCGGCTCCGTGGGTGCGCACGGGACCCGTCGTCGCGTACTGCGCCCCTGCTCGCGCGGCCGTCACGATCTTGCGGGCTCGGCTGAGCGACTCCGCCTCGTCCATGCCGCGGGCCCGGTAGACGAGGGCCAGCTCGTTCTCGTCGATGTCCAGATCCGCCGCGGACGCGGCGGCATCGTCGTTCGCCTCGGTGGACGCCAGGAGCTCACGCTGCGACCGCACGGAGACGAACTCCCCTGCTCCCATCGACAGCGCGCCGGCGAGGAGGCCCGCGATACCGCTGAACAGCACGAAGCCGCTGCTGACGCCGGTCGCGCCGATGCCGAGCACGAGCGCGAGATTGCTGACGAGGCCGTCGTTCGCTCCGAAGACGGCCGCCCGGAACGAACCCGACAGACGCCGCCGTCCGCGTGCGGCGAGCCCTCGCACGACCTCGTAGTGCACCTTCTCGTCCGCCCGCATGGCCGGCGAGGCCCAGGCCTCGGTGTCGTACGGAGAACGAGCCTCAGCGCTCTGCGCGAGCGCGAGCACGAAGATCGACCCGAACTTCCCGGCCATCCACCCGAGCATGCGCGAGCGAAGGCCGGCCCGAGGCAGACGGGCGGGCTCCGCGCCAAGGAGATCGAGCCAGTGCTGCTCGTGACGGCGCTCGGCCTCGGCGAGGTTGAGAAGGATCTCGCGTTCCTCGCCGTCCCGACGGGCGGCGAGGCGCTGGTAGACGGTGCCCTCGGCGCGCTCCTCGACGAGATAGCGCGCCCAGCGGCGACGATCGGCGGCGGTGGGCTCTGCGGCAGCGGGCGCTGTCATGCTCTCCTCCAGGATTCGGGCAACCGTTCAACGCTATCCGGGCGGATGCCGGGTCGCCGAGTCCGGACGAGGATTGCCAGGTTTTCGGGAATCCGAACCCGTCGGCGCGATCGAGCGCCCGGCCGTCAGGGAGCAGGACTTGTGGTCAGGAGCGCACGCGCTTGCGGAGCACCTCGATGCGCGACTGCAGCTGCGTCACGGTGGCCTGTGCGACGGCCGGGCCGCCGCAGATCCGACGCAACTCGGCGTGCACCGAGCCGTGCGGCTCCCCCGTCTGCCTCGCGTAGAGTCCGACGAGACTGTTCAGCAGCTGCCGCTGCTCTTTCAGGGTGCGGTGCAGCGGCGTCGGCAGCGTGGTCGTCTCGGTCGGATCGGCCGTCGACTCCCTGACTTCCCGCAGGCGCGACTGGCGAGCGGCGCGCTGCATCAGCAGCTCGTGCACGTGCTCGGGTTCGAGGAGACCCGGGAATCCGATGAACTCCTCCTCTTCCGGCGTGCCGGGTTCGGCGAGCTGCCCGAAGTCCTTGCCGTCGAAGACGACGCGGTCGAAGTGGGCGATCGACGAGATCGCCTGGTAGCTGAACTCCTGAGTCAGGGCGTCCGAGGCGTCGTCTTCGCGATTGGCGCTCTCGAGCAGCGAGTCGTCGAGCCCGTCTGCATCTTTGTCATTGCGGTCGAGGGCGTGATCGCGCTGCTTCTCCATCTCGTTCGCGAGGCCCATCAGCACCGGAACGTTGGGCAGGAACACGCTCGCGGCTTCTCCGCGCCGTCGCGCCCGCACGAACCGGCCGATGGCCTGGGCGAAGAACAGCGGAGTCGACGACGACGTCGCGTACACGCCGACGGCGAGTCGCGGCACGTCGACGCCCTCGGAGACCATGCGCACCGCGACCATCCAGCGGTCGTCGCTCGCGCTGAACTTCTCGATGCGCTGCGACGCGGAGGCGTCGTCGGAGAGCACGATGGTGGGCTGGCGGCCGGTGATGCCGTGCAGGATCTTGGCGTAGGCGCGGGCGACCGTCTGATCGGTCGCGAGAACCAGTCCCCCGGCATCCGGGATGTGGTGGCGGATCTCCGTCAGCCGTCGATCCGCCGCCGACAGCACGGCCGGCATCCACGAGCCCTCGGGGTCGAGAGCCGTGCGCCATGCCTGGGAGTTGACGTCCTTCGTGTTGTCCTGCCCCAGATGCGCCTCGAGTTCGTCGCCCGCGCTGGTGCGCCAGCGCATCTTGCCCGCGTACATGTGGAACAGCACGGGTCGCACCACGCCGTCGGCGAGAGCGCGACCGTAGCCGTAGCTGTAGTCGGTGCTCGACACACGTGCGCCCGACTCGTCGGGCAGGTACTCAACGAACGGGATGGGCGCGGTGTCACTGCGGAAAGGCGTGCCGCTCAGCAGCAGGCGTCGCTTCGCGGGTCCGTAGGCATCGCGGATCGCGTCACCCCAGCTCAGCGCATCGCCGCCGTGGTGCACCTCGTCGAGGATCACCAGGGTCTTGGCGTCTTCGGTCAGGTGCCGGTGGACGGACGACTTCGCCGCCACCTGCGCGTAGGTCACGACGACGCCGTGGTACTGCCGTGCGGGAGCCCAGTGGCTGTTCTTGAAGTAGGGGTCGAGCCTGATGTGCACGCGCGCAGCGGCATCCGCCCACTGCGTCTTCAGGTGCTCGGTCGGGGCGACCACGATGATCCGGTTCACCTCGCCGATGCGCATCAGCTCGACGGCGAGGGTGAGGGCGAACGTGGTCTTGCCTGCTCCGGGGGTCGCAGCGACGAGGAAGTCCCGCTGATCCGCCTGAAAGTACTGGTCGAGCGCCTCCTGCTGCCAGGCCCGCAGCTTGTTCGCGGTGCCCCACGGGGCGCGCTGAGGGAAGGACGGAGAAAGCATCCCTTCAACGATAAGCGGTGCTGCAGACAGAGAGCACACGCTGCCGTCGTACGCCTGCGCCGGGTAGGCTCGTTCCCTGCGCCGCCGCGATCCCTGGATGGCGCATGTTCGCGAAGGAGAGCTGGATGACCGACCAGGATTCGACCCGGACGCCGTTCGTGGCCAACGAGACCTCTCATCCGTGGCGGCGCTTCGTCGCGATCGGAGACTCGTTCACCGAAGGCATCGGCGATCCCGATCCCTCGGCGCCCGGCAGCCACCTCGGCTGGGCCGACCGCGTCGCGGAGGTGCTCTCGCAGCAGGTCGACGACTTCGCCTACGCGAATCTCGCCGTGCGCGGCAAGCTCATCGCTCAGATCGTCAGAGACCAGATCGAGCCGGCCGTCGCGCTGCGACCGGATCTCATCTCGATCTGCGCCGGCGGCAACGACGTCATCCGCCCCGGTACCGACCCCGATGCGATCGCCGTCCAGCTCGAGGACGCGGTGGCACGTCTCGCGTCGACCGGTGCCGCCATCCTGCTGTTCACGGGGATCGATACGGGCTTCACACCCGTCTTCCGGCCGTTCCGCGGCAAGGTCGCGATCTACAACGAGAACGTGCGGGCGATCGCGGATCGGCACGACTGCATCGTCGCGGATCAATGGGCGCTCAAGGTCGTGCAGGATCCGCGGTTCTTCGACGACGATCGCCTGCACTACAACGCGCTCGGCCACCACGAAGTCGCGCGCATGGTGCTGCGCGCCCTGAACGTCCCGAACGATCTCGAAGCGATGCAGCCGGAGCCCATTCCAGTGCGCACCTGGCGCGAGGCCCGTGCGGAAGACCTGGGCTGGGCCCGCGAGCACCTCGTCCCGTGGGTGCTGCGCCGCCTGCGGCACCAGTCCTCCGGCGATCACGTCGCCGCCAAGCGCCCCGACGCTGCTCCGTTCATCCGGTTCGAGACTGATCAGAGCTGACGACGCAAGCCCGTCAGCGGGACAACGCCCACAGGGCGACCGCGGCCGCGGAGGCGACGTTGAGGGAGTCCACTCCCCCGGTCATCGGGATCGTCACGACGCTGTCTGCGGAGGCGAGGGGTGCCCGAAAGACCGTCGCCCTCCGAACCCACCATCAGCGCCACCCGGGCGGGGCGGTCGCGCGCGTAGACGTCGAGGAGCACGGCGTCGTCAGCCAGTGCGAGCGCGGCGAGCTCGACCCCGGCACGGCGCATGTCTTCTAGGCCTCCCCTCTGTCATGCAATAGCCGAGCGCCGTGGCGGCCCTGATGATGCGCTCTCGGGTCTCGGAGCGCACTCGATCGGAGAACTCACCGCCAGCGACTCTGTTGAGATGTCACTCCCGCCCGTGCCGCGACGTCGTACATCGTGACACGTCGTGGGCGTGCGCATCCCTGACCTCTGAAGTTGATCGAAGTACTTCGATTCCTGAGACTAGTCCCCTGCCACTGGATCTCCCGGAGCCGCAACAGGTTCCCCCCATAGGTCTCAAAGCGACAAGTCACCGCTTCTCGGATCGGACTTGAAGGAGCCAGCGCAAACCTCCAATAGTCCTCCGCCTAGCTCATAGGAATTAACAAGTGCAATGACAGCATCCACGCGACCGCAAACCTCGACACTTCGCATAGGCGGCCTGCTCTGGACTATCGGCCCTGCCTGGTATGTCCTCTGCGAAGCCATCGCCGCGTCAGCCTTCCACGGCTACAACTACGCAACCTTCTACATCAGCGATCTCGGCGTGCCGGAGTTCGGCGAGCTCGAGGGGCGGACTCTCGCGTCCCGTCTGCCGCAGGTCATGGACGCCGGCTTCATCGGCGCTGGCGTCCTGTTCCTGCTCGGCCTGGTCGTGCTGCTGGCGAGCCTGCGTTCGGGAGTGCCCAAGGCACTGCTCGCGGGGTTCGGAATCCTGCACGCTGTCGGCATCGTCTTCGTCGGGCTCGTTCCAGGCTCGCCCCAGAACGTCGACAGCGGATTGATCATCATCCATGTCCTGGGGGCCGTCGCCGCGATCGCAGGCGGCAATCTAGCGGCGATCTCCTCGACCTGCGCGCTCCGGCAAAGCGGCCTGTCGCGCTCCGTACGAAGCCTCGGCATGGTGCTCGGCATCGCGGGTTTACTCAGCGCAGTGCTCCTGACCCTGCACTGGGTGCTTCCCGACGGGGTGTGGGAACGCGGGGCGGTCTACTCATTCATGCTGTGGCAGCTGCTCATCGGCATCACACTGCGTACGGGCGCGGGTACGGCACGGCACGGTCGCCCACTCCGTCAAACCCCGAGCATGAGCGCGAAGCAGTGACCAAACCCAGGCTGCAGCACAGTACTAGAGTCGCCCGCGTGAACGCGACAGCGCACTCCAACGGCGTCGCGACGCTCCACCGCCCCGTCGGCATCTTCGATGCGGGGATCGGCAGTTACGACATCGTGCGCCGCATCCGTGCCGCTTATCCTCGGCAGGACGTGCTGTACCTCGCCGACCGCGCGAGCTTCCCCTACGGAGCCAAGAGCGAAGACGCCCTCCTGGCCAGCGTCGGGCGAGCTGCTCAGACGCTCGAATCTCTTGGTGCGAGCTCGATCATCCTCGCCTCCAACGCGCCCAGCGTGACGGTCCTCGAACCGCTGCGCGCGCGGGTGCAGGTGCCGATCCTCGGAGTGCTCCCACCGGTGCGCGCAGCATTGACCGCGATTCCAGACGATCGCACACTCGCAGTGGCCGGCGCGAGCGTGCTAGTGCACAGCGACGCGCTCCGGCACCTCATCTCCGACGCCGCCGGTGCCGACGCGGACCGCGTGCACGCCGTGGCCGCCGACGAACTCATCGCCCTCGTCGAATCAGGCGCATTCCTGGACCAGGCGAAGGTCGAACATCCCATTGCCCAATTCGTCGCGGCGCTCCGCCAACAGCACCCGCAACTGGGTGGCCTGTCCCTGTCGAGCACACACATGCCGTGGCTTGCCACCGCGATCGCCGAGGAGGCTCCCGACATTATGCTTTTCGACCCAGCCGACGATGTCGTTGCCGAGTTCGCACGGCTAGCCACGCACGGCTCCGGAAGCCTCGAATGCCTCGCCACAGAATCACACCGGCATCCGATCCAGGATTTCCGAACGATGTTGGAGAAGATGCGCCTCGACATCACGCCGACACTCATCGAGCTCTGATTACGCCCGTTGAGAGGGGCGCGACCTCGAGCGCGCAACCCACGGAAAGAACCTGGTTGGACGCATGGAGATCGGCGATAGAGGCGCTCGTGTCGAGCGTCTCCGGCGCATCAGTCATCACGGCGCTGCCAGCCAGGCCGCCGGGGCTGCCCGGAGGCGCGGATACTCAATCCCCAGCGCAGGGTTCCGGGCGATCGCCACCGGTGACCTCGACAAAGCAGTGAACATCTCGCCCTTGGCGTCGATCGGCCAGGTGACTGCCGTGGGGTGAGTGCGATCCGTTCGATCCGAACTGACACCACCACGGATGTTCTACCTCGTCGCGTAGAACGTCACCGCCGTCGCTGCGGCGACGTTCAGCGAGTCGACGCCACCCGTCATGGGAATGGTCACGCGCCGATCGAGCAGACGATCGGTTGCTGGCGTGATGCCGTCGCCTTCGGTGCCGAATACCATCGCGAGCTTCTCGTGATCTTCAGCGACCAGCTCGTCGAGGGTGATCGCTCCCTCCCCTAGCGTCATGCCGGCGACAACGTAGCCAGCGTCCTTGAGTTCGTCGATGCCTGCTGGCCACTCCGGAATCCGGGTCCACGGCACCTGGAACACCGTGCCCATCGAGACGCGCACGGAGCGCCGATACAGAGGATCCGAGCAGGTCGGCGTTACGAGAACTGCGTCGACGCCAAGCGCGGCAGCGTTTCTCATCGCACTCCCGACATTGGCGTGGTCAGCCAATCCCTCTAGGATGGCGATGCGCGAGCGGGACCTCTGCGAAGAGTCTGGAACGCGTGTTTTGGGGTCACACACGTTCGTGTGGTCGCCGATTCCCTCCAGGAGCAGCACCAGCGAGGCATCGGCGACGATGTCGGCGACCGACGGAAGCGTCGGTCGGTGCATCGATGCGATCGCTCCGCGGTGCACCGCGAACCCGGTGACGCTCTCGGCCACCTCATCCGGAACGACATAGACGGGGACATCGTGCTCGACGAGCAGAGAGCGGATGCCGTCGACCCAGCGTCGCTGCACCATGACCGAGCGCGGACGGTGCCGCGCGGCGACGGCACGCTCGATGACCTTGGCCGATTCTGCGATGTAGAGCCCACCTGCCGGTTCGGAGACAGCTCGCAGCGCGGTGTCGGTGAGGCCGCGGTAGTCGTCCAGCCGCGCGTCGTCTGCGGAGGCGATCTCGATGAGTTCCATAGACCTCCACTGTGACATGCGCGGCGAGCCGGTGACGGCCGCGCCCCGTAGACTCGCTGAGGGAGGTTCCGTGACCGCGATGACGGATGACGAGCTCGACGCTCGCATCGAGAAGGCCGCAGATCTTCTCCGTGGACGCAAGGTCGCCCTGCTCACGGGCGCCGGCATCTCGACCGACTCTGGGATCCCCGCCTATCGCGGCGAAGGGGCCCGCACCAGGTCCGACCCGATGACCATCCAGAAGTACCTCGGCGACGAGTCGGCCCGGCGGCGCTACTGGGTGGGCGGTCACCTCGGCTGGCGGGCCTTCGCGCAGGCCGAGCCGAACGCGGGGCACATCGCCCTCGCAGAGATGGAAGCGGGAGGCGTCGTCAGCGGCGTCATCACGCAGAACGTCGACGGTCTGCACCTGCGCGCGGGCAGCTCGCACGTGATCGAGGTGCACGGCACCATGCGCCGGGTGCTCTGCCTGCACTGCGGTCAGGTCTTCGACCGCCGCGACATCGCTGGGCAGATCGAAGAGCGCAACCCCTGGATCGCCGTTCCCGAGAACGTCGTGCTCGCACCGGACGGCGATGTCCTGCCCGAGAGTACAGACGGGTTCATCGTGCCGGTGTGCACGGTGTGCGAGGGGATGCTCAAACCCGACGTCGTGTTCTTCGGCGAGTACGTGCCGCAGGACAGGTTCAAGGCCGCCGAGTCGCTGCTGCGCGCCAGCTCGGCGCTGATCGTCGCCGGATCCTCCCTCGTCGTGAACTCGGGTGTCCGGCTCGTCGAACGCGCCCGTCGTCGCGGCATCCCCCTCATCATCGTCAATCACGAGCCCACTCGCGCCGACACCTGGGCGGACGTCACGCTCGCGTCCGGCACGAGCATCGTGCTCCCCGCCATCCAGGAGCTTCTGCAGTGACCCTCATCACCCTCGTCCGACACGGCCAGACCGACTGGAACCTGGCTCGCCGCATTCAGGGAACGACCGACATCCCGCTGAACGAGACCGGCCGGGCCGACGCACTTCGGGCAGCCGACCAGCTGAGCGGATCCGTCCACCACACCATCTACGCGAGCCCGCTGCTGCGCGCCCGAGAGACCGCGGAGATCATCGCGGCAGAGTTGGGACTCGGCGCTCCGGCGCTCGTGCCGGAGATCCGGGAGCGGGAGTTCGGCGAGGGCGAAGGGATGCTCGTTCCCGAGTACCTCGAGAAGTACGGCGACTGGCACGCCCCGGTTCCCGGCGCCGAGTCGCTCGAGGAGGTCGGCGAGCGCTCGCTCGCGGCCCTGCACCGCATCGCCCGTGAGGCGCGCCGACGTTCAGCCCCCGTGGCCGAGTCGGTGATCGTCGTCGCTCACGGCGGTGTCATCCGCTCCCTCATCGATCACGTCTCCGGCGGCACGCTCCCGAAGATCGGCGACATGCTGGCCAACGGCTCGGTGCACCGCTTCGAGGTATCGCCCGCGTCGGTGCGACTGCTCGAGCAGGCGCGCGTCTTCTGACGATGAGTCACGAAGGGGCGGTGTCCGCATGGCTGCGAGCCACGGCCATTCGCTTCGACGAGGTCGACCCCGACGACGTTCCCGACGCGCAGCTCGAACCCTTGCTCGCCTTCATCGGCGACTCTCGCGTCGTCGCGCTCGGCGAATCGATGCACCGCAGCCACGAATTCCTCGCCTGGCGGGCACGGCTGCTGCGATTCCTCGTCGAGCGCGCGGGCTTCAGCGCCCTCGTCCTGGAGAGCGGCTTCGTCGAGGGCTTGTCGGTCGACGGTTGGGTGCGCACCGGAGAAGGCAGTCTCCGCGAAGTGCTGAACGAGGGCGTCACCTACCATTTCGGGAAGTGCCAGGAGGCCCTCGACCTCGTGGTGTGGATGCGCGAGCGTGCCTTGGCGGGCGAACCCGTGCGCTTCTACGGCATGGACGTCCCCGACTCCGCCGCGTCGGCGCTTCCCGCTGTGCAGGAGGTCGTCCGATTCCTCGATCGGGCCGATCCGCCCTACGCGGATCACCTGCGCGCGACTCTTCTCCCGGCGTTCGACCACCTGCCCGCCGATCGATCAGGGCTCGCCCGCGCGGCGACGGCGATCCAGTCCTACCTCGCACTCCCGGGTGACCGGCGCCACGCGATCACCGCGGCGATCAACGGCATGACAGAGCGCCTGCGCGCACGCGCGACCGACTACGCCGCCGCCGGAGCCGATCCCGAACATGTCGCGATCGCCATCCGCGCGTCGGAACTGGCCCGAAGCACAGATGCGTTCCTCGCGGCCATGTCCGAGGGCCCCACGCGCACCTGGTCACCGGCGAACATCCGGGACGTGGCGATGGCCGACACGGTGGAGTGGATCCTGCACCGAGAGGAGCGCGTTCTGCTGTTCGCCGCCAACGGGCACGTGCGCAGGACTCCGTATCTCGCTCCCCCGTTCGTCAGCGACCCGCTCGCCACGGTGGGCACGCATCTGGCGGCACGGCTCGGCGATGATCTGCGGGTGATCGGTACGACGTTCGGCGGAGGCGAAGCATGGCTTCACCGTCCGAGCCCCACCGACCCGCCGGGGCACTCCACGCCCTTCGTCGAACAGCTGGCTGCGCCGCGAGGGGACACGCTGGACGGGGTCCTCGCGGCTGGCGGGTCAGGGACGTTCTTCGTCGATCTGACCGGAGCCCCTGAACCGATCACCGCGGCCGCGGGCACCCACAACGGTCCCGAAGTCGAACTCGCCGACATCGGCGCTGCGTTCGACGGTATCCTGCACGTCGAGAGCCTGTCGCCATGGCACACGTGGATCGACGAACGAGGGCACTGGAGCTGATCAGCCGTGGCGGGCGATGATCGATCGAGCGTGACGGAGCACGGGCTCGTCGATCATCCGGCCCCGGAAGCGGAACACGCCGCGCTCGGCGTCAGCGGCCTCGATCACCGCGCGCGCCCATTCCACCTCACCGGCGTCGGGACGGTAGGCGTTCCTGATCACCGCCACCTGCGAGGGGTGGATGCACGCGGTCGCACGGAACCCTGACGATGCGGCGTCCGTCGCTTCGCGCTCGAGCCCCGCCAGATCGTCGATCGCGATGTGCACGGCATCGATCGCCGTCTTGCCGTGCGCGCCGGCCTCGAGCAGCACCCGCGAACGCGCATACCGCGCGATGTCGCGATAGCCGCCCTCCGCCGTACGGCTCGATGTGCCGCCGAGCGATGCCACGAGGTCTTCTGCCCCCCATATCATGGCGGTCACCCGGGGGTGTGCGGCGATCCGATCGGCAGCGCTGACACCGCGCGCGGTCTCGCACAGCGCGATGAGCGAGAAGCTGTCGTCGAAGACGTCGAGAGCGTCGGGGTTCTCGGTCTTCGCGACCATCACCGTTCGGAAGCCGGTCCGAGCGAGGGCCGCCAGGTCGGCCGCGAAGGCGTCTGTCTGCGGTGCGTTCACCCGGACGATGACACGGGCGGGATCGACGTCGGCCTCGACGAGATTGATCCGCGCGGCCGCCTTCGCCGCCGGCAGCACCGCGTCCTCGAGATCGAGGATCACGGCATCCGCCTTCTCGAGGGCTCCGTGGAAGCGATCAGGGCGGTCGGCAGGGCAGAACAGCAGCGCGGGACCGAGGTCGAAGCTCATCGGTTCTCCTGTTCAGGCAGGCGGTGTATCAGCACCGTGCGGATCGCGGTCGCGACGACGACGTCGTCTTGGTTGCGGCCGGTGTGGGCGATCGTGACGATCCCCTGCGTCGGACGCGAGGATGAGAGCCTCTTCGCCGTGATCGTGCTCTCGGTGTACAGGGTGTCGCCCGCGAAGAGCGGATGCGGAAACGCGATGTCCCCGAAGCCGAGCTGGGCCACGAGGGTGCCCTGCGTGAGCTGCGCCACGGAGCTTCCCACCATGGTCGACAGCGTCCACATCGAGTTCATCAGTCGCTGGCCGAACTCCTGCGAACGCGCGAAGGCCGCATCGAGGTGCAGCGCCTGCGTGTTCATCGTGAGAGTGGTGAACAGCACATTGTCGGCCTCGGTCGCTGTGCGGCCGGGCCGGTGCAGATACCGGGCGTCGACCTCGAATTCTTCGAAGTAGAGGCCCCGCTGGACGATCTCCCGCGCACTCATCTCGGCTCCCTCCTGTGGCTCTGCCCCGCGCATCCTGCCACGCTACCCGGCGAGGCCGAGCGACCGCGCGATCACGAGCAGCTGCACCTCGGTCGTGCCTTCGCCGATCTCGAGGATCTTCGAGTCGCGGTAGTGGCGCGCCACCGGGAACTCGTTCATGAAGCCGTTGCCGCCGAAGATCTGCGTGGCATCGCGTGCGTTGTCCATCGCCGCCTCCCCTGCGACCAGCTTCGCGATCGCCGCCTGCTCGGCGAACGCTCGACCCGAGTCGCGAAGACGCGCCGCGTGATGCCAGGCGAGTCGGGCCGTGTGCACGCGTGCCCGCATCCGCGCCAGTGTGAACTGGGCGTTCTGCCGAGTGCTGAGCGCGCTGCCGAAGACGGTCCGGCTCTTGGCGTAGTCGACCGCCGCCTCCAGGCATCCCTCTGCGGCTCCGGTCGCCAGCGCGGCGATCGCGATGCGCCCCTCGTCGAGGATGCTGAGGAAGCTCCGGAAACCGGTGCCCCTCTCGCCCAGCAGGTTGCCGGCGGGCACCCGGGCGCCCGCGAATGTGAGGGGGTGGGTGTCGGAGGCGTTCCAGCCGACCTTGTCGTACGGCGCCTCCACCGTGAATCCGGGTGTGCCGTTCGGGACGATGATCGTGGAGATCTCCTTGCGGCCACCTTCGACGCCCGTCACCGCCGTGACCGTGACGAACCGGGTGATGGGCGTGCCCGAGTTCGTGATGAACTGCTTCGAACCGTCGATAACCCACTCCTCGCCCTCCAGCCGAGCAGTCGTGCGCGTGGCGCCGGCGTCGCTGCCCGCTTCGGGTTCGGTGAGCCCGAAGCCCGCCAGCGCACGCCCCGCGAGAAGATCCGGAAGGAACTCGCTCTTCTGTGCCTCCGTGCCGAACCGGTAGATGGGCATGGCGCCGAGGCTGACCCCGGCTTCGAGCGTGATCGCGAGAGACTGGTCGACGCGGCCGATCGCTTCGATCGCGATGCCGAGCGCCATGTAGTCGCCGCCCTGGCCGCCGTACTCCTCGGGGAACGGGAGCCCGAACAGGCCCAGCTGACCCATCTGCGCGACGACGTCCATCGGCAGAGTGTGCGTGCGATCGGCCTCGTAGGACTGCGGTGCGATGACGGTCTCGGCGAAGTCGCGCACCATCGCTGCGAGCTCGAGTTCCTCTTCGCTCAGGTCGTCCATCATCGGTCCTCCTCCGTCGTCCCCGGTTCGGGGATCTCCGTCACGCGGGCGACCGGCTGGGCGCGCCGCACCTGGTCGCCTGCGGCGACCAGAAGGTCGACGACGCCGTCGTGCGGCGCCACCACCAGATGCTCCATCTTCATGGCCTCGATCGACACGAGCGGATCGCCCGCATGGACGGCCGCGCCGTGGTCGACGTGCACGGCGACCACGCTTCCCGGCATGGGTGCGCGAGCCTCCGGATCGGTTGCCGCAGTTGCCGTATCGCGTGCAGCCAGACGGCGCAGCATCCGCTGACGTCGGTCGAGAGGCCGCAGCCGGGCGGATCGACCGTCCGACGCGACCCACACGGCGCCCGCGTCATCCGAGACGGCCACAGCGGGCGAGGACGGCGCACCGGCAGCCTCCGCCAGGATGAGCTCGTCGTCGTCGGTGAGGTAGGCCACTGGTCCGACAGCGCTGTCGTCGCGCTTCGATGCCCACACGGCTCCGGCTCGCAAGTGCACGGCGTCCGGCCCACCCCGGTTCGATTCCCATCGCTCCTGGAGCAGCAGGTGGTGTCGTACGGCGTCGAGCATGGAAGCCGTCGGAGACTCCGTCGCCATCGGGAGCAGCGACTCGATCAGTCCCGTGTCGAGATCACCGGCCGCGACCCGCTCGTTCCGGCACAGCGTGCGCAGAAACGAGATGTTCGTCTCGACACCGAGCACGACGATACGGCCGAGCGCCTCGTCGAGCCGGCGCAGGGCGGTCACTCGGTCGTCGGCGACGGCGATCACCTTGGCGATCATCGGATCGTAGAAGCCGGTGATCTCGCTGCCCGTCTCGATGGCGGAATCGACGCGTACACCGGGCGGAATCTCGAACGCCAGGATCCTGCCCGTGGACGGGAGGAAGCCCCGCTCCGGAGCTTCGGCGTAGATGCGCGCCTCGACGGCGTGCCCTGCGACACGCGGCTCGATATCGAGAGGGAATCCCGATGCTACGCGCAGCTGCAGCTCCACGAGATCAAGCCCGGTGACCTCCTCCGTCACGGGGTGCTCCACCTGAAGACGCGTGTTCATCTCGATGAAGAAGACTTCGTCGGGAGCATCCGCGTCGACGAGGAACTCGACCGTTCCGGCGCCGACGTAGGACACGCTCTCGGCAGCCCGCACCGCGGCGTTCAAAAGCCTTTCCCGCGTGCTGTCCGGGATCCCCGCGGAGGGGGCCTCCTCGATCACCTTCTGGTGGCGGCGCTGCAGCGTGCACTCGCGCTCGCCGAGAGCGAGCACCGTGCCGTGCTCATCGCCGAAGACCTGCACCTCGATGTGACGAGGCCGTTCGATCAAGCGCTCCAGGATCAGAGAGTCGTCGCCGAAGGCTGACGCCGCGATCCGTCGAGCGGTCGCGAGCGCCGCTGCGAGGTCTGACGCCACGGACACGACCTCCATGCCCTTGCCGCCCCCGCCGGCGCTGGGCTTGACGAGCAGGGGGAACCCGACGTTCTCGGCCTCTTCGGCGATCTCGATGTCGGAGAGGCCTTTCGCATCGAATCCGGGGACGACGGGGACTCCGTGTCTGGCCACGTGCTCGCGCGCCTTCGCCTTGTCGCCCATGATCTGCAGGGCGTCGATGGACGGGCCGATGAAGACGATGCCGCTCTCGGCGCAGGCCTCGGCCAGCCCCACGCTTTCGGAGAGGAAGCCGTATCCGGGATGGATCGCCTGTGCTCCGGTCGCGCGCGCCGCTGCGATCACGGCATCGATGTCGAGGTAGGACTCGGCTGCCGGTGCGGGGCCGATGCGCACGGCGGCGTCGGCCTCCTCGACGTGCGGGGATGCGGCATCCGCATCGCTGTACACGGCGACGCTGCGGATGCCCAGCTCACGCAGAGTGCGGATCACGCGGCGGGCGATCTCGCCGCGGTTCGCGACGAGGACGGTGTGGAACAGCGTCGGTTCCGGGTTCGTGAAGCTCATGAAGCTGCATCCGTCGGTTCCGGGGCCATGGTCGGGGTGACGGAAGCACCCAAGGCAGAAGGCATCGTGAAGCTCATGAAGTCACATCCGGAAGAGGCCGAAGCGGGGTTCGGGCAAGGGCGTGCGGGAGACGACATCGAGTGCGAGCCCCAGCAGATCGCGGGTGTCGGCGGGGTCGATGATCCCGTCGTCCCACAATCGGGCGGTGGCGTAGTAGGGCTCGCCCTGCTGCTCGTACTGCTCGCGGATCGGCGCCTCGAACTCCGACCGCGCCTCGACGCTCCAGCCCTCACCACGGGCGGTGAGCTGATCCTCCTTGACGGTCGCCAGCACGGAGGCCGCCTGCGCGCCTCCCATGACCGAGATGCGGCTCGCCGGCCACGTCCAGAGGAACCGCGGCGAGTACGCACGACCGCACATCGAGTAGTTCCCTGCGCCGAACGATCCGCCGATGATCACAGTGAGCTTCGGCACTCTCGTGCTCGCGACCGCAGTCACCATCTTGGCGCCGTCCTTCGCGATGCCGCCGGCCTCCGCGACGGAACCGACCATGAATCCCGTGATGTTCTGAAGGAAGAGGAGGGGGATGCCGCGCTGATCGCAGAGCTCGATGAAGTGGGCGCCCTTGAGGGCCGACTCGCTGAACAGCACGCCGTTGTTGGCGACGATGCCGACGGGGTGTCCGTGCAGCCGCGCGAAGCCTGTGACGAGAGTCGTGCCGTACTCGGCCTTGAACTCGCGAAAGGACTCGCCGTCGATGAGGCGGGTGATGACCTCATGCACGTCGTAGCCGGCGTTCACGTCCACGGGGACGACGTCGTACAGCGGCGACGACTCTTCCGGAGCCCTGCTCGGCCAGATCTCCCACGCCGGCGCGGCAGGAGCAGGAAGCGTCGAGACGATGTCGCGCAGGATCTCGAGCGCGTGCTCGTCGTCTTCGGCGAGATGGTCCACCACGCCGCTACGACGGGCGTGCAGTTCGCCGCCCCCGAGCTCCTCCGCCGTGACGATCTCGCCGATGGCCGCCTTCACCAGCGGCGGTCCGCCGAGGAAGATCGTGCCCTGTCCGCGCACGATCACCGTTTCGTCGCTCATCGCGGGCACGTACGCACCTCCCGCTGTGCACGATCCGAGCACCGCCGCGAGCTGCGGGATGCCGGCGGCCGACATCCGGGCCTGATTGAAGAAGATCCGACCGAAGTGCTCGCGATCGGGGAAGACCTCGTCCTGCTTCGGCAGGAAGGCCCCGCCCGAGTCCACCAGGTACAGGCACGGGAGACGGTTCTCCATCGCGATCTCCTGCGCGCGCAAGTGCTTCTTGACCGTCAGCGGAAAGTAGGTGCCACCCTTGACTGTCGCGTCGTTGCAGATCACCATGACGTGCCGACCGTGCACGAGGCCGATGCCGGCGATCACTCCGGCACCAGGCGCCTCTCCCCCATACAGGCCGTCGGCGGCGAGCGGGGCGATCTCGACGAACGGGCTGCCCTCGTCGAGCAGCCGCGCCACTCGGTCACGAGGCAGCAGCTTTCCGCGGGCGACGTGACGCTCTCGCGACGCGGCGGGTCCGCCGAGCGCCGCCTCGGCGAGCCGGGTGCGCAGCTCTGCGGCCAGCGACTCCTGGGTGGCTTGCATGGTGGACTCCTCCTCGAGCCGCGTCCATCCGCGAAACACTGTGGCGCGTCGCGTGCGTCTTCGGTTAGTGTTCACTAACCCGATGATTCAGGTTAGCGAGGATTAACTGAGATGACAAGCCCGCTCACCGCCCGAGATCGCGCGAAAGCCGAGAGAAGCGACGCGATCCTCCGCGAGGCCGCGCAGCTGTTCGCCGCCCGCGGATACAGCGGTGTGAGCCTCGAGGACATCGGCACGGCGGTCGGCGTCTCGGGCCCTGCGGTCTATCGCCACTTCGCCGGCAAGCAGGCGCTTCTCGGAGCAGTCCTCGTGAAGGTCAGTCAAGATCTCGTGTCCGGCGGCACGCGTGTCTCCGCCTATGCCGACTCGGACCAGGAGCGGATGCGGTCGCTCATCCGCTTCCACGTCGACTTCGCGCTCGGCAACGCCGACGTCATCCGGGTGCAGGATCGCGATGTCGCCCACCTCGCCGAGACCGACCGCGCCGAGGTCCGCCGTCTGCAGCGGGCGTACATCGATCTCTGGATCGCAGCTCTCGCCCCGCTCGTAGACGCGCATGAGGACGAGCTCCGTCTGCGCGTGCAGGCGTGCTTCGGTCTCATCAACTCGACACCGCACTCGACCAGGGCTGCCGCCAGACGCCACTCGGCCACCGCGACGGTGCTCGCCGCGATGGCCGATGCGGCGTTGCGCGCGACTACCTGAGCAGCATCGCGCGTCCCGGCTCTTCGAGCACGTCTGCCACGTCCTTGAGGAAGCGCGCCCCCTCGGCGCCGTCAACGAGACGGTGGTCGAAGGACAGGCTCAGCGTCATCACCTGTCGAAGCGCGATCTCACCGCGATGCTCCCAAGGCTGCCGTCTGACCGCTCCGACTGCGAGGATGCCGGATTGCCCCGGCGGCAGGATCGGGGTGCCTGCGTCGACGCCGAAGACGCCCACGTTCGAGATCGAGAAGGTTCCCCCAGCCAGGTCGGCCGGGGAGGTCTTCCCCGAACGCGCCGTCTCCGCGAGCGCCTTGAGCGCGTCGGCGAGTCCGACGAGCGTCATCTGCTCGGCGTCACGGATGTTCGGAACGATCAATCCGCGATCCGTGGCGGCGGCGATGCCCAGATCGACGTAGTTGTACTGCACGATCTCCCCCGCCTGCTCGTCCCAATGCGAGTTGAGTCCTGGCGTGCGGGCCAGCGCCAGGCATGCCGCCTTGGCCACCACGGCGAGCGGGCCGATGCGATGCTCAGCCAGCGAGCGATCCTCGCGCAGGGAGGCGATGAGTTCCATCGTGGCTGTCACGTCGACCGTCAGGAACACGGTCACGTGCGGTGCCGTGAACGCGCTCTGAACCATCGCCGCGGCCGTGTGTTTGCGCACGCCCCTGATCGGGATGCGAAGTTCGCGTTCTCCCGGTGACAGCGCCGCCGCCGTTTCCGGAAGGTCCACGGAGGAAGAAGCGGCGTCAGTCGAGATCCCGACTCGTTCGGCGTAGGCGTCGATGTCCGCTCGGGTGATGACGCGGTCTCCGACCTCCGCTGCCACGAGCACCAGATCCACACCCAGACGCTTCGCGTAGGCCCGTACAGGCGGCGTGGAGCGAGGGCGCTCGATCGCCGTCTCCACGGTGGCGGTGGGTCGCGCATCATGGGGTGCGGCTTCGAGCACTGCGGTGTCAGCCGCGGCGGTCACGCCCGCCCGTCGGGCTCGACGAGCGGGTCGCCCACCCTGCGAGGGCGCAGCGCCGTAGCCGACGAGGTTCGGCTGCGTCTTCTCGGCAGCGTCAGACCCTTTCGGAGCATCCTCGTCGGCGCCCTCGACATCGAAGGCGATCAACGGGGCTCCGACGGCGACGACCTGTCCGGCGTCGGCGTGAAGCGACGACACCGTGCCTTCGTACGGGGACGGCAGCTCGACGATCGCCTTGGCGGTCTCGACTTCTGCGAGCGTCTGATTCAGCGTCACCGTGTCGCCGGGCGACACCAGCCACTGCACGACCTCGGCCTCGGTGAGGCCCTCCCCCAGGTCGGGAAGACGGAATTCGGCGATCATGCGTCTGCTCCCGTCAGGCTGTTCGGACGGTCGAGCACCCGGTCGACCGCGTCGAGCAGGCGATCGAGGTCGGGCAGGTGGTACTTCTCGAGCTTGGCGGGCGGATAGGGCACGTCGTGCCCGGTGACTCGCAGCGGCGCAGACTCGAGATACTCGAAACAGCGCTCGGTGATGCTGGCGATCACCTCTGCGGCGACACCAGCCTCGCGGGACGCCTCGTGCGCGACGACGACGCGACCGGTCTTGCGCACCGATGCGGCGACCGAGTCGTAGTCGACGGGCGAGAGCGAGCGCAGGTCGATCACCTCGAGCGAGATGCCGTCGTCCTCCGCGGCCTCTGCGGCCTGGAGCGCCGTGCTCACCATGGCGCCGTATGCGATGAGGGTCGCGTCGTTGCCGGCGCGGACGACACGCGCGAGACCCATCGGAGGGGCATCCGCCAGGGGTGCGTCCAGATCGACCTCGCCCTTGTGGTGGTACAGACGCTTCGGCTCGAAGAAGATCACCGGGTCGTCACTGGCGATCGCCTGGCGCAGACTCCGGTAGGCGTCCTCCGGGTTCGACACCGCGATCACGCGAAGGCCGGCCGTGTGGACGAAGTAGGCCTCCGGTGATTCGGAGTGGTGCTCGGCCGCGCCGATGCCACCCGCCCAGGGTATGCGGATCGTGATGGGCATCTTCACCCGCCCCTGGGTACGGTAGTGCAGCTTCGCCACCTGCGACACGATCTGGTCGAACGCCGGGTACACGAAGCCGTCGAACTGGATCTCGACCACCGGACGATAGCCGCGGAACGCGAGGCCAACGGCTGCGCCGACGATACCCGACTCCGCGAGGGGCGTGTCGATCACCCGTGCGGCCCCGAACTCGTCGAGCAGCCCGTCTGTGATGCGGAACACTCCTCCGAGCTTTCCGATGTCTTCGCCGAGGAGCACGACCTTGTCATCGTCGAGCATCGCTCGACGCAATCCTGCGCCGAGCGCCTTTCCCAGAGTGAGCTCAGCCATGATCAGGCCTCGCCCTCGAACGAGGCGAGGTAGGCCGCGTACTCGTCGCGCTGCCGCTGCAGGCCGGTGTGGGGTTCGGCGTACACGCCGTCGAACACGGCGAGCGGCGGGCGGGTCACCATCCCGAGGCACGCGGCGCGCATCTCGCGCGCGGCGGTGTCGGCGGCGGTCTGTATCTCGGCGAGCTGTTCGTCGTCGAGTTCCCCGAGGGATCGCAGGTGCGCCTCGAGGCGCGCGATCGGGTCGCGTCGGCGCCACGACTCCAGGTCGGCCTCGGAACGGTAGCGCGTAGGGTCGTCGGCCGTCGTGTGCGGACCCATCCGATACGTGACGGCTTCGATGAAGGCCGGGCCCTTTCCGGAGCGCGCGTGCTCGAGCGCCCAGCGCATGGCCGCCATGCAGGCGAGGACGTCGTTGCCGTCCACGCGCAGGCTCGGGATGCCGAAGCCGGGTGCGCGCCCCGCGATGGGGAACTGCGACTGCACGGCCACAGGCTCGGAGATGGCCCAGTGGTTGTTCTGACAGACGAAGACGACAGGCGCCTGATACGACGAGGCGAACACCATCGCCTCGTTGACATCTCCCTGACTCGATGCGCCGTCGCCGAAGTACGTCACGGCGACCTCGTCGACCTTGTCGTGCTTGATGCCGATCGCGTACCCGACGGCGTGCAGGGTCTGCGCTCCGATGATGATCTGCAACGGCGCGACCCGCAGCTCACGCGGATCGTACGCGGCACCCTCCTCTCCGCGCCATGCGCGGACGAAGTCCCCTGCACGTGCGCCGCGCGCATAGATCACGCCGGTCTCCCGGTAGCTGGGGAAGATGTAGTCGCGCGCTTCGATGGCGCGCGCCGTGCCGATCTGCGTCGCCTCCTGACCGTTGCACGGAGCCCACAGACCGAGCTGACCCTGTCGCTGAAGTGCGATGCCCTCGGCGTCAATGCGGCGCACGACGACCATGTCGCTCAGCAGAGCGCGCAGCTGGGACGGATCGACATCTTCGACGTACGCGTCGAGCCGAGGGTTCGCGATGCGCGTGCCGTCGGGCGCGAGGATCCGCTCGGACAGCTCGAGATCCTGCGCGGTGTCCACGATCGGGGTGAGTTGCGGTGACATCTTCGTCCTCCTCTGTCGCGAGCGCCCTCGTGGGGCGCTGCACGTCGTCCACCGGCTTCTTCACCGGTAACCTGAGCGTACGTCCGCTCAACACCTCGCTCAAGCAACTGCACACCGCTTGAGCATGTTGCTCAATCTGGAGGGGTATGCGGGTGCTACCCTTTGGCACTATGCCCGGACTTGACCGCATCGATCTGGAGCTCCTCGCTGCTCTCGCCGATGATCCACGCACCACGATCGTGGCGCTCGCCGAGAATCTCGGCCTGTCGCGCAACACCATCCAGGCGCGGATGACCCGTCTCGAGCAGACCGGGGTCTTCCTGTCATACGAGAGGTCGTTCTCCCCCGACGTCCTCGGATTCCCGCTGCAGGCCTTCGTGAACATCGGGGTTCGGCAGACCGAGCTCCCCCGCATCACGGCGGAGCTGGCGCGCATCCCCGAGGTCCTGCAGGCGCACGGGCTGAGCGGCTCCGTGGACCTGCTCGCGCGCGTCGCATGTCGAGATGCCCGTCACCTGTTCGACACCGACGCCCGCATCCTCTCGATCGAGGGCGTCGAGCGCACCGAGACGTCGCTCGCGATGGGCGAGGTGATCCCGTTCCGGGTAGCCGGGCTCATCGGCCTCGCGCGACGGGAATCCTGAGGAACCGGCGGATCGCCCCGGCCGCTTCGGCGGGGGTCTCGTAGTGGATGAGATGGCCGACGTGGGCGATCTCGACGAGTTCCGCGTCATCGAAGCGGTCGGCAAGCTCGCGCTCGGCCTCGATGGGAGTGATGTCATCACGTTGCGCGGCGATGAGCAGCGTCGGCACGGGGATCTTCGGAGCGAACTCACGGACGTCGTGCGACACGCTGGCGACGAAGGCATCCTTGAGGACATCGCGGTCGGCGAACAGCGAGAAGTAGGTGTCGTGCTGGTCGTGGATGAAACGGCGGAGTTCGGGATCCTTGGTCTTCGCCATCGTGATGCTCATGATCCGTACGATCACGCGGTTGCGCAGCAGTGCAGTGCCGGCCTTCTCGGGCAGGCGAGCACCCATCGCGTAGTAGAGCACCGCGAGACGAGTCATCAGCCCCTTCGGGCCCTCGAGCGCCGGAGCGCCGATCGGGTTGATGAGGATCAGCTGTGGGGTGTCGAGTCCTGCGGCCACCGCCGCCGCGGTGACGATCGACCCGAACGAGTGACCGAGAATGATCGCGCCTGGCGCCACGGTGGCCGCGAACTCGGTCAGCCACGCCGCGTACTCGTCGAGGTCGTAGGTGTGCCCAGTCGACGGCGCGCTCTCGCCGAACCCCGGCAGATCGGGGGCGATGACGTGCGCCTCAGGAAGGAAGGCGAGGACGGACTCGAGACCGTGGTGGTCGCCGCGGAAACCGTGCACCGCGATGATGGTCGGACGCTCGTCGGGGGCCCCTGAGTCTGTCGGAGAACCGTACTCCCAGTAGGCGGTGATCGCGCCGCGGACCTCGACCTCGTGACGCTCGACCGGCAGACGGCTCAGTCGATCGGCGTAAGGCGAGGGCACGGTCATCCCTCGAGTCTATTCAGTCGCCGTGTGCCTTCCTGGCAATGTCCCACGCCCGCTCTAGCGTGAGGGCATGTCATCCGATCCCGCGCTTCCGAGCTGGCTCAGCCGCGTCGCCGTCTTCGATCTGGAGACGACCGGGGTCGATGTCACCGGTGATCGCGTCGTCACCGCGCACGTCGGCGTTCTCGACGCGAAGGGGCGCGAGATCGCATCGAGAGACTGGCTGGCGCATCCTGGCATCGACATCCCTGAGGGAGCTACGGCTGTGCACGGCATCACGACCGAGCATGCCCACGCTCACGGCAGACCGGCGATCGAGGTCGTCTCCGAGGTGACCACGGCCCTGCGGTCCTTGCTCGCGCAGGGCGTGCCGGTCGTCGCCTACAACGCCGCCTACGACTTCTCCCTGCTCGCGCACGAAGCACGTCGGCACGGTGTCGAACCGCTTATCGACCCCTCGCCCGTGATCGATCCGATGATCATCGACAAGGCGTACGACCGCTACCGCCGGGGCAAACGCACGCTCGAGGTGGTCGCCGCGCATTACGCGGTTCCCCTCGAGGGCGCTCACGTTGCCTCTGCGGATGCCGTCGCCGCCGGTCGCGTGGCTCAAGCCCTGGCCAGACAGTTCCGCATGCCAGAGACGCTCGAAGCCCTGCACACGCAGCAGATCGGATGGGCGCGATCTCAGGCGGCGAGCCTGACGGAGTACTTCATCAGCATCGGCCGCCTCGAGCCCGAGGAGACTCTTGACGGCGCATGGCCGGTGCGCCGGGCGCGTTGACGCGAACGAGGAACATTCAGGGAGCGTGTCGATGCGGTTCACTTCTCGCGACGTCGACCGGGTGCAGAGCACCTGGAGGCAGTTCGTGCCCTCGGCGACGCTGCAGAACGTCGACCCGCGCAGGTTCCGTTTCTCGTGGCGGTCCGCACAACTGCGCAGCGCGACGGTCGTGCGCTACGACCTCGCCGCCCAGGTGCGATCGGTTGCAGCCCCAGAAGACCAGCTGCTCGCGTGTCGAGTCGATGCACCCGACGGACGGGTGTGGTCGGGTCAGAATGATCTCGACGTCACTCTGCCGTGGATCACAGACGGGCGCCCCGTGCAGGCCAGCTGGAACCGAGGCGCCACGGTGACGGCGCTCGTCTTCGATCGCCGCGACGCGCAAGAGCGCATTCGTCAGATCACGGGCGTCGATGACCTCGTGCTCGCGGCGACTGGCACCGGCCCTCGTTCTCGTGGTGACGCCCGGCGATGGGCGCAGATGGTCGACTACCTCGACGCCGTGAGCGACGACGACCATGGCATCGTCGCCGCCGAACTCGAGCGTCATGCGCTCATGATGACACTCGCGGCCTTCGGCACGACTTTCGACGAGCACCTGCATCGACGACCCGCCCAGCGCTCGGGCGCCCCGGTCACAGTCCGCCGCGCCCTCGCGTACATCGAGGACAACGCCCATCTCCCCATCACGGTCGACGACGTCGCCGCCGCGTCCTTCATTTCCACGCGAGGGCTTCAGTACGCGTTCCGCAGAGCACTAGACATGACACCGGCCGCAGCCCTCCGGCGCGCGCGATTGGAGAGTGCACGCCGGGAACTGATCGCGGGCGTCGACGGCTCGATCGCCGATGTGGCGAGGCGATGGGGATTCAGCCACCCCTCTCGGTTCGCCGCCGCATATCGGGCCGCCTTCGGAATGTCTCCCTCGGAAGCCGTGCGCCGCGCACGGTGATGACACGACACGCACAATCTGTTCGCATTCGACGGCGCGTCAGGCGGTGAGCTGCTGTGCATATCGGCTGCTCTTCTATCGTCGAGGCAAGCCGATCGTCCCCCTTTGTGGTCGGTGTGGAGACACCTTGGAGGAACGACATGCCCGTATCTGCTCGCGACGAGATCACAGGCTGACCGTGGGCAGCCTCTACTACGGCGATGCGGTCGCGCCGATCCAGATCGAAGACCGCGCTCTCGCCCACCTCAAGGTCGTCATCGCGACGAAGCTACGACGCAACGAGAGCTTCACACTTTCGTGGCGCCATCCCGATGCAGATGCACCGGGACGCTCGACGATCTGGCTGCACCCGTCCATTCCGCTGCGATTCGTCTTCCAGGAGCCGGAGGCTCCCGAGCTGAGCCGTCGGTGGATAGAGGATCTGGCACACTCCGCCAGCTCCAGCGGAGGCATCACGCTGGTCGAGGAGCATCTCGCCGTGTCGTTGGTCTGATCGGGAATCCGACACCACGGCGATATCACGAGTAGGGCGGGCGGGACTTGAACCCGCGAATCGTTGGGTTATGAGCCCACTGCCTTAACCAGCTTGGCCACCGCCCCGTACCCCTCCAGCCTAGCGGGCGCTCCCGCTCAGACGGGAGTCGCCTGAGTGTGGGTCTGCGTGTGCCCGAGGTAGATGTCAGCATTCGCGATGAGACCCGCGCGCTCCTCGTCGCTGAGCGTGCGACGCACCTTCGCGGGCACTCCTGCGACCAGCGAACCGTCAGGAATCTCTGTGCCTCCGAGCACGACCGCTCCGCCTGCGACAAGACAGCCTGCACCGACCACCGCTCCGCTGAGGACGACGGAGCCCATGCCGATCAGCGAGCCGTCGCCGATCGTGCACCCGTGCACGACGGCGTTGTGGCCGATCGACACCTTCTCTCCGACCACCACGGGGTGCTCGGCATCCACGTGCACCGACGCGTTGTCCTGCACGTTGCTGCCCGCGCCGATCGTGATTCCGGCCGAATCTCCGCGGAGCACGGCGTTGTACCAGACGCTCGCGCCGTCAGCGACCGAGACGTCGCCGACGATGCGCGCCCCCTCGGCGACGAAGGCGTCGGCGGCTATCGACGGCACACGATTCGGCAAGGTCAGGACGGATGCTCCGGCGGCGATGCTCATAAGGCGAGACTACCCTCAGTCCCCCGTGTTTCCGCGGGTTTCACGGCCGGTAAGCCCAGCCTGTGCTTGCTTGCGGAATGTTCCAGGCTGAGTAGCGTTGTCTTCAACACGACCGATCAGACCACTCCGGAGGAGCCCAAGATGAGCAAGGCACAGACCGTTTCGACCACCGCCAGCGACCCCACTGTCGCCGCAGCCGCCGCGCAGTTCCTCTCCCCCCTCGTCCTCGGCCTCGAAGCCCTGACCGTCAACGGCAAGCAGGCCCACTGGCACGTCCGCGGAGCGAACTTCGTCGGAGTCCATGAACTCCTCGACACGATCGTCGCTCATGCGGGCGACTTCGCCGACACCGCCGCAGAGCGCATCGTCGCTCTCGGCCTGCCGATCGACGCTCGCCTCAGCACCGTCGCGGAGAAGGCCGGCGCGACTGCGGTTCCCGCGGGCTTCGCCCAGTCCGACGACGTGATCCGCGCCGTCATCTCCGACATCGACGCCATCCTCGCCGACACGCAGGCAGCGATCGACGGACTCGACGAGATCGACCTCACCAGCCAGGACGTCGCGATCGAGATCAAGCGCGGCCTCGACAAGGACCGCTGGTTCCTCGTCTCGCACATCGCCGCCTGACCCGGTCGTCGTCGAAGGGCGCAGGATCTTGGGATCCTGCGCCCTTCGTGCGTCCCGACGCCGCGGTCAGGCGCCGTGGGTCATCCGCCCCGCGAGGAGCGTCGCGGTCACAGGCATCTGTCGCAGCTCCGGGCCGTGCGCGCGGAGCGGGTCGGCACCGCACAGCACGATGTCGGCCGGCTCTCCCGGACGGATCGAGGTGCGTGTGCTCGCGAGGAGCGCCTGATCGACCGTCAGGCGCTCTTCCGCATGCCACGGCTCGCGGTCGTCATCCGTGCGCTCGACGGCGGCGCCGATCGCCTGCCACGGATCAAGCGGCGCCACCGGCGCATCCGACCCGAACAGGAGGCGTGCACCGGCATCGCGCAGCGACCCGAGCGGGTAGCCGATCGAGGTCTGTCCCGCCCAGTGCACACCCACGAGGTCGCGGTCGTCCAGAGCATGCTGCGGCTGCACACTGGCGGCGACTCCGAGGCGCGCGAAGCGCGCGAGATCGGCATGGCGCACGAGTTGCGCGTGCTCGATCGTCCCGACCGCCCCTGTCGTGGTGAAGGCGTCGAGAGCGGCCGTGACCGCTCGGTCGCCGATCGCGTGGACGGCCACCGCGAGACCCGCCCCGGTCGCCGTGACGAGCAGGTCTGTGAGCTGTGCGGGCGGCACGTTGATCACGCCGAAGTTGTCGTCCTCACCGGGATAGTGGTGCGAACAGGACGCCGTGCGAGTGCCGAGCGAGCCGTCGGAGATGATCTTGAGGGGGCCGACATGGATCAGAGGGCTCGCATGTTCGTCTCCGGTGCGGAGCCCCGCGGCGATGGCCCGGTCGAGGTCGAAGGGATAGATCGCGAACTCGACACGATGGGCCGCGAACCCCGCGGCGACGCGTCGAGGCCAGGCATCCGCGTTCCACGCCATGTCGAAATCGACCAGACCCGTGATGCCGCGCGCTGCTGCTCGCTCCCCCGCACCGCGCACCGCCTCGTCTCCGCGGCGCGGGTCGGCGGCGTTGAGACGCCGCGAGATCTCGAAGGCGTCCTCCTCCCGCAGCACTCCGTCCGGCACGATGAAACCCTCGCGACGGAGGGCCGCGGTGTTCAACCATGCGCTGTGCACGTCGGCGTTGATCAGGTAGGCCGGGGTCGCGCCCGTCGCGCGATCGATGAGCTCGAGCGTCGGGACGTCGGACCACAGGGCATCCCGGAATCCGGCCCCCACCAGTCGTCCGTCCGGCAGGGGCGAAGAGCCCCGCATGAGCTCTGCGGCCTCCGCCGCAGAGCCAGCAGCGCCCAGAGGAACACGCTCGACGGCCAGCGCCCATTGCACGGTGTGCACGTGGTTGTCCCACAATCCGGGTACGGCCCAGGTGCCGTCCGCATCGAGAACCTCCCCGACCGGGCGCAGGGCCCCGGTCGGAGCGATGTCGATGATGCGGCCCTCGCCGATCACGATGTCGACGGGTTCGTCGTCGATCAGGAACTCGCGGCCGGGGCCGGCGACGCGCACCCCGCGGATCGTGCCTATCTCCGCGCCGATCACCGGCGTGCCTCGGCGAGGGCGTCGTGGGCGCGACGCATCTCCGACGCGAGCTCGGGCTGCCCGTAGGGTCCATCGGCTTCGAGTTCGGCGATGATCGTCTCGACGGTGTCGGCCGGCTTGTTCTGGCTCAGCTTGCGTTTGGCGACCACGCGAGTCGGCGAGAGGCGGAACCCCACGGTCCCGGCGGCCAGACGCTTCACGAACCCTTCGTCGTTGGGACGCTCCCACATGAGTCGAGGGCCCGGCATCCGCCCCTCGAATCGCTCGACCAGACGATCGAGGATCTCGAGGTTCTCCTGATCGCCGAGGATCTCGGGGGTGCCGGAGAGATGCACCGCGGTGTAGTTCCACGTCGGAACGGCTTGCACATCGCCGTACCAGCCGGGAGAGATGTAGCCGTGCGGACCCTGGAAGACGACGAGCATCTCTCGCTCGCCCATCCCGTGGATCTGATCATCGGGGCGACCCACATGACCCACGATGGTGAGGTCATCACGGTCGTCGTCGAGCAGCACCGCGTAGTGCGACGCGACGAGTCCGTCGGGCCCTGAGCTCATGATCGTGGCCCAGGGATTCGCCTCGATCACTCGCCGGATCTCGGCGACGTCGGCGAGGGTGAAGCTGGGATTCTGGCGCATGATCCGAGCCTAGGCCTGGCAGCGCGGGCACCAGTACAGCTTGCGGGCGCCGATCTCCTCGAGGGCGATCTCGGTGCCGCAGACGCGGCACGGCAGACCCGCACGGTGGTACACCCAGTGCCGGTCGTCGCGACTCGCCATCGCCGCACGGTACTGCTCCGCGGAGAGGTCGTCCATGGTCATCATCTGCCCGGTTTCGACGCCGATCGCGAGCAGGCGGACCCAGTCGCGCCAGAGCTCGCGCACGATCTCCTCCGGAACGTCCCTCCCCGGTGTGTGCGGGTTGAGGCGCCGGCGGAACAGCATCTCGGCGCGATACACGTTGCCGATGCCGCTGACGACGCTCTGGTCCATCAGCAGTAGCGCGATCACCGTCTGCTTCTTGCGAACCGCGCGGACGAAGCGTTCCTCGTTCTCGATCGGATCGCCCACAAGCGGGTCGGGGCCCAGCTTGGCGACGGTCGCGAGCATCTCCTCCGGCGTCTGCAGCACGCAGGCCGTCGGACCGCGCAGATCCGCGACCGTGATGTCGGTCATCAGACGCAGCCGAACCTGACCGACGATGGGCGGAGGCCACTCGAGCCCCTCATCCGCGAGCCCCTTCGTCTGCTCCGACATCCGGACGTGCACGCGCGCGCGGCGAGGAGCCCCGATCGATGCGAGCGAGTTCTCCCCCGCATCGTCGAGTATCATGTCGTCGAGGTCGGTCCCCCGCTGGTTGGTCTGCCCCATGCGTCCGTTCGCCGAGGCGATCGTCGGGTCGATGAGGATCTCTCCGGCGAAGTCCCACGCTCCGTAGAGCCCGAGGTGCACGCGCAGCCACACATCACCCTCGGTCTCGAGGAACATCTGCTTGCCGACGGCCTGCACGCTCACCGCTTCGCGGCCGTCGAGCACGGCGGCTCCCTCAGCGAACCGCCCCTGCGGGCTCGACGCGCGAAGGGTCTTGCCTACGAAGTTCCGGTCGAATTGCCGCGCGATCCGGTGGACGGAATGCCCCTCGGGCATGTCAGGCCCTGGGGTCCGGCAGCAGCGATCCGTCGCACTCGAAGTCGGCGATCTGGCCGATCCGCCGCACGTGGCGCTCCTCGTTGGAGAACGGGGTCGCGATGAACGTATCGATGAAGCTGGTCACCTCATCGAAGGTGTGCTGCCGCGCACCGATCGAGATCACGTTGGCGTCGTTGTGCTCCCGCGCCAGCTCGGCGGTCGAGATGTTCCACACCAGCGCAGCGCGGATGCCCTGGACCTTGTTCGCGGCGATCTGCTCGCCGTTGCCGGAGCCGCCGAAGACCACTCCGAGCGCCTCGACGCCGGCCGACTGGTCGGCGACGACGGCCTGGGCCGCACGGATGCAGAATGCCGGGTAGTCGTCGACGGCGTCGTACTCGATCGGGCCATGATCGACGACTTCGTGTCCTGCCGACCGAAGGTGGTCCTGCAGCTGCGTCGAGAAGTCGAGACCGGCGTGATCGGTGGCGATGTGGATGCGCATGGTTCCCATCCTATTGAGAGTGTCGGATGCCGAATCCGGCGTTACGGGACGAGACCGGCGGCGGCGGGTCTGAAGCCCAACCGCGCGTTCTCGCAGTCACCGGGGCGAGAGACGTCGTACCAGGGGCCGAGTTCGGTGAGATGCGGCCGCTCTGCAACCGGCGTGCCCTCGATGCGCTCGACGACGAGGTCGATGAGCCCCGCGACGAATGCGGGGTGCGTGCCGGGGGTCGGGGTGCGGACGGCGCGGATGCCAGCTTCCTCCGCGGTCTCCATCGCCTCGGTGTCGAGATCCCAGAGCACCTCCATGTGGTCGCTGACGAACCCGAGCGGAACGATCACGACCGCCTTCGCACCGGTCTCGGGCAGTGTCGAGATCACGTCGTTGATGTCGGGCTCGAGCCACGGCTGGCTGGCCGGGCCGGAGCGCGACTGGAACACGAGCTGCCATGGCACGGTCGATCCGCCCGTGACGGCAGCCAGTTCGCCCATGATGTGCTCGGCGACGGCCCGGTGCTGGGCGGCGTACGCACCGCCCACACCCCAGTCGACATCGCGGGGTCCGGAGCGCTCGGCATCGCCCGTCGGAATCGAGTGGGTCGAGAACAGCACCCGGATGTCCTCCGCGGCGATGCCGTCGGCGAGCAGAGCGCGCACGGCGTCGTCGACTCCTTCTTGGAAAGGAGCCACGAATCCGGGGTGGTCGAAGAAGAGACGCACCTTGTCGGCGGTGACCCGCTGTTCGAGGTTCGCGTCGATGATCGCCTTCGCGATGTCCTCTCGGTACTGGCGGTCGCTCGAGTAGGAGCTGTATGCGCTCGTCGCGAGCACCAGCAACGTGGAGTGCCCGTCATCCGCGGCCTGTGTGAACGCGTCGGCGAGATAGGGATCCCAGTTGCGGTTTCCCCAGTAGACGGGCAGGTCGAGTCCGCGTGCGGCGATCTCGGCCTCGAGTGCGGCTTTCAGCTGCCGGTTCTGCTCGTTGATCGGGCTGATGCCGCCGAAGTGACGGTAGTGGTGCGCGACCTC
>JAEKKN010000036.1 GCA_019510305.1 Microbacterium sp.
TGCGGTTTCCCCAGTAGACGGGCAGGTCGAGTCCGCGTGCGGCGATCTCGGCCTCGAGTGCGGCTTTCAGCTGCCGGTTCTGCTCGTTGATCGGGCTGATGCCGCCGAAGTGACGGTAGTGGTGCGCGACCTCCTCCAAGCGCTCGTCGGGGATGCCGCGCCCACGCGTCACGTTGCGCAGGAACGGGATGACGTCATCCTGCCCCTCCGGACCACCGAACGACGCGAGGATCAGCGCGTCATATGCCACCGGAGTCTCCACGTGAGGCGCAGCACCTGCGGCAGCGGGAGAGGCGAAGGCCACGAGGGTCTGATCGTTCGCAGTCACTTCTCCATCCTTTCATCCTTGCGCGTGCGCGGACGCCCGTCGGGTCCTGGCGTAGGCTGTCATGGTTGCCGTCGGCGCCAACTGCGCCCGAACCGCGGCCACGTCCCCTCACCCCTGGGAGTACAGCAGTGCCTGGAGAGAACCTCACCCGCATCGAAGCGCAGGAGCGCCGCGACGTCATCGACACCCAGTCGTACGAAGTCGCCCTCGATCTGACGAAGGGTGCCGAGGTCTTCGGCTCTCGCAGCGTTGTGCGATTCACCGCCACCCCCGAGAGCTTCACCTTCATCGATCTGATCGCCCGCGAGGTGCGCGAGATCTCTCTGAACGGAGAGCAGCTCGACCCGAACGAGGTCTACGCCGATTCGCGGATCGCTCTGACCGGTCTGCAGGCCGAGAACGTCCTCGTCGTCGATGCGGACTGCCTGTACACGAACACGGGCGAGGGCCTGCACCGCTTCGTGGACCCTGTCGACGACGAGGTCTACCTGTACTCCCAGTTCGAGGTGCCCGACTCCCGCCGCGTGTTCGCGGTGTTCGAGCAGCCCGACCTGAAGGCGACGTTCCAGTTCACCGTGACGGCCCCGGCCGCGTGGAAGGTCGTGTCCAACTCGCCCACGCCCGAGCCCATCGTGCACGACCCTTCGTCGGGCTCGGGGACCGGAGAGGTCGCGACGTGGGGATTCGAGCCCACTCCGCGCATCTCCTCGTACATCACGGCGCTCGTCGCCGGCCCCTACGAGGCGACCTTCTCCGAGCTGACCAGCGCATCCGGCCGGGTCATCCCGCTGGGCGTCTACGGGCGCAAGAGCCTGTGGCAGCATCTCGACGCCGACTACATCTTCGACAAGACCCGCGAGGGCTTCGCCTACTTCGAGTCGAAGTTCGGCGTGCCGTATCCCTTCGCGAAGTACGACCAGCTCTTCGTGCCCGAGTTCAATGCGGGTGCAATGGAGAACGCGGGCGCGGTGACCTTCACCGAGACCTATGTCTTCCGCAGCAAGGTGACGGATGCCGTCAAGGAGCGCCGCGTCGTCACGATCCTGCATGAGCTCGCGCACATGTGGTTCGGAGACCTGGTCACCATGAAGTGGTGGAACGATCTCTGGCTGAACGAGTCGTTCGCCGAGTGGGCCTCGACCATCGCGACCGCCGAGGCCACCGAGTGGACAGAGGCGTGGACCACGTTCAACGCCATGGAGAAGACCTGGGCCTACCGTCAGGACCAGCTTCCGTCGACGCATCCGATCACGGCCGTGATCAACGACCTCGAAGACGTGCAGGTCAACTTCGACGGCATCACGTACGCCAAGGGCGGATCGGTGCTGAAGCAGCTCGCCGCCTGGGTCGGAATCGAGGCGTTCTTCGCCGGTGTCTCGCAGTACTTCCAGAAGCATGCCTGGGGCAACACCGAGCTCAGCGACCTGCTCACCGAGCTCGAAGCCACAAGCGGTCGCGACCTGAGCACGTGGTCGAAGAAGTGGCTGGAGACGGCCGGTGTCAACACCCTCGAGCCGCTCATCGCCGAGGCCGCAGACGGCACGATCTCGCGCTTCGCGGTCACGCAGACCGCACCTGCCGACTACCCGACCATTCGCCCGCACCGGCTCGGCATCGGCTTCTACACGCTGCAGGGCGGCTCGCTCGTGCGCACGCACTTCATCGAGGTCGATGTCGACGGCGACCGCACCGAGGTGCCAGAGCTCAACGGGATCGCCCGCCCGGATCTCGTGCTGCTCAACGACGAAGACCTGGCGTACGCCAAGATCCGGCTCGACGAGCGTTCCCTCGCCACCGCCGTCGCGCACCTTGCCGACATCCGTGATCCGCTGGCGCGCTCGCTCGTCTGGGGTGCGGCCTGGGACCAGACCCGCGACGCCGAGAGCGCGGCATCCGACTACATCGATCTCGTGCTCGGCAACATCGGACGCGAGACCGAATCGACCACCGTGCGCACCACGCTCGCTCAGCTGCGCACGGCCGCGACGCTCTATGTCGACCCTGCGCAGCGTCTCGCGGCGCGGCAGAAGATCGCCGACGGCCTGTGGTCGCTGGCGGAGGGCGCCGAGGCCGGAAGCGACAGCCAGCTGCAGTTCGTCACGGCTTTCGCGAACTCCCTGGTCACACCCGAGCATGCGGGCATCGTGGGTCGCCTGCGCTCCGGCGAGGAGACCCTTCCCGGTCTCGAGATCGATGCGGACCTGAACTGGCAGCTGCTGGTCGGCCTCGCAACGATCGGCGCGACGGATGCCGCCACCATCGACGCCGCGCTCACTGCCGACAACACGGCCAAGGGCGGAGAGTTCGCGGCTCAGGCTCGGGCAGCTCTCCCCGACTCCGCATCGAAGAAGGCCGCGTGGTCATCGCTCATCGAGCGCGACGACGCACCCAACACGATCGTGCGTTCGGCGGCGCTCGGCTTCGTCCACCCCGCCGGAGTCGACGTTCTCGCCGAGTTCGTGCCCGCGTACTTCGACATGCTTCTTCCGATCTGGGAGTCGCGCTCGTACCAGATCGCCCAGTACCTGGTCGTCGGACTCTTCCCGACCGCTCTCGCCGACATCGAGCTGCGCGATGCGACCCGTGGTTGGCTCGCGGCCCACCAGGACGCTCCCCCGGCCCTGCGTCGTCTCGTGATGGAGAACCTCGCCGACGTCGAGCGTGCGCTCGCGGCGCAGGCGCGCGACGCCGAGGACTGACCCTCCGACAGGCTCAGAGACTCAGGCTCTGAGTCGCTGAGCCTGTCGAAGCATCCAGCCCGCGCAGAGGCCTGATCGCTAGGATCTGTGGTGATGATGTTCCCCTTCGCTACTACCGACCCGCCTGTCGACGCACCGCTTCCCGAGTGGTTCCAAGCGCTTCCCGACTGGCTGCAGACCGTGCTCACGGTGCTCATCCCGGTCGGTTGGACTGCACTCACGATCGCGATCATCATCGCGAGCTGCGTGCTCATCGCACTGGTGCTGCGCGTCCTCATCCGCCGCGTCGTTCATCGGATCGTCGACAGCGCGAAGAGCAAGGCCGCAGTCGACGACACCCAGGCCCTGGAACGGTCGCCGCTCGCCGACATGCGGCTCGTGCAGCGCACCCGCACGCTCGGCAGCATCCTGCAGAACATCGTCAACGTGATGCTCGTCGTGATCGCCCTCGTGCTGATCGTCAACGCGATCGACAGCGGACTTCTCGGCTCGCTGACCCTGCTGACGGCGGCCGTGGGCGCGGGACTCGGCTTCGGGGCCCAGAACATCGTCAAAGACGTCCTGAACGGCATGTTCATCGTCGCCGAGGACCAGATCGGCATCGGCGACGTCGTCGATCTCGGCCTCGCGAGCGGGGTGGTCGAGTACGTGAGCGTGCGCATCACGCAGGTCCGTGACGTGAACGGCACTCTCTGGTATGTCCGCAACGGCGAGGTCACCCGCATCGGCAACATGTCGCAGGGGTGGGCGCGCGTGATCATCGACCTCGGGGTTCCCGCCGATGTCGACCTCGATGCCGTCGAGCACACGATGCTCGAGACCGCACAGGGACTCGCCAAGGATCCGAAGTGGCGCACGCGCATCGTGGAGAAGCCCGAGCTGTGGGGTCTCGAATCCATCGGCGGCGATGCGCTCGTCGTGCGCATCGTGATCAAGGCGCGGGCGAACGCCAAGGACGACGTCTCGCAGGAGCTTCGCAAGCGCCTGCGTACGGCGCTCCACGAGCAGGACGTCGCGATCCCGAGCATGGTCGGCGTGATCCCGACCGGCCTCGAGGGCGCACAGCGCGTCCGCGGCGCGAATCCGCCGAAGACCAGGCCCAACGCGATCACCGGCGTTCCGGTGATCCCCGATCGCGGCATCTGGCGCCGAAAGAAGTCCGGCGACGGCGCGAAACCCGGTGACGAAGGGACCCCGCAGCGATGACGTTCTACGACGAGGTCGGCGGTCACGCCACGTTCGAGAAGCTGGTCGGAGTGTTCTACCGCGAGGTCGCCCTCGACCCCGTGCTGAAGCCCATGTACCCCGAAGAGGACCTGGGCCCGGCCGCCGAACGGCTGACGATGTTCCTCGCACAGTACTGGGGCGGACCCACCACGTATGGCGAGACACGGGGGCACCCCCGTCTGCGGATGCGGCACATGCCCTTCCACATCGACCCCGACGCTCGCGATCGTTGGCTCACGCACATGCGCACCGCCGTCACGGAGACGAAGTTGTCGCCTCTGCACGAAGCGACCCTCTGGGACTACCTCGAACGCGCCGCCTATGCCATGGTGAACACATTCGAGCCGTCGGGCATCGGGCCGGCAGCGTCCGGCCGCCCCACTCTCGAGACCCGAGCACGTCAGGAATCAACGGAGAACGCATGACGAAGTCAACCCTGTCCACAGATGTCCTGGTGATCGGATGGGGGTTGGCCGGGCTGGTCGCCGCCTGCGAGGCGCTGGATGCCGGAAAGCGCGTGATCCTGATCGACCAGGAGCCCCGCACGAACCTGGGCGGACAGGCGTGGTGGTCGTTCGGCGGACTGTTCTTCATCGACTCTCCCGAGCAGCGCCGCATGGGGATCAAGGATTCCCTCGAGCTCGCCACGCAGGACTGGTTCGGGAACGCAGGTTTCGACCGGCCGGAAGACGAATTGCCGCGCCGCTGGGCGGAGGCGTACCTGAACTTCGCCGCAGGCGAGAAGCGCGCCTGGCTGCGCGAGCGCGGTGTCGGGTTCTTCCCTGTCGTCGGCTGGGCTGAACGCGGCGGTTACGGCGCCCTCGGCCCCGGCAACTCCGTACCGCGGTTCCACATCACGTGGGGCACCGGCCCCGGAATCGTGGCGCCGTTCGCCGCACGCGTCGAGCAGGGTGAGCGACAGGGTCGGATCACGATCCTCCCCCGGCATCGCGTCACCGGACTCGTCTCCGCAGATGGAGCGGTCGCCGGCGCCCGTGGTGACGTGCTCGCCACCAGCGCCGCCGAGCGGGGCGAGGAGTCCTCGCGCGACGTGATCGGCGGTTTCGAGATCGCCGCAGGAGCGACCGTGATCGCCTCCGGTGGGATCGGCGGCAACCACGACCTCGTGCGCGCGGCCTGGCCCGAGCGGCTCGGTACGCCGCCCACGCACATGCTGAGCGGAGTGCCCGCATACGTGGACGGCTCGATGCAGCCCGTGGCTGAGGCGGCGGGGGCGCGGCTGATCAACGGCGACCGCATGTGGCACTACGTCGAGGGCATCACCAACTGGGATCCGGTGTGGCCCTCCCACGGCATCCGCATCCTCCCCGGGCCGTCGTCGCTGTGGCTCGACGCCACCGGCAAGCGGCTCCCCGTGCCGCTGTTCCCCGGATTCGACACGCTCGGCACGCTGGCTCACCTGCGCACGACCGGCCACGACCACTCCTGGTTCGTCACCTCCCGGCAGATCGTCGAGAAGGAGTTCGCGCTCTCCGGGAGCGAGCAGAACCCCGACCTCACCGGCAAGGATGTGGGGCTGCTGCTGAAGTCACGACTCGCGAAGGGGCCCACCGCTCCTGTGCAGTCCTTCCTCGACGAGGGCGAGGACTTCATCGTCGAGAACGATCTCGAGTCGCTGCTCGAGCAGATGCGCCGTCATCCGGGCGGAGACGCTCTCGACATCGACCGCGTGCGCAACGAGGTTCTCGCACGCGATCTCGAGATGGACAACGATTTCACCAAGGACGCGCAGATCGGGATGCTCCGCTCGATGCGCGGCTATCGCGGGGACAAGCTGATCCGCACGGCATCGCCACATCGCTTGCAGGACCCCGCGGCCGGTCCTCTGATCGCCGTCAAGCTGCACGTACTGACGAGGAAGTCGCTCGGCGGCATTCACACCGACCTCGACGGGCGCGCCCTCGACGCCGATGGCATCGCCATTCCGGGATTGTTCGCGGCCGGCGAGGCGAGCGGTTTCGGCGGCGGCGGCGTGCACGGATATCGGGCGCTCGAGGGGACCTTCCTCGGTGGATGCCTGTTCTCGGGCCGCCAGGCGGGTCGCGCGGCGGCGGGCTGAGCTCAGTCCGCGCTGCCGGTGCCACGCACCGCGGTGAGGCCGGTCGCCACCGGGCCGCGCGACAAGACGTGACCGCGGCGGAAGGCCAGACGGATCCAGCGCCCAGAGCGCATGACGGGGACGTCCTCCTCGCCTGAGATGAAGCCGAACGCGTCGGCGGCGAAGGCCACGCCACGGGGAAGGTGACCGAGGTCTTCGTCGAGCTCTCCCCAGATGGCGGCACGCAGCGCACGCACCGCCTCTTCACCGGCCCCGGGAGCAGCACCTCGTGCCACGGCGCTGATCCCCCACTGGGCGCGCTGGGCGATCAGAGAGGCGGCGAGCGTGCCCGTGGCCTCCCAACCCTGTCGAGGAGGCGCGATTCCCGCCCATGAGGGCGACAGGCCCGATTCGGGCAGCTGCAGCATCCGCTCGTCCGCTCCTGGGGTCAACTCGGCGACGACGATGTCGCACTGCAGTTCAGGATCGGCATGCACGACGCGCATCGCCAGGACGGTCGGGGTCTGATCGAAGAGTCCGTGCGGGGCGAGAGCTGCGGCCGTGAGCGCGAGCACGCCGTTGGCCCCCTGCAGACGCACGCCTTCATCGGAGATGCGCCGAGCCCTCCCCACGAACGTGAGGACGTCCTTGGACGTTTCGGCATCGGCGAGGACGAGAGGGTGCGGCACGCACTCTAAACTAGCAACGCCAGCGGCCGCAGCAGTCGCCAGGAAGCGCACATGCGACGTCACGACCGACCGGAAGGGCATGAATGACCGCCGATCAGCACGCGATCCGCACCGTCGAGCAGCTGCTCGCGGTGCTGGATCTCGACACAACTCAGGCGCGCACGACCGAGGACATCTTCACCGGCTCGTCGCACCCCATGCCGAGCGGGCGCATCTACGGCGGGCAGGTGCTCGCACAGAGCCTGATCGCCGCGGAGCGCACCCTTCCTGAAGATCGGGCCGTGCACTCCATGCACGGGTACTTCCTGCGTCCCGGTGACGCGTCGCAGGGCATCACCATCGCCGTCGATCGCATCCACGACGGACGCTCCTTTTCGACGCGGCGTTCGCAGGCCTACCAGAACGGCGTGCCGATCTTCTCGATGATCGCCTCGTTCCAGGATCAGGACCCGGGTCTCGAACACGCGGTGCCGATGCCTGCGGGCATCCCCGCCCCGGAGACGCTGCTCCCGGACGAGGAACGGGTCGATGGGCTCCCCGAGGGCACAGCCCGAATGCTGAGCGACAGGGCGGCCGACGTCCGACACATCGAGTCTCCGCTGTTCCTGCCGAGCGACGACGCCCAGGTGCCGCAGCAGGGCGTGTGGATGCGCATGCGTGCACCGCTGCCCGACGACCAGCGCCTGCACCGGGCGGCGCTCGCCTATCTCAGCGACATGACCATTCAGGAGTCGATCCTGCGCGCCCACGGCGCGTACTGGGCGCTTCCCGGTCTCAAGGTCGCGAGCCTCGACCACGCGATGTGGTGGCATCGGCCGGCACGCGTCGACGAGTGGCTGCTGTACCTGCAGGAGTCGCCGAACGCCCGTGGCGGACGAGGGCTCGCGCAGGGGCGGATCTACACGCGAGACGGCGATCTGGTCGCCACGGTTGCGCAGGAGATCATGATCCGCGTGCCGTCCTGACCGAGCGACCGGGCGCGCCAGCGCCTCGACCGCCTCGCCGTCAACGGTGCGCGTACTCGATCGACGGGCCGGTGAAGGGCTCCCACACGTCGCGCATCTCCTGAGTGAGCCGCGTCGGGCGTCCCGTGCCCGCGTCGACGAGGACGATGATGGCGGTGGAGCGCGCGTACAGCTGCCGGGACTCGGATGCCGGGTCGTTGTGCACCTCGTAGCAGACCTCGACGCTCGATCCGCCGAGCTTTCCGAACCACATCTGCACCTCGAGCGGACGCCGCTGGTACGGCACCGGCGCGAGGTACTCGATCTCCTGACGCGCGATGAGCGTCAGGATGCCCTCCTCGATCCCGGAGTCGAGCACTGCTGTCGACGGCGCCTCCTCCCCCGGGCCGGCCCGCCAGAACGCGCGCACGCGCGCCTCTTCGAGCAGCTTGAGCATCGACGTGTTGTTCACGTGGTTGAACGCGTCGAGGTCGCCCCAGCGCAGCTGGATCGGGATGTGCAGCCGAGACGACTTTGCGGACAGCTCGGCTGCCGCGTCCGAGGCCTGCACGTCAGTCACGCGTCAGCTTGCGGTGCGTCGACCGGTGCGGCTTGGCCGCGTCAGGGCCGAGACGCTCGATCTTGTTCTGCTCGTACGCCTCGAAGTTGCCCTCGAACCAGTACCACTTGTCGGGCTGCTCGTCGGTGCCCTCGTAAGCGAGGATGTGCGTGGCGATGCGGTCGAGGAACCACCGGTCGTGGGTGATGACCACGGCGCAACCGGGGAACTCGAGCAGGGCGTTCTCGAGCGAGCTGAGGGTCTCGACGTCGAGGTCGTTGGTCGGCTCGTCGAGGAGAAGCAGGTTGCCGCCCTCTTTCAGCGTGAGCGCGAGGTTCAAGCGGTTGCGTTCGCCGCCGGAGAGAACGCCGGCCTTCTTCTGCTGATCCGGTCCCTTGAAGCCGAACTTCGACACGTAGGCACGGGAGGGGATCTCGGTCTTGCCGACGGTGATGTAGTCGAGTCCGTCCGACACGACCTCCCACAGGGTCTTGTTGGGGTCGATGTTCGAGCGCGACTGGTCGACGTAGCTGATCTTGACGGTCTCGCCGATCTTCAGGTCGCCGCCGTCGAGCGGCTCGAGTCCGACGATCGTCTTGAACAGCGTCGTCTTTCCCACACCGTTCGGACCGATCACACCCACGATGCCGTTCGGCGGCAGGCTGAAGCTGAGACCGTCGATGAGCGAGCGACCGTCGAAGCCCTTCTGGAGTTTCTTCGCCTCGATCACGACGCTGCCCAGTCGCGGACCCGCGGGGATCGTGATCTCTTCGAAGTCGAGCTTCCGGGTGCGCTCCGCCTCAGATGCCATCTCCTCGTACCGGGCGAGACGTGCCTTCGACTTCGTCTGGCGACCCTTGGCGCTGGCACGCACCCACTCGAGCTCCTCCTTGAGTCGCTTCGCAAGCTTGGCGTCTTTCTTGCCCTGGATCTCCAGGCGCTCGCCCTTCTTCTCGAGATAGGTCGAGTAGTTGCCCTCGTAGCCGATCAGACGTCCGCGGTCGACCTCGGCGATCCATTCAGCGACGTGGTCGAGGAAGTACCGGTCGTGGGTGATCGCGATCACCGCGCCCTTGTACGCCTGCAGGTGCTGCTCGAGCCAGAGCACGCTCTCGGCGTCGAGGTGGTTGGTGGGCTCGTCGAGCAGAAGCAGGTCCGGCTTCTGCAGCAGAAGCTTGGCGAGTGCGACGCGACGCTTCTCTCCACCGGAGAGCGGTGCGATCGCGGCGTCCGCCGGCGGAGTGCGCAGTGCGTCCATAGCCTGATCCAGCTGGGAGTCGAGGTCCCAGCCGTCGGCGGCGTCGATCTCCTCCTGGAGGGAGCCCATCTCGGCGAGCAGCGCGTCGAAGTCGGCATCCGGATCGGCCATCAGAGCCGAGATCTCGTTGAAGCGGTCGAGCTTCGCCTTGATCGCGATGCCGTCCTGGATGTTCTCGATGACGGTCTTCGACTCGTCGAGTTCGGGCTCCTGCATCAGGATGCCGACGGAGAATCCAGGAGACAGCTTCGCCTCCCCGTTGGAAGGCGTGTCGAGGCCGGCCATGATCTTGAGGATCGTCGACTTTCCGGCGCCGTTCGGGCCGACCATGCCGATCTTGGCTCCAGGAAGGAACGCCATGGTGACGTCGTCGAGGATGAGCTTGTCGCCCACCGCCTTACGCGCTCGAACCATCGAGTAGATGTACTCAGCCACCGAAAATGCTCCTTCTGTCGGCGTCGAAGATCGACACTCCAGCCTACCGGCCCTGTGCTGTGCCGTTGTCGTGAGCGCCGAGCGGTCACCAGTCGATTGCGCGCGTGCTCCCCACGAGACAGCGTCCTTCAGCGAGCTGCGGCAGAACCACGGTGACGGGTTCACCGGTCGACGGGCCCACCTGGCCGACCAGGCATTCCGTCTCGCCCCATCGCACGGAGAACTGCAGAGTCTCAGCGGCGTTGCCGACGGTGGACTGATCCTGCGTCACCTGCATGGCTGCACGGTCGAAGCCCGCTGCGATCAGCGCATCGATGTAGGCACGCCCGGATACGCGTTGGTCCGTGGACCACACCTGCGCGGTGACAGCCGTGAACAGCGGAAGGTTGTCGGCGGCCGAGCCGTCGGCGACGAGCACCGGGCCCTCCGAGCTCGGGGGTGCGGTCGGACTCTCCTGTGCGCCGTCTGTCGTCGTCGGCGTCGGCGTGGACGTCGGTGCGCAAGCGGACAGAACGAGAATCATGGCAGCGGCGGCACCCGACAGCACGATGCGCGATGCGGAGGAGGCCGGTCGTCGTAGCACGAACCGAGTCTACGGGCCGCCCTCCCCCGAACCTGCACATGCGCCGCGTCCGCGCGACGTTCAGTTGAGCACCGTGGTCTCGTCCTTCACCTCCTCGTCACCGGTCGCCCATGACACGTCGATGTCGTCGAGCAGGTTCTCCTCGTCGTCGCTCACCTCGCCGGTCACGGGATCGGGGTACAACTGTCCGGACTGAGCCGGGGCTGCAGCGACATCGCCGCGCGTGGGCGAGCCGTCGGCATCTCCGAACTCGCGACTCGCCGTGATGACCCTCGAGCGGGGCATGTAGCTGCTCGTCCCCCAGCGAAGATCGTGGCCGATCGCCTCCGCATCGATGTCGACGCTGGTGCCGTGCTTTCCGTTCGCCTCCCAGTTCCGGATCTTCAACCTCCCGGTGACGATGACACTGTCGCCCGTGTGCAGCGAGGCGCGCACATGCTCCGCCAGCTGACGGAACGCGGCGACGCTGAACCAGTTGGTCTCCGCGTCGATCCAGGTGTTGGTCGCCTGGTCGAACCGGCGGTGCGTACTCGCCAGGCGGAAGTTGGTGACCGGTGTGCCGCCGGCCGTGCGCCCGGTCGTCGGGTCTGTGGCCACCTTGCCGACGATGGTCAGGATCTCCGTCATGTTCTTCTCCTCTGCAAGCCGGGGCATGCCCGGATCGCTCCAGGATGCGCCGCATGGCGGACCCCGGGTGGGCGCTGACGCACCTTCTGTGGAGAAGCCGTCGATCTTCACCGGCTGTGCAGGAACAGTCCAGGTGGGAGGGCATAACCCGATGTCGGAGGCCCCCCGTAGCGTCGGATCAGGAAGGAGTCACCGATGTCCGACAAGCTGATCCAGTCCGCACCCGAAGTTCCCTACGCCGCTCCGCGATTGCGTTCCTCACGAGAGCATCTCGTGCGGGCGTCCGCTCACCTGTGGCGCGTCCAAGACGCGTCCGGCCGGCTTCTCGGACATCTTCGGATGATCGCCGACCCTCTGGGCATCCGTTATCGCGCCGAGCGACTGCATCTCGCCACCGGGCAGTTCCGCCTGGTCGGCGACTTCTGGCGGGCCGACGACGCCGTCGCTGCGCTGCGCAACGGCTGAGCCCCGTCGAAGCAGTCGTCGTGCCCCCTGCTGGATTCGAACCAGCGACCGACAGATTAGAAGGCTGTTGCTCTATCCACTGAGCTAAGAGGGCGTGCCGTTCAACCGTACCGTGCTCCACGCAACCGATGTCGGCACCGTCGATAGGATGATCGAATGGTATCTGCGTCCGAGAACGACCGACTGGTCTGGATCGACTGTGAGATGACCGGCCTCGACCTCGCGGTCGACGAGCTCGTCGAGATCGCGGTCGTCATCACTGATTTCGAGCTCCGTCCCGTCGATCCGGGCTTCCAGGTGGTGATCCGCGCGAGCGCGGCTGCGCTCGAGAACATGAACGACTTCGTGACGAGCATGCACACCTCGTCCGGCCTCATCGAGGAGATCCCGCTCGGCGTCTCCTTGGAGGACGCGCAGGCGCAGACACTCGCGTACATCAAGCGCTTCGTGCCGCTGGAGCGCAAAGCTCCGCTCGCCGGCAACACGATCGGCACGGATCGGATGTTCCTCGCGAAGTACATGCCCGACGTCGACGGCTGGCTGCATTACCGCAACGTCGATGTGTCGAGCATCAAGGAGCTGTCTCGCCGCTGGTATCCGCGAGCGTTCTTCCACGCCCCGGCGAAAGACGGAGGGCATCGCGCCCTCGCCGACATCCTCGAGTCGATCCGCGAGCTCCAGTACTACCGTCAGGCCGTCTTCGTGACAGAGCCCGGCCCGACGAGCGAGGAAGTCCGCGAGATCGCCTCCTCCGTCGTGTCAAAGTTCGCTCCGAACATGTAATAGACTCGTCTGGTTGCCCGATGCATCGGGCACATGGTGGCTATAGCTCAGTTGGTAGAGCACCGCGTTGTGGTCGCGGGGGTCGCGGGTTCGAGTCCCGTTAGCCACCCCAAGCGAAGCCCCGGCTCATCGAGCCGGGGCTTCTTGCATTTCCGACACTTCGGGAATACCCCCACTGGGTATGGGGTTCTCGTCAGCATGGAGAGCCACGAGCAGATGCACAGCGAGCACCACCCGCACGCGACACCTGAGATGCAGAAGCATGCGCACCACGCGGGGCACGAAGGTCACGCCGGGCATGCGGGCCACGCCGATCGGTTCCGGCGGCTCTTCTGGATCATGCTGCTGATCGCCGTTCCCGTCGTCACGACCTCTCCGATGTTCGGGATGATCCTAGGCTACGAAGTGACCGGTTGGGCGCGATGGATCGCACCGGCACTCGGCACCGTCATGTACGTGTGGGGCGGCGCCCCCTTCCTCACCGGCGCCGTGGACGAGATCAGGTCCCGCCGACCCGGCATGATGCTTCTGATCGGACTCGCGATCACGGTCGCCTTCCTCGCTTCCTGGGGCGCGAGCCTCGGAATCCTGCATCACGAACTCGAGTTCTGGTGGGAACTCGCACTGCTGATCGTGATCATGCTCCTCGGTCACTGGATCGAGATGCGTTCGCTCGCACAGACCACGTCCGCTCTCGACTCGCTCGCCGCGCTGCTCCCCGACGAGGCCGAGCGCGTCGACGGCGCGAACATCGTGCAGGTGAGCCCCGCGGATCTGCAGATCGACGACGTCGTCATCGTCCGCCCGGGGGGACGGATGCCGGTCGACGGAATCATCGTGCAGGGTTCCGCACAGCTCGACGAATCGATGATCACCGGCGAATCCCGCACAGTGCGCAGGGCCGTCGGCGATCGAGTGGTGGCCGGAACCGTGGCGACCGACTCCGGCCTTCGGGTGCGGGTCACTGCCATCGGTGCCGACACGGCCCTGGCCGGCATCCAGAAGCTCGTCGCCGACGCTCAGGCGTCGTCCTCACGCGCTCAGCGCATCGCCGACCGGGCCGCTGCGTGGCTGTTCTGGTTCGCGCTGGCCGCAGCAGCGGTCACCGCTCTCATCTGGACGGTGCTCGGGATGCCGGACGATGCCGTCATTCGGGCGATCACCGTGCTCGTGATCGCCTGCCCTCACGCCCTCGGTCTCGCGATCCCTCTCGTCGTGTCGATCGCCACCGAGCGAGCGGCCAAGGCCGGGGTGCTCGTGAAGGATCGTCTGGCGCTCGAGACGATGCGCACGGTCGACACCATCCTCTTCGACAAGACGGGCACCCTCACGAAAGGCGCACCTGCTGTGACCGGCGTGGCGCCCGTCGAGCCGTTCGGGGAGGACGAGCTGCTGGCGCTGGCCGCTTCCGCCGAGCACGACTCCGAACATCCGCTGGCCAAGGCCATCGTCGCCGCCGCCCAGGAGCGCGGCCTGGACGTCCCCGCTTCCACCGACTTCTCCTCCTCTCCCGCCATCGGTGTAAGCGCCCGCGTCGGCGGGCGCGTGGTTCAGGTGGGCGGTCCGAACCTCCTCCGCGAGAGCCGCGCCGCGGAGCTGTCCGTGGCCGACGACTGGCGTCGCGAAGGAGCGATCATCCTCCACGTGCTCGTCGACCACGTCGTCGCCGGAGCGTTGCGTCTTGCCGATGAGATCAGGCCCGAATCCCGGGAGGCCGTGCGGTCACTGCATTCCCGAGGAATCCACGTGGTCATGATCACAGGCGATGCGGCCGCGGTCGCTGAGCACGTCGGCACGGAACTCGGCATCGACCGCATCTACGCGGGCGTGCGTCCTGAAGACAAGTCGTCGAAGGTTCGCGAGCTCCAGGCGGAGGGACGCACGGTCGCGATGATCGGGGATGGCGTGAACGACGCCCCGGCCCTCAGCCAGGCCGACGTCGGCCTGGCGATCGGCGCGGGCACGGACGTCGCCATCGCCTCAGCGGGCGTGATCCTCGCGGGAAGCGATCCGCGCAGCGTCCTCTCGGTGATCGACCTGTCCACGGCGAGCTATCGGAAGATGACGCAGAATCTCTGGTGGGCGGCCGGCTACAACCTCCTGTCGGTTCCGCTGGCGGCCGGCGTGCTGGCGCCGTTCGGATTCGTGTTGCCGATGTCGGTCGGAGCGATCCTGATGTCGCTCTCCACAATCGTCGTCGCGCTCAACGCGCAGCTGCTGCGCCGGCTGGACCTGCGGCCGGCACCAGAGCGCTGAGAGCGTCAGCCCTTAGAATCGACGAGTGTCTTCCGCCCTCTGGGGCACGCTCCTCGCCTCGTTCATCGTCATCAGCTTCACGCCAGCAGCTCGCTCTGATCGTCCACGTCATCATCGTGGCGGCGGGAGTCGGCCTGATCGTCTCTCAGTCCGAATTGCTGTTCAACATCATCCGATACGCCGGCGCCGCCTATCTCGTCTATCTCGGCATCCGTCTGATCCTTGCGAAGCCCACGCTCTCTTCGACCGACGACGACCCCGTGGCCGACGCACCGAGCGAGGGCCGCTGGTCGATGGTGCGTCGGGGCCTGTGGGTGAACCTGCTCAACCCGAAGGCGATCGTGTTCTTCCTCGCGTTCATCCCCCAGTTCGTGCGTCTCGACCAGCCGCAGCTGCCCCAGTACTTGACCATCATCGTCACGACGATCGCTGTCGACATCGTGGTCATGTGGGGCTTCTTCGCAGCAGCAGCGCGACCGTTCCGCCGGCTCGCTCGCTCGGAGCGGGGACAGCGGACGCTCAACATCGTCTTCGGATGCCTGTTCATCGTGGTCGCCGCGCTCCTCGCGCTCGTGCACTGATCCGCGGGCTTAGACTCACGCTGTGTCGATCCGGATCCTCGTCGTCGATGATGAGCCGCAGCTCGCCGAGCTCGTCGCCAGGCATCTCGAGCGAGAGGGCTATCGCGCGGCGACCGCCGACGGCGGCATCGCCGCGCTGACCCTCGCCTCTGGCGGCGACTTCGACCTCGCCATCGTCGATGTGAACATGCCGGGGATGACCGGGTTCGAGGTGTGCCGCCGTCTGAAGCAGATCGACGGATCTATCAGAGTGCTGATGCTGTCGGCCCGCGATGCGGTCGATGACCGCGTCCACGGACTCGACTCCGGCGCTGACGACTACCTCACCAAACCGTTCGAGTTCGCCGAGCTGTTCGCTCGACTCCGCGTGCTCACGCGGCGAAACGGCAGCGCGCAGCTGCACTGGCGTGCGGGCGACCTCGCGCTTTCGGTCGATCGCGGGGCCATCACAGTGGGAGAGGCGAACCTGCAGCTCAGCAGGCGCGAATTCGACCTGCTGAAGACGCTGGTGCAGCATGCTGGGGAGACGGTCTCGAGACCAGCGCTGCTCGCCGAGGTCTGGGGTTCGGAGCACTTCGAATCGAACGTCGTCGATCAATACGTCGGCTACCTTCGCCGCAAGCTCGACTCGATGGGATCGGCAGCCCAGATCGTCACCGAACGCGGAGTCGGCTTCCGACTGCTTTCGGGAGGAACCGACTGATGAGGCGACGGATCTCACTGCGGGCCCGCATCACGATCGGTTCCACCCTCGTCGCCGTGCTGCTGCTCGCCGGCGTCTCCGCCATCGTGTACGCGCATCTCACCGGGATCGTGGCCGACAAGGAGCGGGCGATCCTGCACGGCATCACCGAGGTGTATCGCGGGGCGATCCAGGAAGATCCGAATGAGCGCTTCCCGCCCCCGGGGGTCAAGCAGCACGTGGCGATCGTCGCGCCCGACGGAACCGAGCGCATGAACACCTTCCCGGCTGGCCTCCTCGACCACGCCACGGAGATCATCGCGGAAGGTCCTCGCCTGCAACACGTCCGCGCCGGCAGCAAGACCTTCTTCGTGTACGTCGATCCCGTCGAGACGGCGGACGGCACGTGGTACGTCCTGGCCACACGAGACACGGACATCGCCGAGGACGTGCTCTCCGACGTGGTCCGTCTGATGGTGCTCGTGCTGGCTGCAGGGGCGCTCGTATTCGCCGCGGGTTCATGGTTCGTCGCAGGAGCCGCCCTGCGCCCGGTGGATCACATGCGACGCAGTGCGCAGACGCTCGTCGTCTCGCGCCGCGGCGAGCTGCTCCCCGTCGGAGAAGCGCACGACGACCTCGCCGACCTCGCCCGCACGCTCAACGATCTGCTCGAACGCATGCGGGCTGCGACCGACAGGGAGCGGCAGATGGTCTCGGACGCGAGCCACGAGCTGCGCAATCCCCTGGCCGTCCTGCAGGCGCAATTCGAGCTGATCGATGGATCGGATGCCGCCGCCGACGCCACCGCCATCCGCGAAGCGCGCGCGACGCTCGCCCGTCTCACGAGGATCGCCGACTCGCTCCTGCAGCTCTCTCGCATCGACGCCGTCGGCGATGCCGGATCGGCCACGGCAGAGCAGCTCGTCGACGCCGTCATGGATCGTATCGACCGGTTGCGTCTGCAGAGCTCCGAGCGGACACCGGGGCGAAACGTCGACCTCGACTTCGTCATCGACGTGGCAGACGACCGAGTCCGGCTCCGCGTCCGTGCCGACGACTTCACCCGGATCATCGACAACGTCGTGGACAACGCGCTCTCCGCCGCAGAATCGGAGGACGTGCGCATCCTCGTCTCGCTCGCGGTGACCTCCGACGGTGCACGCCTCGCCGTCAGCGACGACGCAGGAGGTTTCGACCCGGAGGTCGCCGATCGCGCCTTCGAACGATTCGTCCGCGGCCGAGCACCGTCCTACTCCGGCAGCGGGCTCGGTCTCGCGATCGTCGCAGGGCTGGCTGAGAAGAGCGGCGGCGAGGCCCTCATCGAGAACCGTCAGGGCGTCGGCGCCACCGTCGTCGTGACCTTCGGCGTCGCCGACGACTGAGACGGGCCCCGCGCAGAGCGATCCGCGAAGACCCACGAGCGATATGCGGCGAACCTGACGGCGGAACCGGCGATCAGTCCGACCACGTTCGCCGACACGTTGTCGGCGACAGGCGTCGTGAAGGCGAGCAGATAGTGCGACACACCCAGGCAGGCGAGAGCCACCCCGCTGCCGAGGAGACTGGCGACCAGGAACTCGAGTCCTTCACGCACGGCATCGGATCTCCGCTGCTCGCGGAACGTCCACCATCTGCTTCCCATCCAGTTCACGGCGATCGCGCACGCCGTCGACGCGCTCTTCGCGATCATCGGCCACGCCGCGGACTGGGACGGGTGCAGGAGCAGCAGATTGAACAGGCCGACGTCGACGATCAGGCCCACACCGCCCACCGCGGCGAACTTGGCGAGCTGTGCGAGGACGGACGGCTGTCGTGTTCTCATGCGTTCAGACACGAGCGGCCTCGATCCGGAGTGTCTGCGCCTGCCGACGAGAACCGAGACGTCGGCCGATGCCCCAGCGGGTGACCTGTCCGAGCGCCTCGAGCACGATCCGTCCCGACATCTTCGACTGCCCGTGCAGCCTGTCGTCGAAGGTGATCGGCACCTCCGTCACTCGGCATCCGCTCCGCACCGCTCGATCGAGCATCTCGATCTGGAAGCAGTAGCCCCTGCTCTCCACCTGCATCGGCACGATCCGGTCCAGAGCCTCGGTCCGAAAGACCCGGTAACCTCCCGTGATGTCCTTCTGCGGCAGCCGCAGCATCGTGCCCGCATACGCACTCCCCGCTCGCGAGAGGAGGAGACGACCGGGCGACCACCTCTCCACCGTCCCGCCAGGCATCCACCGCGAGCCGATCACCACATCGGCGCCGGTCAAGGCGTCGAGCAGGCGAGGAAGGTCCTCCGGACGGTGCGAGCCGTCGGCATCAGACTGCACGATCACCTCGTAACCCGATGCCGCCGCTTCTGCGAAACCGGCGATGTATGCGGGCCCGAGCCCCTGTTTCTCCGCACGGTGTAGGACGTGCACCTGCGGGATGCGGGAACTCAGCAGGTCGGCGAGTTCACCCGTGCCGTCGGGAGACGCGTCGTCGACGACGAGGATGTCGGCTGTGGGAACGCTGCTCCGCAGCCGCCCGACCACTTCCGGCAGGGTCTCGATCTCGTTGTAGGTAGGCAGAACCACGACGGTGCGCGCGATCATGATGTTCCCTTCTGGAACTCGTAGACGATGGTGCGATGGACGTCTGTGCGGGAGACCTGGGTGAATCCGGCCCGCAGCAGCGCGGCGATGTCGTCCTCGGCCGAACCCGAGGAACCGGTCTCGAGCAGCCAGACGGTGCCGTCGTCCAGCGTGGGCGCCAGGTCGGAGACGACATCCATGCGATCCCACAGGCCATCGGTCTGCTCGGCGGGAGTGATCAGCTGCGGATCCTCGAGTCCGGCGAAGGCTTCCGGATAGAGGCGGTAGATCAACCTCGGCGCTCGGGATGGACGGGTGCCGGTGCCGAAGAGGATCGTGTCGCCGGGATCGCTCCGTGCGGCGACCTCCGCCGCCACAGCGCGTCCGTCCGCCCCGCCGTCCTTCGCGAACGGAGTGCGCTGGTGCACGAACTCGGGTACCAGGACCACGGCGCTGATCGCGATGAGAGACGCCCCCGCCAGCGCACCTCCCCGGACGCCGAGCCGCTGCGCGACATCGACGAGCGCCCACGCCCCGGAGGAGATGAGGAGCGCGACAGCACCCAGACTGATCGAGAGATATCGCGGGTTGTACGTGGGCGACACGAAGACGTCGAGGACCACGAGCACCGCGGCCGGGGCCAGCAGCCAGACCAGCGTCGGCAGCGCCCCCGGGATGGAGCGGTGGCGCCGCACCACGACGAGCACGCCGATCACGAGGAGAGGAAGGAGAAGCGCCGCAGGGGCTGGATGCGCGAACCACGGCGTCACGAACCAGCCGCGAGGCGACATGTAGCCGCGATGCGCGAGAAAGGCCACCTGCCCCCGCTGGGTCGACGCCGCCAGGATGATCGGGGCTGCGAGAACCACAGCGATCAGCATCGATCCGATCCAGCGCCGAGCGACGCGGCCTTGGAACGCGCGCCACGTGAACAGCCACGCGGCGTGGACCATCGGCATCAGCAGCAGATAGAGGAACAGGGTGCCGCTCGCCGCCACTGCCGCGCCGTACAGCACCCATATCACACGACCGGATCCACGATCGACGATGTGCACGAACAGGACGGTGACCCACACTGCGGCGGCAGCGGCGAGGGCGTAGCCGCGCGCCTCCACCGCGAGCACGCCGGCGCGCGGGATCAGCGGGATGAGCACGCCTGCGAGGATCGCCGTGCGGGCGTCGTACCAGCGTCGGCCGAGGACGACGACCCCCGCGGCCAGGAATCCGATCCCGATCGCGCTGGGCGCCCGTGTCGACCACTCGCTGCTGCCGAAGAGGTCTATCCACACATGAAGCAGTGCGTAGTACAGACCGTGCACCGCGTCGACTGTGCTGAGCTCTGCCGTGAGGCTCGCCCACGGCCGCTGCGCCGACAGCACGCTGGCCGCCTCATCGCCCCAGTAAGAGGGGACGCCCGCTCCCACGTAGGCCACGAGCCCTGCTGCCAACCCGATCCACAGGGACGCTCGCCTCGTCGGACGCGGCGCCGGCCCGGCACCGCGTCTGACGACGACCGGACGATCCAGAGTGACCATGCAGACAGCCTTCTCCGCGTACTTCGCCGTCAGCCCGGAGAAGCGGCATCGAATCATGAGAGAACTCACATGATCGCCGACGGCAATAGGCTGGACGATGATGGAGATGGATGCGGAGAGCTTCGAGGAACTCGTGATCGCCGAGCTCGACCGGCTGCCGGACGACATGGTGGACGGTCTCGACAACGTCGTGTTCGTGGTCGAGGATCGGCCGGAGGACGGAAGCCTGGATCTTCTCGGCCTCTATGACGGTCTCGCTCTCACAGAGCGCGGCGGGTACGGCATGGGCGAGCTTCCGGATCGCATCGTGATCTACCGCGAACCCCACCTGTCCGAGTGCGACTCCGAGGAGGAGCTCCGCGAGGAGGTGCACACCACACTGGTCCACGAGATCGCGCACTTCTACGGAATCGACGACGAGCAGCTGCACGAGATGGGGTGGGCATGAGCACGCCGCTGAGCACGCCGGATGTCGACGAGGAGCTCGGCCTGAGCGCCGCGCCCGGCGAACCCTGGCAGGTGGTCGTGTGGAACGACCCCGTGAATCTCATGAGCTACGTCGTGCGCGTGTTCCGCACCTACTTCGGCTTTTCGCACGACCGCGCGACGCAGCTCATGCTCGCGGTGCACCACGACGGACACGCGATAGTGGCGACCGGACCGCGCGAGACCATGGAGGTGCACGCCCAGGCCATGCATGACTTCGGACTCTGGGCGACGGTGCGGAAGGAGCCGCAGTGACCGCCGACCTCGTGCGGGTGCAGATCGCTCCCGCAGAGGAACTGCAGCTGCATCGACTGGTCCAGGACTTCCGCGATCTCATCGGCGCTGATCGGGATCTCGCCGATCCTGCACTCGCACGGCTGACGCCCAGCCCGTATCCGAACGACGTCGAGGCCGCACGTGAGTTCCGCACAGCCACGGAGGCGGACCTGCTCGGCCGGCGCGACGCGGATGCCGCGACCGTGAGTGCCGCTCTCGCCTCGATCGAGGATGATCTCGCCGGGATGTCCGATGACGATGCCTTCGCGGAGCGCGAAGTCGCCATTCCGGTGGAAGACATCGACGCGTGGCTGCGCACGCTCACCGCCATCCGGCTCGTGATCGCGACACGCCTCGGAATCGACAGCGAAGAGGACCACGATCCGGTCGACGTGCGGTTCGGCGTGTACGACTGGCTGGGCTATCGCCTCGAGCTGCTGATCGAGGCCGCAGAAGAGTTGGGCGTGTGAAGCGGATTCACGGCACGGTCACGACGCGGGTCGCGAGCGAACGCGGATCATCGCGTTCGATGTGCCGGAGCTCCTGTTGCGCCCATCGGTCCCAGTGGGGTCGATAGGTGTCGCCGTCACGGGCGAGCGCGCGGGCCTTGCGCCCTGCCTCCCCGGATTCCACCCAGATGCCGATGTCTGCGATCGCGGCCGTCGTCGGGGTCAGGATGCCGCTGCCTTCGACGATCACTCCGAGTGCGGGGTTGACGGCGAAGCTCTCCGCCTGAACGCCGCGCTCCCAGTCCCAACGATGCCAGGTGCTGTGATAGCCGCGCCCGTGAGGTTTGAGGATCCGTTCCAGCGCGTGTTCGACGCCCGCATCCAATCCGTCCCAGCCGGGATAGATCGAGTCGAGGGCGATCAGCTGCACGCGGCCGGCGAGCGGCCATCGATCGGCCAGCCGACGGGCGAGAGAGGTCTTCCCTGCACCGCTTCGTCCGTCGATCAGGACGACAGGATTAGCCGCCGCCAGCGCGCGCACGTCGGCATCGATCAGCGTCGCCGCGCGCTCCAGCGCGACGGCGACAGGATCGTCACTTCTTGAGTGCACGGATGATGCGGCTGATCCCGCGACCGGCGACCCACACGAACGGGATGGCGACAGCGAGCAGCGAGACGAGGTTCGGTTCGAAGCGGAGCCCCTCTTCGCGGCGGATGTACACGCCCAGCGGGATCGCGACGCCTCCACCGCCTCCGCCCTCCCCTTCGGTGCCGTCGGCTCCGCCGGACCCGCCACCGAAGCCGGTCCACGTCAGGGCGACGGGCGTGAACTCCGCCCCGTCGACCGTCTGGGTCGCCCCGTAGGCGCTGTTGACGCCGAACGAACCGGCGTTCTTCCCTAGTTCAAGTGCAATATTGGGCATGAGTCCACGCTAACCCAGGAGGCGCCCGCGCGAGAGGTCAATCCAGGCCGCGAGCCTTCGGATGTCTGGCGGTGCCGCGTCCCTCATCCCGGCCGAGGTGCCGCGCCCTGGTGATCGTCGACGTGCCGAAGCGCGCCACAGCCGTGTCGACAGCGCCCTCGACCTTGCGCCAGTCCTCGTCGTCATCCCAGAGCGCGATGCCGCCGCCTCCGGCTGGTCTCAGCTTCTCGGCGCGCACGCCGACCAGGCGCACAGGATCCCTGCTCGCGATCTGCTCGAAAAGCGCCTGCGCGGCTTCGCCGATGCGCTGCCCTACGGCTGTGGGCTCGGCGAGGGTCTGCGACCGGTTCACTGTGCGGAAGTCGTCGAATCGCACTTTGATCGCGACCGTCCCGGCTTCCCACCCCGCACGACGGAGCCTGGCAGCCACGCGGTCGGCGAGTCTCAGCAGCTCGGAGCGCAGGAACACCCGGTCGGTGATGTCGACGTCGAACGTCTCCTCATGACCGACGCTCTTCTCGACGCGCTCCGTGTCGACCGCGCGGGCGTCCTGCCCGCGGGCCAGCTGCGCGATGCGCGCGCCGAGGGCGGGCCCGACGGCACGATCGAGCATGTCCTGAGACGACTCCCTGATGTCGAGAATCGTGCGGATGCCGCGCGACTCCAGCGACTCCGCAGCCTTCGGGCCCACCCCCCACATGGCCTTGACGGGCCGGGGAGCGAGGAAGTCGAGGGTGTCGGATGCCGCCACCACGAGCATCCCGTCGGGTTTCGCGATCGTCGACGCCATCTTGGCGACGTGCTTGGTCGCGGCCACACCGACGCTGCACGTGATGCCGACCTCGTCTCTGACGCGCTCTCTGATGATCCGCGCGATCCGCGCGGGACTCCCCCAGAGCCGGCGCACGCCCTGCACGTCGAGGAACGCCTCGTCCACCGACAGCGGTTCGACCAGCGGCGTGATGGACTCGAAGATCGCCATCACCTGGCGCGAGACCTCTTGGTAGCGATGGAAATGCGGCATCACGATGCGCGCCGAGGGGCACAGGCGGATCGCCTGCGCGACGGGCATCGCCGCGTGCACGCCGTAGCGCCGAGCCTCGTACGAAGCACTGGAGACGACCGATCGGCCGTCCGGCGCACCGATGATCAACGGAAGGCCGCGCAGACTCGGGTCATCGAGCACCTCGACCCCCGCGTAGAACGCATCCATATCGACGTGCAGGATACGGGTGCCCGAGTCGTCGGCGTCGGCGAGAGAGACGAGCCGCCCCGATCCGTCGCCGTGTCCCATGCACTCATTCTCCCCCGCGCCACCGACAACGCGCCTGATACGAAGAGGTCCCGCACCGCCTGCGGTGGTGCGGGACCTCTTGAGATGCGAGCACTACTGCGCGGCGCGCTCCAGGATCAGCTCGCGCACGCGCGCGGCATCCGCCTGACCCTTCATCGCCTTCATGACTGCGCCGATCACTGCGCCGGCTGCCTGGACCTTGCCGTCCTTGATCTTGGCGAGGACGTCGGGCTGGGCAGCGAACGCGTCATCGATCGCCGCGATCAGGGCGCCGTCATCCGAGACCACGGCGAGACCGCGACCGTCGACGACCTCCTGCGGAGTGCCTTCGCCCGCGATGACGCCCTCGAGGACCTGACGTGCGAGCTTGTCGGTCAGAGTGCCCGCATCGACGAGCTTCTGCAGAGCGGCGACGTTCTCGGGGCTGACCAGCTCGGCCGCGTCTTTCTCCTGAGAGTTCGCGAGACGGGTGATCTCACCGGTCCACCACTTGCGCGCAGCGGCGGGTGCGGCTCCGGCGGCGATCGTCGACTCGACCACCTCGAGCAGACCCCCGTTGCGGACATCCTGGAACTCGAGGTCGGTGAAGCCCCACTCGGCCATCAGCCGACGACGACGAGCCACCGGCTGCTCAGGGAGCGCGGCGCGCAGCTCCTCGATCAGCTCGGGTGCCGGACGCACCGGAAGCAGGTCGGGCTCAGGGAAATAGCGGTAGTCGTCGGCGTCCGACTTCGGGCGACCCGGCGAGGTCGTGCCGGTGTCCTCGTGCCAGTGGCGGGTCTCCTGCGTGATGGTTCCGCCGTCGGCGAGGATCTGCGCCTGACGCTGGATCTCGTACCGGACGGCGCGCTCGACCGAGCGCATCGAGTTGACGTTCTTCGTCTCCGTGCGCGTGCCCAGCTTCTCCTGGCCGCGCGGGCGCAGCGACACGTTCGCGTCGCAGCGCAGGTTGCCGCGCTCGAGACGCGCCTCGGAGATGCCGAGGCTGCGCACGATGTCGCGGATCGTCTGCACGTACGCCTTCGCGACCTCGGGGGCGCGGTGCTCGGTGCCGAAGATCGTCTTCGTGACGATCTCGACCAGCGGAACGCCTGCGCGGTTGTAGTCGACGAGCGAGTACTCGGCGCCCTGGATGCGACCGGTCGCCCCGCCCATGTGAGTCAGCTTGCCCGCGTCCTCCTCCATGTGCGCGCGCTCGATCGGGATCTGCACGATGGTGCCGTCTTCGAGCTCGACTTCGACGGATCCCTCGTACGCGATGGGCTCGTCGTACTGCGAGATCTGATAGTTCTTGCCGAGATCCGGGTAGAAGTAGTTCTTGCGCGCGAACCGGCTCGATTCTGCGATCGAGCAGCCCAGAGCGAGGCCGAGGCTGATCGACGAGCGGATCGCGGTCGCGTTCACGACGGGCAGAGAACCCGGCAGGCCCAGATCGACCGGGGCGATGAGCGTGTTCGGCTCGGCCGCGTGATACGCCTCGTTCGCCGGGTTCGGAGCACCCGAGAACATCTTCGTGTTCGTGTTGAGCTCGACGTGCACCTCGAAACCGAGCACCGGCTCGAACATCTCGAGCGCCTTGTCGAAGTCCATCAGCTTCGCCGTGGCCATCAGCGGTTCCCTCCGTTCAGCTGGGGTGCTCGGGTGAGAAGCGGGGCTCCCCACGAGTCGAGGAGCAGAGCCTCGAGGGCCGCGCCGACGCGGTACAGACGTGCGTCCTCGCGGGCGGGGGCGAGGAACTGGATGCCGACGGGCAGCCCGTCGTCTTCGGAGAGTCCGCTCGGGATCGAGATGCCGGGCACACCGGCGAGGTTCGCCGGGATCGTGGTGAAATCGTTCAGGTACATCTGCAGCGGGTCGTCCAGCTGTTCCCCCAGCTTGAACGCGGTGGTGGGAGCGGTCGGCGTCGCGATCACGTCGACGTCGGCGAAGGCGGCGGCGAAGTCCTGCTGGATCAGCGTGCGGACCTTCTGCGCACTGCCGTAGTAGGCGTCGTAGTAGCCGGCCGACAGAGCGTAGGTGCCGAGGATGATGCGGCGCTTGACCTCGTCGCCGAAGCCCGCGTCGCGCGTGGCGGACATGACGTCCTCGACGGTGGGGCTGCCATCGGGCGTGATGCGCAGTCCGAAGCGCACAGAGTCGAACTTCGCCAGATTGCTGGACGCCTCGGCGGGAAGGATCAGGTAGTAGGCCGCGACGCCGTACTCGAAGTGCGGAGCTCCGATCTCGACGAGCTCAGCGCCGTGCGCTTCGAGCAGAGCCAGTGACGCGCGGAAGGACGCCGCGACACCGGGCTGGAACCCGCTGTCGGGGAGCTCGCGGATCACGCCGACCTTCAGCCCCTTCAGCACATCTCCGCGCGCGCCCTCACGGGCGGCATCGGCGAACGACGGCCAGGCGTCGGTCAGCGACGTGGAGTCCTGCGGATCGTGCCCGCCGATCACATCGTGCAGCAGACCCGAGTCGAGCACCGTACGTGTGACGGGACCGACCTGATCGAGACTCGACGCCAGAGCGATCGCGCCGTAGCGGCTCACGCCGCCGTATGTCGGCTTCACGCCGACGGTGCCGGTGACGTGCGCCGGCTGACGGATCGATCCGCCCGTGTCCGAGCCGAGGGCGAGAGGCGCCTCGAACGCGGCGACAGCAGCGGCCGAGCCGCCGCCCGAGCCGCCCGGGATGCGGTCGAGATCCCACGGGTTGCGGGTCGGACCGTAAGCGGAGTGCTCAGTGGAAGAGCCCATCGCGAACTCGTCCATGTTCGTCTTGCCGAGCGGGACGAGACCGGCGGCGCGAGAGCGGGCGACGACGGTCGCATCGTAGGGCGATCGGTATCCCTCGAGGATCCGCGAGCCGCTCGTGGTCGGCTGGTCGGTCGTGACCAGGACGTCCTTGATCGCGAGCGGAACGCCGGCGATCGGACCGAGCTGCTCACCCGCGGCGCGGCGGGCGTCGACATCGGCGGCCGCCGCGAGAGCGCCCTCGTTGACGTGCAGGAAGGCGTGGATGTCGCCGTCCACGGCGGCGATGCGGTCGAGATGCGCCTGCGTGGCCTCGACGCTGGAGACCTCGCGGGAGGCCAGCTTGTCGGCGAGCTCGGCCGCGGTCAGACGGATGATGTCGCTCACTGCTCTTCTCCCAGGATCGCGGTCACGCGGAACCGGCCGTCGGCCTGATCGGGCGCGTTCTGGAGCACCTGCTCGTGAGTGAGGGTGTGCCCGACCTCGTCGGGCCGGAACACGTTGCTCAGCGGGATCGGGTGGCTCGTGGCGACGATGTCGGCAGTGGCAACCTCGGACACCTTGGCGATGTTGTCGACGATGGCGTCGAGCTGGCCCGTGAGCCGCGTCACCTCGTCGTCGTTCAGCTGGATGCGCGCGAGCACGCCGAGATGGCGCACAAGATCAGGGGTGATTTCAGACACCCGGCCAGTCTACTTGGCGGCTGTCCTTCACCATCGCACGGCACCGACCGCCGTAGGGTGTAACTCGTGAGCACGTTCCAGCCTCCTCGCCCTTGGGTCGCCAGCTACGCCGCCGGGGTCCCGGAAGATCTCGCTCCTGTCGACGGGTCGCTGATCGACATCGTCGCCGCGTCGGCACGGGACTACCCGGATGCCCCGGCCCTGCAGTTCTTCGGTCGCGAGACCGGTTATGCGGCGCTCCAGGACGCGATCGACCGGGTCGCCGCGGGTCTTCGGGATCTCGGCGTCAAGACCGGAGATCCCGTCGCGATCGTGCTTCCGAACTGCCCGCAGCACATCGTCGCCTTCTACGCGGTACTGCGCCTGGGCGCCGTGGTGGTGGAGCACAACCCGCTGTACACCCCGAGGGAGCTGCGCAAGCAGTTCGAGGACCACGGCGCGAAGCACGCGATCGTGTGGAACAAGGTCGTTCCGACCATTCAGGAGTTCCCCGCCGATCTGGCGGTCTCGAATCTGATCTCGGTCGACGTCACGCGTGCGATGCCCTTCCTCACTCGCGTCGCGCTGCGCCTGCCCGTGGCGAAGGCGCGCGAGTCCCGCGCGGCGCTCACCACGAACGTCCGCGGCACGGTGACGTGGGAGAACCTGGTGCGGAGCGCTCCCCTGCCCGCCTCGCACCCGAAGCCGAAGACCGACGACCTCGCGATCATCCAATACACGTCCGGCACCACCGGGACTCCCAAGGGCGCGTCGCTCACCCACCGCAACCTGCTCGCGAACGCGGCGCAGGCCCGAGCCTGGGTGCCGTCGATCCAGCGCGGCAAAGGCTGCGTCGTCTACGCGGTGCTGCCGATGTTCCACGCCTACGGACTGACGCTGTGCCTGACCTTCGCGATGTCGATGGGCGCCCGCCTGGTGCTGTTCCCGAAGTTCGACCCCGATCTCGTGCTCGACGTCATGAAGAAGCATCCCGCCACCTTCCTCCCCCTGGTTCCGCCGATCGCCGACCGCCTCCTCGCCGCCGCGAACGCGCAGGGAGTCTCGCTGGAGGGCGTCGAGGTCGCCATATCGGGAGCGATGGCCCTGCCCCACGAACTCGTGGTGCCGTTCGAGAAGGCCACGCACGGGTATCTGGTCGAGGGATACGGTCTCAGCGAATGCTCGCCGGTGCTCATGGCGAACCCGGTGGCGGACAACCGCGTTCCCGGCACCGTCGGCCTCCCCCTTCCGGGGACGGAGTGCCGAGTGGTGGATCCGGAGAATCCGGCCATCGACGTGCCTGCAGGCTCGGCAGGGGAACTCCTCGTCCGCGGACCTCAGGTGTTCGGCGGCTACTACGGGAAGCCCGAGGAGACCGAGGCGGTGTTCGTGGACGGCTGGTTCCGCACCGGCGACATCGTCACGGTCGACGACGGCGGCTTCGTGCGCATCGTCGACCGCATCAAGGAGCTCATCATCACCGGCGGCTTCAACGTGGCGCCGACCGAGGTCGAGAACGCCCTGCGCCAGCATCCGCAGGTGTCCGACGCTGCCGTGATCGGCCTTCCGAGCGATCACTCCGGCGAGGAGGTCGTGGCGGCCATCGTCGTGGACGGCGGACAGGACGTCGACGTCGAGGCGATCCGCGAGTTCGCCCGCAGCATCCTCACTCCCTACAAGGTGCCGCGGCGCATCTTCGTGGTCGACGATCTCCCGAAATCACTGATCGGCAAAGTCCTCCGCCGTCAGGTCAAGGACAAGCTGCTGGCCCTCACGAACGGATCCTGACCCCGCGCCCAGGTGCGACGGGCGCGATCACGCTACCCTTGGTCAGTGACTGAAGAAGACGTTGTGCCCACTGACGCCCCCGAGACCCCCGGATTCGAGGAGCTCGGCATCACCGGGCCCGTCCTCAAAGCCATCAAAGACCTCGGCTACGAGACACCCTCGCCCATCCAGGCCGCCACGATCCCCACCCTGCTGGCCGGGCGCGACGTCGTCGGCATGGCGCAGACCGGAACCGGGAAGACGGCCGCCTTCGCGCTGCCCGTGCTCGAGCGACTGGACATCGCGCAGAAGACCCCGCAGGCGCTCGTGCTCGCCCCGACCCGCGAGCTCGCGCTGCAGGTCTGCGAGGCGTTCGAGTCGTACGCCTCGAAGATGAAGGGCGTGCACGTGCTGCCCGTCTACGGCGGCCAGGGCTACGGTGTCCAGCTCTCCGCGCTGCGCCGCGGCGTGCACGTGGTCGTCGGCACCCCCGGTCGCATCATGGACCACCTTGCGAAGGGCACGCTCGACCTCTCCGAGCTGCAGTACCTCGTGCTCGACGAAGCCGACGAGATGCTGAAGATGGGCTTCGCCGAGGACGTCGAGCAGATCCTGGCCCAGACGCCCGCGGAGAAGCAGGTCGCCCTGTTCTCCGCCACCATGCCTCCGCAGATCCGCCGTCTCGCGCAGAAGTACCTGCGCGATCCGGAGGAGATCAGCATCAAGTCCAAGACCGCGACCGGAACGAACATCACGCAGCGCTACCTGGTCGTGTCGTACGCGCAGAAGGTCGACGCCTTGACGCGCATCCTCGAGGTGGAGAACTTCGACGGCATGATCGTCTTCGTCCGCACGAAGAACGAGACCGAGACGCTCGCCGAGAAGCTGCGCGCCCGTGGCTACTCCGCCGCCGCCATCAACGGCGACGTGCCGCAGGTTCAGCGCGAGCGCAGCGTCAACCAGCTCAAGGACGGCAAGCTCGACATCCTCGTCGCCACCGACGTCGCCGCCCGCGGCCTCGACGTAGAGCGGATCAGCCACGTCATCAACTTCGACATCCCCACCGACACCGAGTCGTACGTGCACCGCATCGGCCGCACGGGCCGGGCCGGACGCAAGGGCGATGCGATCAGCTTCATCACCCCGCGCGAGCGCTACCTGCTGAAGTCGATCGAGCGAGCGACCCGCCAGGAGCCGACGCAGATGCAGTTGCCGAGCATGGAGGACGTGAACAGCACGCGCCTCGCGCGCTTCGACGACGCGATCACGACGGCACTGTCGGAGACCGGCCGCATCGAGGCCTTCCGCGACATCATCGCCCACTACGTGCGCAACAACGACGTGCCCGAGTCCGATGTGGCCGCAGCCCTCGCCGTGGTCGCCCAGGGCGACACCCCGCTGCTGCTCGACCCGTCGAACGACGCGCTCTCGCGGGCGGTCGAGGCCGACAACCGGCCGCAGCGCGAACGCGCACCGCGTTCCGACCGTGAGCCGCGCACTGAGCGACGGGGACGCGGGGACTACACCGCCTACCGCATCGAGGTCGGTCGCCGCCACCGCGTGGAGCCGCGTCAGATCGTCGGCGCCCTCGCGAACGAGGGCGGCCTCGGACGTGACGACTTCGGCGTGATCAACATCCGCCCGGACTTCTCGACGGTCGAGCTGCCGTCGAACATGGACGCTTCGGTTCTCGAGAAGCTCCGCGACACCCGCATCTCGGGGCGTCTGATCGAGATCAAGCCCGATCGCGGCCCGCGCGGCGGCGCACGTCGTGACGGCGACCGCTTCGAGCGCCGCGACCGTCCGTCGTACGGCGATCGCGACGACCGTCCGGCACGCGAAGACCGCGAGGACAAGCCGTTCCGCAAGCCCCGCCGCAAGGACTGACCCCGCGCACGAGGTTCTTCTCGGGTGCCGTGGCTGACCAGCCGCGGCACCCGATGTGCGTCCGGCGTGTCGCGCCCCCGTACCGCTCGTGCAGCGCCGCTAGCGTGGAAGGGTGATCATCAGACCCGCCGTCCCCCACGACGCTCGAGGCGTCGCCGAGGTGCATGTCGCCTCCTGGCGCGCAGCCTATGCAGGGCTGATCGATCAGGCGGTGCTCGACGCGCAGAGCGTCGATGGGCGCCAGGAGATGTGGGCGAGCTGGATCGTCCGTTCCGAGGCCGGTCTTCCTCCGGTCGGGTACGACGTGCCCGTGCATCGGATGCTCGTCGCCGACGACGACGGTGTCATCACCGGATGGGCCACGTTCGGCCCCGGACGGGACGAGGGCACATCCGGGCTCGGCGAACTGGCGGGCCTGTACGCGCATCCCGCGGCATGGTCCACCGGTGTCGGGCACGCTCTCGTAACCCGTGCGGCCGAGAGCCTCGTGAAGGACGGCTTCGATGAAGCCTTCCTCTGGGTTCTGCACGGCAACCAGCGCGCCTCGCGCTTCTGCGAGCGCCACGGCTGGATCGCCGACGGCACGGAGAAGACCGCGGATGCCGGGGGCGCGAAGGATCTGCGCGAGCTTCGGCACACCCGACGGCTCTCGGACGGTTCCGCATGACGTCGACACGAGTACGCGTGCGCGGGCACGTGCAGGGCGTCGGCTACCGCTGGTTCACGCGGGACGCCGCTGAGGCCCACCACGTGTCCGGATGGGTGCGCAACCGCCGCGACGGTACGGTCGAGGCCGAACTGCACGGCGACTCAGACGACGTGGAGGCGACTCTCGTGGAGATGCGCCGCGGGCCCGTCTCCGCGCGAGTCGACGCGGTAGAGGTCATGAGCATCGATGCGCCGAGTCCCGGCGCCGCCTCTGGATTCGAATTCCGCCAGACGAGCTGACGATTCACTCCGGGAGAGCGTCGGGCCCCTCGGTCACCAGGATGTGGAACTGTGCAGCATCCAGCACGCGGATGCCCAGCTCCTCGGCCTTCGCAAGCTTAGATCCCGCGCCCGGGCCGGCGGCGACGAAGTCCGTCTTCTTCGACACGCTCGACGCGGCCTTGCCGCCTGCCTTGATGATGGCCTCCTGAGCGCCGTCGCGCGTGTAACCGTCGAGAGACCCGGTCGCGACGACGGTCAGCCCGTCGAGCACCCCGCCCTCGACGACCGCGGCGCCAGGGCCGGGGTGGCCCGGTGTAGCCCACTGCACGCCGGCGTCCGCCCACTGCCGAACGATCTCCTGATGCCAGTCGACCTCGAACCAGGCCAGCAGCGAGTCCGCGATGATCCCTCCGACGCCTTCGACGGCCGCGAGCTCATCGCGGGATGCCGAGCGGATGGCGTCGAGCGAGCCGAACCACTGCGCCAGCGCGCGAGCGGCGACGGGCCCCACATGCCGGATGTTGAGGGAGACGAGAAGCCGCCAGAGCTCTTTCGTCTTCGCCTTCTCGAGCTCGGCGAGAAGCGTGATCGCCTGCGACGAGGGCTGCGCTCCCTCGAGTCCCTGCTTGCGCTCGGCCGCGGTGGGATTGCGACGGAACGGAGCGCGGGTCTTGACGACGCCGTCGTCGTCTTCCTTCGGAAGGCCGGTCTCGGCGTCCTTGACGACGAGCTCGATCGGCACCAGCTGATCGATCGTCAGCGAGAACAGCCCTGCCTCGGTCTCCAGCGGCGGGATCTCCGGCGAGGTGGGCTGCGTGAGGGCGGCTGCGGTGACCTCGCCGAGTGCTTCGACGTCGAGAGCACCCCGCGACCCGATGTGCTCCACGCGTCCGCGCACCTGCGCGGGGCAGGAGCGGGCGTTCGGGCACCGCAGGTCGATGTCGCCCTCCTTCATGGCGCGCAGCGGAGTCCCGCACTCGGGGCAGTCGGCGGGCATCACGAACTCGCGCTCGGTGCCATCGCGCTTCTCCACGACCGGCCCCAGGACCTCGGGGATCACATCGCCTGCCTTGCGCAGTACGACGGTGTCGCCGATCAGCACGCCTTTGGCTTTCACGACATCTTTGTTGTGCAGCGTCGCCTGCCGCACGACCGAGCCCGCGACATGTGCCGGCGCCATCACCGCGAACGGCGTCGCTCTGCCGGTGCGTCCCACCGACACCACGATGTCGAGGAGTGTCGTCTGCACCTCCTCAGGAGGGTACTTGTACGCGATCGCCCATCGCGGAGCACGACTCGTCATGCCCAGCTCATCGTGCAGCTCGAGCTCGTCGACCTTCACCACGATCCCATCGAGCTCGTGCTCGATGGAGTGGCGGTGCTCGCCGAAGTACTCGACGAACGCGACGACGTCATCGGTGTCGGCGCAGACCCTGTAATGCGGGCTCGTCGGGAGGCCCCACTCGGCGAGCAGCGCGTACACCTCGCTCTGCGCGGCGACCGGCGGATTCTGCCACGCGCCGATGCCGTGGACGTACAACGCGAGCGACTCGATGCGCAGCAGGCCCGCCTCGAGCTCGAGCCCCTCCTTCTTGTCGATCTGCTGACGCAGCCCGCCGCTGGCGGCATTGCGAGGGTTGGCGAAGGCCGGGAAGCGCCGGGCCGCGGCGGTCCGGGCCTTCTCCTCGTCGAACGGCTGCTTCTTGACGCCGGGGCGCGCCTCCCAGCGCGCGAGCGCGTCTGCGTAGGCTCGTTCGCGGAACGACGCCTGCGCCGCGTTCAGCTTCTCGAAAGCGGCCACAGGGATGAACACCTCGCCACGGACCTCGACGATCTCAGGATGTCCTTCGCCGGAGAGCCGCGCGGGGATCTCCGGAAGGCGCAGCGCGTTCTCGGTGACGATCTCGCCCACGCGTCCGTCGCCACGGGTCGCCGCCGACGTGAGAACACCGTTCTCGTAGCGCAGGTTGATCGCGAGGCCGTCGATCTTCAGCTCGGTCAGCCAGTCCACGTGGCGGCCGGCGGCTGCGCGCGTCTTCGCGGCCCAGTCGCGCAGCTCGTCGATCGAGAACACGTTGTCGAGGCTCAGCATCCGCTCGGCGTGCTGGATGGTCGCCAGCCCCGTCGCCTGCGCCGCTCCGACCATCTGTGTCGGGGAGTCCTGCCCCTGCAGCTCGGGGTGCAGCCGCTCGAGCTCTTCGAGTCGGCGCATCCACCCGTCGTACGTGGCGTCGTCGACGACCGAGGTGTCACGACCGTAGTACGCGTCCTTCGCCTCGAGGATGAGGGTGGTCAGCTCTTCGGCTTCGGTTCGGGCGGCTTCCAGCGAGATGTTCTCCGGCACGCGTTCAGTCTACGAGCGCACTCCGACATCGCACCGCGCCGCAGGCGTGAGGGCGAGGCTCAGGCGTCGACGGGAACGGCCGAGACCGTGCGGTCGATCGTGAACTGACCGAGCACGCGCGTGCCGACGTACAGCACAGCGGTCTGTCCGGTGGCGACACCCTCGAGGGGGACGTCCGGCACGACGACGACGCCGTCTGCAGTCACGGTGGCGGATGCCGGAACCGGCTCGGCATGGGCGCGGATCTGCACCTCGCAGGCGAACTCGGACTCGGCAGGGGCGCTTCCTGCCCAGCTGAAGCGCGCACCCGAGATCTCGCCGATCGCAAGCGCCTCCTTAGGCCCCACCACGACAGTGTTCGACACCGGGCGCACCTCGAGCACGAACCGCGGCTTGCCGTCGGATGCGGGGATTCCCAGTTTGAGTCCTCGACGCTGTCCCACCGTGAACGCGTGAGCGCCTTCGTGGGTGCCCACGACGGAACCGGAGCGGTCGACGATGTCTCCGGTCGCGGTGCCGACCTTCTCGGCCAGCCAGCCGCGTGTGTCGCCGTCGGGGATGAAGCAGATGTCGTGGCTGTCCGGCTTCTGCGCCACGCTCAGTCCGCGCTCGGCAGCTTCCGCTCGCACCAGGGCCTTCGAGGGCGTGGATCCCAGCGGGAAGTAGGTGTGCGCGAGCTGCTCGGCCGTGAGCACACCCAGGACGTACGACTGGTCCTTGGCGTCATCTGCGGCGCGGTGCAACTCGAGACCGGTCTCGGTCGAGACGAGATTCGCGTAGTGGCCGGTGCAGACGGCGTCGAAGCCGAGCTCGATGGCACGCTCGAGGAGTGCCGCGAACTTGATCTTCTCGTTGCATCGCATGCACGGGTTGGGTGTGCGACCGGCCTGGTACTCCGACACGAAGTCGGCGATCACGTCGTCGCGGAAGCGCTCGGAGAAGTCCCATACGTAGAAGGGGATCCCCAGCAGGTCGGCGGCGCGGCGTGCGTCGAGGGCATCCTCGATCGTGCAGCACCCGCGACTGCCGGTGCGCAGCGTGCCGCCCGCTCTGGACAGCGCCAGATGCACTCCGACCACGTCGTGTCCGGCCTCGACCGCACGCGCGGCGGCGACGGCGGAGTCCACTCCCCCGCTCATGGCCGCAAGAATACGCATGAAGCCAGTCTACGAGGGGCTGGATGAACGCGGGCCGGATGCCCGCCGATACGCGTCTTCGATGCTCGCGAGCACTGCGTCGACATCGGCGTCCACGGTCGTGCGCCCGAGGGAGAAGCGCAGCACGCTGCGCGCATCCTGCTCACTGCGCCCCATCGCCATCACCACGTGCGAGGGTTCTGCGACGCCCGCCTGGCACGCCGAACCGGTGGAGGCCGCGATCCCCGCCATGTCGAGGAGGAAGAGCAGACTCTCCCCTACTGCCCCGGGGAAGAGCAGGTGGGCGTTGCCCGGCAGGCGGTCGACGGGGTCGCCCAGGAGCTGCGCAGAGGGAACGCGGGAGCGGATGCCGCCGACGAGCCGATCGCGCAGAGCACGCAGTCGCCTCCCCTCGGATACGCGCTCCTGCTCGGCGAGTTCGAGCGCGACCGCGAAAGCGGCTGCACCTGCGACGTCCTGCGTGCCGGCGCGAAGGGACCGCTGCTGTGCTCCGCCGTGCAGCAGCGGAGCGATCCGCGCGCTGCGCGCCACGACCGCCGCTCCTACACCGACAGGAGCGCCGATCTTGTGACCGGCGACGCTGAGCGCCACGAGACCGGCTCCGTCCGGAGCGTGCCCGCGCAGTTCGGAGAACGACACAGGCAGATGGCCGAGGGCGGCCACCGCATCGAGGTGCAGCGGTACGTGCGCCTCCGCAGCCGCGAGAGACAGCGCGGCGCCGTCGTTCACGGTGCCCGACTCGTTGTTGGCCATGAGCGCCGTGGCGAGAGCGGCACCGGGCAGCGCGGCGGCGAAATCGAGCACGGGCACCCGCGCCTCCTGCGACACCCTGACCGGGCGCAGCACCGCCCCTCGGGCCACGAGAACGGCAACCGTGTCCATCGTCGCGTGGTGCTCGGCATCCGGCATCACGATCGCGTCTGCGCCTGCGGGCCTCGCGGCCCACATGCCCTGGAGCGAGAAGTTGATCGCCTCGGTGCCCCCAGACGTGAACACCACCTCGATCGGCTCGCACCCCAGCGCCGCAGCGACGCGCTCACGCGATTCCTCCAGGAGTCTCCTCGCGTCCTGCCCTGCTCCATGCGTCGACGAAGCGTTTCCGACGACCTCGGACGCGTGCAGCCACGCCTCACGCGCCTCCGGGCGCAGCGGAGACGTGGCGGCATGGTCGAGGTAGTGGCGCATCCCTACAACTCTCCCCTATTTTCGCGCCTCCGGCACACGGAACTGAGTGCACCGAGCCGTGACACCCGGGCGCACCCCCTAATGTGTACTCATGCCCGCGAACCGAGACATCACCGTGCCCGGCGGTACTGCACTCGACAACCTCGGCGTCCGTCTGCACGACGGCGTCGGAACCCTGCGCGTCTGGTCGCAGAACGCCTCTTCCGTCGAACTCGTGGTGTTCGACGCGACCGACCTCGACTGGGTCACCGACCAGGCCGATCTCGAACGGCTGCCCGGCGGCGTCTGGGAGGTCACCACGCCCCTGCTCCAGCCCGGCGTGAGGTACGCGCTGCGGGTCGGCGGACCGCACGGCCCCGGCAACACCTTCAACCCGGAGACGCTCCTGCTCGACCCCTACGCGCGAGGACTCGCGCAGGGCGACGGATACGAAGAATGGCGCTCTGTGGTCATCGTCGACGGCTTCGACTGGGGCGATTCGCGCAAGCCCCAGGTGCCGCTCGACAAGACGGTGATCTACGAAGGACATCTGAAGGGCCTCACCAAACGGCAGCCCGACGTGCCGCCGGCCCTGCACGGCACGTACGCGGGTCTCGCCCATCCGGCGATGATCGGCTACTTCCACTCGCTCGGCATCACCTCCATCGAGCTGCTTCCCGTACACGCGTTCGTCCCCGAGCCTCGCCTGCTCGAACGCGGTCTGACGAACTACTGGGGCTACAACACGCTGAACTTCTTCACCCCGCACAACGCCTACGCCACCGAGGAATCCCGCAAGGGCGGCCCTGAGGCGGTGCTCGCCGAGTTCAAGGGCATGGTGCGCCTGCTGCACGAGGCAGGACTCGAGGTCATCCTCGACGTGGTCTACAACCACACGGCGGAAGAGGGGCTCGGCGGTCCCCGCTGGAGCATGCGCGGGATCGACAACGCGAGCTATTACCGGCAGGACGCGAGCGGCGCCTACATCGACACGACCGGGTGCGGCAACACCCTGAACACGTCGACGGATGCCGGCGCCCGCCTCGTGCTCGACTCTCTGCGCTACTGGGCGCAGGAGATGCAGATCGACGGGTTCCGCTTCGACCTCGCGACGGCGATCGCGCGAGATGCTGCACACACGTACACGCCCGAGCATCCGCTGCTCACCGCGATCTCGAACGATCCGATCCTGAAGGACACCAAGCTCATCGCCGAGCCGTGGGATGTCGGGCTCGGCGGCTGGCAGACGGGCAACTTCCCGAGCGGCTGGCACGAGTGGAACGACCGCTACCGCGATCGTGTCCGCAACTTCTGGCTCAGCGACATCGACTACGCGCGTCGGGCTTCCGCGCCCGTCGGCATCGGCGGATTCGCGACACGTCTCGCGGGCTCGTCGAACACCTTCTCCGATGAACGCGGACCCCTCGCGAGCGTGAATTTCGTCACGGCGCATGACGGCTTCACGATGCACGACCTCGTCTCGTACGACGTCAAGCACAACGAGGCGAACGGCGAGCACAACCGCGACGGCGCCGACATGAACCGCTCGTTCAACCACGGCATCGAGGGGCCGACCGACGACCCGGCGATCCTGGCGGCGCGCCGGAAGGCCATGCGCAACCTCCTGGGCACTCTGCTGCTCTCAGCCGGCATCCCCATGCTCACCGCGGGCGACGAGGTGGGCCGCTCGCAGCGTGGCAACAACAACGCCTATGCGCAGGACACGGCGATGACCTGGCTCGGCTGGGACGACGAGCCCTGGCAGGAGGATCTGCGTGCGCATGTCTCGAAGCTGATCCGTCTGCGCACGGACAACCCCGCGCTGCGCCCCAGCAAGTACGCCCGCCTGGGCGAGCACATCCCCAACGCCTCGGTCATGGACTGGTTCGACCAGAACGGCGAGACGATGGAGAGCGAGCAGTGGACCGATCCCGGCAACCGCACGATCCAGTACGTCGCCGCGTCGACTCCTGACAAGGAGCCCGCCAACCGCATCCTGCTGATCGTGCACGGCACGGAGGCGCCGATCGACGTGCGGCTGCCCGAGGAGATCGAGGGAGCGACCCGCTTCGTGACCCTCTGGTCGAGCGCTGACGAGCGGCCGTCCGACACCGGCGAGGAGTTCGCTCCCGGGGATGTGCTGCCGATTCCCGGCACGTCCATGCGCCTCTTCCGCGTGGAGTGAGAAGGCACGCGACGCGCCCGGTCACTCGGCTACCGTGGGTGGTCGGGTAACGGTACATTCGCAGTGTGGCAGCACGTGCGAACACCCGGACCCCGGTTCTTCGGAGCCCCGCCCAGATCCCCCTGCGCCCGCTCGGCGCCCGTTCTGACGGCGAGGATCTCCGCACGACGCGCATCCCGCTCGTGAACGGGACACCCCGCGTGCCGGGCGGCTTCCCACCGAAGGCGTTCGTGGGCGAGGTGGTGCCCTTCAGCGTCGTCGCGTTCCGCGAGGGGCACGACATCATCGGTGTGCAGCTGCGTCTGACGTCGCCCGACGGCGAGGAGTCCCTGCATCGGCTGCGGCCGCTCGCCGACGGCACCGATCGATGGGCGGCCGAGCTGGCCGTCGATGCGCAGGGCGCGTGGACGTTCGCGTTCGAGGCGTTCTCCGACGACTTCGCGACCTGGGCGCACGCGGCCGAGCTCAAAGTCGCCGCTGGGGTCGACGTCCCCGTCATGGCCGCTCTCGGACGCGAGCTGCTGCTGCGCGCAGCGGCGGAGAAGGATCGTCCCGCCGCGCAGCGCAAGCTGCTCAAGGCCACGGCCGACTCCCTCGCCGACGGCGTCGGCGACGTGACTCTGGCGGTGTCGACGGATGCCGGGCTGGCGCAGATCTTCCACGATCGTCCCCTCACGACGCTGCGCTCCGCCGGGACCCCTCAGTCTCTTCTGGTCGAGCGGGCCGCCGCGGGCGTCGGCGCCTGGTACGAGTTCTTCCCGCGATCGGAAGGCGCCAAGCGGCTGAAAGACGGGTCGATCAAGTCGGGAACGTTCCGCACAGCGGCCAAGCGCCTCCCCGGAGTCGCCGCCATGGGGTTCGACGTCATCTACCTCGTCCCGATCCACCCGATCGGCACCACCAACCGGAAGGGCCGCAACAACACGCTCACCGCGGGGCCCGACGATCCCGGTTCGCCGTATGCGATCGGCTCCGCAGAGGGCGGCCATGACGCGATCCACCCCGAGCTCGGCACCGCCGCCGACTTCCGCGCCTTCGTCCGCGCCGCACGCACCGAGGGTCTCGAGGTGGCGCTCGACCTCGCCCTGCAGGCCTCGCCCGACCACCCCTGGGTCGCCGAGCATCCCGAGTGGTTCACGACGCTTCCCGACGGGACGATCGCGTACGCCGAGAATCCGCCCAAGAAGTACCAGGACATCTACCCCCTGAACTTCGACAACGACCCCGAGGGCATCTACCAGGAGATGCTCCGCGTCGTGATGCACTGGGTGGGGCAGGGCGTCAAGATCTTCCGTGTCGACAATCCGCACACCAAGCCGCTGCAGTTCTGGGAGTGGCTGATCGCCACGGTGAACGCGAGCGACCCGGATGTGATCTTCCTCGCCGAGGCTTTCACTCGGCCCGCCGTCATGCAGGCGCTCGCCGCGGTCGGCTTCCAGCAGAGCTACAGCTACTTCACGTGGCGCAACACCAAGAGCGAACTCGAGGAGTTCCTCACTGCGGTGTCTCACGACACCAGCGACTTCATGCGTCCGAACCTGTTCGTCAACACGCACGACATCCTCACGGAGTATCTGCAGTTCGGCGGCAGAGCGGCGTACAAGATCCGCGCGTGCATCGCGGCCACCGCTGCGCCCGTGTACGGCGTGTACGCGGGGTACGAGCTCTTCGAGAACGTGGCGCGGCCCGGGTCCGAGGAGAACATCGACAACGAGAAGTACGAGTACAAGGTGCGTGACTGGGACGCAGCCGAGGCCGCAGGAGACTCGCTCGCTCCCCTTCTGCGGCGCCTCAACGGCATCCGCCGTGACCACCCGGCGCTCCACCAGCTGCGCAATCTCTCGACGCACTGGAGCGACGACGATGCCGTGCTGGTGTACAGCAAGCACCTCGACGCCGCGTTCACGGGCACGGGTCGCCCCGACACCATCATCGTCGTCGCCAACGTCGACCCGCACTCGGTGCGCGAGACCACCGTGCACCTCGACACGACCGTGTGGGGCGTGCCGCTCGGGGAGAGCTTCGAGGTCGAAGACCTCGTCACTGGTGCTGTCTGGACTTGGGCAGACCACAACTACGTGCGCCTGGACTCGTTCTCCGAGCCGGTGCACATCTTGAAGGTGAGGGACCGAGCATGAGCTACGTCGAAGACGTCACGGCATCCGCAGACTGGGCAGCCGTCGCAGGAGCGTCGCACCATGATCCCCACTCCGTGCTGGGTTCGCACCCGTACCTCGACGCCACCGATCGCACGGTCACTCTGATCCGCGCCCGCCGCCCCCTCGCGTCTTCGGTCGCGGCGGTCTTCGCCGACGGCACCCGGCTAGAGCTCGCGCACGTCGCCCACGGCATCTGGGAAGGCCAGCACGACGGCTCCCCCGTGGCCTATCGTGTGGCCACCGCCTACGGCGAGGACCCGGAGACCATCGTCGGCGATCCGTATCGCCACCTGCCGACGCTCGGCGAGCTGGATCTCCATCTGATCGCCGAGGGGCGGCACGAGCGGCTGTGGGAGGTCCTGGGATCCCACCCGCGGACCATCGACGGCGACAACGGCGCGGCGTTCGCCGTGTGGGCCCCTAACGCCACGGCCGTCCGCGTGGTGGGCGAGTTCAACGGCTGGAACGGTGAGTCCCACGCCATGCGTTCGATGGGCGTGAGCGGCATCTGGGAGCTCTTCGTGCCCGGCGTCGCAGTCGGCGCCCAGTACAAGTACGAGATCCGCACGAGGGCCGGCGACTGGATCTTCAAGGCCGATCCGATGGCGCAGGAGGCGCAGGTGCCGCCGGCCACAGCCTCGGTCGTCACCGAATCCCGGTACCGGTGGTCGGATGGGGCGTGGATGACGCGTCGCGCCGCAACCCATGCCGTCGCTCAGCCCCTCTCGGTCTACGAGGTGCATCTCGGATCGTGGCGTGGCGGGCTGGGCTACCGAGAGGCCGCCGACCCGCTCATCGAGCACGTCACGAACGCCGGTTTCACCCATGTGGAGTTCATGCCGCTGGCCGAGCATCCGTTCGGCGGCTCATGGGGCTATCAGGTGTCCGGGTACTACGCCGCGACGAGTCGCTTCGGCTCCCCCGATGACCTGCGCTACCTGATCGACCGGCTGCACCAGGCGGGCATCGGCGTGATCATGGACTGGGTGCCCGGGCACTTCCCCAAGGACGCCTTCGCGCTTGCGCGCTTCGACGGTCAGCCGCTGTACGAGCATCCGGATCCCCGGCGCGGCGAGCACCAGGACTGGGGCACGCTGATCTTCGACTACGGCCGCAACGAGGTGCGCGGCTTCCTCGTCGCGAACGCCCTGTTCTGGATGAGCGAGTTCCACGTCGACGGGCTGCGAGTGGATGCCGTCGCCTCGATGCTCTACCTCGACTACTCCCGGAAGGAAGGTCAGTGGGCGCCGAACGTGCACGGCGGCCGTGAGAACCTCGAAGCGATCCGATTCCTGCAAGAGGTCAACGCAACGGCGTATCGCCTGCACCCGGGCGTGCTGATGATCGCCGAGGAGTCCACGGCCTTCCCCGGTGTCACGGCTCCGACTGACCACGCCGGTCTCGGCTTCGGATTCAAGTGGAACATGGGGTGGATGAACGACTCGCTCCAGTACATCGAGCGCGATCCCATGTATCGCGCACACCACGAAGGCGAGATGACGTTCTCGTTCGTCTACGCGTTCGGCGAGAACTACATGCTGCCGATCAGCCACGACGAGGTCGTGCACGGCAAGGGCAGCCTGCTCGCGAAGATGCCGGGAGACCACTGGCACAAGCTCGCGAACATGCGAGCCTACCTCGGCTACATGTGGGGGCACCCCGGCAAGAAGCTGCTGTTCATGGGGCAGGAGTTCGGACAGCTCGCGGAATGGTCCGAGTCCCGCGAGCTGGACTGGTGGCTGCTCGACCAGCCGTCGCACGCGCAGTTGCAGGGCTTTGTCGGCGCTCTCAACCGCACGTATCGCGCACAGTCTCCGCTATGGGAGCGTGACAACGACGGCTCGTCGTTCTCACGCATCGGCGCGCCCACGTGGGACCCGACGGTGGTCGCATTCGAACGACGCGACAGCCACGGCGGACGCCTCGTCGTGGTGAGCAACTTCGCGGGCGTGGAGCGCGGTGGCTACCGTCTCGAGCTTCCCCGTGAGGGGGTCTGGAACGAGATCCTCAACACGGATGCCGCCGACTTCGGCGGCCGTGGATCAGGCAACCTGGGGATGGTCGTGGCGACGAGCGACGGAGACGCCGCGCCGACGGCGACGATCACACTCCCCGCGCTTTCCACGATCTGGCTGCGCTTCCAGGGCGAGCCGCACGTTCCCACGATCAATCACGGTTGACGCGTCACCGGCTCATCGACCTGTTCCCGGGTGGATGAGCCGGTGAGATGTCAGAACAGCAGCGAGGTGAGTCGGTTGCGAGCGGCCGCGACGCGCGGGTCGGACGCGCCGATCAGACCGAAAAGTTCGACAAGGCGCTCGCGCACCGGGGCGCGCTCGTCGGCAGGCAGCTGAGCGAACAGATCGAGCAGACGTCCGAATGCGTCGTCGACATGCCCGCCGGCGAGATCGAGATCGGCGACGTCGAACTGCGCCTGTACGTCAAGGGGTGCCGCAGCTGCGGCGGCGCGGGCGCTCTGCAGGTCGAGCGACTGCACGCGAGCGAGCAGACGCACCTGCCCGAGACCGGCTGCGGCCTCTTCATCGCGCGGGTTCTCTGCGAGCGCCTTCTCATAGGCCACGATCGCGGCCGGGTAATCGCCCGCCTCGATCGCCGCGTACGCTTCGGCGTGCAGCGGAGGCAGTTCGGGTTCGGCGGGCCCCTCGACGTCGCGCACGGCGCCGCCGTCGACCGCCAGCGTACCCGTCACGCCGTTCTCGGCGGCGAGCTGCAGCAGCTTCGCGAACACCTCGCGCACTTGCGCTTCGGGCACGGCGCCGGTGAACATCGGAACCGGCTGCCCGGCGATCAGCGCGACCACCATCGGGATCGACTGCGCGCGGAAGCCCTGCGCCAGCTGCGGATTCGCATCGACGTCGACCTTGGCGAGCAGGACACGACCCTCGAGTTCGCGCGTCACCTTCTCGATGATCGGGCTGAGCTGCTTGCAGGGGCCGCACCACTCCGCCCAGAGGTCCACGACCACGGGCACGGTGCGAGAGATCTCGAGGATCTCGCCGAACGACTCGTCGGTCGCGTCGACCACGACGTCGACGACGCCGGGAGCAGCGGCAGCGCCCTCGGCAGGTGCTGCGGGACGGTTGCGGAGCGTCGACAGGTCGACGGCTCCACGGAGGGCGGCGGGCGAGATCTGGCTCATTTGATCACCTCGACGGAGAGTAGGTTCTGACGGGCTGCGAGCAGATGGATCTGCTCAGTGGATCCCTGCGCGGGTACGGCGAAGAACAGTTGGAACTCGTATTTCGTCGTGATTCCCTTGGCCGATTCCGTGACCCCTGTGAGCGCCTTGGCCTCGGGATTGTTCTCGAACCGGATCACGGCCTCCGACGAGGTCGGCGTCACCGTCTCCGCCTCGATCAGCGTGACCGCCACGATCGCGCCGCTGTCGAGCGTCGTCATCGAGACGGGGGCCGAATCGGAGGGCACGATATCGAACGAGGTCTGCGACGTCGTCGCAGCGTTGTTCGCAGCGAGGTTGTCGACGATGGCCTGACGACTGTCGCGTATCGACTTCGCATAGGCGAGCGCCACATCGTCGTAGGAGCCGTAGGACGGGCTCTGCTCGTTCGCATCCACCACGTCGGCGAACGTCTCGGCCAGCTTGCCGGGCGCGATGCTGAGGAATGCCGAGTCGGCGGGCACCAGTGACGTTCCGAGCCACGGAGCGACGACTTCCGGCACCTTCGTGTCCGCCAGCATCTCGGCGATGTCCGTGATCTTGTAGTTGGACCAGGGATCCTGCTGAGTCATGGTGAGGATGACGGGCGGTGCGGTCTCGTCACCCGTGCTCTTGGTCAGCAGCAGCACCGTGCGCGGCCAGCGATCGGTCGCCTCCGGAAGCACCACCTCGACGTCGTCGGTCGGAATCGCGGCGGGGACCGGCGACTCGGGGATCGCCGTGCGCAGGGCGTAGTCGGTCGTGCGGGCCGCGAGCGCCGCGCCGTCCAGGCGCGTCTTCGCGAGCTCGATGTCCATCGCCCCGTCCGCCTTCTCGAGCGTCGACGAGATCTGCTCGATGATGCGCTTGGCCTGGGACTCCGTCACCGCCGGCGGCTTCTGGTTGTCAGGTGCGATCACGGTCGGCGTCGGAGTCGGCGTGGGCGAAGATGATCCCAGCTGCGGCCACGAGTCCGCCGTGCAGCCGGTGGCGAGAACCGCGGTCACGGCGAGTGCGGGCAGAGCGATCACCCAGCGTCGGCGAGAGGGGCGAGCACCGCGCATCTCGGCCTTGGACGGCTTCGTGCTCTCGCCGGCCTCGGACTCGGGAGCTTCGTCCCGCTCGGCAGCGGCGTCCGGCTTCTCTTCGATCGCCGCGCGATCCGCCGCGGGCAGTTCGGCGACGTCGATCGGCTCCGTGACGGGAAGAGGACCAGGGCCTTTGCGGCGAGGTCCGCGGCCACGACGCTGGTGGCGGATGCCGAGGACGTACAGGATCAGACCGATGAAGAGAACGACCACACCGCTCGTGACCAGTGGACCGGTCAGCGGCGTCGAGTTGTCGAGCGGCCACGAGACGCTGATGTCGGTGGGCGCGTCCTTCGTGCCGTCATAGGCGATCAGCATGCTCATCCCGTCCGGCAGCTGCATGTTGTCGGCGATGAGCGAGTCCTTCTCCGAGAACGAGTCGAGCCACAGGTCGGACCCTGCGGGGTTGCGGGCCGCTGTCGCCTGCTCGGCGCCGTCGGCGGGCGTCTCGGTCGGCGCCGGCGTCGCGTCGCCGTCACCGGAGTCCGCGTCGGCCGTCGACGCCGACACGAGCTCGACATCGAGCTTGCCGTTCTTCGCGACGCTGACGTGGTTGTAGTCGGAATCGGCCAGCCAGGCCTCCATGTCAGCGGTGCGCCCGTATGCGGCGAAGATCTCGCCGTCACCGCGGACGAGCAGGGTCTGCGCGCCGGGGCGCTCGCGCAGCACATCGCCGTCGAGGAGGACGAACGGGGCAGGTTCGTCGACCTTCACCGACACCTGATCGGACGACGGCCCTAGGAAGATGGTCCGCTGAGCGATGCCCGCACCGATCAGCACCGTGGCCAGCACGAAGGCCGCGACGGCCCATACGAAACGCACGAAAAGTCTCCTCACGCACCCCGACACTCTGCCCGAGGCGCAAACACTCGACATTTCAGACTAGCGAAAGCACCTGTGTGTTGCCCACGAGATGCGCCGGGCGCGTCCTCACGCGGCACGTCGGACCGGTCGTCGCGTCGTCGATGGATAGCCTGACAGCATCCGTCTTCCGAGGAGCCCGATGAAGATCCACAACCCGTTCCGCACCGCGCTGGTGGCGACGCTCGGCGTGGGCCTGGGCGTGCTGCTCATCGGCAGCGTGCAGACGCTGTCCACGATCATGCTCTACATCGGCACCGCGCTCTTCCTCAGCCTGGGCCTCGATCCGCTCGTCTCGTTCCTCGAACGACGGCGTCTGCCGCGATGGGCGGCCGTCCTCGTCACGATCCTCGCCGTGCTCGGCGTCTTCGCGGGCATCGTGCTGATCATCCTGCCGGTACTGATCGATCAGATCTCCGACCTGATCGCTCAGATCACCGCGATCGTGGAGCGCGGCAGAGTGCTCGACGATCTGCGCGAGTGGCTGACGGTCACCTTCCCGAATCTCGATGTAGACAAGGTCTTCGCCTACGTCGTGGATTGGCTCGAGACCAACCTCAACGACATCGGCCAGGGTGTGCTCACGGTCAGCGGCGCGGTGCTCAGCGGCCTCTTCGGCACCTTCATCGTGCTCATCCTCACGATCTACCTCACGGCTTCGACGCCGTCGCTCAAGCGAGCCGTGTACCAGCTGGCGCCTGCATCGAAGCGCGAGCGCTTCATCGATCTGGCCGAGCAGATCACCGACTCGGTCGGCTACTACGTGATGGGCCAGGTCACACAGGGCGTGATCAACGGCGTGCTCAGCATGATCTTCCTCTCGATCATCCGCGCGCCGTTCCCGGCCGTGCTCGCGGTCGTGGCCTTCTTCTTCTCGCTGATCCCGCTGGTGGGAACCCTCACCGGCTCGACGATCATCGTGCTGGCGTGCTTGATCCCCGGGCTCGGCTCCCCCGCGACGGCGATCGCCGCGGGCATCTACTACCTGATCTACATGCAGATCGAGGCATACGTCATCTCCCCCCGCATCATGAGCCGTGCCGTGGCAGTCCCGGGCGCGGTCGTCGTCGTCGCCGCCCTCGCCGGCGGCAGCCTGCTGGGTCTTCTGGGAGCGCTGATCGCGATACCCGTCGCGGCCAGCATCCTGATCATCTATCGCCAGGTTCTGATCCCGCGAATGAACGAACGATGAGCCTCAGGCTGCCGGCCAGTGCGTGGGCAGCGGAAGCGCCGACGGGTTCACTGCAGCGACGACCTCGGTGAGGACCCGCCTCGTCTGGCTCTCACCCACCCACAGATGCTTTCCGCCTTCGACCGCGATCAGCCTGGCATGCGGGATCGATGCGAACCGGGTCTCGGCCTCGGGCGGACGCAGATAGTCGTCGAGCTCCGGTACGAGGACGACGACCTCACGGTCCGACTGTGCCCACGCGGCCACCTCGGCCTCGGTTGCGCGGTGCAGCGGAGGCGACAGGAGGATGATGCCTTCTATGTCGTGTTCGCGACCGTACTTCAGTGCGAGCTCGGTGCCGAAGGACCAGCCGAGCAGCCACGGGCGAGGAAGCGCGCGCTCGCGCACGAACTCCATCGCCGCCGCGACGTCGAACTGCTCGGCCCCACCCCCGTCGAACTCTCCGTCGCTCGTGCCCCGCGGAGAGGACGTGCCGCGGGTGTTGAATCTCAGGACTGCGAGGTCCGCCAGCGCCGGAAGACGGGCGGCGGCCTTTCGGAGGATGTGCGAGTCCATGAATCCGCCGGCGGTCGGAAGCGGATGCAGCGTCACGAGCGTCGCGACGGGGTCCGAATCCACCGGCAACGCCAGCTCGCCGACGAGCGTGAGCCCGTCGGACGTCGACAGCTCGATGTCCTCACGACGGGCGGGCAGCTCCAGCGGCCCGCGGATCTCGATGCTCATGCAATCCTCCAGCAGTGCGTGTGCCAATGTCGGCGGGCGGCGAGATCAGCGGCGTCGCCGAGCACGCCGTCGGCCCGCCAGACGACGAGGTGGGCGGTTCCGGACTCGACCGTGCGCCCGCAACCGGGGCAGATGTAGTCTTTCTGCGCCTGAACGGCCGATACCGGCTGCACAGTCCATTCCACGCCACGACGGACTTCGCTGCGCTTCCAGGAGGACAGCAGCCGATCGAGAGAGTCGTCGGGGTCAGGGCGCGACGGACGGCGCTTGCGCGAGCGGGCCATGACCCGCCATCACCACCAGTGGTTCTTGGTCCAGAACGCGTAGGCGCCCGCCCAGCCGCCGTAGCGGCTGGTGGCGTATCCCGTACCCCAGCGGAGATTGTCGACCGGGTCGTACCCGTTGCCGGGGACCTTGCTGCACGGCAGCGCCTGGACGAGACCGCAAGCGCCCGACGACTTGTTCGTGGCGTTGGGGTTCCAGCCGCTCTCGTGCGACACGATGTAGTCCACGTAGCCCCAGTCGGACTCGGCGATGCCGGCCGCAGCCATCCACTCGGCTGGTGCTCCGCCACCTGTGTAGAAGAGGGGTCCCCCTCCCCCTCCACCGCCGCCCGTCGACGCGGGCTTCGCGGTCGGGGTGGGAGTGGGTTTGGGCGTGACGTACACCGAGAACGCGCCGCGATCCGCCGGTGCGATCGCCGCACCATCGACCGTGACCGTGAGGTCTTGCGTATCGACGAGAGCGACAGAGTACATCGACTCGGCGACCGCGGCTTCAGGCGGATCTGCCAGGGCGATACCCGTCGGGGCGACGATCGCTGCGGCGAATCCGACCACGGCGACACCGGCGACGACGCCGGCCACGCGGCGACGGACCGTGCCCGCGCGCGGCGACAGCGCGCGCGACGCAGGCAGCGTCGTCACGCTCTTTCGTTCGGAGATCATGTCGTTTCGGGAGTTCACGATGGCTGGCAGTCTACCGGTCGAGCCTGGGATAACCGTGGGAACTCTCAGCGAACGGCCAGGATGACGTCGATAGTCGCGTCCAGAAGCGCGTCGACCTGTTCCTCGCGATAGCCGCCGCGCTGCATGCGGAACGCGGCGGACCTCAGCTGCTCGGCCGTGAGCGGCTCGCCATCGCGCAGGTAGCGCACGATGCGCGTCGCGACGTGATCGACTTCGTCGATCCGGTACCCGAACGTGAGCATCCCGGTACGGGCGAAGCGATGCTTCCTGCGACGCGCAAGGTGATCGAGGATCACCTGCGCCTCTCCCCTGGCCTGCTCCACCCAGGCGCCGGCGCCCTGGCTGCGGACCACACGATCGCGTTCGCGGCCCGCGAGCGCATCCTCGACGCGGCTCAGGGCCGCATCGACCTCGGCCACCACATAACCGTTCTTCACAAGCGGGAACGATGCGATGCGGACGTCGGAGGCCGAAAGGTCGCCGTCGCCCTCGAACGCCTTGCGCGCCGCGGCGAGGAACGTGTCGACCGCAGCGCGGTGATACCCCCGGGTGCGGCCATGAGTCAGCGAGAACGCGGGCGGCGTCTCGTCGGCCTCATCCAGATCGAGAACGTCGTCAGTGGACATCACAGCACCACCCAAGGTGAGAGAAGGAAGTAGAGACACAGCGCGGGGATGGTCGACGGCAGGATGCTGTCGAGCCGGTCGAGCAGACCCCCGTGACCGGGGAGCCAGGAGCTCATGTCCTTGATCCCGATATCGCGTTTGAGCATGGACTCGCCGAGATCCCCCAGCGTCGCCGTGAGGAGGACCGCGACGCCGAAGATCGCTCCGGCCCACCACGGCAGCTCCAGCAGGAACAGCGCGAGCAGGACGCCCGCCGTGATCGAGGCGACCACGGCTCCGGCGAAGCCCTCCCAGGTCTTCTTCGGGCTGATCCGCGGAGCCATCGGATGCTTGCCGAAGGCGAGACCGCTGGCATACGCACCGGTGTCGGCGGCCACCGCGATCGCGATGAAGCCGAGCACCCACCACTGCCCGCCTTCCTGCCGCAGCAGGATCAGTGCGATGGCGGCGAAGAACGGCACGTAGATCTGCACGAAGCCGCCGATCACGGCATCCGCCAGGACGTCGCCGTAGGTGCGGCCGTCCTGTGCGACCATCTGACCCACCAGGCGCCACACGATCACGAAGGCGACGCCGAGGAACAGCAGCGCCCAGACCAGCCAGATCTGCACGAAGTACGCCGGGATCACGATCAGAGCGGCCGACAGCAGTTGCGGCAGGAGATCGATGCGACGACCCGCGCCGCGCAGGGCGAGGGCGAGCTCGTACACGCCCAGAAGAGCGGCGGCCAGGGCCAGCGGAACGAAGAACACCTTGAAGAACAGCAGCGACGCGAGCAGGGCGGCGCCGAAGGCGAGACCGATCGCGATCGCGAGGATGAGATCGCGACCCGTGCGCTGCTTGATCCGCTCGTTCCGCTGCTTTATGCGCTCATTCGCCTGATCGAACTGATCGCGCGCATGCGACACGTGTGTCTCGAACTCGCCGCGCGCCGCGCGCCACTGCTCGCGGATCGCGTTGTGCTCCCCCGTGTCCAGCGGGTCGGGCGCCTCGGCGGGCAGGGGCGGACGCGGCGGGATGCTCTCGGTATCGAAGCCTGGGAACGCCTCATCGGCCAGCGGAATGCCGCCGTCCGGAGTCGCCGACTCTCGCGCCTCCCGGCGCGTCTGCGGAGTGCCGTCGTCGGCTCCGCGCGAATCGTCGTCGGACATGTCCGATCAGACCTCGAGGAGCTCTGCTTCTTTGCGCTTGAGAGCGTCGTCGATCAGATCGACGTGCTGGCGCGTGAGCGCGTCGAGCTCCTTCTCGCCGCGGGCGATCTCGTCTTCGCCGAGTTCGCTCTTGAGAGCGTCGAGCTCGTCCTTCGCCTTGCGGCGGATGCCACGGACGTGGACCTTCGCGTCCTCGCCCTTCGCCTTGACGATCTTGACGTACTCCTTGCGACGATCGGCGGTCAGCTCGGGCATCGTGACGCGGACGATGTTGCCGTCGTTCGACGGGTTCGCCCCGAGATTCGGCATGTCCCGGATCGCCTGCTCGATGGCCTTGAGCGCCGACTTGTCGTAGGGCGTGATGATGAGCGAGCGCGCCTCGGGGTTCGCGAGCGACGCGAGCTGCGCCAGCGGGGTCGGCGTGCCGTAGTAGTCCACCAGAACCTTCTGGAACATCTGGGGGTTCGCGCGGCCGGTGCGGACCGTTGCGAAGTCCTCCTTGGCAGCGTCGACCGCACGCGTCATGCGAGAGGTGGTTTCAGCGAGGACATCCGCGATCACGGTGACTCCTATCGTCGGGGTGTTCTGAAAATTCTATCGGGCGAAGGCTCTGCGACTGGTGAGGTCAGGCCGTGACGAGCGTGCCGATCGGCTCGCCGAGCAGAGCGCGGGTCACGTTGCCGGCCGGCTCCATGCCGAACACGCGCATGTCCATGTTGTTGTCCATGCAGAGGCTGAAGGCGGTGGAGTCGACGACCTTGAGCCCGCGCTGCAGCGCGTCGCGGTAGGTGACGCGTTCGATGCGCTCGGCATCCGCGTGCTTGTTCGGGTCGGCGGTGTAGATCGCGTCGACGCCATTCTTGGCGACGAGCACCTCCTGTGCGCCGATCTCGAGCGCGCGCTGCGCGGCGACCGTGTCGGTGGAGAAGTAGGGCAGCCCCGCGCCGGCGCCGAAGATGACGACGCGCCCCTTCTCCATGTGGCGCTCCGCGCGCCGCGGAATGTACGGCTCGGCGACCTGGGTCATCGAGATCGCCGACTGCACGCGAGTCGGGGCGCCCGCCTGCTCGAGGAAGTCCTGGAGGGCGAGAGCGTTCATCACTGTGCCGAGCATGCCCATGTAATCCGCGCGTCCGCGGTCCATGCCGCGCTGGCTGAGTTCGGCGCCGCGGAAGAAGTTGCCTCCGCCGACGACGATCGCGATCTCGACCCGGTCGACGGCCGCGGCGATGTCGCGGGCGATCTGGCTCACGACGTCGGGGTTGACGCCGAGCTGGCCGGCACCGAATGCCTCGCCGGAGAGCTTGAGCAGGACGCGGCGGCGTCCGGTGCGTTCGGTCATGGGTGGTGTCCTCTCATCCCGATTCAAGATAGTGCCTCTTGGGCATGAAGAAGGGGTCCGGATCGAGATGATCCGAACCCCTTCGACGGTGTTACGCGCCGACCTTGAAGCGAGCGAAGTCCGTCACGGTGATACCGGCGTCCTTCGCCACCTGGGCGACGGACAGCTTGTTGTCCTTCGCGTAGTCCTGCTCGAGCAGGGCGACCTGCTTGATGAACGCGGAGACACGGCCTTCGACGATCTTCGGCAGGGCGGCCTCGGGCTTGCCCTCGTTGCGGGAGATCTCGGTGACGATCTCGCGCTCCTTCTCGACGGCGTCCGCGGGGACGTCCTCACGAGACAGGTACGACGGGTTCGCGAACGAGATGTGCTGCGCGATGCTGCGAGCGGTCTCGGCGTCGTCACCCGTGTAGGCGACGACGACGCCGATCTGCGGAGGCAGATCCTTGCTCGTGCGGTGGAGGTAGACCTCGACCTTGTCGCCGGTCACGGTGCGGACCTGGCGCAGCTCGACCTTCTCGCCGATGATCGCGGCCTCTTCCGAGATGACCGTCTCGACGTTCTTGTCTCCGGCCGGAGCTGCCAGAGCAGCCTCGACCGAGTCCGCCTTGACGGCGGCGACAGCGTCGGCGACCTTGTCGGCCAGCGCGATGAAGCGCTCGTTCTTCGCGACGAAGTCGGTCTCGCAGGCGAGCTCGACGAGCGTCACAGCGCCGTCCTGCTCGCGAGCGACGATGAGGCCCTCGCTGGTCGAACGGTCAGCGCGCTTGGCGTTGCCCTTGGCGCCCTTGAGACGCAGGATCTCGGTGGCCTTCTCGACGTCGCCGTCGGCCTCCTCGAGCGCCTTCTTGGTGTCGACCATTCCCGTTCCGAGCTGCTCACGCAGCGCCTTGAGGTCGGCGATGGTGAAGTTGGCCATGTGTGGTGGCTCCTTGCTTCGTAGGTGTGTGTGCGTGGTGTACGCGTGGATTACTTGGCGTCGGCGTCGACGGCGGCAGCCTCGACCTCGACGACCTCAGCCTCGGCGGCGGGAGCCTCGACGACCTCAGCCTCAGCGGCGGGAGCCTCGACGACCTCAGCGGCGGGAGCCTCGACAGCGCCCTCCTCGGCCGGAGCCTCGAGCAGCTCGCGCTCCCAGTCGGCGAGCGGCTCAGCGTCGCCCGTCTCGGGGTTGTGCTTCTGCTGCAGGCCTTCGGCCGCGGCATCCGCGATGATGCGGGTGAGCAGCGAGACCGAGCGGATCGCGTCGTCGTTGCCGGGGATCGGGTACTGGAAGTCGTCGGGGTCGGCGTTCGTGTCGAGGATGCCGATCACCGGGATGCCGAGCTTCTTGGCCTCATCGATCGCGAGGTGCTCGCGCTTGGCGTCGACGACCCACAGGGCCGACGGCGTCTTGGTGAGGTTGCGGATGCCGCCGAGCGACTTGTGCAGCTTGTCGAGCTCGCGCTTCTTGAGAAGGAGCTCCTTCTTGGTGAAGCCGGAAGCCGCGGGGTTCTCGTAGTCGAGCTCCTCGAGCTCCTTCATGCGGGCGAGACGCTTCGCGATGGTCTGGAAGTTGGTGAGGAGTCCGCCGAGCCAGCGCTGGTTGACGTAAGGCTGGCCGACACGGGTCGCCTGCTCCGCGAGGATCTCCTGCGCCTGCTTCTTCGTGCCGACGAAGAGGATCGTGCCACCGTGGGCGACGGTCTCCTTGACGAAGTCGTAGGCCTTGTCGATGTAGCCGAGCGACTGCTGCAGGTCGATGATGTGGATGCCGCTGCGCTCGGTGAGGATGAAGCGCTTCACCTTCGGGTTCCACCGACGGGTCTGGTGTCCGAAGTGCACGCCGCTGTCGAGCAGCTGGCGGATGGTGACCACAGCCATGGTCGTCTCCTTGTTCTGGCGCGTGGCGCCGTTGAGGTTATCGCCGATCGGTCGATCGGACTGCCTGGTGCCCGGCACACGCCCGCCACCTCTGAAGAGGTGGACCTGTGGGAGTGGATGCCGCGACCGGAGTCGCTCTGGGCACGCGTAGTCACCCCGATTTCGAGGTGCTCCCCCAGCATACAGGATGCCGCCGCCTCCGATGCTCTCTGCACAGAGTACGGACTCTGCCGAGTTCTCCCCTGTCTCGGTCGTTCAGGAGCGGGAACGCGCGCGCCGAGTCGGCGGGACGAGAAGGATGACGAGCATGCGACCACCCCCGCGCCTCGGTATCCTCATCGCCCTCGCTCTCTTGCTTCCCCTTGCGGGGTCGTCCTCTGCTGCGGCCTCGACGGCGTCAGCCGCACCGCATGCCGACACCGCGTCGCGCGAAGACGACACGGGCGACTGGCTATGGCCCGTCGACGGGCCGCACACGGTTGTCGCCGCGTATCGCGCACCGGCGCACGAGTACGGCGCCGGTCACAGAGGCATCGACATAGCGGCCGGTGTCGGTGATCCCGTACGTGCACCCGCAGATGGCGTGGTCGCCTTTCGAGGCACTGTGGTCGATCGTCCGCTGATCACGATCGACCACGAAGGCGGATACGTGACGACCTTCGAGCCGCTGCTCTCGGAGCTGTCGCCGGGCGACGCGGTGACAGCCGGCGACGTGATCGGCACGGTCGACGTCGGCGGGCACTCCGCGCCCGGCACTCTCCACGTGGGCGTGCGTCTCCATGGTGTCTACATCAATCCGCTGCTGCTGTTCGGGGGCGTTCCGCGGGCGGTGCTGCTCCCCTGCTGCGGGCCCATCTGAGCAGCAGGGCGCAACGCTGCGGCCGGCTCACCCTCGCGCCCAAGCGGCTGCGTGCTGCTTGCCCCTGGGCCCGACAGGCTGCGGGGCGTGCTCAGGCTCGTGGATGGGCGAGGCGATAGGTCGCAGTGAGACGCTCGGCCGACACATGCGTGTAGATCTGCGTGGTGCCGAGGCTCGCGTGGCCGAGGATCTCCTGCACGGCGCGCAGATCGGCTCCGCCGTCGAGCAGGTGCGTGGCGGCGGTGTGTCTGAGGGCATGCGGGCCGACCGTGTCCGCTCCGACGAACGGGCCCAGCGCGTCGGCGACCACCGTGTAGACCGTGCGCGGCCCGATGCGTCCGCCCCGCGCCCCGAGGAACACCGCCGCCGGAACGATATCTGCTCTGGCCGCGAACACTGGCCTGCCCCGGGTCAGAAAGGCGCCGACCGCGGTGCGTGCCGGAATCCCGAACGGGACGACACGCTCTTTCGATCCCTTACCGAGCACTCGTGCGGTGCCACGGTCGAGGTCGAGGTCGTCGAGGTCGAGCCCGCACAGCTCCGACACCCGAATGCCTGCGCCGTAGAGAAGCTCGAGGATGGCGTGGTCGCGCAGAGCGACAGGATCGCCTCCGGCCGCCGCATCGCGCCGGGCGTCGAGCAGCGCGGTCATGGCGTCGTGGGACGCGACGGTGGGCAGAGTGCGTCCGCGCTTTGGGGCGATCAGCCGCAGACTCGGATCGTGTGGGATCAAGCCTTCATCCTGTGCCCAGTTGAAGAAGGACCGGGCCGCCGCAGCGCGGCGCGCGAGCGTCGACCGGGCGTCGCCCCGTTGCGTCGCCCGCCACAGCCAGTTGCGCAGCGCCTCGAGATCGACATCCTGCACGTCACGGTGACCGATGCTGTCGCCCAGGTCGCGGAGATCGGCACGGTATGCCCGCACGGTGGCCGGCGACAGGCGCCGCACATGCTGCAGGTGCTCGGCGAACGCCTGAGCCGCGACGAAGAACTCCATCTCCACAGCTTGCCTCGCCGCGTGCCCCCGGATCGGCAGCCTCGCCGCGGCATCGCCGAGCGGTGCGCCGTCGGGCTCACGCAGCGCCCACGCTCCGACGCCACCCGGCGCCGGAGCGCGCGACGGCTCCCTCGAGCTCGAGAAGTCCGAGCAGAGCCTCGACTCTCGTCACCGACAGACCGCTGCGGCGCGCGAGTTCCTGAGCCGGAACCGCCGTACGCGTGCTCAAGGCGTCGCGCAGCCGGACCTGCTCGGGGTCGGCGGCGGCATCGCCCTGCGGCATCCCGACGGTCGTCTCCCAGAGCTCCCGGATCTCGGCCGTCGTCGTGACGCACCGGGCGTCGTAATCGCGCAGCAGGCGATGGCAGCCGGACGATGTGGCGGATGTCACCGGACCCGGGACAGCGCCGAGCGGGCGACCCAACGAGGCGGCGTGTCCGGCGGTGTTGATCGATCCGCTGCGCCAGCCCGCTTCGACGACGACAGTGGCCTGCCCGAGAGCGGCGATCAGCCGGTTTCGGCTGAGGAACCGCCACTTCGTCGGGGCGGTGCCGCACGGCACCTCGCTCACGACGGCACCCTTGACTGCGATCTCGCGGAGCAGGCTCTGATGCCCCTGCGGATATGCGCGGTCCACACCTCCGGCGAGGAGCGCGACGGTGGCTCCGCCGACGCCGAGCGCGGCGCGATGCGCGGCGCCGTCGATGCCGTAAGCGCCACCCGAGATCACGACTGCGCCGCTCCCGGCGAGATCGCCGGCGAACTCTGCGGCGAGCAGATCGCCATAGCCGCTCGACGCCCGCGCGCCGACGATCGCGACCCTGGGTTCAGCGCTGAGCAGCCCGGCATCTCCTCTGACCCACAGCATGGTCGGGGCATGAACGTCGAGGTCGTCCATCGCCGCCGGCCACAGGGCACCGCCAGGCAGCACGAGCCGCGCCCGTACGGCCTCCGCACCGTGGAGCGCGTCGAGAACGGCCTGCGGCGATGCGCGGGGCCGCCAGCGCTCGATCGCCTCCTGCAGCGCTCGTGGGGGTGTCACCGGCGGCACGAGCACGGCATCGGCATCTGTCGCCACGCGCAGCGCTTCGACCGGTCCGAGTTCAGCGATCAGCGCACCGGCGACACCATCTCCGGGCTCGGCGAGCACGTTCCACGCGACTCTGGCCAGCACCTCGTCGACGTCGCGTTCCGAGCACGCCGCCCGCGCCGCATCCTTCGCTTCGGAATCCTGCAGCAGTCGCGCGATCATGCGCTGCGTCCCTTCTTCAGATACAGGGCTCGCCCCACCTGGTCCCGCCCCGGATGGTCGACGCCGGCGAGATCGGCCATGGTCCAGGCCAGTCGAAGGACCCTGTCGTACCCGCGCAGCGTGAGAGCCCCGCGCTCCAGTGCCCGGTCGAGGGGGCTCCTCGCCTCTGCGCTCACGCGGCGCGCGCCCTGCCTCAGCCAGGTCCCCGGCACGTCTCCGTTCAACCGCCACGGAGTGCCGCGCAGCCGATGAGCTGCTCGCTCTCTCGCTGCGAGCACCCGTTCCCGCGCCTGAGCAGTGGATGTCTCGGATCGCTCGGCCGATGTCGCGCGCGCCGCCGCGACGCGCGCGACCTGCAACTCGATGTCTATGCGGTCTCGCAGCGGCCCGGAGAGCCTGTCGGCATATCGGCGAATCGCCAGGGAGGGGCACACGCACTCCGCGCCGCGTACTCCGTAGTTGCCACACGGACAGGGGTTCATCGCCAGGACGAGCTGGAAGCGCGCGGGGAACCGCGCGATGAAGCCTGACCTGTGCACCTCGATCGCCCCCGACTCGAGCGGCTGCCGGAGCGCGTCCAGAGCGACGCGCGAGAACTCCGCCGCCTCGTCGAGGAAAAGCACGCCCCTGTGCGCGCGCACGATGGCACCGGGACGCACGACCCGCGATCCGCCGCCCACCAGCGCTGCGACCGAAGCGCTGTGATGAGGAGCCTCGAGCGGAGAGATCCGGTCGAGGCTGTCGACCGGATCGCCGACGAGAGAGCGGATCGAGGCGACTTCGAGCGCCTCGTCGTCTGTGAGCGGAGGGAGTATCCCCGGAAGGCGACGGGCGAGCATCGTCTTGCCGGCCCCCGGTGGTCCGCTGAGCAGCAGATGATGCCCGCCAGCTGCAGCCACGACGAGCGCGTCGATGGCGTCCTCCTGGCCGACGACGTCCGCGAGATCGAGAACCGACGGCGGCTCCGCGACGTGGGCGGCGCCCGCGACCGGTTCCACCCGCGGGACCGCGACCTCGGCACCGTGCCACGCCGCGACTTCGGCGAGCGACACGGCCGCTCGCACTTCGATGCCAGGCACGAGCCGCGCTTCAGCCGCGTTCGCGAACGGCACGACCACCCGCTCGAAGCCGGCGCGCGCGGCCGCGAACACGGCGGGCAGCACACCTGTCACCGGACGCACACGGCCGTCCAGACCGAGCTCTCCGATGTGCACGGTGCGGGAGATCGACTCGCGGCGCAGAGAACCACCCGCCGCGAGCGTCGACACCGCGATGCTCAGATCGAAACCGGAACCCTGCTTCGGCAGACTGGCCGGCGACAGGTTCACCGTCAGCCGGCGTCGGGGCAGATCCAGGCCCGCGTTCTTACAGGCGTTGTGCACCCGCTGAACGGCCTCTCCCAGCGCCTTGTCGGGCAAGCCGATGATCTTGAACTCGGGCGTCTGATTCGACAGATCGGCCTCGACCTCGACGAGATGGCCGTCGACCCCTGTGAGAGCGACCGCCCAGGTCCGCGCGGTCTTCACGAAAGGTCCTGCAGATGCTCGAGCGTGCCGGCATCCGGGTCCGCTCCGATGATGCCGATCGCGTCGAGCCTGACTCTGCGTCCGTACGCCCGTTCAGGGTGAGCCTCGATCCAGGCGTGAGCGAGCTGCCACAGGCGTCTGCGCTTGCGGACGTCGACCGCCTCGAAGGGGTGGCCGAAAGCGGCCGATCGTCGCGTCTTGACCTCGACCACGCACAAGGCGCCATCGACCGCGGCGATGATGTCGAGCTCGCCTTGCGCGCACCGCCAATTGCGGTCGAGGATCTCGTATCCGCTCTCGATCAGATAGCGGACCGCCCGGTCTTCACCGGCTCTGCCGAGGATGTCTTTCGCTGCCATGACGACATGGTCGCGAAGATCTCGTTACGCTCGACGCGGTCTGCTCGCGGAACGACGCGGGAATGTGGATATCCCGTCGAACGAGAACGGTTGTGCAGAGTTATTCGCCGTCGAGCGACAGCTCCTGAGGAAGCTCGAACTCGCGGCGCTGCAGCTCCTCGACGTTCACGTCTTTGAAGGTCAGGACCCGCACAGCCTTCACGAAGCGGTCGGCGCGATAGATGTCCCACACCCAGACGTCGGTCATCGAGATCTCGAAATAGAAGTCGTGCTCGGTGTCACGCCGCACGACGTTGACCTCGTTCGCCAGATAGAACCGACGCTCGGTCTCGACGACGTAGGCGAACTGGCCGACCACGTCCCGGTACTCGCGGAACAGCGCCAGCTCGAGTTCGCGGTCGTAGTCGTCGAATGCTTCCTCATCCATGATGAGTCCATCCTAGAGTCGCACGCGGCGGCGGGCCGCACCTCGCCCGCTCAGAACAGGGTGGGAGCGTCGGTGATCGCCCATGAAGCACGGTGGTACGGCGAGAGACCGAGCGTGCGGATCGCGTCGCGATGCTCCGTGCTGGCGTAGCCCTTGTTGCGGCTCCACTGATAGTCGGGGTAGGTGTCGTGCAGTTCCGTCATGTACGTGTCGCGCGCGACCTTGGCGATGACGGATGCCGCTGATACCGACGCGCAATCCCGATCCGCCTTCACCTGGGAGCGCACACGAAGCGGGACCGGATGCACGCGCGACACGTAGTCGTGGTTGCCGTCGAGCAGCACGAGCGCACTCTCGACCGCGAAGCCCTGTTCGACCACGCTCTGCACCGCGCGGGAGGCAGCAAGACCGAGCGCGCGCATGATGCCGACCTCATCGATCTCGGCCGCACTCGCCCAGCCGACACCGGATGCCGACACCCACGCGGCCGCGCGGGTCGCGACGTCGGGACGGCGCTTCTCCGTGACGAGCTTCGAATCACGAAGACCCTCCGGCACCCGTCTGCGGGCTCCCGCGGCGTCCATCACCGCCGCACCGACCGCGACCGGTCCTGCCAGAGCTCCCCTGCCGACCTCGTCGAGAGCGATGATCAGCTCGCACTCGGAGAGCAGCTTGCGCTCGAGTGTGAGCTTCGGGGCGATCACCGTCATTCGGGATCCGGAACGCCGTTGAACGAGTCGTGGTGCGCGTCGATCGTGCCGAACCGGCTCAACGGCCAGGTCGTCAGGAAGGCCTTGCCGACGACGTTCGCCATCGGCACGAAGCCTCCGCTCGGGAGCTCCTGGTGCTCTCGCGAGTCCCGAGAACGGTCGCGGTTGTCGCCGAGCAGCCAGAGGGAGCCGCTGGGAACCGTCACGTCGAACGGCTCGTTCGAAGCCGCCGTGTCGCCCTGAGGAAGGTTGAGATACGAGAGTTCGTCGACCGGCGTGCCGTTGATCGTGATCTGCCCCAGAGCGTTGCAGCACACGACGTGGTCGCCGGGGAGACCGATGATCCGCTTCACCAGATGGTCCTGGGAGTCGGTCGCGGAGATTCCCACGAGCGTCAGCACCCAGTCGATCGCCTGCACGAGAGGCGGCTGCGGCGGCGTCGCGGGCTGCGCGTCGAGCCAGCCGCCCGGGTCCTTGAACACGACGACGTCGCCGCGTTCGTAGCCCGCCCAGCGCGGGGTGAGCTCGTCGACGAGGATCCTGTCGTTGACCATGAGCGTCTGCTCCATGGATGCGGACGGGATGTAGAACGAGCGGACGACGAAGGTCTTCACGACGAACGACACGAGAGCTGCGATCACGACGATCACCAGCACGTCGCGGAGGAAAACGACGAGTCCGCGCCTCTTCTTCACCGGCGGCGTGGGTGCGGACGCGGATTCAGTCGTCATCGGTTTCCTTCACAGACTCGGCCGTTCGAGCACGGCCCTACCAAGGTTCGCACAGGTGGGGGAAAACACAGCACCCCGGGACATCGTGTCCCGGGGTGCTGTGGAGATGCTGCGACTCAGCGGTCGCGCTTCTCCTTGATCTTCGCCTTCTTGCCGCGGAGGTTGCGGAGGTAGTAGAGCTTCGCGCGACGCACGTCACCGCGGGTGACGACCTCGATGTGGTCGATCACCGGGGAGTGCACCGGGAAGGTGCGCTCGACGCCGACCTGGAAGCTGATCTTGCGAACGGTGAACGTCTCGCGAACGCCGTCGCCCTGGCGGCCGATGACGACGCCCTTGAAGACCTGGATACGAGAGCGGGTGCCCTCGGTGATGTTCACGTGGACGTTGACGGTGTCACCGGCGTTGAAGTCGGGGATGTCCGAACGGAGGGAAGCCGCATCAACGGCGTCGAGGATCTGCATGATCGTCTCTCTCTGCACTCGCCTCAGGTCGGTTGCATGTTTTCATAGGAACAAGAACAGGTGTGCGTCGTACGGAGCAGATGCTTCCGCGGGTTCCCCTGAGGCAGAACCGGTCACGGCACAAACATCCATTCTGCCACGGAACGCCGCGGTGACCAAAACGGGGCTCAGTCGCGCGGATCGCTCTCACGCACGACGATGACCTCTGGTTCGCGCTCGGTCGTGGCGGACGACGGCTGGCCGGGGACGGTCGACCAGGAGATCGTCTCGCGGATGCGGATGCGGATGCCGGCGCCCTTGGCCTCGTTCCACAACTGCCACAGCTGCAGCCAGATCAGGCCGATGCCGACGACGATCGCGCCGGCGAGCAGCCATCCGAAGGCCCCGTCGATGAAGCATCCGACTGCGATGGTCAGACCGTGCCACAGCGTGAATCCCGCGACGTCCCACCACGACACCGCGCGTTCGGCACGTACCGACGCACGTGACCGCGTCAGCAGCGTGAGCAGCAACTGGCCCAGGAACACCGAGGGCAAGGCGATGAACAGCACCCACAACATCCCCCAGCCGGCGTGGAACACGATCCCGCCGAGCACCAGCCACAGCGGCAGCACGAAGGCCGCCGGCAGCAGCCACCGGAAGAACGCCTCACGCAACCTCATGCCAAGAATCGTACGTCGCCCTGACGTCGCGAGCCGGCGTGTTCGCTGTGAGCGCGCGAACGCCGGGCATCGCCGCATCAGGGAGAATGGATGGGACGAGAGGACTGACGATGATCGAACTGCGCACCCCTGCTGAGATCGACGAGATGCGCGCCGCCGGCCGCTTCGTCGCCGAGACCCTGGCGACGCTGCGAGACGAGACGAAGGTCGGCACGAACCTGCTCGCCATCGACCGCCGGGCGCATGACATGATCCGCAAGGCGGGCGCGGAGTCCTGCTACATCGACTATCACCCGTCGTTCGGCGCGAGCCCGTTCGGCAAGGTCATCTGCACCTCCGTGAACGACGCCGTCCTGCACGGTCTCCCCCACGACTACGCGCTGCGAGACGGCGATCTCGTCTCACTCGACTTCGCCGTCTCGGTCGATGGCTGGGTCGCAGACTCCGCGGTGTCCTTCGTCGTCGGCACCCCGCGCGACGAGGACCTCCGGCTGATCGAGACCACCGAGCGAGCGCTCGACGCCGCGATCACCGCGGCCGTCGTCGGCAATCGCATCGGCGACATCTCCGCTGCGATCGCGGCGGTCTCTCATGGCGAGGGCTACTCGATCAACACCGATTTCGGCGGCCACGGCGTCGGACGCATCATGCACGGCGACCCGCACGTGCCCAACGACGGGCGCGCCGGTCGCGGGTTCCCGCTGCGCGCCGGTCTCGTGTTCGCACTCGAGCCTTGGCTCCTCGCCACGACCGATGAGCTCGTCACCGACCCGGATGGCTGGACGCTGCGCAGCGTCGACGGCTCGCGAGGAGCGCACTCCGAGCACACCGTCGCAGTCACCGACGAGGCTCCGATCGTCCTGACCGACCGCTCGTTCCTCGGAGTCGACTGACGCCACGCCCGCCGTGGCAGCAGAAGCTCTCAGCTTCGTCGATACAGGAACAGATCGGTGACGAGCGGCAGATCGAACTCTGCACGCTCGGCCGTCTGCGGGTCACGGTCGAGGATGCGCTCGATCGCCTGGGTCATCTCCGTTCGCGTGACGTCGTCCGCGACGAGGAACGTGCTCACCGTCGACCACCGGCCGAGATAGTCGGCGCGAGTGATGCGCTCGCTCCAGCGCAGCTCGGCGCGCTCCACGAACGCGAACCCGGGAAGGTCCTCGGCGGCGCTGGCGGACGTCCCGTCGACGTCGGCAACGGCTGGATGCGCGATCTGATGCGCGGCGCGATCCCACGCGCATGCGGGGTCCGCATGATTCCAGAGGAGGCCGAGCATTCCGCCCGGGATGAGGATCCTGGCGATCTCGGCGCACGCCGGTTCACGATCGAACCAGTGGAACGCCTGTGCGACCGACACCGCATCGACCGAGGAATCAGGAACGGGGATGCTCTCGGCAGTCCCCTCGAACGCCTCGACGTCGGGGAACTTCGAACGAAGAACGTCGAGCATCGGAGCTGCGGGTTCGACGGCGATGACCCGATCCGCGCGCCCGAGCAGCTGTTCGGTGAACTTGCCGGTCCCCGCGCCGAGGTCGAGCGCGACGCCGACCGGTTCCGGGATCAGCATCCGAGCCGCGGCTGCGGGGAACCCCGGTCGGAAACGGTCGTAGTCCGCTCCCGTGCGCTCGAACGACTTCGCCAGCGTCTCATCGCCCATGCCTCGACGCTACCAGCGCGCATCCGTGTGCCATATTGAGTGCATGATCCCGCAGGACCGTCACGTGCCGGAGCGCCTCTTCCTGGCGCGGCACGGCCAGACCAGCTGGAATCTCGAGCACCGGCTGCAGGGGCAGCTGGACTCTCCTCTCACGCCCGAGGGCCTCCGTCAGGCGAAGGTCATCGCCGAGCACCTCGCGGGCTCCGACATCACGGTGGTCTGCACGAGCCCGCTCGGGCGGGCGCTGCGCACAGCGGCGATCATCTCCGAGCGTCTCGATGTCGAACTGATCGAGGTCGAGGACCTCGCCGAGGTGCACCACGGCGAGATGGCCGGCCTGACCTGGGAGGAGATCGACGTCAGATACCCGGAAGCACGGGCCGACCGAGCGGCGAACCGCTACGGATGGGGGTTCCCCGGCGGCGAGAGCTACGCCCAGGCTCGTGCACGCGCGCGCCGAGCCCTGTCCGTCTGCGGCTGGGCCGCGAGCGGGGTGCCGCTTCTCGTCAGCCACGAGATGATCGGACGGATGCTGCGCGCGGAGCTGCGCGGACTCGACGCCAGCAGCGCGCTCGCGCTCCGGCATCCGCACGACGTCGTCTTCGAGATCGAGAACGGGATCGAGCGGATCCGTTGAATTCGGAGCTCAGACGGGGTTCGGCTCGCTGTCGTCCGGAAGCAGGTCGGGGCGCCGCGTCCTCGTGCGATGGATCTGCTGCTCTCGGCGCCAGGTCGCAATGGCTCCGTGGTTGCCGCTGAGCAGCACATCGGGTACAGCACGCTCACGCCAGACGGAGGGCTTCGTGTACGAGGGGTACTCGAGGAGGCCGTCTTCGTGAGACTCCTCGACGAGGCTCTCCGGGTTTCCGACGACGCCGGGGATCAGTCGGCCGATCGCCTCGATCATCGCCATCGTGGCGACCTCTCCCCCGTTCAGCACGTAGTCGCCGAGGCTCATCAGGCGCACTTCGCCGATCGTCGAGGCGTACTCGAACACGCGCTCGTCGATGCCCTCGTACCGTCCGCAGCCGAAGATGAGGTGCTCGCGGGTAGCGAGGTCGCGGGCCTTCGCCTGTGTGAACACCTCGCCGGCGGGCGACGGGAAGATGATGGTCGGGCGCTCGGACCCTGCGCCCAGCTCATCGAGGGCCAGTCCCCAGGGCTCGGGCTTCATCACCATGCCGGCGCCACCGCCGTACGGCGTGTCGTCGACCGTGCGGTGCCTATCGTGCGTCCAGTCGCGGAGATCACGAACGGTCAGATCGAGGATGCCTGAGTCGCGGGCCTTCCCGAGAAGGGAGAGTGTCAGACCGTCGAAGTACGACGGGAAGATCGAGAGGACGTCGATGCGCACGGCGCGACCTCACTCATCCGTTTCGGCGACGGCATCCTCTTCGACAGCATCCGGAAGCTCTTCGAAGAGGCCGGCGGGCGGAGTGACGATGACTCGGCCTCCGGCCACGTCCACCGTCGGCACGATCGCCTCGACGAACGGAACCATGATCTCGCGCTCTCCGGCCTTGACGATCAGAAGGTCCTGGGCGGGGAAGTGCTCGACACGCGAGACACGTCCGACGACGACATCATCGCGTACGACGTCGAGTCCGACCAGTTGCTGGTCGAACCACGCGTTCTCCTCGACCTCGGACGTGTCCTGGTCGATCCAGAGGATCGCCCGTACCAGACCCTCGGCGTCGCTGCGGTCATCGACGTCATCGAAGAAGACGACCGGATTCCCGTTCATGACGCGGTACTCGCGCACGGTGACGGTCTTGCCGTGCCACGGAGATGCCTCCGGCACCTGCAACGTGAACTCGGCACCCGGCGTGAAGCGCCGCTCGGGATTGTCGGTGTACAGCTCGAGCTTCAGCGCGCCTTTGAGGCCATGGGCCTTGACGAGGCGCCCGACGCGCAGCTGGTTCTTGCCCTGGTTCCTGTCCTTCTGCACCACGTCAGTCGTCCGCGACGTCGACGCGCACGCGACGACCATCTGCCAGGGCGGCGATGAGCGTGCGCAATGCCTTGGCGGTGCGGCCGCCGCGCCCGATCACGCGTCCACGGTCGTCGGGGTGCACGCGCACCTCGAGCAGGTCGCCTCGCGGCGACGTGGACGCATTGATGCGCACATCCTCCGGGTGATCGACGATCCCCTTGACGATGTGTTCGAGCGCGGCGGCGAGCACGACGGATTACTCCGCGTCTGCGGCGGGAGCCTCAGCGGCCTCCGCGTCGGCCTCGACAGCGGCGGGAGCCTCCGCAGCGGGAGCCTCCTTCTTCTCCGCCTTCGGCTTCACGACGGACTTCTTGGCCGCGTCGATCTCGAAGGGGGCCTTGGGCTCGGCGACCTTGAGGGTGGACTTCGCGTCCTTGTCGCCCTTGAACTTGCCCCAGTCGCCCGTGATCTTGAGCAGAGCGGCGACCTGCTCGGTCGGCTGAGCGCCGACCGACAGCCAGTACTGCGCCCGCTCGGAGTCGACCTCGATGAACGAGGGCTCCTCGGTGGGGTGGTACTTGCCGATCTCCTCGATCACACGACCATCGCGCTTGGTGCGCGAGTCGGCGACGACGATGCGGTAGTAAGGCGCGCGGATCTTGCCCAGGCGCTTGAGACGAATCTTGACAGCCACGATTCTCCTGAATTGTGTGGAAGGAAACGAACCGATCGCCTGGAGAGTGGGGTGCACACCCGGCGGAAGCTCTGAAAGGGAGGATGAGTGCTGGATAGAGGGTCGAGCACGTCGTCCAAACCTCTATTCTGCCAGATGCGGGGCCTGCGCGCGAAACGTGGCGACACGGTGGGGTCGTGTCGCACTGGCTGCGTGCCAGACTGTGCTCGTGAAGCTCGAATTCGCTCCGTCCGCCCGCTCCACCGTCGGGCTGGAATGGGAGATCATGCTCGCCGACCCTGCGAGCGGAGACCTGGTGGGGCGCGCTCCTGAGCTGCTCACCGCGCTCGAGGCCGAAAGCGCAGACGAGCGTCACACCGTGACCGGCGAGCTTCTCACGAACACGATCGAGGTGACCAGCGGAATCGGCTCCTCCGTCGCGCACGCGATCGACGACATCGCCAAGGCCATCTCCGCCGTGCGCGCTGCGACGGACCCTGCAGGCATCGAGCTGCTCTCCGCAGGAAGTCATCCTTTCGCTCAGTGGTACGAGCAGCAGGTCACCGACAAGACGCGTTACCACAAGCTCATCGAGCGCACCCAGTGGTGGGGACGCAACATGATGATCTGGGGCATCCACGTGCACGTCGGTGTGGAGGACCACCGCAAGGTCTTCCCCATCATCAACGCGCTCGCGGGCTTCCTGCCGCATCTGCAGTCCCTCGCTGCGTCGAGCCCGTTCTGGGCCGGCGAGCGGACAGGCTATGCGTCGAATCGCGCTCTGGTATTCCAGCAGCTGCCCACGGCGGGACTCCCCTGGCCTCTGCACGACTGGTCGCAGTTCGAGTCCTTTCTCGATGACATGGTCCGCACCGGTGTGATGGCCGACGCCTCCGAGGTGCGATGGGACATCCGTCCCGCACCGCGTTGGGGCACGATCGAGGTGCGAGCCTGCGACGGCATGTCGACTCTGCCGGAGCTGGCCGCCGTGGCGTCGTTGATCCAGGTGCTCGTGGAGCACTTTTCCCGACAGCTCGACGAGGGGCGCCCTCTACCCGAGCTTCAGGCGTGGTACCACCGCGAGAACAAGTGGCGCGCGGCCAGATACGGTCTCGACGCGCGTGTGATCGTCGACTCGCTCGGCGGTCAGCGCAGCGTGCGCGATCACCTCTCCGACACTCTGGAGGAGCTCGCGCCGATTGCGCTCGATCTCGGCTGCGACCGGGAGTTCGCCAGCGTGTCGCGGATCCTCGACGACGGTGCGAGCTACGCGCGCCAGCTGTCGGTGGCGGATGCCTCAGCCGGAGATCTGTCCGCGGTGGTTCAGCATCTGATCCGGGAGTTCCGCTCGGGCCCTGAGGCCTCGACGCACGAGACGTGACGCGTCAGTCGTCGACGAGACGCCTCGCGAGGCCTTCGTCGAGCACGACGTCGGTGACCAGGTCGGCGGCGATGGCCGACCGCAGGCTGATCAGCTTCGGGATCCCCGACACCACGCACACGCGCCGCGGAACGCGCCGCAGCCGGTCGAGTCCTGGGCCCGTGGCCCGTGCGTTCACGCGGATGTCCCTCCACGACCCGTCCGCCCGGAAGAACACGGTCGCGACATCGCCGATCGCGTTGTCCTCTCGAAGGCTCCGGTAGTCATCGCGGCTGAGATAGCCGCCGACGTACACCCGGCTGGGAACTTCCGCGGCCGGAGATCCGAGACTGAACACGGCGATGTCCATCTTCGCCTGAAGATCGAGCACGCGCCGAGTACTGCGTTCACGCCACATCGCCTCCCGCGTATGCGGATCATCGAAGAACGCCGGTACGGGGAACTGCTGCACCTGCGCGCCGAAGGCGCTGCCGAAGCGCTGCAGGATGTCGCTCGAATACTCGACGCCGCTGGTCTGCGTGTTGCCGGCGCCGTTGAGCTGCACGAATGTGGTGTTGTGGGTCTCCTTCTGCGTGAGCCCGCGGCTCACCGCACTGATCGTCGATCCCCACGCGACGCCGACGATCATGTTGGAGTCCACGAACTGCGAGAGCAGGCGACCCGCGGTGAGGGCGACGCGCTCCAGACGCTCCACCTCGCTGACGATCTCGGGCATCGGGACGACGTGCGCCGCGACGTGATGACGATCGCGGATGCGCTGCTCCAGCATTCCGAGCCGCTCCAGCGGTGAGTTGATCCGGATGTCGACCAGTCCGCTCTCCCTGGCGAAGCTGAGCAGCCGCGACACGGACGATCGCGACGTCCCGAGCTCCTGCGCGATCACCTCCATCGTCTTGTCCTGCATGTAGTAGAGCTGCGCCGCGGTGAGCGCCGCGACCAGCTTCGAGTCGCGGGATTGCGCCTCCGTCTTCGCCATCATGACCTCCTGGAGTTCGATCCTTGCACATATGTGCAGTGGGCTTGCGCGCTGTGCCCGGCTGGGTAAATGCTGGGGGCAAGAAGAGAAGAAGGGTCGAGGATGATCGAGTCGACACACTCATCAGCGGAGCGCGACGAGGTTCGCGCAGTCCGCGAAGCCGGACGCACGAGCGTCCTTGTCATCGGGGCCGGGATCAACGGCATCTCGACGTTCCGCGACCTGGCGCTCCAGGGCGTCGACGTCGTGCTCGTGGAACGCGGCGACTTCGCCTCCGGCGCGTCGTCGGCGTCGAGCCACATGATCCACGGCGGCATCCGCTACCTCGAGAACGGCGAGTTCCGGCTCGTTCGCGAATCGGTCGAGGAACGCAACGGCCTTCTGAAGATCGCCCCGCACTACGTCAAGCCGCTGCAGACCACGATCCCGATCTACTCGACGTTCTCGGGCATCCTGTCCGCTCCCCTGCGCTTCCTGACGCACAAGAGCGGCAAGCCCCAGGAGCGCGGCGCATTCCTCATCAAGGTCGGCCTGACGATCTACGACACGTTCTCGCGCGACGGCGGTATGGTTCCGCGTCATCGGTTCCTC
>JAEKKN010000008.1 GCA_019510305.1 Microbacterium sp.
CCGCCCACAACGCCGGTTGCTGACCGGCAGGAACGGCCGCAGCCGTTCCCACTCGGCATCTGTCAGATCGCCCCGCCCCATGTCCACACCAACGACTACAGGGCGGACTAGTCACATGATCGGCCGGACAAGTCCTAGTGATGGCGAGACGGCACAGCGACGCCAGCCGGTAGGGCAGTGGCGGCCGCCACCCTGCGGGTGTAGCGTCGTGATCAGCAGTCGTGGTTCCGAAGTTCCGCTCGCCCGTGATCGCCATCACGGGCGTTCTTGCGTTTCAACGCCTCTCCGGACCAGGGCGATCACCTCCCGGACACGCAGGGTGCGTAGCCGGTTTCCCTCGAAGGAGAAGGTCATGGCCAAGGGCACTGTCAAGTGGTTCAACAGCGAAAAGGGCTTCGGCTTCATCGAGCAGGAGGGCGGCGGCCCCGACGTCTTCGCCCACTACTCCAACATCGCCGCCCAGGGCTTCCGCGAACTGCAGGAAGGCCAGAAGGTCGAGTTCGACGTCACCCAGGGCCAGAAGGGCCCGCAGGCGGAGAACATCCGCCCCGTCTGACCTCGCTGTCGCGGCAGGGCCCGGTGTGCCGACTTGAGGCCACCGGGCCTTTCCGCCAGCCGGCCGGCGTCCCGGGCCGCCCCCAGTCCCTCGCTCGTGAGAGGTGGGCCCGGGCACTGCCCGCGGAGCGGACAGGGGGTCGTGGGGTTGTCAGAGCCGGCCGTTGCGGCGGAAGGCCCGGTACAGCAGCCCGCCCCGAGGGCCATCGCGGCCAGCGCGCACGGGTAGCCGTAGCGCCAGTCCAGTTCGGGCGTCGAAGACGCGGACTCTCACGTCGGTGACCGCGTGCAGGACACTGACCGGCCCGAGCTGGGTCATCTGCGGCTCGAATGCCAGGCGGCCGACGGCCTCGGCCGCGGGGTCGAGGGCGCCGGGCCGGAGGGTCAGCGCGAACGACGGGCCGAGGAAGACCATGATCTCGCCGGTTTCGACATCGGTGGCCCGCTCGACGAACCACAATGTCTTCACCGCGACCCCCAGCAGGTCAGCCGTAGCTCTCCTGTTTCGGCCTCTGGTGGGCCTGGACCGCGTCTTCGATCGCCAGAGGATGCAGCTTCAGGTGCTCGCCCAGCCTTTGCAGCTCGTCCGAGCGGGGCTCGTCCATGCGGATCCAGGCGGCATGGACTTCGCCCACATGCCCGAACTGGACTGACGCTACGGCTGCGCGTGCGCGCTGGTGCAGGCGATCTTCGATGCTTTCATCGGTTCACCCCTTGCGGCGACAGGCCAGCCACACCATCGCGGCCACGCCGACACCCGCCAGCAGCAGGTTGCGGTTGTCCCGTGCCAGCCGCGCCCCTTGGGCGGCCCTGTGCCGTACGGGCTCGGGAGCCTTGTCGTGCCACAGCTGGGCGGCCTGCGCTGTTTTCGTGCGGGCTTGTTCGGCCGCCTGGGCGGCCTTGTCCTTGACCGGATCGGGCAGCTTGTCCTGTGCCTGATGGGCCAGGTCGGCGGCCTTGGTCTTGAGTTCGCCGGCCTTGACCGTGGCCTGTTCCTTGGCCTGGGCGGCCTTGTGCTGGGCGCGGGCCTTGACGTCGGTCTTGGCCGCGAGCGCCTCGACGGTGTCGCCGAGTTCGGTGCGGGTCTGCTCGACCTGCTCGCGCAGCTCCTCGGGGCTGGAGGCGGTCGGCTCATCATGGGGCGGCTGGGTCATCTGCGTGTGCTCTCCTTGATCTCGGCCACGTCGGCCTTCACGTTCTCGATGGTCTGCTCAGGTGCGGGCGGTGCGGCCTGGCCGGCCTGCTTCTTTCCACTCAGGGCGATCACGGCGGCGATCACCGGTGCCTGAAGCATCAGGAAGCCGACCACCCCGGCGCCGCCGAACAGAACGATGCTGCGAGGCCCCCTGCACCAGCTCGCCCATCGGCTCCTGGCCGGAAGGGTGCGGGCTGCGGTCGGTCCCGGACGAGTACGGCTGCGTGCTCGACACGGCCATCGCCTCCCCTCCCTCTCGCGCCTGGGGCGGCCGGTCCGACCCCTCCGTGTGCGAGTACCCCCAACAGCCCAGCTCAGGGCAGACCAGCCCAGGAATCGTCGATGAGGCTCGTCATGGATGCCGACGTCATGCTCCGTCAAGCACCCTTGGACAGGTCTCTGCCCTGGAGATGTGGGTACCGCACCGTCGGCGTCCTCGGGCTATGGCCAGTGGCGCAGGAACAGGACCGGGGCGTGGCGAGTGAGCCAGGCGCTGGCCAGGCCGATGACGGCACCCGCGGCGACGTCGCTGGGATAGTGAGCCCCGCTTTGCACGCGCTCGACGGCCACCATGGCGGCAGGCACCGCACACACGGCTCCGGCGGCCGGCCACGACGGCGCGACCGCAGCCGTGAACGCGACCGCGGCAGCGGTATGTCCGGAAGGGAAGGACGAGGAGTCGGGGCGGTCGTCGACCTCGTCGTGCGGGATCCACTCCTTGGGCGGACGCCGCCGGTCAGCGAGCTGCTTGCACAGGCCATTCGACACCAGCTGCGCCCCCACCAGTGCCGCCAGACCCGCGGCCGCAGCCTTACGGCCCCGCCATCCACCCGCCAGGCCATCGCGGCAGCGGCGCCGCACCACAGTTTCGTATTCTCCGCCGTCTCCTCCACCGCCGACAGCACCCTGGCCACGCCCGGCGGGATACGGGCAGCCGCCTGCTGCGTCACCACTCGATCGGCCTCACGCGACCCTCTCAGCAACCTCATGAGCTGCTGGTATCCCAAAGTGTCCCCCATTACGCAGCCATCCGGGACCAAGCCGCTCCCCCACGGCATTCGGCTCTTGAATGGTCCAGGCGGCGTAGGTCATCCGCATCCCGCTTCCAGATGTCACGAGGCTCGGCGCAGGGCTCCTTCTCCGGCGGCATGCCTCGTGACGACCGTCCGCCGTAAGCGGTGCCGTACTTCCGCGACGTCGCCGACCGCCTCACCCGCACCGACACCGAAGCCCGAGCTTTGGACGACCGCTCGGCGCCGTCCTCGACGCGCTGCTACCGACGGCACCGGGGAGGGGGCGCACTTGGACAGTCGCCGGCATCACCCGGCACAGAGGCGTACGCGGTCCGACGGGTGGCACCTGCACTGCCATGCGGTGGACACGAGCGACGGTGCAGGTGGTGCGACGCAATGTGCGGGCGGCCGGGCAGGCGGTGAAGCGGGCATGGGATGGGCCGGGCAGGGAGCGGGACCTGGCCATGCAGGCGGTGAAGGCCGCATTGGCCGCCTGGATCGCCTGGGCCGTGGCCGGCTGGTGGCTCAAGGAGCCCATGGCGTTCGTGGCGCCGTGGGTGGCGATCGTTGTGGTGGAGTCGACCGTCTACCGGTCGATCGCGCACGGGCTGCAGCAGTTCGCTGCGATCGCCGCGGGCACGGTCATGGCCACCGCGGTCTCGCTGCTGCTGCACGACACGATGCTGGTGATGGCGCTCGTGCTGCCCGCGGCTGTGCTGCTGGGTCACTGGCAGCGCCTGGGCAGTCAGGGCGTCTACGCGGCGACCGGAGCCCTGTTCGTCCTGACCGACGGTCCGGTCGGCGTCGCCACCTCCACCGCCCGGATCACCGAGTCGCTCTTCGGTGCCGGGGTCGGGATCGCCCTCAACGCGCTGGTCCGCCCTCCGATGTACCTGCGGGACACGCGCGCGGCGCTGGAAGACGCCACCCACGAAGCGCACGACATCCTCGAAGCGGTGGCTGGGGGGCTGGCCGACGGCCGGTGGGACGCTCACGAGGCGGGTACCTGGCACGAACGTGCCCTGCGCCTGCAGCGCCTGGTCGACCAGGCCCGCGCCGCCATCGGCCACAGCCGGGAAAGCCTGCGCATCAACCTCCGCCGCCGCACCAGTGCCACGTCCCCACCGGGCAAGGACTACGACGACGCGGTCCACGCCCTCGAATACGCCGCCGTGCACATAGCCGGTGTCACCCGCACCGTCTGGGAGGCCGCGGCCGACGACCGAGCCGCCAGGCGACCGGACTCCGCCCTCGCCCGCCGCTATGCCGAGTTCCTCCGTCAGACCGCCCGCGCGCTTCGTCTCTACAGCCAAACCCGTTTCAGCCATCGAAGCGATCAGGAGCTGCGTCAAGCCGTACAGGAACTCCACCGAACGCTCGACGCCCTGCGCCACCATCTGACCCATTCGCGGCCGGCCGATCCTGACGAAGTCGCCACCTACGGAACCCTGCTGACCCAGGCCCACCGCCTGGCCGGCCGGCTGGTCACCTCAGAATCGTGAACCTTGGGTTCGAAGGCATGAGAAGTACCGGACCAAGCTGGTGGCGGCGTGTCCCATGTCTTTCGGGGAGTTGTCGGTGTTGGTTCAGTTCGCGGGCCGCGGCCGAGGTCGGTCGTCGAGGGCTCGGTGAAGCGTTTCACGGCAGTCGATGACGGCGTCGACGCCCACGATCTGCAGGGTGCGCAGCACTGGTGCGGTGGGGGCGGCCAGCCGCAGCCAGCCGCCTGCTTCGGTCGTAGCGCGGTGGGCGGCGATGAAGATGTTGATGCCGCTGGAGTCCATGAACGTAACCCGACCCAGGTCGACCACGATGCGGGGGCGGGCGGTCTCGGGTGCGTCCAGGGCTTGCCGGAGTGCGTCACCGGTGTGGTGGTCGATCTCTCCGGTCAAAGTCAGCACACAGATGCCGTCCGTGGTGCTGGAGACGATCGACAACCCGCCTGGCTGCTGACCGGGCTCAGCTCGTTCGGTGTCCGTCATCCGTCCTTCAGCCATGTCGGTGATACTGGCACACTGGGACCTTCGCCCTGAGTGCTGCCCAGCACGGTACGGGTGATGCCCGGAAGTGGGAAAGCCGACCGAAGGGTGAGAAGCGTGCACCGTGCATGCGCGGGTACGCGCGAGGATGTGAACGGGGTAAGAGAAGGCGACCAGTGTGGAAGCAGGCTCTGTGGGTGAGGACGGTGCCGCGCCGGATGAGCAGGTGATAGAGACCACGGTCGCCCTTACTGGAGACGGTTCCTGCATCGCAGAGGCACGCCACCTGGCCGCCGGTTTTCTTACCCGCGCACAGATCGAGCACGACCTGCCCGTCTCTCAGCGCAGCACGGACCTGACCCAACTGGTGGTCAGCGAACTGGTCACCAACGCCCGCAAGTACGCGCCCGGCCCGGTCCTGATGGCACTGCGGATCGTGGGCGACGCGGTGGAGGTGGTCGTGTGGGACTCCGATCCGGTGCTGCCGGTGGCCCGGGCCGCTGACGCGGAGCGGGTCGGCCAGCACGGCTTGGAGATCGTGATGGCCGTCGCCCACGGCTTCGAAGCGCAGCGCGAACCGGTCGGCAAACGCATCACCGCGCGCATCGCTCTGTGGAGCAACCTGGACGACGCGCCCGCCGACTCCCGGGCTGTCTAGTGCTCTGACCGGGAAGTTCACCTGGTTTGCTGCACTCCTGGCGGGGGCTACTTCTTGCGCTGGCTCTCGATCTCGGCGGACAGCACGACCATGTTGTGCAGATGCGTGTAGTACTTGGCCGCGTACTCGTCGTCGATCGCCGCAAGGACCTTCCCGAACGACGATGTCAGCCGCGTCAGGCTTACGCGGGCCTGTTCGTCGCTGAGCAGGCCTTCGTGGACGCAGGCGGCGTAGGCATAGGCGTCCGAGTCGAGCATCACCATGTCCCGGCCCTCGACGTCCAGGCCGCGGAAGCCGGGTGGGAACGGCCTGGCCATGTGCTCTGCCATCATCTGCGCAAGCGCGTCGAGCTTCTCATCAAGCATGGGTGGATCCTGCCAGGCAACCCGGCGAACCTTTGCGGTCACAGCTGGAGCAGGCTGTCCGCCGCAGTCGGCAGGGCCCTCTGCGACTCGCCGCCGAGGCGATGGGGTCCGATCGGCGGAGCCGGGCAGCAGACAGGCGCTTACCGAGGTTCAACAACCGCCGCTCATACGCTGACGCGATGTGGGCATACGCAGGGAATGCACCCAGTCGGTCAGCAGGAGCGGGAAGCCACCGTCGTCACCCGATGCTGCCGGCCCGAAGGAGGTTGACCCATGCACCTCGCCGAACTGCTTGCCGAAGCGATGCGCGAACAGCATCTGAGCGTCGAGGCGGTCGCCTACGCCACCGGCATCCGCGCCCCTCGCATCAAGGCATTCGCCGAAGACGGCACGGCCGGCCCCATCCAGCCGACGTCGGACGAATTGACGACACCGTCTCGGCCGCCCTGGCCGGCCAGCTGGACGTCGCGGTCGGCAACATCCTTGGCGGCATCGCCCTGCAGACCGTCGTCCTGGTCATCCTGGATGCGGCCGGGGTCCGTCCCGGGCGCCGCTGACCCGCCTGGCCGCGAGCCTCCAACTCGTACTGGAGGGCGCGCTCGTGGTGGTGGTCCTGGCCGTCGTGGTCATGGGCACCCAGCTCTCCCCGAACCTGCATGCCGCGCGTCTGGCCCCGGCGTCCGTGGCGATCGCCGCGCTGTGGGCGATCGGGGTGGTGCTGCTGAACCGGGCCGGCCGCGGTCTGCCGTGGCGGGAGGGCGGCGACGCCCCGGACAGCCGGCCCGAACCCCGCGGCCACTCCCTCGGAAAGAAGGAGACGGCTGCCACCGAAAAGGGTCTCGGCACGGATCCCCGGCCGCGCTGCGAAAGGCCGGACGCCGCAGGCTGGTCGAGGTGGTCCGGCCCAAGGCCCATGCTTGTCGAAGACCTTCTTGCCCGCCGGGGTCAACCCGTGTCCGTGATGAGCGCTTAGCCGGGTCTCGCCACCACCTGTGGAGTCGACCACCAACTCCCGCAGAAGGGACGGGATGCCTGCTGGCACAACGCCACCCCTTACGACCCCGACAGCCACCCCGCCGCCCAACGCCTCAAAGCCACCTGACTTGACTCAGAGGACTCAAACGCTACCTCGCCCGACGCCCCTACCATCATCTCAACAACGCCGCCGCGGCGGAATTGGGAGTTGACGGGACATAGAAGCTTCATAGAGGCACCCCCCACGGCCGGAGCAGACAGATACGACCGCACCAACGATCATGCCGGGCCGTCGCACCCCTGCAGGCAATTCAGCAACAGAGTCGCCAGTTCAAAACGAGCCTGGAAATTCTCGGTACATGACACATCACGCGCGGGCGTCCCGCCGAAAGCCGGGCAGGCCCCCTGTGCTGCTCTGAACAGAACTTCCTTTCATGTCAGCCACCCATGACGGGATCATCCCCTCAAAGTTGCGGCCTTTTTCCAAGAATGCGATATTATGGTATACATGCATTCCAGTCAGCATTGGGCCGAATTCATCTGCCACCCCAGGTCGGTCCAAGTGGTGAATACTGTCCACGAGAGACTTGAGCATGCCGAGCGAGGTATTGGCACCCGAGTCAGGTACCGCTTGACCGCCATAACTGGGTTGGTATGCGGTCCACAGATCTTCTATGACATAGACGCCGCCTGGGCTCAGCAGCGGAAACAACATACGAAACGATGTCATGACATGCTCGTTCACATGGCTTCCGTCATCGATGACGACATCGAAAGGTCCGTATTCGTCAGAGATGGCGCGCAGTGTGTCGGGGGCACTCTGGTCGCCAATGATAGTCGTGATCCTGGCCTCGTCGAACTGGGACTTATCGAAGATATCCAGCCCACATATGAGGCCACGGTGAAAATAACGTTTCCACATGCGCAGCGAGCCTCCACCATATCTTTCGTATCCGTAACCACCCACCCCGATCTCCAGTACGCGGACAGCTTCGTCGCGCAGCTCTCGGAAGTGGCGTTCGTAGTGTTGCGTAAACCAATGCAGTCCGCCTGATTTATCAGAATCATACTCAACGGAAAGCTCGCCGAGATTCGGCACTGTGCCGGAACATGCGGAAATCAACCTTTCGGCCGCGAGTGAGGTGGAGAGGGAGTTCTGCATCGCTACTGCAGCATCTGCGCCGGGAGGGGCGATTGCCACATCGATGCGGCAGGCTGCAGTTCCTTCGGTCCGCCTAATACCATAGAGTTGCTTCGCCAGATCGACTACGTCGAACTCGATAATCATGGCTGCCGGCGTGTCTGGCTCGGCGATCAGCCGGACTGGCTCGCCCGCGTGGAACCACAGCCAATAGCTCTTGACCGCGTCTTCTCCGACTACCCTCAGTTCGGCCGTGACCGGCGCGTCGCTGCGGCTCCGACCGCAACGGAACGCGACTTCTGTCGCCAAAGCTTCGGCAACCGCACTATAGCCGAACCGACGTATGATCTCCGTCAGTTCACCACTACGGCCAGCAGCAGCCGCAATGACTTCTGGTACCAAGTTACGCATGTTGGTCTCCGCTGTGCGGTAGGTGGGTAAAAAGGTTTAAGCGCATACCTCGCTCGCCACGCCGCGGCGTATTGCAGGGTGGGGGCGAGTTTATGTCGCATGGGAGACGGACCTGCGCGCCGATCGTGCCCGCTCCGCCCTAGCGCAGAGACATCTGGCGAAAAGGTCCGCAGGTGATGGAGCGGAACGAGCCAAGGCCGGCCGCAGGAGCGCCCGCATCCGTGCTCGCATTGCCGACCGACGCCGCAACATCTTGTACAAGCTGGCATCCCGTCTCGTTTTTGAGGATTGCGAGATCCTGATCGAGGACCTGACTGACCACAACAGGTCAAACCCGGAGCCCGGCCCGTGCCGCCTCCGAGGCCGCATGGATCGAGTTCTGCGGCTTCCTGGATTGCTGGGCCCCCTGGCATGGCTGAAGTGGTCATGGTCGACCGCTGGTTCCGCTCCTCTAGGCTGTGCTCCAGCTGCGGCAGCGTGCGCCAGCAGATGCCTCTGGATGTCTGCACCTGGATGTGCTATAGCTGCGGCGCACCCCACGGCCGGGACGAAAAAGCGGAGAATCTGCTGGCCGCCGAGCGGGCGGTAACAGCCTGCGCAGCTAGTGTAAGATCTCAACGGAGCTCTCCAGGCGGGCAGTCAGCGATGAATCACGGCGCGAGCCATAGGAGTCCCCCTAGTTCACGAGAGGGAGGACATCAAGAAGGTTGCCTGCCCCACAGAGCACGGACGGAGTCGAAGACGCGTTGATCGTGGGATATTTCGATGACGTTGCCGTCAGGGTCTTTCAAAGCGCAGATGTAGCCCACGGGATTGGGCATCTGACGTGGCTCCCAGTGCAAGCAGTCAAGTTCTCTGGCTTTGGCGGCGATTGCGTCAACGTCTTCCCGTTTCGGAACCTCGATGCCGATATGCGCGAACGGGGCAAGTAGTCCGAGCTTTTCACCTTTGTCCTTGCTGAACGAGACGAGCACGAGCACGAACGGCGTCTCCACCTGATGGGCGTTCGACAGCCAGACGCTTTCCCCGTCGGCGTCTTTGAATCGTTCGACGGCCACGAGAGGGGTTAGTGAAGTGTAGAAGCCGATTGCCTTGTCGAGGTCACCCGTGGGAAGCGCAATGTGCGTCCATCGGGCTTCGGTGAGTTCGGTTGGCATGCTGCAAAACCTCGTCTCGCAGTTGATAGTATTCGATGTGCTGCAGGCATAAAGCAGGTTGAGCTGTGCTGGAATGGCCTTCAGCGGCACCGCGGCGGGCGCCGGCGGGACTTATGGAAGTCACCTTGCCCTCCGGTCCCGGTGACTGACGATCGCCACCTCTGGCCAGATGTGCGGGACTTCGATGCGGGCGCGGCTGCGGAGCATGGCGGACCGGGTGGCGGCCTCTTGGCGCAACTCCGTTGCGTCCACATTCTGCACCTCGCGATCGCGGACGACCACACGCCCGTCCACGAGCACGTCACGCACGCTGGTCGAGGCGCCGCCCCACACAAGATGCTTGGTCGGTTCGCCTCGGGGTACCCACCCGGGCCCGCTGGTGTCGAGGACCACAAGGTCGGCGGCCTTGCCGACCTCGATGGAGCCGATCTGATCACTCATGCCAACTGCACGGGCGCCATCGATCGTTGCAATGGCCAGGGCCTCGCCAGCACGCAACGCGCCGCTGTCCCCGCGGTCATGTTCAAGCGCGGTCAACAGGTAAGCAGCGTGGAGCACGTCCGGCACGTCGCCGGCGTTGTGGGAGTCGCAGCCCAGGGCAATCCGCCCCCCGCGGCGCACAAGCTCACCGTGCCTACCGAACCGCCCATATTCCTGGCCGAGCCGCAGGTATGCACCCGGACAGGAAGCGACGGCGGTCCCAGTGCGGACGATCGCCTCCAGCTCATCGTCATCGATGTGGACGGCGTGCCCAAGCACAAGGCGCGGCCCCAGTACTCCGAGCCGATCCAGATGCACGATCGGGCGTTGACCGCAGCGTTTGAGGTAGGCGGCGGCATCCGCGCCATGTGGCGACATGTGCCAGGTCAACCCTGTGTCGAGCCGGGTCGCGAGTTCGCTGGCGCCGGTGAACAGCTCGTCGCTTACCAGGTCGTGCCCCACCAGGGTGACCCAGCCCGTTACGAGGGCGCTGCGGGGCAGTTTCTTGACCGTTTCCTCCTGCCTGGCGATGGTTTCAGCGGCGGGTGCGGCGAATGGCATGCCTTCGGCGTCCCAGCCCCAGCACCCCACCCGGGCACGGATTCCGACAGCGGACAGCCCTGCGGCGACCCGCAGCGGATGAGCGGTTGTGCCCGGTTCGAGCAGCGTGGTCACGCCGCGGGTAAGGCAATCGACCGCGGTGAGCGTGGCAGCAAGTTCATCGTCGTCGCCATCGGCCTGCTCGTGCAGCGGCATTAGCCAGCGGAAGATCGCTTCCGTGGAGCTGATGTCATCCGGGATCATGCTGCGCACCAGGGGGTCTACCGTGGCATGTTGGTGCGCGTTGATGAGGCCTGGGATGACCATGCAGGCGGTGGCGTCAAGCACGTCGGCTTGAGGGAAGCGGGCTCGGAGATCGTCCGCGTGGCCGATCGCCACAATGCTCCCGTTTGCGACTGCGATGGTTGCCTCGGTCAGGATCCGGCGCTGGGTATCCATCGTCACGACGTCGCCATTCATGACGAGCATGGCGTCCACAGTGCTCACGGCAGAATCACCACCCTCCCAGCCGTCGCCTTCGGCCATGATTCCGGCCAGGACGGATAGTCGGGGGCAGCTGCGGTGTTGATGGCAAGCACAGGACGCTCTCGAGCGTAAACACGTGCCGGGCGTGGCGGGTGCACGTTCCCATTCCCGGCAGGTGGAGGACGCGATGAAATACGTCGGCGAGCGAGAGGCCTGGCTGATCACCGCTGATGGTGGGCGAGACCGCTGAGGACGCCCAGGAGCACCCGTCCATGCGGCTTGCGGCTTGCGGCGGCGCAGGCACCGCGGCTCTCGGCCACGTCGGGCAAGACCGACAGGATGTCCATTGACGGACGATTTGCAGCTGGCATCCTCGGCGGCGATGGTCGTCGCCCCTGTGCGCTCGGCAGACTGGATCGCGGCCGAGCTGACCATGCTTGCGGCGGCCTACTTCATCAGGTGCGCGCCGGATGCTATGTGTCCGACCTCGTGAGGCGCATGCCAGGCCATCGCGCGGGCAGCAGCGTTGATCCGTACTTCCGGCGGGGTGGTGAGCGCGCCAACTACATCGGGGGCAGCGTACCTGGCCCACCCGCCAGCCACGACACGTTGGCTGCCACGTTGGCTCCCGAGTCGCTGGACAGGCAGCGAAATCATGGATCCGCATCTCCGCTCCTGGGCAATCACATCGCATGCTCTGACCCCTGTGACGGTGAACTGTGCATTACTCGGAGATGGGCTTCTCGAATATCGCGAGAGTTTCATTGGTGGCACTCGGTACTGAACTTGTGGCCGCCGCTTCTCAGCGCCAAGGCTCGGAGACCAGGCGCAGTGTGGTTGCGGTGGCGATCGCCGCGGTGACCACCTCACGGCCCTTGTCCTCGCTCGATCCCGGCAGGCCGGCCCGATCCAGCGCCTGCATCTCCGTATCGCAAGTGAGCACGCCGAAGCCAACAGGCACACCGGACTCGATGGAGACTTGGGTGAGTCCTGCGGCCACCCCCTGGCAGACGTAATCGAAGTGTGGGGTGTCGCCGCGAATGACAACACCGAGGGCGACGATCGCGTCGTATCCGCGGCGGGCCAAGGCCTTGGCCACGACGGGGAGTTCGAAGCTTCCAGCCACCCGCAACAGGGTGGGCTCGTCGATGCCGTACTCGCGTACGGCGCGCAGTGCGCCGTCAACCAGTCCATCCATCACCTGCTGGTGCCATTGGGCGGCGATCACCGCAACGCGCAGGTCGCTGCAGTTCGTCACGGTCAACTCGGGAGCTCCTTTACCGCTCACGTCTCTCCTCGGTGCTGTGCGGTACTGTTCGCGCTCGATGGCACAGGCGTCATCAGCTGCCGCCGGTCGCCGTCGGAGCGGCCTGTGACTCCAACCAGGGCAGGTCGTGGCCCATCCGGTCCCGCTTAGTGCGCAGGTATCGCAGGTTGTGCACGCCTGCTTCGACGGGCAGTGGCTCGCACGCGGTGACCTTGAGCCCGTGTCTGATCATCGCGGCGCTCTTGTCGGGGTTGTTGGTCATCAGCCGGACCGAGCGCACACCGAGATCGCCCAGGATCTGGGCGCCAGCGCCATAATCGCGGGAATCGGCAGGCAAGCCGAGTTCCAGGTTGGCGTCCAGTGTGTCGCGGCCACGCTCCTGTAGTTCGTACGCGCGCAGCTTGCGCAGAAGGCCGATACCCCGGCCTTCGTGCCCGCGTAGATAAACCACAACGCCTCGGCCCTCAACAGCCATACGTTCCAGTGAGGCGCGCAACTGCGGTCCGCAGTCACACCGCAGGGAACGGAAGACGTCTCCGGTCAGGCACTCCGAGTGAAGCCGTACGAGGACGTCCTCACCATCGGCCAGCCGTCCGTCACTGTCGAGGCCGCCTATGACCAGGGCGATGTGCTCGATAGCGTCGACAGTGCTGCGGTAGCCATAAGCCTGGAAATCGCCGTAGGCGGTGGGTAACTGGATGACGGCCTCGCGGCGGACGGTGGGTTCTCTGTCGCGACGATAGGCGATCAGGTCCTCGATGGAGATGATCGAAAGACCGTGCTTATGGGCGAACGGCACCAGCTCAGGCAGCCGGGCCATCGTCCCGTCCGCATTGGCGATTTCGCATATCGCGGCTGCAGGACGCAGTCCCGCGAGGCGTGCGAGGTCCACGCCCGCCTCGGTGTGCCCATTACGGATTAGCACCCCGCCAGGGCGGGCGCGCAGCGGGAAGACGTGACCGGGCCTGACGAAGTCGCCCGGGCCGCTATAGGGGTCGGCGAGCAGGCGCAGCGTGGTGGCCCGATCGGCAGCCGAGATACCTGTGCTGGTGCCGTGGTCGCGTGAGGCATCCACGGAGACGGTGAACGCGGTATTCATCGACTCGGTGTTCTGTGTGACCATCTGCGGCAGTTCCAGCCGTTCGAGGTCGGGCGCCTTCAGCGGCACGCAGATCAGACCGCGGCACTCGGTCATCATGAAAGCAACGAGTTCGGGGGTGGCGAGCTCGGCCGCGAAGATCAGGTCGCCCTCGTTCTCGCGATTCTCGTCATCGACGACCACGACCGGCCGTCCGACTGAGATGTCGGCGATCGCCCGCTCGACCGGGTCGAGTGCGAGCGACTCGCCGCCGGTGTCATAGCCACGTCGGTTTCGTGCTGTCGAGGACGCCGGGGAAGTTGCAGTCATGCTGTCCTACTTTCATTCGCTTCTCCGCCCGCGCGGCACAGCCGTGGGGGCATCGTGGCCATGCGCGGCTCGACGGTTGTCGTTCCCAGTACGTCGCCGTTGCGAGCGAGTCGCGTCTGGAGCTCCCAGCAACAAATGTTTGCGATCATCAGGCAAGCTGTGGGGCGCGCGAGCCGAAATTCCGCCCAACCGCAGGCCTGAGTGACCATCGTGGTGATCCGCCGAAAGGTTCCCGTCCGGTATGGGATCCAAGGCAGCACTCGGAATGCCGCGAACAACCGCCCACGGTGAGGACAGCGCACCGCTCCGGCGGGCGCGAGCCGGAACAGCACCCTCGACGTTCCCGACGCGACCGCACCTCCAGTCCCCTCCGGTGACGCCGACTACGACGAGCTACTCGTCGGTGTCATCGCCGAGAGGGTCGCCGAGTCCCGAGCCAGACAGCCGGCCCCCATATGTTCATAAGGCGGTCTCCATCCGGTCGCGGAGGAGTTGCTCAACGTACTTGGCGAGGATGTCGACTTCGAGGTTGACCGGGTCACCTGGTTGCTTGAAACCGAGCGTAACCGAGGAGAGGGTCGTCGGAATCAGACTGACGGTGAAGTAGTTGGGGGCCACGCTGACGACAGTGAGGCTGATGCCATCCACGGTAATCGAGCCCTTCACTACAACGTATCGGGCGAGCGCTTTCGGCAGCGAGATCCTAACGATCTCCCAGTGCTCGCCGAGGGTGCGTTCCAGAACCGTGCCCGTGCCATCGACGTGTCCCTGCACCAAGTGGCCGCCGAGTCGCGCGCCGAGCGCCATGGGCCGCTCCAGGTTGACCCGGGAGCCGGGGTTCAGCGCGCCAAGGCTGCTTGCGTGCAGTGTCTCAGCCATCACATCGGCGGTGAACTCCCCGTCCACAGTGTCGACGACTGTGAGACATACGCCGTTGACTGCGATCGAGTCCCCGTGTTCGGCATTCTGTGTGACGAGCGGGCCGCGCAGGGTGACACGGCAGGAGTCACCCAACTCCTCAATAGCGACGACCTCGCCCAGTTCCTCGACAATTCCGGTAAACACTCAGCCCTCCCCTGAGAGGCGACGGACGGGGCGCGTTCTGGGGTAGACGGTGACCGCGCAGTCTGGGGACGATGCGCGCGCTCGGTCACCCCGCACGCGCCGACAACAACAGGACCCGAGCCCAGCGGGACGAGACCAAGTGGTCAACGGATTTATCGATGGCTACTGGTGAAGGCTCAGCAGGATGGCCTAGCGCCAGCGGCAGGAAGATGGCAGTCGAGATGAAGCCCCACCATGGCAAGTCCAGCCCAGACGATCCTTCATGTCTCGCGGTGTAAGTGAGTTAGATCTCGACAGCGGCCAGAACTGCGGACTATACCTTCGCCACTTCGAGCACAGCCCGACGGGCTTAAAAGCAGAAACTGCTGGTAACGGGAGTACGGAGAAGTGACCGCACTCCTTTTAAAGACGTGAGTCTAGAACCGCAGAGACCTCCTCGTGCATTTGATGTTCCTCGCACCGAATTAATGGTAGCATTTTGACTGAACCCTGTCAAGGAGTTCAAACTGCTCGGGTTGACACGGTTATTACCTGGAGTCGCGGAGGGGGGTAAGCGAAATTTCCTGCTCATGCCCATCTGGACTATGACTTTCCCCTAATGGGAAGCATGAGGGGCAGGGCGACTCTGTTGCTGAATTGCCTGCAGGGTGCGACGGCCCGGCATGATCATTGGTGCGGTCGTTCTGTCTGCTCCGGCCGTGGGGGGGGGGCGGTGCAGTGCCATGCGGCCGGGGGGATTGCCGCCTTTTCCTGAACAGACCGTCAGGACGGCTCGCGCCGCCTTCCGCGTGGCAGTCTGCCCATGCGCTTGCGTGACCGCCTTGCCGAGGTCTTCAACGACTCGTTGTTCACCGATGCCCGGCCATATCCGTCTGGCTTCCCCCTACGACACCGATGCCCGCTGGTCGGCCAAGGACGACGACCTTTTCTCCGCTTGGGGCAGGTCGGCACCTGCACCTCATGGCTGGGCACGAAGATGACCGCTGCCGGGAACGCGAGCGACTGGGCGTCGATCAGCCGCAGCAGGACGGGGAACGAATATCCTTGCCACGCGGATGCCCACCGCCACCCCAGGCAACCGCAGTGTCGGCAACGGCTGAATTTGGGTTCTGGATCACTTTTGGTGCCGGAGCCACGGAGGGTCACTGGCTCCGCGATCATGAACGGTCGTGACCCACGACCTGCTCCAGGAACTCTGGCTCCACCAGACCACCGACGTCGCGGTCAGCGCCGTCACCATCACCGGCTCCACCAGACCACCGACGTCGCGGTCAGCGCCGTCACCATCACCGCCAACACCATCACCGTCCACGCCGCCACGAGTCGCCTCATGCCGCGTGGAGGAGGCGCTTGCGCAGCAGGTCGAAGTTGGCGCGGCCGAACATCTGACGCCTGATCATTTTGATCTTGTTGTTGTGGCCCTCGATCGCGCCGGAGCTGTAGCGCAGGGTCAGCCCGGCGACGACGGCGTCGAGGTCCTGCAGGAGGCCGGTGGCGAAGCTCTGCAGCGCGGGGGCCTGGTCCTGTTGGACACGGGTGATCCAGTCCTTGAGCTGGTGGCCTCGGCGGTCGTTCATCAGCTCGGCGAATGCCCTGACGTGCTCGGCGGTGCGGGCGAGCACCGGGACGCGCGTGAGGATCTCCTTGAGCTGCAGAGCGTCGGCGTCGGCCAGCTTCTCGGGGTGGCGGGTGATCCACCCGGTCACGTCCCGAACGGAGGGCTTGCGGCGGGGTGGATCCTGGTGCGGGAACGCCTCCCGCAGCTGCCGCACGTAGACGCGGACGATCTGCTCCTGGCCCGGGAACCCGCGCTGGCGGATCTCCTCGAACAGCCGCCGGGCGACGGTGGGGCCCTCGGCGTACCGCTGGTTGAGGTAGGGCTTGTAGGAGTCGAGGATGCTGGTGCGTCCGGTCCAGCGGCCGACCAGCAGTTCATCCGGATCCGAGGCGTGGGCCAGGCGGCGGACGGTGCCGCGGGCCAGCCCCAGTCGCCGGCCGATGGCACGCAGGCTGACGTCCTCGCGGATCAGGGCGTGGACGGCCGCGTGCTGCTCACGGACGCGGTCCGACAAGCGCCCGGTCCGGCGGGGCTCAGCAGCAGTGACCGGCAGGGACACCGGTTGGATGGGACTGACGGGCGGCGGTGGTTCGGGCAGCAGGGCGCGGTGCTGGAGCACGGTCTTCTCGACGGCGTCGGCGAGGTTCTGCCAGAGGTGGAACCGGTCAGCGACGTGGATGGCGTCCGGGGCGCCGAGCCGCCCGGCCTCGGCATAAGAGGCGGAGCGGTCACGGCAGATGACCTTCACGCCCGGATGAGCGGCCAGCCAGGAGCGGACGGTCTCGACGGTTCGGTCGGGCAGCAGGTCGATCGGTCGGCGGGTCTCGATGTCGACGAGGATGGTCGCGTAGACGTGCCCCTTGCGCAGGGCGAACTCGTCGATCCCCAGTACGCGTGGCACCGGCGGAGCTTCCTCAGGCAGCGCGCGTATCAGGCGCAGGAGAGTGGAGCGGCTGACCGGGACGGCGAACGCTTCGGCCAGACGGGAGCCGGCCCGGCCGGCGAGCATCAGCCCGAGCCGCTGCAGCGCCGCCTGGAGCTGTTGGCTTCGCCGTCCGTACCGGAAGGTGACGCCCTCGACCTGTTCGACGAACGTTGCCCGCTCGCACGCGGGTTGGCGGCACCGGAACCGGCGGACCCGTAACTCGACCACGACTCGGCGCTGGCCCGCGGCGCTGTCGTCGAGCCTGCGCACGTAGCTGCTGTGGACGCGACCCGAGGACGTTCCGCAGGACGGACACTCCGCACCCGCCCTGGTCGTGGCGGCGTGGACGGTGATGGTGTTGGCGGTGATGGTGACGGCGCTGACCGCGACGTCGGTGGTCTGGTGGAGCCAGAGTTCCTGGAGCAGGTCGTGGGTCACGACCGTTCATGATCGCGGAGCCAGTGACCCTCCCGTTTCGCCCGTTGCCGAGACCGCAGACGATTTTCACAGCGGTACAGGGGCACGCAAGGCACGCGACACCGGCCGCGTCCCCTCGGACAAGGCAGTGCCCTCATCCCTGAATTCCGGTTCGGTGGCGCAACCGACCTGAGCCGGCCGTATCTGGGCCTTTCCCCCAGGCGAATCCGCCGGCTGCGCCCCGCCCCCGACGCGCGCACAGCGCGAGTGCCGGTGAAGGGGTCAGATCGCGGGACTCCCTCGACTCAGCCGCCGCTCTTACGCCTGAACGACCGCTGGCTCGCAGCCGGGCCGTGCGCGGCACGCACCTTCGACGCATCCGGGTTGGCGGCAACATCGGCGGCGTCCGCCTGCGCACCGCGCTTGCGCGCCAAGGCTTCGCGGAACTTTC
>JAEKKN010000060.1 GCA_019510305.1 Microbacterium sp.
CCGCATCGGCCTCGGTCAGTAGGGCTTGCCGAGGTCGAACTCGTACGCCGCCAGCCGCGGGCCCTGCTCTGCCAGCTCGTCGAGGGTCCACTTGTGGTCCACCTCGATCTTGTCGACGAGCGCCCACGGCTGGAACAGGTGGACCTCGCCGCCGTACACGAAGAAGGCGCGGCCCTTGATGGGGCAGTCGGCGGTGGCGAGGTAGGCGACGAAGGGGCTGACGTTCGCGGGGTCCATCGGGTCGAACGCGCCGTCGGCTGACAGCGCCTCGGCACCTCCGAGGCCCTCGGTCAACCGTGTGCGGGCAGCCGGACAGATCGCGTTCACGCGCACACCGAATCGCTCCAGCTCCATCTGCGCGATGATCGACATGGTCGCGATCCCCGACTTGGCCGAGCCGTAGTTGGTCTGCCCAGGCTGCCCGAACAGCCCCGACGTCGAGGCCGTGTTGATGACCGAGGCGCGCACCTCGGCGCCGGCCTTCGACTGGTCCTTCCAGAAGCGCGCGGCTGCCCGCAGCGGCATGAAGTGACCGCGCAGGTGCACGCGGGTGACGTCGTCGAACTCTTCGTCCGTCATGTTGACGAGCATCCGGTCGCGCAGGATGCCGGCGTTGTTCACCAGCACGTCGAGCCCGCCGAACGCGTCGAGCGCAGTCTGCACGAGCCGGTCGGCACCCTCGCCGTCCGTGACGTCGTCACCGTTGACGACGGCCTCGCCGCCGGCCTCCAGGATCTCCTTCACGACCTGCTGCGCGGGAGTCGGGTCCGCACCGCTGCCGTCGGGCGCGCCACCGAGGTCGTTGACGACCACCCGCGCTCCTTCCGCCGCGAACAGCAGCGCGTGCTCCCGGCCGATGCCGCGGCCGGCTCCGGTGATGATCGCGACCCGACCGTCCAACGCGCCCATGTGCTGCTCCTTCTCCGGTGTCAGTGGTGGTGCAGGCGGTCAGCGCGTGCTGACCGCTTCGTCCGCAAGGCGTGCGGCTGCGGCCATGTCCGGCAGCTCGCACGCGGCGACGTACTCAGCGCGCAGCCGGCGTACCAGCTCCGCGACCGTGGGCACATCGTCGATGAGGTCGATGCCCTGCCCGGCGCTCCAGAGGTTGACCCACGGCCGCACGTTCTCCGGCAGGTGATCGTGCCGCATCGCACGGCCCGGTGAGGGCAGGTCGTCCGGGTCGAGCCCGACGTTGCGCATCGACGCCCTCAGCCAGTTCGCCGAGACACCCGAGATCGCCGGTGTGTACATCAGGTCGGCAGAGGACTGCGACAGCAGCAGCTGCTTGTACTCCGGACGGGCGTTGGACTCCTGCGTCGCGATGAAGCGGGTGCCGAGGTAGGCAAGGTCGGCACCGAGGAGCTCCGCGGCGCGTACCGCTGCACCGTTGGAGACCGCGCCCGCCAGCACGATGGTGCCGTCGAACATGGCGCGGACCTTCGGGATCAGCGCGAGGTGGCTGATGGTGCCGGAGTGCCCGCCGCCGCCCGCGCCGATGCACGTCAGCCCGTCGGCGCCGGCAGCGATGGCCTTCTCGGCGAAGGGCAGCGACGTCACGTCGTGGAAGACCTTGCCGCCCCAGTCGTGCACGCTCTTGATGAGCTCCGTCGGGTCACCGGCAGCGCTCACGATGATCTCGACACCGGCGCGCTTGCAGACGTCCAGGTGCCGGGCCAGCAGGTGGGCGTCCATCCTGGTCGCGAGGTTGACGGCGATCGGGCCGATGCGCGCGCCCGGGTTGGCGGCGGCGTGCTCGTCGAGGTCGGCGCGGATGCCGGTCAGCCACTGCTCGAACTGCTCGAACGTGCGGGCGTTCTGGCGCGGCAAGCCGCCCACAAGCCCCGCTTTGCACGCCTCGCGCACGAGGTCCGGGCCGCTGACGAGGAACATCGGCGCGCAGAACGCCGGGAGCGTGAGCTGCTCTCGAGTCCGCGCATCCAGGGCCACGAGAGTTGAGTATACTCAACTTGTGACGTCCCAGCATCTCGAGCTGACGAGCTTCTGGAGGTACGCCGACAGCCGACCCGGTGCGGTGGCGGTCATCGCTCCGGACGGAACCGCGACGACCTACGCCGAGCTGCGCGATCGCAGCAACCGGATAGCCAACGCCCTGCGCGCCGCAGGCCTCGTCACCGGCGATCGGGTGGCACTGGTCGCGCGCAACGGCGTCGGGTTCCTGGCGTGGGCGCTCGGTGCAGGGCAGGTTGGCATTTCCGTCGTGCCGGTGAACCACCACCTGACGCCCAGCGAGGCTGCCTACATCCTGTCCGACTCCGGCGCGCGACGGGTCGTCCTCGACCCAAAGCTTGCCGACCTCGGCAATGCGGCCATGGACGAAGCCGGGATCCCGGCCGGGCACCGCGTCTGGGTCGACGAGCAGATCCCGGCCTCTCACGAGCCGCCGACCGCTCGGGTGTTCGGGGCCATGATGCTGTACACGTCCGGCACGACGGGGCGACCGAAGGGCGTGCTCTGGCCGAACGCCGGGCTCGAGCCGGAGGCCTTCCAGCAGTACGTCGACCCGATCATGGCTCGGCGCGGCATGGCGCACGACCCCGGCGCGGTAAGCCTCGTGAGCGGTCCGCTCTACCACGGCGCTCCCGGCGCCTGGGCTCTGCAGGGCCTGCACCACGGGCACACCGTGCTGCTCATGGATCGCTGGGACAGCGAGCTGTTCCTGCGGCTCGTGCAGCAGCACCGGGTCCGTACCGCGCAGCTCGCGCCCATCCACTTCCACCGGTTGCTCAGCCTCGGCGACGACGTCCGCAGCAGCTATGACGTCTCCTCGCTTCGCGTCGTATCGCATGCCGGAGCCGCTACTCCGGTGAACGTGAAGCACCGGATGATGGCGTGGTTCGGCCCGACGCTTCACGAGTACTACGCGTCATCGGAGGGCTACGGGACGAGCATCGGGCCCGAGGAGTGGCTGGCGCACCCGGGCAGCGTCGGTCGTGCCGACGGTGACGGCGCCGAGATGCGGATCCGCGACGAGGAGGGCACGGACCTGCCCACTGGCGAGGTGGGCACGTTGTGGGTCCGCAACCCTGGCGGCGCTGTCTCGTCGTACCTCAACGCGCCGGAGAAGACCGCGGCGTCGCACTCCACCGATGGCTTCTACACGGTCGGTGACCTCGGTTACCTCGACGACGACGGGTACCTCTACCTGGTCGACCGGCGCGACGACCTGATCCTGTCGGGCGGCGTGAACGTCTACCCCGCCGAGGTCGAGCAAGCCCTCGCTCGGCACGCCGGCGTGCGCGAGGTCGTCGTCGTCGGCGTGCCCGATCAGGAGTGGGGCCAAGCCGTCCATGCGGTGATCGTCCCCGTCGACGCGTCCGCGGGTCCGGAGCTGATCGACGACGTCTTGGCCTTCGTACGGGAGCACCTGGCGGGGTTCAAGGTGCCTCGCACGATGGAGCTCCGAGACCGGCTGCCCTACACCGAGTCCGGCAAGCTGCTGCGCCGGGCGCTCCGCGACGAGCTCTCGACCCCCTGACATCCAGATGCTATAAAGGGCACTCAATTAGTTCTGATGAGGGAGCAGCGTGACGGCGACGGAGTTCGAGAAGGCGACCGACTACGAGCTCACCGACACCGACATCGAGCGCGCGCGGCTGCTCATCGGGGTCGACACGGCCACGAAGCACATGGAGCACATCACCACCGCGAGCTTCGACTCCATCCGCAACTTCGCGTGGGGCCTCGGCGACGACAACCCGCTCTTCTGCGACGAGGACTACGGCACCACCACCCGCTGGGGCAGCCAGGTGGCGCCGAACAGCATGGCGCACATCCTGGCCGCGCCGATGCTCGGCGACCCGATGCCGGCCGAGGTCAAGGCCGCGACCAAGGGCTTGTTCCGGGGCATCCACGTCTTCGTCTCCGGCGGTTCCATGGACTGGTACCGCCCGATCTTCCCGGGTGACCGGCTCTTCGCGTTCTCCGGCGAGGAGAGCCTGGACGTCAAGGAGTCGGAGTTCGCCGGCCGCTCCGTCATCCAGGTGAGCCGCGACGTGAAGGTCAACCAGCGCGGCGAGGTGGTCTCCGTGCAGCGCGTGCTCAGGGTCCTGGCGGAGCGCAAGACCGCACGTGAGCGCGGCAGGAACAACACCATCGAGCCGGCGTCGTACACGGATGAGGACATCGCGAAGATCGACGAGATCTACGCCTCCGAGCAGCGTCGCGGTGCCGACAAGCGGTTCTGGGAGGACGTCCAGGTCGGCGACGAGCTGCCCCCGATGGCGAAGGGACCGCTCACGACGACCGAGATCGTGGCCTTCCACGCCGGCGGTTACGGCTTCGTCCCCTACGGCCTCAAGTCCTCGCGGCTGGCCTACAAGAACCGGATGCGGATCGGCCCGTTCTTCGTCAAGAACGCCCAGGGCGTTCCGGACGTCGCGCAGCGGCTGCACTGGGACTCTGAGTGGGCGCAGGCGATCGGCAACCCGATGGCCTACGACTACGGCGTGATGCGCGAGTGCTGGTTCCACCACTACACGACGGACTGGGCCGGCGACGACGCGTTCGTCACCCGCCAGTCTGACAGCATGCGCAAGTTCAACTACCACGGCGACGTGCAGCTGCTGTCCGGGAGCGTG
>JAEKKN010000037.1 GCA_019510305.1 Microbacterium sp.
CAGGCGCGCGGCGCGTTCGGCGAGGAGGAGATCGCGGCGACGCAGCTGGCGATCATCGGAATGGGCAAGGCCGGCGCGCGTGAACTGAACTACGTGAGTGACGTCGACGTGATCTTCGTCGGCGGCACCTCCGACGAAGAGGTGGTGTCCGAGGCCCGCGCGATCGACATCGCGACCCGCCTCGCCCGCGAGACCATACGCGGACTGAGCGGCATCGAAGCCGAGCCGCCGCTGTGGGAGGTCGACGCCGCTCTCCGGCCCGAGGGCAAGCAGGGTGCTCTGGTTCGCTCTCTCGCCTCGCATCTCGCCTACTACGACCGTTGGGCGAAGAGCTGGGAGTTCCAGGCGCTGCTGAAGGCGCGGCCCCTCGCCGGCGACGCCGCGCTCGGCGCGGCCTACATCGAAGCCGTGCAGCCGAAGGTGTGGTCGAGCGCGGCGCGCGAGAACTTCGTCGACAGCGTGCAACGGATGCGCGAACGGGTGATGGAGCACATCGACCCCGACGACGCACCGTATCAGCTCAAGCTCGGTGCCGGTGGCCTGCGCGACATCGAGTTCACGGTCCAGCTGCTGCAGCTCGTCCACGGCCTCACCGATCCGACGATCCGCACGCGCGGGACGCTCGAGAGCATCGACGCCCTCGTCGAGGGCGGCTACATCGGTCGGGCCGAGGCGGCGACCTTCGCAGACGACTATCGCGTGCTCCGCCTCATGGAGCACCGCCTGCAGCTGCGCGAGCTGAGCCGCACCCACCTGATGCCGCGGACGCCCGCCGGGCTCCGAGTGCTCGCACGCAGCACGGCTCTGGCTGAATCCGGCGAGGCCGTGTGGCAGCGCTGGGAGAGCGTGCGCAGGGAAGTCCGCGAGATCCACATCCGGCTGTTCTACCGTCCGCTGCTGAGCGCGGTGGCCGCGCTGCCCGAAGACGAGCGCACGCTGTCGACCGCTCAGGCGCACGACCGCCTCGCCGCCATCGGCTTCCGCGACCCGACCGGTGCGCTGCGCCACATCGGCGCGCTGACCACGGGCCTCAGCCGCAAGGCGACGATCCAGCGCCATCTCATGCCGATCATGGTGCGCTGGTTCGCCGACGGCAGCGATCCCGATTACGCGCTGATCGCCTTCCGGCGGATCAGCGAACGGCTCGGCGACACACCGTGGTTCCTGCGGATGCTGCGCGACTCGTCCGGCGCGGCAGAGAGCCTGACCCGCCTGCTGTCGTCGTCGCGGTACGTCGGCGAGCTCATGGAGTGGATCCCCGAATCGGTCGCCTGGCTGGACAGCACCGAGCTGCTCCGTCCTCGCAGCCGTGCGGCGATCGACGAAGAGGCGCGGGCGATCCAGACCAGGCACGACACCGTGGTCGGCGCGCTGCGCGCCGTGCGGGCGCTCCGCCGCCGCGAACTGCTGCGGACGGCCATGGGAGCCGTGCTCGACGTGCTCACGATCGAGGAGGTCGCGACCTCACTCACCGAGATCACCGACGCCACGATCCAGGCGGCACTGCGGGCGGTCTACCGCGAGGTCGTCCCCCCGGAGGACGGTGCGCTCGACTTCGCCGTGATCGGAATGGGGAGGTTCGGCGGCGCGGAGCTGGGATTCGGATCGGATGCCGACATCCTCTTCGTCTACGACGCCAACGGGGTCGACCCTGAACGTGCGCAGAAGCTGTCGATGCAGATCGTCGCCGGCCTGCGCGAGCATCTCGCCGACAACAGAGTTCCCCTCGATCTGGACGCCGACCTCCGCCCTGAAGGGCGCAGCGGTCCTGTCGTCCGTTCGATCGAGGCCTACGCGGAGTACTACCGGCGCTGGTCCCTCTCATGGGAGGCGCAGGCTCTGCTGCGCGCGCGCGGCGTCGCCGGCAGCGCCAAGCTGACGAGCAGGTTCATGGCCCTCGCCGACAGCATCCGCTATCCCGAAGCCGTCGATCTTCAGGGCACTCGGGAGATCAAGCGGATCAAGGCGCGTGTCGAGGGGGAGCGGCTCCCGCAGGGAGCCGACCCGCGTCGTCACCTCAAGCTCGGACCGGGCACGCTCAGCGACGTCGAGTGGCTCGTGCAGCTGCTGCAGCTGCAGCACGCTCACCGCGTGCCCGCGCTGCGCACCACGTCGACCATCGCGGCTCTCGACGCCGCGGTCGAGGCGGATCTCGTTCCGTCGGCCTCCGCCGACCTGCTGCGCGACGCCTGGCGCCTGTCGAGCCGTCTGCGATCGGCCATCACGCTCTTCACAGGCCAGACGAGCGACGTGCTGCCCACCGAACCGCGACAGCTCGACGCGATCGGCATCCTGCTCGGCTATCCGGAGCGGTCGGCCACCGTGCTCGAGGACGACTACCTCGGCGTCACGCGGCGAGCCAGGAAGGCGTTCGAAGCGCTCTTCTACGGCTGAGCGTTCGGTTTGCGATATCTTCGGCTCTCGCCCAAGCTGTCTCCATGACGATCTCAAGACTCGGCGTGATCTGGAATCCCTCGAAGATCGATGAGGAGCAGCTGCGCGCGGCCGTGGCGGAGTCGATCACCGGCGAGGTCACGTGGTGGGAGACCAGCGAAGACGATCCCGGCCGAGGCATGGCCGCAGCCGCCGTGGAGGAGGGCTGCGAGGTCGTCGTCGCCGTCGGCGGCGATGGAACGGTCAGAGCGGTCGCGGAGGTCTTGGCCGGAACGGATGTCGCACTCGGCATCGTGCCGCAGGGCACGGGCAACCTGCTCGCGCGGAACCTGGGCGTGCCTCTCGACGATCTCAAGGCCGCGCTCGAGCGCGTGCGCGATGGAGAGCCGCGCAAGATCGACATCGGCTGGGTCGAGTTCGGGGGCGAGAAGCGAGCCTTCACCGTCATGGTCGGCTTCGGAGTCGATGCGCAGATGCTCGTGGAGACGAACGACGACCTCAAGGACCGCGCGGGCTGGCTCGCCTACGTCGAGGCGATGGGGCGGGCGCTCTCCGGCACCGAGATGACCGACATCACACTGACGATCGACGATGGCGACGCCCAAGAGGTCCGCGGACACACCATGATCGTCGGCAACTGCGGAATGCTCCAGGGCGGCATCCGCCTTCTTCCCGACGCCGTGCTCGACGATGGTCAGCTCGATCTGCTTCTCGTGAGCGCTGACGGCGCGCTGCAGTGGCTCGACACCGTGAGGTCGGTCGTGTGGGACAACGGCATCCGCCGCGTTCTGGGCGGCACGACCGAGGCCGTGAGCACGGAGTCGACGCGCCACGTCGCCGCGCAGACCGTCTCGGTGACGCTGGAGTCTCCTCAGCAGTTCGAGGTGGACGGCGAGGAGGTCGGCGAGGTCTCGTCCTTCGTGGCCACGGTGCAGCCGATGGCGCTTATCGTGCGATGACCTCGGGCGGCACGACCTTGCGGTCCTGAGCCGGGAACAGCACCTTCTGCACGATGATGATGATGCTCGCCGCCACGGGGATCGCGACGAGGGCGCCGGCGATGCCGCCCAGCGCTCCGCCGGCCACCGCTGCGATCACGACGAGGGAGCCGGGAACGGCCACGGCCTTGCTCATGATGCGGGGGGAGAGCACGTATGCCTCGATCTGCATGTAGACGAGGTAATAGGCGAACGCGATGATCGCTGTGACCGGGCTCACGACGAGGCAGATCAGCGCGTTGATGATCGACGCCGAGAGCGTGCCCACCAGCGGGATCATCGAGCCGATGAAAGCGATGAGCGCGAGGAGCGCCGGTACCGGGGCGCCGATGATCGACAGCATGACCAGGCTCAGCACGCCGTTGACGAGCGCCAGGCTGACCTGGCCGATCACGTAGCGCCCGACCGCGCCCGAGACGTCCTCGACGAGGCTGCTGAAGGTGTCGCGCTGGTAGGCGGGAACGAAGCGGGCCGCCACCTTCTTCATGCTCCGCAGCGAAGCCATGAAGTAGAGCGTCAGGATCAGCACGATCGTGACGCCGGTGAAGCCGCCCGCGATGCCGCTGCCGACGGCGAGCACGCCGCCGCTGATGTTGAGGAGGTTCGTCGGGTCTTTGACGAACGTCAGGGCGGATGCTGCGGCGTCTTCGAAGTTGGCGCCGAACTGGGCGGTGAGGTTCTGGTACCAGTCTGCGTGCTGGATGTCTTCGACCATCTGAGGGCCGTTGTCGATCAGGTTCGTGATCTGGGTCACGAGGATCGGGACGATCGCGAGGATGATGCCCGCGAACAGGAGGAGCACGATCGCGACGACGATCGCCACGGCCCCCGCCCTGGGCATCGAGAAGCGTCGCTCGAGGAAGGTGACGATCGGATCGAGCCCGAGCGCGAGGAACACCGCGAACCCGATGTAGACGAGCACCGTGCCGAGCTGAGTGACGATGCCACCGACGGTCAGCGCGACGAGGACGCCGAGAGCGCCGAGAAGCCCGAAGATGAACGGGTTGATCCGGGCGATCGCCGCGGCGGCCGTCGTCGGCTGCGAGTGCGGACGCGTGCCCTGATAAGGCTGCACCGCGGTCGTCGGTTCAGGCGTGGTGATCGGTCGACGACGTCGCATCGTGCCCCCAGAGTGTCGGATCGGAACTGTCAGTTGAGCAGGCGGGCGCTCCTGAGTCAAGCCGGTTGCACCGCGCGTCGCGTCGGGTGTCTCCCGACACGACGAAGGCCCGCCCCGGATGATCGGGGCGGGCCTTCGTGCGATTCGATCAGACGCCGTAGTACAGCTCGAACTCGAACGGGTGCGGGCGCTGGGCCATCGGCAGGATCTCGTTCTCGTACTTGTACGAGATCCACGTCTCGATGAGCTCCTCGGTGAACACGCCGCCCTCGAGGAGGAACGCGTGGTCCTCGCGCAGGGCCTCGAGCGAGTCCAGCAGCGAGTTCGGAACCTGAGGGATGTTCTTGGCCTCCTCGGGGGGAAGCTCGTAGAGGTCCTTGTCGACCGGCTCGTGCGGCTCGATGCGGTTCTTGATGCCGTCGAGACCGGCCATGAGCTGGGCGGCGAAGGCGAGGTACGGGTTGCCCGAGGCATCAGGCGCCCGGAACTCGATGCGCTTGGCCTTCGGGTTCGATCCTGTGATCGGGATGCGGATGGCGGCGGAGCGGTTGCCGGCGGAGTAGACCAGGTTGACCGGAGCCTCGAAGCCCTTGACCAGACGGTGGTAGCTGTTCAGGGTCGGGTTGGTGAACGCGAGCAGCGCGGGTGCGTGCGCCAGGATGCCGCCGATGTACCAGCGCGCGATGTCGCTGAGCTGGCCGTATCCGGCCTCGTCGTAGAAGAGCGGCTTGCCTTCGCTCCACAGGGACTGGTGCGTGTGCATGCCCGAGCCGTTGTCGCCGAAGAGCGGTTTCGGCATGAAGGTGGCCGACTTGCCCCAGAGGTCAGCGGTGTTCTTGACGATGTACTTGAACTTCAGGATGTCGTCGGCCGCGTGCACCATGGTGTCGAAGCGGTAGTTGATCTCCTGCTGACCGGCCGTGCCCACTTCGTGGTGCGAGCGCTCGAGGATGAATCCGGCATCGATGAGCTTGAGCGTGATGTCGTCGCGCAGGTCGGCGGTCTTGTCGACGGGGGAGACGGGGAAGTAGCCGCCCTTGTAGGGGGTCTTGTTGCCGAGGTTGCCGCCCTCTTCCTCGCGGCCGGTGTTCCACGCGGCCTCTTCGGAGTCGACCTTGTAGAAGCTCTCGCCGGCGGTGACCGAGTAGCGGACCTCGTCGAAGATGTAGAACTCGGCCTCGGGGGCGAAGAAGGCGGTGTCGGCGATGCCGGTGGACGCGAGGTACTTCTCAGCGTTCTTGGCGACCTGACGCGGGTCCTTCGAGTAGATCTCGCCGGTGCGCGGGTTGTAGATGTCGAAGACCATGACGAGCGTGCTCGCTTCGCGGAACGGGTCGACGTAGGCGGTCGTCACATCCGGGATGAGCTGCATGTCGGACTCGTGGATGCTGGCGAAGCCGCGGATCGAGGAGCCGTCGAAGAGCTGGCCGTTGACGAAGAAGTCCTCGTCGACCGTCGATGCCGGGATGTTGAAGTGCTGCTGCACGCCGGGGAGATCGGTGAAGCGGATGTCAAGGAACTTGACGTCGTTCTCCTTGATGTAGCTCAGTACCTCGGACGAATCTTTGAACATGGACGACTCCTGTAATGCGGATCGAGGGCTTCACGGCCATTGTGCACAGTACGTGCGAACGATTTCCCCTTGGTGTCCGCTTTGTTTCGAGCATGTTACGCGCCGGTAGGCTGGGAGGGTGACGGATGCTGCGAATTCCTACCCCGGCGAACGACTCGGTCTCCCCGAGCAGGGCCCTGGGAGCATAGCCCGTCCCGGCCGCAGGATCGGCGCACTCGCGATCGACTGGGCCGCCGCGGTGATCATCTCGATCGCGTTCTTCCAGTACGACTCCCTGGCGACGCTGATCGTCTTCGCCGTCGTGCAGATCCTCTTCATCCCGACTGCCGGCGGCAGTCCGGGGCACCGGATCCTGGGCATGCGCGTGGTGCTGTTCTCGGGCCCAGGGTGGGTGGGACTGTGGCGCCCGCTCGTGCGGACGCTTCTGCTCGTGCTCGTGATCCCGGCCGTCGTGTGGGATCCGGATCAGCGCGGTCTGCATGACAAGGTCGCGGGCCTGGTGCTGATCCGGGCCTGATCCGCTTCGGGAGCCGACCGTCTATGCGGTCTCGGAGCCTGCTGGGGCGTCTTTGCCGCGATTGCGGCGGCGAGCATCGCGGGGGGCCTTGCCGCCGACGAAAGAGCGAGCGGGGTCGACGACGTATCCCTGTCGCAGTGCTTCGCGTCCGATCAGCATCCGAAATCCCATCTCGTCCCGATTGCTGAGCGTGACCTCGGCCAGCACCTCGCGGTCATACAGGCGGATGAGGAGTTCGACGACGAAACGCGTCTGCGCGTGGCCCGAGGAACTCCGCACGGCTCGGCGATCGTGCACAGGGCACTCGACCTCGATCGCGTCGTCCTGGCTGTGCTGCCAGGGCTTCACCCAGAAGCGCACCCAGTCCTCGCCGTCGCGTTCGAACTCGCGAATGCCGAAAGCATGAAGTGAGGAGGTCCGCGCACCGGTGTCGATCTTCGCTTTCAGCCAGTCGACGCCGAGATCGGGCAGGCTCACCCATTCTCGCCACCCGATAAGAGTGTTTGAATGGGATGTCTTACTCACCCGTACATCCTGGCAGGAATTCTTTGTGAAGATCGCAGTGCTGTCCCGTGCGCCCCAGGCGTACTCCACTCAACGACTGCGCTCTGCCGCCCTGCAGCGCGGACACAACGTGAAGGTGCTGAACACCCTGCGCTTCGCGATCGATCTCACCGCCGATGCGCCCGATCTGCACTATCGGGGCCGTCAGCTCAGCGACTACGACGCGATCCTGCCGCGTATCGGCAACTCGATCACGTACTTCGGCACGGCGGTGGTCCGGCAGTTCGAGCAGATGGACGTGTACACGCCCAACACCGCGAACGGCATCTCGAGCGCGCGTGACAAGCTGCGCGCGAATCAGATCCTGTCGCGGCACAACATCGCGATGCCGCCGACCGCGTTCGTGCGCAACCGCGCAGACGTGCGGCCCGCGATCGAGCGCGTGGGCGGCGCGCCGGTCGTCATCAAGCTGCTCGAGGGCACGCAGGGGATCGGCGTCATCCTCGCTCCCCAGGTCAAGGTCGCCGAGGCGATCATCGAGACGTTGCACTCGACCAAGCAGAACGTGCTGATCCAGAAGTTCATCGCGGAGAGCCGCGGACGCGACATCCGTGCGCTGGTCGTCGGCGACCGGGTCGTCGCCGCGATGCGCCGTTCGGCAGCGGGAGACGAGTTCCGGTCGAACGTGCACCGCGGCGGCTCGGTCGCGGCCGTCACACTCGACCCCGTATACGAGCAGACAGCCGTCCGAGCCGCGCAGATCATGGGCCTGCGAGTGGCGGGCGTCGACATGCTCGAAGGCGAGGACGGCCCGCTGGTCATGGAGGTCAACTCCTCGCCCGGCCTGCAGGGCATCGAGCAGGCGACGGGACTCGACGTCGCCGGCGCGATCGTGGACTACATCGCCAACCAGGTGAACTTCCCCGAGATCGACGTGCGCCAGCGCCTCAGCGTCTCGACGGGCTACGGCGTGGCCGAGCTCGTGATCCACGCGGGAGCCGAGCAGGTGGGAAAGCAGCTCGGTGATCTCGGCCTGTGGGATCGGGACATCACGGTGCTCACCCTGCATCGAGGCGTCACCGTCATCCCGAACCCGCGCAAGCACGTCCTGCTTCAGGACGAGGATCGGCTGCTCTGCTTCGGCAAGCTCGACGAGATGCGCTCGATGATCCCGGAGCGCCGTCGGCGCCGTGCCAAGGTGCGACGGCTCCCGAAGGAGTTCCTCGCGGACTGACAGAAGAAGGGCCGCTCTCGGAGGAGAGCGGCCCTTCTTCGTGGTCCCTGTCGCTGTCGATGGATCAGCGTGGACGCTGCGAACGCACCTTCGTCGGGTCGATGCCCTTCGGGATCGGCAGCGAGGAGATCGACTGCGAGACCGAGTCGATGCGGCGGATGACAGCAGCCATCGTGGTCTTGTCGATGGCCTTGGGAAGTTTCTTGATCGTCTTGGCGAGGTCCGCGATCGAGACGTCGTCGTCGCCGTGGCCCACGTACAGCACTGTCACGGGCACACCGTGCGCGACGCGTGCCGCCTTGCTGCGCTCGTCGTTGACCAGGCGGGTGAGGCGACCGCGGGAACCTTCGCCGACGACCACGACGCCGCCGCGACCGACAGTGCGATAGACCGCGTCCTGCGTCTTCGGGTTGATGCCGACCGGCGCCTCGGAGGCCTGCCAGTTGCGGCCGAGGCTCGTGCTCAGCACATGACCGGTGGCGCCGGGCATCCCGTCGATCTTCTGGTACATCGCCGACGTCGAGAGCCGCGTCATCAGGAACATCGAGGCGAGCACGCCGAGCATCAGACCCGAGATGCTCCACAGGACCATGGTCCAGACGTTCACCGGGGGGATGAAGGCCCCGACGAGCAGGCCGATCAGCACGCCGCCGATGATGATGGCGATCTGCGCCCAGGGGAGCCAGGGGTAGATCTCGCGGGTGAACGTGAAGAGGGACTTGATCTGGGAGAAGAACCCAGGACGCTTCTCAGGTTCAGACGTACGGTTTGCCATGTATACCAGCCTACCGATTCCGGCATGCCTGCGATGTCCCGTTCGCGTCGGGCGGATTCGACTCCTCCTGCACATTTCGGCTTTCATGCGAATCGCTCCACATCCGCGGCTTTCCGGCCCCGCGAAGGCTGCCGATGCGCTGTCATAGGGGCATGACCTCAGAGACGGAAGGCGGCACCGCACTGGTGCCGGGCGCCCACCGCACCATCCGTGTGCTGGGCGCCGACGAAGGGCCGTTCCGCGGGGCTCTCGTCACGGCAGGAGAGGCCGTCGCCGTGATGACGGACGCCGACGATCTCGGTGGGTGGGCCGGGTGGAGCTATGCGGGCAGCGACCATGTCGCCGGCCCTCTCGATCTCGTGCGCCGCGCCGATGGTCACGGCGTCCTGTTGCCGTGGTGCACCGAGACCGTCGACGCGTTCCTGGGGAGACGCGCCGCGATCGGGGCACCGCTCACCGCCGGAGAGGCGAGCACTCTCGTCGTGAGCCTGATCCGGGGAGTCGGTGAGGTTGTCGATGAGGGCGATCATGGGTGCTGGTGGCTCACCGACGGTGGCCGGCCGGTGTTCGTGATCGGCGAAGGCGACGACGTGCGCGATGCGGCTGCCGCGGTCGTCGACCGGGTTCACCGCGAAGGGAGCGACCGGGCGCTGGGGCGCCTGCTCGCTGCGGTGCGTGACGGACTGCGGGACGGCAGGGACCGACCGCGCATGTCGCCGATGCAGCTCGAGCGCTGGGAAGCCGAGCTGTTCGAGATCGCCGCGCCGCGAGCGCTCGACACTGCGATCCACGCCCCCGAGCGCGTGCGCGGTATCGAGATGCTCCGCGAGGGCGGCATACGTCCGCCGACGACCCGCCGGGCGTCGCGGAGCTCTGCGCGACAGGGCGTCTTCGGTGCGAGGCTGCGGCCGGCGGTGGCGGACGCGGCCGAGCGCGTGCATCGCGCGGGAAGCGCTCTGTCGGCTCGATTCCGACGGCGGGAGCGCGATCTCGCCCGCACGGCGTCGGGCACCGCCTCACCTCCGCCCCGTCGCAAGATCATGATCGCGGGGGCCTGCGCGGTCGTGGTGATCGCGGGAGGACTGCTGTGGCCGGGGGGAGCCACAGGGGAAGCCGCATCCTCAGCCGCGCCGTCGAGGAGTCCGGCGTCGGACGAGGGCCCGAACCCCACCGGATCGTCCGCGAACCCGAACGCGGACGACCCGGCGGAGTCACCGAGACCACCCGACCCACGGGGAACGTCTGACGATCCTGTGGTGGCGGCGACAGCACTGCTCGAGGAGATCGCGTCGTGCGCGGATCGGGGCGACACCACGTGCGAGGGCGCGGTGGCGAGTGGGGCAGCGGGAATCGTCGACGCTCTGGGTGAGGCCTCGGAGTCGGGTGCTCCCGCTACCGAGCTCGTCGACGCCTATGGTGACATCGCGGTGATCCGTCTCTCACCTGCGTCGGGAGCCGCGGAGGAGACGGCAGGCGAACTCATGCTGGTGCTCGTGCGACTGGCAGAGAAATGGCTGGTCCGCGACGTTTACGGCGTCGCGGACCAGCCAGGGTGATCGTGTGATCAGGCTCCGAGAACGGCTGCGAAGTTCGCACCCTCGAGGCGGGCCTTGATGGCCCCCAGGAAGCGTGCGGCATCGGCGCCGTCGATGATGCGGTGATCGTACGAGATCGCGAGGTACACGTACGAGCGCACGGCGATCGCATCCGCGCCGTCGACAGTCACCACTCCGGGGCGCTTGAACACCGTGCCGGTGCCGAGGATCGCGGACTGCGGCAGGAACACGAGCGGCGTGTCGAACAGTGCACCGCGCGAGCCCGTGTTGGTCACCGTGAACGTGCCGCCGGCCAGCTCGTCTGGCTTCAGCTTGTTGTCACGCGTCCGGGCGGCGAGATCGGCGATCTCGTGCGCCAGCTGGGCGAGATTCTTGCTCGCGGCGTCGCGGACGACGGGTGTGAGCAGGCCGCGCTCGGTGTCGACGGCGATCGAGATGTTCTCCGACGCCGGGTACACGATGCTGTCGCCGTCGACCGTCGAGTTGATGATCGGGAACGCCTGCAGCGCCTCAGCAGCGGCCAGCGTGAAGAACGGAAGGAACGACAGCTTGTCGCCCGTCTTCTGCTGGAACGAGACCTTCACGCTGTCGCGGTAGGCCGCCAGAGCAGTGACATCGACCTCGACGAACGTGGTCAGCTGGGCGGTCTGCTGCATGGAGGCGACAGCGCGCTCCGCGACCACCTTGCGCAGACGCGACATCTTCTGGGTCGTGCCGCGCAGCGGCGAGACCTCGAGAGCCGGGGCGGCTGCAGCGGGTGCCGCAGCCGCGGGAGCGGCCACGGTCGCAGCGGCGTTCAGCACGTCTTCCTTGCGGATGCGTCCACCGACTCCGGTGCCCTTGACGGTGGCGAGATCGACACCCTGCTGGGTAGCCAGGCGGCGCACCAGCGGCGTGACATACAGATTGTCGTTCTCTTCCGCGGCGGCCGGGGCTGCCGGAGCAGCGGCGGGCGCCGGGGCAGCAGCAGCGGGTGCGGGCGAAGCGGCAGGTGCAGGTGCAGCGGCAGGAGCAGGTGCAGCGGCAGGAGCAGCCGCGGGTGCCGGAGCGGCAGAGGGCGCCGGCTCGGCAGCGGGTGCGGGCGCCGGGGCAGCAGCGGGAGCCGTTCCGGAGCCGACACGTGCGAGGACGGCGCCGACGGCGACGGTCTCGTCTTCTCCCGCGACGATCTCCTGAAGGACGCCGGCCACGGGGGAGGGGATCTCGGTGTCGACCTTGTCGGTCGAGATCTCCAGCAGAGCCTCGTCGACGGCGACGGTGTCACCCACCTGCTTGAGCCAGCGGGTCACGGTGCCCTCCGTCACGCTCTCACCGAGCTCGGGGAGCACGATGTCGGTCGCGTCGCCAGCGGGTGCTGCGGCCGGAGCGGCATCTGCGGCCGGAGCGGCCTCGGGTGTTGCCTCAGCCGGGGCCTCGGCTGCCGGGGCGGCAGGCTCGGGGGCGGCCTCCGCTGCCGGGGCAGCGGCCGCGGGGGCGTCCGCATCGGGCGCGGCACTGCTGCCATCGCCGATGCGGGCGAGCAGAGCGCCGACCTCGACGGTCTCGTCCTCGGCGACCAGGATCTCCTCGATCACACCGGTGACGGGCGACGGGATCTCGGTGTCGACCTTGTCGGTCGAGATCTCGAGCAGGCCCTCGTCCGCCTGCACTGTGTCACCGACCTGCTTCAGCCAGCGGGTGACCGTACCCTCTGTGACGCTCTCACCGAGAGCGGGGAGGACCACGGATGTGCTCATGACGGAGTCTCCTTCAAGATGTTGTATGACGCGTGTCTAGCTTAGTGAACTGCGCACCGATTGGTGCTCAGAGGGCGTGAAGCGGCTTTCCGGCCAGCGCCAGGAAGGCCTCGCCGAGCGCTTCGCTCTGGGTGGGGTGTGCGTGGATCAGGGGCGCGATGTCCTCGGGGTGCGCCTCCCACACGACGGCCAACTGGCCCTCGGTGATGAGTTCGCCCACGCGATCGCCGAGCAGGTGGACCCCCAGCACAGGGCCGTCCTTCAGGCGGACCACCTTGACCAGGCCACCGGTGCCGATGATCTCGCTCTTGCCGTTGCCGGCGAGGTTGTACTCGTACGAGGCGACGGCATCCGCTCCATGCGCGGCGACCGCCGATTCCTCGCTGAGGCCCACCGACGCGACCTCTGGACTCGAGTATGTGACCTTCGGGATCTGCGAGTCCGGGATGTTCACCGGCGACAGGCCTGCGATGCGCTCGGCGACCGCGATGCCCTGCTGGAAGCCCCGGTGCGCGAGCTGAAGGCCGGGGACGATGTCGCCCACCGCCCAGACGCCCGGGACGCCGGTGCGGAGATCCTGATCGACCGTCACGAAACCGCGGTCGAGAGCGACGCCTGCCTCTTCGAAGCCGAGGTCGGCGGTGACCGGCCCGCGGCCGACGGCCACGAGCAGGTAATCGGCGGTGAACTCCTTGCCGTCCTCCAGAGTCACGGTGACGGAGTCGTCGTCCTGCACGGCTGAGGCGAACCGGATGCCGAGGGAGTACTGGATGCCGCGACGCCGGAACGCCCGCTCGAGTCCCTTGCTGAGCGCGATGTCCTCATTGGGGACCAGGTGAGGCAGCGCCTCGATGATGGTGACCTCGGCGCCGAAGGAGCGCCACACGCTCGCGAATTCGACTCCGATGACTCCGCCGCCGAGGATCAGCACGCGTTCGGGGATCACATCGAGGGCGAGCGCCTGCTCGCTGGTGAGGACCCGTCCGCCGATCTTGAGCCCCGGCAGGGTGCGACTGTACGACCCTGTGGCGAGGACGACATCGGATCCGACGTAGACGTCGTCGCCCACGCTCACGGAGCGATCGGTGTTCAGGCGCCCCGTGCCGGCGATGGTGGTGATGCCGCGTGCCTTGACGAGTCCTTCGAGACCCTTGAACTTCTTGGCGACGATGCCCTCTCGATAGGCGCGCACGCCGGCGGGGTCGATGCCGTCGAGCGTCGCCGAGATGCCGACGTGCGCGGCGTCTCGGACGTGCTCTGCGACCTCGGCGGCGTGCAGGAGCGCCTTGGTCGGGATGCAGCCTCGGTGCAGGCAGGTCCCGCCGACCTTGTCCTTCTCGATGAGCGCCACGGATTTGCCGAGCTCGCTGGCGCGGAGAGCAGCGGCGTAGCCGCCGCTGCCGCCACCCAGGACGACGATGTCGAAGGTGTGTGTGGTCATGATCTTGCCTCCTGGTGGGATGCGTCTGCGAAGGCGATGATCGATCGGACCATCGCCCCCGTGGGGCCCTTCTCGATGAAGCCGTAGGGTGCGCCGTTGTGCTCGCTGGAGCCGGCGATGTCGAGGTGCACCCAGGGGATGCGGGGTGCGTCGTCGGCGTCGGACGTGCGGCCGATGAAGCGCTGCAAGAACAGGCCGGCATAGGATGCGCCGCCCATCCGGTCACCCATGTTGGCGTTCTGCAGGTCGGCGATGGGCGAGTCCATCGCATCCTCCAGATACGCCGGAAGGGGCATGTGCCAGGCCGGTTCGTCGACAGCATCCGCGGCGGCGAGGAACTCCGCCACCGTCGCGTCGTCGCCGAACACGCCGGTGTGACGGTGGCCGAGAGCGGCGACGATGGCGCCGGTCAGGGTCGCCACGTCGATGATCACATCTGGATGCTCCCGGCTGGCGGCGACCAGTCCGTCGGCGAGCACGAGACGGCCCTCCGCATCGGTGTTCGTCACCTCGACCGTGGTGCCGTCGAGCATGCGCAGGATGTCGCCGGGGCGGATCGCCCGGCCCGACGGCATGTTGTCGGTGATGCACAGCCATGCCGTCATGCGCACGGGAACGCGGAGAGCTGCGACGGCCCGGAGGGCGGCGAGGGCAGTGGCGGCGCCCGCCATGTCGAACTTCATGCCGACCATGGAGGCGGCGGGCTTCAGCGACAGACCTCCGGTGTCGAAGGTGATGCCTTTGCCGACGAGGGCGATGTGCCGCAGCGCCCCGGCGGGGGAGTAGTCGAGGCGCACCAGACGCGGCGGGCGGTCGGAGCCCTGTCCGACGCCGAGAATCCCGCCGAAGCCCTGCTCGGCGAGCGCCTTCTCGTCGAAGATCTCGACCGAGACGTCGAGTCCGTCGACGCTGTCGGCTGCGCTCTGCGCGAGCTGCGCGGGGCTCTGCCATTCCGCGGGCACGTTCACGAGGTCCTTGACGAGTGCGACGGCGGCGCCGACCGCGTTCGCCCGGGAGATCGACTCGTCGCTGACGTCGGCGTGGAGCACGACCTTGCGGGCGCGCGGCTTGGGCGGGTCGGCCTTGTAGCCGTCGAAGCGGTGACCGCCCAGCACGGCGCCTTCGGCCGCGGCATCCGCGAATCCCTCGAGGCCGGAAGCAAGAGAGAGCGAGACCGTCTCGAACCCGGTGAGGGTGCGCAGGGCCGCGCCGACGGCGTTCCGCACCGCGGCGGCGGTCGGCGATGCTCCCGCTCCGACCACGGCGAGCGGCACGGAGGTGACGTCGGGAGCGTAGACGCGGGTGAAGGCTGAGGCGGCGCCGGTGAAGCCGACGGCGGCGAGGCTCTCTGCGAGGCCGGGGTATGCGGCGAGGGATTCGATCGAGTCCGAGATGTCGGGCACGACGAGCACTGCGGCATCTGCAGCGCTTCCGGGGAACGGGTCTGTGGTGCGTGAGAGCGCGGGAAGCGTCATGACTCCATCCTAGAGAGCCGGTGCACCGGGCTCGGCCGTACCCGGCCGTGGCGTGTTCGCTGTCAGCAAGACCGGCGCCGCCCCCAAGACCGACACGGCTCGTAGCATGGAAGCATGCCCAACCCTTCAGACATCCACGAACGCGTCGCGAACGCCCCGGCGGTGCCGCACGGCCTTCCGCTCGTCGTCCTGCTGACCGGTTTCACCGATGCGGGCAGCGCGGTGTCGGGGCTCATCGACCACCTCCGTGAGAGTGCGGATCTGCAGCCCGTCGTGGTCTTCGACAACGACGCCCTGCTCGACTACCGGGCTCGCCGCCCGGTCATCTCCTTCGACCAGGATCATCTGACCGAATTCCGCCCGCCGCGTCTCGAACTGTCGCTGGGCACTGACGCGCTAGGACAGAAGTTCCTGCTGCTGGCCGGCTACGAACCCGACTTCCTCTGGAACGAGTTCGCACGAGTCGTCCTCGCCCTCGCCGATGAACTCGAGGTGTCCGGCATGAACTGGGTGCATTCGATCGCCATGCCCGTGCCGCACACCCGGCCCATCGGCACCACGGTCAGCGGCAATCGACGCGAGCTCACCGTGGCGCATTCGGTGTGGCGGCCGCGCACCCAGGTGCCTGCGACCGCGGGCCACCTGCTCGAGTTCCGCTTCGCAGAGCGAGGCGATCGGGTCGTGGGCTTCGTACTGCTCGTACCGCACTACCTGGCAGAGACCGAGAATCCGGATGCCGTGATCACGGCGGCCGAGCGGCTGATGGCCGCCACGGGACTCGTGCTGATGCTCGACGAGGTGCGGGGCCGGCGCGAGGACTACCTGGCGCGCGTGGACGAGCAGGTCATCGGCAACGATGAGCTGCAGCAGATGGTGCACAATCTCGAACGCCGCTACGACGCCTACATGGCCGGACGCGATCCGGAGGACGGCTCCTACGACGAGGGCGGCTTCAACGAGCGCGACCTTCCCAGCGCCGACGAACTCGCGGCCGAACTCGAGCGCTACCTCGCATCGCGCCCGTCCGGCGACGACGACAAGCAGGGCCGCGGCTGAGTGACAAGCAGGGCCGCCGCTGAGTATTGCGGGGCAATCCCGAGCGAATGCACCCGCACTCCGATACGTGTGCGATACTAGGTGTCTGACCCGTTGTCAATCAGTCTTTTCGGAGGCTGGACTTGACAAGGGTCTTACTAGTGTCCGAAAGTCCCGGGGCGATGCAGCTGCCCCGTGAAAGGCGAAACGTGACTCCTGCCACGACAAACAAATCCCGGACGAAGAAGACCGCCGACGCGCCTCAGACCGACGAGCAGGTCGACGCGGTCGAGGAGAAGGCCGTGCCCAAGACGGCGGCGCAGCGTGCCGCCGCGAAGCGTGCTCCCGTGAAGAAGAAGAAGTCCGACGACATCGTCGAAGACGACGATGCACCCGCCGCGCCGGCCGAGGATGCCGACGACGACGACGAGGACGCCAAGCCCAAGTTCACCGAGCCGCTGCCGACAGGCGCGATCGTCATCTCGTCGAACGATGACGAGGACGTCCCGGTCTACTCCACGCAGATCACGGGCGCGACGGCCGACCCCGTCAAGGACTACCTGAAGCAGATCGGAAAGGTCGCGCTTCTGAACGCGGCTGAAGAGGTCGAGCTCGCGATGCGCATCGAGGCGGGTCTGTTCGCCGAAGAGAAGCTCTCGACGATGACGGCAGCCGAGAAGACCAGCCAGCTGGGTCTCGACCTGCAGTGGGTCGCCCGCGACGGTCAGCGTGCCAAGAGCCATCTGCTCGGTGCCAACCTTCGTCTCGTCGTCTCCCTCGCCAAGCGTTACACGGGCCGCGGCATGCAGTTCCTGGATCTGATCCAGGAGGGCAACCTCGGTCTCATCCGCGCGGTCGAGAAGTTCGACTACACCAAGGGCTTCAAGTTCTCGACCTACGCCACGTGGTGGATCCGCCAGGCGATCACGCGTGCCATGGCCGACCAGGCCCGCACCATCCGCATTCCTGTGCACATGGTCGAGGTCATCAACAAGCTCGCCCGCGTGCAGCGCCAGATGCTGCAGGATCTCGGCCGCGAACCCACGCCCGAGGAGCTCAGCCGTGAGCTCGACATGACGCCTGAGAAGGTCGTCGAGGTGCAGAAGTACGGTCGCGAGCCGATCTCGCTGCACACGCCTCTCGGTGAAGACGGCGACAGCGAGTTCGGTGACCTCATCGAGGACACCGAAGCGGTCGTGCCGGCTGATGCGGTGGGCTTCACGATGCTGCAGCGCCAGCTCGAGCAGCTGCTCGACTCCCTCTCCGAGCGCGAAGCCGGCGTCATCCGGATGCGCTTCGGCCTGGGCGACGGCCAGCCCAAGACGCTTGACCAGATCGGAGACACGTTCGGCGTGACGCGTGAGCGCATCCGTCAGATCGAGTCGAAGACGATGGCGAAGCTGCGCCACCCGAGCCGGTCGCAGTCGCTGCGGGACTACCTCGAATGATGTCGGGCGCACCTCAGGCGCGCTCGGCAGGTATCCGCTACGTCTTCCCCGTCCTCGCGGGGAAGCTCGCGCGGTTCGCCACGCGGCTGCGCGGCGGTGGATCGGCGTTCCCCGGCTATCTGACCAACCGGCTGGCGCCCACACTGCTCCCGACGCTCGCCGGACAGTTCCGATACGGCGTGGTCTTCGTGCTGGGCTCGAACGGGAAGACCACGACGACCCACATGATCAGCGAGGTGCTGCGCGCACACGGGCTGAAGGTGTTCACGAACCCCACGGGCGCGAATCTGCCTCAGGGCGTGACAAGCGCTCTCCTCGCCGACGCCACCCTGACGGGCCGCATCAAGGCCGACGTCGCGGTGCTCGAGATCGACGAGGGCTACGCGGCTGATCTCGCCGACCGGCTCTCACCCGCGGTGATCCTGTCGTTGAACGTGCAGGTCGACCAGCTCTACCGCTTCTACGAGACCGAACGCGTCGCAGACATGATGCTCGAGGCCTCCCAGCGCGCGTCGGCACACGTCGTCGTGAATCGCGACGACCCGTATCTGAGCAAGATCGATGCGAGCGCCATGCGCGGAGAGGTATCGTTCTTCGGCGTATCGAGCGAACTCGTCGCCGCATCCGCCCACGGCCTCGCCAACGCGGCGGATACGCGCAGCGGCAACGCGGGGATCCTCGACCACGAGGCGTACGCCGAGGTGATCAGCGCCGAGGGGCGCAAGGTGGTCGTGCGTGTGGACGGCACGGATGCGCCGATCACGCTGCCCGCCCGAGGTCTGCACTATGCGGCTGACGCTGCGGCGGCATTGACAGTGGCCTCGCGGGTTCTCGGCGCCGACTTTGCTGTCGACAAGGCGGCGAACGGTTTCGCGAAGATGGCTCCGGCATACGGACGCGGTGAGGTCATCCCGCTGCGCCGCGACCCCGCCGGCGAGCAGGTCGAGTTCGTGATGTTCAAGAATGCGCCGAGTCTGCAGATGAATCTCGACGCTCTCGAAACCGCGCCCGAGCGCGCTCTGATCGCGATCGACGAGGGCACTCCCGACGTCTCCTGGCTCTACGACGTCGACTTCGACGTGCTGAAGCGCATCGACGTCGTGACCGGCGAGAAGGCGTACCAGCTCGCCCTCAGCCTCGAGCATGCCGGTGTCGAGATCGGCGTCGTCGAGCCCGACATGGAGAAGGCCGTCGCGCTCATGCGCGCCCTGACGCCCTCGCCGTCAGGCACCCAGACCTGGTTCGTCAACTACGAGCTGATGATGATCGGGCGACGGCTGCTCGGTCACGGAGATCAGGAGATCGCCCGCCGATGACCGACACCGTGCGTATCGTCCAGTTCTATCCCGTCGAGCTCGGCATCACCGGAGACCGCGGCAACGTCCGCGCTCTGCAGGTGCGTCTCGAGCGAGCCGGGGTCCCCGTCGATGTGGTGCATGTGGGTATCGGCGACCCGCTTCCCGCTGACGCGGACATCCTCGTGTTCGGGAACGGCCCGCTCTCGGCCATGCGCCTGGTCGCAGACGATCTGCGGGCGCGCTCGGCGGAGCTCGAAGCCTTCGTCGCCGCCGGCGGTTCGCTGTTCTCGATCGGCGCTTCTGCAGAACTGCTCAGTGAAGGCGTCGACCTGCTCGACGGCGAGAAGCTCGAAGGCCTCGGCCTCTTCCCGTTCCGAGTCGCACGCACTCGCGAGCGCAACGTCGGCTACATCATCGCCGACACCGTCGACGGCCGGGTCATCGGTTTCGAGGACCACGCGTCGCGGTGGATGCTCGGAGCGGATGCCGTGCCGTACGGCGCCGTCGTGGCGGGCAAGGGAAGCTTCGCCCGCGCCGGAGGCGTCGGTGATGAAGACGGTAGCGGCGCAGGCGAGATCGTCCGGCGCGGAGAGGCCTACGCGTCGAACGTGCAGGGTCCGGCGCTGCCGTTGAATCCGCAGTGGGCGGACGCGATCCTCTCGGCAGTGACCTCGCGTCGCGGTATCGAGTGGTCGGCTGGCGAAGCTCACGCTCATCTGAACGAGTACGCTGACGGCGCTCGTGCGGCGATCGAGCACCTCATCCACAGCAAGGACTTCCGTACGATCGGACTCTGATGCTCTCCAGCAGTGCGCTTCCTCGCGCGGTGATCTCCCGGTCGGCGCTCACCGCGTCGGCCGCCGCGGCCGTCGCGGCCGGAGGCCGCATCGCGGATCTCCGGCGTGACGCGTGGGGGCACGGCGTCCTCACGGTCGGGCAGGCCGCGCGTGTCGCCGGCATCGCGCACGTGCTGGTCGATTCGCAGAGCGAGGCCGAGGCGCTCGCTCTCGAGGGGATCGATGCAGTCGTCGACGAAGAGCCCGACATCGATTCGACGCTGCTGTACGGACTGCCCGATGCCGACGGCGTGCTCGCCAGCCGCCCGATCCTGCGTCTCGCCGGGCGCGTGCTGTCCACGAAGCGGCTGAAGCCCGGCGATGCCGTGTCGTACGGGTACACGCACCGTGCGTCCGAGCACACGGTCGTCGCACTGGTCACCGGCGGCTATGCGCAGGGGATCGTGCGGGCGCTCGGGAACAACGCGCACGTCGAGGTCGACGGCGTGGAGCGGCCCATCATCGGCCGTGTCGCCATGGACGTGTGCGTCGTCGACCTGCAGGGGCACGAGGCGGCCGTCGGCAGCGAGGTCACCTATTTCGGGGGCGTCGGACCGGCCGCTCCAGCGCTGGCGCGTTGGAGCGCGGTCACCGGCCTCACCGTCGCCGAGCTCGTGGCAGTGACCGGTTCGCACGCACAGAGGGAGTGGGAAGCATGAGCCGGCCCGAGCTCCACCTGAGCAGCGAGCAGTTCATCGCGAACATCGAGGCCGTGCGCACCCGCATCTCACCGTCGGTCCTCATGCTGGTCATGAAGGACGATGCGTACGGGCACGGCATCACATGGGCCGTGGAGACCGCGCAGCGCGCCGGCGTCGACTGGTTCGGCAGCTACGACGTGGCAGGCGGAGTGGAGATCAGGCGCATCCTCCAGCGACCTGCGGACGTCTTCGCCTGGGCCACGTCGACGGATTCCGAGATCGACGAGGCGCTCATGCAGCGGATCGATCTCGGCGTCGGCACCGCGGAGTACCTCTCGCGGGTCATCAGCCGGGCGACGGTTCTCGGCATCCGGGCGCGCGTGCATCTGAAGATCGACACCGGTCTGCACCGCAACGGAGTGCTGTTCGAAGACTGGCCGGCGACCATCGACGCGGTCCGCGAGGCTGAAGAGGCTGGCGCGCTCGAACTCGTGGGCGTGTGGAGCCATCTCGCCGAGGCGAGCGACGCCGAGGACGACGATGCCCGGCAGGTGTTCCTCCGCGCGATCACGACCACGGCGGAATCAGGGCCGACGCCGCAATGGCAGCATCTGACGGCGTCCGCAGCCTCGTGGTGGCGCCCCGAACTCCGGGGGACCCTCTCGCGCATCGGCGCTTTCTGCTACGGCATCCGCTCGGCTGACGGTCCCGAGCTCGAGGGTGTTCTTCCGGTGGCCGAACTGACGGCGACCGTGATCGACGTGGTCGACGAGGGCGCGGTGATCTCGATCGGGTCCTTCGACGGTCTGCCGTCCACGCTGGCGGGGATGCCCGTGGGTACTGAGCGGGGCACGCGGATCGTCGCGTCGATCGACCTCACGACATCGCTCGTGGAAGGCGGGGGACTGGAGGTCGGCGACCGCGTCTGGATCTTCGGCACGGGAACGCACGGCGAGGCGACTGCCACGACGCTCGCGGAGCGGATCGACACGGTCGGCGAAGAGATCCTCACCCGACTCACGGCGCGTGTACGGCTAGTGGCCTCGGACTGAGCGGACGGTTCAGGAGCCGGCTCCTGAACCTGACGACGAACTCAGGCCTCGATGAGGCGGGCAGTCTCGTCGTGCCAGCTGGTGGCGATGCTGCGGAGCTTCTCTTCGTACTTGCGGCCGTGGTGGGCGCAGAAGAGCATCTCGGTGCCATTGACCTCGGCGGCGATGTACGCCTGTGCGCCGCACGAGTCGCAGCGGTCCATGGCGGTCAGCCGGAACTCTACGGCGGAGGCCTCACGTTCGGTCGTTGCATTCATCTCGGTGCCTCCTTGAGTGTCGGGTTCGCTGTCGGGACTTGATCAATACAACCACGCGGAGCCTGGGTGCATGCCCGGATCACGGCGTGTTTCGCTCAGCGCGTACGTCCGGGGCCCCAGGTGGCTCCGTCAGGGGAGTGTCTGCGGCTCACAGCGGGGTCCGACGAATAGACTCGGAGATTGTGACAGCCGAGTATTCCGCCCATCATCTTCAGGTTCTTGAGGGGCTCGAGGCCGTCCGCAAACGCCCGGGCATGTACATCGGGTCGAACGGATCCCCGGGCCTCATGCACTGCCTCTGGGAGATCATCGACAACTCCGTCGACGAGGCGGTCGCCGGCAACGGCACGAAGATCGACATCATCCTGCACTCCGACGGCAGCGTCGAGGTGCACGACCGCGGTCGCGGCATCCCCGTCGACGTCGAACCTCGCACCGGCCTGACGGGCGTCGAGGTCGTCTTCACCAAGCTCCACGCCGGCGGCAAGTTCGGCGGCGGCTCCTACGCGGCATCCGGCGGCCTGCACGGTGTCGGCGCGTCCGTCGTGAACGCGCTCTCCGAGCGCCTCGACGTCGAGGTCGATCGTGGCGGCAAGACCTACGCTATGTCGTTCCGTCGCGGCGAACCGGGCAACTTCGACGACAAAGGCGGAGAGAAGCATCCGGATGCTCCGTTCACTCCGTTCCAGGAGAAGAGCGAGCTTCGCATCGTCGGCAAGGCGCCCCGCGGCGTAACCGGGACGCGCATCCGCTACTGGGCTGATCGTCAGATCTTCACGAAGGACGCCGCGTTCCAGCTCGGCGAACTCGAGACGCGGGCGCGGCAAACCGCGTTCCTCGTCCCGGGGCTCGAGCTTGTGGTCCGCGACCAGCGGGCCGAGGCGCAGAACGAGACCTCTTACCACTACGAGGGCGGGATCTCGGAGTTCGTCGAGTATCTCGCGTCCGACGCTCCCGTCACCGACACCTGGCGCATCCAGGGCGAGGGGACCTTCAAGGAGACCGTCCCGGTGCTCCAGGCGGACGGACACATGGTCTCGACCGAGGTCGAGCGGGTCTGCGGCGTCGACATCGCGCTGCGCTGGGGCACGGGCTACGAGACGACCACCAGATCGTTCGTGAACATCATCTCGACGCCGAAGGGCGGAACCCACCAGCAGGGCTTCGAGCAGGAGCTGCTCAAGGTGCTGCGCACGCAGGTCGAGCAGAACGCCCGCCGGCTCAAGGTCGGGGCCAATGACAAGCTCGAGAAGGACGACGTCCTGGCGGGGCTCACCGCTGTGCTCACCGTGAACGTTCCCGAACCGCAGTTCGAGGGCCAGACCAAGGAGGTGCTCGGCACCCCCGCCGTGCGTCAGATCGTCGCGCAGGTCCTGCGCAAGGATCTGGGCGAGCGCTTCAGCTCCACCAAGCGCGACGACAAGAGTCAGGCGACCCAGCTGCTCGACAAGATCGTCGCGGAGATGAAGGCACGCGTGTCGGCGCGCGCGCACAAGGAGACGCAGCGGCGCAAGAACGCCCTCGAATCCTCGACCCTGCCGACCAAGCTCGTGGACTGCCGCACGAACGAGGTCGAGCGCAGCGAGCTGTTCATCGTCGAGGGCGACTCGGCTCTGGGCACCGCGAAGAACGCGCGCAACAGCGAGTTCCAGGCGCTGCTGCCGATCCGAGGCAAGATCCTCAACGTTCAGAAGGCGTCAGTGGGGGACATGCTCTCCAACACCGAGTGCGCATCGATCATCCAGGTGATCGGCGCGGGCTCGGGGCGCAGTTTCGACATCGGCGCGGCGCGCTACGGCAAGGTGATCCTGATGAGCGACGCCGACGTCGACGGGGCGCACATCCGCACCCTGCTGCTGACGCTGTTCTTCCGCTACATGAGGCCGCTGATCGAGGAGGGGCGCGTGTTCGCCGCCGTGCCCCCGCTGCACCGTGTGATCGTGATGAACCCGGGCTCGAAGCCGAACGAGACCATCTACACATACAGCGAGCAGGAGATGCACGCCCTGCTGACGAAGCTGAAGAAGGCCGGCAAGCGCTGGCACGAGCCGATTCAGCGGTACAAGGGTCTCGGCGAGATGGATGCCGAGCAGCTGGCGTCAACCACCATGGACCGCGGAGGGCGCCTGCTGCGCAGGGTGCGCATGGAGGATGCCGAGGCCGCCGGCCGCGTCTTCGAACTGCTCATGGGCAACGAGGTCGCGCCGCGCCGGGAGTTCATCATCGAGTCGTCCGACCGGCTCTCTCGCGAGTCGATCGACGCCTGACCTCCCGGCGATCCGCGGAGCTGCGGGCGCCCGGCCTGCGTGTTCGCAGGAGCCGCGCCGCGCCTCCTGCGAGGATGGGGCGATGATCGCGATCGTCTCGGCGCCGTCGAACCTGGGCCTACGCCCTCTGCAGCGGGGCGCAGTTCCCGGCACGGCCAAGGCGCCGGAAGCGCTGCGGGAGGCCGGGCTGCACGCCTCCCTCGCCCGACGTGCGTTCGATGCCGGAGTCGTGCTTCCTGGGCGCTATCTGGATGACGAGAGACGTCCAGCGGGCACGGTGCGCAATCAACCGGCGCTGATCGATCATGCCCGTCGTCTGGCGCGCCGGCTCGTCACCCTTCGTCGCGAGGGCCATGCGCCTCTCGTGCTCGGCGGTGACTGCAGCCTGGTGATCGCCGCCGGTCTTGCCTCGAAGGTCAGCGGTGGCGGAGGCCTCGTGCACGTCGATGGGCACACCGACTTCCGCCACCCTGGCAACAGCGATTCCTACGGCGCGCTGGCCGGGGAGGACCTCGCCGCGGCGATCGGACGTCATCTTCCCGGGATCGCCGACATCGACGGGCTTGGTCCGTACTTCGATGCCGCGGCCGCGGCCCATGTCGGATGCCGTCGTGAGGATGAGGAGATCGCCGAAGTCACCGACGCCATCGCCCTGACGATCCCTGCTGATCAGGTCATCCTCTACGGCGCAGCACGCGCCGCATCGCGAATCCTGTCGGCGACGGGACTCGACTACGGGTTCTGGCTGCAGATCGACGTCGACGTGCTCGATCCTGCGCACATGTCGGCGGTCGACAGCCCTGACCCCGGCGGACTGTCGCCCGATGAGCTGGTCGATCTCCTGCGCGTGCTCGCTCCCCGGGCCTGGGGAGCCTCTGTGACGGTGTTCGACCCCGACCTCGACCCCGACGGCGTCCACGCGCGAACCGTGGCCGCCATCGTGTCCGAGGGACTCTTGCACCTCGGCGAGGAGGCCGCTGCTCCGACCGTGTGACGGCCGGCGCCCGTGAGGACGACGGGATCAGACGATCGTGCGGCCGATCGATCCGATCACGCCGTCGATGGGCTGGCCCGAAGCGTCTCGGCGGGCACCCGGCTCGGGCAGCTTGCGCACGGCGCCGGTCGGGTCGACGGCGAGAGCCGGAGAAGGTCCGACCCACGCGACCGTCAGGCGGTCCTCGCCCTTCAAGAACGCGTGCGCCCTGACGCCACCCGTGGCACGTCCCTTCGCGGGGTACTCGGCGAAGGCGGAGACCTTGGCCCGGCCGGGGTCGGTGCCGGGGAGGATGCTCTCTCCGCCCGAGACCGTGGCGACGACGGCATCCGCGTCAGGGGTCACGACGCCGAAGAACAGCACCGACGCACCCGCGCCAAGCTTGATGCCGGCCATGCCGGCGGCCGGAGCTCCCTGCGGGCGCACGGCGGATGCCGTGAACCGCAGCAGCTGCGCATCGGTCGTGACGAACACGAGTTCGGCTTCGTCGGGTGCCTCGGCGGAGCCGACGACTGTGTCGCCGGCCTTCATGCCGATGACCTCGATCTCCGGGCGTACCGGCAGCGTCGAAGGGACGATGCGCTTGACCGTGCCCTGGGCCGTGCCGATCGCGACCGGCGTCTCGCTGTCGAATCGCACGAAGCCGACGATCCGCTCGCCTCGCGCGGTGATGCCGAGATAGTCGCGCAGCGGCGTGCCGGCGGCGAGCTGCACAGAGCTGGAGGGCACCGACGGCAGGTCGACGGGGGAGAAGCGCACCACGCGCCCGGCGCTGGTCAACGCGCCGAGCTCGGCGCGCACAGTCGTCTCGACGGTCGTGAGGATCGCATCGTGCTTGCTGCGGCGGGCGGGTGCCGAGAGCTCCTGGCCCTCGGCGAGGTCGACCCGCACCGCTCGACCGGTGGTCGACAGCACGAGAACGGTCGGTGCGTCGGCGATCTGCAGGTCGGGTGCGCCCTTCGCCGCGCGCGGCTTCGGCGGAGCGGCGTTCATGAGCAGCGTGCGCCGCGGGGTGCCGTATGCGTCGGCCGCGGCGTCGAGCTCGCTCGCGACCGCCGCACGCAGCCGTGCCGGGCTGCCGAGAAGTTCTTTCAACGCGGCGATGTCGGCGAGCAGGGCGTCGCGTTCGGCCTCGAGCTCGATGCGGGAGAACTTGGTCAGACGGCGCAGGCGCAGTTCGAGGATGTACTCGGCCTGCAGTTCGCTGAGATCGAACACCGACCGGAGTCGGGCGCGGGCCTGTTCGGAGTCATCCGAGGAGCGGATGACCTGGATGACCTCGTCGATGTCGAGGATCGCGATGAGCAGACCCTCGACGAGGTGCAGGCGCTCCTCGCGGCGGGCGAGCCGGTACCGGCTGCGGCGTGTGATGACCTCGAGACGGTGCATCACGTAGACGCTGAGCATCTCCTTGAGACCGAGCGTGCGCGGCTGCCCGTCGACGAGGGCGACGTTGTTGATGCTGAAGGAGTCCTCCAGCGGGGTCAGCCGGTACAGCTGCTCGAGCACGGCGTTCGGATCGAAGCCCGTCTTGATGCCGATGGAGACGCGCAGGCCGTGGTTGCGGTCCGTGAGGTCGGTCACATCGCTGATGCCCTGCAGCTTCTTGGACTGCACGGCGTCGCGGATCTTCTCGATCAGACGCTCGGGTCCGACCATGTAGGGAAGCTCGGACACGATGATGCCTGTGCGACGCGGTCCGATCTGCTCGACCGACACCTTGCCGCGGACCTTGAGCGCGCCGCGGCCGGTGGTGTACGCGTCCTTCACGCCGTCGAGGCCCATCAGGATGCCGCCGGAGGGGAAGTCGGGACCGGGCACGAACTCCATGAGCTCTTCGGTCGTGGCGTCCGGGTTCTCGAGCAGATGCGTGGCTGCGGCGACGACCTCGATGAGGTTGTGCGGTGCCATGTTTGTCGCCATGCCCACCGCGATGCCGCTGGCGCCGTTGACGAGCAGGTTGGGGAAGGCCGCGGGGAGGACGGCGGGCTGCTGGAACTGACCGTCGTAGTTGGGGATGAAGTCGACGACGTCCTCGTCGAGGTTCTCGGTGAGCGCCATGGCGGGCGACGCCAGCCGAGCTTCGGTGTAACGGGCGGCAGCGGGGCCGTCGTCGAGCGATCCGAAGTTGCCGTGACCGTCGACCAGCGGAACGCGCAGCGCCCAGTCCTGCGCGAGTCGTACCAGGGCGTCGTAGATCGCCGAATCGCCGTGCGGGTGCAGCTTTCCCATCACCTCGCCGACGACGCGGGCGCTCTTCACATGACCACGATCGGGGCGCAGGCCCATCTCGGCCATCTGATACAGGATGCGGCGCTGCACAGGCTTGAGACCGTCGCGCGCGTCGGGCAGGGCGCGCGAGTAGATCACCGAGTAGGCGTACTCGAGGAACGAGCCCTGCATCTCGCTCTCGAGGTCGATGTCCTGGATTCGCTCCGGGGCGAGCTCGGGCGGCGGGGTTTTCGGCATGGCCATCCTGGAAATGTTGCAGAGGCTGAAGGGCGCGGGGAGCCTGTGACAGACTGGCTCGGATGTCCCTCATGCTACCGTCCGAGTCGCCCACGGCCCGGAGCATCGTCGGGGTGGCGGGCGACCTGTTCGCCGCTCTCCGCGGCGAATCCGCGACGCTGCCGCGGGCGGAGTCCGTCGTGCTCGTCCTGATCGACGGCCTCGGGGCGATCAGCCTGCGCGCGCATGCGGGTCACGCCCGGGCGCTGACGGCAGGCATGGCGAAGAAGGACGTCGCCTCCTCGGTGTTCCCGTCGACCACGGCCGCGGCTCTGACGAGCATCCTGACCGGTGTGTGGCCGGGCGAGCACGGACTCGTCGGTTACAGCGTGCTGGACCGCTCTCGAGGCGTCCTCGTCAACCAGCTCTCCGGATGGGAGAGCTCCGGCGTCGATCCCGCGTCCTGGCAGGTCGCGCCCACGGTTTTCGAGCAGGCGGCAGCCGACGGACGCCCCGTGTTCGCGGTGGGCGTCGCCGCCTATGCAAGGCCGGCCACAGACACGGAATCGCGTCCCGCCAGTGGGTGTCGGCACTGGAGGACGTCGACGCCGCCCTGACGCGCCGTGTTCCTCCCGGCGTCGGGGTGATCGTCACCTCCGACCACGGGATGGTCGACGTACCGGGGCACAAGCAGGTGGTGCTCGAGTCCGAGCATCTCGTCAGCGTGAGCAGCATCGGCGGCGAGCCGCGCATGCTGCACGTGTATCTCGACCCCGACGTCGATGCCGCCGAGATACTCTCGCGCTGGCGACGAGATCTCGACGGCGCCGCCGACGTGGGAGGCCGTGCCGAGACGATCGCGTCGGGTCTGTTCGGCCCGACGGTGACGGAAGCTGCGGCGTCACGGATCGGCGACCTGCTGGTCGTCGCGCGGGGTAACGGAGCGGTGTACGACGGCACGGCGGCTGATCAGCGCAGCCGCGGCATGGTCGGCCAGCACGGTGGTCTCACACCGGAGGAACGACAGGTGCCGTTGCTGCGATTCGGGGCGTTCGCCCGCTGAGCCGCCGTCGCTCGGTCTGTCGCCGAGGTGCGGCAGTCACTCGAACGCGACGGTCACTCGTCGGTGCGCGCCCCGAAGACGATCTCGTCCCACGACGGCATCGCGTTGCGACGACGACGGCGACCGTTGTCCGGTGCAGGCTCGGGAGCGGGCGGAGGCTGCTCCTCGTCGTCCTGATCGTTCTCCAGCGCGTCGAACAGGGCGATCGGGCTGGAGTCTTCCGCCTCGACGTCGTCATCGAGATCGATGATGGGGGAACTCTCGCGCTGGCCACGCCGGCGTCGCAGGGCCTCGAGCAGGTCGGCGGTTTCAGGGCTGGTCGTCTGAGACTCAGGAGCGCGTTTGATGGCGGCATCCTGCACAGCCGATGCCGATCTCTCCGGCAACGAGGGATCCTCGATCTCGGCTTCGGGTGTCGGCACCAGACGCGGACCGAAGGCGCCGGAATCGAAACGGCTGTCGTCCTTGTACGGGGATGCTGTGCGCTCGGCCTCAACCGCGCGCAGCCGAGGGATGAGACCTTCGGGCAGCGACCCCTGCCTCGAGAGCTGGGTGGCGTCGGCGTTCAGCGGCGCGAGTGCGCTACGGCGGGGATCGAAGCTCCATCGTGCGTCATGTTCGACCTCGTTCGCGGTGAACTCGAGCTTGATGATCCATCCGCTTTCGTCCTTCCAGCTCGCCCAGCGCTCCGCCGTCGCCTCGAGATCGGCGAGCTTGGCTCGGATCGCCGTCCCGAAGGTGGGCTGTGCGTCGGGTTCGACCTCGCTGCCGATGAGAACAGGGACGGCGAGGGCCTGTCCGATGATGTGCTCGCGCTCGGCGAGGACCGGACCCTCGAAGCGGATGACGTCGTCGACGCCGATGCCGAGGAGTTCGGCGACCTCGGGAGCCGTGAGTCCGGCGCGGATCTGCGCCTGGATGTCGCGCGGGCTGGCCGCGAGTTTCTGCACGACCGGCTCGCCCTGGCGTGTCGCGCGACGGATCTCGCGGTGCAGCACGTCGTCGATGGGCAGCGCGAAACGCGCGCCGGATTCGGTCGCGAGTACGAGGACTCCTGCTTCAGTGCCGACGATGGTGACGTTTTCCATGCGAATGCCCCTCAGGAATGGGTGTTCGCCCATGGTGTCACGCCGGTTCCACAGCAGGCGGGAATACCCTGGGCGTGCCGTCAGTTTGCTCAGTCGCACGAGGCGACATTTGCGAAATCTCTCGCGGTCGTGCAAACTATGGCCGCCGAACCCTGCGGCACAACTCCCACCACTCGCACCATGAAAGTGGAGAACTACCCCATGGCAACCGATTACGACGCTCCCCGAAAGAGTGAAGACGACTCCGAGTCGATCGAAGCCCTCAAGGAGCGTGTGCCGGACAAGCTGTCAGGCTCGTCCGGCGATGAGGACTCGGACAACCCGTCCAGCTTCGACCTTCCCGGTGCCGATCTGTCCGATCTCGAGCTCGATGTCGTCGTGCTGCCCGCGCAGGATGACGAGTTCACCTGCATGAGCTGCTTCCTGGTGAAGCACCGCTCTCAGCTCGACCACGAGGGCTCGTCCGGCCCGATCTGCAAGGAGTGCGCTGCCTGACCGCAGCGTCGATACACGCGTCACGCGCCCAGGACCTCACGGTTCCGGGCGCGTCGTCGTATCCGGGCGCACTCCGAGGGCGAGGCGCGCGGTCAGGAGTCGGCGGACGCCGACTCGCGTGCCGCCCGAACAGCCGCGGCGAGGCGGTCGGGTGTGCGAGACGAAATGGTCCACGACTCGACGGGATCGTCTTCGTCGGTGTTCGGCACGACGATCAGTCCGTCGATCCCGCCGCGGATCAGGTGCCAGCCCCGCGCGGGCAGTCGCGGACCGCGCGCCTGCCGCGCCTCGTCTCCCGTGAGCACCTCGGGTTCGCCGAGGAATCTCGCGTCGATGTGGGCGCGTCCGGCGCGCAGCACGGAGCCGTCCACCGCCACCACGGGGGTGAGCCAGACGAACATCGCCACGAGGGCTGCGGAGACCGCGCCCCCTGCGACCAGGGCGATCGTTGAGCCGACTGGCGCGAATACGAGCGACACCATGGGGCCGGCGAGTGCGACGGTCACCAGAAGCCGGAGGCTCGGCGACAGCCGTTCGCGATACTGCGGACGTGTCTCAGCGGTGCGGTTCTGCATTAGCCTCATGGGGTGACTGAATCGGTTGACGTCCCCATTATCGCCCCTGTGCTCGATGGACTCGCTGTCGTGCCCGGTTACGCGCACCCCGGCGATGCAGGCGCCGACCTCGTCGCAGCCGTCGCCGTGCACCTCGAGCCGGGGGAGCGCGCGCTGGTCGAGACCGGAGTCCGCATCGCTCTGCCTGAGGGCTTCGCGGCCTTCGTGGTGCCGCGCAGCGGCCTGGCCGCCAAGCACGGCATCTCGATCGTGAACTCGCCCGGGACCGTCGACGCGGGGTATCGCGGAGAGATCAAAGTGAGTCTGATCAACACCGATACCCGCAGCGCGTACGATGTCGCCGTCGGCGATCGCATCGCCCAGCTGATCATCATGCCGGTCACCCGAGCGACGTTCATCCCCGTCGAGGAGCTCCCCGAGAGCACCCGCGGCGAGGGCGGATTCGGGTCCACCGGATATCAGGCAGCACCCCACCAGTAACGAAGCAGGACAAGGCTGATGACTGACAACAACGCCACACCCTCGAAGTCGGCACCGCACAACCGTGCGACAGAAGGGCCGTTGGACGACTCCGAGGCGAACCCGGTCCGCCCGTACATCGATCTCGGCGGCATCAAGATCCTGCCGCGCGAGGGTCTCAACCTGCGCCTCGAGGTCGAGGAGCAGACCAAGCGCATCGTCGCCGTCGGACTCGACTACGCCGACTCCTCGCTGCAGGTGCAGCCGTTCGCGGCGCCGCGCTCCGGCGGCCTGTGGGACGAGACGCGCGTGCAGCTGCGCGACCAGGTCAAAGCTCAGGGCGGCCGCGTCGAGGAGCGCGAGGGGCCACTGGGCAAAGAGCTGCTGGCCGAGGTGCCCGCCGCGGCCAGTGAAGGATCCGAACTGCGGCTCGCCCGCTTCGTCGGCGTCGATGGGCCGCGGTGGTTCCTGCGCGGCGTGATCGGCGGCGCCGCAGCATCCGATCTCGAAGCGGCGGCCAAGGTCGAGGACCTGTTCCGGTCGATCGTCGTCGTCCGCGGCGGCGCCCCGATGCCGCCCCGTGATCTGATCCCTCTGAAGATGCCGGCGACGCCGGGCTCAGCGTGAGCACCCCTGATCCCGACGCCGAGCGCGAACCGTCCGCTTCTGAGATCTTCGGAGCGGCCCTCGGCGGCGCTGCTCGCAAGGCGGGCATCGACCCCGACGCCGACGTCTCGACGGGCCAGATGGTCTGGGGCGTCATCGGCGGCTGGCGGGGGATCGTGGAGTCGGTGCTGCCGCTGCTCGCTTTCATCGTCACGTACACCGTCAGCAGCAACCTGGTTCTGGCCCTGATCCTGTCCGTGGGTTCCGCGGCGATTTTCACGATCGTCCGCCTGCTGATGAAATCGCCGCCGGTCGCAGCGCTCTCCGGCCTGGTCGCCGCGGTCATCGCCGCGGGACTGCCCCTGTTCACCGGCCGTGCCGCCGATCAGTTCGTCATCGGGTTCATCACCAACATCGCCTACGGCACCGCATTCCTCGTGTCGGCCGCCGTGCGCTGGCCGCTGATCGGCGTCGTCGTCGGATTCCTGATGGGCGAGGGCGTCTCCTGGCGTGCGGATCCGCGCAAGCGCAGGACCTTCTTCTGGCTCTCGGTGGCGTGGGCCCTGCTGTTCCTCGCTCGCCTCGGCGTGCAGCTGCCCTTCTACTTCTCCGGTGACGTGGCGACTCTCGGCACCGTGAAGATCATCATGGGCATCCCGTTCTTCGCGGTGCTCCTCGCGACCACCTGGGTCGTCGCCCGGCGGCTCTATCCGCGCGAGTCGGATGCCGGAGCTGCGTCTGGCTCGTGATAGATTTATCTTGATATCAAGATAAATTGCAGGCTTCCGCCCACGGCGCTGCGGGAGCAGACTGGTTAGGTCTGCCTTGCTAGCCGACCGGGCTCGCTGGCGAGCAAGATGGAGGCGCCTGTCGCTCCCATCCGAATAGAAGGAGACGGATTCGTGTCCACGGTGAACAGCTTCGGTGCCCAGAGCACCCTGACGGTCGGCAGCACCGACTACGAGATCTTCCGCATCGACACGGTGCCCGGTTTCGACAAGCTCCCCTTCAGTCTCAAGGTCCTCCTTGAGAACCTGCTTCGCACCGAGGACGGCGCGAACGTGACGAAGGCGCAGATCGAGGCGCTCGGGTCGTGGGATGCCGCGGCCGAGCCGAACACCGAGATCCAGTTCACGCCGGCCCGTGTGGTCATGCAGGACTTCACGGGTGTTCCCTGCATAGTCGACCTGGCCACGATGCGCGAGGCCGTCACGGCTCTCGGCGGCGACGCGAACAAGATCAACCCGCTCTCGCCGGCCGAGATGGTCATCGACCACTCGGTCATCGCCGATCTCTTCGGCACCGAGAACGCGCTCGAGCGCAACGTCGAGATCGAGTACGAGCGCAACGGCGAGCGCTACCAGTTCCTCCGCTGGGGCCAGACGGCCTTCAGCGACTTCAAGGTCGTCCCGCCGGGAACCGGCATCGTGCACCAGGTGAACATCGAGCACCTCGCGAAGGTGATCTACGACCGGAACGTCGACGGCGTTCTGCGCGCGTACCCCGACACCTGCGTCGGCACCGACTCGCACACCACCATGGTCAACGGCCTCGGCGTGCTGGGCTGGGGCGTCGGCGGCATCGAGGCAGAGGCCGCCATGCTCGGCCAGCCCGTGTCGATGCTCATCCCGCGCGTCGTCGGCTTCAAGCTCTCGGGTGAGATCCCTGCTGGCGTGACCGCGACCGACGTCGTCCTCACCATCACCGACCTGCTGCGCAAGCACGGCGTGGTCGGCAAGTTCGTCGAGTTCTACGGCGAGGGCGTCGCCTCCGTGCCCCTGGCCAACCGCGCCACTATCGGCAACATGTCGCCCGAGTTCGGCTCGACCGCGGCGATCTTCCCGATCGACGAGGTCACCCTCGACTACCTGCGCCTCACCGGTCGCAGCGACGAGGCCGTCGCTCTCGTCGAGGCGTACGCCAAGGAGCAGAAGCTCTGGCACGACCCGTCGCACGAGCCCACGTTCAGCGAGTACCTCGAGCTGGACCTCGGCACCGTCGTGCCGTCGATCGCCGGCCCGAAGCGCCCGCAGGACCGCATCCTGCTCTCGGAGGCGAAGTCGCAGTTCGAGCAGGACATCCTCAACTACGCGAGCCCGTCGACGTCGGACTCGATGGTCGACCTCGACTCGAAGCACTCCTTCCCGGCATCCGACCCCGGATCGGTGCCCGGCGAGGAGGAGACGACCACCCGGCCGGTGCACATCAACAGCGGCGCTCCGGCGAACGCTTCCACGCCCGTTCCGGTGACCACGCCATCGGGGGAGAAGTACATCCTCGACAACGGCGCTGTGACGCTCGCGGCCATCACGTCGTGCACCAACACGTCGAACCCGTCGGTGATGATCGCCGCCGGTCTCGTGGCACGGAAGGCGCTCGAGAAGGGCCTGAAGCAGAAGCCGTGGGTCAAGACCACGCTCGGCCCGGGTTCCAAGGTCGTCACGGACTACTACGAGAAGTCCGGACTCGACAAGGACCTCGAGGGCCTCGGCTTCTACACCGTCGGCTACGGATGCACGATCTGCATCGGCAACTCGGGTCCGCTGATCGAAGAGGTGTCGGAGGCGATCAATTCGCACGACCTCGCGGTCACCGCCGTGCTCTCGGGCAACCGCAACTTCGAGGGTCGCATCAGCCCCGACGTGAAGATGAACTACCTCGCCAGCCCGCCGCTGGTCATCGCGTACGCACTCGCAGGATCGATGCACTTCGACTTCGAGAACGACGCGCTCGGCAAGGGCACCGATGGCGAAGATGTCTTCCTGAAGGACATCTGGCCCACCCCGGCCGAGGTCCAGGAGCTGGTCGACTCGTCGATCTCGCGTGAGCAGTTCATCAAGCAGTATGCGACCGTCTTCGACGGTGACGAGCGCTGGCGCAGCCTGCCCACTCCGGAAGACGACATCTTCCAGTGGGATGAGAACTCCACCTACGTGCGCAAGGCGCCCTACTTCGACGGCATGACGATGGAGCTCACCCCGGTGCGCGACATCGAGGGCGCGCGCGTCATGGCGACCCTGGGTGACTCGGTCACCACCGACCACATCTCGCCCGCCGGAAACATCAAGGCCGGCACGCCCGCCGCTCAGTACCTCACCGAGCACGGCGTGGACCGCAAGGACTTCAACTCCTTCGGTTCGCGTCGAGGCAACCATGAGGTCATGATCCGCGGAACGTTCGCGAACATCCGTCTGAAGAACCTCCTGGTCTCGGCCGTCAACGACGGTCAGGTCGTGGAGGGTGGCTTCACCCGTGACTTCACCCAGCCCGAAGGACCGCAGTCGTACATCTACGACGCCTGCATGAACTACGCCGAGCAGGGCACGCCGCTCGTCATCTTCGGCGGCAAGGAGTACGGTTCCGGCTCGTCGCGTGACTGGGCGGCCAAGGGCACGAGCCTGCTGGGCGTCAAGGCGGTCATCACCGAGAGCTTCGAGCGCATCCACCGCTCGAACCTCATCGGTATGGGCGTCGTCCCGCTGCAGTTCCCTGCAGGCGATAGCTGGGAGTCGCTGGGCCTCGACGGCACCGAGATCGTCTCGATCACCGGTCTCGAGGAGCTCAACAACGGTGTCACGCCGAAGACGGTCCGCGTGACCGCGACTCCGAGCGAGCACTCGCCCGAGGGCAAGCAGGTCATCGAGTTCGACGCGGTCGTCCGCATCGACACCCCCGGTGAGGCGGACTACTACCGCAACGGCGGCATCCTGCAGTACGTTCTGCGTTCGCTGGTCTGATCAGCGTCGCACCTCAGCGCCCCATCCGGCTCCGGCCGGGTGGGGCGCTTTCCATCGGCCCGGACCGGTCGTCCGGACGACCGCGCTCACGGAGGATTCCCGGGGCGGCGCGATAGGATCGCAGAGGCGCCCGAACCGGAACTCGGATGCCGCGCACGGAGCCTGTGAGGAGGCGCAGATGCCCATTCTTCCGAGCATCTCAGGTCCCCGAGATCTGGACGGACTGTCCACAGACCAGCTGACCGAGCTCGCCGGAGAGATCCGCGAGTTCCTCGTCGAGAACGTCTCCCGCACGGGCGGACACCTCGGTCCCAACCTCGGCGTGGTGGAGCTGACGATCGCCCTGCACCGCGTGTTCTCGTCGCCGGACGATCCGTTCATCTTCGACACCGGCCACCAGTCGTACGTGCACAAGCTCCTCACCGGTCGTCAGGACTTCTCAGCTCTGCGAGTGCGTGGCGGCCTCGCCGGGTACCCGCAGCGCAGCGAAAGTCCTCATGACGTCGTGGAGTCCTCGCACGCGTCGAGTTCGCTGAGCTGGGCCGACGGCATCAGCCGCGCTCTCACCGCGACAGGGCGCGCAGATCGGCACGTCGTCGCGGTGGTCGGCGACGGCGCCCTCACCGGCGGCATGACGTGGGAGGCGCTCAACAACATCTCCGACGACAACGACCGCAATCTGGTGATCGTCGTGAACGACAACGGCCGCTCCTACGCCCCGACGATCGGCGGCATGTCGCGGTACCTGAACAGAGTGCGCACGGCCGCGGCCTACAAGGACCTGCACCGCAAGTCCGACCGCCTGTTCCGTGCGTTCGGCCCCGTCGGACGCGCCGTGTTCCGCGGCGTCCGTGGCGGCACGCACGGGTTCCTCTCGCGCTTCACGAACAACGAGGCGCTGTACTCGAATCTCGACATCAAGTACCTCGGCCCGGTCGACGGTCACGACCTTCCTGCTCTTCTGGAGACGCTCGAGCTCGCGAAGTCCTACGGCGCCCCAGTGATCGTGCACGCCATCACGGAGAAGGGCCGCGGCTATCAGCCCGCACGCGACGACGAGGCTGATCAGTTCCATGCCGTCAACCGCATCGACCCCATCACGGGCGAACCGCTCTCCAGCAGCGGTCGCGGCTGGACCGACGTGTTCTCCGAGGCGCTCGTCGCCGTGGGAGAGCGCGACCCGAAGGTGATCGCGATGACCGCGGCGATGTTGCGTCCCACCGGTCTCGCACCGTTCGCGGAACGATTCCCCGATCGCGTGTACGACGTGGGCATCGCCGAGCAGCATGCCGTCGCATCTGCGGCCGGTCTCGCCTTCGGCGGCCTGCATCCGGTCGTCGCGCTGTATGCGACCTTCATGAACCGCGCGTTCGACCAGGTCCTCATGGACGTCGCCCTGCATCGCGCGGGTGTCACCTTCGTCCTCGATCGAGCCGGCGTGACGGGCCCCGACGGCCCGAGTCATCACGGCATGTGGGACCTGGCGATGCTGCAGATCGTGCCGCACATCCGCATCGCGGCTCCGCGCGACGGTGCGCGCCTCGCCGAGGCTCTCGACGAGGCCGTGCTGATCGACGACGCGCCCACCGTCATCCGCTTCCCGAAGGGCGAGGTGGCTGCCGAACTCCCCGCGATCGAGCGCCTGGACGACGGGGTCGACGTGCTCGCCCGCGGCGAGTCTGAAGACGTGCTCATCATCGGCATCGGACCGTTCGCCGCGCTCGCGATGGAGGTCGCCGCGAGACTGCGAGCCCAGGGGATCGGCGCAACGGTGATCGACCCTCGCTGGGCGATCCCCGTTCAGCCGTCCGTCGTCGAGCTCGCCGCTCATCATCGGCTCGTCATCACACTCGAGGACGGCATCCGCGTCGGGGGCATCGGCACGCGTGTGCGCCAGGTGCTCCGCGAGGCGGGGATCGACACTGCCGTCGACGAGCTCGGTCTTCCTGACGAGTTCATCGACCATGCGTCGCGAGACCAGGTGCTGACGGATGCCGGACTCACCGCTTCGAAGATCGCGCAGGACGTGGTCGCGCAGGTCCTCGGCACCCGAATCCCGGTCGCGCGCAACGCGGGAGAGACGGGCGCGATCGATCTGCCGCTGCACGAGCGGCGCTGAGCCGATCCTCAGTTGAGCGCGTGCAGGGCCGCGACAGCCTGAGCGCCTCGGTCGGCGTCGCGCAGCGCGGTCGAGAGCAGATATCCGTCGGTCAGAGCGTCACCCGTGACCATCACGCGCACGAGTTCCACGCCGCACGCGCGACGCACCTCATCGGCGCTGGCCGCGATCACCCGCGTGTTGATCTCGTCGTTGTGCGGCAGCTCTGGGCCGTCCATCCCGCGGATCACGTCTCGCAGGGCGGCCCCGACGATGTTCGAGGCGCGTTCCTTGACGTTCACGACGTCGAGCTCGAATACGCGCAGATCTCGACCTGTCGGGATCGGCCGCCATTCGAACGAGGCGTGCACGCGGTGCTGATGTCCGCTCGCACCGCTCATCTCACGCGCGGGCAGGTCGGTCGCCCGGCAGCGCACGTCGATCAGGCGATACCAGTAGAACAGCGGGAAGGCTCCGTGCGATCCCGGGTCGAGCACGACGACTTCGCCGACCGCGCCTCCCCGGTTGGTTGGCCGTCGCTGCGGGCGGTTGCGGATGATCGGCTTGCCGTTGCGCGTGCGGATCGCAGCCCAGCCCTCATCGACGGTGACGATGAAGAGCTTCAGCATCGCGGGAACGACCAGCAGGATCGTCAGCACCGCCGTCCCGGTCTTCAGCAGACTCGACAGACCTTTGCCGCCCAGCATCGCGAAGATCATCTCCATGACACCACTGTGCCGCCTCGGCGACCCTCCGAGTGCCGTGAAGACGACGCATCCGCCGCTGTTCATGCGCTGTTCCCTCTGCGTTCCCCGGAACGCCGCAAGGCGGATACGCCGCGGCTCGGAACCGCATCGCGGCCTCAGTCGAGCTCTGCGAGCGTCTGCGTCACGATCGTCTCGACGGCTGCGTACGCGCGCTCGCGATCGAGATCGACGAGGCCGACGCGGGATCGCCGGTCCAGCACATCGTCGGCCGTCATCGCGCCCTCTTCTCGCACGGCGTACGCGACTTCCTCCGCGCAGAGATCGATGCCCTCGGCGATCGGCTCGGTCGGCGCCTGCACCGCGCGATCGACGAGTCGCAGCGACGAGGTGCGGCTCGGCGGCGCGGAGAGACTGCGCAGCTGCAGAGCGAGATCCACGGCGTCTTCGGCCATCCGCCGGTACGTGGTCAGCTTGCCGCCGAGCACGGTCACGAATCCCGAAGCGGATGCGGTGACGAGATGTCTGCGTGAGATGTCTGCCGTGGCGTCCGTGCCGCTGTCGACCAGGGGTCGGAGCCCTGCGAACGACCCGCGCACCTGGTCCCGCGTGATGGGGGTTGTGAGGACTCGGTTGAGGTTCGCGAGCAGGAAGTCGATCTCGGATTCCGTCGGCTCCGCCACGCGGGGGACGGGACCGGGAGCGTCCTCGTCGGTCAGGCCGACGATCACTCGTCCGTGCTGCTGCGGCAGCGCGAAGACGTAGCGACTGATCGATCCCTCATGAGGGATGGTGAGCGCGACCTGCGGGGAACCCAGATCACGGGCGTCGAGCACGATGTGCGTACCGCGGCTGGGGCGGATGTCGATGCCGTGGTCGAGGCCCCCGGCCCACACGCCCGTCGCATTCACGACGACGCGGGCACGGATCTCCGCCCGCTCGCCTGTCACTGCATCCTCCGCCGTGGCCCCGTCGTCGCGCAGCGCGAGGGCGCGCACACGGGTGAGCACCCGTGCACCGAGGCTCGCCGCCGTGCGTGCGACGGTGACGACGAGTCGCGCGTCGTCGACGAGCTGTCCGTCGAACGAGAGCATGCCGCCACGCAACCCACGTGGGTCGAGAGCGGGCGCGAGTCGTCGTGCCGTCATGGTCGACACCGGCTTCGGAGCAGGCAGAACCGTTCGCGGTGTGCCGGCGCGGATTCGCAGGAGATCGCCGAGAGCCATGCCGACCGCACCGGCCGTGCGCTGGCGCAACGTGACGGCGGGGCTGAAAGGCAGCAGCTGTCCGAGCGGACGGATCAGGTGGGGCGCGATCGTCATCATGAGCAGGTGCCTCTCGAGCGCACTCTCCCTGGCGGTGGCGACATCGCCCGTGGCGAGGTAGCGCAGCCCGCCGTGCACGAGCTTCGAGCTGAACCGGCTCGTGCCGAAAGCGAGATCCTCCGCTTCTATCAGGGTGACGCTGAGCCCCCGGGCGGCGGCGTCGAGCGCGACGCCGACTCCGGTGATCCCACCGCCGACGACGAGCACATCAGCGGTGTCCTCCGCGGCGCGGGCGAGTTCCGCCTTCCGTCGCGCGACGTTGAGCGCGGATGACGAGACGGTCATGGCCGGAGCAGGCCGTCGAGAGCGCATCGGAGCTCCCGCTCCCAGGCCGTCTCGGAGATCAGATCCGCGACGGTGCCGTGCGAGAGCACAGCCGACTGGGCGATCAGCAGAAGCATCACGGCCATCTCCTCTGGCGCCCCGGCTCTCACCGATCCGCCGGACTGCGCGGCGCTGATCGCCGCGGCGAGCCAGCCCAGGATCATGCGCTGACTGGATCCGACTCGGTGCAGCGTGTATCGCGTGAACGCCTCGGGCTCGTCATCGAGAAGGCGTGCGTAGAGGGAGTCGGAGCGGAACATCGCGATGAACCGCATGACGTCGTCGACGAGTGCGGATCTCGAGGGGACCGGAGCCGGGAAGGAGCTCAGGATTCCGGCGACACGCCGCAGGAGCGCCGCCCTGACGACGTCGTCGGAGTCGTTCCAGTTCCGGTAGATCGTCGGACGGCTGAGGTCCGCACGCCGCGCGAGCTCGGCGACGGTCAGGCCGTGCACGCCGCGTCGCTCGATGAGCTGGTCGGCGGCATCGAGGATCCGGGACTGCGTCGCATCCCATTGAGGTTGACGTTCTTCCATGATGTGTCACACTGTAACGCATGGGCCACGATGCGGGCAGGGTCGATGACGACTCGGCGATGAGATGGAACGGCTGGGGCGACCCGGCGAAGGCGAGAGATCTGCCGCTTGCTGTCCGGAGTCTTCTGCCGCTGCTGCTGGGGCGCACACGAAGGCCAGAGCACGCCGTCGAGATCGAGGATGTGCGCCTGCCGCCGTCTGCGCTGCGCGACGATGATCTGGACGCATTCCGCCGAGCCGTCGGCCGAGAGCACGTCGACGTCTCGGTGGAGGCCCGCGTCCGGCACGCGGGCGGTCGGTCGACACCTGATCTGCTGCGTCGTCGGATCGCGACACAGGATGCGCCGGATGCGGTCGTCCGCCCAGCGGACCACGATGAGGTGACGGTGTGCCTCGAGATCGCCGGTCGGGCCGGTATCGCCGTGATCCCCTTCGGCGGTGGCACGAGCGTCGTCGGCGCACTCACCCCGGAGCGTGGCTCCCACCGTGCTGTAGTGAGCCTCGATCTGCGCCGCCTCACCGGTCTGATCCGACTGGACGAGGTCAGCGGCGAGGCCGTGCTCGCTGCGGGCACGTCTGGACCCGAAGCCGAATCGGCATTGGCGGCGCACGGCCTCGAACTCGGCCACTTTCCGCAGAGCTTCCGTTACGCGACGATCGGTGGATTCGCCGCCGCGCGTTCGTCGGGGCAGAACTCCGCCGGCAACGGTCGCTTCGACGCGATGGTCACCGGCATCCGCGTCGCAACTCCGACTGGCGAGGTCGAGCTCGGTCGAGCACCCGGCTCGGCCGCCGGGCCCGACCTGATCCGCGTCTTCCTCGGATCGGAGGGTATCTTCGGCGTGATCACAGAGGTGCGGGTACGCGTGCACCCGATTCCTCACGACCGTGTTCTCGAATCCTGGTCGTACCCCGACTTCGCCAGCGGCGTCGAGGGGCTCCGCCGGATCGCGCAGCAGGGCGCGGGACCCACTGTCATCCGTCTGTCCGATGAAGCCGAGACGGCGGTGAGCCTCGCCCAGGTCGGCCGGATAGGCAAAGCGCTCGCGAAGGGAGCCGGAATCGTCACGGTGTACGAGGGCGACGGGATTCCCGAGCGGCGTGCCCGCACCCGAGCACTGCTCGAAGCGGCGGGCGGCGTCTCCGCAGGGGAAGGGGCCTCGGAGGGGTGGCTGAAGGGCCGCTTCGAGGGGCCGTATCTGCGCGACGCGCTGCTCGACGCCGGCGTCTTCTGTGAGACGCTCGAGACCGCCACGACCTGGTCGAACCTGCACGCGCTGCGCGCGGCCGTCGAGAAGGCGCTGAAGGGCGGATTCGCGGATGCGGGAGCCAGGTCGTACACCATGTGCCATGTCTCGCACATCTATCCCACCGGAGCCTCTCTGTACTTCACGGTGCTGGCCGGGGTGCGCTCCGACATGCTGGCCACGTGGGAGCCGATCAAGGCCCGGGTCAACGACACGATCATCGCCGGCGGCGGTACGATCAGTCATCATCACGCCGTCGGACGGGATCACGCCCCCTGGCTGGAGAGGGAGATCGGAGAGACCGGCATCCGCATCCTCGCCGCGATCAAACGGGAGCTCGATCCGCAGTGCATCATGAATCCGGGCGCCGTGATCGCCGTCGAGCGGACGAGCTGAGTGACCGAGCACATCGCGGTGCTCGCGAATCCCTTCGCAGGCAAGGGACGCGGTCGCAGGGCGTCGGCCATCGCTGTCGCGCACCTGCGGGCGCGCGGAGCCGAGGTGCGGGTGTACGCGGGGGCCTCGGCAGCCGATACGGCCCGACTCGCCGCCACGGCGATCGACGAGAGTCCGCGCACGCTGGTCGTGGTCGGCGGTGACGGCACTCTTGCCGGAGTGCTCGAGGTGGTTTGTGCGGCTACGGTCCCTGTCGTCCTGGTGCCGGCAGGTACGGGCAACGATCTGGCTAGAGCACTGCGGCTGCCGCGCGAAGACGCCGCGGCCGCGGCCGAACTCGCCCTCACCGGGGAGCGCAGGGCCATCGACGTCGGCGAGGTGCGCACGACGTCAGGTGCCCGGAAGTTCCTCACGATCGCGGCCCTCGGATTCGACGCGAAGGTCAGCGACCGCACCAACCGGCTGCGCTGGCCGCACGGCGCGCCGCGCTACTACCTCGCACTCCTGATCGAGCTCGCCCGCCTGCGTCCCATGCTGTTCACACTGTCGATCGACGCGGAGCCGCCGAGGATCGCTCCCGGCACGCTGATCGCGGTCGGCAGCACGTCTAGCTACGGCGGCGGAATGCCGGTGTGCGCGGGCGCCCTCCCTGATGACGGTCTGCTCGACGTCGTCCATGTTGCACCGCTCGGGCGGATGCGTCTGCTGCGTCTTTTCCCTCTGATGCTCCGAGGAAGGCATCTCGCACGTCCGGAGGTGCTCCATCGACGGGCACGGACGGTGACGGTGTCGGCGCCGGGCCTCGTCGTGTACGCCGACGGCGAGCGGACGGGCGAATACGAGTGCACGATCTCGCTGCTGCCCGCCGCAATCACCCTGATGGTCCCGAAGGAGAGCCATGACTGAGTTCGACGAGGACGTCGTCATCGTGGGGTCCGGATTCGGCGGCTCGGTCGCCGCCCTCCGACTCGCAGAGAAGGGCTATCGGGTGCGGGTGTACGAGGCCGGCCGGCGCTTCGAGGACGAGGACTTCGCGAAGACAAGCTGGAACGTGCGTCGCTACCTCTGGGCGCCGGCCGTCGGATGCTATGGAGTGCAGCGCATCCACCGGCTGCCGCACGTGATGATCCTCGCCGGGGCCGGCGTCGGCGGTGGATCCCTCAACTACGCGAACACGCTCTACCAGCCGGGCTCGGCGTTCTTCCAGGACCCGCAGTGGCAGCGCATCGCCGATTGGGAAGCCGAGCTCGCACCGCACTATTCGACCGCGAAGCGGATGCTCGGCGTCGTCGAGCACTACCCGCACACGGGTCCCGTCGAACGCATCATGAAAGGCGCGGCAGAGGATCTCGGAGTCGGATCGACGTTCCGCCACGCGCCGGTCGGGGTGTGGTTCGGCAAGCCGGGGGAGCGCACCCCCGATCCGTTCTTCGGCGGTGAGGGGCCGGAGCGCACCGGCTGCACGCTGTGCGGCAACTGCATGGTCGGATGCCGGATCGGCGCCAAGAACACCCTGATGAAGAACTATCTCGCCCTCGCCGAGCGACGGGGAGTCGTCATCGAGCCGCTGCGGAGCGTGACGGAGGTGCGTGAGCTGCCCGGCGGTGGCTTCGCCGTGACGACGCAGCGCAGCGGCGCGTGGATCCGGCGCTCCTCGCGCACGGTGAGAGCCCGTCAGGTCGTGCTCGCGGCGGGGACGTGGGGAACACAGCAGCTGCTGCACCGGATGAAGGCATCCGGCGCGCTGCCCCGGATCTCGGACGCGGTCGGACGCCTGACGCGCACCAACTCCGAGGCCCTCGACGGCGCGATCGCCACCAAAGTCCCGGAGTCGCTGCAGCTGGCGCGGGGCGTGGCGATCACGACGTCGTTCCACGTGGACGAGCGGACGCACGTCGAGAATGTGCGGTACGGACCCGGCTCGAACCTCATGGGGGCGCTCGCGACCGCACTCGTGCCCGGCGATCGTGGACTCGCGGGGCGTCTGGGGAGCCTGGTCACCCAGGTGTTCACGGCGCCCGTGCGGCAGTTCCGTCTCGGGAACCTGCGCCGCTGGAGCGAACGCGGCATCATCGCGCTCGTGATGCAGACCGCCGATAACTCCCTCACGCTCTCACTGCGGCGAAAGTTCGGCCGCCTCGTCATGACGAGCGCTCAAGGACACGGCGAGCCGAATCCCAGCCACCTGCCGCAGGCGCACGTCGCGGCGGCGGCGATCGCCGCGCGGGTCCAGCAGGACGGGGGCGAGCCGGCCGAAGCGCGCGGGTCGTGGCCCGAGGTGTTCGGCATTCCGCTGACCGCGCACTTCCTCGGTGGCGCCGTGATCTCCGCCGGGCCCGACGCGGGCGTCATCGACCCGTACCATCGGGTCTGGGGCCACCCGGGCCTCCACATCGTCGACGGCTCCGCCGTGCCGGCCAACCCCGGGGTGAACCCGTCGCTCACGATCACCGCGCTCGCGGAGAGGGCGCTGTCGCACTGGCCCCGCGCCGGCGAGCCCGACCTGCGCCCCGCGCAGGATCCCGGGAGCTGAGCGTAGAGCGTCCGCGATGAGGACGGAGGGTGGCGAGCGCTGCCGACCACACGACGAAGGGGCCGCATAGATCGATGCGGCCCCTTCGTGTGCTGTCAGCGGCTTTCGGTGCCGCGGATCTGCGGGGTGTGGAACGAGCCGCCGAAGGCGCGCTCCGAGGCGCCTTCGCGGTCGAGGTAGGGCGATGCGCCACCGTCGATGAACGGCCATCCCGCGCCGAGGATCAGGCACAGATCGATGTCCTCGACCTCGGGCACCACGCCCTCGTCGAGCATCAGCTTGATCTCTGTGGCGAGTCCGTCCTGCACGCGCTGCAGGATCGTCGCCGCCGTCGCCGGCGTCTTGCCCACGGCCGGCTTGACGACCTTCTCGGCCTGCTTGGTCCAGCCGGTCACGCGGCCGCCCTTGTCCTTCTCGACGACCGCATCCAGAGCCGCGAGCTCGTGGAAGTTCTCGTTCGCGTAGAAGCGGTCGGGGAACGCCTTCACCATCGTGTCCTGCACGTGGGCCGCGACCTTCCAGCCGACCAGATCGATCAGCTGGAACGGACCCATGGGCAGTCCGAGCGGGCCGAAGGCCTTCTCGACATCGGCCACCGGCGTGCCCTCGTAGACGGCACGCGCGGCTTCGCCCATGACCTTCGCGAGCAGACGGTTCACGACGAAGCCGGGGGCGTCGGCGGTGAGCACGGCGTTCTTCCCCAAGCCCTTCGCAACCACGAACGCGGTCGACAGCGCGGCATCGGCGGTCGACGGGGTCTTCACGATCTCGATCAGCGGCATCACCGCGACCGGGTTGAAGAAGTGGAAGCCGACGAGGCGCTCGGGGTGAGCCAGCTGCGATCCGATCTCCTCGACCGAGAGCGACGAGGTGTTCGTCGCGAGGATAGCGTCCTCGGCGATGATCTTCTCGATCTCGCCGAACACCTGCTGCTTGACGCCGACCTCTTCGAACACGGCCTCGATCACGAAGTCGCAGTCCGAATAGAGGCTCTTGTCGGTCGTGCCGGTGACCAGTCCGCGCAGCTTGTTCGCCGAGTCGGCATCCAGCCGGCCCTTGGCTTCGAGCTTGCCGATCTCCTCGTGGATGTACGCGACGCCCTTGTCGACGCGTGCCTGGTCGAGATCGGTGATGAGCACGGGCACCTGCAGCTTGCGCACGAACAGCAGCGCGAACTGGCTGGCCATCAGACCGGCGCCGATGATGCCGACCTTGGTGACCTTCTTCGCGAGCGCCTTGTCGGGGGCGCCGACCGGACGCTTCGCGCGCTTCTGCACGAGGTCGAACGCGTACATCGACGCGGCGAACTGATCGCCGGTCACGAGCTCGGCGAGCGCCTCGTCTTCACGGGCGAAGCCCTCGGCCTTGGTCCCGCTCTTCGCCTTGTCGAGAAGCTCCAGGGCGGCATACGGCGACTTCGGCACGGTGCCGATCTTCGACTCGAGCATGCCGCGCGCCATCTTGATCGCGATCGGCCACTTGGTGAGGCGCTCGATCTTGCCCGGCTCGTTCTTGCGCTCGACCTTCTTGCCGCCGAGGACCGCATCGGCCCAGGCGAGCGAATTCTCGAGGTAGTTCGCGGCGGGGAAGATGGCGTCGACGACGCCGAGATCGAACGCCTGCTGCGGCTTCAGCATCCGGTTCTGCTTGAGCGGGTTCGAGATGACGACCTCGAGCGCGTTCTCGATGCCGATCAGGTTCGGCAGCAGATACGCGCCGCCCCAGCCAGGGATGATGCCGAGGAAGACCTCGGGGAGGGCGATGGCTGCTGCGGAGGCGTCGACCGTGCGGTAGGTCGAGTTCAGCGCGATCTCGAGGCCTCCGCCGAGCGCGAGGCCGTTGACGAACGCGAACGACGGCACACCCAGCTCGGACAGCTTGCCCAGAACCTTGTGGCCGAGCTGCGCGATCAGGCGGGCGTTGTCTCGCGAGCCCACCTTGCTGATGTCGGACAGGTCGGCACCGGCGGCGAGGATGTACTGCTTGCCGGTGATGCCGACCGCCTGGATCTCTCCTGCAGCGGCACGGCCCTTGAGGCCGTCCAAGGTCTCGCCGAGCTCAGTGAGCGTGGCAGGGCCCAGGGTGTTCGGGCGGGTGTGATCGCGCCCGTTGTCGAGCGTGATGAGGGCGAGCACCTTGCCGGAGGCGAGCCGGATGTCGCGCACGGGGGAGTGCGTGATCACCTCGCCCTCGGTGAGCGCCTGGATGGGGGAGAAGTCGATCTCGTCGTAGTTCGTCATCTCGACTACTTCCTCTTCTTGCCGTCGTAGTGCGGGTTCTCCCAGATGACCGATCCGCCCTGGCCGAGGCCGACGCACATCGCGGTCAGGCCGTAGCGGACGTCGGGTCGCTCGGCGAACTGCGCCGCGAGCTGGATCATCAGACGCACGCCGGATGCCGCGAGCGGGTGGCCGAGCGCGATCGCGCCGCCCCACTGGTTGACCCGGGGGTCGTCGTCGGCGATGCCGAAGTGGTCGAGCAGAGAGATCACCTGGATGGCGAACGCCTCGTTGAGCTCGAACAGGCCGATGTCGGAGATCTGCAGACCGGCCTTCTTCAGAGCCTTCTCCGTCGACGGGATCGGGCCGATGCCCATGATCTCCGGCTGCACGCCGGCGAACGCGAACGAGACCATGCGCATCTTCGGGGCGAGGCCGAACTCCTTCACGGCTCCGCCGCCGGCGAGCAGCGACATCGTCGCGCCGTCGGTGAGCGGCGAGGAAGTGCCGGCCGTGACACGGCCGTGCGGACGGAACGGCGTCTTGAGGGCCGCGAGGTCCTCCATGGTGGTCTGGGGGCGCCGGCCCTCGTCTTCGGAGGCCAGGCCCCACGCGCCCTCGGCGTCCTTGATGGCCACCGGCACCAGATCGGGCTGGATCTTGCCGGCGTCGTAAGCGGCCTGCACCTTGTGCTGGCTGAGCATGCCGAAGCGGTCGGAACGCTCCTTGGTGAGGTGGGGGAAGCGATCGAAGATGCGCTCGGCGGTGACGCCCATGTTCAGCGCACCGGGGTCGACCATGCGCTCCGCGACGAACCGCGGGTTCGGGTCGGCGTTGCCGCCGATCGGGTGGTGGCCCATGTGCTCGACGCCGCCGGCGAGGGCGAAGTCGTACATGCCGACGCCGATCGACGCCCCCATCGTGGTGACACTCGTCATCGCACCGGCGCACATGCGCTCGACGGCGAGACCAGGCACGGTCTGCGGGAGACCCGCGAGGATCGCCACCGAGCGTCCGAGGGTGAGGCCCTGATCTCCGGTCTGCGAGGTCGCGGCGATCGCGACGTCGTCGATCCGATCGGCCGGGACGGCCGAGTTGCGTTCCATCAGGCCGATGGTCGCCTTAACGGCGAGGTCATCTGCGCGGGTGTTCCAGTACATGCCTTTTTCGCCGGCGCGCCCGAAGGGGGTGCGCACTCCATCGACGAAGAAGACGTCCGAGATCTCGGCCACTCTGCCTCCAAGTTTGTGCGGTGCCCTCAGTCTAGGAAGGGCGCGGAGGCGGGAAGAATCGGTTGGATCGAACCTACGAAGCGGGTGGTGCGGGCTCGTCAACCGATTGCGTCGCCTCTACAAAGGCGTCGGCGATCTTCTGTGCAGTCTGTGCAATCTGCCAGGGGCGCGCGCCCAGTGCAGCGAGAGCTGCGCCGAGCTCGTCGGCAGTCGTGCCGGGCAGATCCCAGGCGATGCGCCGCAAGAACTCGGGGGTCAGCAGGTTCTCAGTCGGCATCCCCAGTTCCTCGGCTGTCGCCTCGACGACGGGACGGGCCGCCTTCAGCCGAGCATCCGCCTCCGGATTGCGGTCCGACCACGCGCGCGGCGGGGGGAGCGTGTCGCTCGGCACGCGCTCGCGGGGAAGCTCCTCCGTTGCGCGTCCGTCGACGATCGCCTGCCACCAGCGGTCGATCTGCGTACGACTGGCTCGTCCCTGGAACTCCTTGATCCCGGCGAGGGCCGACTTGCTCTGCGGGTTGCCGAGAACGGCAGCGACGAGCGAACGATCGGGCACCAGGCGGCCGGGGGAGACGTCCTGCTCTTGCGCGAAGGCCTCGCGGGCGCGCCACAGTTCGCGCGCGACGGCCAGGTTTCGCGAACCGCGAACCTGGTGAAGTCCGCTGAGACGCCGCCAGGGGTCCTCGCGAGGAGGCTTCGGCGGGCGGCTCAGCGTCGCGGCGAACTCCTCGGCGGCGAACCCGGTCTTGCCCTGCTCCTCGAGCTCCGAGGTGAGGACTTCCTGCACGTCGATCAGGTGCAGGACGTCGAGCGCCGCGTACTCGAGCCAGGCTGCAGGCAGCGGCCTGGTGGACCAGTCCGCTGCGGAGTGCTCCTTCTTCAGCACGATGCCCAGCGTGTCCTCGACCACGGCGCCGAGTCCCACGCGCTCGTGTCCGAGCAGGCGGGAGGCGAGTTCGGTGTCGAAGATGGTCGCGGGCTCCAGGCCGAGCTCACGCAGGGAGGGAAGATCCTGGCTCGCGGCATGGAACACCCACTCGGCATCGCCGATCGCCGTCTGCAGAGGAGCGAAATCCCCGATCGGGGGCGGATCGAAGAGGAAGACGCCGGCGCCCCGGCGGAAGACCTGCACGAGGTAGGCGCGCTGCGAGTAGCGGAACCCGGATGCTCGTTCGACGTCGACCGCGACGGGTCCCGTCCCGTCTGCGAGTGCGGCGCAGGCCGCGAGGAACTCCTCGGCATCCGAGATCACGGAGTATTCAGTCACGTGCAGCCTTTCGCGCGCCGATCACGGCGATGCCCTCGGAACCGGGCGGAAGACCCGCCAGCATTCCGACCAGTTCGGCCCACGCTTCGACGTGCGGTCGGAAGGGGCCCTCTGGTGTCCAGGACGCCCGCAATTCTATCTGGGCGCCGTCGCCTTCCACGGCGAGGCCGCCGAATCCCTTCGAGAGGGTCTTGGTCGAGGTGCCTGACGCCGAGTGGTAGACGGCGCCCCGGGAGTCGAGCGCGTCGACGAGCCACGACCATGCGACATCGGCGAGAAGCGGGTCGGTGCCGATCTCGGTCTCGAGCGGCGCCTGCGCGAACAGCACGATCCGCCAGGGGCCGTCCCAGGCCGCCGGGCCGTCGGGATCGTGCAGCAGCACGAACCGTCCCGTGCCGTACACGGACTCGCCGTCGTCGTCCGGACGAACGTCCGCCGCAAGGGCGATCGCGAACGGCGCCAGCCCCTGGGGGGTCGGGATCTCGCGGACGGTGATGTCGGCGCGGAAGGCGGTATCGCGAAGCTCCGCTACGGCGGCGTCGAATTCGCTCCCGGCATCGGGGTGTCCTGTCACGGCAACAGGCTAGAGTCAGGAAGCGATGAAGAGTCTCAGGCACGCCGTTGCGCTCCTTGTCCCCGCGCTGCTGGCCTTCGGGGCGGCCGTCGCCGCTCTGCTCGTGTTCGGCACGGCTCGCAGGGTGGTGAGCGTTGGCAAGCGCGTGCCCGATGTGGTGATCCGCTCGGTCGACACCGGCGCTCAGACGATCGAGTTGCAGCGCACCCTCGACACGGAGCTTCCCGGACGCTACGGGCTGTTCACAACGGGGACCTACGGCTACGTGAAGCTGGGCGCGGTGCTGAGCGCCGACGCGACGACAGTGCGGCGCAAGCTCCTCACGCAGATAGAGCCCGGCGCAGAGGTCGACCGCGGGGCGTTGTTCAGCGGCTGGTACTACTCGACTCCGAGTGAGCTGCATGTGCCGTGGGAGAACGTGCTGATCGGCTCGCCGGCCGGGCCGTGCCCCGCGTGGTACTTTCCCGGCGCTTCCACGACGTGGGTGATCCAGGTGCACGGACGGGGCACGATGCGCGCCGAGTGCTTGAGAGCCGTTCCCGTGCTCCACGCCGCCGGGCTTCCCAATCTCGTGGTGTCGTACCGCAACGACGGCGAGGCTCCGCGCAGCAGAGCGGGCGCCTACGCCCTGGGGTCGGCCGAGTGGCGCGACATCGATGCCGCGATCTCCTACGCGCTGCGTCACGGGGCGGAGAACATCATCCTGATGGGATGGTCGATGGGCGGTGCGATCTCGCTGCAGACCGCGGTCAGCTCCGCGAACCGCGACCGGATCGTCGGCCTCATCCTGGAGTCGCCGGTCGTCGACTGGCGCACGGTCCTGCGTTTCCAGGCGCGGGAGTCCGGTCTGCGCGCGCCGCTGCCTGCTCTCGCCATGGGGGCGCTCGAAGTCCCGCTGATGGCGAGGCTGAGCGGCGCGGACGACGCGATCTCCTTCGATCGGCTCGACATGGTGGCACGCGCGGAGGAGCTCTCCGCGCCGATGCTCATCCTGCACAGCGACGACGACGGCTTCGTGCCGTCCGACGCCTCACACGCCCTCCAGCAGGCGCGCCCCGACCTCGTCACGATGCCGCACTTCACCGTCGCGCGGCACACCAAGATCTGGAACTACGACCAGAACGGGTGGACCGCCGCGATCGACGGCTGGCTCGCCGAGCAGGGATTCAGCGCTTCTGCGTGACCTGGTTCTTGGCGCGCATCAGCATCCCGGTCATCCCGCCGATGCGCAGGGGAGATACGGCCTTGGTCAAACCGATCGTCTGCGGGTAGTCGGAGGGGATCGCGAGGACCTCGTCGGGTGTGAGGCCCGTGATGCCCTGCACGAGGATGCTGGCGAAGCCGCGCGTCGTGGGCGCCTCAGCCGGCGCCGTCGCGTGCATCGTGACGATGCCGTTCTCGATCTCCAGGTGGATGTAGACCGGCGACTGGCATTCGGCCACGCGCTCGTACATCTCCGGGTGCGCCGCGACCTCGTCGGAGACAGGAGGCAGCTCGTCGGCGAACTCCAGCAGGAGCAGCAGACGATCGGCCTCCGGGGTCTCCAGGAAGGTGTCGCGGATCTCGGCGAGAGAATCGGGAACGTGCGAGGTGCTCATCCCTGTCATTCTCACACGGTCAGAGCGAACCGGGCTCCGTGCCCGTGACGATCGGCACCCGCACGGCGCTGCCCCATTCGGTCCACGAACCGTCGTAGTTGCGGACGTTCTGGAAGCCCAGCAGGTGCTTCAGCACGAACCACGTGTGGCTCGAACGTTCGCCGATGCGGCAGTACGCGACGACCTGATCGCCGTCTGCGAGGCCGGCGCCTTCGCGGTAGATCGCCTCGAGTTCGGTACGCGGCTTGAATCCGCCGTCCTCTGCGACGGCCTTGCCCCACGGCACCGACTGCGCCGTCGGAATGTGGCCGGCGCGCAGCGCGCCCTCTTCGGGGTATGCGGGGGCCGTCGTGCGCTCACCGCTGTACTCCTCGGGAGAACGGACGTCGATGAGCGGATTGCCCAGGTGTGCGAGCACGTCGTCCTTATACGCGCGGATGACGGAATCGTCGCGTTCGACGACGGGATACTCCGTCGGGGGGCGATTCGTGGTCTCTCGGGTGATCTCGCGGCCCTCCGCGATCCAGCGATCGCGACCGCCATCGAGCAGACGCACGTCCTCGTGGCCGAACAGCGAGAACACCCACAGCGCGTACGCCGCCCACCAGTTGTTCTTGTCGCCGTAGATCACGACGGTGTCGTCGCGTGAGATGCCCTTCCTGCCGAGGAGCGCAGCGAACCCCTCGCCATCGACGTAATCCCGCACGACGGGGTCGTTGAGCTCGGTGTGCCAGTCGACCTTCACGGCGCCGGGGATGTGGCCGGTCTCGTAGAGAAGCACGTCTTCATCGGACTCCACCACGACGAGGCCAGGCGCGTCGAGGTGGGCGGCGAGCCAGTCGGTGGTGACGAGCCGACCGGGTTCGGCGTACTCGGCGAACTTGGCGGAAGACGAATCGAACTCGATGGCCACAGGGATCTCCTCAGACGGTGAGCGCGCGTGATGACGCAGGCGATGACGGCGTAGTGTTGAGCCGTCCCTTCGACGATAGATCCCCGCTGCACCCCCGGCACCGGATTCGTAAGACTTCGACACAGGAAATCCGATGACTGACACCGCGAGCAGCCCCCGCGTCGTGCACCTGACCGAGCGCCAGCCGACCGTCACGGGTCCCGAGATGCTGGCGAGCCTCGTGCCTCCGCCCCAGTTCGACGGCGCCACCTTCGACAGCTACCGCGCGGACGCCGCTCACCCCTCGCAGGAGGAGGCGAAGGAGACCCTGATCCGCTTCGCCGGTCGCGGTGCGCCGGTCAAGCGCGGGGGGCTCTTCAGCAGGGCGAAGAAGGAGCCCGACGTCAAGCCCGGGGTGTACCTCGACGGAGGGTTCGGCGTCGGCAAGACGCATCTGCTCGCGTCGATCTATCACGCCATGCCTGCCCGGAGGAAGTACTTCGGCTCGTTCATCGAGTACACCGCGCTCGTGGGCGCGCTCGGGTACAAGAACACGGTCGATCTGCTCAAGGGGGCGGACCTGCTCTGCATCGACGAGTTCGAGCTCGACGATCCTGGCGACACGATGGTGATGACCCGTCTGCTCGGCGAGCTCGTGCCCACCGGCACCAAGCTCGCTGCGACGTCGAATACGCCCCCGAACGCGCTCGGCGAGGGGCGTTTCGCCGCCCAGGACTTCCTCCGCGAGATCCACGCCATGTCCGACAGCTTCCAGACGCTGCGCATCGACGGCGTCGACTTCCGTCAGCGGGCGCTCGACGGACACGCGGTGGTGTCGTCCGCGGAGGAGTACGCGCGCACGATCGACGCGGTCGCGGCTCAGGGCACGGCATCCGACGATTCCTTCTCCGCGGTGATCGCGCATCTCGCCCGCGTGCACCCCTCGCGCTACCTCCGAGTCATCTCGGGCATCGAACTGGTCGGGCTGCGCGATGTGAGCGTGCTGACCGACCAATCGGAGGCGCTGCGCTTCGTCGCCTTCGTCGACCGCGTGTACGACGCGCAGATCCCGATCGTCGCCACCGGAGTCAGCCTCGATCAGGTCTTCGCCGAGGAGATGCTCGGGGGCGGATACCGCAAGAAATACCTGCGCGCGATCTCGCGTCTGAACGCGCTCACGCACGCAGAACGCTGAATGTGCGGCCCGTGTAACGCGATGTTCACATGGCAGGGCCCGCTGTAACCTCGACGCAACAAACTTCACGCTTTCCGGAAATCGGGCATCGCCACACTGAAGCTCACAGTTCCCGAATGTGAGGTTTACACATGGATGCACCCGGCAACATCTCCTGGGCGATCACAGCCACAGCCCTTGTGCTGCTGATGACCCCGGGCGTCGCCTTCTTCTACGGAGGGCTCGTCAAGGCCAAGAGCGTCATCAGCATGATGATGATGAGCTTCGGCTCGATCGGCCTTGTCGCGGTCCTCTGGATCCTCTTCGGCTTCTCGATGAGCGCGGTGGAGAGCCCCACCCAGTTCGCCGGCAATCCGTTCGCCGACTTCGGCCTGTCGAGTCTCGCGGCTGGTGACGGTTCGAACGTCGCGCTGCTCGGAGTGGCGTACGGTGCGACCTTCGCGATCATCACCGTCGCCCTGATCTCCGGCGCGATCGCCGATCGTGCGAAGTTCGGATCCTGGCTGATCTTCGCCGGCGTGTTCGCCACGGTCGGCTACTTCCCGGTCGCTGCCTGGGTCTGGGGAGGCGGCTGGATCATGAACCTCGGTCCGGCGCTGTTCGGTGAGGACGCCGGCATCAGCGTCATCGACTATGCCGGTGGCACCGCCGTGCACATCAACGCCGGCGCTGCGGCGCTCGCTCTCGCGATCGTCCTCGGCAAGCGCATCGGTTTCCAGAAGGGCATCCTGAAGCCGCACAACGTGCCGCTCACGCTTCTCGGCGCGGCCCTGCTGTGGTTCGGCTGGTTCGGCTTCAACGCCGGCGCCGAGTGGCTCGCGGAGGACATGGGCGGCGTCGGACTGATCGGCCTGAACACGCTGGGCGCCACCGCCGCGGCCATCCTCGGCTGGATCCTCGTCGAGCGCATCAAGGACGGCAAGGCCACCTCGGTCGGCGCGGCTTCTGGTGCGGTCGCGGGTCTCGTCGCGATCACCCCGGCGTGCGCCAACCTGACGCCCGGTTGGTCCCTGCTGCTCGGTGCACTCGCCGGCATCATCTGCGCTCTCGCGGTCGAGCTGAAGTTCCGCCTCGGGTTCGACGACTCGCTGGACGTCGTCGGCATCCACCTCGTCGGTGGCCTCTTCGGAACGCTGTACCTGGGCCTGTTCGCGACCGGCACCGGCCTGTTCGTCGGCGGTGACTTCCGTCAGTTGGCCGTGCAGGCGATCGCCGCGATCGGCGTCCTGGTCTACTCCTTCGTCGTAGCCTTCGTCATCGGCTTCGCGATCGAGAAGACGATCGGGTTCCGCATCACGAACGAAGACGAGATCGCCGGCGTCGACCAGGTCGTGCACGGCGAAGAGGGATACGCCCTCGTCGAGTGACCTGACCGCAAGCGCCCCGGACACCGCGAGGGTCCGGGGCGCTTCTGCGTGCGGCGGCTAGGGTGAGCGAGTGGCTAAATCGAACGGCATCGTGTCGGCACTCCTCGACATCCTGCTCGCCGTCGTCCGACCAGGGCGTACGCAGGAATCGAATCCCCATCCGCCGCGGGCGCATCTGCGGAAGGAGACGACGACGGATGCCGTCGTCGATCCCGGCCGCGCCGCGGGAACCGCGACCATGAGCATCGATCCCGACGGCATCCGCGATCTCCGGCTCGCCTACGCGCCCGATCGCGATGGCGCGCCCGATGCCGGCGAGGTCATCTGGACCTGGGTGCCCTACGAGGAGAACGACGGCCGAGGCAAGGATCGCCCGGTTCTGGTGATCGGGCGTCAGTCCGCAGAACGTGTCTACGCGGTGCGGATGACCAGCAGGGCGCACGACGGCGACAGAGACTTCCTCTCGATCGGCAGTGGCGCCTGGGACTCGCAGGGACGCGAATCGTGGGTCGACATCGAACAGCTCTACAGCGTGCACGAGCAAGGACTGCGCCGTGAGGCAGCCGTTCTCGATCGGCCGCGCTACGGCCGCGTCGCCCAGGCGCTCAGCCGACGATACGGCTGGTCAGCCGCGGGCTGAGAGACGGGAAGGCCTGCAGCACCATCTCGACGAGCTGACTCTTCGGACGCGTGAGCGGGTCGGTCGCGGGCACCCCGAGGTCGAGTTCGATCTCGTCGATCGCAGCCGAGAGCTGTTCGTCCGTGAGGTTCTCGTGGTTGACGGTGATGCCGATCACGCGCGTATCGGCGAATGCTTCGATGAGAGCGACTTCGCTCGCGACAGAGGGCATCGGCATCATCGGGAAGTCGCCGAGGACCCGGCGGCCCGGCGCATGCTGGACGATCACGGCTTCGGGACGGCTGCCCCGGAGTATGTGCGCGGACGTCAGGTAGGCAGGATGGCTGAGCGCGCCCTGCCCCTCCACGACGATCACGTCGGGGTCTTCGCCCTCGAACGCCGCTACGACCTGGTGCTCGACCTCGCCCGAGCAGAACTGCGGAACGAGGGCGTCGAGCGCTACGCCGTAGCGCCCGCCCTGAATGATCGTCGTCTGTCCCGTGCCGACGAGCACGGCGCGGATGCCGTGGTCGTTGAGCGCCTGGACGAGAAGGGTCGCGGTCGTGCGCTTGCCGATGGCGCCATCGGTGCCGAGCACGGCGATCCGTGGGCAGACGACGTCGAAGATCCGGCCTGTGAACAGGTGCAGATCCTTCGTGTCCTTCGGCCGGCGCACATCGGTGATCGTGACGCCCGCGGCCAGGCTCGCGGCGACGAACTCGACGTCGTCGCCGAGGAACTCGTGCAGGCCGTTGATGATGTGCATGCCCCGGGCGATGCCGTCGAGGAGCACCACGCGCTGTTCCGCGGAGAGAAGCCCGTCGGCGGGTGCGACGCCGCAGATCAGGTAGTCGGGCACGCGACCGGCGTGGACGACGGCCTGGGCCAGGTTCGCGAGGATCGGGATGCCGTTGGGCGATCCGTCGAGGAATTCACCCGCGTCCTGGAATGCGCAGGTGCTGTCGATGACGCTGAGGATCTCGTACTTCTCGGAATGCCTGACCAGGCCGTTGGCGGTCTTTCCGTCCTGCTCACCGAACTGGCCCTCGCAGTAGACGACGGCGGTGGAGCCGGCCGGAAGGATGGACGGCTCGAGAGAGCCGAGGGGAGTGTGAACGGGCATGGTGTGCTCCTAGGATCACCCAGAGGAGGCGACGGAGAACGAAATGGCCGATGCGGGCCCGTTGGTCGACAAGAAGTCTTCCCTGACGTCGGCAAGATACCGACGCGCTCACCGTAGCAGTCGCGGCTGGGACCCAGCCGCGAGGGTCCGAGGCGTCAGCCTCAGCGCCTCGCCGGGAGGCGGCTGAGGGTCCAGGTGAGAACTGCAGCGAGCAGAAGGGCGACGAGCAGTGCGAGGACCGTCATGGACAGCTGCGCGGGCCCTCGATCCGGCAACAGGAATCCGTAGGGAACCCAGCCGTCGGTCGCGCCGCGCAGCAGTGTCACGGTCAGCCACAGCAGCGGATAGGGGAGCACGAGCCAGATCCACCGCCAGGGGAGGGGCGGCCTGTCGGCGATGAGGGCCCAGTCGAGCACCAGCAGGACCGGGAGAACGAGGTGGAGGGTGGCGCTGACCCACACGGGCGCGGAACCCGTTCCAGGGACCACGAGGTTGTAGATGGCGGCCACGATGATCATGCAGGCCACTGCGATGCCACGGGCCGCGTGCATCGCGGTAGGTGTCTCTCGGTTGCCGAGGGCCTGAGCGCCTGTGGTGATCAGGAGGACGCCCGTCAGCAGACTCGTGAGATTCGTGAAGTAGCCGAAGTAGTCGAGGGGACTCGCGCCCTGCGCGGGAATCCCGATCGTGTAGGTGTAGAGCAGGATGCCGATCACCGCGGTACCGAGCGCGACCCGTGCGATCGCGATCGATCTCGAGGTCGTGGGCCGATGAGTCACGGGTTTCACCCTACGACCTCGCGTTCATTCCCGACTATGCACTCGCTCGGCGGTCAACCGCGCAGAGCGTCGCTGAGCCACCTCGCGTAGAGAAGCCAGGGGTCACCCTGCGCGCGGAGGCCGACTATGTGGGCTCGCAGATCGTCTGCGAGCGTGAACCATTCGCCTCCTTCACGCAGGGCGGCGAACTCGCGGTGGCGCTGCTGTTCGATGCCGCGTCCGCCGCGTTCGAAGGCGAGCAGCTCGTCATGGCGGATGCTGGCCAGGCGCTGCCGTGGGCGACGACTCGTCCCGATCTTCACGCGGCGGTCGTAGCGCAGGTAGTACACGACCTCGATGACTGGCCGCGGGAGTTCGAAGTCAGGGGCGTCGCCGTACCGCCAGCCGCAGGCCGAGCACACCCAGGCATCCTCGACGCGGGTGCCGTGCGGCTGGCCGCAGAGGTTGCACGGTCCGGGAAGACGCTCGTTCACCAGGTTCACGCTATGCAGGGCCTCCGACACCCACGCGAGCCGACGGTGGAGAAGGCGTCGTCGCAGGGTGCGGTCGGCGGTTACCCGATCTCCCGCAGCTCCGACGTCCGGTCGCCGCCTGCGTCGCCGGTGTTGACCGTGCCCTGGGGCTCGAACAGGACCGCCTCGACGTCTCCGTCTGCCTTGGGGCAGTGCTCGACGCCGCGCGGCACGACGAACACGTCGTGCGGATTCAGCACGACATCCCGGTCGCGAAGCTGAATCGTCAGCCGCCCGCTCATCACCATGAACAGTTCATCGGTGTCCGGGTGGGTGTGCCAGACGAACTCGCCCCGCAGCTTCACCACCTTGACGTCGTAGTCGTTGATGCTGACGAGCCGGTGAGGCTGCCAGGGGTCAGAGATCGTCGAGAGGGCTTCGTCCACGTTGCGAACGTCGTCTGTCATGGCCGAAGTCTAACCAGGGGAGGTTCTGCGGACCGCGCTGCGATCGGAGCCGAGGGCTCGCGGTTCCGCCTAATCTGAAGGCATGGCTTTTGTCGACCGAAGCGCTCGGCTGTCTGCGGGGGAGATCACTGCGCTGCCCCGCCCGGCTCTCAAAGCAACGCCCGGGAGCGAGTGAACAGTGTTCGAGTCGTTGACGCGAGAGTTCCGGTGGCGTGGCCGGACGGTCCGGTGGGTTCGTGCCGGGTCTGGGCCAGCCGTCGTCTTTCTTCACGGAACGCCCTGGTCGTCACAGCTGTGGGCGCCGATCGCTGCCACTCTCGCGGGTCAGTTCACGGTCTACCTCTGGGACATGCCGGGTTACGGCGCCTCCTCCAAGGACGCTTCTCATCCGGTCGACCTCGGTGTGCAGGGCGAACTGTTCGCCGATCTGCTCGAGCACTGGGGCCTCGAACGTCCGCATGTGGTCGCACATGACTTCGGAGGGGCGGTGGCTCTGCGTGCGCGGCTGCGTCATGGAGCGGAGTATCAGTCGCTGTGCCTCGTCGACGTGGTCGCGCTCTCGCCATGGGGATCTCCGTTCTTCAGGCTGGTCAAAGAGAACGTCGCCGTGTTCGAGCAGCTGCCTCCGGACGTGCATCGTGGTGCGCTCGAGGCCTACATCGGCGGTGCGAGTCATCGCGGGTTGCGCCCCGACGATCTGAGCGTGCTCGCCGAACCATGGCTCGACGCGACCGGTCAGGCAGCTTTCTACCGGCAGATCGCCGAAGCCGACGAGCGCTTCACCGAGGATGTCGAGCCGCACTACGGCGACGTCGGAGAACCGGTGCACATCATCTGGGGTACGGAGGATTCCTGGATCCCGAGCGACCGGGCGCTGCGTCTCGGCGAACTGATCCCCCACGCGTCGGTCGTGCTGATCGAGGAAGCGGGACACCTCATTCAACTCGATGCGCCGGCGGCACTCGCCGCAGAGCTCGGCAGGTGGTTGAGCCGGGTCGACCGATGAAGACTGTGCCGGGCTAGGCGCACACGCCGCTGTCGCGTCTGCCTGCCTGTCTCATCCCACCGAGCCCGGTCCGCCTCAATTCTCCTGCGGACGTAGGAAGATCCAGATGGCGGCGGCTGCGGCGAGACAGATCCCGCCGTTCACCCAGATCGCTGTGGTGACTCCGGAGAGCACCGCGTCCGACGACGCGGCGTCGCTGCGCAGGACCACGACGGCCAACACGGCGCTCATGACGGGTGTGCCGAGTACGATTCCCACCTGCTGGCTCATGGTGGCCAGTCCTGTGCCCAGGCCTTGGTCCCGAGCTCGGAGTCCCGACGTGGCGGTGACCATGAATCCGACGATCACGACGAGGTTCGCCACGCCGCCGATGAAGGTGACGCCGAGCAGCAGCCAGGCGGATGCCGCGGCATCCGACAACAGCGCGAGCGGCATCGTCGCGAAGCCCTGGACGACGAAGCCGCCCACGATCGCCGCCTTGCTGCCGAAACGCGCGATGATCCGGGGGCCGACGAGACCGCCGATCACCGTCCCGATGCCCAGAGCCGTGAACGAGAGCCCCGCAGCGAGTGGGGTGTACCCGAGCACCTTCTGCAGATAGATCGTGAGCAGGAAGACGAGCGAGGTCTCTGTCGCGAAGGCGAGGACCCCGGCCACGTTGCCCCATGCGACGTTCGGTCGGACGACGATCGGCAGCGGCACCAGGGGGAAGGGCGATCTGCGTTCGATGAGCACGAACGAGCCGAGAAGGAGGACGGCGAGGGCCAGGGAGATGAGGGTGATCGATCCCGTCCACGAAGACTCCGCCGCGGAAGTGAGCCCGAACACCAGGGCGAGCAGCCCGAGAGTCACGGTGATCGCGCCCGGGATGTCGAGCGCGGTCCGCCTGGTCCTGCGGCTCTCCTGCAAGACCACGGGAGCGACGACCAGCACCGCGACGGCGATGGGCACGTTGATGAGGAACGCCCAGCGCCAGGAGAGGAGGTCGGTGAGGAATCCTCCGAGAATCGCCCCTGTGGTGAAACCGGCGGCCATGAGGGAACCGTTCAGTCCCAGGGCCCTGTCTCGGGTCCGCCCCTCGGCGAAGGTTCCCAGGAGCAGGGACAGCGCTGCCGGAATGACGATCGCCGTGGCGAATCCTTGAGCGACCCTGGCGGCGAGCAGGAGCTCGGCGGTCGTGGCGAGACCACCGAGGAGAGATCCGGCGCCGAGGAGGACCATTCCGATCAGGAACATCCGACGGCGGCCCGCCAGATCAGCGATGCGACCCATGAGCAGGGTGAAACCGGCCGCGCAGAGCGCGAACGAGGTGGCGATCCACTGCAGATTCTCGATGGTGAACCCGAGGTCGGCACCGATGGCGGGCAGGGCGACGTTGAGCACGGAGAAGTCGACCGCGAGCGTGAAACTCGCTGTGAGCAGCACGACGAGCGCGATCCGCTGCTTGCCCGTCATCCCGGGCGGGTGCTCCGGGGAATCGACGTCCGCGGTGAGGGAGTTGTTCGTGGTCATGACGTGCCTTCCTGAAGTGGGACCTGTTCGACAGGATCTCGGCACTGGAGACTGTCAACCACGCCCGCTCGTGCCTAGCACTGGCAGCGACAGGCACCGTGTTCGAGGAGAGCAGATAATGAGGTGATGACACACGTAAGCGAGCTCGGCGAGTTCCTCCGATTGCGCCGTGCGGCTCTGCAGCCGGAAGATGTCGGTGTCGTGGGTTACGGCGTCCGACGTGTGCCAGGGTTGAGGCGCGAGGAGATCGCGATGCTCGCGGGCGTGAGCACCACGTACTACACACGCCTCGAGCAGGGGCAGAGCGTCAACGCCTCGGAGTCGGTCATCCAGTCCATCGCCCGAGCGCTGAACCTCACGGCGGACGAGCGCATCCACCTGTTCGACCTGGCTCGGGCGCGGTCGGCTCCGCGGCGCAGGCCTCCGACGAAGCCCGATCGCGCACGCCGCGGCACGCTGAGACTGATCCACTCCCTGCCGAACACGCCCGCGGTGATCATCGGCAGACGCAGTGAAGTGCTCGGATGGAACGCCCTCGGACATCGGCTTGTCGCGGGACATCTCGACGTCGACAGCCCGGCGCATCCCGAGACTCGCCCTAACACCACTCGCATGATGTTCCTGGACGACCACACGCGCGAGCTCTACGGGCGCTGGGACGAGGAGGCCGAACGGGCCGTCTCGTCGTTGCGCGTCCTGGCCGCGAAAGACCCCGACGACATCGAGATGACCGCGCTCGTCGGTGAGCTGTGCCTGAAGAGTCCGGAGTTCGGTCGGCTCTGGGCAAGGCATCCCGTCACCGCCTGCGTGTCGGGCGCCAAGTACTTTCAACATCCGGATGTGGGGGATTTCGAACTCGCGTTCGAGGTGCTGAGCCCGCCCGATGAACCGATGCATCGCGTGCTGCTGTTCACGCCCGAACCCGGATCGGCGGCCGAGAGGGCAGTGCAGCTCTTGGCTCGAGAAGTCGAGCTCGCGGAGGACGCCGAGCAGTGGCCGCGGGGAGAGCGGGCCTCGGATCGGACCGCTGAGTCACTCGACCGCATGCCTTGAGAACCCGAGATGTCGGTGCAGATCCCGAGGAACTCGCAGCGTGGATGCAGGAACGCCCCCGGAAGGACTGGGGGCGTGATGGTGGGCGATACCGGACTCGAACCGATGACCTCTTCCGTGTGAAGGAAGCGCGCTACCAACTGCGCCAATCGCCCATACCTTGCGGGTACGTCAACCGATACTACCCGACGCTCAGAGGCTCAGATGACCAGAAACCGAGACACGCGCGAGATTCGGTTCTGGTTTTGACAACGGCCGAACGTCGGCTAATGTTTATCAAGTGCTCGGGGCGATAACCCGGGAACAACGCGGATGTAGCGCAGTTGGTAGCGCACAACCTTGCCAAGGTTGGGGTCGCGAGTTCGAGTCTCGTCATCCGCTCAAGTGCAGGGGCTCTCTTCGGAGGGCCTTCAGCACGTGGGGTCAATCCACACGGTGGCGTGGCCGAGCGGCTAGGCACCGGCCTGCAAAGCCGTTTACACGGGTTCGAATCCCGTCGCCACCTCGCATAAACTGAATAGCCCACTTGGGCGCGATTGGCGCAGCGGTAGCGCGCTTCCCTGACACGGAAGAGGTCACTGGTTCGATCCCAGTATCGCGCACAGAGAAAACCCCCGGTTCTCCCGGGGGTTTTTGCGTTTCACAACGGTGCCGACCGGTGCGGGCAAGCGGCGTTTGGGTCAGCTCTGACGGGCGCGGAGGACCGCCTGATCGCATGAGGGGCGGCATTCGGCGATCAGGCGGTTCCGACAGCCCGAGACTCAGCTTGCGTCCGGCATCCGCGCTGATTCCCATTTACGGAGCTCTTCCGCGATGCGCGGTGACTGCGTGTGGTGCAGATAGTGACCGCCGACGAGAGGGACCACGGTGCCGTCGGCCACGGCTGCGGCCTGACGATCGTGCAACGCCAGCCAGTCCGGGCTCGCCTCGTCGTCTTCGCGGACGAAGAGCAGCAGCGGCAGATCTTCGGGGAACTCCGTGCCAAGCGCGCGGGAGAAGTTGATGCGGATGCGCGCCATCTCGTTCAGGTAAGTGGGTGCGAGGGAGTTCCGATTCGCGAGGAGCGCCATCTGGACCTGTGACTCGTGAGAGAACACGGACTCGTCGTACTCGGCTCTTGCGAAAGCGGCGGCGAGGCGCACCAGGCCCAGATTCTTCGCGGCGCCGAGAAGTCCGGTCGGGAACTGCGTATCCATGTGGGGCTGGCCGGGCACGCTCGAATCGATCCCGACGAATGCGGAGACCTCGTCGGGGAAGCGCTCAGCGAACTCGATCGCATACAGCCCGGCGATGGAATGTCCCATCAGCGTATAGCGCTCGATGTCGAGTTGTGCGAGCGCGGCATGCACCTCGGTGACGATGTTCTCGGTCGTGCGCTCCCGATCGGTGCCGTCGCTGAGCCCGTAGCCGAAGGGCTCGACGACGATGACCCGATGATCCTCGCTGAGTTCGGCGACGAGCGGAGCGAAGTCGAGGGCGGGTGAGGCAGTCCCGAATCCGGGCAGGAGCACGACGTCCTGCGGCCCATCCCCGGTGATGACGACGTTCATCTCCTGGCCGTTCACCGAGATCAGCTGTCCGTAACCGTCGATCCGCTCCTTCTCGATCCCGGTCGCCACGACATTCACGATCGTGGTGGTCGTGAGACCCACAGCGACCACGGCCATGACAACAGCCACGGCGACGAGCGCCTTCTTCTTCGCAGATTTCTTCATTTCAGACTTCTTCATCTCAGACCTGTCCCGGCACACGAACTGCGCACCGTCGTTCCAGCGTGCGCTGGCTGCGGGGATGTCGCATCGCCCTCCGGTGGACATCGGTGTACCGCGTTCGCGGTACGGGAAAGTCATCCTGCAGGTGGAATCGCCGTGCTGTCGACCGGGGAATACTGGAGGGATGCCGCCTCGCCTCCGCTCCGGACCCGTCGGGCGCGTGACCGATCTGATCACGGTCGGGGTCATCGTCTTGTTCGTCGTGCTGCCGTACCCGGAAGCGGTGTTCCGCACCGCCGCTCCGCTGTTGCCGGTCGCCCTGCTTCCGGCCATCGCGATACTCTTCCGGCACGGCTGGCCCCTGACCGTCCTCGCGCTGAGCCTGACATGCGCCATCATCCTCTCGTTCACGGGCCAGGTATCGCCGAGTTCGCTCATCGCCGTGGCCGTCAGCGCCTTCGCGGTCGCCGATCTGCGCGGCCGGATAGCGGGCGTCATCGCGGTGTCGACCGCGGCGGGTGCGGTCTTCCTCTCCAGCGCCGCTCCGCTGGGCGGTGACTTCTTCGATGCGCGCACCCTCCAGTTCGTCTTCGTCATCGCCCTGGCGGGCGCGCTGGGCGATGCGACCCGTTCCCGACGCGAGTTCGCGCAGGCGATGACGGAGCGCGCGGAGCGTGCCGAACGCGGACGTGACGACGAGGCTCGGCGCCGTGTGGCCGAGGAGCGTGTGCGCATCGCACGCGATCTGCACGACGTGGTGGCTCATCAGATTTCTGTGATCAGCTTGAGCGCCGGGGTGGCGAGCTCGGCTCTCGACGCTCGACCGGAGCGCGCCCGAGAGGCGCTGGCGACGATTCGGAGTGCTTCGCGCACCGTGCTCGCCGACATCGGCGGACTGATGGCTCTCCTGCGGTCGGATGACCGCGGCGATGCCAGCGATCTGCATCCGCAGACGGGTCTCGCGGGAACAGCCGATCTGATCGCGCAGTTCGCTGATGCCGGGATGCCTGTAGAACTGCACGACGAGTCCGGCGGAGCGCTCGTCTCACCTGCGAGCGACCACGTCGCCTATCTCGCACTGCGAGAGGGCTTGACGAACGCCCACAAGCACGGCGACGGCGCAGCGGTCGTCGTGCGGTTGAAACGTCAAGACGGCGCACTCCACCTCGAGATCCGCAATGGTCTGGGACACCGTGGCGCCTCCACCGCAGGCGGGCATGGACTGCTGGGTCTCAGGGAGCGGGTGGCCGCCGTGCGGGGCGATGTGCGCGCGGAGCGCGCGGATGACGGGTTCCTGCTCACGGTGCGACTTCCCGTGGCAGGGGCGGCATGATCTCCGTTGTCGTCGCCGACGACCAGCCGCTCATCAGGCAGGCCGTCCGCGACATTCTCGGCGACAGCGGCATCCGGGTCGTCGGCGAGGCCGCAACCGGCAGGGAAGCGGTCCGCGCGGTCGAGCGCGATGCTCCGGATGTCGTGCTGATGGACATCCGGATGCCGGATCTCGACGGCATCGCCGCCACGGCGGAGATCTGCGCGAGCCACGACGGGGCGCACACTCGGGTGCTGATCCTCACGACCTTCGAAGAGGACGAGTACGTCGTGGCGGCGCTCCGTGCGGGGGCGAGCGGCTTCGTCGGGAAAGGCGCCGAACCGGAGGACATCGTGCGTGCGGTCCGCACCATCCATCGGGGTGAGGCGCTGCTTTCATCCACGGCCACGCGCGCCCTCATCGAGCGATCGCTGCACAGGAGCGACGTACCTCCGGCGACGTGGGGAAAGGAGCGCCTTGCGGCCCTCACCGTGCGCGAGCGCGAGGTTCTCCTGCTCGTCGCCGGGGGACGGACGAATCAGGAGATCGCCGATGTGCTGACGATCTCGCCTCACACCGCGAAGACCCATGTGAACCGGATCATGACGAAGAGCGATGCTCGTGATCGAGCCCAGCTCGTCATCCTCGCCTACGAGTCCGGTCTCCTCACGCCTGGCGACGGATCAGCTGCCTGATACCCGTGCAGGGGACGTCACGACCGATTCGAGGAGGTCATGCGCGGCTGACCACCGCACTGTTCACCGCTTCGACCGCATGCGCGCGCCGAGGAGCACGGCTCCGACTCCGACGAAGAGCAGGACTCCCGCGGTGCCGATCGCAGCGGTCGGGACGTCCGCACCCGTGGTCGCGAGAGCTCCTCTCACGACCGTGCCCGGGGGAGTCGCGGTGACGGTGGTCATCGGTCGCGGGGCTATGGCGATCTCGGCGTCCGCGATCTCCGCTTCGACCGTGATCTCCGCGTTTCTGGGTACGGTGCCCAGCACGGTCCCGTGCCAGGTGATCGACCCGCGGTGCGGCCCGGTGGACGTCGCGCCGTAGACGTAGGTGAAGGTCACCGTGGCGCCGGGCAAGACCGCGCCCTTCCACTCCACCCCGCTCGGGATCGTCGTGGCCGATCCGGCGTCGGCCGCAGCGTGTGACAGCTCCACATCAGCATGCGAGGTAGAGAGCACATCGGCGGCGCGTACGTCGAGTACCGCGTTGCCGGTGTTGGTCACGGTGACGGTCACGAGCCCACTCGCCTCGCCATCTGTCGCCAGGTCTGGCGTGATGGTTCGGCTCGCAGAGAGAGCCGGGATGAGCCTGGTCGCCGACACGGCGCCGCCGGAACTGGCGAAGAAGGCGAGAGTCGACGGGCCCCCGACGCCGTCGCCGCCGTTCTCGTGCCCAGAGAGGGGACCGGTCACGATCCGGGTTCCCGCGCCGAAGACCTCGCGTGCAGGGGTCGGGAGAGCAGGGCTCGACGCCTCGAAGAACGCAGCTCCTGTGGAGACGAGGTCGTAGGCCTGCTCCACGACGATGTACCCATCCGGCGGATCCGGGACAGTGATGCCGAACACCCGTCCGCCGTCGTGGGACTCCTGCTCATCCAGGGTGTACTCGACGCCGGGTCGCCATGCGGCGGACTGATCGGTGAATCCGGCGAGCGACGACGGAAGCTCCTCGACGCCGAAGATCCGAGTGGCGCCCGTGACCGGTTCAAGGGTGCCGTTCCAGGTGTCGACGCCGCCCACACCGATCCATTGACCGCCGTCGGCGTGGAAGTCGGGTACAGCAGGCACGACGGAGCGCGCGAGGAAACGCAGAGAACCGGACGGGCTCGGCGACCACGTGCCGACAGTCCCCGAGGAGTTCCAGGGGATGGCCGAATACGAGGCGCTGAGCGGGAACGAGACGCCGGACGACGTCGCTTCGGCGTCGACCAGCGTCTTCCCCGGTCCGACCGAATCGGCGCTCACGAAGACGCCGAGAGTCGCCCGGAGATCGACGAAGGAAGCGGCGGCGGTCGAGTACGTGATCGTGATCCCGTGGCCGTCGGGCGAGACGGCGTACGTCGCGAGCTCCACACCGTCGTCATCGTGCAGTGCTCCCGCTGCGGCCGCTGCGGTGAGATTCGGGGACAGATCGAGGTGCACGGTCCCGCCGGGCACCGGGGCGGGCTCGGTCAGTTCGACGCGCAGCGCCCACGTCGGATAGGCGGTCGACGGCCACGATGCCTCCCCGGGGAAATACGGCTCGAGAGACACCTCAGTGATCGGCGATCCCGTCACTGCGGAAAGCGCAGATGGCTCAGACGCGGATGCCGTCTGCACGAGCGTCGTGAACGGTGCGCAAGCGAGAAGGAGGACTCCGCTCATCGCGATCGCGAGGCGGGGAAGCGTGAAGCGCATACGAGCCATTCCGTGGTGAACGTGCGGGGCGGGTGCACCCGCATTCACCGTATCGACTTCGAGCGGCCTACTCGCCACGGTTGACCCCGCGGGGCATCGGCGGAGGTCGGGGTCACCTGGAACACTGATCGCATGACCGTTCTGCGAATCAGCATCCTCTTCCTCCTCGCTGCCGTCGCGGAGATCGGTGGTGCATGGCTGGTCTGGCAGGCCGTGAAGGAGAACCGGGGGTGGCTGTTCGCGGTCCTCGGGGTGATGGCACTGGGAGCCTACGGATTCATCGCCGCCCTGCAGCCCGACGCCCACTTCGGTCGTGTGCTCGCCTCGTACGGCGGGATCTTCATCGCGGGATCGCTCGCATGGGGGATCATCGTCGACGGTTTCAAACCCACGACGTGGGACTGGGTGGGGTCGGCCGTCGCTCTCGTCGGAGCCGCGATCGTCATCTTCGCACCGGCGTCCCAGGCAGATGCCGCGGCCTGAAACGACGCTGTCAACCCCCTCGCGCACACGCCGCCGCCACTCCAGCCTGGACGACACGACCGTGCTGCAGAGGAGGCGGACATGTCAGACCCCCGTGCGATTCCCGACGACGAGCGTCCGATGGTCCCCGAGGACCTCGTGCCTCGGCAGGAGAGCGACGATCCCGTCGACGCAGAGCGTGCGGATGCGACGTCCGGTGGCGCCGACAGCGACGACGGTGAGCATGGCGGCGACGACACGATCGACGTCGAGGACCTGCCGTAGCGGCCCGTCACCCGAGTCCGATGCGTGAAGCGCTTCGCGGCGAGCGGCTGATCCTCGCCGCCAAGGCCGCGGGTGCGGCATCCCTCGCCTGGCTCCTCGCGCCGTACGTGCCTTACGCCGACGCCGAGTACTCGTACTACGCACCGCTCGGGGTGCTGGTGAGCATGTACCCGACGGTGGCCGGTTCCGCGCGTGCGGGTGCCCAGTCGCTGGCCGGACTCGGCATCGGCATCGCTCTGGGCCTCGGGACCCTCGGCCTCGTCTTCGTCGGGTTGCCGGCGGTGATCGCCGTCGCCCTCGTCATCGGAGCCGGGATCGTCATCAGCGGCATCCGCGCGCTGGGCGCCGGAGGCGACTGGGTGGCGATCGCGGCGCTGTTCGTGCTGCTTCTCGGCGGGCCGCACGCCGAGGAGTTCTCACTGTCCTATCTGCTCACCATGGCCTTCGGCGTGCTCGTCGGCGTGCTGACGAACGTCCTGGTCGTCCCGCCGCTGTACCTCCGCCGCGCGTCGGAACGGCTGACGGCGCTCCGCGATGCCGTCTGTGCGGATCTGCGCGACGTCGCGGACGCGCTCGATCGGGGAACGATCGATCCCGGATGGCTCTCCGACGCGGGCTCGAGGCTCGGCGGCATGCTGAACGACGTGTCGGATGAGGTCCTGCTCGCGGAGGAGAGCAGCAGGGCGAACCCGAGAAGCCGTCGGCGTGCTGACGAGCGTCGGTTGAACGAGCGACGCATGGCCGCGCTCGAACGTTCGACGAGAGCGGCCACCGAGCTCGCCGACTTGCTGGCGCGCGGCTCGGCCGAGCATCTCTTCGCCGATGAGCAGACCCGCAGCGAACTCGCCTCGGCCGTCAGGGCCAGCGCCGACCTGGCGGAGTCGCCTGCCGCGGATCCTCGAGCTCAGGAACGGCTCAGGTCAGCGGTGGGGAAGCTGGACGACGCACTCGCCCAATTGGGGCGCCGCAGTGCGCAGACGGATGAGGCGCCGCACGCCCACGCGTACGCCTACGCCGCAGCCCTCTGCGTGCGCCGCATCGTCGACGCCTCACGCGACTTCATCGCGGCGACGGCGTGAACGTGCCGGAGTGGACGTGCCGGCGTCGTGGCGCGCGTGAGGCCGGTGCGCGTGAGGCCGGTGCTCGTCAGGCGAGTAACCTGGTGAGGACCCCGAGATGGAGTGCTCAGTGCCTGAAAATGCCCAGCCGAAAGACGGCTTCGCCCTGTTCTCTGACCGATCCGTCGTCGCGATGCGCGTCAACGGCGTCCTCAAGGACCTCGCCGCCACCGTGACCGATGCCGACGAGGTGGAGCCGGTCACGATCGACAGCCCCGAGGGGCTCGGCATCCTGCGCCACTCCACTGCGCACGTGCTCGCGCAGGCGGTGCAGCGGATCAACCCGCAGGCGAACCTCGGAATCGGCCCGCCCATCACCGACGGCTTCTACTACGACTTCGGCGTCGAGCAGCCGTTCACGCCCGAGGATCTCAAGGCGATCACCAAGGAGATGCAGCGGATCGTCCGCGAGGGACAGCGCTTCGTGCGCCGTGTCGTGACCGACGACGAAGCACGCGCCGAGCTCGTGGACGAGCCGTTCAAGCTCGAGCTCATCGGACTCAAGGGCGCGAACGCGGATGCCGCAGAGGGCGCCTCGGTCGAGGTCGGTGAGGGCGAGCTCACGATCTATGAAAACACCACGCGCGACGGCGAGGTCGTCTGGAAGGATCTCTGCCGCGGCCCGCACCTGCCGAACACGCGCATGATCGGCAACGGCTGGGACCTCACCCGCATTGCCGCGGCGTACTGGCGCGGCAGTGAGAAGAACCCGCAGCTGCAGCGCATCTACGGCACGGCGTGGCCGTCCAAGGACGAGCTGCGCGCATACCAGGAGCGCATCGCGGAGGCGGAGCGCCGCGACCACCGCAAGCTCGGCGCCGAGATGGACTTGTTCTCCTTCCCCGACGAGATCGGCTCCGGTCTCGCGGTGTTCCACCCCAAGGGCGGCATCATCCGCTACGAGATCGAGGAGAATCTGCGCAAGCACCTGCTGCGCAACGGATACGACCTGGTGAACTCCCCGCACATCACGAAGAAGGACCTCTTCATGACGTCGGGACACCTGCAGACCTACGCCGACGGCATGTTCCCGCCGATGCACCTCGACGAGATCGTCGACGACGAGGGGAACGTCACCCGTCAGGGCCAGGACTACTACCTGAAGCCCATGAACTGCCCGTTCCACAACCTGATCTTCCGGTCGCGAGGTCGTTCCTACCGCGAGCTGCCCCTGCGTCTCGCGGAATTCGGCACCGTCTACCGCTACGAGAAGAGCGGCACGCTCTCGGGCCTGACCCGCGTGCGCGGACTGACGCAGGATGACGCGCACATCTACGTGGCTCAGGATCAGGTGAAGGAGGAACTCACCACCAACCTGAACCTCGTCCTGGATCTCCTCCGCGACTACGGTCTCAACGACTTCTACCTCGAACTGTCGACGAACGAGGAGGGCAACCCGAAGTTCCTCGGCGAGCCCGAGCAGTGGACGACAGCGATCGAGACGCTGCGCGAGGTCGCGGTCGAATCCGGGCTCGAACTCGTCGCCGACCCGGGCGGAGCGGCCTTCTACGGTCCGAAGATCTCGGTGCAGGCGCGCGATGCGATCGGACGCACCTGGCAGATGTCGACGATCCAGTTGGACTTCAACCAGCCGGATCGCTTCGAGCTGGAGTACACGGGTCCCGACGGGCAGAAGCATCGTCCGGTGATGATCCACCGCGCGCTGCTCGGCTCCGTCGAGCGCTTCTTCGCGATCCTGCTCGAGCACTACGCGGGCGACTTCCCGCTGTGGCTGGCTCCGAGCCAGGTCGTCGGCGTGCCGGTGGCAGAGCAGTACGGCGAGTACCTCGACGATGTGATCGGCCAGCTCCGCGCGGCAGGTGTGCGCGCAGACGTCGATCACTCGGACGACCGCATGCAGAAGAAGATCCGCAACCACACCACGGCGAAGGTCCCTGTGATCCTCATCGTCGGTGAGCAGGATCGTGCGGCAGGCACGGTGTCGTTCCGCTTCCGTGACGGAACGCAGGAGAACGGCGTGCCGGTGGCGAATGCCGTGCGCCGGATCGCCGCGGCGATCGCCTCGCACGCGCTGGTGCTGAAAGCAGGGGACCTGGCGTGACCTCAGGTCATGAGGAGTTGGAGGACGCCGGCCGTCTGGTCGGCGTCCCCGACGAGTTCCAGCGGCTGTGGACCCCGCACCGGATGGCGTACATCCAGGCGGGGCCCGAGCCGCTGCGCGAGGAGTGCCCGTTCTGCGAGGCGCCGAAGTTCCCCGACGCCGAGCGGCTGATCGTCGCGCGAGGCGAGACCGCGTACGTGCTGTTGAACCTGTTCCCGTACAACTCGGGACACATGCTCGTGTGCCCCTATCGGCACATCGCGACCTACGATCAGGCGACGGCCGAGGAGGTCGCCGAGATCGGCACCCTCACGCAGACCGCCATGCGCGTGCTCAGAGAGGTCTCGCGCTGCGACGGCTTCAACCTCGGGATGAACCAGGGTGCGGTCGCCGGCGCCGGCGTCGATGCCCACCTGCACCAGCATGTGGTGCCTCGATGGACGTCGGACGCCAACTTCTTCCCGATCATCGCGAAGACCAAGGCGCTGCCGCAGCTGCTCGGCGAGGTACGCGAGGCCGTCGCGCACGCGTGGCCGATCACCGGTCGTTGAGCGAGCGCCAGTCTGGTCGCTTCGCTCCTCGCTCAACGACCAGCGTTCAGCGCACCTGGCGCGCCTCGAACTGCAGGCGCGGATTCGCGTAGAACTCCTGAGCCTCGATGAGCTGCAGCTCCCGCTCGCCCGACTCGAGGGTCAGGGAGAGCAGGTCGAACACGCTGGACGCGGTGCGCTCGAGGGCGGTCTTGGCGCTTCCCGTCTCGACATAGTGAGCGGTGAACAGTGCCGCCGTGACATCGCCCGATCCATTCGCCTTCATCGGCAGCCGCGGGGTCTGCACGATCCAGGCCCCGGCGTCGTCTGCGACGAGCATCTCGATCGTGCCCTCCTCGCGGTCGGGGCGCTCGACGCTGGTCACGAGCACCGTCTTCGGCCCCATCGCCATCGCGAGGTCGACCGACGCGAGCGTCGACTCGAGCGTGTCGGGCTCCGTCTCGGTGAGGAATCCCAGCTCGAACTGGTTCGGCGTGATGATGTCGGCGACCGGCACGACCTTGTCGCGGAGCAGGACCGGGATCGCGGGGGCGACGAAGCATCCGCTCTTCGCGTTGCCCATCACCGGATCGCAGGCGTAGACCGCCTCCGGGTTGGCGGCCTTCACCCGGGCGACCGCGTCGACGATCACCTCACCGATTCCCTCGCCGCCCTGGTAGCCACTGAGGATCGCGTCGATCTGACCGAACACACCGCGCTCCTCGATGCCCGTGATGACCTCGGCGACGTCGGACGGATCGATCAGCGGTCCGCGCCAGGCGCCGTAGCCGGTGTGGTTCGAGAAGTTGACCGTGTACACGGGCAGCACCTCGACGCCGATACGCTGCAGCGGGAAGACGGCGGCCGAGTTGCCGACGTGGCCGTATGCGACGGCCGACTGGATGGAGAGGACCTTCATTCCTCGATCCCTTCGTGAGGGCGCGGGCAGATGTCCGCGCGGGGTGTGATCATCGCAGTGCCGCGACGAGGTCTGCGACGAGCATGTCCGCGTCGTCGTCCGAGAGGTCGTGCACGGTCAGGCGCAGGTGCCGAGACGGCTCGTTGCGGTCGCCGAGCGCGAACTCGTCACCGGTGCGCGCGAGCCATCCGCGGCGCATCAGGCGCTCGGTGACGACGCGGGCGGGGAGTGGGAGCGGGATCCACAGGCTCAGCCCGTCGGATGCCGGCGCGTCGATGCCGTGCGCGCGGAGCCGGGCGGAGAACGCCTCGTTGCGCGCGGCGTAGTGGGCAGCGGCGGCGGAGACCTCGGCGGTGACCCGAGCATCCGTGAGCTGTGCGAGGGCGAGCCGCTGCAGCAGGTGGCTGACCCACGTCGTGCCGGGGCTGAGCCGCATGGCGAGCCGGTCGGCGGTCTCCGGGTCGGTCGCCGCGATCGCGAGGCACATGTCGGGTCCGAGGAACTTCGACACCGAGCGCACCAGTGCGAACCGCCGGTGCGCCGGCCCGATCAGCGACTCGTACGGGCGCTGCGACAGCATCGAGAAATGGTCGTCCTCGATGATCAGCACGTAGGGATGGTCGGCGAGCACGGCTCTCAGCGCCGCGGCTCGGGCCGCCGTCATGCTCGCACCGGTCGGGTTCTGGGCACGTGGCGTGCAGATCACGGCGCGGACGCCGGCATCCAGCGCTGCGCGGAGCCCTTCGACCGTCATCCCCTCCTCGTCGACGGGGACGGGGACAGCCCGATAGCCGCCGAGGCGGACGGTGTGGATGCTGGCCAGGAAGCAGGGGTCTTCGAGGGCCACCGCGTCGTCGCGCATGAGGGCCTGAGCCAGGAGGCGCTCGACCGCATCCACGGCCCCGCTGGTGACCGTGATGCGGAAGTCGGCCCCGAGATCGGCAGCGATCCATTCGCGCGCCCAGGCGTCGAGCGACTCGTCGATCACGGGTTCGCCGTACAGGACGGGGCGACCGGTCACGGTGGCGAGCGCGGGAGTCGGGTCGGGGATGAGACGGGGGTCGGGGTTGCCCGTCGCGACGTCGCGCAAGACGGTGTCCGCCGCGTAGCCCTCTTGCGCCACGGAGTGGTGGCCGGCGATGACGGTGCCTGCACGGCCACGGGAGACGACGAGTCCGGCCTGGGCGAGCTGCCGGTAGGCGGCGACCGCGGTGTTGCGGTTGACGCCGAGGGTCGCCGCGAGTTCGCGCACAGGAGGGAGCACGGTTCCCGGGGGGAGGGCGCCGCGGTCGCGCAGGCCGCGCACGCTGTCGGCGATCTCCGCCGCGGTGGTGCCTGTGATGTCGTCGCTCATGTGCCCTCGTGTCGATTCTAGGTTGTTCCGGACGGTGCTACTGTTTGGCATAGATCAAAATCTGGATTGGTTGCACCCGAGGAGCTCCCCATGACCGAACAGACCACCACCGGATCCTCGCGCGTCAAGCGCGGACTCGCCGAGATGCTCAAGGGCGGCGTCATCATGGACGTCGTCACCGCCGAGCAGGCGAAGATCGCCGAAGACGCCGGCGCCGTCGCCGTCATGGCGCTCGAGCGGGTTCCCGCCGACATCCGCGCTCAGGGTGGCGTCTCGCGCATGAGCGACCCCGACATGATCGACAGCATCATCGCGTCGGTGTCGATCCCCGTGATGGCGAAGGCGCGCATCGGCCACTTCGTCGAGGCGCAGGTGCTGCAGGAGCTCGGCGTCGACTACATCGACGAGTCCGAGGTGCTCTCGCCCGCCGACTACGTCAACCACATCGACAAGTACGACTTCACCGTGCCGTTCGTGTGCGGCGCCACCAACCTCGGCGAGGCGCTGCGTCGCATCAACGAGGGCGCCGCGATGATCCGCTCGAAGGGCGAGGCTGGCACGGGAGACGTCTCCGAGGCCATGAAGCACATCCGCAAGATCCGCGGCGAGATCGCAGCCCTCACGGCTCTGCCGAAGGGTGAGCTGTACGTCGCGGCCAAGGAGCTGCAGGCGCCCTACGAGCTCGTCGCAGAGATCGCCGAGACCGGCAAGCTGCCCGTCGTGCTCTTCGTCGCCGGCGGCGTCGCGACGCCGGCGGATGCCGCCATGATGATGCAGCTGGGCGCCGACGGCGTGTTCGTCGGCTCCGGCATCTTCAAGTCGGGCAACCCGGCCGAGCGCGCCAAGGCGATCGTCAAGGCGACGACCTTCTTCGACGACCCCAAGGTCATCGCCGAGGTCTCACGCGGACTCGGCGAAGCCATGGTCGGCATCAACGTCTCCGACCTCCCCGCACCGCACCGTCTTGCCGAGCGTGGCTGGTAAGTCCGCGAAGGTCGGCGTCCTCGCGCTGCAGGGCGACGTGCGTGAGCACGCCGCCCTGCTCGTGGGGTTGGGTGCCGATGTCGTGCTCGTCCGACGCCCAGAGGAGCTCGCGGCCGTCGACGGCCTCGTGATCCCGGGCGGTGAGTCGAGCGTGATCGACAAGCTGTCCCGCATCTTCGGGATGCAGGAACCCATCCGGGCGGCGATCGCCGACGGAATGCCGGTCTTCGGCACCTGCGCCGGGCTCATCATGCTCGCCGACACCGTCACGGACGCGATCGATGGGCAGGAGTCGTTCGGCGGGCTCGACGTCGTCGTGCGCCGCAACGCGTTCGGCAGACAGGCGGAGTCGTTCGAAGCCGAGCTCGACGTACCGGAGCTCGGGGGAGCGCCGGTCAAGGCCGCCTTCATCCGCGGACCCGTCGTCGAAAGCGTGGGGCCTGCGGCATCCGTCCTCGCAGCCCTGCCCGACGGCCGCGTGGTGGCCGTCGAGCAGGAGAATCTGCTCGGTCTGAGCTTCCATCCCGAGATCACGGGAGAGACGCGCTTCCACCAGCGTTTCCTCGACCGCCTCGCACCGCGCTAGGACGGCTCGGGCGTCCCGAGAAGCACCGGGATGACTATCGAATCCGTCGGAGCGTGAACGGCTCGCCGGGCGCGAGTACTCGGATGCGGTCGGGATTGACGACGACACCCGACAGCGTCTCGGGATCGGCGTTGAACGGGGCGAAATCCGCGGAGTCGACGCTGCCCCAATGATGCAGGAGCAGATCGGCGTCGGGGTAGGCGTTCGCCATCTTCACGGCGCCCTCGAAACCGAAATGCCAGTCGCTGTCCGAGAAGTCGAACAGCAGTGCGTCCGGCGACGGCATGGCCAGATGGTGCTCGGGGATCAGGCGGGAGTCGCCCGGCGCCCAGATCACGCCGTCAGGTGTCGTGATCCAGAACCCACAGGAGTCCTCATCGTGGAACACGCGCTGCCCGGGTTCAGGGTGCGCGTTCTGCCACGCGTGATCAGCGGGCGTCACCTTGACGCGCACCTCGCCGACGGCGAACTCGTCGCCGATGTCATGGCCCTCCGCACGCATACCGGATCCGCGCATCTGCTCGGCGACATATCGCGTCGAGTGGAAGCGCCCGGTGACTGCGCTCAGGGCCGTGCACGTCGGGACGCTGAAGTGATCGTTGTCCGCATGTGTGACCAGGACCGCATCGAGTCGAGGCACGTCGGCTGCTCGAAGCGGGAAGTCGATGAGGACCGGCATGTCGAACCCCTCGAGCAGCGGATCGACGGCGAGCAGGGTTCCCCGCGCGTTGATGAGGAAACCAGCCATTCCCAGCCAGTGCAGCACAGTGCGATCGAGGGCATCGAATGCGGAAGCGGGTATCGGATCGGTGTCCGGAGCCATCGCCTGTCCGCGGGGACTGCGCTTGATCCGTGCATGAGGGTTCGTCATCGTTCCTCCTGAGCGGTGCATCCATGTACCTACGGGAGATGGTAGTCGCGGAGGTCGCGTCGTCGGCGTTCCACACCACGAGGACCATGCGGCGCCTGGTTCCGACGTCACGGTCTGCGAGGCGAGCGTCGCAGACTTCGTGCTCATCTTCTAGACTGGACGATGCCCTTGGCCGAGCGCCGGGGCGGATACGACGAGCGGAGACTTATGTCCGGGCATTCCAAATGGGCCACGACCAAGCACAAGAAGGCGATCATCGACTCGCGTCGTGCCAAGTCGTGGGCGAAGCTCATCAAGAACATCGAGGTCGCGGCCAAGCTCGGCGGTCCTGATCTGGCGGGAAACCCGACGCTCTTCGACGCGGTGCAGAAGGCGAAGAAGACGTCCGTCCCGAAGGACAACATCGACCGTGCCGTCAAGCGCGGTGCGGGCATCGGCGGCGAAGCCGTCGAGTACACGTCGATCATGTACGAAGGCTACGGCCCCAACGGCGTCGCCCTCATGATCGAGTGTCTGACCGACAACAAGAATCGCGCGGCCGCCGAGGTGCGCACGGCCCTCAGCCGCAACGGCGGCACGCTCGCCGACCCCGGCAGCGTGGCCTACAACTTCAGCCGCAAGGGCGTCATCGTCGTCGGCTCCGAGGGCACGACGGAAGACGACGTCATGATGGCCGCCCTCGAGGCGGGGGCCGAGGAGATCGAGCCGCACGCCGAGGGCTTCGAGATCGTCACCGAACCGACCGACCTGGTCACGGTCCGCACCGCGCTCCAGGACGCAGGCATCGACTACGAGTCGGCCGACGTCGAGTTCGTCCCGAACCTCAAGGTGGAGATCGACGCCGACACCGCGCGCAAGATCTTCCGCCTGATCGACGCTCTCGAAGACAGCGAGGACGTGCAGAACGTCTTCAGCAACTTCGACCTGACTGCAGAGGTGCAGGCGGAGCTCGAGAACGACGAGTGACTCTGCTGCGTGCCTGCGGCCCAGTGCCGATGACCGCGCATAGCCTGGGGGAGTGACCTCCTCCTCGCTACGCGTCCTCGGCATCGACCCCGGGCTCACGCGCTGCGGCGTGGGAGTCGTCGACGTCGATCGATCCCGCCGCGGCACGCTCGTGCACGTCGGTGTGATACGCACCCCCGTGGATGCGCCGATCGGCGAGCGGCTCGCGCTGGTCGCCGCCGGCATCCGCGAGGTCCTCGAGATCCACGAGCCGGATGCCGTCGCGGTGGAGCGCGTGTTCGCGCAGCAGAACAGCCACACCGTGATGGGGACGGCTCAGGCCAGCGGGGTCGCCCTGCTGCTCGCCGCCGAGGCGGGGCTCCCCGCAGCCACGCACACGCCGAGCGAGGTAAAGGCGGCCGTCACGGGCTACGGCGCCGCGGACAAGAAGCAGGTGCAGGCGATGATCGCCCGCATCCTGCGCCTCGACGCGCCCCCTCAGCCCGCCGACGCGGCAGATGCCCTCGCGATCGCTCTGTGCCATGCCTGGCGACGAGGCGCGGCCGGACCTCCGGGGCAGGACGCGCTCACGCCGGCGCAGAAGGCCTGGGCCGACGCGGAGCGTGTCGCTCGAACGTATGTACGATCCCGCGCCTAAGCTGGACCCATGATCTCCTCCCTGCACGGCACCGTGCTGCACACGACGTCGGATCAGGTCGTCATCGAGGTCGGTGGCGTCGGCTTCTCCGTCGCCGTGCCCGCCGACGTCGCGCACACCGCGTCGATCGGCGAGCGGATGCTGTTGCACACAAGCCTCATCGTGCGTGAAGACGCGCTCTCGCTGTACGGGTTCGCCGACCGCGACGAGCTCGAGATCTTCGGGCTGCTGATCAGCGTCACGGGGGTCGGCCCGAAGTCCGCTCTCGGCGTGCTCTCGCACCTCACGGTGGATCAGATCGCCGAGGCGGTCACCGCCGAGGACGACGCTCCCTTCCGGCGGGTCTCCGGCATCGGGCCGAAGACTGCCAAGCTCATCGTCCTGCAGCTCGCAGGCAAGGTGCAGGCTACGGCGCCTGCGGCGAAGACCACCGGGGCATCCCGCGGCGACGTGGTCGACCAGGTCGCCGCCGCGCTCGTCGGCCTCGGCTGGTCCGAGAAGGTCGCGGTCGAGGCGGCCACGCAGACCGCCACCGACGCCTCCGAAGCCGAGCGCGCCTCCGTGTCCTCGCTCCTTCGTCGCGCTCTCGCGACACTGGGACCGGCACGTGTCTGAGGCCCGCGACGCCATGGAACCGGTCGACGAGGCCGAACTCGCGATCGAGGGGGCGCTCCGACCGGGCAGTCTCGACGAGTTCGTCGGACAGATGAAGGTCCGAGGGCAGCTCCAGCTGCTGCTCGACGCCGCGGCGATTCAAGGCCGCTCCGCCGACCACATCCTGCTGGCGGGCCCCCCGGGTCTCGGCAAGACCACTCTCGCCATGATCGTCGCGCACGAGAGCGGGCGTCCGCTGCGCATGTCGAGCGGGCCGGCGATCCAGCACGCCGGCGACCTCGCCGCTCTGCTGTCTAGCCTGACTCCGGGCGAAGTGCTGTTCATCGACGAGATACACCGCATGGCGCGGTCCGCCGAGGAGATGCTGTACCTCGCCATGGAAGACTTCCGCATCGACATCATGGTCGGGAAGGGGGCTGGCGCCACGAGCATCCCGCTCGAGCTGGCTCCGTTCACCCTCGTCGGCGCGACGACGCGCTCGGGCCTTCTGCCGAACCCGCTGCGCGATCGCTTCGGCTTCACCGGGCACCTCGAGTTCTACGACGAGGGCGAGCTCGAGCAGGTGATCGCGAGATCCGCGCTCGTGCTGGGCGTCGATCTGCCGTCCGATTCCCTCAGCGAGATCGCCCGTCGCTCACGAGGCACACCCCGCATCGCGAATCGGCTGCTGCGCCGTGTGCGCGACTACGCGCTCGTGCACGGCGGGGGAGCGGCATCCCTCTCGGGCGTGCGAGCCGCCCTCGAGCTCTACGACGTCGACCCGATCGGTCTCGATCGTCTGGACCGCGCCGTGCTCGACGCCCTGGTCCGGCGGTTCCGAGGCGGCCCTGTCGGCCTCAGCACTCTCGCCGTCGCGGTGGGCGAAGAGGCCGAGACGGTCGAGAGCGTGGTGGAGCCCTATCTGGTGCGCATCGGCTTCCTCGGTAGAACGCCCCGCGGCCGGGTCGCGATGCCCGAGGCCTTCGCGCACCTCGGACTCGCGCACCAGGCCGAGGGCGGACTCTTCGATAACCTATAATCGCTGGAGACTTCCGTCTCATCCCCCGAAGTGCAGGCCGCTGTTGGCGTGTGCGCGAATGAAAGGCATCCGTCATGGATCCCACACTCCTCATGCTGCCGGTCCTCGGCGTCCTGATCGTCTTCATGTTCGTCAACAGCCGCAAGCGGCAGAAGCAGATGAAGGCCGACCAGGAGGAGAAGGCGACCAAGACGGTTCCCGGCGCCAAGGTACTGCTGCAGGGCGGCCTCTACGGCACGATCGTCGCGTACGACCCCGAGAACCTCGATGAGCCGGCGCTCGTCGAGATCGCACCGGGCACCATCATCGAGGTGCACAGCCAGGCGATCCTCCGGGTCGTGGAGCCGACGGTCGCGGACGACGCGGATGCCGCAGACGAGCCGGATGCTGTGGACGACTCCGCAGCCGACGAGCAGGCCCCGTCGATCGAGACCGCCGATGAGACGCGTGCGCGTCTCGAGCGCGACGCGGACGACAAGTAATCTTCTTCAGGATCTGCGCGCCGCAGCGGCGCGCCGGCATGTCAGAAAGCTGAGCACGTGGCTTCTTCCTCACCTGTCCGTCACGCCTGGAGGGTCCTTCTCGGGCTTCTTCTGGTGACGGGCGTCCTCTTCGGCATCAACGCGCTCGGCGTGTACGTGTTCCAGAAGAGCTCTTGGACTCCAGAACTCGCCCTCGACCTGCAGGGCGGAACGCAGATCGTCCTGCAGGCGCAGACCGAAGACGGCGCCGCTCCTTCGCAGGAGCAGATGGATCAGGCAGCGGCGATCATCCGCCAGCGCGTCGACGCCTCGGGTGTCAGCGAGGCCGACATCACCACCGAGGGCGGACAGAACATCGTCGTCCAGATCCCCGGTGTGGCCGATGAGGCCACCCGCAACCGGATCAAGTCGAGTGCGCAGCTCGAGTTCCGCGCCGTGCTCGCCACGACGGCCGCCGCGACCGCGTTCACGGGCGAGGACGGCAAAACCACGCCATACCCGACCCCCGACGACTCGCTCAACGCGACACCTACCGCCACGCCGACCGACGCGAGCGACACCGCGTGGATCACCGACAAGCTGCAGGCCGAGTTCCTCGCCTACGACTGCGCGAACCCCTCCACCGACGCAGCCCGCGCTCCCAAGGACCAGCCGCTCATCGCGTGCGACCCGAGCGGCGCCGCGAAGTACCTGCTCGGACCGGCAGAGCTCGACGGCACTGCGATCACCGACGCGACGGCGGGCCGCGACCCGAAGTCGGGTGCATGGCTCGTGCAGTTGACCATGACCGCCGATGGCGCCGACGCGTTCGGCAAGGTCAGCACGCGCCTGTACCAGAACAAGCTCGCCAGCCTCTCGCCGCGCGATCAGTTCGCGTTCGTGCTCGACGGCAGCGTGATTAGCGCTCCGCAGATGAACGGACAGATCCTCGACGGGCGTCCCAGCATCTCGGGAAGCTTCACCCAGGAGTCGTCGAAGACGCTCGCCGACCAGCTCAAGTTCGGCGCGCTGCCCTTGAGCTTCGAAGTGCAGAGCTCCGGCACGGTGTCGGCCACGCTCGGCACGCAGCAGCTGCAGATCGGCCTCATCGCCGGTCTCATCGGCCTCGTGCTCGTCGCGATCTACTCGCTGATCGTCTATCGAGCCCTCGGTGCCGTGATCGTCGCATCGATCGCGGTGATGGGTGTGCTGACGTACATCATCATCTGCATCCTCGCCTGGCGCATGGGCTTCCGCCTGTCGCTGGCCGGTGTGGCAGGTCTGATC